>NZ_JAPWAZ010000001.1:0-1141429 GCF_041433145.1 Neisseria sp. 27098_8_158
CCGCCTTTGCTGATCAGACGGCTCAATGCGGAACTCATCTGTTTGTCGTTTGTCGCGGTCAGTTTGCCGGTAATCAGCAGACCCCATGCGGCCGCGTTAACGAAGAGGGAAGGGCTGTTGTTCAAGTGGCTTTTCCAGTTGCCTTCAGAGATTTTGTCGGCAATCAGGCGGTCACGGGTGGCATTGTCCGGAATGCGCAGCAGGGCTTCAGCCAGACACATCAGTGCAACACCTTCTTCACTGGAGAGAGAGAATTCGTGCATCAAAGCATCTACACCGCTGGCTTTGGTACGGCTGGCACGGACTTGGGTAACCAAACGACGGGCAAGCTCGGAGGCGGCATTGCGTTCTTCGTCGGTCATCTGTGCACGTTGCAACATATCCTGAACGGCCTCGATTTCATCACGGCGGTAGGCATCAGTTACAGCTTGACGCAGAGGAGTTTGTGTTGGAAAAGCGAAGTTAAACATTATTTATGTTCTCCAAAGGTTTTTTCATGGTTTCAGACGGCCTGAATTAAGACTGCTAAAACAAGCATTCTGAAGGATAGTAATATCGTAATAAAATTATGATGCGGATACAAGATGCATCCGCATAAATTGCTGTTTTTTCTGACAAGGCTCAGATTATTTTGAAACAGTTTATTTCATAACACAGACAGACGGCCTGCACTGAATCATGCAGGCCGTCTGAAAACGTCTTATTTAGAGGCGCGGTATTCTGCGTCTGCTTTTTCGAAACGTTCTTGCAATTCGCGTGACGGTTGTTTGTCCATCAGAGATACCAAAACAATCACGAGGGTACAAGCGATAAAGCCTGGAACGATTTCATATACGGTAGAGAAGCCTGTTTCTTGTGCGGCCAAAGCAGGTTTTTTGATCCACTCAGCCCAAACAACCACAGTCAGCGCGCCTGCAATCATGCCGGAGAGTGCGCCGTAGGCAGTAATGCGTTTCCACAGTACAGACAGGATAACAACCGGGCCGAATGCGGCACCAAAGCCTGCCCATGCGTAAGCTACCAAGCCCAATACTTTGCTTTCAGGGTCAGAAGCAATCAGGATGGAAATCACTGCGATAGCCAATACCATTACGCGGCCAATCCATACCAATTCAGCTTGTTGGGCGTTTTTACGCAGGAAGCCTTTATAGAAGTCTTCGGTAATCGCGCTGGAGCAAACCAACAATTGGCAAGACAGGGTGGACATTACGGCGGCAAGAATCGCGCTCAAGATGATACCGGCAATCCAAGGGTTGAAGAGCAGGGTAGCCAAAGCGATGAAGATACGTTCGTGGTTGCCGTTCATTTCATCAACGTGGGCAGGGTTGGCGCCGAAGTAAGCGATACCGAAGTAGCCGACAGCCACAGCACCGGCCATACACAGAATCATCCAAGTCATACCGATACGGCGTGCAGAAACCAGAGATTTAGCGCTTTCAGCAGCCATGAAACGGGCCAAAATGTGTGGTTGGCCGAAATAGCCCAAGCCCCAAGCGGCGGTAGAGATAATGCCGATAAAAGTAGTACCGGCAAACAGGCTGCCGTATTCCTTACCGGTAGAAGCGGCAACTTGTTGGATGGCAGCGTTCATTTGATCTGCACCGCCCAAACCCAAGTACACCATGACAGGAGTCAGTACCAATGCAAAAATCATCAAAGAAGCTTGCAGGGTATCGGTCCAGCTTACTGCCAAGAAACCGCCCAAGAAAGTGTAGGCGATGGTCGCGCCGGCACCCAGCCACATGGCTTGAGTGTAAGACATACCGTGGAACAGGCTTTGGAACAGGGTAGCACCGGCTACGATGCCTGAAGCACAGTAAATAGTGAAGAAGAACAAGATAATCAGTGCAGAAACCACTTTCATCAAGTGACCGCCGGCACCGAAGCGGTGGAAGAAGTAATCAGGAAGCGTCAGCGCGTTGTTGGCGTATTCGGTATGTACGCGCAGACGGCCTGCAACCAACAGCCAGTTGAGGTATGCACCCACAATCAGACCAATGGCAATCCAAGCTTCATTCAAACCGCTCAGGTAAATGGCACCTGGCAAGCCCATCAAAAGCCAACCTGACATATCGGAAGCACCGGCAGACATCGCGGTCACGAACGGACCTAAGCTGCGGCCGCCGAGAATGTAGTCGTCGAAGTTTCGTGTTGAAAAATAGGCGGCGAGGCCGATCAGTAATACGGCGACCAAATAGATCGCGAAAGTGATATACATGGGATTCATGTACTTATTCCTCATCTAACTTTTAAAACGGGTTTGAAATTGCAAGCAATTCATACCCAAACTTTTTTCTAATAAAAATACAGCTTAAAAATCCTGTTTTTTGCGAGAGAGACAGGATAAATTATTTTCAAATACAATAAAATACGAAATCTTAATGCATTAAATTGTAAATAATTTAAACCAGCATACCGCAAAAAGTTGCTTTTGCAAAGCGAAGAACTCAGCCTTTATTCGAAATTGATGCCGCTTTTTGGCTAAGTCATTTAAAAACATAAAAATATATAAATTTTTACTGATGATGACGAAGGAAAGTGTGTGAAACTATCTTTCCTGATGTTTTTGGGGGATTAAAGAGAAAAAGTAATTAAACGACTTGGACTTTCAGACGGCCCTGTGTAGAACCCCCGTATCTGTGTCGGGCAGATACGGGGTTTTTAGAAAAAAGACTACATTAAATAGAAAAATCGTCTTTTAGTAAGTGTTTGTAAGCAAAGAGATAAGAGGCTGCGACAAAGGATGATCCGCCCAGGACGTTGCCTAAGAAAACGGGAATCATGTTGTAGAAAAATTGACCCCAGCTGACGTTTGCGCCCGCCCAAATGCCGGCCGGAATGATGAACATATTGGCAACAAAATGTTGAAAGCCGATTAACACGAAGATCATTACCGGAAACCAAGTTGCCAAAATGCGGCCTGAAGTATGGCGTGAGCCGAAATAGAACCAAATACCCATGCACACCATCCAGTTACATGCGATAGCGGAAACGAATGCACGGCCAAAGTCCATATTAACTTTGGCTTCGGCGATGGCAATGGTTTTAGCCGTAGCCGCTCCTTCTGCCAGGCCGACGTAGTGGCCGAGGAAATAGGCCATGGCAACGGCGCCTGCCAGATTGCCCAAGCTGACGATGAGCCAGTTGCGTACCAGTTTGTAGGTGCTGACGCGGCCGGTCAATCTGCCCAAAGCCATAATCATCATATTGCCTGTTGCCAGCTCGCCGCCGCCGATTAAGATACAAATCAGCGCAATCGGGAATACGGACGCGCCCAAAAGGGCGGCCAGGCCGTTCCATTCAGCCGGAATGCCGCTGATGACGCGCAGGCAGGCAAGATAGCCGAAGCCGACATAGCCGCCGCCTAAAAAACTCAAAATCACCAACATCTTGATGCTGAATTCAGATTTGGCGCAACTTTTGCCGATGGCGTCCTGCAAAATTTCATGAGGGAACAGGTCTCGTGTGTCCATGAAGTTTCCTTAAGGTTAATATAAGAATAAAAATATCTTTCTTTATCATACGGATGGCGAGTTTGCCTGAGAATATGGCGGACAGGAAATAACGGCTGATTGTAAGGATAGAAGCGTAGGTTATATATTGGCAGTTGATGTGTGAAAGGCCGTCTGAAAGCAATACTTTCAGACGGCCTTTAGATGGGGGAATGGGAATTATAAGCGCGTTACGCTTAAAACGCCTTTGATGTCGCCCAGACTGGCTAATACGCGCGGCAGGTCGTTGACTTGGCGGACTTCAAGGGTAAAGCGCATGCTGGCTTCCAAATCGCGCGATTGGGTTTGCACCGCGGTAACGTTAAGTTTATGACGCGCCAGCGCATCCGAAACGTCGCGAAGCAAACCGGAGCGGTCTTGGGCGCGGATTTCAACATCGACGGCAAACACTTGTCCTTCTTGCAGGGCTGCCCAGCTTGCGTTCAACACTTTTTCCGGCGCCTGCTCGGCAAGGTGGCGGAAAGAAGGGCAGGTGCAGCGGTGAACGGAAATGCCGCGGTCGCGGGTAACAAAGCCCACAATATCGTCCGGAGGTGCCGGTTTGCAGCATTTGGCAAGCGTGGTCATCAGGCCGTCTTCGCCGTCAATCAAAATGCCGTTTTTGCCACCTTTTTTGATTTTAGACTGTTTGACGATATTGGTTTCATCAATCGGTACAGGAGGCGGCTCATTCAGAGCGCCGCAGGCTTTGTGGATGGCGCGGTTGGAAACTTCACCCTGACCGATGGCTGTATAAAGTTCATCGGTTTTTTTGAAGCCGAGTTTTTCCGCCAATGCTTGCAGATTGGGTTTGGGGAAGATTTTTGACAACTGTTTGTCCAACTGGGCGCGGCCTTCTTCGCGCACGGTATCCGCATTTTGCTGGCGGATGTAGGCACGGATTTTACTGATGGCGCGGTTGGATTTGACCCAGCCTTCATAGAGCCAGTTGACGGAAGGGTTCCCCTCTTTGGCGGTAATGATTTCAACGCGTTGACCGTTTTCCAACGGCGTTGACAGCGGTACGATTTGTCCTTCAACTTTTGCACCGCGGCAACGGTCGCCCACGCTGCTGTGCAGGGCGTAGGCAAAGTCAATCGGGGTGGCGCCCGTAGGCAGGGAGAGGACTTTGCCGTGCGGGGTCAAAACGTAAATCGTGTCGTTGAAAAGTTCGGTTTTGAAGGCGGCGGCAAGGTCTTCTTTGCCGCTTTCGGCCATGTTTTCGCGCCAGTCTAGGAGTTGGCGCAACCAAGCGATTTTCTGTTCATAGGCGGAATCACCCTTGCCACCTTCTTTATAACGCCAGTGGGCGGCAACACCAAATTCGTTGAATTGGTGCATGTCGAAGGTGCGGATTTGGACTTCCACGCCTTTGTCTTCCGGGCCGACGATGACGGTGTGCAAACTTTTATAGCCGTTGCCTTTCGGGTTGGCAATATAGTCGTCGAACTCGCCCGGAATCGGCTGCCAGAGGCTGTGGACAATGCCCAGCGTGGTGTAACACTCGGGAATGGTGTCCACCAAAATCCGTACGGCACGGATGTCGAACAGGCCGTCGAAAGTGAGCTTTTTCTTCACCATTTTTTTGTAAATGGAGTAGATGTGCTTCGGTCTTCCGGCAACTTCAAAATGAATATTGTATTTTGTCAGTTCCGTACGCAGGATATTGAGGAAGTTTTCGATGTATTCGAGGCGTTCGGTGCGTTTTTCGTCCAAAAGCAGGGCGATTTCGCGGTATTTTTCCGGCTCTTGATGGCGGAAGCCCAAATCTTCGAGCTGCCATTTGAGTTGCCACACGCCCAAGCGGTTGGCGAGCGGGGCAAAAATGTCGAGGGTTTCTTTGGCAACGGCGCGCTTTTCAGGATTATCGGGAACGTTGCTTAAGAATTGGAGGGTGCGCGTGCGCATCGCCAGTTTGATCAGGACGACGCGGATGTCGGTAACCATTGCCAACAGCATTTTACGCATGGTTTCGGCTTGTTGGGCGCGTTCTTCCGGCGTGGCGAGGCTGTCCACGCGTGCGAATTGGGTCAGTTTTTGTACTTCGTCTACGCCTTTGACCAGCTCGCAAACGGTGCTGTTGCAGCGTTCGGCAACCAATTCTTGCCAAGTGGGAACGTATTTGCCGATGTCGGACAAAATCGTAGCCGCCACGGCATCGGGCAATAAGTCAAGTTCGCTGACGATTTGCATCGAGCCGAGGAAATGTTCCAGCAATGGCTCGCCGTAAGTCGTTAGTGCATCGGCGGGGTAATGTTCTTTAGCTAAGTCAAAGGCCGTCTGAATCAGGTTTTTATCGGAATCGGGCAGCGCGGCAACATAGCCGTCGAACCAAGCGAGGAGGCCTTCCAGCGTTGCACTCGATGTTTGGGGCGTTTGGCGAATAGTGGTCATGGCGTGCGTTTTTTTCTTTTTGATAAAAACGTTGCCATTGTAACAGTTTATTGCCGATAGCCCTAGATTTGTATGCGAATGTGGCACTATGTTTCAGGAAGCCTTGTTTCAGACGGCCTTGGGTGTTATGGTTAACCGTTTTGAAATTTTAAGGAGCATTTCGATGAAACTGTATATTTACGACCATTGCCCGTTTTGCGTCCGTGCGCGGATGATTTTTGGCTTGCGCGATGTGGCGGTGGAAGAGGTCGTTTTAGCAAACGATGACGAAGCTACGCCGATTGGCATGATTGGCTCAAAACAAGTACCGATTTTGCAAAAAGAAGACGGTTCGTTTATGGGCGAGAGTTTGGATATTGTCCGTTACATCGATCAAGGCCGTCTGAAAGAAGAAGTTCGTCCAGAAGTGCAGGCTTGGTTGGATAAAGTGGGTGAATACAATAACAAACTGGTACAGCCGCGCATGGTCAAAATCGGCCTGCCTGAATTTGAGACCGATGAAGCGAAAAAATATTTTATCGACAAAAAAGAGAAAAGTATCGGCAATTTCGAGACTAATCTGAACAAAACGGCGCAATATCTGGAGCGTCTGCATCAAGATTTGGCAGAGCTGGAAGCGCTGGTGTGCGAAGGCAAGGGCTTGGGCGGTGAAATCAGTTTGGAAGATATCCTGACGTTCCCTATTTTGCGCAACCTGACTGTTGTGCGCGGTATTCAATGGCCGCAAAAATTGATGGATTATTTGTTGGCGATGAGCGAGCGTTCCGGCGTAGCTTTGTATTTTGACCGCGCGTTGTAATGAATGTTTGAAATATGAAAAAGGCCGTCTGAAAGTTTTTCAGACGGCCTTTTGGTCTAATAGGCAATCGTATCGGCAACCTGTGACAAACCGTTTTCCAACGATTCGAGCATGGCGGTATAGCCGTCGCCTTGTTGCGGCGTGACGGCGTTAAACGGTTTGCTGCGTCCGTCCGGCCATTGTGCATAACCGCTGATGGTGGTCTGCCCCTGATAGCTGCCTTGGAAGGCTTCGATATAGACTTTCAGGGTTTGGCTGCTTTGGCTGCGTGAAGCAGGCACAAAGGTGCGATGCGGATTGAGGCGGTTGAGCTTGTTGCTGAGGTTTGCCGCCAATGCGCCATCGAGCGGTGCCGCCCAAAGGTGGTTTTTCGCCAGATTCACATGATAGGCATCGATTTGGTAAACGAGGCCGCCGTTGGCAAGCGGTTCGGAAAGGTTGACTTTGACCGCGATTTCGTTGCCTTGTGCTGTCGGACGGATGTACTGGCTGTCGGGCAGGACGAAATATTGTGTGCTTTGCGCAGTGCCGCAGGCGGCAAGCGTCAGGGCGATGGCAATCGGGAAGAGGCGCATTATCGGCTTCCTTTCGGGATAGGGTCTTTGCTGCTGCTGTTGAAAATCAGCGCATTGGGTTTTTCTTTCAAAGTATTAATCACGGGTTGAACGTCTTTTAAGGTTTTGTCCAAACTTTGCAGCGTATTTTGTACGTCGCCGTAGATAGGCGATTGAGGCGATACGCCTTGCAGGGTTTGACGCAACTCTTTCAGGGTTTGGTTCAACTCGTTCGGAATGTTTTGTGTCTGCGGTTTGCCGACCAGTTTGTCGATAGAGCTTAGGGCTGCATTGGCAGATTTGAGTGTGGACTTGAGTTCAGCAAGCGAACCGTTCAAGCCGGCAACGGTTTTATCCAATGGCAGGTTATTGAACTTGTCTAACAAGTCGGCCACTTTTGCCTGCAAATCGTCCAAACCGCCGCCTTGGGTTGCAATAACGGTATCGCCTGCATAAACGGTATGCGGTCGCAGCTTAGGCGAGGAGGAAGGCTGATCGTTCAACTCAATCATTTTGCTGCCAGTCAGCAGGTTGTTGCTGGAGATGGTGGCGGTCAGGCCTTTGTTTAAGGCCGTCTGAAATTGTTGTTTCCAATGTTCTTTGCTTTGTTCGTCGGCATTGATTTCCAAACGGGAAGGCTCGATGCGGATGCGTACGGGAATCCAACCGTTTTCAAACAAATGCAGGCTATCGTTGCGGTCGAAATAAGGGACGTCGGAAACCACGCCGACATTCAGGCCTTTGTATTCAACAGGCGAACCAGCAGTCAGGCCGCGTACGGATTGTTTGAAAAATGCGGTGTAATACAGCGAGCGGTCGTCAGGCAGGTTGGCGACTTCGCTCCGACTGTCGTAAAGCGTGAAGCTGTCTTCGCTTTTGACGTTTTTGCTGTCGCTTGTTTTGGGCGAGTCAAAGGAAATTGCGCCGGACAGCAGGGCAGGCAGAGGGGCGGAGTTAAGTTTGACACCGCTGCCTGTGGTTTCGATATTAATGCCGCTTTCTAGCCAGAAACGGCTGGCGGAATTAATCAGTTTGTCGTTGGGGCTTTGGATGAAGATGGTGTAATGCACGCTTTGGTCGGACGGGTCGAAATGCGCGCTTTCTACTTGGCCGACCATAAAGTTTTCATATAAAACCGGGCTGCTGACGTTGAGGATGCGGTCGTTTTTGCCGATCAAATTCAGGCGCAGGCCGCTTTGACCGATGGCGGCAATCGGCGGAATGTCTTGGACGACAAATACATCTTTGGTTTCTTGGCTTTTACCCGGTGTAAATGCAATATATGAGCCGGAAAGCAAGGTTCCCAAGCCGGTAACGCCGCTTTGGTCGATACGCGGTTTGACCACCCAAAATTGGGTATCGCTGCGGATAAGGTCTTTGGCGTCGGCACTGAGTTGGGCAGTAACTTCCACGCCTTTTTGGTCGTCGCGCAATTTGATGCGGGTAACGCGTCCGACATCGACGTTCAACACCTTAATAACGGTGTTGTTGACTTCGATGCCTTCAGCGCTGTCCATCAACAGCGTAACGACAGGGCCGCGGTTGCGGATGTCTTTAATCAAAAGCCAGCCGCCGGCAATCAGCGCAATCAGCGGAATCAGCCACACGATAGACGTGAAGACATTGGTTTTCTTGACACGCGCCGGGGCGTGGTAATTGGGTGAAGAATCGTGTTTTTTCATTGTGTTAAGGTCTGGTCAGAATCAAGGCCGTCTGAAAGCTGCTGTTGCTTGTCCCAAATCAGACGGGGATCGAAATAATAGGCCGAAAGCATGGTCAAAATAACGACCAGGCAGAAGTAAATCGCCGCGCCACCCGGCACGACGCGCGCCATATTGGTGTGGAACGAACTCATCAAAATAATAATCACAAAAATATCAATCATCGACCAGCGGCCGATGGATTCGGTAATCCGATACAAAACCGACATCTTGTCCGCGCTCATCACAGGCTTGAAGTATGCGGAATAAATCAAAACCGCCATCGCAATAATCTTCAAAACCGGCACCATAATACTGGCACTGAAGATAATCACGGCAATCAATCGGTCGCCGTCGTTCCACATATAAACAATGCCGTTGAAAATCGTGTTGATCTCCAAAGCCGTTGGATTGGACGAAATCATAATCGGCAGGATGTTGGCGGGGAAATACAGGATAAACGCCGCCATTAAAAACGCCAGCGAAATGCTCAGGCTTTTCGGGCGGCGGCGGTATAAGTCTGCACCGCATACGCCGCAAGGCTGCTCGTCTTTATCGCGGAAATACAGGCAGCGGCTGCAACAGATTTTGTCTTCAGCGGCCGTCTGAACCGCATGGCCGCCGGTTAAACGGTGAATCTTATAATAAACCCAATGCTGCGGAATCGATACCGAAGTCCGAATCAGCATGACTGACAACGGAAACATCAGATAAAACGCTGAGCCGAATTCCACTGTGGCAACGGACGAGAGCTTGATATACGCCACCAAAGTGGAAATGAAAAACACATCCACCATAATCCAATGACGCAGCCGCACCAATACACGCGTTGCAAAGCGCAGCGCAGGGTAGGCCTTTTCGCGTATCAAAGCCGTATAAACATACAGGCAGAGCAGTAAAAACAGTAAAGGCGCACCAAAGGTGAGGATAAACATCACTTCCGCCAGAAAACCGTAATCCAGCGAAATCAAAAGCCGCATCATTTGCGGCAACGACAAAATCGATGTCACGCCGAACAAATCCACGCGGATATACACCATATTGTACGCGAACGCCATCAGAATCAAGGTTGTCAGCGCATAGGCAATCGGCGCGATATACGGATTGTTTTCCACCTCCACAATTTCATGGTTGCACACCGGACAATGCGCTTCCTGTCCCTGACGCAGGCGCGGAATATCCATACGGCAGCCGCAATCCGGGCATTCCACCGTATGTGCAGGCAGCGTCGCATCAGGAAGATAAGACTTGTAGCGCCACCAGCGATGGTAGGCAGGAATCCGTTTCATGGTTCGGCAGGGGATAAAGAAGGTGCAAAGAGTGTTGCATTATAAAGGAAAACAGAAGGATAGCCCAAATTTAGGTCGATATTTGATTGAATGGCGGCTGCTTAATAAGGTTTGGGCCGTCTGAAAAGTTTGAAAAGGGTTTAGAAGGTTATTGCTATGGGCTGTTAAATTTTATTAATAGGTCTTAGTTTGGTTTATTGTTATTATATTAAAAATAAGATATATTCTCAATATTTAAAAACACGATAATCCTTGTAGATTTGTGGAAGGTACACGGTCAACGAACCTGAAGTAGGCTAAAAATTATCTTCTTTGTTTTTAAAACAATTCTTTTCAAATTAGACGGATTTTTAACCATAAAGGCCGTCTGAAACCATTAGTCTTTTAATTCAAAGGAAACATCATGAGTGAAACACAAGAGCTGACTTTCGCCAAACGCTTGAAAGAGCAAACCACGACAACGCACGACAGCGTTGATAACTTGGTTATGTCCGTTCAACCTTTTTCCAGCAAAGAAAACTACATCAAATTCTTGAAACTTCAATCTGTTTTCCACAAGGCTGTCGATCACATCTATAAAGATGCCGAATTGAACAAAGCCATTCCAGAGCTTGAATACATGGCGCGTTATGATGCCGTGACTCAAGACTTGAAAGACTTGGGCGAAGAGCCTTACAAATTTGACAAAGAATTGCCACACGAAACCGGTAATAAAGCCATCGGCTGGCTGTATTGCGCCGAAGGTTCTAATTTGGGCGCGGCATTCTTGTTCAAACACGCTCAAAAACTCGAATACACTGGCGAATTCGGCGCACGCCACCTGGCTCCTCATCCGAACGGCCGCGGCAAACACTGGCGCGCTTTTGTCGAGCATCTGAATGCTTTGAACTTGACTCCGGAAGCCGAGGCGGAAGCCATTCAAGGCGCGCGCGAAGCTTTTGAATTCTATAAAGTGATTCTGCGTGAAACCTTCGGTTTGCCGGAAGGTGCGGAAGCGCCTGAAGGTATGACGCCGCACAGACTCTAAAAAATAATTAAATCAAACAGACAAGGTCTCAGCGTAGATGTTTGCAGGGACCTTTAATTACACAACAAAGTTTTGTTTGAACGGGTTGCTGTCTTATTAATCATTAATGATTATCAGAAATTTTTTATGCATTAACTGATGGATGAACAATCCATTACATCTTGAGTTGATAATATGAAACCATTACAAATGCTCCCTATTGCCGCGCTGGTCGGCAGTATTTTCGGCAATCCAGTCTTGGCAGCAGATGAAGCTGCAACTGAAACCACACCCGTTAAAGCAGAGATAAAAGAAGTCCGCGTTAAAGGTCAGCGCAATGCGCCTGCAGCCGTGGAACGTGTCAACCTTGGCCGTATCCAACAAGAAATGGTACGTGACAACAAAGACTTGGTACGTTATTCCACCGACGTTGGCTTGAGCGACAGTGGCCGCCATCAAAAAGGCTTTGCCGTACGCGGCGTGGAAGGCAACCGTGTCGGCGTCAGCATTGACGGCGTAAACCTGCCTGATTCCGAAGAAAACTCGCTGTATGCCCGTTATGGCAACTTCAACAGCTCGCGTCTGTCTATCGACCCCGAACTCGTGCGCAACATCGAAATCGTGAAGGGCGCAGACTCTTTCAATACCGGTAGCGGTGCATTGGGTGGCGGCGTAAATTACCAAACCCTGCAAGGTCATGATTTGCTGTTGCCTGAGCGTCAGTTCGGCGTGATGATGAAAAACGGTTACAGCAGCCGCAACCGCGAATGGACAAATACACTTGGGTTCGGTTTGAACAACGACCGCGTGGATGCCGCTTTGCTGTATTCGCAACGTCGCGGTCATGAGACTGAAAGCGCGGGCGAGCGTGGTTATCCGGTAGAGGGCGCCGGCAGCGGAGCGAATATCCGTGGTTCTGCGCGTGGTATTCCTGATCCGTCCAAACACAAATACCATAGCTTCTTGGGTAAGATTGCTTATCAAATCAACGACAACCATCGTATCGGCGCATCTCTCAACGGTCAGCAGGGCCACAATTACACGATCGAAGAGTCTTATAACCTGACCGCTTCTTCTTGGCGCGAAGCCGATGACGTAAACAGACGGCGCAATGCTAACCTGTTTTACGAGTGGACGCCCGATTCGAATTGGTTGTCGTTGTTGAAAGCGGACTTCGATTATCAGAAAACCAAAGTAGCGGCGGTTAACAACAAAGGCTCGTTCCCGATGGATTATTCTACCTGGACGCGCAACTACAATCAGAAGGATTTGGACGAAATCTACAACCGCAGCATGGATACAACCTTCAAACGCATTACATTGCGTATGGACAGCCAACCATTGCAAATAGGCGGCCAACATCGCTTGTCGTTTAAAACTTTCGCCAGCCAGCGTGAGTTTGAAAACTTAAACCGCGACGACTACTACTTCAGCGGCCGTATTTTACGCACGTCCAGCACGATTCAGCATCCAGTGAAAACCAACAACTACGGTTTCTCGCTGTCTGACCAAATCCAATGGAACGATGTGTTCAGCAGCCGCGCAGGTATCCGTTACGACTACACCAAAATGACGCCGCAGCAACTGAATGCCGAGTGTCATGCTTGTGACAAAACACCACCTGCAGCCAACACTTATAAAGGCTGGAGCGGTTTTGTCGGCTTGGCTGCACAGCTGAGTCAGACATGGCGTTTGGGTTACGATGTAACTTCCGGTTTCCGCGTGCCGAATGCGTCTGAAGTGTATTTCACTTACAACCACGGCTCAGGTACCTGGTTGCCTAATCCGAATCTGAAAGCCGAGCGCAGCACCACCCATACCCTTTCTCTGCAAGGCCGCAGCGAAAAAGGTACTTTGGATGCCAACCTGTATCAAAGCAATTACCGCAACTTCTTGTCTGAAGAGCAGAAGCTGACCACCAGCGGCGATGTCGGCTGTACTCAGATGAATTACTACTATGGTATTTGTAGCAATCCTTATTCCGAAAAACTGGAATGGCAGATGCAAAACATCGACAAGGCCCGAATCCGTGGTCTTGAGCTGACAGGCCGTCTGAATTTAGGTCAAGTGGTTTCTTTTGTACCTGAAGGCTGGAAATTGTTTGGTTCTGTCGGTTACGCGAAGAGCAAACTGTCAGGCAACAACAGCCTGCTGTCCACTCAGCCTCTGAAAGTGATTGCCGGTGTCGATTACGAAAGCCCGAGCGAAAAATGGGGTGTGTTCTCCCGCCTGACTTATTTGGGTGCGAAAAAAGCCAAAGACGCTCAATATACCGTGTTTGAAAACACCGGTTGGGGTACGCCTTTGCAAGAAAAAGTAGTGGATTATCCATGGCTGAACAAATCGGCTTATGTGTTTGATATGTACGGCTTCTACAAACCGGCTAAAAACCTGACTTTGCGTGCCGGCGTGTACAATGTATTCAACCGCAAATACACCACTTGGGACTCCCTGCGCGGTCTGTACAGCTACAGCACCACCAACGGCGTTGACCGCGATGGCAAAGGCTTAGATCGCTACCGTGCCCCAGGTCGCAACTATGCCGTGTCTTTGGAATGGAAATTCTAAGCAGTTAACGGATAGCTAAAGGCCGTCTGAAAGTTTTGATGACTTTCAGACGGCCTTTTTTATTTACAGCGAAATCCTTAAATCGGATAACAACGGCTGCTGCCGAACAATCGCGCGGATGATGGCGCGGTTGGGGTGTAGCGCGGTTCTCAGTCTTTGCGATAGCGGATGCGGCAAACCAAGTATTTCGGCTGCAATGGCGGCGGCGCAGATGGGGGCTGTCGCCAGTCCGCGCGTGCCGTGTGCCGTATTGATGTAGGCATTGGGCAGGTAAGGGCAGGGGATATTGTCGAGGCGGTAGTTTTTGTCCAATGCCAGTTTGGCGTAGGCGGACTGCATGGTGGCGATGTCGCCGAGTGCGCCGACAACGGGCAAGTGGTCGAGGCTGTCGCAACGTAGGGCGGCATGGCCTTGTGTGTCTTGAAGGCCGTCTGAAAACGAATCTTGCTCAAACAGGGATTGTGCCAATGGCGGATTGAGTTGTTGAAGGGCGGCGCGGTTTTCGGTTTCTTCGTGCGGATACCAAGTTTCATTGTTGCTATTGAGGATAAATGTCGCGCCGTAGCAGTGGCGGCCTTGCCAGCTCGGACTGATGTAGCTTTTGCCGGAAATGGCGCAACGCAGTTTTTGTGAAAACGGGCTGGCGGACACAACACCGGTTTGACCGCGGATTTGGCGGAAAGGCAGGGCGGAGACGTTGGTGTCGGCGGCAGTCGGGCTATGCGCGCCCATACAGTAAACGATATGGCTGGCATTGAAATGCGCGTTTGGCGTGTGTGCCGTCCATTGTGTGCCGTCATGCGATACTGCGGTCAGCGGCGAGTGTTCGTGCAACTCAATCAGCGGATGATTCAATAAGGCATGCACGACAGTGGGTGGATTCAGCCATACACCTTGCGGCCAGTAAAGGCCGTCTGAAAATACGTTTATGCCTGCGATGGACGCAGCCTCTTCGGTAGATACGCTGCGGTAGAGGTGTTTATGCTGGTGTTGCAAACCCAAGGCCTGATTGCGTTTGCGTTCGCTGTCGTCAAAATTCAAATGCAATACGCCGTCACCGCCCCATACGTCGGAATTAGGCAGCAAGTCTTCCAACAATCGGCGCGTGTAGCCGTAGCCTGTCAGCAGCAGCTCGGTTTGTTCGGTATCGTGTGGCGAGATTTTGGCGTAGAGCAAGCCTTGGCGGTTGCCGCTGCCTGCCTGTGCCGCTTTGCCTGCCTCCAAAACCGTAACGCGTATGCCGTGCTCCGCTAGTTTGCGCGCGGTTGCCGCGCCGGCAATGCCTGCGCCTATAATCAGTACGTGTTCGGGCACGGCTTGATGTTCAGGCCGTCTGAACCAAGGTTTTAGGGGAGTTGGGGCGGATTGGGGTATGGCTTCGGTTTGCCATTCGATATGATGGAAATGTTCGTGTAAGCGGTCGGCGCGGTGTGGCGGAACCAGCCAGAGATGTACATCAGGCAATAGGTTTTCTAAAACATTGACGCTGTTGAACTGAAGGCATTTCATGGCTTGAACGAGGCGGTTATTCAGACGGCCTTCAAGCTCGGAGGGATGATTCGATAATGGAAAATCGGGAATATGGTTTTCAGGCAGGCAGACAATCAAATAAAGCGGCGCGGTATGTTGTTCGATGCCGCGGCAAAGGGTAGCAAGGGAAGGCGTGGTGTTCCAAGCAAGGCAGGTCATGATGAAAGGCCGTCTGAAAAAAGAGGCTTTATTGTAACGCGGTTTGCTCGGATAGAATATCCGAACGGGTTTTGATAGAATCGCATGATATTTTGATTTTCAATTGATTTTCATACAGGAATTTTATGCGCCGTCTTTTATTGTGCCTTCTCGCTTCCGGCTTGCCCATCGCTTGCTCGTCCGCGTCGCCGGATAATGGCAGCAAAGCCGTTCAGTCCGAACGCTGGGCAACGCCTGTCAAACACGATGCCAACCTTTATCGCATCGACGACAAGCTTTACCGCAGCGAGCAGCCTGTTTCCGAAGATGGCGAAGCCATCGTCAAGCTGGGCATTCAAAGCGTGATCAACTTGCGCTTTTTCGACCGCAACGATGACGACCATTTGAAAGAGCATGGTTTGACCTTGCTAAATCGTCCGTTGCTGTCATGGAGCATCAAGCCGAAAGAGATTGCGGAAATCCTATACTTGATTGAAAAACAACAGCAAAACGGCGCAGTGCTTATCCATTGTTATCACGGCGCGGACCGTACCGGTTTGATTGCCGGAATGTACCGCATCATTTATCAAGGCTGGCCGGTGGAAGAAGCAAAAGCCGAAATGCAACATGGTCCTTACGGTTATCACAGCATTTGGAAAAACATTGCCAACCTGTTTACCGAAGAGAAAGTCAAGCAGGTTAAAACGCACTTGGAAGCCTTGCGCAAACGCGGTTAACACTAGGATTTAAATGATAAAAGGCCGTCTGAAAGAACAAATCTTTCAGACGGCCTTTTAAATGGCAGATTGCTTAAATCACAAAATCCGTAGATGATAATTGAATGCTTTGATCCATATCGGCAGACGGAGTTTTGGAAGAGCGGCCGACCGGTTTGGCCGGTACGCCGACAACGGTAATCGAAGACGGTACGTCGGCAACCACCACGCTGCCTGCGCCGATTTTGGCATTTTCGCCGATACGGATGTTGCCTAAAATCGAAGCGTTCGCACCAATCATTACGCCATTGCCGATTTTCGGGTGGCGGTCGCCGCTTTCTTTGCCCGAACCGCCCAGCGTTACGCCGTGGAGGATGGAAATGTTGTTGCCTAAGACGGCGGTTTCGCCGGCCACAAAACCAGTGGCATGGTCGAGCATCAAACCGTGACCGAAACGGGCGGCAGGGTGAATGTCAACACCGAAGACTTCCGACATGCGGTTTTGCAGGAAATACGCCAGCGTTTTACGGCCGTTTTGATAGAGCCAGTGGTTGATACGGTGCGCCTGTACGGCGTGAAAACCTTTGAAATACAACAGCGGCAGCGAATATTCGTCACAAGCTGGGTCGCGCTCATAAATGGCTTTCAAGTCGGCCTCGACGCATTTGCTGATACGGGTGTCCACGCTCAAAGCTTGTTGATAAATTTCAAACAGCGCACGCACATCCATAATCGGGCTGCCGAGCTTGCTGGAAAGATGGTAGGCAAGAACCGAATCGAGCGAATCGTGGCGTAACACGGTTTGGTGCAGGAAGCTTGCCAGCATCGGCTCGGCCGCGGCGGCCGCTTCGGTTTCTTCGCGGATGGTGTGCCACAGATTAAAATCGGTTGAATTCAAATGGTCTTTTTTCATATTTGAGGCCGTCTGAAGAATAAAATCAGATGGCTATCTTACCGTTTTCCAACGTCTTTTAACAAGGCATTTGATAATCGACGTTCAAATGCTTGAAGTTTTTTCAGACGGCCTTATATATGAAATATCGAATATCAACACGCTAAAAGGATGTCAGAAATGACGGAGCATAACGAACAACATCAACACGAAGCAGAAGAAGCGGCAGCCGTAGAAACTGCCGAAACCGTTGAAACCAAACAAGCAGAACCGACTTACGAAGATCTGCAGGCGCGTGTCACCGAGTTGGAAGGTCAACTCAAAGACAGTGAGCTGCGCGGTTTGGCAAACGAGCAAAACCTGCGCCGCCGCCATCAGCAGGAAATCGCCGATA
This sequence comes from Neisseria sp. 27098_8_158, assembly GCF_041433145.1. NCBI lineage: Bacteria > Pseudomonadati > Pseudomonadota > Betaproteobacteria > Neisseriales > Neisseriaceae > Neisseria > Neisseria sp. 27098_8_158. The sequence continues at coordinate 17,472 of NZ_JAPWAZ010000001.1, forward strand.
CCCATAAATTCGCCGGACAAAAATTTGCAGCAGAAATGTTGCCGGTTAAAGATTATCTCGAAATGGCGCTGCTGGACCAAAGCGGCAATTTCGATGCGCTGAAAATGGGTGTGCAAATGACTTTGAACGAGCTGCAAAAAGCATTTGATGCCACACATATTAAAGAAATCAACCCGCAACCGGGCGACAAACTTGATCCACACCAACATCAAGCGATGCAGGCAGTCGTCAGCGAGCAAGAGCCGAATACCATCGTCAGCGTGATGAAAAAAGGCTATACATTGGCCGATCGCGTACTGCGTCCTGCGATGGTTGTTGTGGCGAAAAAAGAAGATTGAAGGCACCGCTTGATAAAGTTTATCAAGCATAAGATCTTCAGACGGCCTTATCCGGTTTCAAATCCTGATGTTCCGCTATTGGAAAATCATTCCGATAAACCAGAATCGGAAAATTAAAGCCGGCCATCTGAAAAAAGAATAAACGGCTTGTGGATAAATAAATCAAGCACTTGAATTTAATTTAAAAAAAAATTCAAATTAAGCCTTGAAAAAAAAATGAAGCAACCTTATTTACAAGCCATCGGAACGAAATGTTCCACAGGATTATTAATTAAGAAAAGTTTATTTAGGAGCAACATAATATGGCAAAAGTAATCGGTATTGACTTAGGTACAACCAACTCTTGTTTGGCCATTTCTGAAAACGGTCAAACCAAAGTAATCGAAAACGCAGAAGGCGCACGCACCACTCCTTCCGTTATCGCTTATTTGGACGGCGGCGAAATCCTCGTCGGCGCGCCAGCAAAACGCCAAGCGGTAACCAACGCTAAAAACACTATTTACGCCGCCAAACGTTTGATCGGCCACAAATTTGAAGACAAAGAAGTACAACGCGACATCGAATCCATGCCTTTTGAAATCATCAAAGCCAACAACGGCGACGCATGGGTAAAAGCACAAGGCAAAGAGCTGTCTCCTCCTCAAATTTCCGCAGAAGTTTTGCGTAAAATGAAAGAAGCAGCCGAGGCTTACTTGGGTGAAAAAGTAACCGAAGCCGTGATTACCGTTCCTGCCTACTTCAACGACAGCCAACGTCAAGCAACTAAAGACGCAGGCCGTATCGCAGGTTTGGAAGTAAAACGCATCATCAACGAACCGACCGCAGCCGCTTTGGCATTCGGTATGGACAAAGGCGACAGCAAAGACCGTAAAATTGCCGTGTATGACTTGGGTGGCGGTACTTTCGATATTTCCATCATCGAAATCGCCAACATCGACGGCGACAAACAATTCGAAGTATTGGCAACCAACGGCGACACCTTCTTGGGCGGCGAAGACTTCGACCAACGCTTGATCGACTACATCATTGACGAGTTCAAAAAAGAACAAGGCATTGATTTGAAACAAGACGTCATGGCTCTGCAACGCCTGAAAGAAGCTGCCGAGAAAGCCAAAATCGAATTGTCCAGCGGTCAGCAAACCGAAATCAACCTGCCGTACATTACTATGGACGCAACCGGTCCGAAACACTTGGCCATGAAAATTACCCGTGCCAAATTCGAAAGCCTGGTTGAAGATTTGATCCAACGTTCTATCGAGCCTTGCAAAATCGCATTGAAAGATGCCGGCTTGAGCACCAGCGACATCGACGACGTGATTTTGGTCGGCGGTCAGTCCCGTATGCCGAAAGTACAAGAAGCCGTTCGAGACTTCTTCGGCAAAGAGCCTCGCAAAGACGTGAACCCTGACGAAGCCGTTGCCGTAGGTGCAGCAATTCAAGGCGAAGTATTGAGCGGCGGCCGCAGCGACGTATTGCTGCTGGACGTAACCCCTCTGTCCTTGGGTATCGAAACCATGGGCGGCGTGATGACCAAGCTGATTCAAAAGAACACTACTATTCCGACTAAAGCGTCTCAAGTGTTCTCTACTGCCGAAGACAACCAAAGCGCAGTAACCATTCATGTACTGCAAGGCGAACGCGAACGTGCTTCTGCCAACAAGTCTTTGGGTCAGTTCAACTTGACCGACATCGCACCTGCACCACGCGGTATGCCACAAATTGAAGTTACTTTCGACATCGACGCCAACGGTATCTTGCACGTTTCTGCCAAAGACAAAGGCACCGGCAAAGCCGCCAACATCACCATCCAAGGTTCTTCCGGTTTGAGCGAAGAAGAAATCGAACGCATGGTGAAAGACGCCGAAGCCAACGCTGAAGAAGATAAAAAACTGACTGAATTGGTCGCTTCACGCAACCAAGCCGAAGCCCTGATTCACTCCGTGAAAAAATCTTTGGCCGACTACGGCGACAAACTCGACGCTGCCGAGAAAGAAAAAATCGAAGCTGCGTTGAAAGAAGCTGAAGAAGCAGTTAAAGGCGACGACAAAGCCGCCATCGACGCCAAAGCCGAAGCTTTGGGTACAGCCAGCCAAAAACTGGGCGAAATGGTTTACGCTCAAGCGCAAGCCGAAGCACAAGCAGGTGAGGGTGCACAAGCCGAGTCTTCTGCTAAGAAAGACGACGACGTTGTAGATGCCGACTTTGAAGAAGTAAAAGACGACAAAAAATAATTGATGCCGTCTGAAAAAAGCGCGAATCGTAAGGTTCGCGCTTTTTGTCGTTTAGGAAATGTGTAAAGATGCTTTGTCAAAATTGACGGTAAACTTTCAAAGCCTTGCTACATTATCGTGTTGCCATACTTCTATTGCCGAATTTTGAACAGATTTCGCCGAATGCTGACAGCAGCTGGCAGTCAAAGCCATTAATATTTGTCCATCGCTTGAGTGCGAATAAATGTTTATTTTTACCTCAAATCAACCTCTTGAAGGAAGATAAATATGAAAAAACTGATTCAAATGACCTCTTTGATGGTTGCCGCTGCCGGTTTGGTCTTGGCACCAGTCGCTTCTGCACACGGCAAACACGAAATGCATCCGAAACAAGAGCGTATGCACAAAAAAGCCAAACCGCAAAAAATGAAAAAACCTGCACCTAAAGCCAAACACCACGCAGCCAAGCCTAAACATCATCAAGAGCATCGCCACGAACATCATTAAGATGAATCCTCAACAATATATAAGGCCGTCTGAAACCCAAACATCAGTTTTCAGACGGCCTTCGGTTTATCTGTCAAATAGCGCTTTGCCGTTTTTCTTGTGCCAAACGGGTCGGCTCCAGCCAGGCAATGTTTCTTTCTGCCAGCGCATCGCGCCAATAATCCAGTTTGGTATCCAAATCTTCAGAGAAACTGTCTTGATTCAAAAGCTGAATGATAACACCGCCATCCGTGGCTTCGGCCAAGTGGCTGATTTGACGCAAAATGCCGCGGTCGGGAACAGTTTGCGTGCGTACGCCGATGAGAAGTTGCGCCGGAGTTTGTTTCAATTCGGCTTCCAATTGTTCCAAATCTTTTCTGCCGGCGACTACGCCTTTGTCTATCCATTCTTGCGCTAAAACGCCAGAAAACCAAAGCGGCTCAGGCCATTCCGTTTCCAGTGTAACTGCCCATTTGGGCGCATTGTTCAGCGTAATTTTAGACGAAACGGGAACGATGTTTTCCTGAAAATCATCGGCATCGACAATCTTCGTTTGCCATGCGCGGAGGATGTTTTGATAGTAGGGCTGATTCAAATCCAAACGTTCGCGAAGGGTTTTTAAAGTAATCTTGCAAGCCAGCCAAGCAATCAAGCGCGGCAGAATGCCATAGCAGACAATGCTGCCGATGAGTAAACCCGCCCAAGCGCGCGCATCTTCGATATGATTGTTCAGACGGCCTGCAATTACGGCCTGACTGTCAGGAACAGGAAAGCCCAAACGTTCCGGCAGCCATGACAAAGCCTCAACCGTTTTCACCAATGCCGTATTGCTTAAAAGCGTACTTTCCCAGTTGAACGTATATTGACGCACCAAAAGCAGCAGCAAAACAGAAACCAACATCCCCGACAGCGTACAAAGCCACAGACTATGTGAGGTTGCGCCAATCAGCCAACGCGTTTGCGGTTTGCGCCATTCATCCACATAAAGCCGCAAAATTGCCTGATTGACCGGGTCTTTACCTCGGAACCAAGTTGTCGGACTGCTGATAAAGTGCACATTTTTCAAACGCAGGAATAAAGTCGCCAGCCACACCAGCAGCATGACTGTATTCATGCCCAAAATCCCGGCCAATACCAGAAAAAAGTTCAGCCCCTGATTGTCCATTAAAAGATAAGTGCTGGAAAAACCGACTGTAAACAACAATGTCGCCGCAACAATCCAAAGCCAAAACGAGCCTGTCTCCACCTGTTGCAACACATATTTCAAATGCTTGTCTCGGTCAATAATTTGGGCACGGCGTATCAGTTTTTCCTCGTTGCCGCCATCAATATGTCGCAACGCTTCCGTCGCCTGCACAGGATCTCCTGGAAAAATATAGGCACGTTCTTCAAGGATACGAACCAATTCGACAAGTTTTTGCGATGGATTCAACATAAATGATAGGCCGTCTGAAAGATAAAATGGAAACGTCTGTTATACCCCCAAATAAACCCCTTTTTGTGCAAAGGTCAAAAAATTAAAAGCAGTTTTGATTTTGAATAGGGTATATAGTGGAATAGATGTAAAAAAAGCAGCCCGAAAGCTGCTTATTTTGAGTGTGACGGAGGGACACAAACTAAAGGCATAATTCATTGTTTTATATTATAAAAATAATAAAGCAATCTAAATATACCCACAAATATTCCCACATTTTGCAAAGGTCAAAAAAATAATTTAGCAGTTTAGGCCGGTCATTATAACTTTTTTTGGGGCGTGTTGTTATTTGAGTGATTAGGCCGGCGGCTTCTCTCTCAAATTTAAACCGCTATATATATATACAAAATGCACTGGTTACTCTGGTTACCTGGTTACCAGCCCCTAAAAACCTTTATAAATCAACGATAATGCGGTAACCAGTTATGCCCTTGTCATTGGTTACCAGTGCCGGTTAAGTGGTTACCCGCCGCCTTTTGCTTTCTTTTCATGGACTTGCAAAAATCTAGGGACTGCGTTATTACGCGCGCGCGCGTATTGGTGTCGAAATTATTTATTCCACTGCCTGCTTTTTGGGTAGATATGGCGTAAATAGGCTAAAATTGCGCTGTAAGCGTGTTTCATTGATTGGGTATAGTTAGGTATAGGGAAAGGGTCAAACAGTCCTAATTTTTGAAATTTAGGGGCTTCCTGTTGATTTTATGCTTTCTTGGTTGGTCTGTCTGAATGTTTGGACGTAAAAAAGCCCGCCATTGTCGGTAATAGCGGGCTTGCTCTTGGTTATTCGTCAAAGTCGGGCGGGGCTTCTCCCATCAAAACATAGAATCGGCTTGCACTGCCGTTACGTTTGCGCTGGTGTTGCCATCTGCCGTTGTCGGCTTTTTTTAACCATTCGTGATTATGTAGGACTTCACACGCTTTGCGCGGACTATATCCCTTACATACTTCATTTTCAAAGGTTACGGGGACTATCCAATACTCATTTATGCTCCCCTCCTGTTTCCGATAACCTGCGTGATTTTGGTTTGTTGTTTGGGCGTTCCAGTCTGAAAAGCGCATTGACAGTGCGTTAACGTCCATAAAGGCGATCACTTGTTCAATGATTCGGCGGTCTTCGCGGTTTCCTGTGCCGTTTTCTTCAAGCCATTCGTTGAAACACTGCCTTACTCCTGCCTCTCCTGCTCCTTGTCTTATGCCGGTAATAGGGGCGGCATATTCCAAGACGGCGGCCAAAAGGGCGAAGCGGCGGGCGATTCTTCGCGCCTGTCCCTCCATTGGTGGCAAGGTCTCAAGGAATTGGGCGCGGCTGGCTTCTACGGCTTGGGCGGCGGCTTCTTTTCCGTCTTTAAGGATTTGGCGGATAAGGGCGCGGCCTGCTGTTCCTCGCTGCTTGGCTGTGGCTTGGTTGATATGCTCCGACAGTTTCGCGCCATCTGCAAAGCCGTGCAACGTGTCGTAAATGCCATATCTTGCCTCTGCCTGTATGTCAGGTAACCTAACATGATTACCCGCTTTCCATTGGGCGCGGTCTCCTATTAGGCTCTCTGGGTTTATTTCGCCGGTCGAAAGTATCAGATTGCGCCATGTTTTCTGCCGGCGGTTGCCGCCATCTTTTGCGCCTTGTGTTTTTGACACGCCGTTGATAACGCTATAAACCATTTGCGGGATTTTTCGCGGGTCGGCTGATTGCCCGATTTCATCTAACACCAGCAAGCCATCATTGCGGGCTAAAGCTAAATTCTGCAAGCCAAGCGGGGTAGTATCCCAATTTCCTTTAGTGGTTTCAGGGTCGCCCCATACGCTCAAGGCAAGCCGCGCGGCGGTTGTTTTGCCTTTTGAGGAATCGCCCGCCAAATGGAAACCGCCTCCTTCTTCGTTCAAAAGTGCCAAGAATGGCGCGGCCATGCTTAAACCTAAAGCAAGGCATAGGCGGCTATTGTTCTCTGCGTATCGCGCTGCCTGCTCCTGCCATTCCTTGAGGCTGCCTTTTTCTGTGTAACCGTCTTTTTGGCTGGTGTCTCCGTTGTATAGAATGTTTGTGCCGTCTGCATTAACGGCTTCCCCGCCTGCCAGTATGTAGGCGTCCCCGTTCCAACCGGCGCGGTCGGTAATGGTAAAGGCTATCGGGCTTCCCTCTTTCTGCAAATAGTCTGCCAGTCTTTCCCTTTTTGCCCGTCCGCTCATGATGACTAGGCCGAAATTCTGCAAACGCTGCCAGCCTTGAACTGTGCCGATTTCTGCTTGTGGTAGGGCGGCGGTCTTTTGTTGGCGTGTGATTTTGTCTTTAAACTTGATAATCCGATAATACGCGCCGTCATTGTCTTGCCCCGTGCCTATGATGTCGATAGGGTCGGAAAGGAATTGCGGCTCTGATTCGATAATATCGCCGTCTTTATCGGTTCTAACGTTTACCCACCATACGCCCTGATTATCGATTTCAAAGTGAGGGCGCGGGCGGAATAGCTCGATATTCTCAAGGTTGTAGTCGTTAGGGCTTTCCTGCTTCGCTGTTTCGGTATTTTTCATGCTGTCTGTCCTCCGGAATGATTGTCTGATTGCTTTTTCTCGTTCAGTTCGTCCAGTGCGTCATAGCCCGGCGTTTTGCTTTGCCATATACTCGCCTTGATTCCCTGCTTAATGGCTCGCATTGCCAAGTCATAAGCGGCTCTGTAACCAACGGGGCGGGGCGTGTCGTTATCGGCAATAATCACAATCTCTTTTATACCGTTCAAAAAGTGAAAATTTGCCAAGCTGTTTGCGCTCAAGGCCGCGCATAAGCCCCAATCGTAAGCCTTGTACAATTCACGGGCGGCAAGGGCGGTTTCTATGCCCTCTGCAATGACAAGACGGCCATTTTCAGGAATCGGGAACAGGTGGACGGCTTGCCCCGATATGCTGCCTTGCTTACGGTTTCGCATTTTCTTAGCGGGCAGTGCTTCGCTCGTTTCGGGGTGTTTGATTGCCAGCTTTCGATAATGCGGGGCGTGTAGCCCGTCTTCTCCGTATGGCTTGTCATAGGTCGTCTGAAAATAGGTCATGTGCAAGCCTTGAAGCTCGCCGCCTGTATCGCGGATGGCGCAAACCATACAGGCGAAGCGACCGATGAAAAGCGGCTTGTCCTCCCCCGTCGTCCAATAATCCGCCTCTCTCAAAAAACGGATGTTTTCAGGTAATTGCGCCATGTCCAAACCGCGTGATTTCAAATACTGCACGGCGGGGGAGTCGGCGGTTATCGGCTCTGCCCCGTTCCACAATGCGGCAAGTTTGCCGATATGGTCTTTTTCGGGGCGTGGCTGCGTCTGCGGGCGTGTGGACGGTATCGGTAGGGGGTTTGCCCCGCCCATGTTCAACACGCCCGCTACGGCGCGCAATGCTTCGTCAAAATCGCAATTCAGATAGTGCATGACCAAGCCGAAACCGTCGCCCGCGCCATTGTTGTAATGGCTGCAAATGAATGTACCGTTGCCGTCCTTGTCGTCGTATCTGAAACGGTCTTTACCCCCACACGCGGGGCATGGCTGGTGTTTGTTTTTCAGGCATCGCGGGTCTATGCCGATGGCGGCGTGAATTTCCTGCCAGCGGTATTGCGCGGCGGCTTTGATGTCTTGATAGGTCGGTTTCATTGTTCTGCCTCCCCTGTTACAGGTTCTAAAACTACCCCCGCCATCGGGTCGGTCTCCCATATGGTCGGCGTTGTCTGTATTGCCTGCTCTGTTTCTGCATGGGCGGGCTGGTTACAGGCTCGGATTGCCAAAGCCGTCAACAACACCCCAAACACCAGTAAAGCGCGGTTGAAATAGCGGCGGAAACGGTCGTTTTTATCAGTCGGTTTCATGTTTCATGTCCTCCATGCCCCAGCGCACCAAAAATATCAAACATCGAAAAATCAAATACTTATGGAACACTAGGGCGAAGTTTGCCCTATGCCGTCCAAAACGGGCGGCATAAAGGCGGGTGTTTTTCAGGGATTTAGCGGATTTGTTCGGCTGTCGTTACGCTGAAAGCAGCCCATGCCTTAAGGTCGTCTGAAAGCGAAGCAATAAACGACCGACAGGCGGCAACGGCGGCGGCGTGTGATGGATAGATACCCAAACGGCGGGCGGTACATGAATGAACGTCAATATCGGCTAAATACGCGGTCGGTTCGTGAACGACGGCGCAAAAGCCTTGTTCTGATGCGGATTGAACGTCTTGGATTTGGATAGAATTTGAAGATTGCATTTGAAATGCTCCTAACTGTTTGAGATTTGAGAAGCCCGAATAAGGGGGGGGGCGGTGCTCTCTCCTGCAGTTAGTCAGGCGTGGACGTTACCGTTACCACACACCGCCATAAATCGTGATAGGTCGTCTGAAATGTTAACGTTTAATAACATTGCAAACGCCTGTAAAAGAATTTTGGCGATAAAAAATCAGCGTTTACCCTGCTGATTTGGGCTAACTGTATTTGAGAGAGAACCAAGATTCTGATTCTCAAGGCTCGATTTGTCAAATGATTTTTGCATCAGGCGGCTAAAATTTTTTACCCACGATAATCATGGTTATTACATACCCGATGCGCTCCGTATCTTCTCCAGCGGTTCCGACGATGTCTTCAAGCGTAATTTCACTGTACGGCTTATTGAAAAAAGCGTTCATGACTTGCTGCATTTCTTCCTGACTTAGCGGGCATTTGCGCTCTTCCTGTATTACTTGGCTGATTTCCGCTTCTGCCTTGATTTCCGCCTTATCCACCAGCAAGCCCAGCATTTTTGCCTTACCCATCGTTGCCGATACCGCCGCGCTGCTTTGCGGGGTAGGGGCTGCCAGTGCTGCCGCCCGTGCCTGCTCCAGTTCGTGCAACAGGTCGTCCACCGTTACCGCGTGTCGTTGCCGCGCTTCTTCCTTTAAGCCGTCCACCATCGCGGAAATATCGTGGTCTTGAAGCAGCTTATAGGCTTCATTCGTTACCGTTTCAGGCTTCATGTTGTCGGCGTTGTAGGCTTGCCGATATGCTTCGCTCGCATTGCCCGTTTCCACATACAGACGGGCAAACTGTTCTTGTTTAGGGGTCATGTCCTTAATCCTTTCAGAACGCCGCCCAATAGCGATTTTTCTGCCTTTGGGCGGCTGTTTGAGTGTTGCTATTTCAAATTGTCCAAAGCCGCTTCTTTTTCTTTCTCCATATCCTCCAAGATGTCGAAAATAGCGTTTTCTTCTCCGCCTGTGCCGTCCATCATGTTGAAGAAGCCGGGTAAACGTAAATCAATGATTCGATTTGGCAAGGATTGTCCATAGGACGGGCAATCAACCCGCAAACCGTTTTCTTGTAGCTTCGTTTTCATCTCAACGGCGGCTTTACCGATTCCCACCAATTTCGCGGCGGCATTGGCATAGGCGCGCGCGGCTTCCAAATATTCGGGCAAGTGGGTTTCTTCTATATCGGCGATAAACATCTCATAACGGGAAACGGACAATAAATTGCGAAGCTCTGAAATGCGGTTCAGATGTTGGCGGCGTTCATCAAAAAGGCTTTCCAACAGTTCTTTTTGCGCTTCCAGCATATCGGCGGCGCGGTCTGCTTCTTCACGTTTAGCGGCAATCTCTGAATCAAGCCCTTTGGCTTCTTCGCTGTTTGTGGGTTTGCCCATTTTCAACAAATTTGCAAATATGCCTTTGCGCCTGTTTCGTAGCCCTGCAAATTCATTGATTACCGCCTGCGCTTCTGTAACACCAGCTTCCGCCGCTTCAATTTGGGCGGTCAGTTCGCTGCATTTGTCCTCTTCTTCTTTCAGTAACTTTTGACGGGTCGCAAAAGTTGTCTTTGTATATTCGATATTCATAGTTAAAGCTCCTGATTTAATTGATTAATACGAACCGACCGCGTTTCACGGTTTCCCCGAATTGGTTTGTTACTTCTTCCATCACGGTAACGATGTCATGCCCCGCCCTGCGAAGCTCCATAATGCGCGTGTTGTAGCCCAATATCCCCATTTGGGTAAGCTCCCATGATGTAACGCTGCCCTGTTTCAATCGAGATAAAACGCGCTCTTTTTGACTTGGCGTTTTTGCCTTGCCGTTGGTAGAATAGCCGCTCATGCTTAATAATCCTTTCCGCCGTCTGAATGTTCGTTCAGGCGGCATTTGTTTTGCGCCTGATAAATCAATTTGCCTGCTCTTCGCGTTTGGCTGCCAGTTTGCCGATATAGTCGTCAATCTCGCTCGCAAGCCAACCTGTCGCATTGGCGGAAATTTTGAACGGACGGGGAAAATCAGGGCGGTAATGACGGCTCTTAGGGTTTGCCCAATTCCAAATAGTCGCCCGTGAAACACCTAATGCGCGGGCGGTATCGTCTACTCTCAATACTGTGTTATTCATATGCTTTTGCCTTTCTTTCGGTCTGATTAGATAACAGGCAAAAATATAGCCGCCCATGTGGGCGGCTGTTAAGTAAGCAGCTTGTTGACTTCCCTAAAATCAGTTTGTTGATTTCATATTTTCCTGAAACTGTTTTATCCAGTGTTTAACTGCTTTTTCCGATGGAACATCAGGGGCTGATATTTCATCGTTATTAATTTTTTCAAAAATAAGGCGGATTAATTTAGCTTTCCCACCCCATTGATTCAGCATTTCCTTTTCTTCCTCCAATAACTGATTTACGGCTGCTATCGTTCCTGCTTTTTCATAATGGCTTTGCTTGGCTTTGCCTGCTTTTCGGGCATTTTCTGTTATTGCCTCTATGCTGATTTGGTCTTTTCTCAACTCCAAAGACATAAACTCTATGGATGTTGTAATTAAGTTTGCTATTGTCCTAAATTGATTAAAGTTTTCTTGCGATGGCTTGTCTTTGAAGTTTGAAACATACTCATAAATAGCCTTAGCCGTGATGAAATACTGCATTTCTAGGCGCATCTCCAGACTTTGCCCAAAGTGCAACTCTTCTATCACGGGATAAAAATACTCTGAATAATCGATAGGGTCTCCGTACTTTTCCTGATACTTCTCTAACGCGTCATTAACCTGCTCCTCAACTAAAGAAACCTTGTAAGTTTCCTTATGGCTCCATAGCGTTATGCCATGCTCAAGTATTTCAAATCTTTGAAATGCTCTAGTTAGCACCCTTTCGGCTTGCCAGCTAAAAACTCCTAATGCGTCATGAAATTCAGGGTTTTTACGGATATTGAATATAGCCGCATATTTTGGACTATATGCTGCAACGTTTCTTGGATATGCGATAGAAACCATGTAATACCTCTAAAACTAAAAAATATTCTGTAATATAAAACTTGTATAAAATGGTAACCAGTGGTAACCAGTTGGTAACCAGTAAATTTACGTTAACTGGTTACCGCTTTTTCTTTGTATTTATATTTATATTCATATAGTTATATTTGTAAAGTTTTGTGGTAACCAGAGTAACCAGTATATTTACTCACGCGCATAGGGAATTTTTAACCCGTCTTGTCTTTTTGAATCATCTGTAATGCCTGGTTGTATCGCTCCCGTAAATAGTCGCTATACCATTGCATAAACTCGATACGCTGGGGCATATAATCGGCTTGGTAGGCGTATGAATCCTTTATCTTGTTTTCTTCAACGTGGGCAAGCTGTGTTTCAATCGCGCCGCCGTTGAAGTTGTTTTCATAAAGCAAACTACTTGCTACTGCTCTGAAGCCGTGTGGCGTGGCCTTGCCTTTATAGCCTAGTTTCTCGTTAATGATTTTTCCTAGTGTGTTCTCACTGATATGGCGGTTTACGTTGGTTCTACTTGGAAACATAAACCGGCTATGCCCTGTCAGCGTGTGTAACTCTTGAAGTAGCTCTATTGCCCAATCAGAAAGAGGCACACATAAAGCGGGCTTTGGCTTCATCTTTTCGTGCTTCATTCTTTCGGCGGGAATAATCCAACGCTTGTTTTTAAAGTCCACTTCTTCCCACTGGCCGCCGCGTAATTCGTTATTTCTCACAAACACCAGCATGATCAGCATGATGGCAATTTTGTTTTGCCGCTCTATATTGTTTGCCAGTATCAGGCGGCGGTAAAACTCCGGCAATTCTTCACGGGGCAGGGCGGGTTTGTGTTTGGTGGGTAAGTTGGGAATGTGATTTTTCAACAGGCGGGCGGGGTTGTTTTCTGATATTTCCAGCATGGCGGAATAGTCAAAAACTGCTCCTATCCAGCCCCTGATTTTGTCGGCGGTATCAGTAACGCCCCTTGCCATAATGTCATCAAGCAAGTTTTTGATATGGGTTACCTTGATTTCATTAACGGGGATTTCTCCAATGACTGGGAAAACGTCATTTTTCAAATAACGCATGATCCGCTCGGCGTGATGTTCTTTCCAGCGGGGCAAATTGTCCTCGTACCATTGCTTGGCTAAATGCTCAAAAGTATTTAGCAAGGCGGCTTGTCGGGCTGCTTTGGCTTCTTGCTTGGCTTTGTTGGGGTCTTGCCCTTGTGCAATCATGCGGCGGGCGTTTTCGGCGGCTTGTCGGGCTTCTACCAGTGAAACGGTAGGATATTTCCCGATAGTTAAATCTTTCTCTTTGCCATCTATACGGTATCTCATGCGGAATATTTTTCCGCCCGCTGGTGTAACTTCAAGATACAGGCTATTTCCGTCAAATAACTTGATTTTCTTTCCAGTGTCAGCCGGTTTGGCGGCTTTGATTTGGCGGTCGTTTAGTGGCATTTGTGGGTATGCTTTACAGTGGTTTTGGCTGTCCCCTGAATCATACCCACATTTTGTGCTTTACTCAATTAAATGGTATTGGGGGTATTTAGACACTTGGCAAGGGGTATATTGGCCTGAAAGCCTTGCCAGTATTGAATCTTGATTACTATGTTAGATTTGATTAGACGAAAAAAAAGCCCCTAAAAGGGGTTGGGTGGTGCGGACGGAGAGACTCGAACTCTCACACCTCGCGGCGCCAGAACCTAAATCTGGTGCGTCTACCAATTTCGCCACGTCCGCACTAATTTGAACCGTGGATTATACACAAGATTAATGGGGGCGCAAAGTCTTGTTTGCTTGAATTTTTCGGTTTATCCCTTATATAATGATTTATTCCGGCCGTCTGAAAGCAGGGTTTGTTTTCAGACGGCCTCAACTTTACTATTGGTGAGGAAGGGCAGATGCCTGCTTTATTGATTAAAGATTTTTTGCAGACGCAAGGTTTGAAGTTGCCTGCGGATGAGATACATGTTGCTTATTTGACTGCCCAGGCTGTGATTAAAATGGGCAATGCTTCTGTTGAGCGTTCGATTTTGTGGCCGTCTGAAGACGGTTGGCAGTTGGCAGATTATGTTGATGCCGAACATGAATTGTTGCTGAAACAGATTTTTATGGCTTTGGATTCGGTTGCCGAGCGCACCGAGCATTTGAAAAGTGCAGCGGTTTATACAGCGTTTCCGAAAGATGGCGCGTTGTCGCTGGTTCGACTGAGCCGTTGGGGCGTACCGTTGGAAAATGTGATTCCAATCGACGAGCAGGCCGGACAGGCTTTTTTGGCTGTGCGTACGGCGCAAAGCGGTTGGATGAATGTTTGTCAGAATGTGGCGTATTGGCAGGAAATTGGTGAATTGTCGGCCGAACGCAATCATCTCGGCTTGAGTCAGATTTCTGTTCCTGTCTGTATGCCCAGCGGTGCGGTTTTGGGTGTAGTGCATGCTGAGTTTGATATCAAAGACGGCGCGCCTGACGAAGTATTGGTGGCTTGGATTGCCCTTGCTTTGGCTCTGTCGGATTCTTTGAAAAATCTGTTGAGTGTGGCTGAAAGCGAGGAAGCGGAAAATGAGTAACGCGTTGAAGTTTGTCGCGTCATGCCGTTTGCCTACGGAATGGGGCGAATTTACCATGCACGGCTTTGAAGAAGAGAGCGGTCAGGAACATGTCGCATTGACGATGGGTGATGTTTCAGACGGCCTGCCTGTGTTGTCGCGTATTCATTCTGAGTGCTTGACCGGTGATGCTTTATTTTCAGTGAAATGTGATTGCGGCCCTCAGCTTCAAGCGGCGATGCAAGCCATTCAGAAAGAAGGGCGTGGCGTTATCGTATATTTGCGCCAAGAAGGCAGGGGCATTGGTTTGATAAACAAAATCCGTGCTTATCGTCTGCAAGATCAGGGCTTGGATACGGTTGAAGCCAATGTAGCGCTCGGCCTTCCTGTTGATGCGCGCGACTTCACTTTAGCCAAGCAGATTTATGATTATCTGCATATTCGTGAGGTCAGATTGTTGACCAATAATCCTGAAAAAATCCAAACGTTGAAAGATTCCGGTATTAATGTGGTCGAACGGATTGCATTGCATGTCGGCGAAAATGTGGAAAATGAGCGTTATCTGCATACTAAAGCGGATAAATTGGGACATTTGATTTTCGATTGATGGATAGGCATAACGGTAATTTTTGCGGTTAAATAAAATATTCTATATTCTTTCAATGGGATATATTTTTATTTAAATAAAAACCTTGCGCATGGCCTAATTTTTTGATTTAATGACGGCTTATCGGGTGATTAGCTCAGTTGGTAGAGCGTCTGCCTTACAAGCAGAATGTCGGCGGTTCGACTCCGTCATCACCCACCAAGTTTCTTTTTCATTGTCTTTGACAGTGGATGCGCGGTGGTAGCTCAGTTGGTTAGAGTACCGGCCTGTCACGCCGGGGGTCGCGGGTTCGAGCCCCGTCCGCCGCGCCATTATTTAAAAAGCGCTGATTATATCAGTGCTTTTTTATTTGTCTTAAAGACACAATTAAGTTGCGAAAATAGAAACAGGTAAGTAACAGGATATTGAAATACTGTTTAATCTTAATTTCTGATGATTTTAAAAAAGGCCGTTTGAAATTTTTAAAGTTTCAGACGGCCTTTAGTCTATTGAAACAATAGATTAGATATCCAATTCTGCCGTATCGCCCTCTTTTTCCATCCATGCGCGGCGGGCGGCGGCTTCGCCTTTGCCCATCAGTTTGACGAAGATGTCGCGTGTTTCGTCATCCGCGCCTTCGGGGATTTGTACCTGCAACAGGCGGCGGGTGTCGGGGTGCATGGTGGTGTCTTTGAGCTGGTCGGGGTTCATCTCGCCCAAGCCTTTGAAACGGCTGATGGAATAAGCAGTTTCTTTAACACCTTCTTTTTGTAATCGCTCCAAAATGCTGTCGAGTTCGTTTTGGTCGAGGGCGTAGAATTTGCGGGCAGGTTTGCTTTTGCCTTGTGCGTTGACATCGACGCGGAACAGCGGCGGCTGGGCGACGTAGATGTGTCCGTCGTCGACCAGTTTCGGGAAGTGGCGGTAGAACAGGGTCAGCAGCAAAACTTGAATATGAGAGCCGTCCACGTCGGCATCGGACAAGATGGCGATTTTGCCGTAGCGCAGGCCGCTTAAATCGGGATTGTCGTTGATGCCGTGCGGATCGACGCCGATGGCGACGGAAATGTCGTGGATTTCGGCGTTGCCGAAAAGCTGGTCGGGGTGGACTTCGAAGCTGTTGAGTACTTTGCCACGCAGGGGCAGGATGGCCTGCGTGGCTTTGTCGCGGGCGAGTTTGGCGGAGCCGCCGGCGGAATCGCCTTCAACGAGGAAGAGTTCGTTTTCGCGGATGTCTTCGCTTTCGCAGTCGGTCAGTTTGCCGGGCAGGACGGCGACGCCGCTGCCTTTTTTCTTTTCGATTTTCTTAACCGAACGCATCCGCGCCTGTGCCTGACGGATGGCGAGTTCGGCGATTTTTTTGCCGAAGTCCACGTTTTGGTTCAGCCACAATTCCAAAGGGTCGCCCGATACGGCGGCAACGAGTTTCAACGCGTCGCGGTTGGTCAGTTTGTCTTTGGTCTGACCTTGGAACTGCGGGTCGAGGACACGGGCGGAGAGGACGAAGGCGGTTTTGCCGAACACGTCGTCGCTTTGTATTTTTACGCCGCGCGGTAGGAGGTTGTGCAGATTGATGAAATTGTTGACGGCGTTGAACACGGCTTGTTTCAAGCCTGCTTCGTGCGTGCCGCCTAGCGGGGTGGGAATGAGGTTGACATAGCTTTCGTTGGCACACGAGCCTTCTTCCAGCCAAGTCAGGGCAAACGCAGCACCTTCGCCGATACTGAAATCGCCGTTGTGGCCGTCTGAAATGTAGTTTTCGCAAGAGAAGATAGGCACAGCTTCTTGCGCATCGGCAATCAGGTCGGTCAGATAGCTTTTCAGGCCGTCCGGGTAGTGCCAAGTTTGGGTGTATGCTTCGTCTTCGCCTTTAACCGGACGGGTTAGGGAAACGCGTACACCTGGCAATAAGACGGCTTTGGCGCGCAGCAGGCGTTCGAGTTCGGGAATGCTGTAATTCGGACTTTCAAAATATTTGCCGTCCGGCCATACGCGCACTTCGGTGCCGCTGTCTTTGACGGCGCATTTGCCCACTTCAGTCAATGGCTCAATGACGTCGCCACCGGAAAAGACGATGCGGTGGACTTTGCCTTCGCGTTTGACCGTTACTTCAAGGCGGGTGGAAAGGGCGTTAGTAACAGATACGCCGACACCGTGCAGACCACCTGAAAAGGCATAGGCGCTGCCGCCGTCTTTTTTGTTGAACTTGCCGCCTGCGTGCAGACGGGTAAACACGAGTTCGACTACGGGTACGCCTTCTTCGGGGTGCAGGCCGACGGGAATGCCGCGGCCGTTATCACGGACGGAAAGCGAACCGTCTTCATGAATTTGTACGTCAATTTCAGTAGCGAAACCACCCAACGCCTCGTCCGCCGCGTTATCAATCACTTCCTGACAGATATGGGTCGGGCTGTCGGTACGGGTGTACATGCCGGGACGTTCTTTGACCGGCTCCAAGCCTTTGAGGACGGTAATGCTGGATTCGCTGTATTGATTGTTTTTAGCCATAGGAATAATGTAAAGGCCGTCTGAAAGGATGAAAAACAACGCTTTCAGACGGCCTGAAAGCGTTTGGGTTATAGGTTTTCTATTGGATTGCGCCGGATAAAGTCTTCATAGCTTTCTATGCCGCGCAAGAAACGGGAGAGTTCGGTCAATGCATCCAAATACACGCCGCGCTTGAAATCGATGACTTCGTCAACCGGAGCCCAGTATTGGTGCCAGCGCCAGCCGTCAAATTCAGGATGATGGCAGGCGCGGAGGTTGACGTCGCTGTCGCGGCCGACCAAACGCAAAAGATACCAAATCTGTTTTTGTCCGCGATACGAACCGCGCCATTCGCGGCGCACCCAGTGGCTGGGAACGTCATAACGCAACCAGTCGCGCGTACGGCCAACGATTTTGATGTGTTGCGGCAACAGGCCGACTTCTTCGTACAATTCGCGGTACATGGCGGTCTCAGGGCTTTCGCCCGGCTTGATGCCGCCTTGCGGAAACTGCCATGAATGTTCGCGTACGCGTTTGCCCCAAAAGACTTCGTTACGCTCGTTAATCAGGATAATACCGACATTGGGGCGATAGCCTTCTCTGTCTAACACGGTGTCGCCCTTCATTAAATTCAATCGTGCAATTTTCCCACAAATTGGGCGGTTTTGACAAATCTTGAGGCCGTCTGAATAAGCCCACAGTTTTTTCCAGACGGCATGAAACCGTTTCTGAAAAAATGTTGTTTATGAATAAAACCATAGCTTCAGGCCGTCTGAAAAGGGAGAATTTTTTCTGCTTTAAGGTCTTGCATTCAAAAGCTTTTTGCCGTTTAATGCAAACCTTGCTGAATCAAGGGCAAAGGACACATGCCGGCCGCCCCCACAGTTTCCCTTTTGTAAGTGGCATCTGCCACCGCTGCAATATTTTTACCCCCCGAACAAAAGGTCTGAAACCATGAAAAAATCTTTGATGGCGGCGGCAATCTTGAGCCTCGTCTTGACTGCGTGTAGCGGCGGACAAGGAACCGCCGCAGAATCTTCCGCATCTCAAACTTCCTCTTCCCAAACCGATAAACTCAATATCTACAACTGGTCGGATTATGTCGATCCTGCCACGTTGTCTGCGTTTGAAAAAAATACGAATATCAACGTCCGCTACGATTACTACGATAGCAACGAAGCGCTGGAAGCCAAGCTGCTGACCGGCAAGTCGGGTTATGACCTGGTTGCGCCTTCTATTGCCAATGTCGGTCGTCAGATTAAAGCCGGCGCGTATCAAAAAATCGACAAATCGCAAATTCCCAATTACGCCAATATCGATCCCGATTTGTTGAAAATGATGGAAACCGTCGATCCGGGCAACGAATATGCCGTCCCTTATTTCTGGGGCATCAATACGCTGGCGATCAACAAACAGCAGGTTCAAAAGGCTTTGGGTACGGATAAGCTGCCTGAAAACGAATGGGATTTGGTGTTTAACCCTGAATACACCCAAAAATTGAAATTCTGCGGCATCAGCTATTTCGACAGCGCCATCGAGCAGATTCCTTTGGCTTTGCATTATTTGGGCAAAGATCCGAACAGCGAAAACCCTGACGACATCAAAGCCGCCGTCGATATGATGAAAAAAGTGCGTCCCGACATCAAACGCTTTACCTCGTCGGGCTATATCGACGATATGGCTGCCGGTAATCTTTGTGTATCGGTAGGCTACGGCGGCGACCTCAATATTGCCAAAACCCGTGCCAAAGAAGCCGGAAACGGCGTCGAAGTCGAAGTATTGGCGCCGAAAAGCGGCGTCGGTATTTGGGTGGATTCGCTGATGATTCCGCGTGATGCGCAAAATGTGGCCAATGCACACAAATACATCAATCACACGCTCAATCCGGAAACAGCGGCCAAAAACGGCAACTATGTGACTTATGCTCCGGCCAGCCGTCCGGCGCGTGATTTGATGGATGAAAAATATACCTCTGACGAATCGATTTTCCCAAGTAAAGAATTGATGGAAAAAAGTTTCATTGTCTCTCCCAAATCAACCGATGCGAGCAAACTCAGCGTTCGCCTGTGGCAGGCTTTAAAAGCAGGGCGATAATTAAAATTGAAATTTGAATACTCAGGCCGTCTGAAACAGTTTTTCAGACGGCCTGAGTGTTATAATTGTCAACACTTTTCAAATATCCTATGAGGAGAAACAGCGTTATGAACAATTCAGTCATCACCGTCATCGGTAAAGACCGTGTGGGCATTGTGTACGACGTTTCCAAAATTTTAGCGGAAAACCAAATCAATATTCTCAACATCAGCCAACAGCTGATGGATGATTTTTTTACCATGATTATTTTGGTGGATACTTCAAAATGCACCAAATCGCGTCAAGAGGTTTTGGATTTGTTTGCGGAAGAGAGCAAAAAACTTGCGCTTGATATCCGTATGCAAAACGAAGAAATTTTCCAAGCCATGCACCGTATTTAAGTCGGAGGAAGAGCCATGAGTATTCAATCCGGCGAGATTTTAGAAACCGTCAAAATGGTGGCCGACCAGAATTTTGACGTGCGCACCATTACCATCGGCATTGATTTGCACGACTGCATCAGCAGCGATATCAATGTATTGAACCAAAACATTTACAACAAAATTACCACAGTCGGCAAAGACTTGGTGGCAACGGCAAAATATCTGTCTGCCAAATACGGTGTACCGATTGTGAATCAGCGCATTTCCGTTACGCCGATTGCCCAAATCGCCGCGGCCACCCATGCTGATTCTTACGTCAGCGTGGCGCAAACTTTGGATAAGGCTGCCAAAGCGATAGGCGTGTCTTTTATTGGCGGCTTTTCCGCGTTGGTGCAAAAAGGTATGTCGCCTTCGGATGAGGTGTTGATTCGTTCCATTCCCGAAGCGATGAAGACTACCGATATCGTGTGCAGCTCCATCAATATCGGCAGCACGCGTGCCGGTATCAATATGGATGCAGTTAAGCTGGCAGGCGAAACCATCAAACGCACGGCTGAAATCACGCCCGAAGGTTTCGGCTGCGCCAAAATCGTCGTGTTCTGCAATGCAGTGGAAGACAACCCATTTATGGCGGGCGCGTTTCACGGTTCGGGCGAAGCGGATGCCGTTATCAATGTCGGCGTTTCCGGCCCGGGTGTCGTAAAAGCCGCGTTGGAAAATTCAGATGCAACGACGTTGACCGAAGTTGCGGAAGTAGTGAAGAAAACTGCTTTCAAAATTACCCGCGTGGGCGAACTTATCGGCCGCGAAGCCTCAAAAATGCTGAATATCCCGTTTGGTATTCTCGATTTATCGTTGGCACCAACCCCCGCCGTCGGCGACTCGGTGGCACGCATTCTTGAAGAGATGGGTTTGAGCGTCTGCGGTACGCACGGTACGACAGCGGCATTGGCCTTGCTGAATGATGCCGTGAAAAAAGGCGGCATGATGGCTTCCAGTGCGGTCGGCGGTTTGAGCGGTGCGTTTATCCCTGTTTCGGAAGACGAGGGCATGATTGCGGCTGCTGAAGCCGGTGTGCTGACACTGGACAAACTCGAAGCCATGACCGCTGTCTGCTCCGTTGGTTTGGACATGATTGCCGTTCCCGGCGATACGCCTGCTCATACCATTTCCGGCATCATTGCTGACGAAGCCGCCATCGGCATGATCAACAGCAAAACCACTGCCGTGCGCATTATTCCGGTAACCGGCAAAACCGTCGGCGACAGCGTCGAGTTCGGCGGCTTGTTGGGCTACGCGCCTGTTATGCCGGTCAAAGAAGGTTCGTGCGAAGTGTTCGTCAACCGAGGCGGCAGAATCCCGGCTCCGGTTCAATCGATGAAAAACTGATTGGGTTGATGAATAAAAAGGCCGTCTGAAATTGATTTTCAGACGGCCTTTTATATTTTCAGGCTGATTATTTGAACATATTTTTAATAATGCCCATCACGCTGCGGGAAATGGCGTTGGTTACTTGGCGGTTGATTTGGCTGCCGATGGCGTCGGCAACGTTGTAGCCCAAACCTTGGCCGGATTTTTTGCGTCCGCCGCTCAAGCCGCCGATCAGTCCGCCGAGGATGCCGGGATCGGCATTGGCAGCTTCTTTTTCTGCAGCTTTTTGCGCTTTTTCCTGCTCTTTGGCGGCATTTGTGGCTTCTTTTTCAGCGGCAGCCTGGCTGTCTGCTTCGGCCAATGCTTCAAAAGCGGAGTAGTTGTCCACCATGTCTTTGTAGGTTGGATACAAATCGTCGTTTTGGAACAAGCGGTTGCGTTCCTCTGCGGTAAGCGGGGTCAGGGCGGATTGCGGCGGCAGAATGAGGGCGCGTTCTACCGGCTCGGGCATACCTTTTTCATCAAGGAAGGAAACGAGGGCTTCGCCGACGCCGAGTTCGGCAATCGCGTCGGCAACTTTGATGTTGGGGTTGCTGCGGAAGGTTTCGGCAGCGGCTTTGACTGCTTTTTGGTCGCGCGGTGTAAAGGCACGCAGGGCGTGTTGTACGCGGTTACCCAGTTGGCCGAGAATGGTATCGGGTAAGTCGAGCGGGTTTTGGGTGACGAAATATACGCCCACGCCTTTGGAGCGGATCAGGCGCACAACTTGTTCGATTTGTTCGACCAGTGCATTGGCGGCATTGTCGAACATCAAATGCGCTTCGTCGAAGAACATCACGAATTTCGGTTTGTCCAAATCGCCGACTTCGGGCAGGGTTTCAAACAATTCTGCCAGCATCCACAGCAAAAACGCGCTGTACATACGCGGCGAGCGCATCAGTTTTTCGGAGTTAAGGATATTGATGATGCCTTTGCCGTTGTCGGTTTGCATCCAGTCTTGCAGGTTGAGGGAAGGTTCTCCGAAGAATTTTTCTGCGCCTTCGTTTTCCAAAGTCAGCAGTTGGCGTTGAATCGCGCCAATACTGGCGGCGGAGACGTTGCCGTATTGTGTGCGGTATTCCGAAGCGTGGTCGGAAACGTGTTTCAGCATGCTGCGCAGGTCTTTCAAGTCCAAAATGTGCCAGCCTCTGTCATCGGCAACTTTGAACACGAGGTTGAGCAGGCCTTCTTGCGTGTCGTTCAGATTCATCAGGCGGGCCAAAAGCATAGGGCCCATTTCTGAAACGGTTACGCGTACGGGAATACCGGTTTCGCCGTAAACATCCCAAAAGCGTACGGGGAAATTTTGCAGCCATTGTTCGCCCAAATTAAACTCGGCGATGCGTTCGCCCACTTTGCCGCTGGCAGTACCCGCTTGCGCGATGCCCGACAAATCGCCTTTGACATCGACCAAGAATACAGGGACGCCTTCGCTGCTGAAGGCTTCCGCCATGCGGCGCAGAGTAACGGTTTTACCCGTACCGGTCGCGCCGGCGATCAAGCCGTGGCGGTTGGCCATTTTGCCTTGGATTTCGAGCGTTTTCCCGTCGGCACGCGCAATTTGAAATGTAGTCATGATTATTCCTTAGAATCCGTGATGTGAAACAATTTGTTGTCTTAAAAAACAAGCATTTTAACGTTTGCGGCAAGGGGATTCAACCAAGCAAAGTTTCAGACGGCCTTAAGTTTTGCAAAGGTTTTTTTGCAGTGATTGGACAAGGTTGAAATCTGCTATAATTCCATCCAATCCGCAACCGTCTGACAAGGCGGTTGTTTTCTTTGTTTTTTGAATTTTTTTACGAAAGCGAAAGTCGGAATGACTGCACAACAAGCCCCTTTGGGCGAAAAAACCATGGCCGTGCTGATGGCGATGTTGGTCGCGCTGATGCCGTTTTCTGTCGATGCCTATCTGCCTGCGATTCCCGAAATGGCGAAGTCGCTGGGTTCGGACATCCACCGCATCGAGCAAAGCCTGAGCTTTTTTATGTTTGGCGTGGCGTTTGGTCAGGTAGTTGGTGGGTCGATTTCGGATATTAAAGGCCGCAAACCTGTCGCCTTGGTGGGCTTGAGCATTTACTTTGCCGCCGTTATCGGTTTGACGATGGTGAATAATGTCGAGCAGCTGCTGAACTTGCGTGCCGTGCAGGCGTTTGGCGCGGGGATGACCGTGGTGATTTCCGGCGCGATGGTGCGCGATTATTATTCCGGACGCAAAGCCGCGCAGATGTTTGCCTTAATCGGCATTATTCTGATGATTGTGCCGCTGATGGCGCCAATGATTGGTGCAGGCTTGCAGAATTTGGGCGGCTGGCGCATGATTTTCGGCTTTCTGGCCTGCTATTCGCTGCTGCTTTGGGGTTTGATGTGGTATTTCCTGCCCAAGCCGCACCAAAAAGGCAAAATCAGCATGGATGTGTTCGGCGTGGTGGCAGGCAGGTTTAAACGCGTTTTGAGGACGCGCGCCGCGATGGGCTATTTGTTTTTCCAAGCTTTCAGTTTCGGTTCGATGTTTGCCTTTTTGACCGAATCGTCGTTCGTGTACCAACAACTGTATCATGTTTCACCAAACCAATATGCTTGGATATTTGCGCTCAATATCATTACCATGATGTCGTTTAACCGCGTTACCGCATGGCGTTTGAAAACCGGTACGCATCCGCAAAACATCCTCAAATGGGGCATTATCGTCCAATTTGCCGCCAATCTGCTGATGACGGTTTTGGTGTTGTCGCTGTCTCTGCCGCCTTTGTGGGCTTTGGTGCTGTGCGTGATGTTTTCAGTTGGTACGCAAGGCTTGGTCGGTGCGAACACTCAGGCCTGCTTTATGAGCTATTTTAGCGCAGAGGGCGGCAGCGCAAATGCGGTTTTAGGCGTGTTCCAATCCCTCATCGGCGCATCGGTCGGCATGGCAACGACTTGGCTGCATAATGGTTCTGCCTTGGTGATGGCCGGTATGATGTTGAGTTCGACTATATGCGGTATCGTGCTGTTGTGGATTTGCTCGCATCAGGCTTGGATGGAAAACGATAAAAAAGAATATGTTTAACCTTCAGGCCGTCTGAAAAACGGTTTCAGACGGCCTCAACTTTATAGTGAAGAAATTAACCATGAGTACCAGCAAACAACGCCCCATCGGCGTATTCGATTCCGGCGTCGGCGGCTTGACCAACGTCCGCGCCCTGATGGAACGCCTGCCGATGGAAAACATCATCTATTTCGGCGATACCGCACGCGTTCCCTACGGCACCAAATCCCGCGCTACCATTGAAACCTTCGCCATGCAGATTGTCGATTTCCTGCTGGAAAACGATGTCAAAGCACTCGTCATCGCGTGCAACACCATCGCCGCCGTTGCCGGACAAAAAATCCGCCAAAAAGCAGGCAATATGCCCGTATTGGACGTTATCTCAGCCGGTGCGGAAGCCGCTTTGCAAACCACCAAAAACAACCGAATCGGCATTATCGCGACCAATACCACCGTCAACAGCAATGCCTACGCGCGCGCCATCCATTCGAAAAACAACGACACGCTGGTGCGCACACAAGCCGCGCCCCTGCTTGTGCCATTGGTAGAAGAGGGCTGGCTCGATCACGAAGTCACCCGCCTGACCGTGCGCGAATACCTGAAGCCGCTCTTGGCCGACGACATCGACACGCTGGTGTTGGGTTGTACCCATTTCCCACTGCTCAAACCGCTTATCGGCCGCGAAGCGCAAAACGTCACCTTGGTCGATTCCGCCATCACCACCGCCGAAGCCACCGCCAAAGCCTTAGCGCAAGCAGGTTTGCTGAATACAGAAAACGACAACCCGGATTACCGCTTCTACGTCAGCGACATCCCACTGCGTTTCCGCACTATAGGCGAACGCTTCTTGGGTAGAAGTATGGAACAGATTGAGATGGTAACATTGGGTTGATGGGTGATATTAAAGGCCGTCTGAAAGGTAAGAACAAGGTTAAAGTCGGCGAAATTCACAATGAAGAAGATGCCTTGGAATAAATTGCGAAATTGGAAAGAGCCATGCAGCAGGCTGCTAGAGATTTGCAGTTTGAAGAGGCGGCTGTGTTGAGGGATAGGATTAGGGGGATTAAGGAAGGGTTGTTGTTTGGGAGTGAATGAAACAATAAAACAGCCATTTGTGCGACTGGTCATTTTTTATGATTAAAAGCACTGTGTTTAAAATATTTTATTCTTCGACATGGCTTATCGCATTCTTGGATAAGAGATGCTCTAAGGGTAATTCCAAAGCGTCTGCAATCCGCCCCATAACATCAATAGAAACAGCTCTGTTTCCACGTTCAACCTCGCAGATGTATGCACGGCTAACTTGAGCTTCAAAAGCGAGAGCCTCTTGGGAAATTTCTTTCAAGCGACGTATCTTCCGCATATTTTGGGCAAAAATCAGACGGTACGGATGTATTTCATTGTTTATGTCCATTTATTCAGTATGGAAAGATACTGAATTTTAAACAATTTACGATAGGAAGAAATTAGTCAACTATAGTTGATATTTTTAAAAAAATTGTATAAGATAACTACATCATGGTTGAATTATTGCCATGACGGTTTAGTTAAAAATAACAAGTTTTGGAAGGTTATTATGTCTGAAGAAAATGCAAAAGTTGCGGGTAGTGTCTCAGGTGTGGGTACCGCTGCGGGCATAGGGGCTGCCGCTTCAACAATGAGTGCATCAGCCATAACAGGTACATTGGCAACTATCGGTGGCGGAAGTATGGCAGTTGGTATCGGTATTGTTGCCGCTGCTCCATTGGCAGTTGGAGCAATAACTTATGGATTATATTCGCTATTTGATGATTGAAGAAACAATAAAGGTAAAATTACAAATGAGTTTTTTAAAGAAACTACTTGGTTCCGCCACTAAGGGGGTTGTTAATGGCGTAATTAGTTATGGTAAAAACAAAGCTGATGGTAGCCATGACCACCGCTACAATATAGGCAGTGATAGAACACCTGCCCAACAATCAGGTGATAAGAAACGGAGGAAATAATCATGAAATATCGTGTATTCAATCCGAAACTCTTAAACTGGCGTGGTTATCAAGGCTCTTGCGAATACTGCGGTGATATGCATTACGATAGCGAATATTGTGATACTTGCGGTATGCCGCCGTGCAGATGTATGTGCTGATTAACAAGCCGTAACAAGCAAGCGTAGGTTGGGTCAAGACCCAACAAAACTGTTAAATTTCACAGAGTGTTGGATTTTCAACCCAACCTACATTTTGCTCAAGTGGCACATAATAAAAAGGTCGTCTGAAAACCGTGAATCCATTTTCAGACGACCTTTGTTTCATTCCAAACAACAAATATAATAGCTTAAAGGCTGTTTTCTTCCTGTTGGTTCAAGACCCAACGAAATCCATTTTAAAAAGAACCCTCCCATCATGACCTATCCACAAGCAAGCCGTAGCCTGCATCTCCACCAACCGCGTGCGTGGCTGTGCCACACACTTTACCTGCGGCGGCACAAACTTTAAAACCGAGGTGTAGGGTGTGTGCGGTACGCACGCACGCGTTGTCTGTCGTTCTCACCACTGTTTCAAACTTTCAGAAGACCTCAAACGTCGTCTGGAAACTTTTAGAATAAAGGCCGTCTGAAATCCAGTTTTCAGACGGCCTTTTTACTTCCTTAGTATTTTACCTGCCCGACTGTGCCCACACGTTTTGCAGGTAGGCGTAGGTCAGCTCGGCGGTGCCGGACACCAGCGCGATGTCGCTGCCTAAGTCTTCAGCTTTGCCCACGCCGATGGGCAAGGCGCCGGCTGCTTTAATGGCGGCGACACCTGCGGCGGCGTCTTCAATGCCGATGCAGTGGCGGATGTCCGCGCCCACGCCCTCGGCGGCGGCGAGGAAGATGTCGGGGGCGGGTTTGGAATGCGCGACGGCGGCAGGGTCGGCAATGGCGTCGAAGAAGTGGGTCAGCCCCATGCGTTCGAGCAGGAACGGGCCGTTTTTACTGGCGGACGCGAGGGCGATTTTTTTGCCGTTTGCTTTCAATGTTTCCAGCAGGGGCAAAATGCCGGGGTACACGTCTTCGGGTTTGACTGCTTGAATCATCTCAACGTAGTTGTCGTTTTTGCGGCGGGTCAGTTCGGCGAACTCGGCTTCGCTGACGGTTTTACCGCCGTGTGCGAGGATGCGTTTGAGCGAATCGTCGCGCGATACGCCTTTGAGCTGCTCGTTAAACTTGCGGTCGATGCTGATGCCTAGTTCTTCGGCAAGCTTTTTCCATGCGCGGTAGTGGTATTCGGCGGTGTCGGTAATGACGCCGTCGAGGTCAAATAGGACAGCGGTGAAAGTCATTTTGTGCCCTCCTTATTTTTCCAACGCGACAGTGTGGCTGCCGTTGAGCGTGATGTCTTTGCCGTACACCTGCAAATCGAGCGGCTCGCCTTTGAGCAGGGTGAAGACGACGTTTTCTTTGCCGACGGCGACTTTAATCAGACGGCCGCGGTAGTTGATATGGAAGGCGTAGCCTGTCCATGCGCTCGGCAGGAATGGTGCGAAGCTGAGTTTGCCGCCCCAGGTTTTCATTTGGGCGAAACCTTGGACGATGGCGAGCCACGAGCCGGTCATAGAAGTAATGTGCAGGCCGTCTTCGGTGTCGTTGTTGTAGTTGTCCAAGTCCAGGCGTGCGGTGCGCTGGTACATTTCCACGGCTTTTTCTTCTTTGCCCAGTTCGGCGGCAAGGATGGAGTGGATACATGGAGACAACGAGCTTTCATGCACGGTCATCGGTTCGTAGAAGTCGAAGTTGCGGCGTTTTTCGTCCATATTGAAACGGTCGCCGAAGAAATAGATGCCTTGCAAGACGTCTGCCTGTTTAATGAAAGGCGAACGCAAGATTTTGTCCCACGACCATTTCTGGTTGAGCGGCAAATCATCGGGCGAAAGCGCGGACACGGGACGGATATCTTTGTCGAGGAAACCGTCGTGCTGCACGAATACGCCGAGTTCTTCGTCATGAGGACGGTACATGTTGGCGCTGATGTCCGCCCATTTTTCCAATTCGGCAGCACTCACGTTCAAATCCGGACGCGGGTATTTCGCCAGGGCTTCGCGGGTGTAGTCCAATACCCATGCGGCGAGGGTGTTGGTGTACCAGTTGTTGTTGATGTTGTTTTCGTATTCGTTCGGGCCGGTTACGCCGTGAATCATGTATTTGCCGTTGCGTTTGGAGAAGTGGACGCGGTCCGCCCAGAAGCGGGACACTTCGACCAAGACTTCCAAGCCTTCTTTGGCAAGATAGCTTTCGTTGCCGGTGTAGTTGGTGTAGTTGTAGATGGCGTAAGGAATCGCGCCGTTGCGGTGGATTTCCTCGAAGGTGATTTCCCATTCGTTGTGGCATTCGATACCCGTAAACGTCACCATCGGATAGAGTGCGCCCGCCAAGCCCTGTTCGCGCGCGTTGTGCTGCGCTTGCGGCAGTTGGTTGCGGCGGTATTGCAGCAGGTTGCGGGTAACTTCGGGTTCCGCCAGTGCAAGGTACAGCGGCACGGCGTAGGCTTCGGTATCCCAATAGGTTGCGCCGCCGTATTTTTCGCCGGTAAAGCCTTTGGGGCCGATGTTCAGGCGCGCGTCTTCGCCGTAGTAGGTGGAGAACAGTTGGAACAGGTTGAAACGGATGCCTTGCTGCGCTTCGTCGCTGCCTTCGATGACCACGTCGGCGATTTCCCAACGGTGCAGCCAGCCTGCTTTGTGTGCGTCCAGCAAGGTTTCAAACGCAACGCCTGCGATTTTTTCCGATAAGGCGCGGCCTGCGGCTTTCACCGCTTCCAAGCCCTGATAATCGCGGCTGGTGGTAACAATCACACGTTTTTCAACGGTTTCGGGCGTGCTGCAGACTTCGGCTTCAAAAGAATTAGAGACCTGCCAGTCGGTTTGGCTGCCGCCGAGGGCTTTGAAGCTGCCGGCGAAGGTTTGCTCGGCGTTGACGATGAATTGTTCCACGCCGAAGGGATTGGCGACGGTTTGGGTGGCAATATGGGAGCGGTCGTCTGAAACGCCTTTGTCCAATACCTGCCAGAATTTTTCTTCGTAGTTGGAGTCTTCATTTTTCACGTCGGCGTCGATGATGGAATCGATGCGGACTTGGTGGGTTTTGCCGTCAACGGATACGGCTTCCCAGCGGATAACCGCCAGCTCTTTTTGCGCGACGGACAGGAATTTGCACACATCGAAACGCACGCCGAATACGGTGAACGAGCGGCGCAACACGCCGTGTTGCATATCGAGTTCGACGGAGAAGTCGGCAACGTCGTTTTTCGCCAAGTCCACCTCTTGTCCATCGACAAAGATTTTGACTTTGCTGAAATTAAGCGCGTTGATGGCTTTGCCGAAATATTTGGGATAGCCGTTTTTCCACCAGCCAACGCGGGTTTTGTCGGGAAACCACACGCCGGCGATGTAGGTGCCTAAGTGGCTGTCGGCGGAGTAGGTTTCTTCAAAGTTGCCGCGCATGCCCATATAGCCGTTGCCCAAACTGGTCAGGCTCTCTTGCAGCCGTTTGTGTTCTTTTTCCAGTTTTGCCGAACGCAGCGTCCAAGGGCTGATTTCCATGATTCTTGTATACATTTATGAAGCTCCTGTTATTAAAATTGTAAGTTCGGCAAAGGTTTCAGACGGCCTTTGCCGATGGTGTTGATGGATTATTCGCCGTGGGTCTCTTTAATCAGACATACTGAGAAGGCTCCCAGCAGCAAGACTGCGCCTGCAACCAAGAACATGGTTGCCTGATGGCTGCCCAGCATAGGGAAGAGGATAAAGCTCAGCAGAGAGGCGACGATCTGAGGCATACAGATAGAACCGTTAAACAGACCCAAATAAGTACCCATGTGTTTGCCGGAGAGGGCATTGGTTACAATCGTCAAAGGATAGGTAATGATACCGGCCCACGCAATACCGATTAAGGTATAAGACAACACTAGCGCGTATTGATTGCTGATGAAGAAAACGGAGAAGAAACCAAGTGCACCCAAAGCCAAGCAACCGAAATAACCGGCTTTATGGTATTTATTCGGTACTTTTGCCAGAATAAACGAGCAGATAACGGCAGCAATGGATTGTACCGCCGCCAAAACGCCGTACCAGTTGCCTGCTTCTTGGTAGCCTACGGAGGAGGCATCGGTTGTCTGCCAAACGTTTTCTGCAATCGCGCCTGCCGAGTAAGTCCACATATATTGGAAAGCGAACCAACAGAAGAATTGCACCAAAGTCACTGTCCAAAACGCTTTAGGTGCGGTTTTTAAGAGTTCGAACCAGTTGGCTTTTTCCTGATTTGCGGCTACGTCGATGCCGTGGTAGCGGGCGTAGGTTTCCGGATCATACTCTTTGACTTTGAAGATGGTGAACGCACTGGTAATAATCAGTAAGGCTGCGCCCACATAGAATGCTACGACCACGGTCTGCGGCACGACGCCTTTTTCGGCCGTGTTCGCCAAACCGATATACGCAAACACAAACGGCAGAATCGCCGCCACAACCGCGCCCGTATTCGCTAAGAAACTTTGAATCCCGTAGGCGTAGCTTTTCTGCTCCTCGTTGACCATGTCGCCGACCATCATTTTAAACGGCTGCATTGCCATATTGGAGGATACGTCCAACAGCGCAATCATCAGCGCGCCAAACGACAAAGCCGCCAAAGAAGCGTAGCCAAAACCGAAGCTGCCCGAGTTCGGCATCAGAATCATGACGATAACCGCAATCAGCGTACCGTAAAGCAGATAGGGAAGACGGCGGCCGCCCAAGCGCGGCATCCAAGTGCGGTCTGAGTAGTAGCCCACAATCGGTTGAACCAACATACCGGCCAATGGCGGCAGAATGAAAAACCAGCCCAAATTATGCGGGTCGGCGCCTAAAGTTTGAAAAATTCGGCTCATTTGTGAGCTTTGCAGGGTAAAGGCCGTCTGAACGCCGAGATAGCCGAAGCTCAGCATCCAAATCGTACTTTTTGCCAGTGACGGCAAACCTTGTTTTGCTGTTTTTTGCGTATTTTCCGACATGAGGTAAATCCTTTTTTTGAAAAGTATTTTTATTGAGAAATCTGAAAGGTTCCTTGGTGTGGTGTTCTCTGTCGTTATTGTTTGTGTGCGTACTTTCAAGGATATTAGGTGCATTTTATGAAGCGCGCCGGATATTGGCAATGCCAGTTCAAGGATAAACTGGCTTAAATCAAATTTTTTGTGGTTTGGCATTGATACCGTCGGGCAATAAGGGTATCGGTTCGGTGCGGTGTATATTTTGATGCTTATTTCTATTTTCAGACGGCATTTGAACAAGCAAGTATTGGGGCAATAGGTTAAAATGGGCCGTCTGAAATTTGTTTGACGGAAACGAGAAAACTATGTCCCAACAATACGTCTATTCTATGCTGCGCGTGAGCAAGGTTGTACCGCCGCAAAAAACCATTATTAAAGACATTTCCCTTTCATTTTTCCCCGGTGCAAAAATCGGTTTGCTCGGTTTGAACGGTGCGGGTAAATCTACTGTACTGCGGATTATGGCGGGTGTGGATAAGGAATTTGAGGGCGAAGCCGTGCCAATGGGCGGCATTAAAATCGGCTACCTGCCGCAAGAGCCCGAGCTTGATCCTGAGAAAACTGTGCGCGAGGAAGTGGAAAGCGGTTTGGGCGAAGTGGCTGCCGCGCAGAAACGCTTGGAAGAAGTGTATGCCGAGTACGCCAATCCCGATGCGGATTTTGATGCGTTGGCGGAAGAACAAGGCCGCTTGGAAGCGATTATTGCGGCGGGTTCGTCTACCGGCGGCGGTGCAGAGCACGAATTGGAAATCGCTGCCGACGCGCTGCGCCTGCCTGATTGGGATGCCCAAATCGGCAATTTGTCCGGCGGTGAAAAACGTCGCGTTGCTTTGTGCAAACTTTTGTTGAGCAAGCCCGATATGCTTTTGCTTGACGAGCCGACCAACCACTTGGACGCGGAATCTGTCGAATGGCTGGAGCAATTCTTGGTCCGCTTCCCCGGTACAGTCGTTGCGGTAACGCACGACCGCTACTTCCTCGACAACGCCGCCGAATGGATTTTGGAACTCGACCGCGGACACGGCATTCCGTGGAAAGGCAATTACTCGTCTTGGCTGGAGCAGAAAGAAAAACGTTTGGAAAACGAGGCGAAATCCGAAGCTGCGCGCGTGAAAGCGATGAAGCAGGAATTGGAATGGGTACGCCAAAATGCCAAAGGCCGCCAAGCCAAGTCCAAAGCGCGTCTGGCGCGTTTTGAAGAAATGAGCAACTACGAATACCAAAAACGCAACGAAACTCAGGAAATCTTTATCCCTGTTGCCGAACGTTTGGGTAACGAAGTAATTGAATTTGTGAACGTTTCCAAATCGTTCGGCGATAAAGTGCTGATTGACGATTTGAGCTTTAAAGTACCTGCGGGCGCGATTGTCGGCATCATCGGTCCGAACGGCGCGGGTAAATCTACGCTGTTTAAAATGATTTCAGGCAAAGAGCAGCCTGATTCCGGCGAAGTGAAAATCGGTCAAACCGTGAAAATGAGCTTGATCGACCAAAGCCGCGAAGGTTTGCAAAACGACAAAACCGTGTTCGACAACATCGCCGAAGGCCGCGATATTTTGCAGGTTGGTCAGTTTGAAATTCCAGCCCGCCAATATTTGGGACGCTTTAACTTCAAAGGCAGCGACCAAAGCAAAATTGCGGGGCAACTTTCCGGCGGCGAACGCGGCCGTCTGCACTTGGCAAAAACTTTGTTGAGCGGCGGTAATGTGTTGCTGTTGGACGAACCGTCCAACGATCTCGATGTGGAAACTCTGCGCGCGTTGGAAGACGCATTGTTGGAATTTGCCGGCAGCGTGATGGTGATTTCGCACGACCGCTGGTTCCTCGACCGTATCGCTACGCATATCTTGGCTTGTGAAGGCGACTCTAAATGGGTGTTCTTTGACGGCAACTATCAGGAATACGAAGCCGATAAGAAACGCCGTTTGGGTGAAGAGGGCGCAAAACCGAAACGTATCCGTTACAAACCGGTAACACGTTAAGCAGGTTTGAACCAAAAGGCCGTCTGAAACTTTTAATGTTTCAGACGGCCTTTTATTTTTGATGTTTATGATTGTTTTCTTAATTGCGGATGGTTTTCCAATGTATCAATGATGATTTCAATCATGCGTGGGGCAGTTTGTGCTAAATCGAAGCCTTGACCTGAAGAAAGCCAGCGCCAAATCAAGCCGTCTAATGAAGACTTGATGAAGATGACTGCCATATCGATATCCAAATTATCCGCCAACGCTTTTTGTTGTACCGCATCAGTCAGGACGGCAACGATTTTTTCACGCCATAATGATTGGTGTTTTTTAGCGATGGCAATGACCGCCTCGTTTTGCTCGGTGTGTTCGCATTTTAAAAACAAAATGCTGTGGAATTTGTAGCGAAGCTCGTTGTGTTGCAGGCGCTCGAAAAAACGGGTCAGGGTCAGTCGGAAGCTTGACCAAGCCTGTTCGTTATTGTTGTTCGAGTCTTCTTTTATGCAGCTTTCGATGTCGTCGCAAATCCGTTGGAACAAGGCGTCAAACAAATCTTCTTTGTTTTTGAAATGCCAATACAGCGCGCCGCGCGTTACGCCTGCGGCTTGGGCGATTTCGTTGAGCGAAGTGCGGGCAATGCCTTTCTGATAAAACGTATCTAATGCGGCAAGCATGAGATATTCTTTGGTTTTTAAAGCTTCGGTTTTGGTTCTTCTCATGGTTTTTTTGTAGGAAATGTAAATTTATGGTTCGGATTATAAAAAATTACTTCTGAACATGCAAGAATGTATGTATAATTTAATTCAATACTTGATAGTGTTTCTCAACACTATATAATCAGCCTATTTTTCATAAAAGCGGCAATTTCTGTTTGCGAAATATGAGATTAAAGTAATCAATTTTTAATTAGTCAAACCCTTATTTATCATAGAGATAGGAAAATTATGGCTCTTTATGCTTCTAAAATGATGCGTGTCGCGGCAATTGCAGCAGCTACTGCGTTGGCACTTTCCGCTTGCGGCAAAGGCGATGAAAAAGCAGCCGGCCAACAGGCGCAAGGCAGTCAGCAACAGCAAAAACAACCTGCACCTGAAGTCCGTGTGGTTACTGTGCATCCGGAAACCGTTGCATTGACAACCGAGTTGCCGGGCCGTCTGGAATCATTGCGTACTGCCGAAGTTCGCGCCCAAGTCGGCGGTATTTTGCAAAAACGCCTGTTCCAAGAGGGCAGCTATGTTCAAGCCGGTCAGCCTTTGTACCAAATCGACAGCTCAACTTATGAAGCAAATTTAGAAAGCGCACGCGCCCAGTTGGCAAGTGCGCAAGCTACTTTGGCTAAAGCGAATGCCGACTTAGCCCGCTATAAACCGCTGGTTGCCGCCGATGCCATCAGCCAACAAGAATATGATGCAGCCGTAACGGCCAAGCGTTCAGCAGAGGCAGGCGTCAAATCCGCTCAAGCAGCTATCAAATCTGCCGGTATCAGCCTGAACCGCTCCCGCATTACTGCGCCGATTTCCGGCTTTATCGGTCAATCTAAAGTTTCTGAAGGTACGCTGCTGAATTCCGGCGATACCACTGTTTTGGCAACCATC
The DNA here is from genome assembly GCF_041433145.1 of Neisseria sp. 27098_8_158. Lineage (NCBI taxonomy): Bacteria > Pseudomonadati > Pseudomonadota > Betaproteobacteria > Neisseriales > Neisseriaceae > Neisseria > Neisseria sp. 27098_8_158. The sequence goes on from NZ_JAPWAZ010000001.1 coordinate 52,295, forward strand.
CAACAAACCAATCCGATGTATGTCAACGTTACCCAATCTGCGAGTGAGGTCATGAAACTGCGTCAACAGGTTGCCGAAGGCAAATTGTTGGCGGCAAACGGCGCGATTGCAGTGGATATCAAATTTGACGACGGTACGGTTTACCCTGAAAAAGGCCGTCTGCTGTTTGCAGATCCGACTGTCAACAAAACGACCGGTCAAATTACCTTGCGCGCCGCCATTCCTAACGACAGAAATATCTTGATGCCGGGCTTGTATGTGCGCGTATTGATGGAACAAGTGGCTGTGGATAATGCATTTGTAGTGCCGCAACAAGCAGTTACCCGCGGTTCGCAAGATACTGTGATGGTAGTGAATGACAAGAGCGAAATGGAAGCGCGTGTCGTGACCATTGCCCAACAGCAAGGTAGCAATTGGGTGATTACAGACGGCCTGAAAGACGGCGACAAAGTGATTGTTGAAGGCATCAGCATTGCCGCTATGTCGGGTGCTAAACAGGTAACGCCGAAAGAATGGACTCCGCCTGCAAGTGCTGCGGCAGCAACACCGGCAGTTTCAGACGGCCAGGCTGCATCCGAGGCCAAGCCTGAAGCTAAAGCTGCATCTGAAGCCAAATAAGGAACGCGTGAATGTCTAAGTTTTTTATTGACCGCCCCATCTTTGCATGGGTTATTGCGATTTTTATCATCGCAGCGGGTATTTTCGGTATTCAAAAACTGCCGATTTCCCAATATCCGTCCGTTGCTGCACCGACCATTACTTTGCGCGCTACTTATCCGGGCGCTTCTGCTCAGGTAATGGAAGACAGCGTACTGGCCGTTATCGAACGTAATATGTACGGTGTGGAAGGTTTGGACTATATGACGACTTCTGCCAATTCCAGCGGCAGCGGCAGCGTCAGTCTGACGTTTACACCGGAAACCAATGAAGATTTGGCGCAGGTAGACGTGCAGAACAAATTGTCGGAAGTGTTGTCCACATTGCCGTCTACCGTACAGCAATATGGTGTAACCGTATCTAAAGCGCGTTCCAACTTCTTGCAAGTGGTCATGCTTTCTTCTGAAAAGCAATCCATTGAGGAAATGAACGATTACGCCCAGCGCAATATCATTCCTGAACTGCAGCGTATCGACGGCGTAGGGCAGGTACAATTGTTTGGTGCGCAACGCGCCATGCGTATTTGGGTTGACCCGAAAAAACTGCAAAACTACAACCTGTCTTTTGCAACGGTAACCAACGCACTGGCTACTCAAAATATCCAAATTTCTGCAGGCTCTATCGGCTCTTTGCCGGCGGCTGCAGGTCAGACCATTTCAGCAACTGTGACGGCTCAAGGTCAGCTGAGCACTGCTGAAGAGTTTGGCAACATCATTTTGGTATCCAATACCGATGGTTCTAATGTCTATCTGAAAGACGTTGCCAAAGTCAGCTTGGGTATGCAGGACTATTCTACTTCCACACGTTTGAACGGCGTGAATACCACCGGTATGGCAGTGATGCTGTCCAACAGCGGTAACGCTTTGGCAACGGCGACTGCCGTGAAAGAAAAAATGGCAGTTTTGCAGAAGTATTTTCCAGACGGCATGAGCTGGAAAGTTCCTTACGATACTTCCAAATTTGTGGAAATTTCGATTGAGAAAGTGATCCATACGCTTTTGGAAGCCATCGTATTGGTATTCTTAGTGATGTATCTCTTCCTGCAAAACATCCGCTATACGCTGATTCCGACCATTGTTGTACCGATTTCCCTGTTGGGCGGTTTTGCCTTTATCTCATACATGGGTATGTCGATTAACGTATTGACCATGTTTGCGATGGTATTGGTGATCGGTATTGTGGTCGATGACGCGATTGTGGTCGTTGAAAACGTTGAGCGTATTATGGCGAGTGAAGGTCTGTCGCCTAAGGCTGCAACCAAAAAAGCGATGAGTCAGATTTCCGGCGCGGTGATCGGTATTACTGCCGTGTTGATGTCCGTATTTGTGCCGCTGGCAATGTTTAGCGGTGCAACCGGTAACATTTACAAACAGTTTGCCCTGACCATGGTGGCATCGATCGGCTTCTCCGCATTCCTTGCTTTGACGCTGACTCCGGCATTGTGTGCCACCATGCTCAAGCCGATTCAGAATGGTCATCACGAAGAGAAAAAAGGTTTCTTCGGTTGGTTTAACAAGAAATTCGACAACTGGACACACGGCTACGAAGGCTGGGTAGCCAAAGTCTTGCGCAAGACTTTGCGCATGATGGTTGTCTATATCGGTTTGACTGTTGTGGGCGTATTCCTGTTTATGCGTCTGCCGACTTCCTTCTTGCCGACTGAAGACCAAGGTAACTTGATGTTGAGCGTACAGCTGCCTGCCGGCGCGACCAAAGAGCGTACCGATGCAACTTTGGCTCAAATCACTCAACTGGCGAAATCTGTACCTGAGATCGAGAACATTGTTACCGTTTCCGGCTTTAGTTTTAGCGGTTCCGGCCAAAACATGGCTTTGGGCTTTGTCATTCTGAAAGACTGGAGCGAACGTACTGCTCCGGGCAGCGATGCGACTTCTATTTCCGGTAAGTTGACCGGCATGATGATGGCTACGCTGAAAGACGGTTTCGGTTTGGCGATTGTGCCTCCTGCCATTATGGAATTGGGTACAGGCTCCGGCTTGACGATTTACCTGCAAGACCGTAACAACAGCGGCCATGCTGCATTGTTGGCCAAGCGCAATGAGCTGATTGACAAAATGCGCAAAAGCGGTTTGTTTAACCCAAGTACCGTTCGTGCGAGCGGTTTGGAAGATGCGCCGCAGTTGAAAATCGACATCAATCGCTCTGCCGCAGCTGCACAAGGTATTTCGTTCTCTGACATCCGTACTGCTTTGGCTTCTTCTTTGGGTTCGTTTTATGTAAACGACTTCCCGAATCAAGGCCGTCTGCAACGCGTGATGGTACAAGCTGATGCGAGTGCCCGTATGCAGCCTGCCGATATTCTGAACTTGACCGTGCCGAATAAATCCGGTGTTGCCGTACCGCTTTCTACCATTGCTACTGTTTCTTGGGTAAACGGTATGGAACAAAGCGTCCGCTTCAATGGTTATCCTGCAATGGAGCTTTCCGGCTCGCCTGTTAATGGCGTGTCTTCCGGTCAAGCCATGGCTGCGGTACAGCAAATGGTTGATGAAATGGGCGGCGGTTACAGTTTGGAATGGGGCGGTCAGTCTCGTGAAGAGGCCAAAGGTAGCTCGCAAACAGTCATGTTGTACGCATTGGCCGCTGCCGCTGTATTCTTGGTATTGGCTGCTTTGTACGAAAGCTGGTCTATCCCGTTGGCGGTTATCCTTGTGATTCCGTTGGGCTTGATTGGCGCGGCATTGGGCGTGACCGGCCGCAACATGTTTGAAGCGCTGCTGGGCAGTATTCCGGCATACGCCAACGATATCTACTTCCAAGTCGGTTTCGTTACGGTGATGGGTTTGAGTGCGAAAAACGCGATTTTGATTATCGAATTTGCCAAAGACCTGCAAGCGCAAGGCAAGAGCGCGCTTGAAGCTGCGCTTGCCGCCGCACACCTGCGTTTCCGTCCGATTATCATGACCTCGTTCGCCTTCATCTTGGGCGTGGTACCGCTTTATGTTGCCAGCGGTGCCAGCTCCGCCAGCCAACGTGCGATTGGTACGACCGTGGTCTGGGGTATGTTGATCGGTACGATTCTGTCTGTGTTCCTTGTGCCTTTGTTCTATGTGGTTGTGCGCAAATTCTTTAAAGAAACCGCACACGAGCATGAGATGGCCGCCAAACACGCCGCTGAAGCCGGCATGATTGAAGACGGTAAACACGATTCAGACAAGTATTAAAGCAAAGGCCGTCTGAAAACTTTTCAGACGGCCTCAAAATGCTAAAGGATTCTAAAATGAAGAAGATTACATTCAAACCTGTACTGACCGCCGTTGCCGCCGCTGTGGCTTTGTCGGCCTGTACCATGATGCCGAAATATGAGCAGCCTCAAGTTGCCGTGGCCGATACGTTTAAATACGATACTGTTGACGACGGTATCCGTGCCGCTGAATTGGGTTGGCAAGATTACTTTGCCGATCCGCGCCTTCACCGTCTAATCGACATCGCATTGGAACGCAATACCGATTTGCGTACAGCCGCGCTGAATGCGGAAATCTACCGCAAGCAATATATGATTGCGCGTAATAATTTGTTGCCAACCGTCAATGCCAGCGGTACGGGTTCGCGTCAAGGCAGTTTGAGTGGCGGCAGCGTTAGCAGCCAATACAGCGTGGGTTTGGGCGCAGCCTCTTATGAGCTTGACCTCTTCGGCCGTGTCCGCAGTACCAGTGAAGCCGCGTTGCAAGGTTATTTCAATGTGGCTGCCAACCGCGATGCCGCCCATCTGACCCTGATTTCTACCGTTGCCAAAGCCTACTTCAACGAACGCTACGCCGAAGAAACCATGGCATTGGCACAACGCGTATTACAAACCCGTGAAGCGACTTACAAGCTCTCGCAATTACGCCATAAGGCCGGCGTGATTTCCGCCGTTGATTTGCGCCAACAGGAAGCCCTGATCGAATCAGCCAAAGCCGATTACGCATCTGCAGTGAAAAACCGCGAGCAAGCGCGCAATTCTTTGGCTATGTTGATTAATCAACCTTTGCCTGAAGACTTGCCTGCCGGTCTGCCTTTGAGCAAGCAGTTCAAAATGACCAAGCTGCCTGCCGGTTTGAGTTCGGACGTGTTGCTCAACCGTCCGGATATCCGTGCGGCTGAACACGCGCTCAAACAAGCCAATGCCAACATCGGTGCGGCACGTGCGGCGTTTTTCCCACGCATCAGCCTGACCGGTTCGGTCGGTACGGCTTCCGGCGAGTTGAGCAGCCTGTTTAAGAGCGGCACAGGTATTTGGGCTTTTGCACCGTCCATCACATTGCCTATCTTTGACTGGGGCACAAACAAAGCCAATCTTGACGTAGCCAAACTGCGCCAACAGGCACAAATCGTTGCTTATGAAGCCGCTGTTCAATCCGCATTCAAAGACGTTTCCAATGCGTTGGTTGCACGCGAACAGCTGGATAAAAGCTATGCCGCTTTGAGCAAACAAAGCCGTGCCTACAACGACAGCCTGCGCCTTATCAGCCTGCGCTACAAACATGGCGTATCCAGCGCATTGGATTTACTGGATGCCGAGCGCAGCAGTTATAGCGCGGATACTGCTCTTTTAGCCAATCAGCTGACCCGTCTGGAAAACCTTGCCGACTTGTATAAAGCACTTGGCGGCGGTTTGAAACGAGAAACCAAAGCTGCTGAATAAGTATTTTCCTTCTAAAATCAAAAGGCCGTCTGAAACATTTAGGTTTCAGACGGCCTTTTTGTTATGCGGCAATTCTAAGCTTTTAATTTTTCGCTTAAAGTGGCTGCATAGGCTGCGCGTTCGTTACGGCTGGCTTCGGGCTGGTGTGTGTTGAGCGAAGACCATTTGCGGTTGCTACGCGCTTTGTTGAGTTCGCTTGGCAATTTGGCCGCATTCCATGGCGCTTTGCGTTCTTTTAGCTCGATATGCGACTGAGCCGCATGGCCGCGCGTTTGCAAGACGTGCAACAAATCCAGTGCGCGTGCGGCGAGCAGGGTAAGGGTTTCCGGATCGGTATGCAGGGTTTGTCGGCCGTTGATTTTGTCGGTGATGTCTTGGGCATTGGGCAAAATGCCGCCCAACAGTCCGCCGATGGCGGTACCCAAACCAAGCGAGCCGCCAAGCGTGGCAATGTCTAAGCCTAAGCCGATGAGCGCGCCTGCGGTTGCGCCGGTACCGGTACGGATGCCGTAATGTTTGAGCAACTCGCTGTCAAACGGATCTTGTTTGAAGGCTTTGGGCATCCATGTGCTGTCGCTGCCGACTTCGTCGTGATAGAAGCGGTAAAGTGTGAACAGGCGTTGTTGCATTTGCCGCTCAAGTTGGCGGATTTCCGATTGCATGACTTCCAAAGTCGGGGCAGGGTCGTCGTTTTCGGCAATTTCTTGGGTGAATGCGGCGGCATCCAGCAGAAAATCAGCAATTTCACGGCGCGCTTCCGTATCCAGCCGTTGCCACTCGCGACGGCGCATATTGATGAGGCGGTCGAGGATGTCGCGCTTAGGTAACATGGTGGCAAGGTTGTCCCACAATCGGATTTCGCCTTCAAAGTCGAAGGCAACGGTATCGAAACCGGCGTAAACATGCAGGTTTCTGCGGGCGAGCATATTGGTCCAAGCGGTCAGGTCTTGATTTTGGGTGAAGTTGAACACGGGCATGATGGGCTTGGCGCACCAAGACAAAATAGTCAGCTCGTCTTTGTATTTGTCGAGGACGGGTTCCCGCGCATCGATGACGTACATGGCCATATCGCTTTGCATGACTTGGCGCAGCACTTTGGCCTCTTGGTTGAATTCGTGATGCGCTTCATGATTGCTGAGGAATTGCTGAATGCGCTCAATACCGTCATCGCGTGCGGATGTGTGGGTTTCCAGCCAGTCCAACACGCCGCCGGCATCTTCAAGGCCGGGGGTGTCGTAGAGATAAACCAAGCTGTCGTCGCCGTCGTTGATGAGGGCTTCTTCGACATGGCGTGTGGTAGAGGGCGCGTTTTTTACTTCACCGAAGGTGCTGTCGCGCAAAAGCGTACGTAAGAGCGAGGTTTTGCCTGTGTTGGTATGGCCGACGACGGCAAGGGAAAGTGGGGTGGTCATGGTCTTTGGGTTGGGTTGATATGGACTATGAATGTGTGAGTATGGAGCCGTTTATCTTTAGTGGCAATATATGTTTCAGACGGCCCTAAATTCTTTTTATATATGGGCGAAAATAGCAAGAAAAATAGGGGGATAGCGACTTTGTTGTTTTTTAGCAAAATACTTGAAAATAGATGGGGAAACAGTTGACAGGAGGGTAGAAGACAAGGATAATTCGCGCCGTTGAGTTGCTTGATGCAGCTTGATTTTTCTCCTCTATTTCTCCTTTGTAGACTTGGCGCATATCGAAACGGTATGCGCATTTTTTTATCTGCATTGAAACATGATTACATTTAAAATCTGTTAATTGAATAATTAAGAAACTTTACAAGAAAAATACTTGCGCGGTTGAATATCTTGTTGCATAATTCGTTTCGTTAGCTGGTTCGAGTAGTCAGTTAATAGTTTCTCCTCTATTTCTCCTTTGTAGACTTGGCACACATTCTGTCGGATGTGTGCATTTTTTTGCTCATTTAAAATAAAGGCCGTCTGAATGTTGTAATCTTTCAGACGGCCTTTGTGTGTTGAATAGAATTAGATGTCTAATACTACTTCTTCTTTGACTTCTTCCATGACAACATAGCTGCGGCTTTCGGACGCAGCCGGCAGTTGCAGCAGGATATTGCCGAGCATATCGCGATAGGCGGACATATTGGGCAGGCGGACTTTGATAAGGTAGTCGTATTCGCCAGAGACCAAGTGGCATTCCAGAATTTGCGGAATTTTTAGCACTTCGCGTTTGAAGTCTTCAAAAATATTGCCGGATTTGGAACGTAGTTTCAGCTCGACAAAGACCAAGAGGCTTTGGCCTAAAGCATGAGGATTCAGATGGGCGTGATAGCCGGTGATAAGGTTGTCGCGTTCCAAACGGCGGACGCGTTCGGTTACCGGCGTGGTGGAGAGGCCGACTTTTTCAGCCAATTCGGTCATGGGGATACGTGCGTTTTGTTGCAGGAGTTTGAGAATTTTTAAGTCGGTTTTGTCGAGTTCTTTCATGGCCTTGATGTCTGTCGTTTTCATTTGGATTGAATCATAACCTTAAAACAGCCTGAGAAGAAGCATAAATGCCTAAAGGCGCGCATGAGGTCTAAATTATGAATAGATTATTCTTGTGTATTTCATGGAATCCTGTGTAGTTTTTGACCTATAATATTTGCTTCAAAGTAATGGGGCAGGCCGTCTGAAACGGATGCCGATAAGAGGAATACATTATGCGTCCGCTCAATGCGCAAATCCGTTTGGATAATTTACGTCAAAATTATCGTTTTCTCAAAGAGTTGCACGGCAATAAATTGTTGGCTGTGATTAAGGCCGATGCTTACGGGCATGGTGCGGTCAGATGTGCACACGCGTTGGCGGATATTGCCGACGGCTTTGCGGTGGCAACGGTAGATGAAGGCGTGGAATTGCGTCAAAACGGCATTAAAAACCCGATTGTTTTGTTGGAAGGCGTGTTTGAGGCTGCGGAGTATGCGGATGTTGACCGTTATGATTTGTGGCCGGCAATCGGTAGCCAATGGCAGTTGGAGGCGTTTGTGCATCATGAGTGGCAACGTCCGACGACCGTATGGCTGAAAATGGACTCGGGTATGCACCGTGCCGGTTTCTTTCCGCATAACTACGCTGCGGCCCATACTGCATTGAAACAATCCGAATCGGTTGAAAATATTGTGAAATTCAGCCATTTTGCCTGTGCGGACGAGCCGGAAAACGGCATGACCGAAATGCAGCTTGAAGCGTTTGATTTGGCGTGTGAAGGTTTGGAAGGTGAAGAGAGCTTGGCCAATTCCGCCGCGATTTTGAACGTGCCTGAAGCGCGCCGCGATTGGGGACGCGCCGGTCTGGCTTTATATGGTATTTCGCCTTTCGGTGGCGTGGATGATCGTTTGAAACCGGTTATGCGCCTGACTTCCCGCGTTTTCGGCGAGCGTGTGTTGCAGCCGCATTCTCCGATTGGTTACGGCGCAACGTTCTACACCAGCAAATCTACCCGTGTCGGTTTGATTGCCTGCGGCTATGCCGACGGTTATCCGCGTCGCGCTTCCACTAATTCCCCTGTGGCGGTGGATGGCAAACGCAGCCGTATTATCGGCAGGGTATCTATGGATATGATTACGGTTGAGCTGGAAGCCTCGAAAGAGGGCTTGGGCGCGGAAGTCGAGCTTTGGGGCGATGTGATTAATATCAATGAAGTTTCTGAAGTTGCCGGTATGATTCCGTACGAAATCCTCTGCAATATCAAACGTGCGAAGTTTACTTATATTGAGTAATCAGTAAAAGATCAGGCCGTCTGAAATATGTTTTCAGACGGCCTTTTTTATTAGCTGCAATTAAAACGATTCGTCAGCGCGTAAATAACGCCATTTGCCCGGCGGCAGTCGGCCGAGTTTGACTTTGCCCATGCGGATGCGTTTCAAACCGACGACGCGCAGGCCGACCAGTTCGCACATGCGGCGGATTTGGCGTTTTTTGCCTTGTCGCAAAATAAAGCGCAACTGGTCTTCGTTTTGCCATTCGACTTTGGCGGGACGCAATTTTTCTCCGTCCAAACTCAAGCCGTGGTTGAGCAGGGCGAGGCCTTTGTCGTCCAGTTTGCCGCGGACGCGGACGAGGTATTCTTTTTCGCTGCTGCTGTTTTCGCCAATCAGTTGTTTGGCAATGCGGCCGTCCTGAGTGAGTACCAATAATCCGACGGAGTCGATATCCAGGCGGCCGGCAGGGGCTAAGCCGAATTTGTGTTTTTCGCTGAAAGGGATACGACTGTCGTCGCCTTCCCAGTGGTTTTCGGCGGTAATGAGTTCGGCGGCGGATTTATAGCCTTTTTCTGCCTGCGCGCTGACGTAGCCGACGGGTTTGTTCAGAAGGATGGTTACGCGCGCGGCTTGTTTTTCATGGGCTTGTTTGTTGAGGTCGATACGGTCGCGCTCGGTGACTTTTTGACCGAGTACGGCGGTTTGGCCGTTGACTTTGACCCAGCCTTGCTCGATATAGCTGTCTGCCTCGCGGCGCGAGCATAAGCCTAATTGCGCCATGCGTTTGGAGAGGCGCATGGTTTCGGAATCGTTGTTTTGCATGGTATGGCAATATAGAGAAATGGGAATGTCGGATTATAGCATTGACCGTTTGTCAGGCCGTCTGAAAACTGAAGATTTGGGTTTTCAGACGGCCTTTCGTTTGCTATATGTTAAGGAATATTTAGTTTTGAAGTAAAAAATGAAGGGTATATTGTCTGTTTGTGTTAACCTTACGGGCGAACTAATCATTTTGTTTTCAGTCGAATTGGGGTTGAAATGACATTTCACTCATGAAATCATGAAGACTATAATGACTGGTCTTTCTGAAGCGCATTAAGGCAGTTTGTCGCTAAAGCAAGCCTTGGTGCATCACGTTTTAAGGATAAATCAATGAAATCGCTCAAATCATTTTTGATCTGGGGCATTGTGGTTTTGGTAGGCTTGGCCTCCTTTACTACTTTAGCTCTCAGCCGTGGCGAGCAAGTCAGTGCGATTTGGATGGTTACGGCCGCCATTTCGGTATACTGCATTGCCTACCGTTTCTACAGTCTTTACATTGCCAACCGTGTGATGCAGCTTGATCCTAACCGTCTGACTCCGGCAGAACGCCACAATGACGGCTTGGACTATGTTCCCACACATAAAGGCGTACTGTTCGGCCACCACTTTGCCGCTATTGCCGGCGCAGGCCCTTTGGTTGGTCCTGTATTGGCAGCGCAAATGGGTTATCTGCCCGGTACTTTGTGGATTATCTTCGGCGTGGTATTTGCCGGTGCCGTACAGGATATGATGGTACTGTTTGTTTCTATGCGCCGTGACGGTAAGTCTTTGGGCGATATCGTGAAACAAGAACTCGGTACCGTTCCCGGCGTGATTGCATCCATCGGTATTTTGATGATTATGGTCATCATTATGGCGGTGTTGGCGTTGATTGTTGTGAAAGCATTGGTTCACAGCCCTTGGGGTACGTTCACCATCGCAGCGACTATGCCGATTGCCCTGTTTATGGGTATCTACACCCGTTATATCCGTCCGGGCAAAATTGGCGAGATTTCCATCGTCGGCTTTATTTTGCTGATGTTGGCCGTGATTTACGGTGAAGATGTTGCCCATAGCTCCTTTGGTCACTGGTTCGACCTTGACGGCATTCAGCTGACTTGGGCGATTATGATTTACGGTTTCGTGGCTTCCGTATTGCCGGTTTGGCTCTTGCTGACTCCGCGCGACTATCTGTCTACCTTCCTGAAAATCGGTACGATTGCAGCTTTGGCTTTGGGTATCGTTATTGTTAACCCGACTCTGCAAATGCCTGCAGTTACCCACTTTATCGATGGTTCAGGCCCGGTATTCTCAGGTGCATTGTTCCCATTCTTGTTTATTACCATTGCTTGTGGTGCGGTTTCAGGCTTCCATGCGCTGATTTCTTCCGGTACCACCCCAAAAATGGTGGAAAACGAAACCCACGTCCGCATGATCGGTTACGGTGGCATGATTATGGAAAGCTTTGTGGCTATTATGGCTCTGGCTGCCGCCGCTTCGCTTGATCCAGGCGTGTACTTCGCGATGAACAGCCCGGCCGCGCTGATTGGTACAGATGCCAACACAGCTGCCGAGGTCATCACCACTAAACTGAATTTCTCTGTTGATGCCGCAACTCTGTTGCATACTGCTAAAGAAGTGGGCGAAAACACCATTCTGTCCCGTGCAGGCGGTGCGCCAACCCTTGCAGTCGGTATGGCACACATCATGAGCCGTCTGATTCCGGGTGAAGCCATGATGGCATTCTGGTATCACTTTGCCTTGCTGTTTGAAGCCTTGTTCATCCTGACCGCAGTTGACGCCGGTACACGCGTTGCCCGTTTCATGATTCAAGACTTGGGCAGTATCTTCTACAAACCATTCGGTAACACCGACTCTATCCCTGCCAACTTGGTTGCCACATTCTTTGCCGTGGCATTGTGGGGTTACTTCCTCTATACCGGCGTAACCGACCCTCTGGGCGGTATTAACTCGCTCTGGCCGTTGTTCGGTATCGCCAACCAAATGCTTGCAGGCGTAGCGTTGATTATGTGTACCGTTGTCTTGGTGAAAATGAAACGCGACCGCTATGTTTGGGTAACTTTGGTTCCTGCTGTCGGCGTATTGTTCGTAACCTGCTATGCCGGTTTGCAAAAACTGTTCCACAGCGATCCGCGCGTCAGCTTCTTGGCTCACGCAGGCAAATACCGCGATGCCTTGGCTTCAGGCGAAGTCCTCGCTCCAGCTAAAGACATTGGCGAAATGTCACAAATCATCTTCAACGACCAAATCAATGCCGGTCTGACCGCTTTGTTCTTGTCTGTTGTGGTGATTGTCGCCGTGTACGGTTTCCGTACCGCCATGAAAGCCCGTAAAGTCGGCTGGCCAACTGCTAAAGAAATTCCAGCAGTGTACCGCGACGGTAAACAGCCGGAGGCTCAAAGTGAAGCATAAGCTTACCTCTTGGTGGAAAACCATCAAATTGACAGCGAACTTGATGGCCGGTGTCCCAGATTATGAAAACTACGTTGCCCGTCAGCGCAGGCATAATCCCGACGCACCGGTCATGACTGAGCTGCAATTTCAAGACTACTGCCGTAAACGCCGTTGCGGCAGCAACGGCGGACGCTGTTGTTAATTAAGGCATAAAAAGGCCGTCTGAAAATATTTTCAGACGGCCTTTCATTATAGAATATCAATAAACATCAAAAACTTTTTCTTCTCATCAATATTTAATCGAACAACTTGTCGATATTTACTCTTCTTCGAGTAGTACCAGCGGACGCTGTATTTTTCTGAGTTCTTCCACCTCGTCTAACAGCCGCATAATCAGCCCCAATGCGGGAATGCCGGCCTCAAAATCACGGCTTAAGCGTTGTGCGCGACGGATGCGGGCAAGATGAAAACCACTGAAGGTGCTTTTTTCGGGCGTACCATCGATGCTGATGATGTCTTCTGCTATAAGTTCCAACAGCCAATCGCGACGGCAGCGGCTGGCGGCAACGATTTCTTCAAAAGTAAGGGTAATATCGGAGGACTGAATCATAATTTATCCTTTCTCTTATGCTTGTTTTGCGGCAAAGTGTTCGGCCAATTTTTCCCATGCGGCACGGTCGGCTTCGCTCTCTACTGGCGGAACATTAATGCGGATATTAAGATAAAGGTCTCCGGCTTCTTTTGCAGGAATACCTTTGCCTTTAAGGCGGATGCTTTTACCGCTTTGGCTGTTGGCAGGCAGATTGACCTGTAAGCGGCCTGAAGCGGTAGGGACGATGATTTTGCCGCCCAATACTGCTTCCCAAGGTTTGACATCTATTGTTTGATATACGTCTTTCCTGTTTTTGACATATAAATCAGGTTGGTCGTGGAACTTGATTTTTAAGTACAAGTCACCGTTTTCCCCACCGTTGTATCCCGGCAAACCTTGACCGGCCAAACGGATTTGTTGGCCTTCTGCAATACCTTTGGGAATTTTGACGTTGAGGGTTTTATTTTGATAAACCGCACGTCCGTGTTCGTCTAGAGTCGGCACATTCAAAGTCATGCTACGTTCTGCGCCAACATACGCTGCGTAAATATCAATACTCAATTCAGCATGTTGATCCTCGCCTTTTATTGGGCCGAAGGGTTGCTCGGAACGAGTGTGGGATTGGCGGAATGATGAAAACAGATCTTCAAAATTGAAGTCTCCCGCTCCGAACGGCTCGCCTTCATAACGTTCATAGCGGAAGCCACCACCATTGAATCCATTGCCAAACGGATTGCTTCCTTGACCAAACGGATTGCCTCTGGTGCTGCGTCCGTAAGGATTAGCCAACATTTCATCGTATTCGGCCCGCTTTTCTTTGTCGGAAAGCGTTTCGTAGGCATGGTTGATTTCTACCGTACGTTCGGCTGCGTCAGGTTCTTTGCTGACATCGGGGTGGTATTTGCGCACCAGTTTTCGGTAGGCTTTTTTGATTTCGGCCTCATCCGCATCTTTGGCAACGCCCAGTATTTCATAATAGTTTTTTTCTGCCATGTTATTCCTTTGACTGTTAATATACAAAATTCTTATGGTATTAATAATTGAGGGTAGGTATTCTAAAATCAAGGGCGTTAGAAATAAAATTCTCTATTTTTGACAATGATTAATGGATAATTTATTTCTTTGTTTCTAGAGAAATAGAAAATATAAAGGCCGTCTGAAATACGGTATTTCAGACGGCCTTTATCAAATTGGGGTTTTATTTGTCTTGAGCGTTTTTTTGTTCGTTAACAATCCATTGGGCAATATCTGAACCTAAGACTTTAGAAGTGCGATTTAAGACTGCACAAGAGCTTTTATAAACACCAAGCATGCCACCGGAAGAATTGCGGGTGAAGGTTTTTTTATTGACTTCTTCGCCGTCAACATACAAAGTGGCAACGGCTGTAATACTTTTGGCATGGCCGACAAAGGCTACGCCTGCGCTCATGGCGGAAGTGATGGAGATATCTGCGTATGTTCCTTGTTTTTTACCGTCACGGACAATAGTTACATTGCTTTTGGCTGCAGTTTCTTGCAAAGATTTGGACATGACGTTGCCAATTTGTAAACACTCGGAAACGATACGGGTATCGATTTCTTCTGCATGACGGTAAGGAATACTTTCATCAATATGGACATCTGCACTGGCAAATGCAGATGCAAACAAGAGTGCGGTTGCAAGGATGCGGTTAGGAGACATAGTAGGGCACCTAAAATAGAATGTTAAAAAGAGTTGTCATTGTATAATGGCGTTTTCACTCAATCAACATAAGTTAATTTGGTCAATGCTTTGTTGAGATGGGTGTTATGGTAAGACAAATCAAAAGGCCGTCTGAAATAATTTTGTTTCAGACGGCCTTTTGATTGAGGTATTAATTTGTTCTGGTCAAATAAGGCAGGGGATCGACTGCTTTGCCGTTTAGACGTACTTCAAAATGCAGTTTGACGCTGTCTGAATCGCTGTTGCCCATGGTGGCGATAACTTGGCCTGCTTGGACTTTTTGATCTTTTTGTACCAAAAGCGTGTCGTTGTGGGCGTAGGCGGTAATGGTGTAGTCATTGTGGCTGATCAAAATCAGCTTGCCGTAGCCGCGGACTTCTTCGCCAACGTAGATAACGGTACCGGCTGCGGCGGAACGGATTTGTTGGCCTTGTGTGCCTGCAATATCTATGCCTTTGCTGGTTGTGCCGTTGTAGCGTTGGATAATGGAGGATGAAGCGTTATCGGTCGGCCATTGCAGGTTCAATCGGTTGATCGGGGTAACGGCAGTGGTTTGGCGTTGCTGCGTTGCAGTGCTGCGTGGGGCAACATGACGGCGGACGCGCAATACTTGGCCGACTTCGATTTGTGAGGAGTTAGGAAGATTATTCCAGGCAACCAGCGTGTTGACATTTTGTCCGTAGCGTTTGGCGATTTGGGTCAGGGTATCGCCAGGGCGGACTTTGTAGTAGCCGTCAGGTACGGCACGGTTGGAAGAGGTATTGTTGCCGGCGCAGGCTGCCAAGATGGCAATGACGCTGATGAGTGCCAGACGTTTTAAGGCCGTCTGAAAGGTGGAAATAAAGTTTGTATTCATGGGATATTTCAAAATGTATCGTTATGCTGTGTATGATAGATAGGAAGAGTGAAAAAAGGTTCACTCAAAAGGCATGGGGTAAAATGCAGAAAGGCAGTATATTAACATTGAAAATTTGTGGATATGGCGGTATATTTTTTTATCATTTTGATGATAAAGGATTTTTTTATTAAGGTAAAAGAAAGTGAAAGTTTTTTCAGACGGCATTGAATAAGGCAATAAAAATCCCCTGCCGAGATAGATGGGCAGGGGATTTTGGTCTCATCGAACTTATTTGTTCAATTCGTTAGCCAAATACAGCCAAGTTTCAATCACGGTATCAGGGTTGAGCGATACGCTTTCGATACCTTCTTGAACCAGCCATTTGGCAAAGTCCGGATGGTCTGACGGGCCTTGACCGCAAATGCCGACGTATTTGTTTTGTTTGCGGCAGGCAGAGATTGCCAAGTGCAACATCACTTTAACGGCAGGATTGCGTTCGTCGAAGGATTCGGATACCAAACCGCTGTCACGGTCGAGGCCGAGGGTCAGCTGGGTCATGTCGTTAGAGCCGATGGAGAAGCCGTCGAAGTATTGCAGGAATTGTTCTGCCAATACAGCGTTGCTTGGCAACTCGCACATCATGATCAGGCGCAGGCCGTTTTTGCCGCGTTCCAAACCGTTTTCTTTCAGGGCTTTGACAACAGCTTCGGCTTCACCCAAAGTGCGGACGAATGGAATCATGATTTCGACGTTGGTCAAACCCATTTCGTCACGGACACGTTTCAAGGCTTTGCACTCGAGTGCGAAGCAGTCTTTGAAGCTGTCAGCAACATAACGCGCTGCACCACGGAAGCCCAACATTGGGTTTTCTTCGTGCGGTTCGTAGATGCTGCCACCTACCAAGTTAGCGTACTCGTTGGATTTGAAGTCAGACATACGGACGATGGTTTTGCGTGGATAAACCGAAGCAGCCAAAGTTGCCACACCTTCTGCGATTTTATCGACATAGAAGTCGACAGGAGAAGCGTAGCCAGCGATGCGGCGGGTAATTTCCGCTTTCAATTCGTCGTCTTGTTTGTCAAATTCCAACAAGGCTTTAGGATGGATACCGATTTGACGGTTGATGATGAATTCCATACGTGCCAAGCCGATGCCTTCGCTAGGCAGGTTGGCGAAGCTGAATGCCAATTCAGGGTTACCAACGTTCATCATCACTTTGACAGGGGCTTTAGGCATGTTGTCCAAAGCAACATCGGTAACTTGTACGTCCAGCAGGCCGGAGTAGATGAAGCCGGTATCGCCTTCGGCACAAGATACGGTAACTTCTTGGCCGTCTGAAAGCAGGTCGGTAGCATCGCCACAACCTACAACAGCCGGAATACCCAATTCACGCGCGATAATCGCTGCGTGGCAGGTACGGCCACCACGGTTGGTAACAATGGCAGAAGCACGTTTCATTACCGGTTCCCAATCCGGGTCGGTCATGTCGGTAACGAGTACGTCGCCTGCTTCAACGGAATCCATCTCTGAAGCATCTTTCACCAAGCGAACTTTACCTTGGCCAACTTTTTGACCGATAGCTCGGCCTTCGCACAAGACAACTTTTTCGCCGTTGATAGAGAAGCGGCGCAGGTTGCGGCTGCCGTCTTCTTGAGATTTTACAGTTTCAGGGCGTGCTTGCAGGATGTAGAGTTTGCCATCCAAACCATCGCGCCCCCATTCGATGTCCATTGGGCGGCCGTAGTGTTTTTCGATGGTCAGCGCGTAATGAGCCAACTCGGTTACTTCGGCGTCGGTAATGGAGAAGCGTTGACGGTCTTCTGCAGGTACATCAACGTTGGTTACAGATTTACCGGCTTCGGCTTTGTCGGTAAAAATCATTTTGATTTGTTTCGAACCCATGGTTTTGCGCAGGATAGCCGGTTTGCCTGCTTTCAAAGTAGGTTTGAATACATAGAATTCGTCAGGGTTTACCGCGCCTTGTACGACGTTTTCGCCCAGGCCGTAAGAAGAGGTAACGAAAACGACTTGGTCGTAACCGGATTCGGTATCGATGGTGAACATCACACCGGAGGCACCGCTGTCAGAGCGCACCATGCGTTGTACGCCGGCAGAAAGGGCAACGATGTCGTGTTCGAAGCCTTTGTGGACACGGTAAGAAATGGCACGGTCGTTGTACAGGGAAGCGAATACATGGTGCATCGCTTCTTTAACGTTATCCAAACCATTGATATTCAGGAAGGTTTCTTGTTGGCCGGCGAAAGAAGCGTCCGGCAAGTCTTCTGCTGTTGCAGAAGAACGTACGGCAACGGAGATGTCCGCACCGCCGGCATCGGCAACCATTTTGTTCCAAGCTGTTTCGATTTCAGCATCCAGTTGCTCAGGGAACGGGGTATCCAAAATCCATTGACGGATTTCTTTACCCACGCGCGCCAACTCGGCAACGTCTTCAACATCCAGGTGTTTCAGGGCTTCGGAAATACGCTCGCTCAGACCATTGTGAGCCAGGAAAGCACGATAAGCTTCGGCTGTGGTTGCAAAACCGCCGGGAACGCGCACGCCTTTTTCAGTCAGTTGGCTGATCATTTCGCCCAAAGAGGCATTTTTACCGCCCACTCGCTCAACGTCAGTCATACGCAGGTTTTCAAACCAAATAACGTAGTTTTCGGCCATTTGTGTGTCCAATCCAATCCAAAAAATGTTAAAAAAGAAACAAATCCGCCTGCTTATTGTAGCCATTCGTTTGATGGCTGTCATGTGTTTTATCTTTTTAAAAATCACAAATTCGTCTGTGATATTGTGCTTTTCAGGCGTGTAGCCTTCTGAAATGTGAATATCAGATTCATGTTTTTGCGTGTTATCTTCTTGTTAAATATGGAAAACAAAATAAGTTAATAAATTTGATAAACAAGATTTATTTTACAATTTTAGAATAAAATTCTACAAAATAGCAAAAAATAAAATTTTGTGCCAATTTAAAAATTGTTCAAATTTGTTGTAATCCTGTGTAATCTATCGGGAATTGCTTTATTGCAAAGGCTGTAACTGCTATGATTGCCGTCTGAAACGTTACCCTCAAGAGGATTCATTATGACTGATCCACGCCAAGTCTTCTATATTTCCGACCGAACCGGTCTGACCGCTGAAAATATCGGTGAAGCCTTGCTGAACCAATTTGGCAATGTTGAGTTCAAACGCCATACCTATCCGTTTATCGATACGCCTGAAAAAGCACGTGCTGTTGTAGACAAAGTCAACCAGTCAGCTGAAAAATTCGGCGTGCGCCCGATTGCTTTTGTCAGTGTGGTCAATGACGAAATCCGTGAAATCATCAAGAAAGCCAATGCGTTCCATATTAATTTCTTTGAAACCTTTCTCGGTCTTTTGGAAAAGGAACTCAATACGGAGGCGGTTGCCGCCCGGCAGGGGCACCACAGTATCGGCAATACCCAACGCTATGATGCGCGTATGGAGGCGGTCAATTTTTCACTGAATCATGATGACGGTGTCAGCGATAAAAACCTGCAGGAAGCGGATGTGATTTTGATGGGGGTTTCCCGTTCGGGCAAAACGCCGACTTGTCTCTATCTGGCCTTGCAATACGGTATCCGTGCCGCCAACTATCCGCTGATTCCTGATGATTTGGAATCCACAGATTTGCCGCGTATGGTCAAGCCTTATAAAGACAAGCTGTTTGGTTTGACCATTCAGCCTGAACGCTTGCAGGCAATCCGTCAGGAACGCCGTCCTAATTCGACCTATGCCAAAATCGATACTTGCCGCAGTGAGATTGCCGATGCGCAAAATATGTTCAAACGCCACGGAGTACCGTTTACCAATACAACGGATAAATCAGTGGAAGAACTCGCCGTTCATATCTTGCAGGCTTGTAAGCTGAAACGCCGTTTCTAAATGAAATGATAAAAGGCCGTCTGAAACTTCAGACGGCCTTTTTTTATTTTGTATATTAAGTCTTAGGCAAGGTAACACCGGTTTGTCCCATGTATTTACCGTTTCGGTCTTTGTATGAAGTTTCGCAGACTTCATCGCTTTCAAAGAACAAGACTTGAGCCACGCCTTCGCCGGCATAGATTTTGGCAGGCAGGGGGGTGGTGTTGGAAAACTCAAGCGTAACGTAGCCTTCCCACTCCGGCTCGAACGGGGTAACGTTGACGATGATGCCGCAGCGTGCGTAGGTGGACTTGCCCAAGCAGACGGTCAGGACGTTGCGCGGGATGCGGAAATATTCGACTGTGCGCGCCAGGGCAAAGGAGTTGGGCGGAATGATGCAGCAGTCGTCTTCGACGGTTACGAAGTTTTTCGGGTCGAAATTTTTCGGGTCGACGATGGTGCTGTTGATATTGGTGAAGATTTTGAATTCATTGGCGCAACGGATGTCGTAGCCGTAGCTGGACGTGCCGTAGGAGATGATGCGCTGACCGTTGGCCTCTTTGATTTGGTTGGGCTCAAACGGCTCAATCATGCCGTGTTCTTCGGCCATGCGGCGTATCCATTTGTCGGATTTAATGCTCATGGTGGTTGTCCTGGGGTAAGGGTTGTTTGGAAATTCTTTAAAATCAACACAACAGCCTTATAAGCAGGCTTGTTCATTGATGTTTCAGACGGCCTAAAAGCTGGATAAGGCCGTCTGAAAGGCTGTTTATTTGGTTTTGGAAGCGGATTTCTTAGGCAGTTTGACTTCTTTAATCATACCGTCTTCGCATTTCATGATGAAGACTGGTGTGCCGTTTTGGGAGGCGGTAAAGTTTCCGTGCGCCCTACCTTTTTTGAACACGCCCTCCAGCGTCATATTGCGTAATTTGGCGCTGTTGGAGGAGAAAGGTTCGATAAAGGTTTCGCTGTTGCTGGAAATGGTATATACGCCTTTGCCGTCAAATTTACCGTCTTTAAAGGCTCCGACATAGCTGCGGCCGTCTTGGCATTTCCATGTGCCTTTGCCGGATGGTTTGCCGTCTTTGCCGACATCGCCATCGTAAACGCAACCTTTTTCCTGATAAGGATTGATGGTTTCGGCAATGGCAGGCGTACCCAGCATGAAGGCGATAGGGAGTAGGGCGAGGTATTTCATCATTCATTCCTTTTTGCAGGCGGTTTCAGACGGCCTGATATTGAGATTCAAAAGTCAGCAGGGTTTCAGCAATACGGCGTGGCAATATGGCTAAAGCGTGTTCGCGTATGGCCGCAGGGATACCGTAGTAGGCTTCGGCAATACTGCCGGTAATGGCTGCCAAGGTATCGCTGTCTCCGCCTAGGGAAACCGCCAGTCGGATGGCGTGTTCAAAATCATCGCTTTCAAGAAAGGCGGTAATCGCTTGAGGTACGGTTTCCTGACAGCTTTCGTTGAAATGATAATGCGGGCGGATTTGGTCGCAACTTTGGCTCAAGTCGTAGCTGAATTGCCGTGTAATGTTTTCTTTGATTTGCGCTTTGCCCATACCGGTACGCGCCCAAAAGATGGCGGCGGCTACGGCTTGCGCGCCTTTAATGCCTTCTAGGTGGTTGTGCGTTACGATGGCGGATTGCTCAGCAAAATGCAGGGTTTCTTCCAATGTGGCAAATGCCCAACCAACGGCAGAAACACGCATGGCCGAGCCGTTGCCCCAGCTATTATAAGGTTCTGGATCTTTCCATTCTATCCATTGTGAGAAGCGGCCGCCATATGCGCCTTTTGGACAGGGATATGCCCTGCACCAGCCTTGTAAAATAGAGGCCAAATTATCGTTGCAGCCTTGTAAAACCCAATCGGCAATGGCAACAGTGCAAATCGTGTCATCGGTAAAATCGCTGTCGGGGCTGAAAATATCGAAATCGGTGTGGCGGTAGTTGTCAAACTCGAATCGTGATCCAGCAATATCGCCAATGACTGCGCCCAACATCATGACATCCTTTCTGATACTTCTATTTATATTTCAGACGGCCTTTGATATTTCCCAATCAAAAGGCCGTCTGAAAAATTACTCTTGCCAGCCACCCAAATAAGAAACCAGTTCTTCCAACATGGTGCTGATGGCTTCGGTCATCAGGATTTGCGAGGCAAAGGCGAGGCTGGCGGCATCGTCGCCGTTGCTTTCCGCTTCTTCTTGCAAAACGTCCAGATACTGGATGCGTTTGAGCGTAAAGTCTTGGGTAAGGATGAACGCGATTTGTTCTCGCCATACCAAACCAAGCTGGGTAACAGTTTTGCCGTTTTTGACGTGTTGTACCACTTCGTCGGCGGTCAGGTCTTGTTTGGAAACTTTGACGACCGGAACAACATCGCCTACGCCTTTGAGTTCGCAATCGCTGTCCAATTCAAAACCGCCTTCGCAATGGCCTTGCAGCAGCCAGCTGGTCATCAGGGAGGAGGGCGATTGTTTGGTGTTGGGCAGGGCTGCTTCAAGGCCGCCCAAGGCTTCGCGCAGTTTGGTCAGGATATTTTCCGCTTTGGCAGATGCGGCATTGTTGACCAAAAGATACCCGTGGCGCGTGTCGAAAATCACCTGTGTGCGGCTGCTGCGCGTAAAGGCACGGGGCAGCAGGTCGTCAGTAATCTGTTCTTTCAGTTCTTGTTTTTCCTTGCGGCCGACATTACGCGCTTCGTTATTTTGGATTTCCAAAACCTTTTCATCCAAAATATCGCGGATGACGCCGGCAGGCAGGACTTTTTCTTCTTTTTTCAGGGCCACACGCCAAGTGTAATCGGCAGGGAAAACCAGCTCGGGCGAAAAGGAAACCGGCGTGGCAAAGCCTTCGCTAAACCAGTCCAAACCCTGACAATGGGCAAATTCGGATTGCGCCAATTTGTCGGCAAGGACTTCCAATTCGGGCAACTTGTCTTTGTTGAGCGGATAAAAACTGATTTGCTTAAACCACATGGCGAGTTTTCCTTTTTATTAAAACCGGCATTATACAGGGAAAATAACATACGGAAATCGGCAGTATCTTTAAAAATGCAGTAAAGGCGTTGACAGAAGAAAAGGCTTTCTGTATAGTTCGCGCTTCGGTTACGCGCCCATCGTCTAGAGGCCTAGGACACTGCCCTTTCACGGCGGCAACCGGGGTTCGAATCCCCGTGGGCGTGCCAGGATTCTTAAAAAACGCTCCTGCTTTTGCAGGGGCGTTTTTTGTTTTCAGACGGCCTGTCGCTGTGAAAATATCTTTAAATTGGTTTACAATAATGCCATTCTGAATCTTAACGAGAGAAAACAATGTTAGACATCCAATTGCTCCGCAGCAATACCGCCGCAGTTGCAGAACGTTTGGCCGCACGCGGTTATGAGTTTGATACCGCGCGTTTCAACGCTTTGGAAGAGCAACGCAAAGCCGTTCAAGTGAAAACAGAAGAGTTGCAGGCTTCGCGCAACAGTATTTCCAAACAAATCGGCGTGTTGAAAGGCCAAGGTAAACACGAAGAGGCTCAAGCTGCAATGGATCAGGTTGCCCAAATCAAAGCGGATTTGGAGCAGGCTGTCGCTGATTTGGATGCCGTTCAGAAAGAATTGGATGCTTGGCTGTTGAGCATTCCGAACCTGCCGCACGAGAGTGTTCCTGTCGGTAAAGACGAAACTGAAAACGTTGAAGTTCGCAAAGTTGGCACGCCGCGCGAATTTGACTTTGAAATCAAAGACCATGTTGATTTGGGTGAGCCTTTGGGCTTGGATTTTGAAGGCGGTGCGAAACTTTCCGGCGCGCGCTTTACCGTCATGAAAGGCCAAATCGCCCGCCTGCATCGCGCTTTGGCTCAGTTCATGCTGGATACGCACACGCTGAAACACGGCTATACCGAACATTACACGCCTTACATTGTGGATGACCTGACCCTGCAAGGTACGGGTCAACTGCCTAAATTTGCAGAAGATTTGTTCCACGTTACCCGCGGCGGTGATGAGAGTAAGAAAACGCAATATCTGATTCCGACTGCTGAAGTAACGCTGACCAATACTGTTGCCGACAGCATCGTGGCCGGCAGTGATTTGCCGTTGAAATTAACTGCGCATTCCCCATGTTTCCGCTCCGAAGCGGGCGCATACGGCAAAGACGTGCGCGGTTTGATTCGCCAACATCAATTCGACAAAGTGGAAATGGTGCAAATCGTTCATCCGGAAAAATCATACGAAGCGCTGGAAGAAATGGTCGGACACGCTGAAAATATTTTGAAAGCGTTGGAACTGCCCTACCGCGTGATTACTTTGTGTACCGGCGACATGGGCTTCGGCGCAACCAAAACGTATGACTTGGAAGTCTGGGTTCCTGCGCAAAACACCTACCGCGAAATTTCCAGCTGCTCCAACTGCGAAGATTTCCAAGCTCGCCGCATGAAAGCGCGTTTCAAAGATGAAAACGGCAAAAACCGCTTGGTACACACTTTGAACGGCTCAGGCTTGGCAGTCGGCCGTACTTTGGTGGCTGTTTTGGAAAACCATCAAAATGCCGACGGCAGCATTAATGTTCCTGCTGCGTTGCAACCGTATATGGGCGGCGTGACCAAATTGGAAGTAAAATAATCGTTGTTTAAATAAAAAGGCCGTCTGAAACTTGGGTTCAGACGGCCTTTTCTATGATTGAACAATTATTTGTTATGTTGACGGAAATATTCCCATTCTTCGACAACGGTACCGTCAGGCAAGTGGCACACGCCGTATTCGTTGCCGTCTTTGTCTTTTTTGATTTCGGATTTGCCGCCTTGTTTGACGCAGAACTCAGAAGCCGGATTGGCCACGCCGACGTTGGGGGATTCTTGTTTTTCAGAAGCGGAGCAGGCAGCCAAAGTAGTGGCGGCAGCGAGGCTGAGGATAAGGGGTTTGATCATGGCGTGTCTTTCATTTGAAGGATAAAAACAAGCGGATTATAGGGGAGGCTTGCGTTTAATGACGTTAACCAGATTAAAGGCCGTCTGAAAAGTTTTCAGACGGCCTTGAGTTTAAGAAGTTAAACCGGATTATTTGGCTGCTTCGGCTTTTTCTGTTTTTTCGCCTTCTTTAGCAAAGTATTTGGCGTAAATTTTGTCGTATTCGCCACTTTCGCGTACTTTTTTCAGCGCATCGTTCAACATTTTGATGGTGGCTTCGTCGCCTTTGCGTGCAGCGATGCCGTAGTTTTCGATGGTGAAGTCAGGCAGGGAGATGAAATCCAAGCCTTTGGTCGGGTTGTTTTTCACATAGTTGGCAATGACCGCGCTGTCGCTGACGACGGAGTCCAGACCGCCGTTTTCCAATTCTTTGATAATCAGGGGAACGCTTTCAAAGCGGGCGATTTTCGGATTGTCGTTGCCCAAGAGTTTGGAAACGGAGAAGTCGCCGGTGTAGCCGGTTACCACGCCGACTTTGGCCATGTTTTTCAGGTCTTCGGAGGAAGCTACTTTTTTGCCTTTGGGAACGAGGACAACTTGGGTGATTTCAAAGTATGGGTCGCTGAAGAGCATGCTTTGTTTGCGGTCGTCAGTGATGGTTACGCCGGACATAACGATGTCCACATCGCCGTTGTTCAGAGAAGGGAAGAGGCTTTCCCAAGGCTGGTGTTTGAATTCGACTTTGAAGTTGCCGGCTTTGGCCATGGCATTCATCAAGTCAACGTCAAAACCTTCCACTTTGCCGGCAGAATCCAAAGATTCGAATGGGGCAAACTCGGCATTGGAGCCGACGCGGTACACTTTATCAGCAGGAGCAGAGGCATTGTTGCTTTGACCGCCGCAGGCAGTCAGGGCAAGGGCGGAACAAGCGAGGGCAGTGGCCAGCCATTTTTTCATGTTCATGATATGTGCTTTCTTAATAAAATGTTAACGGATAAAATCTTAGTTTAGCATAATTTTGTGAACAAACTAGCCGAAATCAGTGGTCTTTTTCTCGGAAAAATGCGTAGGTTACGTCATGGAAGAGGTCGGTGTGCGGGCTGTCTTCGTAGCTCAATTCCGCCAACGCGTCTTCAAAGGCAAGCTGGATGGATTCTACGGCATCGTTGGCCATGTCGGAGGGCAGGGAGCGGATGAGGCCTTTGAGTGCGGTGGCGAGGACGTGGTTTTGCATACGCAAAACGTCGTTGGCTTCTTCCAAGTATTCGAGGCGTTGTTCGATGCTGCTCATGATGTATCCTTGAGGGTGTATTAAATAAAATAGTGATTATATAGTGAATTAATATTAAAATGTTACGCTTGCGCCGGCTTGCCGGATATGTCCAACCATCGGCCGCAGTTCAAGCGTTTTTTGTTTGAATGCGGTTCACAATAAAAATGAAAAAACGAGATTATTATGGAAAACAACCGTCTTGACCCCACAGCCCTCGAGGAAGAAGACCTGAATTGGGAAAAACGCTTGGAAAGATTGCGTCAGGCACGACAATTCAATACCGCGCCGACCCATGCGCCATTGGTCAAAAAATCGGAAGAGGCTGTCGATGTCGCGCCTAAAACCGCGCCTAAAAAAGAATATAAACTGGATGCCGACAATCGCGAAAAAGTGCTGCAGGAGTATTTGTACCGCTGGCAGCTGGAACACAATACCGCCCTTGCCGAAGATGGCGAAGCAGTGGAAACCGATGCGATGGTGGTCTTGCAGGACAACTGGTTGAGCGCGCAATCGGCATTGCAGGCTGCGGCTTCAGACCGTCATATCGAATCGACGCGCACCGTCAGACTGAATCCGAAATCGGGTGCCGTAGATTTTGATGTGGCTGAAGCAGAAGAAACTGAAAAATTGGAAAATGATGATGCGCAAGCGGCTGAAGGGGCGGCTTCAGACGGCCTTGAACCTGAAAAAGAACCGGCCGTCAATGTCCATATCAATGTTTTGAACCCGCAGGCGATTGGCCGTCGGGAAGTATTCTGCGTTTCTGAAAAAGATTTGACCGAGCGTCTGATTAAACGTTTGCGCCCCCATGTGGCCGATGCAGTCAACGGCATGATTCGGATTGCCGTGCAAAAACAAATGGCCGTGTTCACTTACCAGTTGCAGCAAATGCTCAACGAGCAGGCGCCGGGTTTGGTGGAAGATGTATTGGAACACAACGTCAAACGTATTCTGGACGATATGAAGGTTGAAATGAAATACCGCCGCTGAGTATCCGGGCCGTCTGAAAAGTTTCAGACGGCCTTTGGCATAAATTTCCCTTAAAATTTTGCGAAGCGTGTATAATGGCGGCTCACGTTTTCGTGATAAATATCCTTTCTAAATAGTTGATATGCCCGATGCAGAATCGGGCATTTTTTTTGAGATTGTTATGAATAAAAACAAAATCATTGTATTGCTGATTGCTCTGGTTGCCGTATTTGCCTATAACAAAATACAAAACAAGCAGCCGCTACAATCGCAGCATCAGCAGAAAATAGAAACCGTTCAAAAACAAAACAATGCGGGCGGAGAAAACGCCGATACGGCTCAACAGCAAACCGGTTCGGGCAAACAATCGGCAGAAGTGGTTTTGAAACAGGCGTTTGAAAACGAACAAAGCGATATTCAGGTTGAGGGCGAGGGCACGGTATGGAAAACCCTGCCGGATGACAACAAAGGTACGCGCCACCAACGTTTTATCTTGAAGCTCTCCAGCGGCCAGACGCTTTTGGTGGCCCACAATATCGACCTTGCCGATAAGATTAAGGGTTTGAAAAAAGGCGATAAAGTAGCGTTTTACGGAGAATATGAATGGTCGGAGCAGGGCGGCGTTATCCATTGGACGCACCATGACCCGTCAGGCCGGCATACTGACGGCTGGTTGAAACACGACGGCCGCCTTTATCAGTAAAAACGGTTTTCCTGTTTTTTCAGACGGCCTGAAACACGGCCTTCGGCTTGAAAGATGGTAGAAATCGGCGCAAAATGTTAACAAGTTAAACAGACGGAAAAATATTGTTCCGTCCATTGGAATACACAGTAGATTGGAGAATAAATGAACAAAAAACTTCATCCGCAAACGCTGGCCATCCGGGGCGGCAAAGAGCAGACCGAATATCGCGAACACAATCAGGCGCTGTTTTTGACCAGCAGCTTCATGTGGGAAAGCGCGCAACATGCGGCAGATTTGTTTTCCAAAAAAATTAAAGGCTTTACCTATACCCGTACAGCCAATCCGACTACTGCCGCTTTTGAAAAACGCATTGCCGCATTGGAAGGCGCAGAACGCGCGGTAGCCACTTCGACCGGTATGT
The DNA here is from genome assembly GCF_041433145.1 of Neisseria sp. 27098_8_158. Taxonomy (NCBI): domain Bacteria; kingdom Pseudomonadati; phylum Pseudomonadota; class Betaproteobacteria; order Neisseriales; family Neisseriaceae; genus Neisseria; species Neisseria sp. 27098_8_158. The sequence continues at coordinate 79,787 of NZ_JAPWAZ010000001.1, forward strand.
CCGCAATTCAGGCAGCGTTTTTTACCTTCTTGCAAGCAGGCGACCACGTTGTTTCCAGCCGCAGCCTGTTCGGCACGACCGTCGGTTTCATCAACAACATCGTTACCAAGTTCGGCATTGAAGTCAGCCATGTGTCGCCGGTTGATGTAGATGAATGGAAAGCGGCCATCAAGCCCAATACCAAACTGTTTTTCTTGGAAACTCCGTCCAACCCATTGGGCGGAGTTGCCGATTTGGAAGCGCTGGCTGAACTGGCGCACAGCATCGGCGCGCTTTTGGTGGTGGACAATAGCCTCTTATCGCCCGTCGGTTCTCAGCCTTTGAAACACGGTGCGGATATTTCCGTTTCTTCCGCAACCAAAGCCATCGACGGCCACGGCCGCGTGATGGGCGGCGTATTGGCCGGTTCGGAAGAGCTGATGACGCAAGTTGCCATATATTGCAACTCTTGCGGTTTGGCGATGTCTCCGTTTAACGCATGGCAGTTGTTGAGCGGTGTAGAAACCTTATCGCTGCGTATGGAAAAACAGTTCGACAATGCATTAAAAATCGCCCAATGGCTGCAACAACAGCCGCAAGTCCAAGCCGTATATTACACCGGTTTGCCCGACCATCCGCAGGCAGAGCTTATCCGCAAGCAACAAAACGGTGGCGGCATCGTCATCGGCTTTGAAGTCGCCGACCAAGAATCCGCATGGAAAGTCGTGGACGGCGTGGAGCTTTTCTCCCGTACTGCCAACCTCGGCGATGTGCGTTCAACCATCACCCATCCGTGGACAACCACGCACGGCCGGATGCAGCCTGAAGAAAAACTCGCCGCCAATATCCGCCCGGGCTTGATCCGTCTCTCTGTCGGTTTGGAACACATCGACGATTTGATTGATGATTTGCAACAAGCATTGAACAAATAATCTAAAAACAAATTTCAGACGGCCTTAAATTTTAATAGGCCGTCTGAAAGCAATTAAACACACATCTTAAGAATAAAAGGAAAAAAAATAATGTCTGAAGCAGAATTCGCCTCATGGGCAATGAAAATCCTCCTCACCGGCCTGATTATCTTTTTGGGCTTTATCGTTTGGAACTTGGGTAAAGAATCCAAAGCCGGCAAATTCGGCATTGCCATGCTCTTCTTGGTTTTGGGCTTGGGTGTGTTTGGATTCGTATTTAAAGAATTGCTGATTAGCTTTTTGGTATTGCCGAAGTAAGCATTACCTTGCTGGAAAACGTACAAGGCCGTCTGAAAATGTTCAGACGGCCTTTTGATTTGATGGTTTAAATGACGCCCAATTCTTGCAAGCCGCGCAGTACGCCGTCTTCATCGACACTTGGGCAGACGAATTGTGCGGCAGCTTTGGCAGCTTCTTCGCCATTGCCCATGGCAACGCCAAAGCCGACGGTTGACAGCATTTCCAAGTCGTTGAAGCTGTCGCCGAATGCCATTACTTTGCTCATATCAATGCCCAGTTTTTCCACTGCATGGGCGATGCCGCGTGCTTTTGAACCTTCTTTGCACAGCAGGTCCACAGCATATTCATGCCAGCGGACGGTTTTGAAGCCGTGTTGCTGGATCAGCGGTTGCAGGATTTTTTCTTCTTCCTTATCCACAAAGACCAACATTTGATAAACAGGTTGTTTGCGGAAATATTCTTTGTCCGTCAGGAAGTTGGGCAGGATATGCGATAAGCCTTCGGCAACGCGCGGCGAATGGGAGGAAACGGCAATTTCTTGGTTGTTGACAAAGGCGTAGTCTATTTTGTGTTGTTCAAGCAGGTTGATGGCGGTTTCGATGTCGGCAATATCCAAAGGGTAGCTTTGCAGGGGTTCGCCGCGAAAGGAAATATATTGGCCGTTGATGGTAACGAGCATATCGATACCGCATTCTTGAATCAAGGTTTTGACTTTGGCGGGAATGGCGGCTTCCGGACGGCCGGTGGCAATCGCTGTCAGAATACCTTTGGCTTTCAATTCGCGCATGGCTTGGGCAACCGAAGGACGTAAGGTATCCGTGTATTTGCGGTAGAGGGTGTCGTCGATGTCAAAGAAGATGATTTCAGGGTTGTTCATGGTTTACTCGTTGGGCTGGGTATACACAGCTTTCATTGAAAATTGTGTGAACAGCTTGTGTATAAATGGGTTTAGTATTTGATTGCTATTATAAAAATAAGTTCTGATTAAAATTTAGGCAGTTTTTGTTTTGAGAATAAAGCGGAAAGTTATTCACAATAGGCCGTCTGAAAATTTGGTTTTCAGACGGCCTTGTTTTAAGCAATCAAACGGATATTTTCTTTGTCTTGCCTGAATTTGTTTTTAATCACGATAGGCAGGCTGCTGTCGAAATACCAGCTTCCATCAGGCAATGCCAACGCGCCGCCGGCGCAGAGCAGGGTAATGCTGTTTCCGGTCAGGGGATCGGTTTCGGTAATTTCAATTTCGTGCGCTTTACCCCAATCGGTTACGGGGAGTAGGGCGGCAAGCTCGGTAATGCGTTGGTTTTGATGTTTGATGCCGTTTGGCTGGCGGCAGTCGCTGTTGCATTTTCCGACGGCCTCGACAGGGCAGGGTTCGCCTTTTGCGTAGCTGGTCGGCAAAATATTGAGCGAATCCGGGCAGAGCCTGTGTTCTTGCGACCATTGCGTCAAGGCGCGTTTGGCTGCTTTTTTGTGGGCAAACAAACCGTAAGGACGCCAGTTTCTGGTACCGCTATTTAACAAGACAATGCGTGCTTGAAGGCTGCCGTGTTCGTCCGCGATAAAGCGGACGGTAGAAAACGATGTGGACTTTTCAGACGGCATCAGTTGGTATTCCTGCATGGTCTGGGCTTTGAGCCATAATGTATGGAGCTGTCCAACTGCCGGAATAAAACGGATGGAGGCTGCGGCTTTGATGTGCGGCGGCAGTTTTTTGCTGTGCAGCAGGGTAGCGGTTTCACTGTATGCGCGTTCGTGTGCTTCAATGGCTTGGGCTTTGCCGAAATGGTCAAACCAAACCAATACGCCGTAACTGTCAGGCAGGGCATAGAGCTGTTGGGCGAGCGAATCAGGCAGCCAAGTGGGCAACATTTTCGGATTCATCAATACACGGACGTATTCGTCCCATTGTTGATGATTTTTTTCTGCCAGACTTAATTCGAGATAATCACACAATGCGGCAACATCAGTCATGGCGCGGTGGCGGTTGGCCGTCTGAATGCCGGTGCGTTCGATAATGCTGTCGAGGCTGTGTTTGTAAAACTCAGGATAGAGGCGGCGCGACAGTTGAACCGTACAGAGCGAGGGTGCGGCAAAGTCAGTATGGATACGGGCAAACTCGTGGCGCAGGAAGGTGTAGTCAAAGCGGCTGTTGTGGGCAACAGCCACTGCACCTTGCAGCAGCGGCAACAAATCGCCTGCAATATCGGCAAAGACAGGCGCGTTTTTTACCGTTTCATCATGAATTCCGGTCAGCCTGGCAACAAATTCGGGAATGCTGCGGCAAGGATTGACCAATTGCTCGTAATGTGAGGCGCGTCCTTGCTCAAAGCGAACAAGGGCGACTTCCGTTATCCTGTCTTGATAGAAATTTCCACCGGTCGTCTCCAAATCCACCACGACCACAGGCCGTCCCAAACGGGAAAATGCTTCGGATAAGAGCGGCCAGCGTGCGAAATCTGACATTTTATTCTCTGTAAATTCAATAGCAAATGCGCATTTTACACGCTGTCTGCAAGTTTTCCAAATAAAACGCTTGACAGGAAACAGCCCACTCTCTATAATTCAAATCTTTCTTGATGCACCCGTAGCTCAGTTGGATAGAGTATCTGGCTACGAACCAGAGGGTCGGGCGTTCGAATCGCTCCGGGTGCGCCACAGAAAATCTCCGCGCCCATCGTCTAGCGGTTAGGACATCGCCCTTTCACGGCGGTAACCGGGGTTCGATTCCCCGTGGGCGTGCCAGTTTATAAAAAAGCGCAATCTGTTTCGGATTGCGCTTTTTTGCGTCTATCAGTTTTGAAATGATTTGAACCTCTCTTTTTATCAGTTAACGCTGGTTGGTATTTGTCATAATATACTAAAAGCATTTATTATTACATATCTAATAATCATAATTTAAGGGAAAACGTTCATGGCGTGGTGGTTTGTGTTGCCTGCTTGGGTGGTTGGGGTAGTGCTTTCGTTTGCGTTGCCGTTTGTGCCGCCATGGTGGGTTTGGTTGGCTGTAATTATTGGCGCGCTTGCGTTGTGTCGAAGATTTGCTGTGGCTTGGTTGGTGCTGGCTGTTTGCGTGGGCATGGCGTTTGGTGTGTGGCGGACTGGGCTGGTTTTGGCTGGTCAATGGCCTGTGGGGGAGGCTGCGGCTAAAGTTTTGATGGTTGAAGTGGCGGATATGCCGCGTGATGATGGTCGGCGCGTGCAGTTTGCGGCAAGGGCTTGGGATGAGCGTGGGCAGGTTTTTGATTTGATGTTGTCGGATTATCAGCGGCGCGATTGGGTGGTGGGCAGCAGGTGGTCTGTATCGGCTCGGGTAAGGCCGGTAATCGGTGAAGTGAATGTGCGCGGTTTGAACCGTGAAACATGGGCTTTGGCCAATGGTATCGATGGCATGGGTACTTTGGGGCGCGACAGGAAACTCGTGCGGCAAGGTGGTGGTTTTGGTTTGGCTGATATGCGTGATGCGGTAAGCCGGAGTTGGCAGAGAACGGCGGACAAATATCCTGAGTTTTCAGACGGCATAGGGCTGATGCGTGCTTTGAGTATTGGCGAGCAATCGGCGTTGCGGCCGCCTTTGTGGCAGGCATTCCGTCCTTTGGGGTTGACGCACTTGGTCAGCATTTCGGGCTTGCATGTGACGATGGTGGCGGTATTGTTTGCCTGGCTGATTAAGCGAATTTTCCGTTATTTGCCGTGGATTCCGGCAAAACCGCGTGTGTGGATATTGGCTGGCGGTTTTGCTGGTGCTTTGTTTTATGCGCTTTTGGCCGGTTTTTCTGTACCGACGCAACGCAGTGTGTTGATGTTGGCTGCGTTTGCGTGGGCATGGTGGCGCGGCAGTGGCGGCTCGGGCTGGACGGCGTGGTGGCAGGCCTTGGCCGTTGTTTTGCTGTTGGACCCGTTGGCAGTATTGGGCGTGGGAACTTGGTTGTCTTTCGGCTTGGTTGCTGCTTTGATTTGGGCTTCATCAGGTCGTCTGAAAGAGTCGGGCTGGCGTTTGGCTGTACGGGGGCAATGGGCGGCAACGGTGTTGTCGGTGGTATTGCTGGGCTATTTGTTTGCTTCGTTACCTTTGCTCAGTCCGTTGGTTAATGCGCTGGCTATTCCTTGGTTTTCTTGGGTGTTGACGCCGTTGGCTTTGCTGGGTTCGGTTTTTCCGTTTGAACTTGTTCAGTTGGTAGCGGCATTTTTGGCGGAATATACTTTACGCGGTTTGGTATGGCTGGCTACGGTATCGCCTGAATTTGCCGTCGCAGCGGCGCCTGTGCCTTCGCTGGTGTTGGCGATGATGGCGGCTTTGCTGTTATTGCTGCCCAAAGGAATGGGCTTGAAACCTTGGGCATGTCTGGTTTTATTGGGTTTTGTGTTTTACCGTCCTGCCAAGCTGGAGGAAGGGATGGCAAGAGTTACGGTGATGGATGCAGGACAAGGTTTGTCGGTGTTGGTGCAAACGCGCAACCGCAATCTTTTGTTTGATACAGGAACGGAGCAAGTGGCGCAAACAGGTATTGTGCCGAGTTTGAATGCTATGGGTGTGCGCCGTTTGGACAGCCTGATTTTGTCGCACCATGATATTGATCATGACGGTGGTTTTCAAAGTGTAGCGGCTGTCGGTACCGATAAATTGCTTGCCGGACAACCTGAGTTTTATCCGAATGCAGAGTTTTGCCAAGAAGACAAATGGCAATGGGACGGCGTAGATTTTGAGTTGCTCAGGCCGTCTGAAAATACGGGCAAGGAAGATAACGACCAAAGCTGCGTATTGCGTGTCGTGGCAAACGGCAAAGCCTTGTTGATAACCGGCGATTTAGGCGTGAAGGGCGAGGCCGGTTTGATTGAGAAATACGGCAATGCGCTGTATAGCCAAGTGTTGGTATTGGGCCATCACGGCAGCAGCACGGCTTCGTCGGGCAGCTTTCTGCATACGGTTTCGCCGCAATATGCCGTGGCATCCAGCGGCTATGCCAATGCCTACAAACATCCGACCGTTGCCGTACAAAATCGTGTCCGCGCGCACGGCATTACTTTGTTGAGAACGGATTTGTCAGGCGCGTTGGTGTTTGCTTTGGGACAGGGCGATATATTTCAAGGCCGTTTGAAAAAGGATAAGTTTTATTGGCAGAAGAAACCGTTTGAGTAAAAAGGATAAAAGGCCGTCTGAAAGACTTTTCAGACGGCCTTAATATTTTTTATTGACGGGCGTTATCCAAATTTTGTGTGAATCCAATTGTGGATAGGTTGGTTTGATATTTGATAATAAAGAATAAATTAATCGTGATGAAAAAATAGGCAGTTTAGAAATAGGGGAATAATCACAAAGTTATTAGTAATATCGGCTGATGGTTGTTTTAAAGTTTAAGGCCGTCTGAACCTGATATTTCATGTTCAGACGGCCTTAAACTTTGTGTTTGTTAACTATATAATATCCGACCCATCTGTTTAAAAAGGCAATCCCCATGAACACCATACGCACCAAAATTTGCGGTATTACCCGACCTGAAGACGCGCTGGCCGCGGCCGAATTGGGCGCGGATGCCATCGGGCTGGTGTTTTACGCCAAGAGCAAACGGGCAGTGAATATTGAGCAGGCGCAGGCGGTTGTGAAAAACCTGCCGCCGTTTGTATCGGTGGTGGCCTTGTTTGTGAATGAAAACGAGCAAACCATCCGTAAGATTTTGTGTCAGGTGCCGATAGATGTGATTCAGTTTCACGGCGATGAAGACGATGATTTTTGCCGTCGGTTTGACCGCCCGTATTTGAAGGCCGTGCGTGTACAGTCAGCTGCCGATATTCAGACGGCCTGTGCCAAATTTCCGAATGCCCGCGCCTTGCTGTTTGATGCTTATCATCCGACCGAATACGGCGGTACGGGACAAAGTTTCGATTGGACCATGTTGCACGGCAATATCGGCAAACCGTGGATACTTGCCGGAGGATTGACTGCGGAAAACGTTGCCGAAGCGGTAAAAATCAGTGGCGCTGCGGCGGTAGATGTGTCCGGCGGCGTAGAAATCTCCGGTGGGGTTAAGAGCAGGGATAAAATGGCGGCGTTTATTCAGGCAGTAAAGGCCGTCTGAAATTTTGTTTGAATGAAAAACAACCGGAATACAGATATGCAAGAGCCAATCGTCGAGTCCCACCCCTTTGCAGCCTTGTTGCCACCGCAGGCAACAGTCATGATGATGGGGACGTTTCCGCCTAAAGAAGAAAAACACGCGATGCAGTTTCATTATCCGAATTTTCAAAACGATATGTGGCGTGTGTATGGGTTGGTGTTTTTTGGTGATGCGACGCATTTTCAAAAGCAGGGCGAAAAGGCGTTTGATGCCGATAAAATCAAAGCGTTTTTGAGTGAGAAGGGGATTGCATCCTGTCCGACCGTGTTGAAGGCAATACGCGAACATGGTAATGCTTCGGATAAGTTTTTAAAAGTGATAGAAACCGTCGATTTAGCGGCAGTATTGGCACAAATGCCCGAGTGCCGCCATCTTTGCACCACTGGCTGCAAGGCAACCGAAGTTTTGTTGGAGATTCAAGGCAGCGGCATGAAAATGCCGAAGACCGGTGAAACAGTACTGTTCCCCTATGCTGGACGTGAGTTGACCCTGACGCGCCTACCTTCGACTTCGCGTGCCTATCCGTTGAGTTTGGCGAAAAAAGCGGCGGCATATCGGGCTTTTTTTGAAACGGCTGGATTGACTGTTTTTCAGGAGTAGGGTGATGGACCGTTATGAAATTTCTTTAATGACGTTTATGGCTTTGTGGTGGCTTTTTAATGTCGTCTCAGTGTGGCTGAAGGCCAAACAATGGCATATAAAGGTATTGCTGGGCGGAACGCTTTTGTATGTGATACAAATATCTGCAGTCATTATGTCTGTTAACGGCCTTAATTGGATATTTTTGAACATAAGCACTATAAATACCAATGAGTTGATTATTGCTTTGCTTGTGCTTAACTTTCTAGGTTGGTGGTTGCTGGCACTGTGGCTGGGGATGTTGGCATTAAAACTATGCCTGAGAAGCAAAAACGAAGAAAAACATATCGCGCCGCCGTTAGGTACGGCATTGATTGCAACATCGAGCTGTACGCTGTTATTCCTATTTTGTCTGCTGATATTATTATTCAATTAGTTGCCGACAAGATGAATGGAAAACGGCTATAATTGCTGACAATTTTACTTTCAGACGGCCTTGTACTGAATCAGGCCGTCTGAAACCATAAAACGAACAAGGAAAAATCCCATGAAAAATTATTACGCTCCCGACGAGAACGGCTTTTTCGGCGAACACGGCGGCCTGTACGTTTCCGAAACCCTGATTCCTGCTTTGCAAGAATTGGCAGAAGCCTATAAAGCAGCGAAAGAAGATCCTTCATTTTGGGAAGAGTTCCGCCATGATTTGAAACACTATGTCGGCCGTCCCAGCCCTGTTTACCATGCCGCGCGATTGTCTGAGCATTTGGGTGGCGCACAAATCTGGCTGAAGCGTGAAGATTTGAACCACACCGGCGCGCACAAAGTCAACAACACCATCGGTCAGGCTCTGCTCGCCCGCCGCATGGGCAAAAAACGCGTGATTGCCGAAACCGGTGCGGGTCAGCACGGCGTGGCTTCGGCAACTGTTGCCGCACGCTTCGGCATGACTTGCGACGTGTACATGGGTGCAGACGACATCCAACGTCAAATGCCGAATGTGTTCCGTATGAAGCTGCTTGGTGCGAACGTGGTCAGTGTTGACAGCGGCAGCCGTACATTGAAAGACGCGATGAACGAAGCCATGCGCGAATGGGTGGCGCGTGTGGATGATACGTTCTACATCATCGGCACTGCCGCAGGCCCTGCGCCGTATCCTGAAATGGTACGCGATTTCCAATGCGTGATCGGCAATGAAGCCAAAGAGCAAATGTTGGAAGCCATCGGCCGCCAACCTGATGTTGCCGTTGCCTGCGTAGGCGGCGGCTCGAACGCCATCGGTTTGTTCCATCCCTATATCGAAGAAGAAAACGTACGTTTGGTCGGCGTAGAAGCAGGCGGTTTGGGTGTGGATACGCCCGATCACGCCGCACCGATTACCAGCAAAGCCCCTATCGGCGTATTGCACGGTTTCCGCAGCTATTTGATGCAGGACGAAAACGGCCAAGTTTTGGGTACGCACTCTGTTTCCGCAGGATTGGACTACCCAGGCATCGGCCCGGAACACAGCCATTTGAACGACATCAACCGTGTGGAATACACCGTTGCCAAAGACGACGAAGCACTTGAAGCCTTTGATTTGCTCTGCCGTTTTGAGGGCATTATTCCTGCGCTGGAGTCCAGCCATGCCGTTGCTTGGGCGGTGAAAAACGCGCCTAAAATGAGCAAAGACCAAGTGATTTTGGTCAACCTCTCTGGTCGTGGCGATAAAGACATTAATACCGTGGCGAAACTCAAAGGCATTGAGTTGTAAGCCTTATTGATTGAGCAGCAAAGGCCGTCTGAAAAAGCTGGATTTCAGTCTTTCAGACGGCCTTTGTTTCCGTAATGATTAGCGTAGTATTTTATCCGCGCAAACTCTATTAAGTATCGGCGGCTAAGGAAATTTATCCTTCCAAACCGAGCTTGTACGCTTTCTAAACCGATTATTCAAGTTATCCATCACCATGAAACATTTAGCAATCCATCTAAAACTATTGGGCATGGCGGCGTTTTGGGGCGCATCTTGGCCGATGGGGCGGATGCTGGGACAGGCGTTGCCGCCTTTAACGGGCGGTATGCTGCGCTTTTTGACGGCGGCAATCTTGCTTTTGGGCTGGCTGTTTGCACGGTATCGATTGCGTACTTTGGCAGTTTTGTCGCGCAAACAATGGCTTGGATTGGCACTGGCGGCGGCATTCGGCGTATTTGGTTTTACTGTGTTGTCTATGCTGGGTTTGCAGCGGATTCCTGCTTCAAGGGCGACGGTGTTGGTCACGTTCAATCCTGTGTTGACGATGTTTTTTGCGGCTTTGCTGTTTGGCGAGAAGCTCAACGGCAAGATTGTGTCGGGCATGTTGTTGGCAGTGGCAGGCTCGATATGGGCGGTCACGCATGGCGAGATTGCGGCATTTTTGTCGGGCGGCGGCATAGGGTGGGGCGAAGTGCTGGTGTTTTTCAGCCTTTGCTGCTTGGTTACTTATACGATGATAGGTAGGGCGGTGTTGCAGGGGATTGATGCGCTGACGGTCACCGTGGCTACCGCTTGGCTGGGTGCAATGATGTTGCTGCCGCCTGCGCTGATTTCAGACGGCCTGCCGTTTGGTATGCTTGCCGAAATGGACGGCAGGGGCTGGTTTGCTTTGATTGGGTTGTCTGTCGGGGCAACGGTCTTGAGCTATGCGTGGTATTTTGAAGGCGTAAAGACTTTGGGTGCCGGCAGCGCGGCGGCGTACATCACTTTGGTGCCGGTATTCGGCATTTTGTGTTCCGCTTGGTTTTTGGGCGAGGCATTGCATGTTTCCTTGGTTGTCGGCTGTTTGGCGGCGGTGAGCGGATTGGCGTTGATGCAGTACGGAAGACGTGCCGTCTGAAAAGGTAAATATGTTATATAATAATGAAACTGATCAAACCATTGTTTTCAACATGTCTGAACATTCCTCCCTGCTCGATTTCGACCGTACCCATCTGCTCCATCCCTATACTTCCATGACCGACCCATTGCCTGTTTATCCGGTGCGCCGAGCGGAAGGTGTACACATCGAATTGGCGGACGGCACGCGGCTGATTGACGGGATGTCGTCTTGGTGGTGTGCGATACACGGCTACAATCATCCCGTTTTGAATCAGGCAGTTGAGGCACAGATTAAGCAGATGTCGCATGTGATGTTCGGCGGTTTGACGCATGAGCCTGCGGTGGAGCTAGGCAAATTGTTGGTCGGGATTTTGCCGCAGGGGCTGGACCGTATTTTTTATGCGGATTCGGGTTCGGTTTCGGTAGAAGTCGCGTTGAAGATGGCAGTGCAATACCAGCAGGCGCGGGGTTTGACCGCGAAGCAGAATATTACGACGGTACGGCGCGGGTATCACGGCGATACTTGGAACGCGATGTCGGTCTGCGATCCGGAAACGGGGATGCACCATATTTTCGGCAGCGCTCTGCCGCAGCGTTATTTTGTCGATAATCCGAAAAGCCGTTTCGACGATGAATGGGACGGGGCGGATTTGCAGCCTGTCCGCGCCTTGTTTGAAGCACATCATGCGGATATTGCCGCCTTTATTTTGGAACCGGTCGTGCAGGGCGCGGGCGGCATGTATTTTTATCATCCGCAATATCTTCGCGGATTGCGCGATTTATGCGACGAATTTGATATCGTGTTGATTTTTGACGAAATTGCCACCGGATTCGGGCGCACGGGCAAGATGTTTGCCTGCGAACACGCGGAGGTCGTGCCGGATATTATGTGTATCGGCAAGGGCTTGAGCGGCGGCTATATGACGCTGGCGGCGGCAATCACTTCGCAAAAAGTTACCGAAACAATTTCGCGCGGCGAAGCGGGTGTGTTCATGCACGGCCCGACATTTATGGCAAACCCGCTGGCGTGTGCCGTTGCCTGCGCTTCGGTCAAACTGCTTTTGTCCCAAGATTGGCAGGCAAATATCCGCCGCATCGAAAGCATCTTAAAAGGCCGTTTGAAAGCTGCATGGGACATTCGCGGCGTGAAAGACGTGCGCGTTTTGGGTGCTATCGGGGTGATCGAGCTGGAAAAAGGTGTGGATATGGCGCGTTTTCAAGCGGATTGCGTGATGCAGGGCATTTGGGTGCGTCCATTCGGCAGGCTGGTGTACCTCATGCCGCCTTACATTATTTCAGACGGCCTCTTAACCGAACTTGCCGACAAAACCGTGCACATTTTGAAGGAACACAACAAATGAAAGGCGTTTACTTCGTCAGCGGCATTGATACGGACATTGGCAAAACCGTCGCCACCGGCATGTTGGCAAAACAATTATTGCAGCAAGGCAAAAGCGTAATCACGCAAAAGCCTGTGCAAACTGGTTGCCAAGACATCGCTGAAGATATCGCCGTCCACCGTAAAATCATGGGCATACCCATGCAGGAAGCCGACAAGCAAGGGCTGACCATGCCCGAAATCTTCAGCTATCCCGCCTCGCCCCATCTCGCCGCCCGTCTTGGCGGCAGGGCTTTGGATTTGGACAAAATCCGTACCACCACTCAAGAGTTGGCGACGCAATACGAAATCGTCTTGGTCGAAGGCGCGGGTGGATTGATGGTTCCGCTGACGGAAAATCTATTAACCATTGATTATATTCAGCAACAAGATTATCCCGTCATCCTCGTTACCAGCGGACGGCTCGGCAGTATCAACCACACCCTGCTCAGCTTCACCGCGCTCAAACAATACGGCATCAGCCTGTACAGCTTGATTTTCAACCATATTCACGACAGCAAAGATGAAACCGTTGCCGGCGATACTTTGGAATATCTTAAAGGCCGTCTGAAAGATGAGTTTCCCGAAGCCAAATGGCAGGAGTTGGCCAAGACAGGGGTGTCAGATGGAGCTTGATATACCGCGTGGCACGCTTTGTTCACATGCCGAAGCTTCAAGTCTTTTGCCGTCTAAGGCCGAACATCTACTGACTGTTTCTTCGCTAACCGCCGCTCTGCGCGCATCCGGCAAGGATTTTTCAGTCGAGCCCGTGTATTTGGGTTTGACGAAGGGAGCAGAAAACGGAGACGAAATCTTTGTGCGCGATGTTTTGCTGAAACTGGACGGCGAAACAGTGATACAAGCTAGAAGCGCGTGCAGACCGGATAGTCGTCTATGGACAGAATTATTGGATTGCGGAACGCAGCCTTTGGGCGAGCGCCTGTTTGACGGTACATTGCCGTTGAAACGTTCGGATTTTGAGTTTCTTCGTTTTGAAGATTCCGACCATCCATCTTTCAGACGGCCTGTTACCGCGCGCCGCTCGTATTTCGATTGGAACGGCGAAACATTGGAATTAACAGAATATTTCTTATTGAAATTAATGGATTTATACCGATAAGGCTGTCTGAAAATAAAACCGATTACCGATGTTTGTCATAATTCTGTTATAATACAATAAATTAAATTGTTAAGATTTGTTTGATTTTAGACGGCAATAAATTATAATAAGAGCTAAGGCTCTAAAATGCCTTTCATTCAGCATCAATACATATACAACGACACATTACACCAATGAACATACGGCGCTTTTTCCTACAATTTTTACCGCGTTACGCTGTCGGACGGATGGTGATATACGCCAAACTGATGCGCATCGACAAACCCATCGGCACCCTGCTTTTGCTGTGGCCGACTTATTGGGCATTGTGGATTGCGTCTAAAGGTGTTCCCGACGCGGATATTTTTATTGCCTTTACCGCAGGTACATTTCTGATGCGCAGCGCAGGTTGCGTCGTGAATGACTTTGCCGACCGCAATTTTGACGGTGCAGTAGAGCGCACCAAAAACCGCCCGTTTGCCAAAGGCTTGGTTTCCAAAACTGAAGCGCTGCTTTTGACTGTCATGCTGTGTCTGATGGCCGCTTTATGCTTGGTACCGCTCAACCGTTTTACTTGGCTGATGAGCCTTCCGGCCTTGTTCCTGGCCGTTACATATCCTTTTACCAAACGCTTTTTCCCATTGCCGCAGTTTTATTTGGGGCTGGCATTTTCGTTCGGCATTCCCATGGCCTTTGCCGCCGTGCAAGGCCGAGTGCCTCCCGAAGCATGGCTGATGTTTACCGCCAATGCCTTATGGACGCTGGCTTACGACACGATTTATGCCATGGCGGACAAAGAAGATGATTTGAAAATCGGCATTAAAACTTCGGCAATCACATTTGGCGAACACGACATTAGCGCAACCATGCTTTGCCATTTTTGGTTTACGGTATTGATGGTAGTGTTGGGTATCAAAATCGGCGCAACTTGGCCGTATTGGCTGGTATTGCCGATAACCGCGTATTGGCAGTGCCAACAATATGCGGCCATCCGTACTCGCGACCGTCAGTTGTGCTTCCAAACGTTTTTGGCCAACAACCGCATCGGCTTGGCGTGGTTTTGCGGATTGGTCTGCCATTATTTCTGGTTGTTTTTGGTTTCCAAATTGTTTTAAAAAACTAGGTTGAGGCCGTCTGAAAAGGAAGGGAAAAGGGGTATGCCGGACATACCCCTTTTTATTTGAATCATAGTTTGTCTAATGATAGAATTTTTACTTTAAATTCAATATAAGCAAACAGTTGGATTATTTTTAGCTCGTTAAAAAATATCAAAAACAACATGGAAAATGTTAGCAGGGCGAGTGTAAATTACGCCTTCAGGATTGAGATTTGCACCGACAATCGGTACAATCCCATTGTTTTGCGACATTTAAAAGAGATACACATGAGCCTGATCGGCGAAATTTTACCTTTGTCCCATATCGTTTTGGATTTGGAAGTCAGCAGCAAAAAGCGTCTGTTTGAAGAGGCTGCACAGCTGCTGGAGAATGAAGCAGAATTACCGAATACCAATGTGTTCGACTGCCTGTTTGCCCGTGAAAAACTTGGTTCGACCGGTTTGGGGCAGGGGGTGGCGATTCCTCACGGTCGTCACGCATGCGTGAAAAAAGCCACCGGTGCGTTTATCCGCACCAAAGAGCCGGTTGCCTTTGATGCGCCTGACGGTAAACCCGTCTCCCTGATTTTCATCCTGCTTGTGCCTGAAAACGCTACCGGCGAACATTTGGAAGTCTTGTCCAAACTGGCCGGCAGATTCTCTCAAAAAGCCATCCGTGAAGCATTGATGGCCGCGACTTCTGCCGAAGAAGTACGCACACTCCTGACCGAAGAGTAATTCATGCCCAGCATATCCGTCCGCCGCCTGTTTTCCGACAATCAGCACAAACTCGAACTTGCTTGGGCTGCCGGCAATTCCGGCGCGGACAACCGTATCGGTGTCGAAGCCGATAAACCCGTCTTGGCCTTGGTCGGCCACTTAAACTTTATCCATCCCAACCAAATTCAAGTTGTCGGCGTAGCCGAAGCCGAATATTTACGCCGTCTGGAATCGGGCGAACTCAACTATGATTTCGGCGAGCTTTTCGACATCCCCATGTCTTTGGTTATCGTCGCCAACGGCTTGCCGGTTTCGCCCAAATTGCGCGATTATTGCCATACCAACAGTATCCCCTTGCTGACTTCTAAACAGGAAAGTCCGCACCTGATGGACGTTTTGCGGATTTATCTGCAACGTACATTGGCGACTTCCACCATCAAGCACGGCGTATTTTTGGATGTATTTGAAGTGGGCGTACTCATTACCGGGCAATCCGGCTTGGGTAAGAGTGAATTGGCATTGGAGCTGATTTCGCGCGGCCACAGCCTGATTGCCGATGATGCAGTCGAACTTTTCCGTACCGGTCCGGAAATGCTGGAAGGTCGTTGCCCGCCGATGCTGCGTGATTTCCTCGAAGTACGCGGCTTGGGCATACTCAATATCCGCCATATTTTTGGCGAAACCTCCATCCGTCCGAAAAAAACCCTCCAGCTGATTATCAATTTGGTTCCGGCCGACGACGGATACATGAAACAACTCGATCGATTGAGCATCCGTACCGAAACTGAATCTATCCTCAACGTCAGCATCCGTTCCGTTACCCTGCCTGTTGCAATCGGTCGAAACTTAGCAGTATTGGTTGAAGCTGCAGTGCGCAATTACATCCTTCAATTGCGCGGTAAGGACAGCACCAAAGAATTCCTCGAACGCCATCAAACACAACTCAAAGAAAACGAACAAAACCATGAAAATCGTCCTGATTAGCGGCTTATCCGGCTCAGGAAAATCCGTAGCCCTCAAGCAGCTTGAAGATTTGGGCTATTACTGTGTCGATAACCTTCCTTTGGAAATGCTTCCGTCGTTGGTCTCGCTCCATATCGAACGTGCCGATGAAACCAAACTCGGTGTCAGCGTTGATATCCGTTCCGGTATCAATATTCAGGAAGCGCAAGAGCAAATCCAATATTTGCGTAATGAAGGGCATCAAGTTGAAGTCCTCTTTATTGAAGCAGAAGAGGGCGTTTTGGTTCGTCGCTTCTCAGAAACCCGTCGCGGACACCCTTTGTCCGGTCAAAACCTGACTTTGTTGGAAAGCCTGCAAAAAGAACGCGAGTGGCTCTTCCCACTTAGAGACATCGCATATTGCATCGATACGTCCAAAATGAATGCGCAGCAGCTGCGTTATGCCGTACAACAATGGCTCAATATTGAACGTGTCGGTTTGCTGGTCATTCTTGAATCCTTTGGTTTCAAATACGGCGTCCCCAACAATGCCGACTTTATGTTTGATATGCGCAGCCTGCCCAATCCGTATTACGATCCGGAATTACGCCCCTTTACCGGCATGGATAAGCCTATTCAAGATTATTTGGGCCAGCAGCCGTTGGCTCAAGAAATGGTTGATGACATCGACCATTTTATTAGCCGCTGGTTGCCGCGCTTGCAACAAGAGAGCCGCAGTTATGTAACGATTGCCATCGGTTGTACCGGCGGTCAGCACCGCTCCGTTTATGTTGTGGAAAAATTGGCCGAACGCCTCAAGGGCCGTTACGAACTCCTTGTCCGCCATCGTCAGGCTCAAAGCTTGGCAGGACGCTAACTTGCCGTTTCAGACGGCCTCAAAGGAAGAAACCATGAAAAAAATCAGTCTGACTGCATTATCCCTGCTTATCTTGACCGCCTGCGCGACAGAGCCTGTCACTGCTTACCGTTGGCACCGTACCGGAGCGAGCGAAGCTGAAGTTTCTCGCCAAATCAATACCTGCAAATCACAAGTTCAAAATGGAACCAAACGTGGCAATACATCCAAAACTTTTGAGCAGTGTATGGATGAGGCAGGTTATTACAGCTACGAGCATGGCAACCTCTAAATCCTGATTGACCGATTATCCCAATACCGAGGCCGTCTGAAAAACAATGATTTTTCAGACGGCCTCAGATACGAATAGAAAGAATAAAAAGACATGGCTATCCAATGGTTTCCCGGCCACATGAACAAGGCAAAAAAAGCCATTGCCGAACGCATTAAAAGCGTTGATATGGTGATTGAGATGTTGGACGCGCGTATGCCTGCTTCCAGCGAAAACCCCTTGCTTGCCCAGTTGTCCAAAGGCAAGCCAAAACTCAAAATCTTAAACAAGCAAGATCTTGCTGATCCCGAGCGTACCAAAGTTTGGCTTGAACACTACAACAGCCGCCAAGATACCCGCGCCATTGCGCTTGATTCTTCCGAAACCGGCGCTCATGGCAAAATTACCCAAGCCTGCCGCGCCATGATTCCGCATCGTCAAGGTATTGAGAAGCCGCTGCGTGTCCTGATTTGCGGTATCCCAAACGTTGGCAAATCCACCTTGATTAACGGCATGATCGGCAAAAAATCTGCCAAAACCGGTAACGAACCCGGTATTACCAAAGCCGAACAGCGCCTTTTCCTTGCCGACGATTTCTGGCTTTACGATACCCCCGGTATGTTGTGGCCAAGAATTATCGTCGAAGAAGGCGGATACAACCTTGCGGCCGGCGGTGCAGTCGGACGCAACGCGCTGGACGAAGAAGAGGTGGCGCTTGAGCTTTTGGATTACCTCCGCCGCCATTATCTGGCCCTGTTGCAAGAGCGCTATCAAGCCGACAAAGATCCAAGCAGCCATTGGGACGATACTTCTTGGCTGGAGTGGATTGCCAAGAAGCGCGGAGCGGTTTTGAGCGGCGGACGGGTCAACTATCAAAAGGCCGCTGAAAATATCCTGACCGATTTCCGAGAAGGCAAAATCGGCAGAATCACGCTGGAAACGCCAAACCAATGGGAGGCTTGGCTGAAAAAAGCCAGACAGAAAGAGGCCGAACTCAAAGCCATTCGCGAAGCCAGAAAGGCGGAACGAAAAGGGCAGCAGCCTTCAGCCGATTAATACAAAAGGCCGTCTGAAATCTATTTTCAGACGGCCTTTTGTTGGGATAGACAATTTAGAGGGCAGTACGGCTGAAGCTGTCCAGAGCTTTATCGGTTTGGATTTGGTTGAACTGCATGGTGGTTTTGTCGCCCTGCTTTTCGTCCAATTCGATTTTACGCACCAGCGTATCGCCGTTGATTTCGATACGGTTGAAGATTTGACGGGTAATGGTGGTTTTCGGAGTCAGGGTCAACGTCCATTTTTTCTCGTTGCCGTTTAATTTCAAATCAAATTGTTTTTCCAAACCTTGGGTATTGCCGCCCAAAAGGTCGAGGAAGAGTTTGATTTGGCGGCTTTGGCCGTTGAGCTTGCTGGCATTTGGGTTGACCCATTGGCTGCCGTTCCATTGCATGATGCCGTCTGAACGCACGCGTAGGGTGGTTTCAAATGGTTTTTGCATTTTCCAGAGCAGGCCTTTTTGTGGGACAAGGGTAAAGCTGCCGCTGGTGGTCATGGGTTTGCTGAGGGATTTGAGTTGGCGTTGTTGGACAAAATTGCCTTGCACGTTTTGCGGTTTTTGCAGGGTTTGTGCCAATTCGGCAGGGGAAAATGCCCACAAAGCCGGAGCGCTGATGAGGAGAGTAAGAGAAAGAATGGTTTTTTTCATTGTGCTTCCATAAGATTTGAGGCCGTCTGAAAGTTCAGACGGCCTTTTGTTACTTTAATTATAAGGCTGACAAGGCCTGATTAAAGGTTGCGCTTGGACGCATCGCTTGTGCGGCTTTTTCAGGATTGGCTGCGTAGTAGCCGCCGATGTCGACCGCTTTGCCTTGTACGGCAGAGAGTTCTTCAACGATTTTGGCTTCGTCGGCAGTCAAAGCGGCTGCCAATGGAGCAAATGCGGCTTTCAGTTCGGCATCTTTGTCTTGCGCTGCCAATTCTTGTGCCCAGTAGAGGGTGAGGTAGAAATGGCTGCCGCGGTTGTCGAGTTCGCCAGCTTTGCGTTTAGGCGATTTGTCGTTCAACAGCAGTTTTTCGGTGGCTGCATCCAAAGTGTCGGCGAGGACTTGGGCTTTGGCGTTGCCGGTTTTTTGTGCCAGATGTTCAAACGATACGGCGAGTGCGAGGAATTCGCCCAAAGAGTCCCAACGCAAGTGGTTTTCTTCGAGGAATTGTTGAACATGTTTCGGTGCAGAACCGCCCGCGCCGGTTTCAAACATACCGCCGCCATTCATCAATGGAACGATAGACAGCATTTTCGCGCTGGTACCCAGTTCCAAAATTGGGAACAAGTCGGTCAGGTAGTCGCGCAGGACGTTACCGGTTACAGAGATGGTGTCTTCGCCGTTTTTCAGACGGCCTAAGCTGAATTTAGCGGCTTCTTCAGGAGCGAGGACGCGGATGTCGAGGCCGTCGGTATCCAGTTCGGCAAGGTAGGCTTTAACCTTGGCGAGCAGGCTCTTATCGTGCGGACGGTTTTCGTCGAGCCAGAACACGGCTGGCGTGTTGCTCAGACGGGCGCGGTTGACGGCGAGTTGTACCCAGTCTTTGACGGGCGCGTCTTTGGTTTGGCACATACGCCAGATGTCACCGGCTTCAACGTCGTGTTGCATCAGGACATTACCTGCTGCATCAATGACTTGAACTTGGCCGTCGGCTTCGATTTCGAAAGTTTTGTTGTGTGAACCGTATTCTTCGGCTGCTTGCGCCATCAGGCCGACGTTAGGAACGGTACCCATGGTTGTCGGGTCAAACGCGCCGTGTTCGCGGCAGAAGTCGATGGTTGCTTGGTAAACGCCGGCATAGCTGCTGTCCGGAATGACGGCTTTGGTGTCTTGCGCTTTGCCGTCTTTATCCCACATACGGCCGGAATTACGAATCATCGCAGGCATAGAAGCATCGACGATGACATCGCTAGGAACGTGCAGGTTGGTGATGCCTTTGTCGGAATCAACCATAGCCAAATCAGGGTTGGCGGCGTAAACGGCGGCGATTTCAGCTTCAACGGCTGCGCGGGTGTCCGCATCCAGTTTGTCCAGATTGGCAAGCAGGTTGCCGAAGCCGTTGTTGACATTGACGCCTGCGGCAGCCAGTTTGTCGCCGAATTTTTCAAATACAGGCGCGAAGAATACTTTGACGGCGTGTCCGAAGATAATCGGGTCGGACACTTTCATCATGGTGGCTTTCATGTGCAGCGAGAACAATACGCCTTTAGCTTTTGCGTCTTTCACTTGTTCGGCAAGGAAGGCGAGCAGGGCTTTTTTGCTCATCACGGTCGCGTCGATGATTTCGCCGGCTTTCAGGGCAACAGGCTCGCGCAGCTCTTTTTTGTTGCCTTGTTTGTCGGTGAACACGATGGATACGGAAGTCGCATCGGGTACGGTAACGGATTGTTCGTTATGGAAAAAGTCGCCGCTTTGCATGGTGGCAACATGGGTTTTGGAATCTTTGGTCCATGCGCCCATGCTGTGCGGATGTTTTTTCGCAAAGTTTTTCACTGCTTTAGGCGCGCGGCGGTCGGAGTTGCCTTCACGCAGGACAGGGTTTACCGCGCTGCCTTTGATGCGGTCGTAGCGTTCGCGTACGGCTTTTTCTTCATCGGTTTGAGGGTCGGCAGGATAGTCGGGAACGGCAAAGCCTTTAGACTGCAATTCTTTAATCGCGGCCGTCAGTTGAGGTACGGACGCGCTGATGTTCGGCAGTTTGATCACGTTTGCATCGGGTTGTTTCACCAGTTCGCCCAATTCGGCAAGCGCATCAGGTACGCGTTGCGCTTCGGTCAGGTATTCGGGAAACGCCGCTAAAATACGGCCGGAGAGAGAGATGTCGCTGGTTTTGACATCAATATCGGCATAGCGGGTAAACGCCTGCACGATTGGCAACAGGGATTGAGTGGCCAATGCAGGAGCTTCGTCGGTGTAGGTATAGATAATGGTGGATTTAGTCATGGGATTATTCTCTATGTAGGTTAAGTTTTTCTTTTCGGGCACATCGCGAGAAGAAATGTGCTAAGCCTATTATGGCATATTTCGGCGGATTTGGTTGTTGTTTTGATGTTATTGTTTTTTAAGTTGCGGAAAAGAAAAAGGCCGTCTGAAAAGACAGCCTAAATATAAGGACTTATCCGATAATCAAAACGGCATTGCTTCCGCCGAAGGCAAATGACGAGCTGGCGGCAATGCATTTTTCAGACGGCCAGCGGCTGTTTTTGTCGGTTAAAGCAATGTTGGGCAGCTCGGAATCGGGTACGTTGTCCCATTGTTGGGGCGGCAGTTTGCCTTCCGGATTGTATTGGCGGTTGGCCATCAACCAGGCAAATGCGGCTTCAATCGCACCGGCTGCACCCAAGGTATGACCGGTGGACGGCTTGGTTGACGTGCAAAGGGTGTGGCTGCCAAACACTTCGGCAACAGCTCGGCTTTCCATGCTGTCGTTATGCTGCGTGCCGGTGCCGTGCAGATTGATCCAGCCGATGTCTTCCGCTTTCAAGCCGGCTTTATCCAAAGCGGCCTGAAAAGATTGGGCTGCACCCAAACCGTCGGGACGGGGCGAAGACATATGGTAGGCATCGCTGCTTGCGCCGTAGCCCAGCAACTGCATTTCGCCGTCAAAATCGGCATCGCGCGTCATCACGAAAAATGCGGCCGCTTCGCCGATATTGATGCCGTTGCGGTTGGCGGAAAAAGGCTTGGCGATGCCGTCTGAAAGCACTTCCAAAGAGGAAAAACCATTAATCGTCAGCGGAGAAAGCGTATCTGCGCCGCCGCAAATTACGGCATCACACAATCCGGCACGAAGCAGCCGGGCTGCGCTGATGAGGGCGCGTGCGCCGGAAGTGCAGGCGGTGGAGACGGTATAGCGCAAGCCGTCCAAACCGTAAACTTGGGCGATAAATTCGGAGGGCGAAGCCATGGTGTGTTGCAGCTGTTTGAACGGAACATCCGTCCATTCACCACCTTGGACAACGTGTTGGAACAAGGGGATATTTTCGTCTGCACCACTGGTGGACGTACCGGTCACGACAGCAATCCTTTCTTTGCCGTAACGGGCAATGGCCGTCTGAATCAGTCCGTCTATTTGCGAAAGCGCGTGCTGGATAAGCTGGTTGTTGCGGCTGCGATGCGCTTCGGGAATGCTGTCGGGCAGAGGCATCAGGGTTTCTTTGATCGCACCGAAAGCATGCGTTTTGCCTTTTACCCATTGGTCTGAAAAAGTCAGGGGCGTGTTTTCAGACGGCGTGAGTAAGGCATCGGCATGAACTTGCAAGCCGCTGCCCAATGCGCTGGTCAGTGCCGGACGGCTGAGATAAACAGGAGTATTCATGAATTAGTCTTCTGCAATCGGGCTGACCGTCCAGAAAGTTTGGTCGGGGAAGCCGATAAGGAATTGTTCGGAATGGTGGGCGACACACCACAAATCACGCTCGCGGTAGCTGAACACCGCACCTTTGCCGTCAGGGCAGAAGCCTTGATGGGTGGCATTTTGTTGGCGTGCTTCAGGGTAAAGCGTGGCGGCTTGTTCGGCGGCCAAAAGCGGCAACAGGGCGGCAAACAGTCGACGCGAATTGGCATTTGGCATCACAAAGCCGTCATTTTTCCAGCCTTTGGTGCTGACCGATTGACGCGATACCGGCGCACCCAGTGCATCGGTTTGGACAAAGCGGATGCCGTCTGAATGAGGCTCGACTGCCAAGAGATTGGTTTGAACGGTTTGCCCAGCCGCATTAGTCTGCTCAAGTTTGAACCATTGACCTTCTTTGGAAAGCGGCGGCAGCGTTTGCGGATGGGGGAGCGAGGTCGCACATGCGGAAAGCAGCAGTGCGGCAAGCAAAGGGATAAATCGCATAAGGTTTTATCTATCGGTCAAAATATTTAATGGTGTGGATGAAGTTTCAGACGGCCTGTTCTGTTTTCAGTCTAGGTCGTCTGAAAGACATTCATCCTTATTCTACCTTCAAATCGCCCACCAATGCGGCAAGTGTGGACAAGCGTTGCTCGGATTTTTCCACGAATGGATTGTTCGTGTCCCAAGCATAGCCTGCCAGAATAGATGAAATCATACGGCTGATTTCAGGACTGCGGTTAGGCGCGTAGATGGCATTTTGGAAGCGGAAATCGTACCAACCGTTTACATAAGTGCGGAATGCGTTCACGCCGATCATCAGTTGATCGGCAAATTCGGTTTGCCAATCAGCGGTTTCGCCTTTGAGCTGTTTGCCCAGTAAATCGGCAGCCAGTTTGGCAGAGTGCAGGGCAATGGTCACGCCGGAGGAGAAGACGGGGTCGAGGAATTCGGCGGCGTTGCCCAAAAGGGCGAAATGCTTGCCGTATAAGGTTTTTACGTTGGCAGAGTAGCCTTGGATAGAGCGGAACGGGAAGTCGTTTTCCCAAACGGCTTTATCTAAAATTTCCGCCAGCATCGGGCATTCGTACACAAATTTCTTCAACACGGCTTCTGATTCGCCGGCCAGTTTGTCGGGTGTGCCGACAACGCCGATGGAGCAGCGGTTGTCGCCGAAAGGAATCAGCCAAATCCAGACATCGCGATGTTCAGGATGCGTGTTGATCAGGATTTTGTTGCGGTCGAATTTCGGGCTGGTGATGTTATCGTCGATATGCGTGAAGTGGGCTTGGCGCGGAGGCAGATCGGACGGGCTTTCCAAGTCCAAAAGGCGGGGCAGGACACGGCCGTAACCGCTGGCATCCAAAACGAATTTGGCAGTCAGTTCATAGTTTTCGCCTGTATCGGTTGCAACGCTCAAACGTGCCATATCGCCACTATTGTCAAATGCGGTTACGCCATGTCCGAAGCGGACATCGACGCCTTGTTTTGCCGCTTCATCAATCAGGATTTTATCGAAGATGCCGCGGCGCACTTGATAAATAGTACCGGGACCGTCTGAAAATTTTTCAGTAAAGTTGAAATCTGTGTAACGGCTGCCCCATGAAAACGCAGCGCCGTCTTTAAATTGAAAGCTGGGCTCGGCATGCACTGCATCGGCAAAACCGGCTTCTTCCAACATTTCCATGCAATGCGGCAACAGGCTTTCGCCGATGACAAAGCGCGGGAAATGTTGTTTTTCCAATACGCAAACTTTAAAGCCTTGTTTGTTCAGCAAAGCAGAAGCAACCGAACCTGAAGGGCCTGCGCCGATAACGGCAACGTCAAATTCTACGGACATTTGAAAATACCTTTGATTTTAATGATAAAAAAATGTTTAAACTAGTGTCTGAAGTTTTTCAGACGGCCTCTTACAACGTGACGATAGAAGTTGAAACAAAATATCGCCTTAATTTCAATCGTCTTCATCTTTTGTCTAATTTTTCAACAATGTGCCTGCCAGCCAAATATTGAATGCCACGCCGATGGTAACCGTCATGCCGAACGCGGCAACAGCGGGCGTGCTGCTGATGGCGAGCAGGGCAAAGGAAATGGCTGTCGTCGCGGCGGCAAGCAGCATACCGCCTAATTTTGCCGGCGCGCTGTGATGTGCAGTGGCGGCATAGACGGCATAGTCCACGCCGATGGCGGACACTAAAAGCAGGCCGAACATGGCAAACAGGCTGACGGGAATCCCGGCCAAACCGAGTACGGCAACGGTGCAGATGGCGGCGGCCAGCGGCACGGCAAGGATTTTGCTGCCGCGTTTGAAACCAAACATTTTCCACAAGAGCAACCATGCCAACGCATAGGAAGCCAGTTTCAACCATGCGGCCTGATTGCGTGTGTGGTGGAAAAGCTCGTTTAAGTGGGCGCGCTTGTCTGCCCAATGTACGCCGGGGACATGTTGCGCCACGGCGTGTACGGCAGCTTCATCAGTCATGCCGTTCAAACGCACGACGGCAGCAAAACGGCCTGGTTCCACTTCGCCCAAATATAAGGAACGCCAAGCTTCTGCCAAATCGGTATTCAGGCCGTCTGAAAGCGACAATGGTTGCGTATCGGCAGCTTGCAGCAGGGCATCGCGCACGGTTTTGCGCGGAATACCGATTTCTGTGAGCGGTTTCCAGCTATCAGGCAACTTGGTCAATTCGCGCAGGCGGTTTTGTAGTTTTTGTTGTTCCGTTGTCGGCAGGATGAATTGGTCGGGCGATTGGATGCCGGACAGTTTGCCTTGCGCGATTAAGGGCTGCAGGGCGCGGCCGAGTTCGGCGGTTTTCTTCAATAGGGCATCTTCGCTTTGTGCTTCGGCCACCAAATATTTTCCGCCAAAATCCGTGCCGCTCAACTGGCCGATTTGTTGTACCTCGGCCAACATCGCGGTCGGCATATTGACCCATTGACGGATGTCGTCACGCCAGTCGCTGCGCCACAGTCCGACTGCCAGCAAAATTCCGCCTACGATTAACCAGCCGCGTTTGTGCAGGCGGTTTTTCAGACGGCCTGACAAGGAATAGAGCTTTTCAGTTAATGCGGCAAAAGGCACGGTTTTGGCTCGATAGCGGCGAAACAGCGGTGGCAGCCATAAAACGGTGGCACCAAACGCACCAAATAAAGCGAATCCTGAAAATACCGCGGTTTGGCGCAATACAGGCAAAGGGGTGAACCACAGCAGCGCGTAGCCCAAGACGGTAATCGTCAGGCTGACGGCAAAGCTCGGTAAGACATGTTTCATTGCCGATTCAGCCTGCCAAACGGTCTTTTCAGACGGCCCGAATACCGACGGAGCAAGCCAGTGCAACGGGAAATCCACCAACATACCCACCAAGCTGGTGCCGATGACGATGGTCAGGATATGCACTTCGTTGAATACCAATAAAGCGACCGCCAATCCGGTCAACATACCGGCTGCCAGCGGCAAGGACAGCAAAAATACCCGGCCGCTGCGGAAGACCCACAAAAGCAGCGCAAAGGTCAGCCCAAGTCCGACCATGCTCATCAGCTGACTTTCTTTTTCTGCGGCTGCTTTGGATACGGCGGCGAACAATGCGCCACCTGCGCTTAAGGTTTCCGCGCCGTTTTCCGAAGCGATTTGACGGCTTTGCGCCATCAGCGGCAAGAGGGCATCGTTGCCGGAAAATTGATCGCCACCGGCGAGCCGTCCGCGCAAAAATACCCAAGTTTTGCCTTTGTCTTCGGCAAACAGCATGCCGTTGTCCATGTCCCACTGCAAACGGCTTTGCGGATTGGCTTTGTCGGCAACAAAGCGTCCGAAGCCCAACCAGTCTTGTTCTAAAGACAAAGGTGAGGGGGCGGCAAACGGATTGGCTGCGGCTTCTGCACGCGCTTGAAAATAGGTTTGCGGCTGCTCAAACAGCAGGCGTATTTCGTCTTGCGGCAAAACCGCCAAACTCAGTTTTTGCATATCCGCCCGCACTTTGTCCAAATTCGGCGTCATACTGCTGTCGACTTGTTCAAATACGCCGCTTTTGCGCCATGCGTCGGCAATTTGTGAGGCCGTCTGAAAAGCAGTTTCGGCATCGGTACTGCCTGCAAGCAAAATAACTTGCGAATTGAGCTGCGCTTCTGCGGCTTTATCCGCGGCCGTCAGTAAGGCATCGGGTTGCTGCTCGCTTGGCAACAATGCGGTCAAATCGGTTTGGATACGCGTTTGTGAAGCAAAGGCATAAACCAAAAACAGGGTAAGAAACAGGATAAGGGCAGTATAGAGGCGGTTTAGGAGGCGAAGATTCATCGTTCAGACGGCCTTTTGCAAATGCTGCTGTTGGTGTGTGGAATAAGTAAAAGTGCAGTAAATTAAATCAGATTATTATTAGTTTGTCAGTTGTTAGATAGTTTGCCGGTCGGTTAAATCATTGGGCTTGAGCGAGCCGAAAAACTGCCATTGCAGGGCGACGGTTTTTCCCTTCCAAACGCAGGCAAGTGCCATCGTATCCGCCAAAATCGCGCTTGTGCCGTACCAATCGGTTTGCTTTCCAGTGCGTAAACCGACGGGTTGCCCTGAATCGAAAACATAGCCGACCGATTTCATGTCTGACGGAAAATCCAAATTTGCCGCTTTAATCAATGCTTCTTTGAAACACCACAATCGGTAAAACGTTTCAGACGGCCAGTTTGCCGTTTCCAAATAGTCTTGTTCTTCCTGCGAGCAGACCAAAGCCGACAGCACTTTAAAATCACGCGGGCGGATAAATTCGATATCAACACCGGCTGTTAAGGGCTGAGGCACACACAATAAAGCGGCAAAGCCTTTACTGTGGCTCAGCGATACAGTCGGTAAATCGGTTTGCTGTTTTAACGCTCGGCTGACTTGCCAGTCTTGACGCTGCGCCAGTTGCGGCGTGGTAGCCAAACGTTGTGAATCGGCTGTGTTTAGAGACGCATGGTCGTAGCAGGCGGCAAAAGATGGATCGGCCAGTAGGCAGTGAAGGGGTGTCGTATCCATAAAATAGAAAAATGCCAAACTTCATATTGAAGTCCGGCATTTTTGACATTGCTTAGTGGAAGCTGCCTTTCAAAACCACACGGCTGTTGAATGTAGCGATGTGGCATTCATACTCGTTACCGCCTTTGGTTACTTTGTCAAAGTAGCTAACCAGATGAACGGATTTGGCTTTTTTGCGATGTGCAGTGCTTTGGAAGCGTTTAACTGCGCTCAAGAATGCGCGTTGACAGGTTTCATCAGGGGTTTTGCCGACTGAGTTGGAGATTTGACGGGAAGTCAAAGTCGCGCCGGATGTGCTGCCGTAGTGAACGCGGATGCTAGGATCCAAAGCGGATTTAGCTTCGGCAGAGTTCAAAGCTACATCGACTTTACACATATAAATGTCGTTTTGACCTTTGCCATTGACTTTATGGCCTTCACCCATGCTGCGGCAGGCAGAGCCGGCGGCAGTTGTTTTTTGAGTAGAAGTTTGAGAGGAGGAAGTAGATGGTTGGGAATTGCCGGATTGTGAGCAAGCGGCAAGCATCAGGGCGGATACGGCAACCAAAGCAGAAAAACGTAACATACGAACTCCTTTGTAATAAGGGGTGTGAAAAAAGGTTTACAGAAAACAGAATCATTTTAACATATATGAAAGAAGTATAAAAATAGGATGATGTAAAAAATATTATATTTTTATTTAAATGATTTCATGGTGTTAAGAAAGTTTGGGGAGGTAATGCTTGACGAAGGAGGGCAGAAAGCGTATATTGCGGTCTTCCTTAGGAGTAATGGCTGAGAGGCTGAAGGCACTTCCCTGCTAAGGAAGCATGTGGGGTCAACCTGCATCGAGGGTTCGAATCCCTCTTACTCCGCCAAATATGAAAGACACCGTTTTATACGGTGTCTTTTTTATTATCCGGAATTGCTTGAAATCCAAGGCCGTCTGAAAGTGTGAAATGAACGATTTGATTATTCTAAACAAGCCTTATGGCGTGATTTGCCAGTTTTCTGCACATGAAAAACATCAATGCCTTAAGGATTTTGTCGAGAAACCGGGATTTTATCCGGCCGGACGTTTGGATACGGACAGCGAGGGTTTGCTGCTGCTGACCAATAATGGCCATTTGCAGGCGCAGATTGCCGACCCGAAATTCAAGCAGGTCAAAACTTATTGGGCGCAGGTGGAGGGTTCTCCTGATGAAGCCAAATTGGATTTGTTGCGCCGTGGCGTAGATTTGGGCGATTTTGTCACCCGTCCGGCCGAAGTCAGGGTATTGGAAGAAGGAGAAGCGGATGTTTTATGGCCGCGCGTGCCGCCGATTCGTGTGCGCAAGTCTGTGCCTGATTTTTGGGTGGAAATCAAAATTTCGGAAGGGAAAAACCGCCAAGTGCGAAGGATGACGGCGAAAGCAGGTTTTCCGTGTTTGCGCTTGGTTCGTGTGGCAATAGGCCGTCTGAACGTGTTCGATTTGGGCTTGGGGCTTGGACAATGGGAGTTTGCGCCGTATAAACCTTGATTAAAATTAATAAAATACTAATCCATTAAATTGTCTGATAAAATATTAAATATTGTTATTTATATTTAATATTTATTTATTTTTGTGAAATTTAAAATCACTGCCTGAGGTTATGAAATGTCAGAACATACTACGCTGATTATTAATTGGAAAGGTCCATATTCATACGATGATATTACTAACAATCTAGAGTTGAGAAATGGATTGTATCTTGCGGCAGGCAAACAAAAATATGAAAGAGGTGATAATTCCATCCAATATTGTGGCATTACAGAAGGAAATTTCTCCTCAAGATTTAGGAATCATCACAAACTCCCACTTATTACAAGAGAACAGGAATTTTGGTTGGGAACAGTGGTTGTGCCAGCAAATGCGAGCCGTTATTATCTTGAAATGGCTGAAGCACTGATTATTTATTTCTGGCAACCCTCTTTAAACGAAAAGAAAAAAATTTCTCCGCCTAAATCAACAACAGTAATAAATTATTGGTTCACAAAAGACGGACAGCCTAGATTCAACCAGCGAGCTATTTATAGAGATTTACCAGATGTTCTATCATGGGATACAGAACATTGGAGAACAGGTAACCTAACTGTTTACACAGATTACTAAAATTTTATTTCTCAAAAATATCTTAATTTTAAAATATAGATAAAAAGGTCGTCTGAAACCCCTGCAATACGGTTTTCAGACGACCTTTGTTATTGGGTATTAATGATGTGAATGACCGATTTGGAAAGTCAAAGTAGTGTAGTTCGCCTGTTTTTGGCACACGCTTTGATCAGGGAAATCGGCTTTGTGTTCTACGCTGGCTTTCCAGAAGCCTTGGCGCAATGGAATGATGCTGACTTCGCCTTTGTCATCGGTGGTATCGGAGAAGGCTTGGGCTTCGGTTTTATGGGTTTTGCTGCGGTCGCTGGTGTCGAAGCCGTCAAATGTGGCGGTAACGGTGGCGTTAGGCAGCGGCTCGCTATTGAAGAGGACGCGGACTTTGAAGCGTTCGCCGACGTGGACGTTGGCTGGGTTGTCCAAAGGTACGATTTCCAAATGTTGGCCGACTTGCTTGGTAATGATGGCGGTATCTGCGCTTTCATGGCCGACATTGACGATGTTTTTACCGAACATACGGGTTTGTTCGCAATAGCTTGCATCAGGCATTTCTTTGATGCTTGCCTGCTTCCAGCCCGCGCTGTTTTTTGACCAGAAAGTCGGTTGGTATTCGGCGGTTACCAAGTAGCTGCCGTCTTTGACCGGCAGTTTGCTGCGGTATTGGTAATTGTATGTGCCTTTTTGAATCATGTTTTCTTTGCCTTTTTCAGTCACCAACTGCATGGGTTTGCTGAAAATGTGCAGGCGGTCTTTGGCGATGGGCTCAAGCTCAGGGAATTCGCCATAGCCCAATTCGGCTTCAAGGTATTCGCCGCCATGTGTGTGGGCGGTTTCAACCCAAACGCGATGGGCGTGTGCGGCAGTGCTAAACAGGAAGGCGGATGCGATAAGCAAAGCAGTTTTTTTCAAGATTTCTCTCCGATTTTCGATGTGTAGAAAAGATAGAATAAAGCGTTCGTTATAATATAACAAAATTATTTAAATTTAAAGAGAGGCCGTCTGAAAGTTTTCAGACGGCCTTTTAGCTAATTGTTTTTTGAGTCGGATTATTGAAACGTTTTAGTCCCCGTCACGACAAACGTCAATCGCTTCCTGCAAACTGCTGACGCCGTAGATTTTCAGGTTCGGAAACTCTTTGGCATTGCGCGGCATATTGGCTTTGGGAACGATGGCACGTTTGAAGCCGAGTTTTTCCGCTTCTTTGAGCCGCTCTTGTCCGCGTGCAACAGGGCGGACTTCGCCGCTTAAGCCGATTTCGCCGAATACAACGGTTTTTTCAGGCATGGGGCGGTTGCGGAAGCTGGAGAGCATGGCGAGGATGACAGCGAGGTCGGCGGCGGGTTCGCCGATTTTGACGCCGCCGACGGCGTTGAGGAACACGTCTTGGTCGAAGCAGGCAATGCCGCCGTGGCGGTTGAGGACGGCGAGCAGCATGGCGAGGCGGTTTTGTTCTAGGCCGACGGTGAGGCGTTTGGGGGTAAATCCGTGCGCATCATCGACCAATGCCTGAATTTCAACCAAAAGCGGGCGGCTGCCTTCCTGTGTGACCAAAACGCACGAACCGGGCGTGTCGTCGCGGTAGCTGGCAAGGAAGATGGCGGACGGGTTGGATACGCCTCTCAAACCGTTTTCGGTCATGGCGAATACGCCCAGTTCGTTTGCCGCGCCGAAACGGTTTTTGATGGCACGTATCATGCGGTAGTTGGAATGTTGGTCGCCCTCGAAATACAGCACGGTATCGACCATGTGTTCCAGTACGCGCGGGCCGGCAATCGCACCGTCTTTGGTAACGTGTCCGACCAGTATCATGGCGATGCCCATCTGTTTCGCCATACGCGTCAGTTGGGCGGCACACTCGCGCACCTGCGACACGGAGCCGGGAGCGGAAGTGATTTGGTCGGAATACATGGTTTGGATGGAGTCGATGACGACAACTTCGGGCTGATGCTGTTTTAAGGCCGTCTGAATGGCTTCCATTCGGATTTCGGCAAGCAGGTTTACGCCTTCGGTAGGCAGTTCCAAACGTTGCGCGCGCAGGGCGACCTGTTGGGCAGATTCTTCGCCGGAAACGTACAGTACTTTACGGCTTTGCGCCATTTTGGCGATGGTTTGCAACAGTAATGTGGATTTGCCGATGCCGGGGTCGCCGCCTAGTAGGATGACCGCACCATCGACCAAACCGCCGCCCAATACGCGGTCAAGCTCGCCCATGCCAGTTGGATTGCGCGGCACTTCGGTCGCGGTAACGGCGGAGAGAGATTGGACGGTCGAAGTGTCCGCCGCCCAAGATTGGAAGCGGGCGTTTTTCGGCTCAGGCGCGGCAAGGTTTTCCTGAAGCGTGTTCCACTCGCCGCAATGCGGGCATTTACCCTGCCATTTTGGGGAAGTGCCGCCGCATTCGGAACATTGGTAGATGGTTTTGGGGGCTTTTGCCATGGTGTTTTCCCTGTGGAATATTTGATGTGTGAAAAGGTCGTCTGAAAACAATCATATCGTTTTCAGACGACCTTTTTTATTGAGAAATAACAGGTTTATTTTTTGCTGTCTTTATCCGCATCTTTTTTCGGTGCAGGTTTTTTCGCTGCCAAGCCCAAAGATTTTTGCCATTCGGCTGGATTTTTCACCAAGTCCAAGGCTTTGCGGAGCTGATCGTCTTTGGCCGGATTTGGAATGCGGCGGCTGGAGATGTCTTCGTCTTTGTCTTTTTTGGACTTGTCTTTATCGGCTTTGGTTTCTGCGTTGGCAGGCGTTTCAGTGCTGCTGTTGACGTCTTGGCCGCCCAGCGGATTGCCGATATGGCCGACCAAATCGGCTTCGCGGCTTTCAAAGGCTCGGTCTTTGTCTTTGACTTCAACGTCAGGAACAATGCCTTGCGCCTGAATCGAGCGGTCGTTTGGCGTGTAGTAAAGGGCGGTGGTCAATTTGACTGCGCTGCCACCGGAAAGCGGAATCAGGGTTTGCACTGAGCCTTTGCCGAAACTTTGTGTGCCGACGACGACGGCGCGTTTGTGGTCTTGCAATGCGCCGGCAACGATTTCGGAAGCGGAGGCCGAGCCTGCGTTAATCAGGACGGTCATCGGAATGGTTTTCAGCTCGGCAGGCAATCCAGCCAACGGGTCTTTGCCGCTGGTGGTGATGTAGTCTTCGGCAGTTGCTTTGAGTACCATGCCTTCTTTTTTGTTGCGGCCTTTGGTGCTGACAACGGTGACGTCAGGTTGCAGGAAGGCTGCGGATACGCCGACTGCGCCGTTGAGCAGGCCGCCCGGGTCGTCGCGCAAGTCGAGGATGATGCCTTTGAGCGGGCCTTTGTTTTCTTTGACAAGGGCTTGTGCGGCTTCGTTGAGCGCGGCAACGGTGCGCTCTTGGAATTGGGAGACGCGGATGTAGCCGTAGTCTTTTTCAAGCAGGTGATGGCGTACGCTTTTGACTTTGATGATGGCGCGGGTCAGGTTGACGACGATGGGTTTGTCGGCATTTTTGCGTGAAAGGGTCAGGGTGATTTTGGTACCCGGTTTGCCGCGCATTTTTTTGACGGCTTCGCTGACGGTCAGGCCGCGGGTAGAGGTATTGTCGATTTTGACGATAAAGTCGCCGCTTTTCACACCGGCGCGTTCTGCCGGAGTGTCTTCAATCGGGGCAACGACTTTGACGAAGCCGTCTTCTTGTCCGATTTCCATGCCCAAGCCGCCGAATTCGCCGCTGGTAGACTCTTTCATTTCGGCATAGCCTTTTTTGTCCATATACTCGGAATGTGGATCGAGATCGGACACCATGCCTTTCATTGCGCCTTCAAAGAGCTCGGCGTCGGGTTTGTCTTGGTAATAGTTGGCTTTGATTTGACCGTACACTTCTGCCATGGTGCGGATGGTTTGCACGGGCAGGGCTTCGTTGTCTTTTTTGTCTTTTTCGGCGGCAAAACTTTGTACACTCAGACTGAGGGCGATGCCGCTAAATGCGCCGAGAGTGTAGATTGCAACTTTTTTCAAAGTGGATTTTGTTGACATTCGTTTGACTTTCTTTTTGTGTACGGTAAGCAAAGTGGTTTTTGTTTTCTCTGAACCCGTTGACTTTATGTGATTTAAACGCTTGGAACAATAAGTTTAAGGTAAAAGTTTGTTGTTTAATGTGCTGAACAGGCGTGAAAATCGTGTTTTATTGTAGTTTATGATGAAAATTCAGACGGCCTGAAGGGGAAAATTCACTCAGGCCGTCTGAAACATCAGTTAATCCATGAAAGCGGATTCATGACTTGTCCGTTGTAGCGGACTTCAAGGTAAAGGCCGGTTTCGCCCGACGGCAAAGTGCCGCTGGTGCCAATCTTACTGCCGGCATTGACGGCGTAGTTTTGGGCGATGTCGATTTCGTTCAGACCAGAGTAAATGCTGACATAGCCGTCGCCGTGGTCGAGGACGACCACTTTGCCGTAGCCTTCAAGCTCGCCGGCAAAAGTAACCGTGCCTGAGGCAATGCTGCTGACCGGAGCCGGAACGGTATTGTAGAACACGCCTTTCCAAACTTCGCCATCGCCGCGGTCTTGACCGAACAGGCCTGCCAATGTGCCGTTGACCGGTTTTTTCAGACGGCCTTGCATACGGCTGAAGCTGTTGGCATTGCTGACGGTAAAGCCTTGGGTGTTCGGGGCTTGCAGTTTCATGTCTTCGTCAGTCAGCGTGGACATGGCGGCGCGTTCGGCTTCGGCTTTTTGTTGGGCGGCAGCCTGCTCTTTGCGGGCTTTTTCGGCGGCGGCCAAACGGGCTTCGGCGGCTTTCTTACGCGCTTCGGCTTCGGCTTTGCGTTGCTCGGCTTTGCGTTTTTCTAAATCTTTCAAGAGATTGTTGAGGCGCTGCTCGTTTTCTCTGTGGTTGATTTTCTTTTGCGCTTCTTTGGCCATTTGCGCGTTTTGACGGCGGCTTTCGGCTTGTTCGGCGGTATTGGTTACGCCTTGTTGACGCAATGAAGCTTGAATATTGGCTTGCAGTTTTTTCAGGTAAGCCAATTCATTGTTGATTTTTTGCTCTTGCACCGCCAGCTCTTTTTGTTGTTTTTCCAAGTCTCTCATGACTTGGTCGTTGGCGTTGTTGATATAACGCGTGTAACGCAGGAAGCGGGTTTTTTGGCCGGCATCGGCGTTTTTCAGGAAGAGGGCGACCGCGTTGGGCTGGCTGTTTTTATAGTTGCCGGACACAAAACGCGAAATTTGGGCGCGCGTGTTGGATACTTCAGCTTTCAACTGGTTGGCATCGGCATTGAGTTTTTGGAATTTTTCCCATGCGTCGCGTTGTTTGCGGTTGATGCCGGAGAGGTTGTTGCGTGTTTGTTGCAGCTGTTTGAGCGTGGCATTGACATGGATAATGAAACCCTCGTTGCGTTTGGCAAAGGATTTTTTAGTTTCCATATCGTTGGCGGCGGCTGTTACGGCTGCTTTGAAATCGTTGTCGGCTGAAGAAGTGGCTTTAGGCTCAACTTTAGGCTCGTCTTTTTTGTTTTGCTCTTTGGCTTTAGTGTCTTTTTTAGCGTCTTTTTTGTCTTCAACAGCTTTTTTGGCAGGTTCTTTGGCTTCGGCCTTTTTGTCTTCGGCTGCTTTTTTTACGGACTCTTTGGTTTTTTTGCCGTCTTTTTTATCCTCAACCGCTTTTTTAGCAGGCTCTTTGGCTTTGGTTTCCTTAGGGTCTGCTTTTTTTACAGGTTCTTTAGCTTTACTGTCTTTTTTATCTTCAGCAGTTTTTTTGTCTTGTTCTTTGGCTTTGCCAGATTTTGCGGCTGCGGCTTTTTTGTCTTTTGCTGTTTCTTTAGGCTCTTCGGCTTTACGGTTGGCCTTTTTATTGTCGGCAGCGGCTTCGGAGGCTTTAGCCGTTTTGTTTTTGGCTGAAGCGCGTTCATTTTTGTCGGCGGTTTCCTTCTCTTTGGCAGCTTTGGCTCTAACCGCTTTTTTGTCTTCCTCTTTTTCTTTTACCGCTTGTTTTTTTGAGGTTTCTTTTTTGACATCTGCCTTAGTGGCTTCTTTCTCTTTTTTTATGGGCGCAGCTTTTTTGACGGCGGCCGCTTTTTCTTTCGGCGCGTCTTTGGCAGCATAGGTTGGCAGGGAGAAACTGAGCAACAGGGCGAGAATGAGGGGTTTGTAACGCATGGTTCGATCTTGC
The DNA here is from genome assembly GCF_041433145.1 of Neisseria sp. 27098_8_158. Lineage (NCBI taxonomy): Bacteria > Pseudomonadati > Pseudomonadota > Betaproteobacteria > Neisseriales > Neisseriaceae > Neisseria > Neisseria sp. 27098_8_158. The sequence goes on from NZ_JAPWAZ010000001.1 coordinate 115,496, forward strand.
TATCAAAGTAGGAACAATAGGACGGATTATACTGTCTGTCAGGCCGTCTGAAAATAATATCGGGTTGCAATATGGACGAACGGTCTTATATAGTAACGATAGAGTAGGCGGACGGGCTTTAGTCTGCTTGGAAATTGACAGTCTGCATCGACGGGATATTATGAAAAAATATTTATTAGTAGTGTTGGGCGCCATGGTTTTGGCGGCTTGCGGTGACAATACCGATAAAATCGGACGCGCCAGTACGGTGTTTCATATGCTGGGTAAAAACGACCGTATTGAAGTGGAAGGTTTTGACGATCCTGATGTGCAGGGGGTTGCCTGCTATATTTCGTATGCGAAAAAAGGCGGTTTGAAAGAAACGGTCAATCTGGAAGAAGATGCCAGCGACGCATCGGTTTCCTGCGTGCAAAGTGCGGAAGTCATCCGTTATAACGAGGCTGCGGTTTTGAAACCGCGACAAGTGTTCAAACGCAGTGCCAGCATAGCATTTAAGAGCCAACAGATTATCCGCTACTACGATCCGAAACGTAAGTCTTTCGCTTATTTGGTGTACAGCGATAAAATCGTTCAAGGTTCGCCGAAAAACTCTTTGAGCGCGGTATCGTGTTTTGCCCATGCGAAAACCGATACGCCGGTACCGGCAGGCGGTGCGGTTTACGGTGCGTGCGTGGTGGATGCGCCGGTTGCCGACGGACAAAAATAATAAAATCAGCTTATAGATTAAAAGAATATGAATTTAGCCAACCATTTCCTGATTGCCATGCCTCATATGGACGATCCGTTTTTTACGGATACGGTCATTTATGTGTGCGAACACGATGAAGAAGGTGCGCTGGGCATCATCATCAACAAACCTTCGCCGATTACCATGGACATGATTTTCGCCGCCGCCGACCGCAATATCCCGTTGCGCCTGCAACATGAAAACGTGATGATGGGCGGGCCGGTTCAGATTGAGCGTGGCTATGTCGTGCATACGCCGATCGGCCGTTGGCAAAACAGCATGGTGGTAACTGATAATGTGGCGCTAACTTCTTCGCGCGATGTGATTGAAAACTTGTCTAAAGAAGGTGCGGTGGACAAGGCTTTAATCAGTATTGGTTATTCAAAATGGGGCAAAGGGCAGTTGGAACGCGAGCTGGCGGAAAATGTTTGGCTGACCGTGCCTGCGGACGAGCATATTCTTTTTGATGTGCCTTACGAACTCCGTTATGCCGCCGCTTTTGAAAAATTAGGCATCAATCCGAACGCCTTGGTTTCAGGAGTCGGCCATGCCTGATGCAACAAAAGGCACGGTTTTGGCCTTTGACTTCGGCGAGGCGCGTATCGGCGTGGCGCAGGGGGATGCCGAGTTGGGCATGACCCATCCGCTGGCGACGGTAACCGGCAACAGTAATGATGAAAAATTCGAGGCCATTGCCAAGCTGGTCAAAGAATGGCAGCCCAAGTATTTTGTGGTCGGCCTGCCGACGCATACCGATGGCACGGAGCATGAGCTGACCCGTTTGAGCCGCAAGTTTGGTCGCCGTTTGCACGGACGTTTTAACTTGCCGGTTTATTGGGTGGACGAAAGGATGTCTTCCTTATACGCGGAAAGCCTGCTTGCTGAAGCGCAAGTATTTGGCCGAAAACAAAAATCCGTGCTTGACCAAGTAGCGGCGCAGGCGATTTTGCAAGGTTTTTTTGAAGGTGGCGCGGCCGAGTATTTCAATGGCCGCGAAGAATAGCATTATTCATTATAAAGGCCGTCTGAAACTGGGTTTCAGACGGCCTTTGTTTTGTTACGGCTTTGGGATAAAAGAAGTTTAGTTTGGTTAAACCTGATTTTTTTTCAGTGCAAATTTTGCTACACTCCGTTCTCTTTTTTAGACACAAATACAAGGAAAAAGTCATGGCACTCATGGACAATCTTTTGAATGCGGCTACTCAAATGTTAGGTGGCAACAGCGAAAACGGCGCACAAGGTTCTCTGACCGATATGGCGATGGATTTGGTGAAACAGCAAGGCGGCGTGGGCAACCTGATCAACCAACTGCAACAAGGCGGTTTGGGCGATACCCTGAGCAGCTGGGTTTCCAACCAATCCAGCAATCTGCCTGTGTCCGGCACCGACCTGCAAAATGCTTTGGGCAGCGATACGGTAAACCAAATCGCGCAAAAATTCGGCGTGGATGCCGGTCAAGCAGGCGATTTGTTGGCCAAAGTATTGCCTGACTTGGTCGATAAAGCCACGCCTAACGGCACGGCTCAAGATGCGGATGGCTTCGGCTTGGACGACATTGCTTCTATGCTGCTGAAAAACTTTATGAAATAATGAGTTGAATCATTTGATAAGGTCGTCTGAATCCGTTCAGACGGCCTTATAACTTTTGGTTCGCGGTAAATAACCAATAAGTCTTTTTCTGATGGAAGCGGATGGCTTATGATGGGCACTTCATTTCACCAGATAAGAAGGTTATACACATGTCCCGCTTGACCATACACACAGTTGAAACCGCTCCTGAAGCTGCTAAACCACGCATTGAAGCCGTATTGAAAAACAACGGCTTTATTCCTAACCTGATCGGCGTTTTGGCCAATGCGCCTGAAGCTTTGGCGTTTTATCAAGAAGTTGGCAAAATGAATGGTGCCAACAGCCTGACTGCCGGCGAAGTCGAAGTTATTCAAATCATTGCCGCGCGTACCAACGAATGCGGCTTCTGCGTTGCCGGCCACACCAAACTGGCTACCCTGAAAAAACTGCTGTCCGAACAATCCATCAAAGCCGCACGCGCATTGGCTGCGGGTGAGTTTGACGATGCCAAACTGAGTGCTTTGGCGACATTCACCCAAGCCGTTATGGCGAAAAAAGGCGCGGTATCCGACGACGAGCTGAAAGCATTCTTCGATGCCGGTTACAACCAACAGCAAGCCGTTGAAGTAGTTATGGGCGTTGCTTTGGCAACCTTGTGCAACTACGTCAACAACCTTGCCAAAACCGAAATCAACCCTGAATTGCAGGCATTTGCCTAACCCCATCAAAGGCCGTCTGAAAATTCAGACGGCCTTTTAGTAACAAGCAAGGATATCCTTGTTGTCAAGAATAATTCATGAGTAGAACCATCTACGCTTCAAACCTTATTCAGAGGAAAAATCATGACACGCGAAGCTTTACTGAACAATGTTGCCGCACTCGTTAAAAGCAAGCTGAAACCATTGGTGGACGACATCGACCGCAAAGGCCTGTATCCGAAAGAATTTATGCTGGAATTGGGCAAAATCGGCGGCTTTGCCGCGACCGGTACGGTTGAAGAGGGCGGTAACGGTTTGGGTTTGGCAACGCAAATCGCCGTATTGCGCGAAATCGGTAAAGAATGCGGCGCGACTTCGTTCAGCGCATGGTGTCAGGCAGCTTGCGCGTGGTATCTGCATCAATCCCCCAACCAAGCGGTTAAAGACAAATATTTGGCCGATATTCTGCAGGGTAAAGTTTTGGCCGGTACGGGCATGTCCAATACCGTCAAACACCTTGCCGGTATCGAAAAACACAACCTGCAAGCCGAACGTGTCGAAGGCGGCTACAAAATCAACGGTGCTTTGCCTTGGGTATCCAATATCGGCGAAGACCACATTTGGGCAAATACCGCCCAAATAGGCGACAGCTATGTGATGTTTATCACCGGCGGTCAATGGGAAGGCGTTACCTTGCAAGATTGTCCTGAGTTCTGCGGTTTGGAAGGCACGCGCACTTACAGCCTGAATTTTAAAGACGTGTTTATTCCGGATGAAGATGTGATTGCTACGCCTGAGCAGTTCCAGTCTTATATCCCGACCATTAAAGCCGGTTTCATCTTGCTGCAAATGGGTATCGGCGCCGGTGTGATTGACGGTGCGCTCGGCATTATCCGCATGGCTAATGTGGTGAACGCGGAAGTAAACGGCTACCTCGACCACAGCTACGATGAATTGAAAGCCGCGTTGGACGGCGCATGGGCGGAAACCGAACGTCTTGCCTATGATGCGTGGAACAATAAACCTGACACGCTAGCAACCTTGAAACTGCGTGAAGCGGCTGCCGTATTGGCATTGAACGCCACTCAATCTGCCGCATTGCATGCAGGTGCGAAAGGCTATCTGATGCGCAGCCCGGCGCAACGCCGCGTCCGCGAGGCCATGTTCGTCGCCATCGTAACACCGGCCATCAAACACCTGCGTAAAGAAATCGCCGCTTTGGAAGCAGCTCAATAAATTCAAAATATCAACAATAAAACACACAAAAGGCCGTCTGAAAATACGGTTTCAGACGGCCTTTTAAAATAGAAGGAATACAAAATGGCTCAATATATGTGCGGCCCTTGCGGCTGGATTTACGATGAAGATGTCGGCGACCCCGAACACGGCCTGCCGGCAGGTACCAAGTTCGAAGACATCCCCGACGACTGGAAATGCCCTGAATGCGGCGTAGGCAAAGAAGATTTCTACCTTCTGGACTTTACCATATAAATTATCTGATTATTTAATAAAAAGGCCGTCTGAAGCTTAAGACGGCCTTTGTTTGCTTAATCGTCATCGGTAGAGCGAAACAATGGTTTCAGCCGCTTTGACGCAGCTTTCCACATCAGCAACCAAAGCGATGCGGACGTAGCCTTCTCCCGGATTACCTTGTTCGGTATCGCGGGCGAGGAAGCGGCCGGGCAACACTTGGATAGCGGCTTTCTGCCACAGATTGCGCGAAAATGCCAAGTCGTCGCCGTCGGGAACTTTCAACCAAATGTAGAACGACGCATCCGGCAGTTTGACATCGAATGCCTGTTGCAAGATCGGAATGACGCGGTCGAATTTTTCTTGGTAGAGGCGGCGGTTGGCAATGACGTGTTCTTCGTCGTTCCAAGCGGCAATGCTGGCGCGTTGGACGGGAATACTCATCGCGCTGCCGTGGTAGGTGCGGTAGAGCAGGAAGTTTTTGAGTAACTCAGCATCGCCTGCGACAAAGCCTGAACGCAAACCGGGGACGTTGGAGCGTTTGGACAGGCTGGTAAACATCACGATGTTGTGCGTGCCGCGACCTAATTGCGCCGCAGCCTGCAAGCCGCCGATCGGTTTGTTGTCGTCAAAATAGATTTCGGAATAGCATTCGTCAGAGGCAATAACGAAGCCGTATTTGTCTTGCAAATCAAAAATTTCTTTCCAGTCTTCTAATTGCAGGACGCTGCCGCTCGGGTTGTTAGGCGAGCAGACAATCAGGACTTTGGTGCGTTGCCATACGTCTTCGGACAGGCTGCTCCAATCGGGATTGAAGCTGGGCGCAGGACAGTTGGCAAAATGGATTTCGCCACCGCCCAAAATAGTCGCGCCTTCGTAAATTTGATAGAACGGGTTGGGGCTGATAACGACCGGTTTGGGGCCGTCTGAAGCCGGATTTAAAACGGTTTGGATAAAAGAGAATAAAGCTTCCCGGCTGCCCAATACGGGCAGGATTTCATTGTCGGGATTGAGGCTCAAACCATCATAACGGCGGGCCACCCATTCGGCACAGGCTTGGCGCAGTTCGGGCAGGCCTGCGGTCAGCGGATATTTTTCCAGTTCGTGCAGGGAGGCGGTCAGCGCGTCGGTGATGACTTTGGGTGTCGGATGTTTCGGCTCGCCGATTTGCAGATGAATGGGCGTTACGCCTTCGGGTGCATCAATGCCTTGCATGGCTTCACGCAGGCGGGCGAAAGGATAGGGTTTGAGATGGTTTAATAATGGGTTCATGATGTTTCTGCCGGATAAATTAGGCAATAATCTTAGCATTTTTTAGATGGATTGGGACAAAAAGGCCGTCTGAAAACAGGGTTTAAATGTTTTTCAGACGGCCTTTTGAATATTGATGCGTTTATTTGGCAGGGACGACGGGCAGGGAACCGTTCAAGAGATAATGAATGGTTTCTTGAACCGTACGGATGGCGTTGCCAAACGGCAATGGGTCTTTACCGCGGAAAAACAGGCCTTTATCGACTTCGCCGCGGAATGCCGCGGAAAGTTGGATGTCGATACAGAATTGACCGGCTTTGGCCAAACCGTCGCGCAAACCGCAGCTGGTCAGGCAGTTCAGGCCTTGTGTGCAACGGCGCGGATCGTTTTTGGCATTGGCTTGCAATTTGGCCTCGCGTTTGATGTAGTTGTCGAGGAATTTGGTGCGCACGCCGCGTGCAGGCAAACCGGCAACAGACATGAATTCAACCACTTTTTCGGTTTCCGCACCGGCCAGCGTTTTCTTGAAGTTGATGTGGGCATCGCCTTCTTCGGTCACGGCAAACGCGGTACCGATTTGAACGGCGGACGCTCCCCAGTTTTTCAAGGCTGTTTTGACTTTTTCAAAGTTTGCCATGCCGCCGGCGAGTACCAACGGGATTTTTTCGCTTTCCAAGCCCAAGTTTTTGAATACTTCAAACGTTTCTTCAATAACGCGTTTGAACTCGAATTTGGCATCGTTCACGCCGTCAACGGTTGCCGCACCCAAGTGGCCGGCTGCGTGGGCTGGGTGTTCGATAACGATGGCATCGGGCAAGATGCCTTTTTTCATCCAACGTTTCAAAACGATATTGATACCGCGTGACTCTGACAAAATAGGGAAAAGGGCGACATCTTTGTGGTAGCCCTCGGCCATTTCCGGCAAATCCAAAGGCAAACCTGCGCCCATCACAATCGCGTCTGCGCCGGATTCGCAGGCTTGACGGACGTAGGCGGCATGGTCTTTTACGGCTTTCATGACGTTGACGGCAATCATGCCTTTGCCTTCTGAATCGGCTTTGGCTTTTTTGATTTCACGGTCAAGCGCGATGCAGTTGAGGCGGGTGTATTTTTCTTCGCTGGAGTCGATTTTTGATTCGGCCAGCAAATCTTCGTGCAGGTGGCGCAAATCGACGCTGGCGATGGTACCTACGCCGTTTTCGCGCGCAACCGCGCTGGAGAGTTTTGATGCGGAAACGCCTACCCCCATACCGCCTTGAACGACGGGAATCAGTGATTTGCCACGGATAGTCAATGGGTCAAAGTTGTTTTGCATGGATGCTCCTTCATAGATTCTGGATGGTGCCGTCTGAAATCCTATGAAATGGACTGGATAACGGGCTGATGTGTATATAAATAAGTGTGTTTTTCGCCGCCGTTTTTCAGACGGCATGGGGCGTGTTTTTAAAATTTTAGGAATTATACTCTAAGTTAGTGTAAAAATTAGAGTATTAATACAGTTTTTTTAAAGAAAAAATTGAAAAGTCTTGTTAATAAAGGAATAAATTTTATGGTGGATTGGATTGAGGAGGAGAAATTGCAAACAAAATCTACAAAGAAAAAGGCCGTCTGAAATTTCAGACGGCCTTAAGTAAGGGAATCAGACGGATGTCGGATTACATTTGTTTTTTAGCGGCATCGATAGCGCGTTGGTCAGGGTTGATCAAGATTTCAACGCGGCGGTTTTGTGCGCGGCCTTCAACAGTAGCGTTGGAGGCGATTGGTTGACGGGAGCCGTAACCGAAAGTGCTCAAACGGGTGCTGCTTACGCCACGGGATTGCAGGAAGGTGGCAACAGATTCGGCGCGGTTGCGAGACAATGGCTCGTTGATGGCGTCGTTACCGGTGTTGTCGGTGTGGCCGTTGATGGTCAAAGTCGTGTCAGGATATTGAACCAAAGTTTGTGCAGCGGCAGACAAGGCGCTTTGAGCATGGCCGCTCAGGGCAGCGCTGCCGGTAGCGAAGGTTACGTTTTCAGGCATAACCAGTTTGATTTGGTTGCCTTGACGTTCAACTTCGATGTTGGTGTTGGCCAGGCTTTGACGCAGTTTTTTCTCTTGGTAGTCCATGTAACCGCCGATACCGGCACCTACTGCACCACAAGCCAATGCGGAGTTACGCGCGCCTTTACCACCATGGGTCAGCGCACCAACGATGCCGCAAACAGCCGCACCACCCAAACCGTACATGGCGGTTTTGCTGGCGGATTGTTGGCCGGTAACAGGATCAGTTACACAGCCGGTGAGCGCCAAAGGAATTGCTGTGGCAATAACAGTCAGGGGTTTCAAGAATTTCATGTCGTATCCTCTTTTTAGATGACGGCCCGGGCCGTCTGAAAAAATGAATAAAAACCGCGTGGGTCATTACGGATTTATGATACCCAATATCCGAAACGCAAAAGAATGGGTTTAACCCGATATTACGCAAATATTTGCCAGTTAACATAATACTGAAACATTTCTGCATTTTTCTGACAGTTTGGTCATTTTGCCGCGAAATAACAAGCAAAGTTTTTTACAGTTTCTTCCGTTTTTTCTTTTTGCGGCGATACCAGTTGACGAATGCCCATTTCAATCTGACCTTGACATCGTATCCCACCGAGCCTGCGCCCAGTATGAATAAAACGGCGGAAACGGGCAGGGCGAAATGATGGCCGACCAGATGATAACCCCATGCGCCAACCACGCCGCCCAGCAAAAACGACAGCATCAAGCCGCTTAAAAGCCACATTTTCGGTTTGTTGACGCGGACGTGCGGCAGGCGCGGATGATGCTGTTTGGAGTAATAAAGCGCGCGTGAAATTTCAATGCCCAAGTCGGTCGCCGTGCCGGTCATGTGGGTGGAGCGGATGGCGCCGCCGGAAAGAAGCGTGATAACCGTATTGTGCATGCCCATAATAAAACACAATAAAAACAATGCTAAAGACGGCATAATAAAATCAGAGCCGCCAAAATCCCATTCCATCGCGGCAATACCGAACCAACCGAATATCAACAGATAAACTGCTTCCAGCCACATGGAAAACCCAAAGCTGCCACGGAAACGCATCTGCTGCGTCCACAAAATCACCCAGCCCGAATGCGCGGCTCCGGCAACAAAACACAACACGCTGATTGTGGCAATAATGGCCACACTCCACTCTTGAAGATACAAAACATCTGCCAACAGCGACATTGAGCCAGTAACGTGGGAGGTATAACGTGAGAACGCGAAGAAGCCGCCGGCATTAATCGCGCCGGCAAGAAAGGCCATGATGTAACCCAGCCGTCTGAAACGGGCATCGGAAATATTGTGTTCGTGCAGGTACGGACGGTCCGCCTGCCAAAATGGCGGCGTGTGTTGCCTATGGTGGCGCGGTCGGTAAGAGTGGGGCCGTTTGTCGTCGTTCATTGATTTGAGGATAGGGGCGAGCATTTATACTGGGTGTATTTTATATGCAACTGCCTGCTGCCAAGAACAAATAATATAAAGTGTCCCCAAGTTGCCACACTTGCCCATTACAAGATGAAGGCGTACATTAATAGCCATACATGAGTATAAGGAAACACCCGATGAATCCTATCCGCCTGACCTTATTGATTGGTGCTGCAGCATTACTTGCCGCCTGCGCCACTACGCCTGAGCAAAAAGCCGCACGCGCCCAAGCGCAGAAACGCTATGAGCAGGATCTTCAAGTGCATCTTGCCGCCCAATGCGATCAGGAGACTGCCGCGCTGATCCGCCGCAAATTTGACGAAGAAGGTAAACCCGGTGCTGCAACTGCGGAACAAAAAGCTTTCCGACTCAAATATATCGACAAAGTTTCCGATCCGATGTTCCAAGCCTGCTACAAAATGGCATGGCAAAACTATATTTCCCAAGAACAGCTACGAGAAGCCCGCTACTATCGTTATTACGATGATTGGGGCTATCCGTTTGGCCGTTATCCTTGGTGGTGGTAAGGTATTAACAAACTTTAGGGCCGTCTGAAAGCATATATTTATTGGTTTCAGACGGCCTAAGGTTTATTGAAACGGCAATAACGTTTACAATAGCCGCCTATTCAAACACAATACCCACCACCCATGAACATCTGGCTTGGACAGCGACACGCGCCCAAATTTCCGCAAGGAGCCGCCGTAACCATCGGCAACTTTGACGGCGTACACCTCGGGCACAAACACATTCTACAAAAACTCAAACGAGAGGCAGACCAGCGCGGTCTGCCTGTTGTCGTTGTTGTTTTTGAGCCTCAGCCCAAAGAATTTTTTGCGCGCAAAGCCGGGAAAAAGCTGCCTTACCGCATCAGCCCGCTGCGTACCAAATTGCGCCTTTTGCGTGAAACCGGCTGTGTGGATGCCGTTTGGGTCTTGCGTTTCAACCAAGCTTTCTCCGATATGAGCGCACAAGCGTTTATCGACCAGCTTTTGCGCCAAACGCTCAACACGCGTTATTTGTTGATTGGCGACGATTTCCGTTTCGGTGCCGGCCGTGAAGGCTGTTTTGAACTCTTGGCTCAACAGCCCGATATGCAAACCGAGCGCACGCCGTCTGTTATCGTTGAAGACATCCGCACCAGCAGTACCGCCGTCCGCCAAGCCCTTTCAGACGGCAAGTTGGAATACGCCAAAAGACTGTTGGGCCATGATTACGTTTTAAGCGGAAAGGTCAAACATGGACAAAAACTCGGCCGCACCATCAACGCGCCTACCGCCAATGTCCAGCTTCCCCCGTATCATTATGCGCTAAGCGGCGTATTTGTCGTTGAAGCAGACGGCACATTCGGTACGCGCCGAGGCGTGGCCAGCTTTGGTTTTAACCCCACTGTCAGCAACAATCGTTCGCAAAAGTTGGAAGTCCACCTGTTCGATTTCAACGGCGATTTGTACGGACAACGCATCTTCGTCCGCTTCCTGCACAAACTGCGTGATGAGAAAAAATTTGAGAGTATCGAGGCATTGAAAACCCAAATTTTGCAAGATATGGAAGATGCGAGGGTTTGGGAAGCATAGAAACGCTTCTAGAAGCTTATAAAATCAAGACAATTGGGCTACAATAAGTCCTTTGAATTTTTTCAGACGGCCTGTTCTTTTCAAAATGAGCAATCAGGCCGTCTGAAACCGAAATACCGCAACAATAGAGATCAAAAAATGACCGATTACAGTAAAACCGTAAACCTGCTCGAGAGCCCATTTCCAATGCGCGGCAATCTCGCCAAGCGCGAGCCTGCATGGCTGAAAAGCTGGTACGAGCAAAAACGCTACCAAAAACTGCGCGAAATCGCCAAAGACCGTCCGAAATTTATTCTGCACGACGGCCCTCCGTATGCCAACGGCGACATCCACATCGGTCATGCCGTCAATAAAATTCTCAAAGACATCATTATCCGCAGCAAAACCCAAGCCGGTTTTGACGCGCCTTATGTACCGGGTTGGGACTGCCACGGTTTGCCTATCGAAGTGATGGTGGAAAAACTGCACGGCAAAGACATGCCTAAAGCCCGTTTCCGCGAATTGTGCCGCGAATACGCTGCCGAACAGATTGCACGTCAGAAAAAAGATTTTATCCGCTTGGGCGTGCTGGGCGACTGGGACAATCCTTACCTGACCATGGATTTCAAAACCGAAGCCGATACCGTTCGTATGCTCGGCGAAATCTACAAATCCGGCTATCTCTACCGTGGCGCGAAACCTGTTCAATTCTGCTTGGACTGCGGCTCTTCATTGGCCGAAGCCGAAGTGGAATATAAAGACAAAGTATCGCCTGCGATTGACGTTGCCTATCCGTTTAAAGACACCGCCGCGCTTGCCGCCGCATTCGGTTTGTCCGGTATCGAAGGCAAAGCGTTTGCCGTCATCTGGACAACCACGCCTTGGACTTTGCCTGCGAGCCAAGCTGTTTCAGCTGGCGCAGACGTGGTGTATCAATTGATTGATACGCCTAAAGGCAAATTGGTATTGGCCAAAGATTTGGCAGAAGACGCGCTCAAACGCTACGGCTTCGCTTCAGACGACCTGAAAGTATTGGCAGAAACCACAGGCGACAAGCTGGAAAACCTGCACATGAATCATCCGTTCCTCGAGCGCGATATTCCCATGCTCAACGGCGACCATGTGACCACCGATGCCGGTACCGGCTTGGTGCATACTGCGCCTGCTCATGGTTTGGAAGACTACGCTGTCTGCAACAAATACGGCATCGAGCTTTACAACCCTGTCAACGCCGAAGGCAAATACATCAGTGAAACCCCGCGTGTTGCCGGCATGAGCGTTTGGGAAGCCAATCCCGTCATCCTGCAATGGTTGGAAGAAACCGGCAACCTTTTGGCAAGCAGCAAAATCGAACACAGCTACGCACACTGCTGGCGTCACAAAACGCCGTTGATTTACCGCGCGACAGGTCAATGGTTTGTCGGTATGGACAAAGCAGGTGCAGATGGTAAAACCCTGCGCGACAAAGCCATCAAAGCCGTTGATGACACCGAATTCTTCCCATCATGGGGTCGTGCGCGTTTAGAAGCCATGATTGAAGGCCGTCCTGACTGGGTGGTTTCACGCCAACGCTATTGGGGCACGCCGATGACTTTCTTTGTTCACAAAGAGACCGGTGAATTGCATCCGAACTCTGCCGAGTTGTTGGAAAAAGTTGCCCAAAAAATCGAAGAAAAAGGCATCGAAGCGTGGTTCTCTCTTGATAAGAGCGAACTCTTGAGCGCGGAAGATTGCGAAAATTACGACAAACTTTCCGACACGATGGACGTGTGGTTCGACTCAGGCTCGACCCATTATTCCGTCTTGAAACAACGCGAAGAATTGGAATGGCCGGCTGACTTGTACCTCGAAGGCAGCGACCAACACCGCGGCTGGTTCCAATCCTCCATGTTGACCGGTTGCGCCTCATCAATGGGTCGTGCACCATACAAACAGCTGTTGACCCACGGTTTTGTGGTTGACCAAAACGGCCGCAAAATGTCGAAATCCATTGGCAATGTCGTTGCACCACAAGAAGTTTACAACGAATTCGGCGCAGACATCTTGCGTCTGTGGGCGGCATCCACCGATTACAGCGGCGAATTGGCGATTTCCAAAGAAATCCTCAAGCGCGTAACTGAAAGCTACCGCCGTATCCGCAACACCTTGAGCTTCCTGTTTGCCAACCTCAGCGACTTCAATCCTATTGAAGATGCCGTGCAACAGGCAGACATGGTGGAAATTGACCGCTACGCCGTGGTATTGGCGCGTCAGCTGCAAGAGCGTCTGGCAGGCGACTTCTATCCTCGCTACGCCTTTCACTTTGCCGTAAAAGATATTGTTTCTTTCTGCTCTGAAGACTTGGGCGCGTTCTACCTCGATATCCTGAAAGACCGCCTCTATACCACCAAAGCAGACAGCCATGCACGCCGCAGTGCGCAAACTGCCCTGTATCACATCACACGCAGTTTGGTTCTCTTGATTGCTCCGATTTTGTGCTTTACCGGAGAGGAAGCATGGGACATCATCGGTGGTGGAGAAGAAGACAGCGTCCTCTTCCATACATGGCATGAATTCCCATCTATTAATGAAAAAGCCGAAGCCGAACTGGTGAAAAAATGGACGGCAGTCCGCGAAGCCCGCGAAGCCGTAACTGCCGCCATCGAGCCTCTGCGTACGGATAAAACCGTCGGTTCTTCATTGCAAGCCGAAACCGAAATTACGGCTCCGGAAGAAATTGCCGACTATCTGAACACTTTGGGCGAAGAATTACGCTTTGCTTTGCTGGTGTCTAAAGCTGAAGTGAAAGTCGGTGATGAACTTGCTGTGACCGCTAAAGCCAGCGATGGTGAAAAATGCGAACGCTGCTGGCACTACACCCACGATGTGGGCGCAGTTGCAGGCCATGAAACCATCTGTAAACGTTGTGCCGACAACGTTGACGGTAAAGGCGAAGACAGACATTACGCTTAATTGTTTGGTCTAAATAAAGGCCGTCTGAAAACTTTGGAAATAGGTTTTCAGACGGCCTTTGTTTATTGAATCTGTTTCGTGGAGCAAATAGATTTTGAAGGGTAATTGGGATTTGTGATTTAGGTAAAATACAGGATAGGGTTTCAAGTTATTGTGGGATAGGAGTTTAATTGCACAAAATAACCCTTACTTCAGAGAAAATTTGTTGAGGATATAGGAATGACGAATAATCATTTGTCTAGAATTGAGATCAATCATTACAATTCTGTATTCGTAAGTCTTTAATAAAACAATGAGGTATCATATGCGCCCTAAAGATAAGTTTGACATCAAGGCTTGCAAAAAAATTAAGGACTGCAACGATGAGGAATTAATTGAGATGGGGGAGTGGCTCTCTGGATGGTTGGGAGATGCGAACTTTCCTGTTTTTAGTGAAATTGTCGAAATCTTTGTAGAACGACAAGATACATTACTTCCATTCGTTTCAAATATTTTTTACTCAAATGATAGTATATGCATTTATTGGGTTTTACTTGAACTTTATCCAAAATTATCCTATCAAAACCAAGTAGCCTTAACCATTGATTTGAAGCATTGTCTTCATAATATTTCAGAAAAATTAACTTTGGATGAAGATGATGAAAACCTTAAAGAAATCTTGGAAAAAGTTTTAAATTAAGGTAGATATATATTTAATGATTTTGAAATAATGCATTGTCGGAGAAGATGCCTTTCAAAGGGTCTTACTTATCCGTGGGGTATGGATGTATTTTGAACCTTCAAATAGCCTCATATTTGGATTTTCTCATTAAACGGAAACTATATTCCTTATTCGTTTTATCCAATATAAAAGGCCGTCTGAAACAAGTTTTCAGACGGCCTTCAGCTATTCTATTGCTAAGTAGAAATTAACGGGCAGAGCAAGAAGTTTCTACTTTGTTGCCGTATGGGTCAGTGAAGCCGAAGAATGCTTCGCTGCCTTTTTGATGCCATTCAGCGCCTTTGCCGAACAGGCCTTGGTTGGCAACATAGCGTTCGCCTGAACCTGCAACGGCAGAAGACAGGGTGGCAACTTTGTCGTCCAGACGCAGTTCGACTTGGTTGGTGCTCAGGTTGCGGACTTGAACAGACAGGCCGTTTTCGCAGCTGAATGATTGAACACGGCCATGGCTGTGCATGTCATGATGTTGGTGGCCATGTTCGTGTGCATGATTGTGTTCATGACGTTGACCATGGTCATGGCGATGGGCTTCAGGTGCGGCACAGGCAGCGAGGCTCATGGCAGCGGCAATTGCAAGCAGGGCTTTTACTTTCATTTTTGACTCCTATGGTCAGTGTTGAAGGAAGAATGTAGCGGCATGTTATAAATATCTTTATGGCTTCACAATAGGGATAACCATTATTTACTTTTTCTTCCTGTTTTTGGGAGTATGGCAGGATTTTTTGTAGTTTTGATATGAATGATTAATGCCGTTTGAAAAAAAGCCGCACTTGCGCTAGAGGTAAACGAAAGTGCGGAAAATTCAGAGAGTTACATTGAAATATGGGTTGGGCCGCTTAACGCTGGCGTGCTTTAAAGCGGGGGTTGCTCTTGCAAATAACGTACACTTTGCCTTTTCGACGGACAATTTGGCAGTCGCGGTGTCGTTTTTTTGCAGTTTTTAGGGATGAGAGGACTTGCATCATTTATCCTTTCTGAAGGAAGACATCATGGATTGGTAACGTTGGTTGAACTTGCTGGCGCGGCCTTCGATATTGACATTGCGTTGTTTTCCTGTGTACACCGGGTGGGACGCGGAAGAAGTATCAAGCGAAAAGAGGGGATACTCTACTCCGTCTTTCCAAACCATGGTTTTTCCGTGGGTATTGGCGCATGAACGGATGAGCCATCCTTGGTCTGCGCCGCTGTCGTAAAACAGGACGGTACGATAGTTGTTTGGGTGAATATCAGGTTTCATTTTTTTCTCCAGTAAATGTTATGGTATAACATTATACTCCTAGAAAAAGAGCAGGCAAGTGTTTTTTTGTTTTTCTTTATCACGGGATTGCGGCATTTTGATAAAATATGCGGTTTCAGACGGCCTTTTTTATGAGGCCGTCTGAAACATTTTGTTTTCTGATGATAGGAATATGATGTATCTACATAAGGGTTTCAGATTGGGCAGTGCGGTAAGCAAGGTGATGCCGATTGTCCATGTATTGTCCAAGCTGGGGCTGTTGTTTTCATTGCTGTTGGCCGTGCCGACACTGATGTCGTATTTTTATCACGACAGCGCGTTTCTCGTGTTTGCCTATACGGCTTTGACCGTATTGCTGGTGTCGTGCGTAACTTGGGTTTTGACGCTGCGTTTCAACCGTGAATTGCGGCCGCGTGATGGATTTACCCTGGTATTGATGCTGTGGCTGGCTTTTGCTGTCGTGGCGGCGATGCCGATTTATTTTTATATGCCGTCCATGAGTTTCACCGATGCGTTTTTTGAGGCGATGTCGGGGCTGACGACAACGGGGGCAACAGTGATTTCCGGTTTGGATACGTTGGCACCATCGGTGAATTTTTGGCGGCACATGCTTAACTGGCTTGGCGGTATGGGTATTATCGTGCTGGCTGTGGCAATTTTGCCGATGTTGGGCGTGGGGGGGACGCAGCTCTTCAAAGCGGAAATTCCGGGTATGGATAAAGAAAGTAAGATGGCGCCCCGCATTTCGCAAGTGGCCAAACGGCTATGGTTTGCCTATGCGCTGACAACTGCTGCGGCTTTTGTATCCTTACATATTGCCGGTATGGGTTGGTTTGATGCCTTGTGCCATGCGATGTCGGCAGTGGCCTTGGGCGGTTTTTCTACACATGATGACAGCGTTGCCTATTTTGATTCCGTAGCAGTCGAATGGACGTTGATGTTTTTTACTGTATGGGGTGGTATCAATTTCGCGAGCCACTTTACTGCGTTGGGCAACCGCTCTTTGCAGGTGTATTGGAAGGATGAAGAATGCCGCACCATGCTGCTGGTTTTGTCGGGCAGTATTTTGATTTCGGCATTGTATCTGTGGCAGCAGGACGTGTACCAAAGCCTTGGCGAAGCTTTGCGCTTTGTCAGCTTCAACTTCGTGTCCATCGGATTGGCAAGCGGTTTCTCCAATGCAGACTTTGCCCAATGGCCGCTGATTGTGTCGTTGTGGATGTTTTTTCTCTCGAACGTGTTGGCAAGCTCAGGCTCTATGGGGGGCGGTATTAAAAACGTGCGTGCGTTGGTGTTGTTCAAATTCAGCTTGCGCGAAATGTTGATTTTGCTGCACCCACGCGCGGTTCGTACGGTAAAGGTCAACAACCGTTCTATTCCGGATCGCATGGCGCTGACCGTCATGTCGTTCATCTTTATTTACTTTATGACGGTCATCGTATTCAGTTTTTTACTGATGGCGGTAGGTTTGGACTTTTTATCCGCCTTTACGGCAGTCATTGCCTGTATTACTAATGCAGGGCCGGGTTTGGGGGCAGTTGGTCCGTCGCATAATTATGCTGCGCTGAGCGATGTGCAGAAGTGGCTGTGTACGGCGGTGATGTTGTTGGGACGTTTGGAGATTTTTACCGTTCTGATTTTGCTTACTCCGGCATATTGGAAGAAATAAGTGTGAGAAAAAGGCCGTCTGAAATTTCAGACGGCCTTTTTATAATGGCTGGGCTTAAGCGTATTGTTTGAGCAATTCTTTGAATTGTTCGCCAGTTTCAGGGTGGTTCAAACCATAAGCCACGGTTGCTTCAAGGTACCCCAATTTGCTGCCGCAGTCATAGCGTTTACCATCAAACGCATGAGCCAACACAAACTCATGGTCGAGCAAGCGCGCAATACCGTCTGTCAGTTGGATTTCGTTACCTGCACCGCGGGGCAGGTTGGTCAACAAGTCAAAAATGCGCGGAGTCAGGATGTAGCGGCCGACAACAGCAAGGTTGGAAGGCGCTTCTTCCGGTTTGGGTTTTTCAACGATGTTGATAATACGTTGATAGTTTTTCAGCTGCTCGACTTCGACAATACCGTAAGAACCGGTTTGGGAAGGATCGATGGTTTCAACGCCTAAAACGCTGTTGCCGCTTTGGTTATACACGTCAACCATTTGTTTTAATGCACCTTTAGGCGCATCAATCAAATCATCTGCCAAAATAACGGCAAAAGGTTCATCGCCAACAGCAGCTTGAGCGCATAGCACGGCATGCCCCAAACCCAATGCTTCAGTTTGACGGATGTACAAGCAGGTAATATTCGGAGGCAGGATATCGCGAACGTGTGCTAACAGCTTGTCTTTTTGACGCAATTCCAATTCGGTTTCCAACTCGTATGCTTTGTCGAAGTGATCTTCGATGCTGCGTTTGTTACGGCCGGTGATAAACACCATTTCGGTACAGCCGGCTTCAACCGCTTCTTCAACTGCATATTGAATCAGAGGTTTGTCCACAATAGGCAACATTTCTTTGGGACTGGCTTTGGTCGCAGGCAAGAAACGGGTGCCCATACCGGCAACGGGGAAGACGCATTTTTTAATGGGTTTCATATTGGTATCCTATTTTGTCTGAGGGATTAGCCCCCGAAAGTGTAATTGTGTGTAACGATAATACCACATGATAAAGTATCAGGCGGCTCGAAAAAGACTGTATATACTGTCTTATCCCAGCAACGACAGTAATTCTTCTTCGGTTAATATGGCCACACCCAAAGCTTGGGCTTTTTCTAATTTACTGCCTGCGGCTTCTCCGGCGACAACGTAGTCGGTTTTTTTGGATACGCTGCCGGAAACTTTACCGCCTGCAGCCTCAATCATGGCTTGGGCTTGGTCGCGTTTGAGTGTGGGTAAAGTCCCTGTTAATACAAAGGTTTTACCTGCTACGGCCTCATTAATGCCGTCTGAAATAGTTTCATCTTGAAGATTAGACAGCGTTTGAGCAAAGAAAGTTTTCATATTTTCAAGCAGGGCTGCATTTTGCGGTTTACCGCGCCATGTTTGCCAATCGGCAGGTAACGCTTTGTCGCTTTGCAAACCTTCTATGCTTTGTCCGGCGAGTTCCCACAAGACCAGCGCTTTGGTTTCGCTGATTTTAAAATCGGGCAGGCGGGCAATCCAGCGTTGCGGCTCGGCATGGCGCAACGGTGGGATAGTGATAGCCTGGCTTTGTGGGGCAACACCTACAGCCAGCAGCTCGTCTATCATCGCCTGTTGGGCTTCTTGGGCGAAAAAGTGGGCAATGGAGCGGGCAACCACCGTGCCGATATCAGGCAGGCAGGCGAGGATGGGTTCGGGTGCATGGCGGACGTGTTCCAGTGTGCCGAATGCCTGTGCCAGCGTTTTGGCGGTGCGTTCGCCGACGTGACGGATGCCGAGGGCAAAAAGGAAGCGCGCAAGTTCAGGCGTTTTGCTGGCCTCTATGCCTGCAAGGATGTTTTCTGCCCATTTGGTCGGCTGTTTTTTATTGTTTTTGGCAAACAGAGTATTGCCGGTCTCGCCTTCAAAGTCTCCAATTTCACTGTTTGATGGTTCTTCTTCACTAGCTGACGCTTTATCCGCTGTTTCCTTCATTTTTTGCAGGGTCGGAATATCGAGGCGGTAGAGGTCGGCGAAATGGCGAACCAAATCTTGCGCTACCAGCTGCTCGATTTGTTTTTGACCAAGTCCATCGATGTCCATGGCTTTGCGTGAGGCGAAGTGGATTAAACCTTGCGCGCGTTGTGCTTGGCAAAGCATACCGCCGCTGCATCGGGCAACCGCTTCGCCTTCTTCACGTTCGATTTCGCTGCGGCAGATAGGGCAATGGGTGGGCAAGCGGTAGGGTTTGTGAAGAGGTTCGGCTTGTGTTTTAGAAGGTGTTTCGGCAAACAAATCGTCTTGCAGGCCGTCTGAAACGGAAATATTGGTCTCCTGCATTGGGCGGCGTTCAAAAATCACGCGCACTACCTCGGGAATCACGTCTCCGGCGCGGCGTACGACAACTGTGTCGCCAACGCGTACGTCTTTTCGAGATACTTCGTCCTGATTGTGCAGGGTGGCGTTGGTAACGGTAACGCCGCCGACGAATACAGGTTGCAGGCGGGCGACGGGGGTTACTGCGCCGGTGCGCCCGATTTGTACATCAATGGCTTCGACAATGGTCAATGCTTCTTCAGCAGGGAATTTGTGGGCAATGGCCCAGCGCGGCGCGCGTGAGATGAAGCCGAGTTCGCGCTGTTGCGCCAAACTGTTGACTTTGACCACCATGCCGTCGATTTCGTATGGTAGAGTGGGGCGTTTTTGCTGCATTTGCTCGTAAAACGCCAATACTTTGTCGATATTGGGGAAACAGCCGAAATTACCGTCAGGCAGGCTGAAGCCGAGTTCTTTACAATAGCTCAGCTCTTGCAGGTGTTCTTCTGCGATAAAACCGCCTTGTTGTCGGGCGATGGAATAGGGAAAGAAATGCAGTTTGCGCTGTGCTGTAATGCGCGAATCGAGTTGGCGTAAACTACCGGCGGCGGCATTGCGCGGATTGGCGAAAGGTTTTTGTCCGTTTTCAGCCTGTCGTGCGTTTAAGGCGGCAAAATCGGCTTTGAGCATCAATACTTCGCCGCGTATTTCGATAAGTTCGGGAATATTTTCTCCATGCAAGCGCAGGGGAATGTTGGATACGGTTTTGACGTTTTGGGTAACGTCTTCGCCTGTGGTGCCGTCGCCACGGGTTGCTGCTTGAATCAATACGCCGTCGCGGTAGAGCAGGCTGATGGCCAGACCGTCAAATTTAGGTTCGATAACGTATTCCGGTTTTTCTCCGTTCAAACCGCCACGCACGCGCTCATCGAAAGCATACATTTCGGCATGGTCGAACACGCCGTTTTCATCTTGTGGCGAGAAGGCGTTGGTCAGCGACAGCATCGGTACTTCGTGGCGCACTTCGGCAAAGCCTGCCAGAGGTTCGCCGCCGACGCGCTGGGTTGGGCTGTCGGGCAGTTTGAGCTCGGGGTAGTTTCGCTCCAATGCTTCAAGCTCGCGGAACAATTTGTCGTATTCGGCATCGGGTACGCTGGGCGCATCTAGGGTGTAGTATTCGTAGGCGTAGCGGTTGAGGAGGTCGGTCAGGTATTTGATACGTTGTGCGGTCGGATTCATGAGCAATCGAAATAGAGTTTTCAGACGGCCTGATGATAGAGAGGCCGTCTGAAAATCGATAAATATTGAAGACGAAGGGATTTTACCTGAAAAAAGCGGATATGCCGTCATTGCATATCCGCTTTTTGATTGGGGAAGTTTAAGAGAACAGGCGCAGGGCTTGTTTGCTGCCGGGTTTGATGCCGACTTTAAGCATTTCTTCCTGACGGGCCAAAACGTAGTTGCGTACGTCTTTAAGCCATTGGGTGGAAACTTCTTCCATTTGGTCGTTAACCAAATCCAAGCTGAGTTGGCCGGAGAGTTTGACTGCCAAGTCCATGAATTTGTCGAAAGTTTTTTCGCCGGCAGGAACATGCGGAATATCCAGAAGCATGCTGAAACCGCGGTAGGCTTGGTTGTCCAACAGTGAATTGGTAAATGGTTTGTTGTCCAAAGTATGGATGGAGAACAATTGAGGATTGTTGTTGTCACCGAAATGGAACGCGCCGTCTTCACCCAGTTTGAAGCCTGTATCTTCCACGGCGGCACGCAACTCTACGCCGCTGATATTGGAATGGGAAACCAAGTGAATGGCGATGGTTTGGTCAACACGCGCACAGAATTGGTCGAGGGCTTGCGCGACTTCGGTGAAAGCATCCAAGTCGGTATGCAAAACTTTGCCGTTCATCAGTTGGGCAAAAGCATCAACCTGTTGGTCGAAGTGTTGCAGCTCTTCACGCGCGGCCAAACCGTTGCGGCTGACAGCCTGAAGGCCCATGACGAAGCCTTGGTAGTAAACGCCCGGAATCGGCTCTGCAACACGGAAATGGTCGTCCATGGTGCAACCGATGATTTGGAAGCGGTGGGTAGAGGAAAGACGCGGCAGGGCGTGCAATTCTTGGGCTTGTTTCAGGGAGATGTAGGCCATGTAGTCGAAGCGCGGGTCAAACCAAGGCAACTCGACTTGAGACAATTCGTCCAAGCTGATCAATGGTACTTGTGCCACAGGCTCGGCAGCGGTTTCTACTGGAGCAGAAGCGGCTTCGGCAGGGCTTACGGTAATTTCGTTGTTCAAGCCGATAACGGTGTGTTGGACTTTTTCTTCTGTGGAGAAGTCGTCTTCCATGGTCAGCTCGACGTCGGTTTTTAGCTGGGCAGGGTGGGCCAGTTTGGCTTTGGCCGCGTAGATTTCATCTTGTTCCTGGAGGTTGCGCAATGCCTCTTCGGTTTTTTTGTTTTTCTTGATAAACAAACCTTGGCCGCCGGTTTCTTTGCTGTCGCGGACGTGTTTGGTTTTGCTGGTCAAAAGTGCATCCTTATCGGAATGGCCGAATTGTTCGCGCACTTGTTTGCGGTATTGGTTTTCCTGGTACATGTTGTAACCGATGACCGCCAAAAGGGCGGCGAGGGCTAAGACGATGAAAATCATGGAGTAATCACTTTTTAAAAAGGCAGCATTCCGTCTTTTTCAGGGTGCGGAATCTTGCTGCGCGGGCAGTTCGTTGGAGCCGGACTTTATGCGTCCGAATGAATAGCTGAATTATAACGAAAATAGACGGTTGTGACAGCATTATGTCTGCCAATCATCGTTCAGTCCGTTTGAAAGTTATCCGCGCCGGATGGGGAAACCTGCTTTTTGAAGGCGAGGCCAATCAAAGAAATGTCCGGGATCGGTTTTCCTGTCCAGCGCGATGTCCTGATGACCGGTAACGGCCTGAATCGGATAATGCTCGGAAATAGCGGTCAGCAAGGCTTGCAGGCTGGTGTATTGTGCTTCGGTAAAAGGCTCGAAATCGCAGCCTTCCAATTCGATACCGATGGAAAAAGCATTGCATTTTTCTCTGCCTTGAAACGACGATACGCCGGCATGATAGGCCATGTCGTCGCAGGAAACGAATTGGACGGTTTCGCCCTCACGGCTGATGAAAAAATGGCTGGAAACGCGCAAGGTGTGGATGATGCTGAAGAAAGGATGCTCGTCAGGGTTGATTTGGTTGGTAAACAATTTTTCTACTGCTCCTGTGTTGTACTCAAAAGGAGGAAGGGAAATATTATGGAGGACAACCAATGAGATGTCTTCATCCGGTTCTCGCGGGCTGAAATTGGGCGAATGAGTTTGACGTGCATTCAGCCAACGGCCGTTTTGCCAAGTGTTTTTTGAAGGGGAATTCATGGTTTCAGACGGCCTTTCAGGATAGGAAAACATACGTTGGGGAAGGTGGCAGGCGTGGTGCGCTTGTTTTCGGTTATACTGTCGCCCGACACGTTCACAAACCAAGAATCCTACCATGCTGAAAAAATTGTTGAAATGGCTGGCCGTATTTTTGACGGCATTTGCCGCCGTGGTTGCCGCATTGTTGTTTGTTCCGAAAGACAACGGCAAACCATACCGTATTACCGTTGCTAAGAATCAAGGTATCTCTTCCGTCAGCCGTAAACTGGCTCAAGACGGCATTGTTTATAACCGTTATGTGCTGGTAGCCGCCGCATATGTGATGGGCGTACACAACCAACTCAATGCCGGCTCTTACCGCCTGTCTGCCAAAGTATCGGCTTGGGACATTTTAAAACGCATTAAAAAAGGCCGTCCTGACTCGGTCAGCGTGCAAATTTTGGAAGGCGCGCGGTTTGCACAAATGCGCCGTATTATCGACAACACTGCCGATATTGCCCACGATACGCGCGGTTGGAGCGATGAAAAACTGATGGCCGAAGTAGCGCCCGATGCTTTGAGCAGCAATCCTGAAGGACAGTTTTTCCCGGATAGTTACGAAATTGATGCCGGCGGCAGCGATCTTCAAATTTACAAAATCGCTTACCGTAAAATGCGGGAAAACCTGCAAGAAGCATGGGAAGATCGTCAAAGCGGCCTACCTTATAAAAATCCGTACGAAATGCTGATTATGGCGAGTCTGATTGAAAAAGAAACCGCGCACGAAGACGACCGCGCCCATGTGGCCGCCGTATTCGTCAACCGCCTGAATATCGGCATGCGCCTGCAAACCGACCCGACCGTTATCTATGGCATGGGCGATGCGTATAAAGGCAGAATCCGCAAAGCCGACCTGCAACGCGATACGCCTTACAATACCTATACGCGCAGCGGTTTGACGCCGACGCCGATTGCGCTTCCCGGCAAGGCCGCGCTTGAAGCGGCGGGTCATCCGTCTGATGAAAAATATCTGTATTTCGTCTCAAAAATGGATGGTACGGGCTTGAGCGAGTTCAGCCACAACCTTTCTGAACACAACGCTGCCGTACGCAAATATATTTTGAAGAAATAAACCGAATAGGCCGTCTGAAACATTTATAATCCTGTTTCAGACGGCCTTTAAATTGACGATATCCATATGAAACCTAGATTTATTACCCTTGACGGCATAGACGGCGCAGGTAAATCCACCAACCTCGCCGTAATGAAAGCATGGTTTGAGAAACACAAACTGCCCGTATTGTTTACGCGGGAACCGGGAGGTACTCCGGCCGGAGAAGCATTGCGTGAAATCCTGCTCAATCCTGCCACCCAAGTCAGCCTGCGTACCGAAACCCTGCTGATGTTTGCAGCCAGACAGCAACACTTGGAAACAGTCATTCTGCCTGCCCTGAAAAACGGCACGCATGTGGTTTCAGACCGCTTTACCGATGCAACGTTTGCCTATCAAGGCGGCGGACGCGGCGTTCCCCTGCAAGATATTGATACGCTTGAGCATTGGGTACAGGGCGATTTCCGCCCAGATTTAACCTTGCTGTTGGATGTGCCTTTGGAAGTGTCAATGGCGCGCATCAACCAAACGCGTGAGAAAGATCGCTTTGAACAAGAAGAAGCCGAGTTTTTCAATCGGGTACGCGAAGTATATCTGCAACGTGCTAACGAACAGCCGGAACGCTATGCCGTCATCGACAGCAGACAAAGTCTGGACGCGGTAAAAAATCAGATTGAAACCGCGCTAGACAGTCATTTTGGATTGAATGTTTAAGTTTAAATAAAATGCCGTCTGAAAGAAGGGTAGTGTGGCGAAGAAATATTATTACAGAAGTTTTTAGACATAAAACCAAATAAAACGAAATATCAAAACAAATGTAATAAATATCGGTATGCGCCACCAAAAGAACATGATAAAATTACGGTCCCTTACAAAGCCGGTCTGTTAACAACCCGACTTTAGAAATTTTAAACGTCTGAAGCAGCCTGTTTCAGACTTGTTCGCTGTAAAATCTCTCTCGCAAACAGGATCGATAAATGGAAAATTCATTAAAAGAAGCCGCCCTGCAGTTCCACGAATTCCCCGTGCCGGGCAAAATCTCCGTTACCCCAACCAAATCTCTGGCTACGTCTAAAGACTTGGCGTTGGCGTACTCTCCGGGCGTAGCCGCTCCTTGTATGGAAATCCATGCCGATCCGCAAACTGCCTATAAATACACTGCCAAAGGCAATTTGGTTGCCGTGATTTCCAACGGTACCGCAGTGTTGGGTTTGGGCAACATCGGCGCATTGGCCGGTAAACCTGTAATGGAAGGCAAAGGCGTATTGTTCAAAAAATTCGCCGGCGTTGACGTATTCGATATCGAAATCGATGAAAAAGACCCGCAAAAACTGGTAGACATCATCGCTTCTTTGGAACCGACTTTCGGCGGTATCAACCTCGAAGACATCAAAGCGCCTGAGTGCTTCTACATCGAACGCGAATTGCGCAAACGTTGCAAAATCCCTGTATTCCACGACGACCAACACGGTACCGCCATCATTACCGCTGCCGCTGTACTGAACGCTTTGCGTTATACCGGCCGTAAAATCGAGGAAGCGACCTTGGTGTGCTCCGGCGCAGGTGCCGCAGCGATTGCTTGCTTGAACCAATTGCTGGATTTGGGTCTGAAACGTGAAAACGTAACTGTCTGCGACTCCAAAGGCGTGATTTACAAAACCCGCGAAGACAAAGACCGTATGGACGAGTCCAAACAGTTCTACGCCATTGAAGATAACGGCCAACGCGTATTGGCCGATGCCGTTAAAGGTAAAGACATCTTCTTGGGTCTGTCCGGCGCAAACCTGCTGACGCCTGAAATGCTGAACACCATGAACGAAAAACCAATCGTGTTCGCCATGGCAAATCCGAATCCGGAAATCCTGCCTCCATTGGCAAAAGAAACCCGTCCGGATGTGGTCATCGGTACCGGCCGTTCAGACTTCCCGAACCAAGTGAACAACGTATTGTGCTTCCCATTCATCTTCCGTGGCGCATTGGATGTCGGCGCGACCACCATCAACGAAGACATGAAACGCGCTTGCGTATACGCTTTGGCTGACTTGGCAATGGAAGAGGTAACTGAAGAAGTGATTGCTGCTTACGGTAAGAAATTTGAATTCGGTGCGGAATACCTGATTCCTACTCCATTCGACTCCCGCCTGTTGCCGCGCGTTGCTTCTGCTACCGCTAAAGCAGCTATGGAAAGCGGCGTGGCTACCCGTCCAATCGCCGATTTGGATGCGTATGCTGCTAAACTGGCCGGTTTGAAATTGTAATCCGGTAAGTAGTATTTGATTGAAAAGGCCGTCTGAAAGTTGTATTTCAGACGGCCTTTTTGTTTACTGGGTATTTTAGAAATGGCTTAATGCAGCAATTGGAATGAAAAACACGATAAGCTGCTGATTCAACGGAGACGTGGGCATATGGATTGCTTTCTAAGATAGGTTTCTTATTTTTGAAGTATTTTGATTTTGCAGAATTTTTATGGGATTAAATACAATATTTTTGCCAGTTTTTTAGACAACATCAGGCCGTCTGAAATTGGGTTTTCAGACGGCCTGAGTTAATGAAACGGTTTATTTTTGCCAATAGGTTTTGACGTTGACGAATTCGTACAGTCCGAATTCGGATAGCTCCCGTCCGTAGCCTGAAGCTTTGACGCCGCCAAAGGGGAGGCGCAAGTCGCTGCTGGTGTGGCGGTTGATAAAGACAGAGCCTGCTTGGATTTTTTCGGCGTATTGCCATGCGTTTGCCGTGTCGGCTGTGTAGATACAGGCGCCGAGGCCGAAAGGTGTGTCATTGGCAAGTACGACGGCGTGATCAGGATTGTCGGCGCGTAAGATCATGGCAACCGGGCCGAAGATTTCTTCGTGCCAAACGCGGCAGTTGGGATTGACTTGATCCAATACCGTGGCAGGGTAAAACCAGCTTTCGCTATCAGGGATATAGCCGCCGCTCAAGCATTGCGCACCGTGTGCAACCGCATCTTGAACCTGCTCGTGTACGGTTTGACGCAAGTCTTCACGGTGAAGCGGGGCAAGGGTGGTGTTCGGATCTTTGGGGTTGCCGGTTTGCAGTTTGGTGCATTCGGCAAGGAAGAGCGGGATAAATTGATCGGCAATATCTTGGGTAACAATGATGCGTTTGGCGGCATTGCAGGATTGTCCGGCATCGCGGAAACGTGAATAGCAGGCATCGATGGCTGCGCGTTGCAGATCGGCGTCGGGCAGGATGATAAACGGATTGCTGCCGCCTAGTTCAAGGACGGTTTTTTTCAGATGTTTGCCTGCGTGAGCAGCCAGCAGGCGGCCGGTATGGGTTGAACCGGTAAATGCCATGGCATCGGTATCTTCAATGGATTTAAGCGTATCTTCATGGTTTAACCATGCGCCGATAAGCGGCAAACCTTTGGGGACGAGGCTGAAGAGGGTTTCGCTGACGCGGGCGACACTGGGCGCAGGTTTGACCGCGCAGGCATTGCCGGCACATAGGGCAGGGATGGCAAATCGTAAAATCTGCCAAACAGGATAGTTCCACGGCATGACTGCCAAAACAACGCCCAAAGGCTCGAAGCGGACTTGGCTGAGGCTGGCTTGGGTGGCGATGGTTTTATGGGCAAGTAGTTCAGGGGCAAGGCGGACGTAGTAGCGGATAAGCTCGATGGATTTGCTGATTTCGGCACGACATTCGTGCAGGCAACGGCCGACTTCTTCGCAAACCATTTCGGCGAGGCGTTCTTGGTTTTGGGTGAGGCTGTTGGCAAATTGCTGCAAGAGGGCGGTACGCTCGATAATGCTTGATTGTGCGAAGGTTTGCTGAAGGGTTTGGAGGCGGTTTAATTCGTAGGTGAACTCGATATAGCTTTGCACCGGTCTGCTGTAAATGGTTTCTCCGGTGAAAACGTGGGTGCTGTGAAACATGGTTGGCTCCTTTGTTTTTATGTTTTTATGAGGCCGTCTGAAAATGTTTCAGACGGCCTTTTATTGTGATAATTGTACTTCAAGCGACCAGTTGGGGAAAAATAGATTTTAAGCCGGCAACAATAATCTCTACGGAAATAGCAGCAAGCATCATGCCCATAATGCGGTTGAGGATGGTCAGGCCGGTCGTGCCCAAGCGTTTACTGATGCGCCCGGCAACGATCAGGATGAGATAGCAAATCAGGCTGACCAGAAAGCCGGAGATGATAATTAGGGCAATATCGCTGTAATTTTTGGCGGCAGAGGAGTAAATGATGACGGTAGAGATACCACCGGGGCCGATGGTAATCGGAATGGCAATGGGTACGACGGCAATGGCTTTTTCATTGCGGCGGACTTGTTGCGCACTTTGATGTTCTTCTGAATGGGAATCAATTTTGGGTTTGGCAGGATTATCGTTGCCGTTCATTAAGGAGATGGCAATCAGCAAAACCAGAATACCGCCGCCGACTTGGAAAGAGCCCACGCTGATACCGAGTACTTTCAACAAGATACCGCCGCCTAGCGCAAAGACGACAATCACGATGAAAACGGCTAGTGCGGCAGTACGCGCAATTCTGCGTTTTTCTTTGGTGCTGTGGTTTTGTGTCAGATCAAGATAAATTGAGAGCGCGCTGAAAGGATTAATCAGCACGAGAAATGCCACAAGCAGCTTGCCGATTTCTACACCCAGTTCCATATTATTCCTCGCTTTCAGTTAGGTCATCGTTATCCGCATTACGGCGGCGACGGTTTTTGTGTTCGTTGGCAATACCCATCAACAGGGCGAGTACCACCATGATGGAAAGCGTAGCCGTACCGCCGTAGCTGACCAAGGGGAGGGGGACGCCGACGACGGGCAAAATGCCGCTGACCATGCCCATGTTTACAAAGGCGTAGCAGAAAAAGGTCATGGTCAATGCGCCTGCTAGAGTACGGCTGTAAAGGGATTGCGCTTGCGCGGCAATCCACAATCCGCGTGCCAGAATGATAAGGTAAACCAGCAGTAAAAGGATATTGCCAATCAGTCCGAACTCTTCGCCGAATACTGCGAAAATAAAGTCAGTCGTTGATTCGGGAATATAGTCCAAATGGGTTTGCGTACCGTTGAGCCAGCCTTTACCCCATACACCACCCGAGCCGATGGCAATCATGGATTGGATGATGTGGTAGCCTGCGCCCAACGGGTCTTTGGTTGGGTCGAGCAGGGTGAGGACGCGGGTTTTCTGGTAGTCGTGCATGCCGTAGTTCCACAAGATCGGCAAAGCGGCCACAAAGGCAATAATGGCGGCAAAAATGGCCTTCCAAGGCAATCCGGCAAAGAAGATGACAAAAATGCCCGAAGCCATAATCAGCGCGGCTGTACCGAGGTCGGGCTGCTTCAAAATTAGGGCGACAGGAACAAGAATCAGCACGAGGGCGACAATATAATGTATCCATTTCAGACGGCCTTCATAGCGTTGGAAATACCACGCGACAGTCATGGGAATACCGATTTTCATGATTTCGGAAGGTTGGATACGGGTAAAGCCGAGACTCAGCCAACGGGTCGAGCCGTTGACGGTAACGCCGGCGACTTCGACGCCAATCAACAGTAATACGCCGACAATGTAAATAGGCAGGGCAACTTTGGCAGCCGTTTGCGGCTTGAATACGGCAATAATCCATAAAAGGGCAAAGCCCAAAACGGTATGGATGGTTTTGTTTTCCAATTGGCCGAACTCTTGCCCGTCTGCAGAATAGAGCAGGAACAGGCTCATGATGTAGATGGCGAGCATGGCAAAAAACAGCCAAGGGTCAATCGGGGCTGTAATGGTGGATTTGAAATTTTTCCACGCTGATGTGTTATTCATGATGAACCTCCGGCTGTGAGGCAGGGCTTGTCGGCGTCAGTCCGTAGGCAGATTGGAAAATGCTGGTAATAGGCTGATGTTTGTCCGTTGTTTCGGTTTTGGCCGAATCTGATTCAAGGCCATCTGAAAACTGTTGCGGCTTGACGTGAAGCATATAAAAATCAGTCATTTCACGGGCCAATGGCGCGGCATACGCACCCCAGCCGCCGTTTTCCAAAATAACGGCAATGGCGATTTCAGGTTTTTCCAATGGCGCAAACGAGATAAACCATGCGTGGTCGCGGTGTTGTTCACGCAGGGCTGCGGCATTGTAGCGGCCGCCTTGTTTAATTTGTACGACTTGGGCCGTACCGGTTTTACCGCCCATCGTATAGGAGAGTCCGCCACCGATACGGTGCGCCGTACCACCCGGTTTCAATACTTTTTCCATTGCGCGTTTGACGTATTCGAAGTTGTCGGCTTTGAACGGAATTTGACGCTCAGGATTGGGGTTGATACGGGTAATTTTGCGCGCGCCGAAATCCAATATTTCTTTGACCAAATGCGGCTGATGGACAACACCGTTGTTGGCCAGAGATGCTGTCGCATGTGCCATTTGCAAAGGCGTGTAGGCATTGTAGCCTTGGCCGATACTGACGGAAACCATCTCGCCGGCGCGCCATTCTTTGGCAGTAGGGTCGGAAGATTTGGCAAAGCGTTTGGCTTTCCATTCGCGGCTGGGCAAAACGCCTGTGTATTCGCTGGGCAGGTCAATGCCGGTTTTCTGGCCGAAACCGAATTGCGCCAGATACGGAGAGGCTTTATCGATACCCATTTCGTAACCCAAACGGTAGAAGAAGGTATCTGAGGATACTTGAATGGCTTTGCTCAAGTTGGCCGAGCCGTGACCGCTGCGGACGGAGTCGCGGAAGATATGGCGGCTGCCGGGTATGCTCCATGCGCCGGGAGCGGGGACGATGGTGTTTTGAGTGATTTTTCCGCTTTCCAACAAAGCCATGCCCATAAAGGGTTTGAATGTAGAACCCGGCGGATAAAGGCCTTGGGTAACGCGGTTGATCAAAGGCTTTTTCCAATCGTCATTCAGCATTTTCCAAGTGTCGCTGTCGATGCCATCAATAAAGAGGTTGGGATCGAAGGAAGGTTTGGAAACAAATGCCAAAACAGTACCGTCTTGCGGATTGATGGCCACCAATGCGCCACGGCGGTCGCCCAAGATGCGGTCGGCTTCCTGCTGCATGCGGATATCCATGCCTAGGCGCAAGGTTTGCCCCATTTTGGACGGGACATTTTTCAATATGCGGACGATATTGCCGTAAGCGTCTTTTTCGACTTCCTGATAGCCTGGGATGCCATGAAGCTGGTGTTCGTAATATTTTTCCAAGCCTGATTTGCCGATATGCGTACTGCCGCGATAGAGGGCAGTCAGGCCTTCTTCTTCCAGAATTTCTTTGTCTTTATCGCTAATACGGCCGATGTAGCCTAAGAAATGGGAGGTCAGCTTGCCGTAAGGATATTCGCGAAATGTGCGTGAATTGACCTCTACGCCTTTGAATTCGCGCAGATGCACGGACAAACGGGCTGCCTCTTCATCGGTCAGCCTGAGCTTGAGTGGGATATTTTCAAATTTTCGATAGCTTTCGCGGTATTTTTTGAAGCGTTTTAAATCTGTCGGCGTGATATCGACGTATTTTTTCAATGCTTCAATGACATCTTCCATCTTACCTTCGATGCGGCTGGGAATAACTTCGAGCGAAAAGACTGGATAGTTTTTGGCCAAAGGAACGCCGTTGATATCGACGATTTCGCCACGTACGGGCGGAGTTGGAATCAGGGTGATGCGGTTACTCGATGCCTGACCGGAAAACTCATTGTGTTGAGTCACTTGCAAGTAAAAGAACCGCGCCAGCAAGATGGAAAAGAAGATGACAATCAGGACAAAAGCAACGAGCAGGCGCAATAAAGCGTCGGCTTGTGCAGCCTGAGCAGAAGGTTTTTTGGTATGTTGACCACCGGAAAGACGGCGTGGAAGAATTGGTTTCATCTTTTCAGTGGGAGCGGTAAATACGGGTCACAATCAGCATCAGCTGGCTGAGTATCGGCCAAAGCAATGCGCCGACAAATGGGGCAACAAAGCCTTGCAAAGTAATGACCTGATGATTGAGGAACAGACGGGCAACAGTTAAGACGGCCTGATTGAGAAGCAGCGCAGCCAAGACAGCGGCCAATTGCATAATATGGCCGTAAAGCATGATTTGGCGGCGGCGGTTTAAGATGAAATAAGTCATCACGACGTAAGACAGGGCATGTAATCCCAAAGTCGCGGCGGTTGCTGCATCGACAATCAGACCGATGGCAAAAGCCAGTCCCATGCCTGCGCGTTGCGGTTGGTGCAATGCCCAATACAGTAACATCAGTGCCGTCATTTCAGGCAGCCAGAAGAATCCGTCAAAGGAAAACGGCATAAAGTCCAGTATCATCATCACAATGAGACTGGCCGCCATGATGTGCAGCGGTACTGCACGGTAAGAATCGTCAAAATCGTTCATGAAATCAGCGTGGGGAAGAAGGGGCGGAAGAAAGTACCAAGACAAAACGGCTGCTGCGTAAAGCGGCCAAAGGCGTCAGTTGCGTATCGTAATAAGGCGTTCCCGATGCGCGAACAACCTTGCTGACGGTTGCAACGGGAATCCCCGCCGGATAAGTACCGTCCAAACCGGAAGTCAGTAGAACATCGCCAGATTTCAAGTCCGAGCCGGTTGGGAAATAGCGTAAATCCAAACCGCTGCCATTACCGTATGCCAAATTGCGTTCACCGGTGCGGCTGACGGCTACGGGGACAATGCTTTGTCCGCTTGAGATCAGTTCAATTTCCGCGCTTTGTGTGTGGACTTGTGTCAACAGGCCGATCAAACCACTTTGATCGATGACCGCATCGCCAACTTTCAAGCCGTCTTGACTGCCCTTGCCGATAATCAGTCTTTCGGAAAGCGGATCTTTGCCATTGGAAATGACTTCCGCACCGATAACGTTGTGAATGCCTTTTTGTTGCAAACCGTATAGTTTTTTTAATTCGCGCAATTCATTGGTATTGACTTTATCCCGCTGCAAATCAATTTTCAGACGGCCATTCTCTTCCAGAAGCTGGCGGTTTTGTTCCAAAAGCTCGGATTTGGACTGGGAGAGGTCGGCAAAATATTGATAAAGTTGAACAGGTTGATTGGCCAACCATTGAACAGGATAGAGCATGGGCATTACTGCTGCACGTACAGGCTGCATCAATGAAAAGCGATAATCTGCCACTATCAGGCCGGCAGCCAGCATGATATAAACGACAAAACGAGGCAACAGCTTAGGGCCTTTTGCCTCGTCAAAGCGCAAAGAAGAGCGTTCCATAACCATTTACCTTATGGGTTTTCCGTAAATACGGTATCCCATTTGCCGATATAGTCCAAAGCCTTACCGGCACCATAGGCGACGCAGTTTAGAGGCTGATCGGCAATACCGACGGGCAGGCCGGTTGCATCGGCTAAGACGGTATCAATACCGTGCAGAAGCGCACCACCGCCGGTCAGCATAATGCCGCGGTCGGCAATGTCGCCGGCCAGTTCGGGAGGAGCCTGTTCCAAAGCCAGACGGACGGCACGGATGATTTGATTTACCGTTTCACTCAATGCTTCACGAATTTCATTTGAAGTAACCGCCAAGGATTTAGGCGTGCCTTCGGCCAGATCGCGGCCTTTAATGCGCATGGCTGTTTCGGTTTCAAAGCCCGAGGCCGAGCCGATTTGTTTCTTCAATTCTTCGGCTGTAGCTTCACCAATCAAGACACCGCGATGACGGCGCAGGTAATGGATGATGCTTTTATCGAATTCATCGCCGGCTGCGCGGACAGAAGCAGAATAGGCCATGCCGCCCAGTGAAAGAATACCGATTTCAGTCGTACCGCCGCCGATATCGACAATCATCGAACCTGCAGCATCTTCAATCGGTAAACCCGCACCCAAAGCGGCGGCCATCGGTTCTTCAATCAAATGTACGCTTGCCGCGCCGGCAGCAAACGCAGAGTCCAAAATCGCTTTACGTTCCACTTGGGTAGAGCCGCCCGGAACACAGATAACCACACGAGGCGGAACCAAAGATCGTCCTTCGGTGGCTTTTTTAATCAACATACCCAGCATACGCTCGGTAATCACAAAATCGGCAATTACACCGTCTCTCATCGGGCGGACGATTTCAATATTGCGCGGCGCACGACCCTGCATTTTTTTGGCTTCCGTACCCACAGCCATAATTTTACTTTTATTGCCTGCGCCGGATTGAATCGCAACCATAGACGGCTCATCCAAAACAATCCCTTTGCCGCGTACAAAAATCAGCGTGTTGGCCGTACCCAAGTCGATGGCAATATCATTAGAGAGGAAACGAGATAAAAGACGAAACATAGGATTCCTGAAATTCCGGCCCAGCCCGGATGTGTTTAGCATTATTTAAAATAAGAAAAACAGGTACACGGTTTTAGACGGATAAATGCGCCCTTAAAAGGCCGTCTGAATCAAAACACCATGCCAACCTGTTTGGTTTTCGGTTATAATTCTTCGCTTCATAGAAGACGAAATGCAATGATACCCCAAACCCAAGAGGCATTGCTATCAGACAAGGATTTTTTATGGCTTTAAGCTTAAATGATGTGGAAAAAATCGCAAAACTCTCGCGCCTCACTTTAACGGACGAAGAAAAAAATAAAACGCTTGCCGAGTTGAACGACATTTTCGCCATGGTTGAAAACATGCAAAGCGTCAATACCGACGGCATCGAACCTATGGCGCATCCGTACGAAGCCGCTTTGCGCCTGCGCGAAGATAAAGTGACTGAAACCGATCACACTGCCGAATATCAGGCTGTTGCCCCAGAAGTGCGCAACCGCCTGTATATCGTTCCTCAAGTGATTGAAGAATAAGGTTTCAGACGGCCTTTGCTTATCGGCAAGCCCCTATTGCAAGGCCGTCTGAAAGGATATTCTGTTCAGACGGCCCGATTTATTGATTTAAACGGATGTTTTCAATATCTGTTTTGAAAGCAAAAACTGTTTTATAGAAAGTACGGCACAATGACCGCTTACACGCTCAAACAAGCCAGCAGCCTGCTGCAATCCAAACAAATTTCCGCAGTCGAATTGGCGAACGAATATTTGGCCGCTATTGCTGCGAAAAACCCTGCCATCAACGGCTATGTTACCATCGACCAAGATAAGACCCTTGCTGAGGCCAAAGCAGCCGATGTGCGTATAGCAGCCGGTAATGCAACGGCTTTGACCGGTGTACCGGTTGCTTACAAAGATATTTTCTGCCAAACAGGTTGGCGCAGTGCATGCAGCTCCAAAATGTTGGATAACTTTGTTTCTCCTTATACTGCCACTGTGGTGCAAAACCTGTTGGATGTCGGCATGGTCACTCTTGGCCGTACCAATATGGACGAATTTGCCATGGGTTCGACCAATGAGACTTCATTCTACGGCGCAACCAAAAACCCGTGGAACCTTGAACATGTTCCCGGTGGTTCGTCAGGCGGTTCGGCTGCCGTGATTGCAGCGCGTTTGGCGCCTGTTGCCTTGGGTTCGGATACCGGCGGTTCTATCCGCCAGCCAGCGTCGCATTGCGGTATTACCGGCATCAAGCCGACTTACGGTACGGTTTCACGTTTCGGTATGGTTGCTTATGCTTCCAGCTTTGACCAAGCCGGCCCTATGGCGCAAACGGCCGAAGACTGTGCGATTTTGTTGAACGCCATGGCCAGCTTTGACGAGCGCGATTCCACCAGTTTGGAGCGCGACAAAGAAGACTACACCCGTGATTTGGACAAGCCGCTCAAAGGTTTGAAAATCGGTTTGCCTAAAGAATATTTCGGCGAAGGCGCAGATGCCGATGTTCAGACGGCCTTACAAAGCGTTATCGATTTGCTCAAAGCCCAAGGCGCAGAGACTGTTGAAGTTTCCCTGCCGCAAACATCATTGTCGATTCCTGCTTATTACGTTCTCGCCTCTGCGGAAGCAAGTACCAACTTGTCCCGTTTCGATGGCGTACGTTATGGCCACCGTGCAGCACAATTTGGCGATTTGGAAGAAATGTACAGCAATACTCGTGCCGAAGGTTTCGGTAGCGAGGTCAAACGCCGTATCATGATTGGTACTTATGTATTGAGTCATGGTTACTATGATGCTTATTATCTGAAAGCGCAAAAACTGCGTCGTCTGGTTGCCAATGATTTTCAGACGGCCTTTGGTCAATGTGATTTTATTCTTGCGCCGACTGCGCCGACTGCCGCGCCGAAACTCGGTAGCGACATCCACGACCCTGTCCAAATGTACTTGTCCGATATTTACACCATCGCCGTGAATCTTGCCGGTTTGCCTGCACTGACTCTGCCTGCCGGTTTCAGCGCAAACGGCCTGCCGGTTGGTGTGCAATTTATCGGCAACTATTTCTCCGAAGCCAAAATTTTGGGTGCCGCACATCAAGTTCAGCTGAACAGCGATTGGCACACCAAAGCGCCGGAATAATGTTTTAGGGCCTTGATGATTCAAGGCCGTCTGAAAATAAACCATATAAAAGCGCCTGAATGTATTGAGGTGCTGCATATTGTAGATATTTAAAAACATGACAGCCACCGACTTCATTCAAATCATTGGGACAGCTGCGTTTGCCATTTCAGGCTATTTGGTCGGCTACAACAAGCGGTTGGATGTGCTCGGTGTCGTCATTACTGCGTTACTGACGGCTGTCGGCGGCGGCATGATACGCGATGGCTTGGTTGGCCGGATTCCGCAAGTGTTTTTGCAAACCGATGCGCTGATTGTTGTGTTTGCCACGCTTGCCATCGCATGGTTAATAAGGGTGCAACGTTATCGCAGCACCTATTTGGCCGCTGCTTTTATTATTGCCGATGCCATCGGTTTGGCAGCGTTCAGCATTACCGGTGCACAAATCGGTATGGCCTTGCAGCTTAATCTGTTTGGCGTTATTTCTTTGGCTTTTGTGACTGCCGTTGGTGGCGGTATTGCGCGCGATATTTTGGTCAATGATGTGCCGATGATTTTGCGCACCGACCTTTACGGCAGCGTAGCCATTTTGATTGGCGGACTGATTTATCTGTTCGGGCATTTGGGCTGGATTAATATCTTTACGTTAAACCTGCTCTTTGCTGGCGGATTGTTGTTTCGCCTGACTGCATACCGTTTCCATTGGCAACTGCCCGGTTTCCAACGCCGCAGGAAATAAACTTATCTTACAGACGGCCTATTATGTTTTTTATTCAGGCCGTCTGAAAAACGAATCACTCATTTAACCGATTAACTTTTTTTCGACAGAAAGACCCTTATGACTTGGGAAACCGTAATCGGACTGGAAATCCACGTCCAACTCAACACCCAATCCAAAATCTTCAGCGGCGCATCCACTGCATTCGGTGCCGAGCCTAATGCCCACGCCAGCGTGGTTGAGTGTGCGTTGCCGGGCGTATTGCCGGTAATGAACCGCGAAGTCGTCGAAAAAGCCATCAAACTCGGTTTGGCTTTGGATGCGAAAATTAATCAGAAAAACGTGTTCGACCGTAAAAACTATTTTTATCCTGATTTGCCGAAAGGTTATCAAATCAGCCAGTTGGATTTGCCGATTGTTGAGCACGGCAAGCTGGAAATCGTAGTAGGCGATGAGGTTAAAACCATCAATGTTACCCGTGCGCACATGGAAGAAGATGCGGGTAAATCCGTGCACGAGGGTTTGAACGGTGCCACCGGTATCGACTTAAACCGTGCCGGTACGCCTTTGTTGGAAGTTGTCTCCGAGCCTGAAATGCGCTCTGCAGCCGAAGCTGTGGCATATGCTAAAGCGTTGCACGGTTTGGTAACTTGGCTGGATATTTGTGACGGTAATATGGCGGAAGGCTCGTTCCGCGTCGATGCCAACGTTTCTGTACGTCCAAAAGGTCAGGCTGAGTTCGGTACACGCCGTGAAATCAAAAACCTCAACTCTTTCCGCTTCTTGGAACAAGCCATCAATTATGAAGTGGAAGCGCAAATCGAAATTTTGGAAGACGGCGGTAAAGTACAGCAGGCAACCATGTTGTTTGACCCTGAAAAAGGTGAAACCCGTGTGATGCGTTTGAAAGAAGATGCGCACGATTACCGCTATTTCCCAGATCCAGATTTGCTGCCGGTCATTATTTCAGACGGCCAATTGCAAAAAGCCAAAGAGCAAATGCCTGAATTGCCGCATGAAATGGCGGCGCGTTTTGTTGCCGATTACGGTGTGTCTGACTATGATGCGCGCCTGTTGACTGCCAGCCGCGCCCAAGCTGCCTATTTTGAAGAAGCAGCCAAAGCCTGCGGCCAAGGTAAATTAACGGCGAACTGGATGAATGGCGAGCTTGCCGCCACCTTGAACAAAGAAGGTTTGGAATTAGCTGAAAGCCCGATTACGGCTTCACGTCTTGCTGAGTTGGTTGCTAAAGTTGCGGATGGAACATTAAGCAGCAAATTGGCGAAAAAAGCTTTTGAAGCAATGTGGGCTGAGCCTGAAGCAGATATTGCTGAAATCATCGAAAAACATGGTTTGCAACAGATTACCGATACTGGCGCAATTGAAGCTATGGTGGATGAAGTGTTGGCAAACAATGCGAAAGCCATTGAGCAATTCCGTTCCGGTAATGAGAAAGCCTTGAATGCGATTGTCGGTCAAGTAATGAAAGCAAGTAAAGGCAAGGCCAACCCGGCTCAGGTTCAAGAGTTGATTAAAGCCAAATTGGCTTGATAGATAGGACAGGCCGTCTGAAAACAGGCTTTATTTTCAGACGGCCTTTGTTTTTGATAATAAATTTATTCTAAATACCATGACACATACCATTACCTTACCAGATCAAACTACATTTACGGCGAATGAGAACGAAACTGTTCTTGCTGCCGCAACCCGTCAGAATTTAAATTTGCCTCATTCTTGCAAAAGCGGTGCCTGCGGGCAATGTAAGGCCGAGTTGATTAGTGGCGAATTTGAAATGGGCAAGCATATTGATAAAGCCATCAGTGAAGAAGAAAAAGCGCAGGGTAAAGTGTTATTGTGCTGTACCACTGCGAAGAGCGACCTCAAAATTAATGTGCCGGGTTTTAATCAAAATGCTTTGCCAGTACGCACATTGCCGGCACGTATTGAAAACATTGAAATCAAACACGATGTTGCTTTGCTCAAACTGGCTTTGCCTAAAGCGCCGCCATTTGCATTTTATGCCGGGCAATATATTGATTTACTGCTTCCCGGCAATATCAGCCGCAGCTATTCAATTGCCAATTCGCCTGATCAAGAAGGCATTTTGGAATTGCATATCCGCAAACGTGAAAACGGCGTATGCTCAGAAATGATTTTTGGTGCAGAGCCTAAAATCAAAGAGAAAGGCATTGTCCGCGTTAAAGGCCCATTGGGGGCGTTTACTTTGCAAAAGGACAGCGATAAACCGATTGTTTTGTTGGCAACGGGTACAGGTTACGCACCTATCCGCAGTATCTTGCTTGATTTGATTTATCAGAATAGCGAACGTCAGGTTCATTTTTACTGGGGAGCACGTCAGCAGGAGGATTTGTACGCATTGGAAGAAGCAGAAGCATTAATAGGCCGTCTGAAAAATGCGAAATTCTCGCCTGTTCTTTCTAAGCCTGATTCCGATTGGAAAGGGGAGAATGGGTACGTGCAAAATATTGCCGCACAAAGTTATCCTGATTTGAGTCAATATGAAGTTTATGCTTGCGGGTCACCAGCCATGACGGAGAGTGCGCAAAGTTTGCTGACTCAAAAATGTGCTTTACCGGAAGATGCCTTCTTCTGTGATGCTTTTTCACCGGCATAGTGATGTTTATACAGGATTTATATGTTTGAATGCAGCTGTTAAGAGTAAAATTTGATGGCAATTTGTTTGAGAAAGAGTGTGTTTTTGCATACTCTTTTTTCTATGTGGTAGTTATTGCATAGATGTTTATGTCTTGAAGAGATGACTATTTTGTTATCAAAAATTGAATTTATTATTTATCATAAAGAAAAAGGCCGTCTGAATATTTCAGACGACCTTTGTTTTGAAGCAAGTATTAGCTACCAATCAGTTTCAAACGTTGACCAGGGGTCACCGTACGGGTATTGCGGTTCCAACGGCGGATCTCATTAACATCAACATTGAAACGGTTGGCAATGGTGTTCAAAGTATCACCTTTACGTACAGTGTAGGAAACGTTTTGAATCGGGTTGCTGCGGACTTTTGCCGGAGCAGCTGTAACACGGAGGATTTGGCCTTTTTTGATATTGTTACCTTTGATGTTGTTGGCAATAATC
This sequence comes from Neisseria sp. 27098_8_158, assembly GCF_041433145.1. Taxonomy (NCBI): domain Bacteria; kingdom Pseudomonadati; phylum Pseudomonadota; class Betaproteobacteria; order Neisseriales; family Neisseriaceae; genus Neisseria; species Neisseria sp. 27098_8_158. The sequence continues at coordinate 155,697 of NZ_JAPWAZ010000001.1, forward strand.
AAATCAGCTACGCTCAAGTTGTAACGTTTGGAGATATTAAACAACGTATCACCATCTTCCACACGGTGTGTGCCTGCTGCAAGTGCTGCAGTTTGTGTGTTTTGTTGGCCATTTACACGGGCAAGACGCGCATTGATGCGTTGTTGTTGTTTAGCGGTATTAGCTGCGATACGTGCGGCACGAGCACTTTCGGCAGTCACAACAGTTTGAACTTGTTTGGCTTCAGAAGTCGCTTCAGCAACAGTCGCTGCAGGTTCTTCTGCAGGTCGGCTTTGTACCAAGGCCATCAGGTCATCATGCTCTTCTTGAACCGGAGCAACAGCAACAGATTCAACTGCTGGAGTAGGGACTACATCGTTTGCGGCAACAGTCGGCGCGGTCAAGTCTGCAGGGATGGCTGATTTGGGCGCTTCTGTAACATTTTTAGCAATGGTCTCGGTAGTCGCATGGGGCATGGCTGCAACTGGAGCAGGCACTTCCGCATTTGCAACTTGAGGTTGGGCTTTGGTTTCTGTTACCACTACGGAAGTAACGTTTTCAGTTTTGCTGCGTGCAATAAAGTCAACCGGTTTGCTGGACTGTGGAACAACAGGAGCAACAATATTGGTCACGGTGGTTTGAGCAACTTTAACCGGTTCTGCTACGCTGGAAGCAATAATCGGAGACATAGTCGGCATATTGGATTGGTAAGTATCCGGAGTATTGTCTTTGTCGATAAAGTTAATAATGTCTTGACTTTGGGTAGCTGAGTTTTTAGCCACCAAAATGCTGCGGCCTTCAGAAATGGCGCTACCGCTCAGGCCGTTGAGGCGCTTGAGTTCGGCTACGCTCATGCCGGTATCGTTGGCAATGGCATTAAGCTTTTTGTTACCCAAAGAAGTATAAATATCCCAAGACATCAGGGTATCTGGATTGGCATTGCGGTAGTTCTTCTCAAATGCGGAAACCGCAGAAACCGGCAACAACAGACGACGATTGTTTTTAGGGATAAATACCGGGGCATTGAAACCTGGGTTGAGTGCCAACAGTTCGCTTTCGCTGATGTTTGCAAAACGAGCGATTGTGCTGTTATCAATAGGTTTGTCGATGCTGACAGATTTGAAATACGGCTGATTGCTGATTTCGCTGATATTCATGCCAAAAGTTTGCGGATTGGCAACGATATTACGTACGGCCAAAAGTTTGGGGACGTAGTTGCGTGTTTCGTTCGGCATACGCAGATTTTCGTATGTCGGTTCCAAACCTTGCGCGCGGGCGCGGTTGACAGCGCGTCCGACATTACCTTCGCCCCAGTTGTAAGCGGCAAGCGCCAAAGACCAGTCGCCGAACATACCGTGCAGGTATTGCAGGTAGTTCAATGCGGCATCGGTAGCGGCGTAAATATCGTGGCGGCCGTCATACAAAGGTGTTTTTTCCAAGCCGAAGTGGCGGCCGGTAGCCGGCATAAATTGCCACAGGCCGGATGCGCCGACGTGTGATTTGGCTTTGGTTACGAATGCGCTTTCAATGAAAGGCAGCAAAGCGATTTCAGCGGGCATATTGCGTTTTTTAACTTCATTAGCAATATGGTACATATAAGGTTTGCTGCGAGAGATGGTGCGGTCGAAATATGCACTGTTTGCAGCAAATTTGTTTTCATGGCGGCGAACCAGTTCTGTGTTGACTTCGTTGATGCGGAAGTCTTTACGCAACGATGCCCATAAGCTACCGGAGCCAAAGGTTTGTGCTTTGGCTTGGTCGAGCAGGGCGGAGTTGAGGCGCATCATGGCCATGCCGACTTGGTTGGGCGTAGCGTTTTGCGCATAGGCTGTGGCGGAAACCGCCGACAGGCTTGAAACGGTCAGAGCGATGGTTTTTAGTTTTGCCATAGTAAATAAAGTTATCAAATATATAATAAAATTTCGTCTTTTTGATAGTATCGTTTCAGCATTTAAACGTCAAGTCGAGCAGGGAATTTGCTTGTGTGATGTGGTCGTGGTGTTAAAATTCTGTCACACAAGTCGGGATGCATAGGGGAGCCTTTAATGGAAGTTTTTTTTATGCAAACGCCAATGGGGCAATATCTTGCTCAAAAAGAGGCGGATTTTTTCAGACGGCATTTGCAGTATTTGAATAGGCAGGTGGCGGTTCAATTGGGCGGTGTATGGCAGAGGCCGTCTGAAAATATGATTGTAGTGCCTCGCGATGTGCGGATGGATGCTGAAATGTTGGCATTTGAAACGCATTCCGTGGATGTGTTATTGATGCCTCATCTTTTGGAAGTTTCATCTGCAGATTTGGTGTTGCAAGAGGCGTTTAGGATATTAAAACCTGAAGGCAGGTTGATTTTGACGGGGTTCAACCCTAAATCTTTGTGGGGATTAAGCTCTTGGTTTGATGGGGAAAAGCTGCCTTTGAAATCTCAATGCTTGGCTCTGGCTGAGTTGAAACGAAAAATTGCGGATATTGGTTTTGAAATAGAATATGGGCAGTTTATGGATTATCTGCCTGCTGTGAATTCGCCTTCTGCTTTGAAGTTTTGGAGGTTTATGGAAAAGGCAGGGGATAGGTGGTGGCCTCAGTGTGCGGCGGTTTATGGGATGGTGTTAACGAAACATTTGATTGGTGTCCATCCTTTGCCTGAATTGGAAACTGCATTCGATGGCAATACGGTTGCTTTAAGTACGGCACGCTTGGCCGAATAGTTTTCAGACGGCCTATATATAATGATGAATTTGGAGAATAATGATGCCTGAATTACCTGAAGTGGAAACGACTTTACGTGGAATCACACCGCATATTGATGGCAAGAAGATAGAAAAAGTCATTATTCGCCAGTTTAAATTGAGATGGCCTATCCATCCAAACTTGGCGCAAATTTTGGCCGGGCGCAAAGTTTTGGCATGCAGTCGGCGTGCGAAGTATTTGATTATTACTTTTGAAACGGGTATTTTACTTATTCATTTGGGTATGTCCGGCAGTTTGCGGATTTTTACCGCTGATGATGAGCGTATCGCCACGCCGGATAAACACGATCATTTGGATTTTGTATTTGATGACGGTACCATATTGCGTTATCACGACCCGCGTAAATTTGGTGCGGTATTGTGGTATGAGGGTATTGCCGAACATCATCCACTGTTGGAAAAGTTGGGACCGGAGCCTCTCTCGGGCGATTTTGATGCAAATTACCTGTATCAGAAATTGAAAACCCAAAAGCGTGCAGTCAAATTAGCGCTGATGGATAATGCGGTGGTGGTTGGCGTTGGCAATATTTATGCGAATGAAAGTCTGTTTAAGGCAGGTATTTCGCCATTGCGTCCGGCGAATAAGCTGGCCAAGAAAGAATGCGCATTATTGGTGGAAACCGTTAAAGCGGTTCTGCAAAGGGCGATTGAAACGGGCGGCAGTACGCTGCGAGACTTCGTTAATAGCGATGGTAAAAGCGGCTACTTTCAGCAGGAATATACGGTCTATGGCCGCCACAATGAGCCTTGTGTCCAATGTGGCGGACTGATTTTTAAAGAAACTTTGGGGCAGCGTGGAACATTTTATTGTCCAAATTGCCAGAAATAGTTTCAGACGGCCTTAAATGTCAGAGGCCGTCTGAAAATAATGAACACAATACAGAAGAAATTTTATGTCTAAACAAAAAGCTCCTTTTTTTAAACGACTGGGCAGACTTTGCCGTTTGGCAGCTTGGTTATTCAGAACCGGTCGGGATTTGCGTGCCATCGATGGCAACAACGCAGAGGAACGCAATCACGCTGTGGTTGTTTTGGGAAAAGGTGCATTGGATGCTTTGGATATCGAATTGGAAATCGGCGTACCGCCTCAAGGAAATGTGAGCGGTACTTTGGTCGTGGCTAACCATGTGTCTTGGTTGGATATTTTTGCCATGAGCGCCGTTTATCCGAGCAGTTTTATTGCAAAAAAGGAAATCAGCGATTGGCCGGTTTTGGGGAAAATGGGTAAAAATGCCGGTACGGTGTTTATTAACCGCAATTCCCGCCGTGATGTCGAACCGATTAATCAGGCGATTTGTGCGGCATTGAAAGCAGGGCAGAATGTCAGCTTCTTCCCCGAGGCGCGCACTTCTTCCGGCTTGGGTATTTTGCCGTTTAAAGCAGCCCTGTTTCAATCGGCTATTGATGCGAAAGCGCCGATTCAGGCGGTAACCTTACGCTATTATGATGATGAAGGACAACGGACGGACTTGCCGTCTTATGCGGAGGTAAACCTGTTTCAGTCTTTGTGGCGTATTGTTTCTATGAAGAAAATCCGTATCCGTTTGGATTTCTCGCCCCAATACAAACCGACAGACATGCCGGATAAAGACCGCTATGCTTTGAAGGATATTGCGGAAACAGCCATCGGCGAAATTGTGGCTTCGGATTCGCCCGTTCAGCCCTTACCTAAAAAATAATTTCAGTCAGGCACTTGTTTTATTTCAGATAGCCTTCATTTAGAAGAACAGCTGTTTTCGGTTTAATTGAATTGATAGTTTGATGTAATTAATATTATTTGAACTATAAATTATACAAATCGATAGGCCTGCATTAAAATGCAAGCATTGATTCATTTCTCAAACCTGAATTTTTAAGGAGCTTAAAAATGGCTTTGCAAGATCGTACCGGTCAAAAAGTACCTTCCGTAGTATTCCACACTCGCGTTGGCGACACTTGGAAAGATGTTTCTACTGATGATTTGTTCAAAGGCAAAAAAGTAGTCGTGTTCTCTCTGCCTGGCGCATTTACTCCAACTTGCTCTTCTTCTCACCTGCCACGCTACAACGAATTGTTTGGTGCGTTCAAAGAAAACGGTGTTGACGCAATCTACTGCGTATCTGTAAACGACACTTTCGTAATGAACGCTTGGGCTGCTGAAGAAGAAGCCGACAACATCTACATGATCCCTGATGGCAACGGTGAATTCACTGAAGGCATGGGCATGTTGGTTGACAAAGAAGACTTGGGCTTCGGTAAACGCTCTTGGCGTTACTCCATGCTGGTTAACGACGGCGTGGTTGAAAAAATGTTTATCGAACCTGAAGAACCAGGCGATCCTTTCAAAGTGTCTGACGCTGACACTATGTTGAAATACATTGCTCCTGACTGGAAAGCTCAAGAGTCTGTTGCCATCTTCACCAAACCTGGCTGCCAGTTCTGTGCTAAAGCTAAAAAAGCTCTGCAAGACAAAGGCTTGTCTTACGAAGAAATAGTATTGGGCAAAGATGCAACTGTTACTTCCGTACGCGCTATTACCGGCAAGATGACTGCTCCTCAAGTATTCATCGGCGGTAAATACATCGGCGGTAGCGAAGACTTGGAAGCTTACTTGGCTAAAAACTAATTGCCTGTATGCTTGAGACGGCTTGAAAAGGCCGGCTGAAAGACCAAATATAGAGTTATTCAGACGACGTTTGCAAATCGGCGTTCTGAATAACTCTATATTTACAAGTAGAATTTGAGATTATTGTTTTAAATCGATATTTAGATATTTGCTATTGATTTTTAAATTTTGATAGTTTATGAAGTTTAGGCCGTCTGAAAACGGATAACCTGATGGCAATATCGGTTTGGATATAGACAGTAAGGATAAAATATGAAAAAAATTCAAGCAGATGTGGTAGTACTGGGTGGCGGTACAGCCGGTATGGGTGCATTTCGCAATGCCCGACTTCATACAGACAATGTTTACCTGATTGAAAACAATGTATTCGGAACAACTTGTGCGCGTGTCGGCTGTATGCCGTCCAAATTGCTGATTGCAGCTGCGGAAGCGCGCCATCATGCTCTGCATACCGATCCGTTTGGCGTGCATTTGGATAAAGACAGCATCGTCGTCAACGGCGAAGAAGTCATGCAACGCGTTAAATCCGAACGCGACCGTTTCGTCGGTTTTGTAGTCAGCGATGTAGAAGAGTGGCCTGCCGACAAGCGCATTATGGGTACGGCAAAATTTGTTGACGAACACACCGTCCAAATCGATGACCACACTCAAATTACTGCAAAAAGTTTTGTGATTGCCACAGGTTCGCGCCCTGTGATTTTCCCTCAGTGGGAAGTTTTGGGCGATCGCTTGATTGTGAACGATGATGTTTTCTCTTGGGATACTTTGCCTAAAAGCGTAGCCGTGTTCGGCCCCGGCGTTATCGGCTTAGAGTTGGGTCAGGCTTTGCACCGTTTGGGCGTGAAAGTTGAGATTTTCGGCGTAGGCGGAGCCATCGGCGGTATTTCCGACCCTGTTGTTGCTGAAGAAGCCAAAGCTGTTTTTGGCGAAGAGCTGACTTTGCATTTGGACGCCAAAACCGAAGTCAAATTGGACGCAGAAGGCAATGTTGAAGTTCATTGGGAACAAGATGGCGAAAAAGGTGTGTTCCATGCCGAATATGCTTTGGCTGCCGTCGGCCGCCGTCCAAATGTGGACAATATCGGTTTGGAAAACCTGAATATCGAAAAAGATGCGCGTGGTGTGCCTGTTGCCGATCCGCTGACCATGCAAACCAGCATTCCGCATATCTTTATCGCCGGCGATGCGTCCAATCAATTGCCTCTGCTGCATGAAGCTTCCGACCAAGGCAAAATTGCCGGTCACAATGCCGCTATTTTCCCGAATATTGAGGGCGGCTTGCGCCGTAGCGTAATCGGCGTGGTATTCACCAGTCCGCAAATTGCCACTATCGGCTTGAAATACGCGCAAGTTGCGGCGAAATATCAGCCTGATGAGTTTGTAATCGGCGAAGTTTCCTTCCGAAACCAAGGCCGCAGCCGCGTTATGTTGGTAAACAAAGGTCATATGCGTTTGTATGCTGAGAAAGCGACCGGCCGTTTCATTGGTGCGGAAGTTGTCGGCCCTGCTGCCGAACATTTGGCACACTTGATGGCTTGGGCGCATCAAATGAAGATGACGATTCCGCAAATGCTGGATATGCCGTTCTACCATCCGGTTATCGAGGAAGGTCTGCGTACTGCATTGCGTGATGCCGATGCAAAATTGAAACAGGCTTGATTATTTGATGGAATAAAGGCCGTCTGAAACTCATAATGAGGTTTCAGACGGCCTTTTTTATGCTGTGAAGTTGTTAAATCAATTCTAAATCCGGACCGGCATTTTGCGCACGACGGCTTCGTAATTGAATGTCTAAGCGCAAGTCATGGGCGGAGTCGGCATTTTTAATGGCGTCTTGATAGCTGATATCGCCGTTTTCATACAAATCATATAAGGCTTGGTCAAAAGTAATCATGCCCATGCCGGTTGATTTTTTCATCATTTCTTTGATGTTGTGGACTTCACCTTTTCGAATCAAGTCGGCAATAATGGGCGAATTGAGCAAAACCTCGACAGCCGCTACGCGTCCCCGTCCGCCTTCACGGGGAATCAGGCGTTGCGAAATAAAGGCTTGCAGGTTGAGCGATAAATCGGTTAGCAACTGGTTACGGCGCTCTTCGGGGAAGAAGTTGATGATGCGGTCCAGCGCTTGGTTGGTACTGTTGGCGTGCAGTGTCGCCATACACAAATGGCCGGTTTCCGCGAAGGAAATGGCGTAGTCCATGGTCTCGCGGTCGCGGATTTCACCAATCAAGATAACATCCGGTGCTTGGCGCAGGGTATTTTTCAATGCAATCGGCCAATTTTCTGTATCTACACCGATTTCACGTTGGGTGATGATGCAGTTTTTGTGTTGGTGGATAAACTCAATCGGGTCTTCGATGGTAATAATGTGGTCGAAGCTGTTTTCGTTTCGATAGTCGATAAGGGAGGCGAGGGAAGTGGACTTGCCCGAACCTGTACCGCCGACAAAAATAATCAGGCCGCGTTTTCTGAGGGCAATGTCTTTCAGAATCGGTGGCAGATTGAGCGTTTCAAATTTAGGGATATTGCTGGTAATGGAGCGGAATACCAAAGCAGTTGCACCGCGTTGAACCATTGCATTGACACGGAAGCGGCTGGTATCGGGCAGGCTGATGGCGAAGTTGCATTCGTTGGTGGAAGAAAATTCTTCGATCTGTTTGGAAGACATAATCGAAAAAGCGATTTCCATACATTTTTCAGCGCTTAACGGCTCATCGGTCAGCCGTATGATTTTGCCGTCCACTTTCATGGCCGGCGGGAAGTTGGTGGTAATGAAAAGGTCGGAGCCTTTGTATTTGCTCATATGGCGTAGCCAAGCGAACAATTCTTCTTTTGCGCCCGGAGTATTTTCGTCAAACATAAGAATTCAGATAGTTAATATTAAGTTATTTTATTGAAAATAATTATAACAGAAGCAATCATTATTTGCTGTTTTGCCCACTAGAGTGGCTATCTGTTTTAAATTGAGTGTCGTGCTGGGAATATAGCAGATTTTTCAGTATCCCTGTGATTTTAAATTCTGCTGTTATAATGTTGCCCGATTAGTGAATGGAAAGGTGGTAACGAGATGTCAGTACAAACAATTGCCGTGGTCGGCGCAATGGAGCAGGAAATTGAGCTTTTGCGTGAAAGCATGGCCAATGTCAAGCATGTGTCCTTCGGTAAATTCTCGGCATATGAAGGCGAATTGGCCGGAAAACGCATGGTATTGGTTTTGAGTGGTATCGGTAAGGTTAATGCAGCGGTTTCGACTTCTTGGGTCATTCATCAGTTTGCACCGGATTGTGTCATCAATACCGGCAGTGCAGGCGGTTTGGGCAAAGGGCTGAAGGTTGGCGATGTGGTCATCGGCGAAACTATGGCGCATCATGATGTTGATGTAACGGCTTTTGGTTATGTTTGGGGACAAGTACCGCAACTTCCTGCGGTGTTTGCATCGGATGAAAACTTGATTCGCCAAGCAGAAAAGGCAGCTCAAGTGTTTGAAGGTGCAGCCGTAACGCAAGGTCTGATTGTCAGTGGCGACCGTTTTGTACACAGCAGCGAAGGTGTCACAGAAATTCGCAGTCATTTCCCAGAAGTCAAAGCAGTAGAAATGGAAGCTGCGGCGATTGCGCAGACCTGTCACCAGTTGGAAGTGCCGTTTGTGATTATTCGTGCCGTATCCGATTCGGCAGATGAGAAAGCGGACATCAGCTTTGAAGAGTTTTTGAAAACGGCAGCCGTCAGCTCGGCGAAGATGGTGACCGAGATTGTCAAATCGCTATAAAATCATGCAAAAGCGTTGAATTTCCGTTAGAATACGGAACGATTCAACCTTATTCTAAGGCCGTCTGAAAACCGAATCCCTGTTTTTTCAGACGGCCTTTCAGCCTTTAATTGCATTTATCTTAATAACAATATGAAAAACATACGGAATTTCTCCATTATTGCCCACATCGACCACGGTAAATCGACGCTTGCCGACCGTTTTATCCAATACTGCGGCGGTTTGGATTTGCGCGAAATGAGCACGCAGGTGCTCGATTCCATGGACATCGAAAAAGAGCGCGGCATTACTATTAAAGCGCAAACCGCCGCACTCAACTATAAAGCACGTGACGGGCAGGTGTATCAGCTCAATCTAATTGATACTCCAGGACACGTCGACTTCTCTTACGAAGTATCACGTTCGCTGTCGGCTTGTGAAGGCGCGCTTTTGGTGGTTGACGCGTCTCAAGGTGTAGAAGCGCAAACCGTGGCGAACTGCTATACCGCGATTGATTTGGGCGTGGAGGTTGTGCCTGTTTTGAATAAAATCGACTTGCCTGCCGCAGAACCCGAGCGCGTGGAGCAGGAAATCGAAGACATTATCGGTATTGATGCCATTGGTGCAGTGCAATGTTCTGCAAAAAGCGGCATTGGTGTGGAAGATGTTTTGGAAGAAATCGTTGCCAAAATCCCTGCGCCGACCGGCGATGAAAATGCGCCGTTGCAAGCGGTTATTGTCGATTCGTGGTTTGACAACTACGTCGGCGTGGTCATGTTGATTCGTGTGAAAAACGGCACCATCAAGCTGAAAGACAAAGTACGCTTTATGAGCACCAAGGCGGAAACGCAGGTTGAGCAGCTGGGCGTATTTACACCAAAATCAGTTCAAAAACAAGGACTCAAAGCCGGAGAAGTAGGCTTTTTGATTACCGGCGTGAAAGAATTGGGACAGGCGAAAGTTGGCGATACGGTTACTTTGGTTGCCAACCCTGCTTCTGAGCCGCTGTCCGGCTTCCAAGAAGTACAAAGCCAAGTATTTGCAGGACTTTATCCCGTAGAAAGCCACGACTACGAAGCCTTGCGCGATGCTTTGGAAAAATTGCAGCTTAACGATGCTTCGTTGAAATTTGAGCCTGAGGTTTCCCAAGCATTGGGCTTCGGCTTCCGTTGCGGCTTCTTGGGCCTGTTGCACTTGGAAATCGTTCAGGAACGTTTGGAGCGCGAGTTCGACATGGACTTGATTACCACTGCGCCAACAGTGGTTTATGAAGTCGTGTTGAAAAACGGCGAGAAAATCGAAGTTGAAAACCCGTCCAAACTGCCTGAAATTAGCACTATCGAAACCATTCTTGAGCCGATTATCACTGCGACCATTCTTGTGCCGCAGGAATATGTCGGCAACGTCATGACTTTGTGTAACCAAAAGCGCGGCGTTCAGGTCAATATGCAATACATGGGCCGCCAAGTCATGCTGACTTATGATTTGCCGATGAACGAAGTCGTAATGGATTTCTTCGACAAGCTCAAATCGACTTCGCGCGGCTATGCTTCGTTGGACTACCATTTCAAAGAGTTCCAACCGTCTGATTTGATTAAGCTCGACATTATGGTCAACGGCGAAAAAGTCGATGCATTGAGCCTGATTGTGCACCGTCAAAGCGCCGTTCACCGCGGTCGAGAGCTGGCATCAAAAATGCGCGAACTGATTCCGCGCCAAATGTTCGACATCGCCGTCCAAGCCGCCATCGGCAGCCAGATTATCGCCCGCGAAAACGTCAAAGCCCTGCGTAAAAACGTTTTGGCGAAATGTTACGGCGGCGATATTACGCGTAAGAAAAAACTTCTTGAAAAACAAAAAGCAGGTAAGCGCCGCATGAAACAAGTGGGCAATGTGGAAATCCCGCAAAGCGCATTCTTGGCGATTCTGCAAGTGAGTGATAAATAATGAGTATAAATCTGACTTTAGGCGCAATCGTTGTACTGCTGGCCGGCTTGGTTCTCAACTTCAAAAGCAGCAAAGAGCGTCAGGAAAACGGCGAATGGAGCTCCGGCCTGCAATGGAGTTATCTCTTGTGCATGGTCGGCGTATTCGGCATTTTGTCCGAATTTATGAGCTTTACCGCCGTATTGCTGGTGTTTGTCGTGTTCACCGGTATTGTTTGGGCAATCCATAAAGGCCGTCTGAAAAAAAGTGAAACCGGCGAAGACAATGCACATTTTACCGACTACATGGGCGGCTTTTTTCCCATCATCTTGGTTATCTTTGTATTGCGCAGCTTTATTGCTGAACCGTTCCAAATTCCGTCCAGCTCCATGCGTCCGGGCTTGGTCAAAGGCGATTTTATCTTGGTGAACAAATTCTCTTACGGTATCCGCCTGCCGATTTTGAATAAGGTCATTATCCCTGTTGGCAATATTGCACGAGGCGATGTCGTGGTGTTCAATTACCCACTTCAGCCTGAGATGAATTACATCAAACGTATCGTCGGTATTCCGGGCGACGTTGTGGAATATCGTGATAAGGTTTTGACTGTTAACGGTGAAATTATTCCCGAAAAACCAAACGGCAATTATCAATACGCAGATGATACCGATCCATCTATGATTCATACGCTTGAGCGTTTTCAGACGGCCTTGAACGGCAAAAACTTTGACGTGGTCAAGGAGGCCGGTCAGCCTTCCGTATCTATTGCCGTATTGAACAAATATACCTCCGAAGTAATGCCTGAAAGCAATTACTCGCTTGAAACAAGCGGTTTGGAAAATTGCGAATACGCAGAAGACGGCAATGGCTTTATCTGTAAAGTTCCCGAAGGCCGTTATTTCGCGATGGGCGACAACCGCGACAACAGTGCCGACTCCCGTTATTGGGGATTTGTCGATGATAAACTGATTGTCGGGAAGGCCTTCTTCGTTTGGATGAACTTTGGCGAACTCAGCCGTATCGGTACCAGCATCCAATAAGCAATAAACAGATTAAAAGGCCGTCTGAAATTTTTCAGACGGCCTTTTTTGTATCTATTTTTTGTCTTTTAACGAACCTAAATAAATCGCCAATAAAGTCAAAGTGGCACCGATCCATTGGACGGTGTTAATCGGTTTATCCAGCCAGAAATAATCGATCAACATGGCAGCAACTGGTTCGGAGAGCAGTAGTAGGCCGGTCAGCGATAGGGATAAAAGCGGGATGGCGTAAGCAATCAATGCCCAAGCGAAGCATTGCATGACGATGCCGTAGATTGAGACTAGAATCGCATCGTTTAAAGTTTTAGGGTAAAGATTGGCGGTATCGAATAGTAGAGATGGGATGATCAGCGCCATTGCGCCGCCGAAGCTTAAAATCATCATGAGCGGAAACAAACCGACTTTTTCCTGCTCATGAGTTTTGCGTACGAAAACCATAGACAGGGCCAGCATGCCACCGGACACTACGCCGCTGACAAATCCCCATGCAGCATTGTCGTTATGACCGAATTCTGGGCTGCCGATTAAGGCTACGCCTATGGTGGCCAATATCAAACTTAAAATTTGCAGGGCGCTTAGACGTTCCGAATAAAAGAAGAAGCCGATGGCGGCTAAAAAGAAAATCTGCAGGCTGTTGAGCAAGGTGGAAATGCCGGGGCCTACGGCGTGAATGCTTTCATGCCACAGAGCGAGGTCGAATGCGAGGAAAACGCCGGATAAGATTGCGTAGCCGACCGTTTTTCTTTTCGTGGGCATTTTTTGTCTGAAAAAACGCCCGAGCAGGAAGAATATAGGGGCGGCAATCAGCAAGCGCCAGAATGCGATGGCGTAAGAGCCGACATCGACAAATTTGACGATCAAGCTGCCCAAGCCGAAGACGACGCAGCCGACGACCAATAGGGGCGCTGCATAATTTCCCGAACGTGTGTCCATCGGCTTCTCCATCAATCAAATGAAGACGATTATTCCATAAAAGGTAGATGGAGCGCTAATGATAAAGAGCCGTAAGCCAAGATAAAGGGTTTATGATGAAAGGCCGTCTGAAAACTGTTTCAGACGGCCTTTTGATGATTTTCTGGCTTGATTTCGTATTGTTGTAGTATAAAATCGTTTTACGCCGTGTTTTCAGACGGTCTGATCAGTTTTGGTTTTGAGAAAAGGATATTGGAAATGGCAAACCCTATTCGTGCGTTTTTGGATTATGTGCCGTCGGTTGATGAGTCTTGTTTTGTAGATGAGACTTCGGTAGTGATTGGCGAAGTGTCGCTGGCGGAAGATGTATCGATTTGGCCTTATGCTGTATTGCGCGGCGATGTGAACAGTATTTCTATCGGCAAGCGCAGCAATGTGCAGGACGGCAGCGTTTTGCATGTGTCGCATAAGAATGCGGCGAAGCCTGACGGTTCGCCTTTGATTATCGGCGATGATGTGACGATTGGACATAAGGTTATGCTGCATGGCTGCCGAATTGGGAATCGTGTGTTGGTGGGCATGGGCTCGATTATTTTGGATGATACGGTTGTCGAAGATGATGTGATGATAGGCGCGGGCAGTTTGGTGCCGCCGCGCAAACGTTTGGAAAGCGGTTTTTTATACGTTGGCTCGCCTGTGAAACAAGTGCGTCCGCTGACGGATGAGGAAAAGGAATTTTTGACGTATTCATCCGCGCATTATGTCCGCCTGTCCGGTCAGCATAAAATTTCAAAATAAGGAAAACCAATACAATGAACGCAATTTATCTGGCTTCGGGCAGTCCGCGCCGTCGTGAGATTTTGGAGAATTTGGGTTTCACGGTACGTCGCCTTCCTGCGGATATTGATGAAACCCCCAAAGAAGGCGAAGCCGCAGTAGAGTATGTGCGCCGTATGGCCTACGAGAAAAATCAGGCAGCGGTGACGCAATGGTTTGCTGCTCATGATCAAGAGCCTGAGTTTGCTGTATTGACGGCGGATACGACGGTGGCGGATGGTGCGGTTATTTTGGGAAAACCGGAATCCGAGGCGGATGCGGTCGATATGCTGGAACGCTTGTCCGGACGGACGCATCAAGTGCTGACGGCTGTATGCGTTTACTGGCAAGGCGTGTGTCATGATGTGGTGCAGACGAGCGAAGTGCGCTTTAAAACGTTGACGGCTGAGGAGATTGCAGCCTATGTTGCCAGCGGCGAGCCGATGGACAAAGCCGGTGCGTATGGAATTCAGGGCTTGGGCGGCGTATTTGTCGAGCATTTGCAGGGCAGTTTTACGGGCGTGATGGGTTTGCCGGTTTATGAGACCGCGCAACTACTGAAATCTTTGGGTTTGGAAGCGCCGCCGTTTGCTTAAAATTAGGCAAATGCCGTCTGAAAGCGTGCCGACAAAAACACCTGTTTCAGTTACAATACTGCCTTAAACAGCTTGCTTGAAGAAAGATATGAAAGAACATAAGGCCCGGAAACGCTTCGGGCAGAATTTTTTGCAGGATACGCGGATTATTAGCGATATTGTCAACGCGGTCAGACCGCAGCCCGATGATATCGTGATTGAAATCGGCCCAGGCTTGGCCGCCATTACTGAACCTTTGGCGAAAAAACTCAATCGCCTGCATGTTTGCGAAATCGACCGCGACATCGTACGCCGTCTGAAAACCTTGCCGTTTGCAGATAAATTGGTGATACACGAAGGCGATGTATTGCAGTTTGATTTCAATAGCATTGAAGGCAAGAAAAAAATTGTCGGCAACCTGCCGTACAATATTTCTACGCCGCTTTTGTTCCGATTGAGCGAAGTGGCCGACGATGTGATCGATATGCACTTTATGCTGCAAAAAGAAGTGGTCGAACGCATGGTGGCGCAGCCGAAAACCAACGACTATGGCCGTCTGGGCGTGATGCTGCAATATTTTTTCGATATGGAAATGTTGATTGAAGTACCGCCTGAATCCTTTGATCCTGCGCCGAAGGTGGATTCGGCCGTCGTGCGCATGATTCCGGTGAAACACCGCATCGGTAAAGCGGAAGATTTTGAACATTTTGCCAAACTGGTGAAACTGGCTTTCCATCAACGCCGTAAAACCATACGCAATAATTTGAAGGAACTTGCCGGCGATGATGACTTGCAGGCAGTCGGCATTAATCCGCAGGACAGGGCAGAACACATTGCCGCTGAGAAATATGTGGAATTGAGCAATTATTTGGTTCAAAAGGCCGTCTGAAACAGTGATGGCAATTTTTAAGCAACCTCCTATTCAATGGGGGTTTCTGGGTGATTCATATTTGTGGCGCGAGTTGGCGCAGTATTTTTCCGGTAAGGATATGCCGCCTAAGCGGCACCGTTTTGAAGCGGCAATTATCGGCGCAGTTTGGGTACTGACCGGGTATCGTCTCGATAGGGAAGAGCAATTTAAAGTCAATCGGTACAATAAAGGCGGAACCTCCGGCGCTATAGTCAGTTGCCGTTTTTGGCTTGAAACGGCTATTCCTTTGCTTTGGCAGCGGCAAGCGCAACTCAAGCCCTGAAAATTTTGGCAGTTTGGAAAGAAATAATGATTAAATTCAAAAATGTACACAAACATTTTAAAGATTTGCACGTTATCAACGGCGTGAATCTGGAAGTCAAACAAGGCGAAGTGGTCGTTGTATGCGGCCCTTCGGGTAGTGGCAAATCGACGCTGATTCGTACGGTAAACCAACTCGAGCGCATTGAAAGCGGCGAGATCTGGGTGGACGGCATCAATGTTGCCGATCCGAAAACCGATTTGAACAAAGTACGCGAAGAAGTGGGCTTTGTGTTCCAAGGGTTCAATCTGTATCCGCATTTGACTGTCTTGGAAAATATTATTCTTTCTCCGATGAAAGTGAAAAACCAAAGCCGTGAAGAGGCAGAAAAGAAAGCGATGGAGCTTTTGGAACGTGTCGGCTTGGCGCATAAAAAAGACGCGCTGCCCGGCCAGCTTTCCGGCGGTCAGCAACAGCGTGTGGCGATTGCACGCGGTTTGGCGATGGAGCCGCGCGTGATGTTGTTTGACGAGCCGACTTCCGCGCTTGACCCTGAAATGGTCGGTGAAGTATTGAAAGTGATGAAAGACTTGGCGGAAAGCGGCATGACCATGATGTGTGTGACCCATGAAATGGGTTTTGCGCGCGAAGTCGCCGACCGTGTGATTTTTGTCGATAAAGGCCAGATTCTGGAAGATGAAACGCCGGAAGAATTTTTTACTAATCCGAAACATGAGCGTGCCAAACAGTTCCTGCAACAGGTAATGACACATTAAACTCGGGCCGTCTGAAATTTCAGACGGCATGATCGGTTTGAATGATTTTGAAAGTTGAAAATAATGTATTTTGTTGACCGTACTGCTGTTGTGCTGAAGCCGACCGCCCGTTTTTTGGAATGGCTGAAATCCGCCGATGAAAATATGCCCGATCTGACCGTCGAGCAACTGCGCACCAACTGCTCCGTATTCCTTGTGCCGCAATTTGACGAACCCGAATCCGTCATTTCCTATTTTGACGAACGCTACCAGCAGATTTTTGAAGCCGAATTGGCCGGCTGGGACATCGATAAAAGCAAATGGCCGCAAGACATGAGCTTGAAGGCTTTTTGGGAATTTTTCGATACCGAAATCCACGATATGGTTTTGGATATGGAAGAGGCGGAATTGAACATTACGCCTGTTTTCGACAATATGATGTAAAGCCGTGCGCAGTTTTCAGACGGCTTTAAAGCCCTCGCGTTCTTTGAAAATTCTGATTGTCTTCTTACACCTTTCGGCGGTTGCCTTATGTCTTGCCGAGTTTTACGGCTGGATGATGTGGCTGGGTTTGGCGGCGCTGACCGGCAGTTTTGCCTATGCATTGCACAGCGTTAATTTTCACGCTCAAAATGCGGTCAGAAAAATCATCATCGACCGCCAATACCGTGCGACGGTTTACTTGAATGGCGAAGAAGAGGGTAGAAGCGCGGTTTTGCAAGACAGCAGTATGTTGACGGTTTATGCTTTGTTTTTGCAATGGAATGTTGACGGAAAAATAGTCAAACACTGCATCTTGCCCGATATGGCCGACCGTGATGCATACCGCCGTCTGAAAGTGTGGGCGCGCTGGTGCCGGGAAAAAGAAGACAAAGCAGAACTTGCGGCAGATATGGATTAAACGGCTGTTTCAGACGGCCTTTTGAAGCGATAAATACAATGAAAACATTACAAGACTGGCTTTCTCATTTGGAGACTGCCCATAGTTCCGGCCTTATCGATATGGGCTTGGAACGCGTGGGAGAAGTGAAAAAACGCATGAATTTGGTGCCGCAATGTCCTGTCGTCGTGGTGGCGGGTACAAATGGCAAGGGTTCCGTATGCGCCTATTTGTCGCATATTTATAAAGAAGCCGGTTTTAAAGTCGGTACGCTGACCAGTCCACACCTTCTGCGTTACAACGAACGAATCGCCATCAACACTCAGCCGGTTTCAGATGAATTGATTGTTTCCTCATTTGAGCGTATCGAAGCGGCGCGCGGCGAAATTTCGCTGACGTATTTTGAGTTTAATGCTTTGGCGTCTGTCGATATTTTCATGCGTGAAAATGCGGACGTAATGATTTTGGAAGTTGGTTTGGGCGGACGATTGGATGCTGTGAACGTATTCGATGGCGACTGCTCGGTTGTTACCAGCGTGGATTTGGACCATCAGGCATTTTTGGGTGATACTGTCGAGCAGGTCGGTTTTGAAAAAGCCGGAGTGTTCCGTAGCGGCAAACCTGCCGTATGCGGTCAGAATCCTGCGCCTGAATCATTGGTCAAACACGCAGAAGAAATTGGCGCAAAACTGTTGATGGTTCAGCGAGATTTTGATTTTGCGTCAATGGAAAGCGTACAGTGGAACTACCGCTTCCATCCGCAATCTTCAGACGGCCAAAGCCGTAACCGCAATTCCTTGCCGTTTCCTGCTTTGCGCGGTGCCTATCAGTTGTCTAATGCCGCATGTGCATTGACCGTGTTGGAATGTTTGAACGAACAATTGCCGGTTGATATCGGCGCGATTAAACGCGGTTTGCTGTTGGTTGAGAATCCTGGACGTTTCCAAGTTTTGCCCGGCCGTCCGCTGGTGGTTTTGGATGTCGGCCACAATCCGCACGCAGCCCGTGCTTTGCGCCGCAGTCTGATTAACCTTGCCTTTGCCCAAAAACGTACTGCTGTATTCAGTATGTTGTCCGACAAAGATATTGATGGCGTGCTGGAAATCGTTAAAGACCAGTTTGACGAGTGGAATATCGCGCCTTTAGATGTACCGCGCGGCATGACGATAGAGGCTTTGCAGGCCAAACTGGCTGAACACGGCATCGACAATGTAAATGTTTTTGAAACTGTCGCTGCTGCCTACCGCGCTGCTTTGGCTAAAGCAACCGAAAATGATAGAATCGTTGTTTTCGGCTCATTCCATACTGTTGCCGATGTAATGGCTGTTTTGAAAGAACACTAACGAGGAAATTATCATGTCCGACAATAAACAAAAAGAAACTCCAAACGGATACGATTTAGACGGTTACGAACAACTCAAACGTCGCAACCGCCGTCGCTTGGTCTTAGCCTCCGGCTTGGTGGTGGCATCGGGTATGCTGTTCGGTCTGGCACTGACTTCCGGCGACGATAAAAATTCACCGTTTAAAGAAGCGCCAGTCGGTCAGAGCCAAGTCAAAACGGCTGACGAGCCGAGCAAGGCTGTTGTTTTAGAGCCGAATAAAGAGGATGTTGCTGCTGCTGAAGAGGCTGCCCGCCATGCGGATGCAGAAGCACCAAATAAACCGCAAAATGCAGGCGACGAAGAAGACAATGTACCGGTTGAAGTATTGAAGCCAAACCGTGAATCTGCTCCCGAAGATGTCGGCGAGCCGTTGGTTTTGATCAACGATACTTTGGATGACGGTAATATTAAAGGCTTGGAAGAGTCCGAACGTATTCAACGCGCCGAGGCTGCCAAACGCGAAGCTGCCGAACGCCGAGCCGAAGAACGCCGAGCAGAAGAACGCCGCCAACGTCAGGCTGAACAACGTGCTGCTGCCCGTAAAACACAAGTCCAACAGGAAACTGCCGAGAAAGAAAACGCATTGGCAGCTAAAAAACGCGTACTTCAAGCGCGTGCTGAAAAAGCAGAGCGTGAAGCCGCTGCCGAACGCAATAAATTGGCACAATTGGAAAAAGCAGAGAAAGCCATTGCCGAGCGTAAATCTGCCAAAAACAGCAAAGACAGCGTAAAAGACAAGGCCGAACCTGCCAAGAAAGCAGAAGCTAAAGTTGAAAAACCAAAAAATGAAAAAGCTAAACCAGAAACGGCCAAAACAGAAAAAGCCGATAAGGTAAAAACTGCCGAGAAGCCGTCTGAAAAAGCCAAACCTAAAGCTGAAAAAGAAAAAGCAGAAGCCAAACCTGCGAAAAAAGCTGCCATTCAGGCTGGTTATGCTGAAAAAGAACGTGCGCAAAGCCTGCAACGTAAAATGAAAGCCGCAGGTATCGACTCGACCATTACTGAAGTGATGACTGATAAAGGTAAGGTGTATCGCGTGAAATCAGCCAGTTATAAAAATGCACGCGATGCAGAGCGCGATTTGAACAAATTGCGTGTACATGGCATTGCCGGTCAGGTGACCAGTGAGTAATTTGCCTGTTGCCGATTTGTTGGCTGCCGCCGTTATCGTCATCTGCATCATTATCTCGTTGACACGGGGTATTATTGCCGAAGCAGGAGCGATGGTGGCCTGGGTGGTATCGTTTATTGCAGCCAGAACGCTCGCCGTGCCGTTTGCCGATGTGGTCTTTAAATCGGTTGAGCCGCATTCTTTGGCGGTTGCCATGGGTTTTGCCGCTGTGTTTTTTCTGGCATGGCTGTTGCAGAAACTGGCACGATCGCTGTTAAGCAGTTTGATGTCTGCCGTTGGTTTGGGAAGCATCAACCGTTTGCTTGGAGGCGTATTTGGTGCAGTGAAAGGTGTGATTTTGGTGACACTGGCAGTGATGATTTTTTCACACACTGATTTGCCGAAAACGGAAGAGTGGCAAAGTTCGCACACAATTCCGTATTTTGAATCACTTGCAGATGCTGCAATGCCTTATCTGCCTGGAAAAGATACCGCAATGCCGCATCTTTCGGGTAAAGCAGCTGAAGTTGAAGAATTGGATGATTGAGTTTGACGGATTCAGACGGCCTATGGGTCGTCTGAATCCGTTTTTATTTGCGTAAATTTGACATCATATTGTCAACAATTCGAGCAAACTCATCTAAATTATTTTATAATGACAGCTTACCCATTTAATCTTCAAACTCGGAGAAGCACGATATGTGTGGTGTATTAGGTTTGGTTAGTCATGAGCCGGTCAATCAGATGTTGTATGATGGTTTGCAGATGTTGCAACACCGTGGTCAGGACGCAGCAGGTATTGTTACTGCCGAAGGCAATATATTTCATATGCACAAGGGCAAAGGCATGGTGCGCGAAGTGTTCCGTACCCGTAATATGCGCGACTTGGTCGGTAATGCAGGCATTGCACATGTCCGCTATCCGACTGCAGGCAATGCGGGCAGCAGCGCAGAAGCCCAGCCGTTTTATGTCAGCTCTCCATTCGGCATTGTTTTAGCACACAATGGTAATCTGACCAATACCGAAGAGCTCTATGAAAACGTATGCAACAAACACCTGCGCCACGTTAATACCAGCTCCGATTCTGAAGTCCTACTCAATGTATTCGCGCACGAATTACGCCGTGAAGTTTCTAAAAATACAGCCCCTTATCAACTTACCATCGACAATATTTTCAACGCCGTTTCCGAAGTACACCGCTTAGTGCGCGGCGCGTATGGCGTAGTGGCCATGATTGCCGGATATGGTATGCTGGCTTTCCGGGATCCTTTCGGTATCCGTCCATTGGTTTTGGGTTCGCAAATTGACGAATCCGGTAAAAAATCGTATGCCGTTGCCTCTGAATCAGTTGCTTTCAACGCGCTTGCCTATGATTTGGAACGCGATATCCAGCCGGGCGAAGCCGTATTTATTGGTTTTGACGGCACGATTATTTCCCGTCAATGCAGCGATAAAGCCAAATTAAGCCCTTGTCTTTTTGAATATGTTTATTTTGCCCGCCCAGACTCCGTCATCGATGGCGTTTCCGTTTATCAGTCCCGTATGGATATGGGCGTATCTTTGGCAGAAAAAATCAAACACGAGCTGCCTGTCGATGATATCGATGTCGTGATGCCGATTCCCGATACCAGCCGACCCAGCGCGATGGAGCTTGCCGTCCATCTCGAAAAACCTTACCGCGAAGGTCTGATTAAAAACCGCTACATCGGCCGCACCTTTATTATGCCCGGCCAAGCAACACGCAAAAAATCAGTACGCCAAAAACTCAGCCCGATGGAAACCGAGTTTAACGGCAAAAGCGTTTTGTTGGTGGATGACTCCATCGTGCGCGGTACGACCAGCCGTGAAATCGTTGAAATGGTACGCGCGGCAGGTGCACGCAAAGTCTACATTGCTTCTGCAGCTCCCGAAGTGCGCTATCCAAATGTGTACGGTATCGATATGCCGACCCGTGAAGAACTGATTGCAAACGGCCGCAGCGCAGCAGAAATCGCAACCGAGATTGGCGCAGACGGCATCGTCTTCCAAAACTTAGAAGACTTGGAAGCAGTAGTTAAAGCACTCAATCCAAAAATTGAATCCTTTGATTCCTCATGCTTTAACGGTGTTTATCAAACCGGCGATATCGACGAAGCATACCTAAACCGCCTCTCCGCCGAAAAATCAGGTTGCGGCGGCTTGAAAGTACATCCAAGCAAAATGGAACACAGCATTAGTATCAGCGATAGCGATGATGAAGAATAAAGTAAATTGACTTACAATAAAGGCCGTCTGAAAATCAACGTTCAGACGGCCTTTAATTATGTTTTAGACACATCATGAGTACCGAAACCAAAAATTACATCACGCCTACCGGTTGGCAGGCATTGAAAGACGAACTTTATCATCTGGTCAACAAAGAACGCCCGGAAATCGTCCAAATCGTTAACTGGGCGGCAAGCAATGGCGACCGCAGCGAAAATGGCGACTATCTTTACGGTAAACGCCGTATGCGCGAAATCGACCGCCGTATCCGCTTCCTAACCAAACGCTTGGAAGCCGCTGTCGTCGTCGATCCAGAAGCGCGTGAAGCCACGGACCAGATTTTTTTCAGCGCCACCGTTGGCTTACTGCGCGGAGACGGTCGTGAACAAACCGTCAAAATCGTCGGCGTAGATGAAATCGATACCGCTAAAAACAAAATCTCATGGATTTCCCCTTTGGCGCGCAGCCTGATAAAAGCACGTGAAGGGGATGAAGTTGTCTTGGATACACCGGAAGGACGTGAGGTTATAGAGATTCTGTCGGTGGAATATATTAAGATTGACTGATTATGAGTGAGTAAAAACTATTAAGGCCGTCTGAAAAATATACTTTCAGACGGCCTTTTATTTGAATATATCTACGCTTTTAAGATTTTCCGGCTTTATCTCCGATTTTGCTTTCTTTTCCTTGAATCAGATTTTGAATATTGCTTTTATGGCGGTATAACACCAATGCGGCAATGAATACAGTTGCCCATGCCCAAGAGGCGTGTGGCATCATGAAGAAGGCGAAGATGGGTGAGCAGACGGTGGCGACCAGTGCGGCGAGGGAGGAGACTTTGAAACCGAATGCCATGACCAGCCAAATCAAGGCGCAAAGCAAGGCGGTTGCGGGGGAGAGGGCGAGCAAGACGCCTAATGCGGTGGCTACGCCTTTGCCGCCTTTAAAATTGAAAAATATTGGCCACATATGGCCGACCAATGCGGCGATGGCAACCAGTGCTATCGTTGCATCAGACAAATTTAAAGCATCTTGCAGACAGCGTGCTAAGATGACGGCAACCAAGCCTTTTACTGCATCGCCGAGCAGGGTCAGTGCGGCTGCTTTTTTCTTACCGCTGCGCAAGACGTTGGTGGCACCGGGGTTGCCGGAGCCGTAAGTGCGCGGATCGTCCATGCCGTAATATTTTGATACGATGACGGCAAAAGACAGGGAGCCGATAAGATAGGCGGCAATAATGGCGAGTACATTGAACATTTTGGGTGCTTTACTTAAAATGGGAACGGTTATTCTATCAAAAAAACGGACAGGCAAATGGATAAAATCTTTTTGTACGGCATGAAGGCCGATACTTTAATCGGCGTATATGATTGGGAACGCGAGCGTAAACAGACTTTGATTTTGGATTTGGAAATCAGTGTTCCCGAGCGTACCGGCACGAGCGATGATATCGGCGACACCATCCATTATGGCGAAGTATGCGAAGTCGTACGCCGCAGCCTTGCCGAACAGGATTTTTTACTGCTGGAAACTTTGGCGGAATATATCGCCCAATTAATTTTAAATGATTTTGGTGCGGCCAAAGTGCGCGTCCGCATTGTGAAACCGGGTATTTTGCCAGATGTGGCGCAGGTCGGTATTGAGATTGAACGCACTCGGGAATAGGGCTTATCTATGCCGTCTGAAAAAGGATTTCAGACGGCCTTTAATATTTAATAATTTGGAAATGAGGTAAAAAATGGATTTGAAAGAAACTAAATTAAGCAGCGAGCCGATCTACGAAGGTTCTTTTGTTACCATCAGCCGCGATCGGGTTAGCCTGCCCAACGGCAATGAAAGCCAACGGGTTGTGATCCGTCATCCGGGTGCTGCGTGTGTATTGGCAGAAACGGAAGACGGCAAAGTTGTTTTGGTGCGCCAATGGCGTTATGCCGCCGATCAGGCGACGTTGGAATTGCCGGCGGGTAAATTGGATGTGGCGGACGAAGATCCTGCCGAATGCGCTTTGCGTGAGTTGGCGGAAGAAACGCCATATGTCGCCGACAGCGTCAAACTGTTGCACTCCTTTTACACTGCAGTCGGTTTTTGCGATGAAAAAATGTATCTCTACCAAGCGCAAGGCGTGCGTTTGGGCAGCGAGTTGAGCAATGATGAGGATGAAATTACAGAAACCGTCCTGATGAGCAAGGAAGAGGTGCGCAATGCATTGGCAAACGATGAAATCAAAGATGGTAAGACTTTGATTGGTTTGCAGTATTGGTTGACTCAGAATTGATATGTTAAGTAGAAAATCCTTGATAGATTTCTGAATACTTGAGCCTGATATTTGATAATAAGGTTTTCATACAAACAAGGCCGTCTGAAAAAGCTTTCAGACGGCCTTGTTTTATTTTGTAGCCGGATTTTAGCCTAATAAAGCCGGTGCAAACCGTGTGATTGTATCGCGTAAAACGATGAGTTTGCCGTGGAAGAAATGGGACGAACCGGCAATGGTCACAACAGGCAGGCCTTGTGGTTCTGCCCATGTCAGGGCTTTGTTGATTTCGACGACTTCGTCTTCCGCGCCATGAATCATCAATGTTTTGGCGATATCGGGAACGTTGGATGGTTCCGGGCGGTCGGTGTAGTGATGGACGGCGGCGCCCATCAGCAACAGTAAATCGGGCGTGCGCGCTTGTGCGGCAAATGTGGAAACGTAGCCACCGAATGAGAAACCGGCCAGGACGAATTGCGGCGCGTCAGGATGTTGCGCACGGGCGTAGTCGATAACGGCAATGCAGTCTTGCGTTTCGCCACGGCCGTAGTCGTGTTCGCCTTGGCTATTGCCTACG
Source organism: Neisseria sp. 27098_8_158 (assembly GCF_041433145.1). NCBI lineage: Bacteria > Pseudomonadati > Pseudomonadota > Betaproteobacteria > Neisseriales > Neisseriaceae > Neisseria > Neisseria sp. 27098_8_158. The sequence goes on from NZ_JAPWAZ010000001.1 coordinate 180,426, forward strand.
CCGCGCAAATTGGGCAGGTAGCAATGGAAGCCGAGCTGGCTGAGGGCTTTGGCGGCGGTTTGGATGACTTTGTTGGTGTTGGTGCCGCCTTGCAGGGGATTTGGGTGGTTGATGACGGCAACGCCGCGGGCGGATTCTTGTGTGCTTGGCAGGTAGATGGTTTCCAGCAAACCGGCCGGGCCGGGGATTTGAATGATGTCGGGTTTGAGCATGGGTGTGTCCTTGTTTGTTTTCAGACGGCCTGAAGCGGGTTATAGATAAAAATTCTTGCCGTTGTTTTGATTGTTGGCTTTCAAATCTGCAAGCATTCGTTTGAAGTCCAAGCCGTATTTTTCGCTTAATTTTTCGGCGCGTTTTTTTAGGTTGTCGAGATTTTGTTCTTTAGGGCTGCTTTGGAATGCCATGACCGCTACGTTGCCGTGGCTTTCGGCAGGCAGCTCGAGTACGCGGCCGTCAAAGACGTTGAGCAGGCGTTCGACAAAGCGTTGGTAACGCTGGTCGCCGCTCCACCAGTTGGTGACAAATACGCCGTCGGGAGAGAGGGCATTGCGGCAGTCTTGGAAGAAGGGCTCTTCCACCAAAGCATCGATAATCTGTTCGCCGTCAAAACCATCTACCAAAATTACATCGGTATTGTGGCGGAACACTTTAATATATTCCGCGCCATCTGCCTCGATAATTTCAAAATTTTCACCTTCGTGTGGCAATTCAAACAGGCTGCGCGCTACGGCGATGACTTGCGGATTGATGTCCACGGCGGTTTGCTTGGTGTGAGGCAGATAGCTGTCTATCCAACGAGCAAACGAGCCGCCGCCCAAGCCGATTTGGGTGATGTGTTTGGGCGGGGTTTCTGCAAACAGCAGCCAACCCATCATGGCGCGGCTGTACGACAACACCAGCTCGGACGGATGATCGACATTCATGGAGCTTTGAATGGTGTCGCTGCCCAAGTGCAGTGAACGGATATTACCTTCTTCGGAAATGCCGACTTCGGGCAGATGGGATTTGGCTGGGCGCAGGCGGCGGTAAGGATGGCGGGGTGGCATGGGCAAAGACGGAAAGATGTAGAAGGCGTTATTTTAACAGAAACCATGATATTTTGCGCTGGGGCGGTTTTCAGACGGCCTTTGAGCGTGTTGAATTGAGAGGTAAGGTATTTATTTAATTTTCTTTAAAATCATTGGTTTTTATAATTTCGTGAGTAACTTTGTTTTAAAATGCTTGCCAAGATGGGAACTTATCGGCATAATGCCGACTTCCTTGCCGGTATAGCTCAGTTGGTAGAGCACCTGACTTGTAATCAGGGGGTCCCGAGTTCGACTCTTGGTGCCGGCACCAGTTAAAGACTAATGGTGCTGCAAGGCATTTCAGTAAGCCGGTATAGCTCAGTTGGTAGAGCACCTGACTTGTAATCAGGGGGTCCCGAGTTCGACTCTTGGTGCCGGCACCAATTAAAAGCCCGATTGTGAAAGCAGTCGGGCTTTTTGCTTATGCTTTGATATTTTAAAAGCAGACCTTATAATACCGCGTTTCCATTACAACAAAGGGCTGCCCGTCGGGCGGAACACACAAAACACCATGATTACCGTAAACACTTTGCAAAAAATGAAAGCAGAGGGCGAAAAAATCGCCATGCTGACCGCTTATGAATCCAGCTTTGCCGCGCTGATGGACAATGCCGGCGTAGATGTACTGCTGGTCGGCGATTCTTTGGGTATGGCGGTGCAAGGTCGTCAGTCCACGTTGCCGGTGAGCTTGCAGGATATGTGCTACCACACTGAATGCGTGGCTCGCGGTACTAAAAATGCCATGATTGTCAGCGATTTGCCGTTTGGCGCATATCAGCAGAGCAAAGAGCAGGCATTTGCGGCGGCGGCAGAGTTGATGGCGGCCGGCGCGCATATGGTCAAGCTCGAAGGCGGTGTCTGGATGGCGGAGACCACTGAATTTCTGCAAATGCGCGGTATCCCTGTTTGCGCCCACATCGGCCTGACCCCGCAATCCGTGTTTGCATTCGGCGGCTATAAAGTTCAAGGCCGCGGCGACAAGGCGGAAGCGTTGCTCAACGACGCCAAAGCGCATGATGCGGCAGGTGCGGCAATCGTATTGATGGAATGCGTTCCTGCAGAGTTGGCGAAAAAAGTAACCGAAACCGTTTCTTGCCCGACCATCGGTATTGGTGCAGGCGTGGATTGCGACGGTCAGGTTTTGGTGATGCACGATATGCTCGGCATTTTCCCCGGTAAAACCGCCAAATTCGTGAAAAACTTTATGCAGGGCAAAGACAGCGTTCAAGCTGCGGTCAAAGCCTATGTGGACGAAGTCAAAGCAAAAACGTTCCCATCTGTCGAACATACGTTTGCCGGATAAAATAAAAAACAGGCCGTCTGAAACTTATTTCAGACGGCCTTTTTGATGAATAAAAGCGTATAATCGGCGCGTGATTTCCGTAGATGAAGCGGCGGAAAAGATAAAGGATTTTTCAAACCATGCAAATTATTCATACGATTAAAGAATTGCGCGAGTGGCGCAAAACTGCCGGAAAAGTGGCATTTGTGCCGACCATGGGCAATCTGCACGAAGGCCATCTTGCGCTGGTGCGCGAAGCGAAAAAACGTGCCGATAACGTTGTGGTCAGTATTTTTGTCAACCGCCTGCAATTCGGACAGGGCGAAGATTTCGACAAATATCCGCGCACTTTGCAGCAAGATGCCGACAAATTGGCAGGCGAGGGCGTTGCCGTCGTATTTGCGCCTGATGAAAAAGAGCTGTATCCGAATGTGGAACAGCGTTTCAATGTCGAGCCTCCGCACCTGCAAAATGAATTGTGCGGCAAATTCCGCCCGGGCCATTTCCGCGGCGTTGCGACTGTTGTAACCAAGTTGTTCAACATTGTTCAACCCAATACCGCCTGTTTCGGTAAAAAAGACTATCAGCAGCTGGCGATTATCAAAGGCTTTGTCGAAGACTTAAATTTCAATATCGAAATCGTCCCGGTCGACACCGGTCGCGCTTCAGACGGACTGGCACTTTCCAGTCGCAACCAATATTTGAGCGAGGCAGAGCGCGCAGAAGCGCCGCGCCTCTATCAAGAGTTGCAAAACATTGCCACTGCCCTGAAAAACGGCAATCTTAATTACGCCCAGCTTGAGGCCGAATGTATCCGCCGTTTGACCGATGCCGGCTGGGTGGTTGATTACGTTGAAATCCGCCATGCACACAGCTTGGCAGTGGCTCATGTTGGCGATAAAGAATTGGTGGTACTTGCCGCCGCACGTCTGGGTACCACGCGCCTGATTGATAATTTGGAAGTGGCTTTGGCTTAAAACCAAGCTGCTGGTAAAGGCCGTCTGAAACCTGTTTTTCAGACGGCCTGTTTCAAAGGGGTTAAATCATGAAACAAAAAGCTTTAATCTTGCTCCTTTTGCTGGCTGGGGCCGCTCATGCCAATGACAGTATGGGTACGGTCAGCACAAGCGGCATCAAATATCTGAAAAATCCGCATATCGATATGCAGAGCGAAGATTTGTACATCAGCGAAAACCAGATTCGCGTGCATTACCGGTTTAAAAACACCTCCTCGCAAGACATTATCGAAACCGTCCTTTTCCCTTTGCCGATTGTTCCTGCTTTCATCGATTACGACTTTGCCGACACCAAAGGCTTGGTTGACAGCTTCCGAATTTACGCCGACGGCAAACCTGTCCGCCCGCAAACCCACGTCCGTGCCTATTTTGAACGGAGTAACGGCTCGCTGGTGGACGTGACCGCCGATTTGAAAAAATGCGGTTTGAGCGATCAGGAACTGATGCACCCTTGGACGAAAAAGCAAGACGGTGAAAAAATCGGCAGCAAAATCGGAGCCTGCCGCTCCGCCAAAGTCCAATCCATGCTACCCAAACAGACGGATGAACTACCCGATTGGTCGGCGCAGATTGTTTACAGCTGGAAGCAAACCTTCAAAGCCGGCAGCGTCACCGAAATCAAACACCAATACACCCCGCTGGTCGGCGGCAGCTTCCTGCCTTCGCTCAAAGCCAAAGACAGCAAAGCATTTATAGATGAGTACTGCATGGATGAAAACTTCCTCAACAACTTTAAAAATGTGAAAGAAGAAAAGGTCTATCACCATTTGGGCTATATCCTGACCACAGGTGCCAACTGGGCAAAACCCATCGGTAAATTCACGTTGACCATAGACCGCGAGCCGAATACTGTGTTGTCACTCTGCTGGGACAAATCCCTGCGCAAAGTAGGGCCGAACCGCTTCCAAGCAGTCAAAGAAAATTTCCTGCCGAAGAAAAACTTAGACATTATTTTCGTTTATAACTAATTTTATTTGGTATACATAAAAGGCCGTCTGAAACCTTATTTTAGGTTTTCAGACGGCCTTTTGTTACAATAACACTTTTGCGTTTTTAAGGCTTTCCCATGAGCAAATCCGCCGTTTCCCCGATGATGCAGCAGTATCTCGCCATCAAATCGCAACACGCCGACAAGCTGGTGTTTTACCGCATGGGCGACTTTTACGAGTTGTTTTTGGATGACGCGGTGGAAGCAGCGAAGCTACTGGACATCACCCTGACCACGCGCGGGCAGATGGACGGCGTGCCGATTAAGATGGCGGGCGTGCCGTTTCATGCGGCGGAGCAGTATTTGGCGCGGCTGGTGAAGATGGGCAAAAGCGTGGCGGTGTGCGAGCAGGTGGGCGAAGTCGGCGCAAGTAAAGGACCGGTGGAGCGCAAAGTCGTGCGCATCGTAACGCCCGGCACACTGACCGACGCGGCGTTTTTGGAAGACAAGGAAACCAACCGCATCGCGGCGGTGAACGCGGATAAAAAACACGTCGCCATCGCGTGGGCATCTTTGCAAAGCGGCGAATTCAAAACCAAGCTGACGACGGCGGACAAACTCGCCGACGAGCTGGCGCGTTTGCAGGCGGCGGAAATCCTGTTGCCTGAAGGCAAAAGCCTACCTAATGGTTTTCAGGCAACCTCTGCCAACATTACGCGCCTGAACTCATGGCAGTTTGCTGCCGACGCGGGCGCGAAATTATTGACCGAATATTTCGGCTGTCAAGACCTGCACGGCTTCGGTTTGGACGGCAAGGAACACGAAGCCGCCGTCGGCGCGGCGGGCGCGCTGTTGAACTACATCCGCCTGACGCAAAACCTGATGCCGCAACACTTAGACGGCATTTCGCTCGAAACCGACAGCCAATATATCGGCATGGACGCCGCCACGCGCCGCAATCTTGAAATCACGCAAACCCTCTCCGGTAAAAAATCGCCGACCCTGTTTTCCATACTCGACGGCTGCGCCACCCACATGGGCAGCCGCCTCTTGGCACTTTGGCTGCACCATCCCTTACGCAGCCGCGCCCACATCCGCGCCCGCCAAGAAGCCGTTGCCGCGCTGGGTTCGCAATACGAAACCCTGCAAGGCCGTCTGAAAAACATCGCAGACATCGAACGCATCGCCGCCCGCATCGCCGTCGGCAACGCCCGTCCGCGCGACCTCGCCGCCCTGCGCGACAGCCTGTTTGCCCTATCCGAAATCGAATTATCCGCCGAGGGCAGCAGCCTGTTGGAAACCCTCAAAGCCGTTTTCCCCGAAACCCTGCCCGTTGCCGAAACCCTCAAAGCCGCCGTAATGCCCGAACCCGCCGTCTGGCTTAAAGACGGCGGCGTCATCAACCAAGGCTATTGCGCAGAACTCGACGAACTGCGCCACATCCAAAACCACGGCGACGAATTCCTGCTCGACCTCGAAGCGCGCGAACGCGAACGCACCGGCCTCTCCACCCTCAAAGTCGAGTTCAACCGTGTCCACGGCTTCTACATCGAGCTATCCAAAGTCCAGGCCGAACAAGCCCCCGCCGACTACCAACGCCGCCAGACCCTCAAAAACGCCGAACGCTTCATCACCCCCGAACTCAAAACCTTCGAAGACAAAGTCCTGACCGCGCAAGAGCAGGCATTGGCATTGGAAAAACGCCTGTTTGAAGCCCTCCTCAAAGACATTCAGACGACCCTGCCTCAGCTTCAAAAAGCCGCCAAAGCCGCCGCTGCCCTCGACGTACTTTCCACCTTTGCCGCCACCGCCGCCGAACGCGGCTTCGTCTGCCCCGAGTTCGCCGACTACCCCGTCATCCATATCGAAAACGGCCGCCATCCCGTCGTCGAGCAACAAGTGCGCCACTTCACCGCCAACCACACCCGCCTCGACCACAAACACCGCCTCATGCTCCTGACCGGCCCCAACATGGGCGGCAAATCCACCTACATGCGTCAAGTCGCCCACATCGTCCTCATGGCGCACACCGGCAGCTTCGTCCCTGCCGACGCCGCCCAAATCGGACCCATCGACCAAATCTTCACCCGCATCGGCGCCTCCGACGACCTCGCCTCCAACCGCTCCACCTTCATGGTCGAAATGAGCGAAACCGCCTACATCCTCCACCACGCCACCGACCAATCCCTCGTCCTTATGGACGAAGTCGGTCGAGGAACTTCGACTTTTGACGGCCTCGCCCTCGCGCACGCCATCGCCGAACACCTGCTGCAAAAAAACAAATCCTTCAGCCTCTTCGCCACCCACTATTTCGAGCTGACCCGCCTGCCCGAAGCCCACGCAACGGCGGTCAATATGCATCTTTCCGCGCTCGAACAAGGACAAGACATCGTCTTCCTCCACCACATCGAACCCGGCCCCGCCAGCAAAAGTTATGGTATCGCCGTCGCCAAACTCGCCGGCCTGCCCAACCGCGCCCTCAAAGCCGCCCAAAAACATCTGGACGAACTCGAAGCCCAAGCCGCCGCCAACCGTCCGCAGCTGGATATTTTCAGCGCCATGCCGTCTGAAAATGGGGTAGATGAGGAAGGGAAAGAACAAGAAGTTGAGCCTGTTGATAATTTGCAGACCAATGAATTGGCTGAGGCGTTAGCGCAAATTCAGCCCGACAACCTCACGCCGCGCGAAGCCTTGGATGCCTTGTATCGCTTGAAAGATATCTGCAACAAGGTGTCGTAAATAACTCAAAGGTCATCTGAAACAGGGAAATATATTAATGAGTTTTGCTGACATTACCGTGGTTGGTATTACCGGTGCAGATTCTTATACCGAGGGCACGATGTATGCCGTTGCCCGCAGCTGTGCCGAATTGCCCGGCAGCCGTGGATTGCTGATCAGCCCGAGCTGTCCGCAAGGTTTGCCAGAGAATATCCGACATCAACCTTGCCGGCCATTCGGGTATCTGGAATACAATCTGTTTGTTTTGTACCAACTGATGTATTACATCGATACTGATTATTGTTTGATTGTTCAAAATGACGGCTGGGTGTTGAACGGTCAAAACTGGCAGGATGCCTATCGGGAATATGATTATATCGGCGCACCTTTGCCGATTTTGTTGGAAACCGAAGCAGATGGGCAGTTTTTCCTGAAGGGAACCGACCAATATTTGGCCAAACAACATCTGATTCAGACTTCTCCGAATTTGGATGAGCCGCAGAACGGCGGTTTCAGCCTGCGCAGCAGACGGCTTTTAACCATGCCGCGACAACTGGGTTTAAATGTAGAAATCCGACCGCCTTTGCCGCTGGAAGACGGAAAAATTGCCGGTATGGAATGGCTGGTGCGTCTGCACCACGAGGATATGTTTTTGACGGCGCAACACCGTTATACATTGCAGGACTTGGGTTTGAAATTCGCGCCTCCAAATATTGCTACGCAATTTTCTTCAGAAGTACCGTTTATCAATCAAATGAGGAATGTCCCTTTAGAGCGCGTCTTTGGGGCGCACTGGATGGGAAGTGTGGTCTTGACCGGCTGCAACCGTATCCGTTTTACCCAATTAAATGGTGATGAGTTGGAAACATACTCCCGTTTTTTTAGAAATTTGGGTTATGAATTAGAATAAAAAAAGGCCGTCTGAAAGTTCAGACGGCCTTTTTTAATGGCTGTTAATGTTGATGATGGTGGGCATGGCGTGCAGCCGCGCGTTTGGTACCGACAGGCACAATCAGCGTTGCGTAAGTATTGTCTTTCTGACATACGCTTTTATCGCCGTAATCGGTCTCGTTCACCACTTTGATTTTCCACAAACCGTCAATCAGCATAATCACATTGACCACGCCGTTTTTATCGGTTTTGCCGGAGAAGCCTTGAGGCTCGCGGTGGTCATGGGTCGATTCCAAGTCCATTTCGGCCAAAGTGTCCGAGCTGGCGGTAACGGTGGCTTTAACCAAAGGCTCGCCTTTGTACAGGACTTTGACCGGCAAAATACCGCCGGCTTTGACTTCGTTCGGATTTTTCAGCGGAACCAGTTCCAGCTCTTGGCCGATAGGGCGGGTCAATACCGCTTCATCGACTGCGCCGTTGCCCACATGGACGAAACTCTTGCCGAACATTTGCGATTGTTCGCAATAGGTGGCACCGGCCAGCTGTTTCAAGGTTTGCTGTTTCCAGCCGTCTTGGTTTTTCGACCAGAAAGTCGGTTTGTAGGTCGCGCTGACCCAGTAGGAGCCTGCGGGCAGGGCGACTTTGGAAACGTATTGATAGTTTTCGCCTTTATTTACCAAATCAACGGTTTTCTTTGAGCTGCCGGTCAATTGCAGCGGTTTGAAAATATGCACGCGGTCGTCGGCGATTTTTTCGACATTGGGGAAGTCGTGGCTGTAACCCAAATCCGCATGCAGGATTTGGCCGGCAGGCTGATGTTTCGGTGCAGCCACCCAAACATCGTGCGCCTGTGCCACTGCGCCCAACCACAGCAATCCTAAAAGCATCCATTGTTTCATCGTTTCTACACTCCATCTTTCTATTATTGAACAAAACGCCTAACGATTCGGCGAATACGAACGGTACTCTTTTTTATTAACTTTGTAAATAATATGGTTTAGATTTTATAGTTATAAATAATTATTTTTTGATTTCAGACGGCATCGGTTTATATAACCAAAACTGATAAACCCAAAAGCAAACATTATTTCCCGTTTGCCTCCGATCCCGATAAAGTATCGCCATACTTTTGATAGGAGCCGACCATGAATATCCATACCCTTTCTTTTGCCGCATTGACCGCCGCGCTGGCGTTGAGTGCCTGCTCTCCCAAAAACGAACAATCTGCCGACAATGCTGCTTCCGCAGGCAAGGGCGGTAATGTGAAGCTGTTGAACGTCTCTTATGATGTCGCCCGCGATTTTTATAAAGAATACAATCCTTTGTTTGTCAAAGAATATGCTGCGAAAAACGGCGGTGCAGCGGTTGAAGTCCAACAGTCGCACGGAGGCTCCAGCAAGCAGGCTTTGGCTGTCGCCAACGGTTTGGCTGCCGATGTGGTGACCATGAACCAGACTTCCGATATTGAGCTTTTGGTGAAAAAAGGTTTGGTCAAAGCCGATTGGAACACCCGTCTGCCGGACAATGCCGTGCCTTATACCAGCAACGTCGTTTTCTTGGTGCGCAAAGGTAATCCGAAACACATCCAAGACTGGGGCGATTTGGCCAAAGACGGCGTGCAAATCGTTTTGGCGAACCCGAAAACCACCGGCAACGGCCGCTACGCCTTTTTGGGTGCGTACGGTTATGGTTTGAAAGTCAATAACGGCGATGAGGGCAAAACCAAAGATTTTGTGGCTGCATTGCTGAAAAACACACCTGTATTTGAAAACGGCGGCCGTGCGGCAACGACGACCTTCAGCCAACGCAATATCGGCGATGTCTTGGTTACCTTTGAAAACGAGGCCAACTACGTCAGCAAAAAGCTGACCCAAGACCAGTTTGAAATCGTCTATCCAAGCTATACCATTCTTTCTGAAGCGCCGGTTGCCGTCGTGGACAGCGTGGTCGATAAAAAAGGCACGCGCGCCGCTGCCGAAGCCTACCTGAAAAACCTCTGGAGCGAACCGGCTCAAGAGTTGGCCGCCAATCTTTATCTGCGTCCGCGCAATGCCGAAGTGTTGGCCAAACACAAAGCCGACTTCCCCGATATTGAAACTTTCAATCCGAATGAGAAGTTCGGCGCTTGGTCGGACATCATGAAAAAATTCTTTGCCGACGGCGGATTGTTTGATCAGCTTTCCAGTAAAAAATAAGGCTTAAACATAGAGGCCGTCTGAAACTTCAGACGGCCTTTTGTTACAATAAGCCTTTTTCTTATCCATCTTTTCCCATGTCTCAACGCAAAATCATCCATATCGATATGGACGCATTCTACGCTTCGGTAGAACTGCGCGAGCAGCCACACCTGAAAGGGCTGCCCGTTGTTGTGGCGTGGGACGGTACGCGGTCGGTTATTTGTGCCGCTTCTTATGAGGCGCGCAAATTCGGTTTGCACTCGGCCATGTCGGTGGCGACGGCGAAAAGGCTGTGTCCGCAGGCGGTGTTTGTGCCGCCGCATTTCGATTTGTACCGCCAAGTGTCGGCGCAGATTCATGCCGTGTTTCGGCGTTATACCGATTTGATCGAGCCTTTGTCTTTGGACGAAGCCTATTTGGATGTTACCCGAAATTTTGAAAATATCCCGTACGCTAGCGAGGTAGCCAAACGTATTCGTGCCGAAATTTTTGAAGAAACCGGTTTGACCGCCTCCGCAGGCATCGCGCCCAATAAGTTTTTGGCCAAAATCGCTTCCGACTGGCGCAAGCCGAACGGGCAGTTTGTGTTGCTGCCGCAAAAAATCATGGCGTTTTTGGAGAGCCTGCCGTTGGGTAAGATTCCCGGTGTCGGCAAAGTCACGCTGAAAAAGATGAATGCCCTCGGTATGCAAACCGCCGGCGATTTGCGCCGTTTTGAGCGCGGCGAACTTTTAAACCATTTCGGCCGCTACGGCTACCGCCTTTACGATTTGGCACGCGGTATCGACGAGCGACCGGTCAAAGCCGAACGCGAACGCCTGCAAATCTCAACCGAAATCACCTTGCCCGAAGATTTGTCTTTGGAACAGGCTTCAAGCCATTTGCCGCACCTTGCCGAAGACCTTTGGCGGCAAATCGAACGCAAAAACGTCGAAGCCAAAGGCGTTACCCTCAAACTCAAAACCCACGATTTCCGCATTATTACGCGTTCGCTGACGTATTCTTCCGTCCTTCCCGACAGTGCTTCGCTGCTTCAGGCGGCGCATACTTTGTTGCAACGCATACCGCCGCAACGCGAAGACGCCTTCCGCCTGATCGGTATCGGCGTGAGTCATTTGCTGCCGAAAAACCAGCAGCAGACGCTTTGGTTATAAAGAAATAGAAAAGCATTCTTTCCGTTTGAAGATAGGGCGCAGGACAATATCGTTCCATAACCATATCGACAGCCGTTTCAACAGGCCGTCTGAAAATTATTAGGAACAACCAGCCATGTCTTTATTCCGCCCACAATTCTGGAAAATCCCTGAAACCAATGATGCCGAACGCCGCCGCCTGCCTGAGTTGGCTGCCGCTTTGGAGCACCGTTTGCAAGACATTGCCGTACGCTATCCGCAAGCCGTGTTCGCATCCAGCCTTGCGGTTGAAGATATGGTCATTACCGATGCCGTGTGCCGTCTGAAACTGCCCATTCGCATCATCACGCTCAATACGGGCAAACTCAATCCCGAAACCGCCGCGCTGATTGCCGAAACCAATGCGCGCTATCAAACCGAATTGGAAGTATTTTATCCCAACCGACAAACCGCCGTTGAATTTGAAGCGGAGTTTGGCACGACCGCGATGTACGACAGCGTCGAGTTGCGCCGCCGTTGCTGCCATATCCGCAAAATCGAACCGCTCAACCGCGCTTTGCACAATGCCCCCGCATGGCTGACCGGACAACGCCGCAGCCAGTCTGAAACACGCAGCGAATTGAATTTTGAAGAGCTGGATACGGGTCGCAACATCGCCAAATTCAATCCTATTTTTGATTGGGAAGAGCAGGATGTTTGGGCATATGCACACGAACACCAAGTTCCGCTCAATGCGCTTTATCATCAGGGCTATCCCAGTATTGGGTGCGAACCCTGCACGCGTCCGGTCAAGCTGGGCGAAAATATCCGTGCCGGGCGATGGTGGTGGGAAAGCAAAGACAATAAGGAATGCGGTTTGCACAAATAATCAAAGGCCGTCTGAAAACGTTTCAGACGGCCTTTTTGACGATTTAACAAAATGATTTATCAGGAATTTGTTTTCCGCTCAACGAAAGTAGAGAGCAAGGCGGTATCGATGTCCCATTTCCAAATGCCTTGTTCCGAGCCGTCCATGCCGCGCAGGAAGAGGTAGCGGATGGCGATTTTGGGCAACGGTTTACCGCGCAGCGCGTAGTAGCGCGCAATGGCAACGGCGTAGATCAGGGCTTGCAGGTAGTAGTGATGATGCGCCACGGCTTCGTTCATCGCCTGTTGCGTGTACGCGTTTGCATCGTTGCCCAAATGGTTGGATTTGTAGTCGATTAAAACGACATTGCCGTCTGAATCTTGGCAAACCATATCGATAAAGCCGTTTAAATAGCCTTGCAAATCATGGAAATCAAGCAGTTGCGCGGCTTGGACGCATTCGGGCGGCAGGTTTGCTTCGCTTGAGGCAAACCAACGGCGCAAGTCGTCCAGTTTGAAATCGTCCATGTACAGGATGAACCCCATTTCGGGCAGGCGTCGGGTCGGCGGAATCTGCGACAGGCTCTCGTTGATTAAAGGTGTCAGGCGGCAGGTGTCGAGCATGGCACTTACCGTCGGCAGCCATTTGTCTTCAAAGCTGTGGCGTTGCAAAACTTCGGCAATCATTTCGGATTGGCTCTCGGCAGAGGCGGCGAAGTCGAGTTTTTCCAACATTTCATGCAAACATACGCCGGCATTGGTGCCTCGGGGGAAATGGTGGATATCGAGGCCGTCTGAAAGCGGGGAAGGCAGGTTTTCAGACGGCATGGCACGGTCTGCGCTTTCTGCCGGGTCGATGGCAGGTTGCAAAGGCTCGTGTTGTTCGTCGGTTGACTTGGTATGTCTGCTCAAACCGGTAAAGCTGGTGTGGCGGATAAAGTCAAAATCGCGGCGTTTGATGCTATGAGCGCTCAAAGCTTGGTCTTGTTGGCGGCTGTATTGGTAGACGGTTTCTAGCGGGGCTTCTTCCGTGAAGGCAAACTCCGTATTTTCAGGCGCGTTTTTGATAAAGCGTTGCCAGTTGGTTTTAAGCATTTCCACAACGTCTGTCGCGCTTTTATAGCTTTGGCTGACGCTTTCGCGGCCGGCATCCGGTAAACCTTCGAGCAGATAGGCAAAAGGATTGTTTGGCGTACAGTTTTTGTTGGCGGCGGCGTAGATGTTGAGCTGTTCTTCGGCGCGGGTAAGGGCAACATAGAGCAGACGCAAATCTTCTGCCGTCTTTTCGTCGGCAAGATGGCTTAGTTCTGCTTCCGAGGTTTGAGATTTGGCCAGCAGCTCGGTTTCGTGGTTTTCAGTATGCAGGATTTTCCAGTTTTCTTTGGAATTGTCTTTGGTATCCCACGCGAAGGGGCAGTACACCAAAGGATATTGCAAACCTTTCGACGCGTGCATGGTAACGATTTTGACCAGTTTTTCGTCGCTTTCGAGACGGATGGTTTGCGCGTCTGACGGGAAATGGCCGCTGCGCGCACGGCTGATTTGTTCGTTTAACCATTTATGCAGGGTGGCAGGGTTGCGGCTTTGGCTGTCTTCTTCGGCCAAAAGCTCCAGAATTTGATAGTAGTTGGTCAGGCTGCGTTCGTTGCCGCCTTTGAGCAGGCGTGTTTCGATATCATGTAGGGCGGCAAACTGCTGCACGGCGGCAAAAATGCCGCCTTTCCGCCATTTTTCCATGGCTTGGGCAGATGACTCCAGCCATTTCAGCAGCTGGTGTTCGTTGTGGTTGAGTTCGTAAATATCTTTGGCGGTATAGCCGAACAAAACGCCGGTCAAGACAAAGCGCAGCCAGTCGGTTTGCCTTGGGTTGAGCCAAAAGCCGATCAGTGCGGACAGCGAGTCGGCCTCGGCGGAATCGAAAACGGACTGGCGCGACAGCAACACGCTTTGGATACGGCGCTGTTTCAGTTTACCGGCAATCATCGCCGCTTCGTTGTTGGTACGCACCAAGACGGCAATATCGCCGGATTCCAGCGCGCGGCCTTTGAAATTCAGACGGCCTTCGGCCGCTTCATTGAGCGCAAAGGCAATTTCATCGGCGCAATATTCGGCGGCACGGCCGCGCAAAATCTCTTTGCCGGTTTGATCGTCCGTATTGAGCCAGCGTACTTGGATGGCGGGGCGGTGTGGCGACAACCGGCTTTCGGCACGGCTGGCGGAGACATCGCTGTAATCGATGTTTTCCAAGACGAAGGGGTGTTTTTTTTGTTTGAACAAGGCACTGATGCCGTTAATCAGCTTGGCATGGCTGCGGTAGTTAACAGCGAGGGTGTAATGCCTGTCCGCATCTTGCGCGGCTTGCAGATAGGCGTAAATGTCCGCACCGCGAAAGCTGTAAATCGCCTGTTTGGGGTCGCCAACGAGAAACAGCGGGCAGCCTTGTTCGATAAAAATTTGGCGGAAAATTTCGTATTGCAGCGGGTCGGTATCTTGGAATTCGTCAATCAGCGCGATTTCCCAGTTTGCCGCCGCCGCTTTTGCCAACGCGTTGCCGTGTTCATTGGTGGTCAATGCCTGATGGACATCCAGCAGCAAATCGTCAAACACACGCTCGCGGCGTGATTTTTTTTGTTCGGCAATGGATCGGTTGATGTAGGAAAGGAGGTCGAGTTGCAGGCGGATGAAGACCGCTTCTTCAGCGCTTTCCATTGCCTGCAAATCACGACCGAGATTGGCCAAGGCTTGCAGCTGAATAATTTCCGGCGCATCGGCATCGGCTTTATATTCTTTTTTCAGTTTACTGTTGAGCGTGTCGATACTGAAGAGGCTTAATTTTTTTAGTGTTTCTTTGCTCAGGCGGGGCAGACGGTTGGATTCAGTGTTTGTTTTTAAATCGGTAAAAACATTTTCAAAGGTTTTTCTTTTGTAGGTTTGGCCGTTAAGTTTGGGCAAGATTGTCCAAAACGCTTTTTCCAAGTCTTCCAACTGAGCGCAAATTTTTTCCCATGTTTCTTGAAGGTTGGCTTGGGCTTCTTTCAAATCGCCTTCAGGCCGTCTGAATTTCAGATAGGGGCGGCCGGTATAGCTTTTGATTTCGGCAAGCATTTCTTCGGGCGTGTATTTCCGGTCAAAAACCAATTGTGCCAATGTGGCATCGGTTGCCACTTTCTGCCGCCAAAAGTCTTGCGCAGGAATCAGCAGCCTCTCGCGCGAGTCGTCCGACAGCTCGACATCCAAAGGTGCGCCGCATAAAAACGCATAATCGCGCAAGACGCGCTGACAGAAGCCGTGGATGGTGTAAATCGATGCGTTGTCAAACTGGCTCAGGGCGGCTTTTAGGCGGAGAATCAGGCGATGGCAGCTTTCTTGTCCGCCTTGCTCGCCTAAAGCCAAAGGAATCAAGCGATTGAGAAAGTTATCGGGAGATTTTTTCTCTTTTTCGTAATATTTGTTCAGGCCGTCTGAAATATGTTCCGGCTCGCCGCCCAAGGTTTGGATTTCGTTTAAAACCTGCAACACTTCGTCCAAACGCGCGCGCAAACGGGTTTTCAGTTCTGCCGTCGCCGCTTTGGTAAAGGTAACGACCAGAATTTTCTCGATGTCTTTTTTTTCTAAAACAATCAGTCGGGTAAAGAGCGCGGCAATGCCGTAGGTTTTACCCGTACCGGCAGAAGCTTCGATGAGGTTGGTGCCGTCGATGGAAAGTGTGAGCGCGTCAAAAGGAAGGGCGGAAGACATGGTAGGAACGGAATAATATTAGCGAGGCATTATCATAACAGAGATAGTGTGTTGTTTTGCATTGATGATAAAAATGCCGTCTGAAAACTTTCTGTTTTCAGACGGCATGTCTTAATGGCTATTAAATGACTTCAATAGCGCATCTTAGTAGCGCAAACGGCGTCTGGCGTAGCTTGGTTGGCGAGGACGGTAGGTATAACGGTTCGCCGCAGGAGCTTTACTGTCGTCATAGTAGTACGCAACATTATTACCGTTGATGGTCGTATTGTTGACGCTCAAGCCGGTTGGAGAGCCGGTAGTAATAACAACATTGTCGCTTTGGATGGTGTTTGCCGTATTGGTTACGGTGGCTTCGTTTTTACCTTTGGCGTTGATGCCGCCGTTTGGTTTGCCTGAAGCGTAGCTGCCGTTGACATTGACGGTCAGATTTTTTTCGTTAACGCTGCTGATCGCGCCGGAAGTATTGACTTTGTTGCCTTCTAATTCAACGGAGTTGTTGGATACCAAGTTGGTACCGTGCAGGTTGACGTCGCCGTTGTTGGCATTGATTTTAATATCGTTGCCGGCCGCTACATTTGCGCCTGCGGCGGTAGAAGAAGCGTTATCGGTTTTGTTGACGCCGACAGAGCCATTGACGTGAGGAACGGCAACACCGGTTTCAACATTGATTGTCGCGCCAGCGCCGATACCGACATTGACGGCTGTACCTTGGTTGGAGGCAGTATTGGCTGACTCGGTGAAGGTTACGCCGTTGCCTGCGGTAATGTTGACGTTGTTGTTGGCAGTAATGTTGGATGCGATTTCAGCAGAGTCTTTGGCGTTGATGACAACATTGGTCGCATTCATATCGCCTTTGACGGCGGTAGATTCTTTTTTGTTTTCATCAGCGTAGTTGACGTTCAGGTTGGCATTCACATCTACGTTTGAACCGTCTTTGGTGTATGCGCCGACAGTCAAAGAAGCGCCGCCTTGTTTGCTGCTGCTGTTGCTGGTGTTGTGGGCGGCAGTGTTGTGGTATGAACCTGCATCAATATTGATCGCACCGGTAACATCATATTTTGTACCTTCATCAGACACTTTGTCATTTGCCAAAACGATGGCATTGCCTGCGTTGATGGTGGTTACGGTTGCAGTGGATTCATTGTGGGTCGAAGAGTTGCCTTGACCTTGTGCAGTGATTTCACCGCCGATGCCTTTGTTGGTGCTGATGCCGGCAGAAACGACCAAACCGCCGCCGTTTTGTTTCACATCGGATTTTGCACCGCTGTGTGCCGCTTCATGGGTAACGTTTTTGGCAGCTTCAACCACATTGCCAGTCGCATTAATCACGGTACCTTCTTGATTAATATTGCCGTTTGCAGTGATGGTAGCGTTGCCGCCGGTGTTGATGTTGGATACATGAGATGTATTCGTTACGGTAGTCGCATCTGTTTTGGTGCTGGTAATGCCGACAGATACGCCGACGCCTGCAACGTTATTTTTTTCGTATGCAGTAGCAGATACGCCCAAATCGGTTACGCGGCCGGATTCGGTTACAGTGTTGCTACCTTTGGATGCAACAACATTGACGTCATTGGCTGCGGAAATGTTGACGGATTCTTCGCCGTTGACTTGGCTACCGCTGACGGTAACGTTTGAGTTGGAAGACAACTGGGTGTTTTTACCGGTCAAAATGCTGCCGTTCAGGCCGACAGAATGGGTGTCGGTGTGGGTATCGGTGAATTTGATACCGGCTTTGGCAGTCACGCTGCCGTTTTCTTTATTGGTTTCGGTGCCAGAGTAGCCTTTGATGGAATACTCGTTGACCTGTTTGTTTTCTACCGCTTTGGCAGCATCAATGGTCAAATCGCCTGCGGAAGACAGTTGCAGTTTTTGTGCCGCAAACAATGCAGAGCCGATCACATTGATGTCTTTGTTGGAAACAACGGTCAGGTCGGCATTGGAAACCAGGGTAGAACCGGTTACTTTTTCAATGCTGCTGTTGCTGCTGGTTTTAGAGGTCGTGATATTGAAAATCGTACCTTTACGCGCGCTTTGTGCGGAAGTGTCGGTGCTGGTGGCGTTTTTAATATCAACATTGCCTGCTTTGGAGCTGACGAATGTACCGGCTTGGCCTTCAACGGTACTGCCGTAAACGTTGACGCCGTTTTTTGCACCCAAAACTACGTTTGAGTTGGCAGTAATGCTGCTGCCGTGCAGGTTTTCGGTACGGTTGTTTTGAACTTGGCTTTCACCGCCGAACAGGCCGCCCCAGTATTTTTTCTGGTCGTCGAGGTTGTTGGTGTTGATGGTGGTTTGAGTACCCAAGTTGATGTTGTTGACATCGGTAACGACATTGCCGTTTGCCGCAATGCTTGCGCCGTAAGTGCTCAAATCTCCTTCGGAAATCAAACCGATATCACCGGCTGCGGAGATTTTGGTTTGATGGGCGGTAGAGTTTTTGGAAGATTTTGTAGCGATACCGGTTTTCAGGGCGGCAGTTTCATTTTTGAAGCTGACATAAGTCGAGCTGCTGTCGGTTTCGCTGTTGCTGCTCAATATGATGCCTTGTTGGGCGGCAATGCGAGCATCAGCAGCCGAGTTCAGTTCGGTCGCGTCCAATTGGACTTTGCCTGTGGTGGCAATATTGACAGAACCGGCATTGATTTTGGTTTGATGCAGGCTTTCGTCAGTAGAGGAGCTCAGGTTGTTGTTGTACCAAAGGCCTTTGCTTTGAGTGTGGTCGGATTCTGTACGGTTGGTTGTTTTTACCGCGTTAGAATTGATATTGCCTGTGGCAGAAGCAGTCAGCGCGCCGGCATTGATGTTGGCTGCGCTCAGGTTGAGGCTGCCGCTGTTGTTCAAAGTCAATGACTCGGATGCATTGATATTGCTGGCGGTAAAGTTTTCAGTTTTGTTGCGGTCTGAACGGAAGTGCTGAACATTTTGCGCTTCTTTGCCGCTGGAAGATTTATTGGCGGAATGGCTGGTAACCGTGCCTTTGATGTCGGTATCGCGAGCAAACAGTTCCATTTGTGCGGCGGTCAGATTGGCAGACTGGATGCTCAGGTTGCCTTTGCTGTCGATATTCAGGTAGCGTGTGCCGGTAATGGCGGCATTTTGAATGTTTTGTTTGGCGCGTTTGTCGGTCGCGTGGATGCGGATGGTACCGGCGCGTATACTGCCGAAGATATGACCGTCAAGCACCGGCGCATTTGAAGCGGCGTCTAATGCTTCGATTTGTGCGGTTTTGTAGTCGAAGTTGCTTTTGCCTGAAGAAACATTGATGGCGTCGGCGGCATTAACGTTGGCTGATTTGCCGACAACAACTTGCGGCGCGAGCAGGTCAACTACGCGGTTGCCGCTCAAATTGCCGTTTACTTGCAGCTGTTTGCCATTGTCGCTGATATGGAAAGATTTCAACGTGCCGTCTGAAACGGTTGGCGTACCGACAACCAAGGATGCGCGATTGGCATTCAGGATGCTGCCGCCGTTGTGGGTAATGCCGTTAGGGTTTGCCAAAACATAGTCAGCGGCAATACCGAAGATCTCTTGCTGACCTAAGATCAGAGAAGGGTTTTTGCTGACCACTTCGTTCAAGATCACAGATGCGGCCTGACCTTGGAAGTTTTTGTTGGCAGACAGGTTTCCGGCCAGTTGGGATTTACCGGCAGACAGGGCGTTATTCAAAACGGCGCCGTGTTGGGAAACGTTGTACTTGTTGTATTGGTTGTGAGAAAGACCTTGAGCCGTCGGTGCGGCAATGTTGACGATGTCAACATTGTGCTGCTGCTGTACCGAAGTTTGGCCGATGGCTTCGATATTGGCCGCTACTGCTGCATTTCCCAGGAATGCAAAGCACACGGCGACAGTTACTTTGCCGGAAGCTGAGAGCTTAGGCTGATATAAAGTGTCGATTTTCATGGATTTTAATCCTTATTTATCGTGATGGAGATTGAATCAGAAATCCCATATCGGGTATCGGATTTCTGTTGAGGAAATTTTTGAATGTATTAACATTGTTATGAATTTTTTTACAATCATACCACCAGTATGGCCTTGTGTGCACTATTTCAAATGCAAATAAAAACCGCTCATCTCATTGATATTAATAGAAAATTAATAACGTTAAGATGGGCGGTTTATATATTGGATAAAAGGATATATATTTACATAACTTTAAAATGGAATGCGTAAAGAAACGGTCACATGATCCTGTATTTCGCTGTTTGATTGGTTGGGCATGCGTGCAAAACCTTTGCCGTAGTCGGCAGAAAGCTGCCATTTGTCCGCTTTGCCCAAATTCAAACCTGCAACCACACCCATGGCGCGTTGCGAACCTTCGTTGTTATTTTTGGCAACGCCGATGTCTGCACCCAGATAAGGCTCGATATAGATACCGTGGGGCGTATTGCGGCGGAAATAAACGGTATTGCTCAACAGGACTGCGCTGTTTGCGCTCAAAGAAGTCGAACGGAAACCGCGTACATTTTGATAACCGACGATGTCCATTTCTTTGGTGGCAAACAAATCATGCGGGCTATATTGGGCATCGATTTGGTGATGGTTGCGCACGATCCATTTACCCAATGGACGGTTTTGAATCAAATTGCTTTGCAAGGATACAGAGGTATAGCGCTTGTCGAACGGCGTATGTTCGGTATTTTTCGCAAACCCTTGTTCTACGCCGATATTGTTGAGCCAAATGCCGTTTGGCAGGATGGCTGTATGCGACAGGCCGACTTGTGCCGAATAGATTTCAGGGCTTTGCAATTCCAGTTTGCTGTCGGCAAATTTTGCAGTCTGTTTCACATAGTCGATGCCGGCATAGGCGGAGGCAATGTGTTTTTGACTGCGTGAGAATACTCGGTCTGCTTTGATTCCTGCCGCTTTGGATTGGGAGCGGTAGGCGTAGCGCGTTACGCTGGGCGTTAGGATGCTTTGCGATTGCGACGCGGCAGCGTAAGTGCTGAATGTCCATGCGCCATAAGGAGCTTGGTAGAACAGGCTGCCGCCTCGACTGTAATGGCTGTCGTGGTTGTTTAGATTGGTGTAGCCGTTTAGATAAAGGGAGTCGCTCAATCCCAACGGGCTGCCGATATTCAGGCTGCCGCGCAGTGTCGTGGTATTGGGTTTGCTGCCTTTATTGTCGATGGTGACGCTGCCGCCCCAATGTTTTTGGGCATCGTTGTTGAGTTGGATGGAGGCGGTGCCGTCATCATGCGGATAAACATCGATGCTGACGTTGTTGCCGACAACATGGTTTGCCTGTTCAATACCTTGGTCGAGGTATTGGATGTTCAGCGGTTTGCCTTGATGATCGGGGAAGAGGGTGTCAACGTTGACCGTACGGGAGCCGCCGGTAATCTCACGGATTTTGCCTTCGATGACTGTCAATTTCAGGACGCGTTCAGTCGTGGTTTCAAATTTGATTTGCGTATGCGGATAGCCTTGAGCGATATACTCGGCAACGATGTCCCGGTTCAGTTGGTTGATGTTGTTTTGATTGATGCATTTGGGTAACTTGGCTTCAATCTTTTTGGAATCGATAAGGGTAATACCGGAAAGCTCAATACCCGTGTAATCCAAGCATTCGGTATTGTTTTCAGACGGCCCTTCTTGTGCAACTGCGTCATTATCTTGCTTTTTCTGCAAATCCCATGCCGACTGCTCGCGTTTTTGGATTTCGACCGAATGAATTTGATCGAGGTTGTCGCGGAAGTCTTTGTCGAATTGGTTGGGTACGTTTTTATCGATTTGATCAAGCGGATTCGGCGTATTGGCCGCATAGGCGTTTAGCGCGGAAAGAATCAATACGGGCAGGGGAAGAAGGCGGGATTTATACATGGTGTCGTAATTTTATAGAGATAATAATTGGGTTTATTTTATCGAAAATAGCTGCTTGGGGCGTATCAGTTTTTATCCTTGTCTGCAATCAGGGTTTATGAAGCAATAATGGGATAAATTTCTATGATAATACCATAAAAATATTAATGGGATTTGAATAACAAAAACCTGCCTTTGAAAAGGCAGGTTTTTCAGATGGCCTGTGAGCCATTAAAGATTTTGCAAACGTTCGACAGAAGGCGCGTAGTAGTAAGCGCCTGATACGGCTTTAGACAAATATTTCAGCAGTAAGTCGGTTTTACCGTCTGCATCGCCGAACATATTGAGCAGTTGAACTTCAATATTGTGCAGCGTGTTGCAATAGGATGTGAACATCAAACCATGTTCGCCACTGAGTTTGCCAAAGGGTAGGCTGCGGCGGACAATTTTTAGGTCAACGCCGTTTTCTTTGACATTGACGCGGCCGAGATGGGAGTCGGGCAGGCGTACATCTTCGCTGAATTCATCATTGGTTTCTTTGCTGCGGCCCACGCTGGCTTCTTGTTCGGCAGTAGGAACGGCATCCCATTTTTTCAAATCGTGCAGGTATTTTTGCAGCAAAACATAGCTGCCGCCGGCATCGGGCTTGCCTTCGGGAATAATGGCGACATTGCGCACATTGTCATCGCCCTGCGGATTTTCCGTACCATCGACAAAACCGTCCAAGCCGCGGTCTTCATACAGGCGCAGGCCGTGTTCTTCAGTGGATACGCGGATGCTGTCGCCGAATGCGCCTAAAACAGATTGAGCTAAGGCATAGGCGGCTTTTTGCTCGGTGGCTTGAATGTGGATATAGAGATCGTGTTGGGTGGAGGGGGCGAGGCCGTTGCCCAATTCAGGGAAAGGTTTGATTTCACTGCCTTCGTCAGTATGGCCGAACGATTGCCATGCGCGGCTGCCGAAGGCAATGGTCAAACCCAAAATATCATTTGGAAAACGGGTTTTCAGTTTGGCCAAGGATTCCAAAGAAAGGCGGCAGGCAGATTTGATGTTTTCGTTGCGGCCGTCCGAAATGTCTGCTTCGATAAAAATACCGGCTTGTGCGTGATCAGGAATAATGGCTGATTGAGGGTGGCTCATGAAGATTCCTTTCAAAATATTATGGGTTTTTACGCGGTAGATTATACACTGAAAGTTTCAGACGGCCTAAAATCTGCCTTTTGATTTTTTAGGGCGGAAAGGCATGTTTGGCAAGATGTTTTTTGTGAGCGTCATTCTGTTGCAAGTGTTTACATTTGGGCTTGGGCGTTCGTTGCAATGGCTGTTTGCGCCTTGGATTGGCAAAGTCGGCAGACGTTGGCTGATGGGTATTTCCTATTTCATTACAAACGGCTTGTTGGTCGGCTTGCTGCTGGAATTGGGGCATATGATGTTCCGCATGGTGGCGTTTTGGATGGTGATCTTGCTGTTTGTGATGTATGCCGCGCTGGCGACATTTATCCTGTATCTTTTGCTGCGCCGTTTTATGGCACGCCAACCGCTTTCTCGAAGCCTGCGGCTGTTTGCGCCTTTGTTTGTGGCCGGTTTGCTCGGTTTTGGGATGTATAACGCCTATACGCCCGTTGTCCGCTATCAAACCGTATTCATCAATAAGAAAATGGATAAGCCGCTGCGTATCGGCGTGGCCAGTGATTTGCACTTGGGAATTTTGTTTGGCGCGCGTCAATTGGACAAGCTGACGGACATCATGAAGCAGGAACAAGTCGACATGGTGTTGCTGCCGGGCGATTTGATGGACGATACCGTCGATGCATACCTGAAAGAAAACATGAAACCGCATTTGCAGAAGCTGACTGCGCCGATGGGCGTTTATGCCACTTTGGGCAATCATGACTGGTTCCGCGATCAGAAGCGCATCAAACATGAATTGGAAGCGGCAGGATTGACGGTTTTGGCCAATCAGGTTTTGGAAGTGAATGGTGTGTTGCTGGTAGGACGGAGCGATGATTTGGATCGCAAGCGTCCCAGTGCGGAGCAGCTTTTAGAAGGTCAAAATACCCAATTACCGGTTTTATTGATGGACCACCGGCCTACTTCAATCGAAACCCATGCCCGGCTGCCGATTGATGTGCAGGTTTCCGGCCATGTCCACAACGGCCAAGTAGCACCTGCCAACCTTATCGTCCGTACGCTTTATCGTCTCGCTTATGGTTATGAAGCAATCGGCAACGGCCATTTCTTCACCACTTCAGGCTACGGCTTCTGGGGTATTCCCCTGCGTTTGGGTTCGCAATCAGAAGTGTGGGTTATCGACATCAAGTCAAAGCATTGAAATAAAAATATAAACTTCAGGCCGTCTGAATTTCAGACGGCCTTTTTTATGAAAATTGGGAAAAATATTGAAATTGGATTATAATCGATGTTAATAAAATCAGCCACCGATATGAGTGGCATCATAACTAGGGAACTCACTATGGGCATTATCAGTCTTGCACTTATCTTCGTATCAATCGCCGCTGTCTTATTGTATTTCAAACAACAGTTGAAAGACCGCAAAAAAGACTGTCGCGAATCCTTTGTCTCTTTGCGCATTGCGCTCGACTGCCGACATCAGGCTGTCCGTCATGTATTGGATGCATACAGCAAACACCTGCAAGAGCAGGGCATTGCATTGGATCAAAACGTTCAGCAGATGTGTGCCGAAGTCGAAACCGCATTGGCGCAAACTGCCAAAACATTTTCCGAGTCCAAAATCAAACATCTGTGTGAAGCCGAAACAGCATTGAATCATGCGCTGAAAAAATTGCAAACTGCCGTCAAAGGCCTTTTGAAACAGTATCCTGATGAGAAATTGGCCGGTTTGATGGAAATGCTGGATGCAGCAGAGGCGGAAGTCGCATCGGCACGCCGCACTTACAACCGCAGAGCCGGAAGCTACAACCATCATTTGAACAAATTGCCCAACCGCCTTGTCGCCAAGCCATTAGGCTTTGACAAGCAGGTAAGATTGGTTCGTTTTACGGAAAACCAAACGCAACGAATGAGTAGCAATATGTTGGCTTA
Source organism: Neisseria sp. 27098_8_158 (assembly GCF_041433145.1). Classification (NCBI taxonomy): domain Bacteria; kingdom Pseudomonadati; phylum Pseudomonadota; class Betaproteobacteria; order Neisseriales; family Neisseriaceae; genus Neisseria; species Neisseria sp. 27098_8_158. Next base: position 205,090 of record NZ_JAPWAZ010000001.1, read on the forward strand.
AAAATTAAGCAGTTTGCTAAATAAGCGATAAACAAAAGGCCGTCTGAAATATTAATTTCAGACGGCCTTTTGTGTGCTCTTAATGAAAAGTACTTAGGCTTTTGCAATTTATTGGGCAAAGCGGATTAGGCTGTCGGCAAGTTTATCGGCTGCAGTTTCATAACCTTGTGCAGAGAAGTGAACGCCGTCTTTGGCTGCCAAGCCTTGAGCCATCCAGTTTTTCATGCTGCATGCCCCGCCCATCGCATCCTGCCAAGACCAGAACATAATTTTTTCGTCACGGGCAACGCGTTGCTGCATTTGTTGTACTTCGCTGAGCAAGACAGGGCGGTTGCCGCAGCTTCCGTAGGCGGTTTTCAAAGATTCCGGAGCACCGAGGATCAGGATACCTGCGTTGGGCAGGGTGTTTTTGATTTGACGGATGTAATTGCGCCATGTCCGCTCGGTAGAAGAAATATCGAGGTTGCCGGAAAAGGCTTCATTGGTACCGTAGGCAAGAATGATTAAATCGGCTTTGGTTTGTGCCAAATCTTCCCACATACCCGGCCGCCATTTTGACCATTGGGATAACTGTGCGCCGTTGATGCCCATGGCGGAAACGGTTACGCCGCGTCCGGGGCGTTCGATGTTAATGAAACCGATTTGCCAAGGCATGCTGCTGCTGAGGGTCATCGGCAGGGAGGCATTGGTACGCACCAGTTGCCAACCGTTTTGTGTGGCAGGGATTTCTCGGCCGTTGACGGTCAGGGTTTGTTCGGACCAAACTGGTTTGCCGAAGATGGAGATTTGTTGCATATCCATGCTGCCGTCGGCTGCGCTTAAGGTAACGCTGCCGCCATCGGCGCGTGCTTCAATCCCGCCGAAAGAAAAATCGCTGTGTGATTTGCGGCTGCTGATGGTGTTCCAACCGCTGCCGCTGTAACGGACGGTTGCCATGCGCTGGCCTTTGACGGTATTAGGATAAACCCAACCGATACCGCCGTTGCCCCATTGTTGTTGCAAACGGCGACGCAGGCGGTCGGTGAAATAGTCGCCGGCGGTGTGGGAGTCGCCGACTTGGATAATGCGGAATTTGCCGTCTGAAGTATGGTTGAGCTGTTGCAGTTTGTTCAGCCAGGCAGGACGGTTGGAGCCGTAGTTGCTTAACAGGCCGTCATTGGTTGCGCAGGCGGTAATAGGGAGTGCGAGAAGCGTGAGGAGTAAGGTTTTATTAAATTTCATGGTTGTATATCGTGTGTAAAATTAATTTTTTCCATAATTTTTCCGGCCAGTAGTTTTTGGCCTTCTGCGGAAAAGTGAATGCCGTCCTTGCTGCGGTAACGGATGATTTTTCCATCTACTTTGACAGAGTCGGCATATTCTTCTGCGCCATTGCTCAACAGTTTGTCGGTCGGCAGCCAAATGGCTTGAGGCGACACCGTACCCGACAGGATTTTGTCGAGGTAGCGCATCTGTTCGTTGAGCTTGGCTTTTTTCATGTAAGGAATGCCCAGCCAAATGACTTGGACATCATGTGCGGAGGCTGCATCAAGAATACGGCGGACGCGGTTGAGGTATTCTGCCTCCCATTCGGGGGAGGCGAACTTCAGGTATTTTTTACCCATCGGGAAATCCCAAGGGTCGTTAGGGCCTAAGAATACAACCAAAACGCGGATGTCGGGTTCTTTTTGCAAAGTTTGTTCGATGGTTTTCGGCCAGTCGAAGAAGTTGGGGTAGGACAAACCGGTGCTTTGTTTGCTGAGGTTGACCGATTGTACGCCATATTCTTGCTTGAGGTGCTTTTGTACGAAAGGTGCAACGCCCTGCATCAGCGAGTCGCCGGCAAAGAAAACTTTATTGCCTTTTTTCAACACGACCTGCGTTGCCGACTGATCAGCCTGATTGCTTGGCTCGCTGGCGGCGGTATCCGTATTGTTAGCCGCATCGGAAGCAGCAGAGTCTTTTTGATTGTCCGATACTTCAATGTTTTCCGTATTTTCAGACGGCCTTGTTGTTTCAATGCCAGAGTCTTCCGAAGCTAAAGCGTCTTCTGTTTCCAGCGAGGCTTTCAGGCCGTCTGAAAATTCGTAGGCTTTTTGTTGCCAATCCGCACCGATACGCCACCAAGCATATTCGGATAAAGGCTCAAGCGGACTGTTTTCATGATAGGTCTGCTGCCAATAGGCATTGATGGAGTTTTGGGCAAACCACGTCAGTGCAACCGCACTGAGCAGAATCGAAACAAACAGGGAGATAAAGCGTTTCATGTTCTGCTCCTTAGAAGTTGGCATAAATAAAGCCGGGAATGCCGGACGGGGCGAAGACGATAATCAGTGCGAGGATAAGCGTGATGGGGATAAACCACAGCCATGCAGGCAGTTTGTCCAAGCCTTTTATCGATGCTTCAAATAAGCGGAGTAAATACGGGTATAGCAAAAGCATCATCGCAAATGCACCCAGCAACATGAGGTCGGTCGGCAGAGGCGCGTTCCAACCTTTATCATTGGCAAATAAGGCGCTGAACAGCATTTCCGTATCGGCAAGCGTTGCGCTGTTGAAGACGACAAAAGCGAAACAAACGAAATGGAAGGTAAACAGCCAGGCAAGCGGTTTGCCGATTTTCAGACGGCCTAAGGCATTGCGGCCGACGATTTTATCGCCGCAGTTAAGGAACACCAACGCCGCACCGTGCAGCGCACCCCAAATCAAAAAGCTCCAGCCGTAGCCATGCCAAATGCCGGAAAGCAACATGGCAATCATCAGATTGAGCTGGGTGCGTCCGAAGCCTTTTTTGCTGCCGCCCAAAGGGATATAGATATAGTCGCGAATCCAAGTGGACAGGCTGATGTGCCATCTGTCCCAGAAGTCGCGGATGTTGATGGCGCGAAGCGGCGCGGCAAAGTTTTTCGGCAGCTGGAAGCCGAGTAGCATGGCCAAGCCGATGACCAAATCCGAGTAGCCGGAAAAGTCGAAAAAGAGTTGGAAGGTGTAGCCATAAATCGCAGACAACACGCCCCAGCCGTCGAACTGGGCCGGATTTTCAAAAACAGGTGATACCCAGCCTTCCGCCAATACGCCGGCAAGCCACCATTTTTTAGCAATGCCCAATACAATCAGGCCGACCGCCAAAGCCGGATAAATCAGCTGGCGTGCCTGTTTGGTGCGGATTTGCACCAATGCCCCCGCCTGTTCGCCATCTATACTTTTAAAAGCAGCCGCACGGATAATCGGGCCGGATGTGATGGTGGGGAAGAAGCTCAGATGAAGCAGGAGCTCGTGCCATTCAAAACGGTCTCCCTTAGGCTCGCGGTAGCAATACACCAAGTAAGCCAGCGATTGGAAAGTGTAATAAGACAAGCCCAGAGGCAAAAGGATGTCGATGACGGCGCTTTGCCCTGTATATTGCTGAATAATCGGGCGGAAAAAGTCGAAATATTTGAAGAAACACAAAACAGTCAATGCCGCCGAAATACCGCACCCCAGCCAAAATTTGCGGATATTCTCGTTTTCAGAAAACATCAGCACGCTGATCAGGTAAACCACAGAAGAGTAAACCAAAATCAGCGCGGCAAAAATGGGGTCGATACGGTAAAGCCAGCCCAGCCCGGCAACCAAAAGTAAAACGTTTTGAACTTGCGGAAAACGTGCAAATGCCCAGTACAACGGCAAAAATATGATAAAGAATACCGCAAATTCAATAGACAGCAACGGCATGACAATTCCTTGATGTGTTTAAACTTTCAAACTTTTCGATTGATTGTTATTTTTTGGCGTTAAGTTTGGCACGGACGACTTCGACTACCGCAGGTAAAATCGAAATCACGATGATTGCCGCCATAACTAAGCCCAGATTGTTTTTGACGACGGGGATATTGGCGAAGAAGTAGCCTGCATAGGAAAACGACAATACCCACAACATCGCGCCGATAATGTTGTAACGGATAAACGTGCCATAGTGCATATCGCCCATGCCTGCGACAAATGGCGCAAACGTCCGCACAATCGGCACAAAGCGCGCAATGATGATGGTTTTGCCGCCGTGTTTTTCATAGAACGCATGGGTTTTTTCCAAATACGAACGGCGGAAAATTTTGGAATCAGGATTGGCAAATAGTTTTTGTCCAAAATATTTGCCAATCATAAAGTTGGCAGCATCGCCTAAAATGGCGGCCGCTAAGAGCAGCAATATCATGACGTGGATGTTCATGCCGCCGATGGCCGCAATACCGCCGGCAGCAAACAGCAGCGAGTCGCCGGGTAAAAATGGCGTTACGACCAAACCGGTTTCGCAGAAAATCACAACAAACAAAATCGCGTAAATCCACGGGCCGTATTGGGCGGAGAGGTGGACAAGGTGTTGGTCGATATGGAGGATGAAATCGATAATGGTAGAAATCACTAGGGTTCCCCAAATAAAAAGGCCGTCTGAAAAAGAACAGACAAATGTTTCGGCGAGAAGTTCGACATTGTAAAACCAAAGCGGAATAAAACCAATGCCGTGAGCGCGTCAAGATATGTTTAGAAGTGCAGATATGTTGCAGGTATAGGCTTCAGACGGCCTTTATCCTTGATGGTGGATGGCAAAACAACGTAAAATAAAGCCGATTTCAACCTAACCGGTGCGCCTTTGTGAACCAGCTCATCTTCGATTTTGCCAGCCATGATTATCCCGGCTTCGATAAATTTCTGGGAACAGAAAATGCCGAGCTGGTGTATGTGTTGCAGCACAAACATGGGCAATTTATCTATGTGTGGGGCGAAGAGGGCGCAGGCAAAAGCCATCTCTTGCAGGCATGGGTCGCACAGGCGCTTGATGCCGGACGAAATGCCCTCTATATTGATGCCGCCGCCACGCCGCTGACAGAAGCCGCGCTGGACGCAGAATATCTCGCCATTGACCAAATCGAAAAGCTTAATAATGAAGAACAGGCTTTACTGTTTGCCATCTTCAACCGCTTCCGCAACAGCGGCAAAGGCTTTTTGCTTTTGAGTTCCGAATATACGCCGCAACAACTCGTTATCCGTGAAGACCTACGCACGCGCATGGCGTATTGCTTGGTTTACGAAGTCAAACCGTTGTCCGACCAGGAAAAAATCGATGCGCTCGTCAGCATGGCGGCCGCCCGTCAGGTAACCATCGATCCGGAAATCTTCGAATACCTGCTGAACCATTGGCGACGCGATATGGACAGCCTGATGCAAATGCTCGATACCCTCGACAACTACGCCGTTATGATGGGCAAGCGCATTACTTTGCCGCTTTTGCGCCAGCTTTTAAAACAACAGGAAACCCAATGAAAAACCTTGCCATTTTCGACCTCGACAATACCTTGATCAATACCGATTCGGATCACTCCTGGCCGCAATACCTGATTAAAAAAGGCATAGTCGATGCGGCTGAAACCGAGGCGAAAAATGAAAAGTTTTACCAAGACTATCAAAACGGTTGTCTTGATATCGATGCCTTCCTCAAATTCCATCTCGCGCCTTTAGCCCGTTTCAGCAAGGAAGAATTGGCTGAGTTTCATCGCGAGTTTATGGCCGAATATATCGTTCCGCATATTTCTCCGATGCAGCGTATGCTGGTGCAAAGTCATCAAATGGCGGGCGACGAAATGTTGGTTATTTCTTCGACCAACGAATTTATCATTACCCCTATCTGCCATCTTTTCGGTATTCACAATGTTATCGGCACACAGCTTGAAACCGGCGAAGACGGCCGATATACCGGCAACTATGTCGGTACGCCCAGCCTGAAAGAAGGTAAAATTACCCGATTGAACCAATGGCTTGCCGAGCGCGGCGAGACCTTTGAAAGCTACGGCAAGGTTTATTTTTACAGCGACTCCAAAAACGATTTGCCGTTGTTGCGTATCGTGAACGAACCTGTCGCCGTCAATCCGGATGCCGAGCTGGAAAAAGAAGCCAAAGCAAAAGGTTGGCCGATTTTGAATTTCAAATAATGACGAATCAGGCCGTCTGAAATATTTAACCTAACCACAACCCTAATAAGGACTAAAACATGAAAACGACTAAACTCCTCGCCTCAGCCCTGTTGTTTGCCGCTGTATTCGGTACCGCACAAGCAGCCGATACCGAAACCCTGGAAACCATGAAAGCGCAAAATGGCAGCGTTAAAACCGTTTTGATGGATGTCTTCACGACTCCTGCCGGCGATGTTGACCGCGTGAATATCATTCAATCCAGCGGCAATCCTGAAATGGACGAACGCGCAGTGAAAAGCGTTTCCAAATATCCTTATCCGAAACGCAAAACAGCATCCAAATACCAACATACCGTTACTTTTGAAACCAATGTTGAAGTAATCAACAACTGACTTGGAATGGAGACATTAGATGTTATCTGAAGAAAAGGAGGATCTTATTGAAGGGTTAATTGATGAAATTAAAAATATGCGTGGTGATCCCTTAGAATATACGGGTAACAAGCTTGTTATCAGTCGTGGAAATTCAAAAGCAAAGTTGTTAATTATCGGTGAAGCTCCTGGACCAATAGAAAACGAAGAGGGAGAACCTTTTAGAGGTCCTGCTGGTATTCTGCTAGACGAGATGTTGGAGAGTGAGAAATTTAAACTAGACCAGGATATATATATTATTAACGCGGTGTTTCGCATGCCACCAGGTAAAAATGGAAAAAAGTTCGGTCGGCCAAGTACTAAAGTGATTGAATATTACCGCCCGTATATTTTGAAGTTCATTAGACTGATAGAACCAAAGATAATAGTTTTGCTTGGTAATTCTGCATGCAAATCAGTATTGGATAAAGTTGGAATTACTAAGTTGAGAGGTGAGTGGAAATGTGAGAAAGATATTTGCCATTTTATTATGCCGACCTATCATCCTTCGTATGTGCGGATGAAAAAGAATCAATATCTGAATCTGGTAAAAAATGATATCAAAATGATTCGCAAGAAGTTTGATGAACCTACTATGTAAAAGAGTCTAATGCAAGTTATACTGTTTTTGTAGTTCATATTGCTTGATAATGATTGGTTGTAGTCGAATAAATATTGGTTGTTATTAAATTGAATGATGAGATAATGTGGAGTACACTTCTATTTGGAAGGCGTTTTGATTGGGAAATTCCCTGTCAAAACGCCGTTTTATTCTTTAAACAAGTATAACCAAAATTGCCGTAAAACCACACGCTCCGGTGTTATACTGAAACAAATAAACCGCTTCATCACACATCATGTCTCCCCGTCCAGTTACCATTACTTCCTACAATATGCACAAAGGCATGTCTGCGCTCAACCGCAAAGTGCAGGTCAACCGCATGGCTGACGCGCTGGGTGCATTGGGTTCGGACGTTTTGTTTTTACAAGAAGTCCAAGGACAACATCTCAACAGAAGCCGCCGTACCGACTTTCCCGATGCGCCGCATTACGACATCATCGGCGACAGCCTCGATTATCATCGCAGCTACGGCAAAAATGCCGTCTATCCCAAACGACACCACGGCAACGCCATTCTCAGCCGCCTACCGCTGAAAACGGAAAACAACCTCAACATCAGCGTCAATAAACTCGAACAGCGCGGCCTGTTGCATTGCGAAGTCGTGCCCGAAGGTTGGGAAGATCCGCTGGTGTGTCTGTGCGTCCACCTCAATCTGCGCGAGCCTGACCGCCTTAAACAATACCGCGCCATCAGCAACTATGTTGACCGCCATATCAACCCTGACAGCCCCTTGATTATCGCCGGTGATTTCAATGACTGGCGGCAGAAATCAGCCCATGAGCTGGGCAGGGCATTAGATTTGAACGAAGTATTTGTCGATAATACAGGCAAACGCCCCAAAACCTTCCCTTCGCGCCTGCCCATCCTCAGTCTCGACCGCATTTACACGCGCAATCTTGATGTCATCGATTCTGAAATCCACAACAGTAAAGACTGGCAGTATTTATCAGATCATCTTCCATTGAGTGTAACGGTTAGACCGCATCGTAAAATGAATATGAAATCCGATAGAAAAATGTAAGGCTGAAATCTTTTTTAAAGCAAAGCACTATTGGCAATGTATCGAAAGAAAAAGTTTTTTCACTCAGATATTTGAGACAAAAACAGGCCGTCTGAAAAGTTTCAGACGATCTGTTTAAGTTTATAAAAAAGCGCAAACCTTTTTAAATCAAAAGTTTGCGCTTTAAATCTGGTGGAGGCGGGGTCAATCGTACTTTGAGATTAACTTATTGATTTAAATATAATCATGTTCTTGTTTGCGGTAAAAGTTACCCCAAAAGTTACCCCAAAACTTTAAGGTAGGGGCATTTTTTTGCACTATTTACCCCTTGTCAGATTGCCAGTTTAAGCTGTTTGGGTGGCAGGGGCAAAAATATTTTGTGGCATTTCTGCCAAGCTGTAAACATGGTTGAATTGTAACACTGGAAATTATCCGCGCTTGTGGGGTGTTTTCTGCTTTCTTCTTCCAGCCGTCCGATATTGTCTCTCGGGCGGCTTTTGTTTGTATCGGCTCTGTCAGTCATGCGCCCAAACAAAAAAAGCGTATATATACAAAAAAACGCAAAAATCGTTTGTTACCTTGTTACCAATGGCTGAAAGCCTTGCCAGTCATGGCTTACATGGTAACAAAACACATATTTTAACCTTGTTACCATTTGTTACCGCTCCTATTTTTTAAGCGTAACCATTTGAATATAAAAGGGTAACAAGTGGTAACAAATCGGTAACAAGTAAATTTATGTTCATTTGTTACCGTTTTTTCTGTGTTTTTATATTTATATTCATATAGTTATAAGTGTTAAGTTTTGTGGTAACAAAGGTAACAAGTGATTTTACCTCGCGCATATGGTTTTATCTTTTCGCGTGTCTTGGTCTTCTTTCCTTTTTTATGGGCTCGCAAAATTCAAGGGGCTGCATTACTACGCGCGCGCGTATTGGTCTTGAAATTATTTACCCCTCGCCTGTCTTTGTTGGTCATGGCGTAAATAGGCTAAAATTGCGCTGTAAGCGTGTTTCATTGATTGGGTATAGGTAGGTATAGGGAAAGGGTCAAACAGTCCTAATTTTTGAAATTTAGGGGCTTCCTGTCGATTTTATGCTTTCTTGGTAGGTCTGCCTGAATGTTTGGACGTAAAAAAGCCCGCCTGTGTTGGTCATGGCGGGCTTAGTTAGTATTTTGGAATTAACCTCATGCAAATGATTAGTCGTCCAGTTCTATATTTGTGGCTAAAACATGAAACCAGCCGTTACCTTTCCGCTGGTGTTGGTAGCCTCTGTTTTTGTGGTTATATTTCAATAATCCATTATCTGCTAATACGCGGCAAACTTTCGCTTCATCGAAACTCTGGGCGATTTCATCGGCAAAGACACGGCGGATTACCCATAATTCCAATTTTTCCCCCTCCTGTTTCCTATATCCTGCATGGTCTTTATTGGTGCTTTTATCGCTCCATTCCATAAACCGCGTGCCTAAAGCGTGCTGGGCGATAAAATCCTCTGCCTGCTCAATGATTCGGCGGTCTTCGTGTTTTCCTGCTCCGTTGGCTTCCAGCCATTCATCAAAGCATTTTTTCACGCCTGCCATGCCTACACCTACGGGCAAACCGGTAACAGGGGCGGCAAGTTCCAAAGCAGCGGCGGCAATCGCAAAGCGTTTCGCTACTCTTCGCGCCTGTCCTGATAGTTCGGGAATGGTTGCCATAAATGCGGCCATGCGCTCCGTTGCCTGCTGTTTGGCTTGTTCTAGGTCGTCTAAAAGCTGTTGGATAAATAGTCTTCCTGCCGTTCCGTGATATTTTTCGGCTGATTGGGCGATATGCTCACTCAACAATGCGCCATCTTCAAATCCGTGCAAGGTGTCATAAATGCCATATTGCGCGGCTGCTCTGATACTAGGCAAGCGGGCGGCTTGTCCTGCGTTCCAATCGCCCTTATGGTGCTTCAAGATGGAATCGGGGGTCTTTTCGCCAGTGGAAAACATCATCACTTTCCAGCGGCTTAAAGCACGGTTTCCGCCTTGTTTTGCGCCTTGCACTTTGTTGATACCGTTCATAACGCTATAAACAGTATCGCCGATAACGTGCGGGCTTGCCTGTCCTATTTCGTCCAACACCAGCAAGCCATCATTACGGGCGGCGGCTGTGTTGGAAAAGCCTATTTTCGTACCGCTCCAAGACAACAGGCTTCCTGATGGTTTGCCCCATACGCTCAAGGCTACTTTTGCGGCTGTGGTTTTACCGTCTGAAGAATCACCCATCAAGTGAAAGCCGCCTGATTCTTCGTTTAACAGGGAAAGCAACGGGGCGGCAAATGAAGCTCCCAAAGCAAGGCACAAACGGCTATTTCCTACTGCATATCGGGCTATGTTTTGTTGCCAGTCGGTAAGCTCTCCGTTTGGCTGATATGCCTTTGCTTGGCTGGTGTCGCCGTTGTAGATAATGGCGGGGTCTTTGTCGGTCGCTGTGATGGTTTCCCCGCTGGGCATAATGTAGCTGTCTTCGTGCCAGCCTGCGCGGTCGGTAATGGTAAAGGCTGTCTGGCTTCCCTCTTTCTGCAAATAGTCTGCCAGTTTTCGCCTTTTTGTTGGGTTGCTCTCAATGGATAAGCCGTAAAACCCCAAACGCCCCCAGCATTTCCCATCGGCAATTTCTGCTTGTGGTAGGGCGGCGGTCTTATGCCGTCGTGTGATTTTGTCTTTAAACTTGATAATCCGATAATACGCGCCGTCATTGTCTTGCCCCGTGCCTATGATGTCGATAGGGTCGGAAAGGAATTGCGGCTCTGCTTCGATAACATCTCCGTCTTTGTCGGTTCTAACGTTTACCCACCATACGCCCCGATTGTCGATTTCAAAGTGAGGGCGCGGGCGGAATGGCTCGATATTCTCAAGGTTGTAGTCGTTGGGGCTTTCCTGCTTAGCTGTTTCGGTATTTTTCATGCTGTCTGTCCTCCGGAATGATTGTCTGATTGCTTTTTCTCGTTCAGTTCGTCCAGTGCGTCATAGCCCGGCGTTTTGCTTTGCCATATACTCGCCTTGATTCCCTGCTTAATGGCTCGCATTGCCAAGTCATAAGCGGCTCTGTAACCAACGGGGCGGGGCGTGTCGTTATCGGCAATAATCACAATCTCTTTTATACCGTTCAAAAAGTGAAAATTTGCCAAGCTGTTTGCGCTCAAGGCCGCGCATAAGCCCCAATCGTAAGCCTTGTACAATTCACGGGCGGCAAGGGCGGTTTCTATGCCCTCTGCAATGACAAGACGGCCATTTTCAGGAATCGGGAACAGGTGGACGGCTTGCCCCGATATACTGCCTTTCTTGCGGCTTCTCATTTTCTTGGCCGGTAATGTTTCGCCTGTTACAGGGCCTTTGATTGCCAGTTTCTGGTAGCGCGGGGCGTGTAGTCCGTCCTCTCCGCATGGCTTGTCATAGCTAGGCTGTAAATAGGTTAGGTGTAAGCCTTGTAGCTCTTCGTCCATATCGCGGATAGCGCAAACCATACAGGGGAAACTACCAAGCAACAGCGGCTTATCTTCGCCTGTTGTCCAATAGTCTTTTTCAGGTAGGAAACGGACGTTTTCGGGTAAATGCGCCATGTCCAAACCGCGTGATTTCAAATACTGGATAACAGGGGAATCGGGGCGGATAGGTTCTGTGCTTCTCCACAATGCGGCCAGTTCCTCGATTTGGTCTTTTTCGGGGCGTGGTTGCGCTTGTGGGCGTGTTGGCGGTATCGGCAAAGGGTTTGCATTGTCCATGCCTAAAATGCCTGAAACCTGCTTTAAGGCCGTCTGAAAATCACACCCGAAAAAGTGCATTACCAAGCCGAAACCATCGCCCGCGCCGTTGTTGTAATGGCTGCAAATGAATGTGCCGTTTCCGTCCTTGTCGTCATATCTGAAACGGTCTTTCCCTCCACACGCGGGGCAGGGCTGGTGTTTGTTTTTCAGGTATCGCGGGTCTATGCCTAATGCGGCGTGTATTTCCGGCCAGCGGTATTGCGCGACGGCTTTAATGTCTTGGTATGTTGGTTTCATTGCTCTGCCTCCTCTGATACTGGTTCTAAAACAATTCCGGCGGTCGGGTCGGTTTCCCATATTGCGGGCGTTTCCTGCTCTAGTTGCTCCGTGTCGGCGTGGGCGGGCTGGTTACAGGCTCGGACTACCAAAGCCAAAAGCAACACCCAAAACACCAGCAAGGCGCGGTTAAGATACCGGCGGAAACGGTCGGATTTATTGGTCTGTTTCATGGTTTTATCCTTTGCTCTGCCTCCAGTGGTTCAAAACATGAATCTAATAAAATCAATTAGTTATAAAAACACTAGGGCGAAGTTTGCCCTATGCCGTCTGAAATAGGCGGCATAAAGGCGGGTAAATTTCAGGGAATAGGTGGGCTTAATCTGCTTTGGTTACGCTGTAAACAGCCCATTCTTTCAAGCCGTCTGAATCGTCAGGGCGCTGGGACGGGGTCAGTTTGAATGTATCCCGCAAGCTCGGATGACAAATCGAAAGATTCCAAGTTTTCCGCATGGGGGACTAGGGTTTGAATGACTGTAGCAAGACGTGCCGTGCTTCCGCTCGCACTTATGGGGGCGTTGCGGACGGAATGGGCGGCCATGTTGTCGCAAATGGTGTCGATGATTGCGCCCGTATTGGCGATAAATTCGCCGCCGTAGTACAGCGCGTCCATAATGCGGTTTGCCAGCTCTAAAGGGATGGTTACCATTTGGGCTTGGTTTTGAATGTTTTGGATTTGGGTAGAAGTGCAAGATTGCATTTGAAATGCTCCTATACGTTCGAGATTTGAGAAATGCCCAAAATAGGGGGCGGTGCTCTCTCCTGCGTATAGTCAGGCGTGGACGTTGCCGTTACCACACACCGCCATAAACTTTGATATGCCGTCCAAAGCCTGTGAATAGGCTTCAAACGCCATAAGAGAAAATGGCGATAAAAAATCAGCGTTACCCTGCTGATTTGGGCTATACGATTTGAGAGAGAAACTAAATTCTGCTTCCCAAAGCTCAATCTGTCAAATGGTTTTTTACGGGGTTAGATGGTGTTATGACTTGCTCCTTTCTGACACCAGCAAAGAAAACCGCCCGCGTTTCACGGTCTCCCCGAATTGGTTTTGCACTTCTTCCATCACGGTTATGATTTCATGCCCCGCTCTGCGAAGCTCCATAATGCGTGAGTTATAGCCAAGTATGCCCATCTGTGCCAACTCCCATGAAGTAACGCTCCCTTTTCTCAATCGGGCTAAAACGCGCTCTCTTTGGCTTGGCGTTTTGGGCTTGTTATTGATACAATCAAATTTCATAATCTACTCTTCTTTCTGCCGTCTGAATGTCCGTTCAGGCGGTTTTATTTATCAAAAATCAGGTCTTGAGTTACAATCGCGCGCGCGGGCGCGTACTGTTACGAAAACTCCTGTTCTCCTTTCATTAGCTTGCCTGTTCTGTAAGCCATTTCTTCACTTCTCCTGCTACATAAAAGCGGCTGCGCGTGCCTGTGATTTGGCGTGATTGCGGGAATTGTCCTGCTGCCTCCAGTCGTCTGATTTGGCTACTACTCAAGCGAGTGATTCCGCGCCGTCCTTTCGCTTGGCTGGTCTCAAGTTCTGCAATAGTTAATTGCGCGGTATCAGGTAAGCTGTCGATATTGATAATGTGCATTTATTGCCTCCGTTTGGTTAATCACGCCTGCGGGTTGCTGGCGTTTCGCTAGCGGCATTGTGCAAAAAGCATAGGGGGGTTAGGCAATAAAAAAACGGTTAAACCCTCCTTTCAAGAAAGGGGTTTAACCGTCCTGTAATGTATGACTAATAAGGGGTTTGGGGGTTACTCGCCTACTGGTTTTTGAATAATGGCGGGCGTGTCAGGCTGTCAATACGCTTGATTGCTGCCAGTGTGGGCTCAACCCCTGTTATTTTCTTAAAGGTATCCTTGATAAAGTCTTGAACTATAAGTGCTTTAGGGGGTGCAACCCCTACCGTCTGCTTGTTCCAAAATTCTTTAATCGCTATGCAAGCGGTTTCAAATTCTGGGGTTTCAAATTCAGGGACAACACAATAAGGCAAGGCTTTAATTTCCTGTTTTTCTGCCTCTGCTTTGGCCGCTTCCCGTCTTACCTGTTCTTCTGCTTGGATAGTTTGCTTCAAACTAAGTACACGTTCTTTCGATGCCCAACTAATTAGCACATCCTGCATAATGGTTGTGTCGTTTGGTGCGATGTCATTCATGCTAAAAACGGTAGTTTTTTGGCTGGTGCAATAAATCCCGCCATTTCCGTCGTGCAAATACAAATCTTGGACAGTCAGGGTTTTTAAAACAATACCGCCTGAAAAAGCCTGTAATGCAATTTTTGCCCGTGCCTGTTTGCGTGGGTGTTCCTGCCATATATCCCTAAAAGTGAAAAACGCGGGGTTAATTCCTGCCCATAATAGGGCGGCTTGCTCCAATGTCCATAACGGGGCTAATCGCCAATCGGACAAATCGGGCATATCTGCAAGGGTTAAGACGTCTGCCATATTCTATTCACTCCATGTTCTTTTTCTGACGGCATAAAACTAAAACGGATTGAGTAGCCCTATCCCAAAAATCAACAGGGGGGGCGTTGTGTGGTACTTCGCGGCGGAAATATATCCGCTCCTTTTCTATTTCCGGTATCAGGCAATCGCCTCAATTCCCTTGTTCTTGACGATAGTAAGCAGCTTCAAAGCCGCGCCGCTCGGCTTTTTAATACCCCGCTCCCATTCGGAAACTTGGTTTTTGCCGATGTTTAGATACATGGCAAAAGCGGCTTGTGATAATGCTTCGCGCTCTCTGATTGCCTTAATGTCTTCGCCGCTTAACGGCTTGATTTCGGTCAAGCATGATTTGTCAAAATCGCGCATGGTTTTTTTGTCGATAATGCCGATGTCGTGCAAACCCTGCATGGTTTCATGTATTGCCGCAAAAATGTCGCTTTTGTATTTCATGGCTGTATCTCCGTGAAAGTGCCGTTTGATTTGGCTTGTTCTATGTCGGTCTCTGTCATTGCCAAGATGATGGCGGCGGCTTTCTTTAATTCTGCAAGTTCTTTGTTCGTGATGTTTTCGCGGTCGTTCTTGGCAAAGGCAGTCATGAAAAACGCCCGTTCCCCACGTCTGAAAAATATCAGGCTACGATAACCGCCGCTTCTGCCTTGCCCTTGCCTTGCTATGCGCTGCTTGATAACACCGCCGCCTAAATCTGCGTCTATCACTCCTTTATCTGCCCGCTCTACCGCTTCTATCAGCTCGGAATCGCTGATTTTGTGCTTCTTGGCAAATTTCGTTATCCACTGGTTTCTAAATATCCGCATGGTTTTCTTTCGTAATGCTTAAGATGATAGTTTATTCTGCCGTTTCCTGCAATACGCCTGAATGTGCTTTCAATTCATCGAGATAATCAGCCCATTTTTGAACCATATCAGCGCGCTGTTCTAAATATTCCGCATGGTTATAGGCTGCCCTTGTCGTGTTGGGGTCTTTGTGGGCTAGTTGCCGCTCCACCCAATCAGCGTTATAGCCCATCTCATTCAATATCGTGCTGGCTGTATGTCTAAAGCCGTGCTGTGTGGTTTCTTCCAAGAATCCTAGACGGTCTAATGCTTTTCGTATTGCTCCCTCGCTCAAGGGCTGTTTTTTGCTGGTGTTACAAAATACATATTCATAATGCCCTGTTACAGGTTTCAAGCCGTCCAGTATTGCTAAGGCTTGGCGGCTCAAGGGGACAATATGGTCTATCTTGTTTTTCATGTTTACGCCGTCTTTATAGTATTGCTGCTCCTCCCAATCAATTTCACACCAGCGCAATAAACGCAATTCGGAAGGGCGGGCAAATACATAAGGGGAAAGCTGTAATAGGGCGCGTGTTTGCGGAAAGCCAGCGTAACCGTCAAAAGCTCGTAACATCTCGCCTATCCTTTGCGGGTCTTTAATGAAGCGGTAATGTTTCTGCTCCACCTTTGCCAGCTCTCCCCGCAATTCGGCGGCGGGATTGAATAGGCTCAAGCGAAGTTTCACGGCATATTTGAAAACTTGATTTACCACGTCATAAACTTTCTGTGCCGTGTCATATTTCCCCGCCGATTCCAGCCTCTGTAACAGTCCTAAAACCTCAAGCGGCATGATTTCGTCTATTTTGCGTGTTGCAAGGTCAGGGAAAATATGAAGCTCAAGGCTGCGGATAACTCTTTGTGCATGGTCGGGCTTCCATTTATTCGGCTTTGCTACTTGGTCGCTGTGCCATTTGCGCGCAATAGCCTCAAATGTGTTTTTTAGCTGCTCTGCCTGCCTCTGTGCTTTGTCTTGCTGGTGTAGCTTAGGGTCTATTCCTTTGGCTATCAGCCCGCGCAATTCTTCGCGTTTTTCTCTTGCTTCTTTTAAGCTGATTTCAGGATAGACACCCAGTCGCATTTCATCGCGTTTGTTGTCGCTTGGCCGGTAGTAACGAAAACGCCAGTATTTGCCGTTTCCCCTTGCTTGAAGATATAACCCACCGCCGTCTGATAATTGATTCGGCGGTTGTAGTTTTTTGCATTGGCTATCTGTAAGTGGCAGCGTCTGTTTAGGCATTTTTAATCCAGTTTGGGGTAACTTTTAAAAACTCATTAAGCCATTGTTAATAATTGGTTTTATGGATTTTTTGGGTAACTTGTTTAAAAAAATAGGGCTAATTTGCCCACTTTTCGGGCTTGTTTTTTGGGTAATTCCTGAAAAGTTACCCCAAAAGTTACCCTATAAATTGCGAAAACTCAAGCATACGCCAGCATATTCAAGGTAATAAAAAAGCCTTGAAACCGTTATGGCTCAAGGCTTTATGCGTATTACAGGATACTGCTGAAAATAGGGTATGGTGGAGGCGGGGGGAATCGAACCCCCGTCCGAAAGTCCTCTACAGAGCGTTCTACATACTTAGTTGTGTCTATTTAGAATCTCGTTCCCATCATGCCGACCAACAGGCCTTCAGAGAACCAGTTACCTTAAATCTCGTTTCCTGCCAAGTAACCCGACAGAAAACCAGTCAATGTAGAATGACGTTGCGGTAGCTTGCGCTACACAGCCCATTGACCAACTGCTGCAACGGCAGGCCTTAAGCGGCCAGTGCGTAAGTTTCGTCGTTTGCGACTATTTTGATTCAGTGTTTAACGGGAAATCTGAGACCCCGGTATGCCCGCATCTGCTTTGCAACCCCCGTCGAAACCAAGATCGCCCCCAGATAGGAAAAGTTGATTATACGCATGTCAACAGGCTTTGCCAAGTTGCTGTTTGATTAAAAAGGCCGTCTGAACAGCGGTTTGCTTTTTCAGACGGCCTCTTTGTTTAGGTTTATTGATGGTAGTTTTGCAAGAAGCGTTTGAGTTTGTCCATGGCTTCTTCGATTTGATGAACGGGCGGCAGGGTAACGATACGGAAGTGGTCGGGGCGTATCCAGTTAAAGCCTGTGCCTTGTACGAACAAGACTTTTTCACGCACGAGTAAGTCGTAGATGAATTTCATGTCGTCATGAATGCCGTACATTTCGGTATCGATTTTGGGGAACATATACAATGCGCCCATGGGTTTGACGCAGGATATGCCCGGAATCTGGTTGACCAGTTCCCATGCTTTGTTGCGTTGCTCGAGCAGGCGGCCGCCGGGGAGGAGGAATTCGTTGATGCTTTGGTATCCGCCCAAGGCCGTCTGAATGGCGTGTTGCATGGGTGTGGTGGCACAAAGGCGCATAGACGAGAGCATGTCGAGGCCTTCGATATAGCCCTTGGCATGATGTTTCGGGCCGTTGAGTACCATCCAGCCTTGGCGGAAACCGGCCACGCGGTAGGCTTTGGAGAGGCCGTTAAACGTAATGGTCAGTAAGTCGGGGGCGAGGGCGGCAATGTGATGGTGTACGGCACCATCGTAAAGAATTTTGTCGTAAATTTCGTCGGCGAAAATAATCAGGCCGTGTTTGCGCGCTAATTCGGCGATTTCGAGCAGGATTTCTTTGCTGTACACCGCGCCGGTAGGGTTGTTGGGATTGATGATGACGATGGCTTTGGTTTTCGGTGTAATTTTGGCTTCTATATCGGCCAGGTTGGGGAACCAGTTGTTTTCTTCGTCGCATAGATAATGGCGGACGGTACCGCCTGCCAGTGTCGCGGCGGCGGTCCACAAAGGATAGTCTGGTGCAGGAATCAGGATTTCGTCGCCGTCGTTGAGCAGCGCCTGCATGGACATGGTAATCAATTCGGAGACGCCGTTGCCGATGTAAACATCGTTGACGGTAACGTCGAGCAGTCCTTTGGTTTGGTAATAGTGAACGATGGCTTTGCGTGCGGAGTAAAGGCCTTTGGAGTCGCAATAGCCTTGTGAAGTCGGCAGGTTGCGGATGACGTCAACCAAGATTTCATCAGGCGCTTCAAAGCCGAACGGAGCCGGATTGCCGATATTGAGTTTGAGGATTTTGTTGCCTTCTTCTTCCAGTTGCAGGGCTTTTTTGTGAACTGGGCCGCGAATATCGTAGCAAACGTGATCCAGTTTGGATGATTTAGGGAATTTCTCCATGATGTGTGTTCCGTAAAATTGTTAACAATGGGATAAATGTACTCTTTTTGTGGGTAAATTAAAAGAGCTTCAGACGGCCAAGGCTTACTTATTGCGCGCTTCGGAACGGCGAACCGTCACGCTTTTGCCGCCTATGCCCCAGTTGTCCATATCGATTTCGTCGATGACGACGACGGTCGTCTCAGGGTTTTTGTTGAGAACGCGAGTGAGTAATTCGGTGACGCCTCGGATTAATTCGGCTTTTTGCTCTGCATTCGGGGCTTCGCTGCCGCCGGTTACTTTGATGTTGACATAGGGCATAGCTTTTTCCTTTTAAAATAGCGTTCACATGTTATCTTATTTTTATCAGGCCGTCTGAAATTTGATTGCAGGATTTTTCATTGCTCATGACTGCTTTTACAAAGAATTAAGTTTTTTGGAATAGATTGTTTTTACAATGCGGTTTTATTTTGGATGGATATCGTCATGAACCGTTTTCTTCAGACTTTGATTGTGGCCGCACCGATGGTAATTGCCGCGCCTTATGTGGCGGCGGAAACGCATCCGGCGCAAAAACAGATGCAGCAGAACATTGATGCCGTGTTGAAAATTGCACGTAACACGTCTTTGACAGAGGCGCAACGTGTGAAACAGGTTGAGCAGTATGCCAACCGTTATCTGGATTATGAGCGTATTTCGGCTTTGGCGGTTGGTGCGCCATGGCGTGAATTTTCTGCTAAACAGAAAACCGATTTTATCCGTGCATTCAAAGACATGGTCATTGCGATGTACTCGCATTCCGCGTTAATTGGCGCGGCAGATGCGAATGTGCGCCTGTTGCCGAAGATGACGGCAAACGGCAATAAGTTTGACGTTTTCTCAGAAATTCAGACCAAAAAAGGCACTAAGTATGAAGTGGCCTACCAGCTTTACCAAAGTGGCGGTGCGTATAAGATTTACAACATCCGCGTGGACGGTACCAGCTTGGTAACGGTATACCGCAACCAATTTGGCGAGCTGATTAAGAGCAAAGGCATTGACGGTACGATTGCGACTGTTGCAGCCAAGGGCTTGAAGAAACAATAAGGTAGATTGATAAAAAGGCCGTTTGAATGTTCAGACGGCCTTTTTGTGTTACGGGCTGATTAAGCACGTTTGCGGAATTCGCCGGTACGGGTATCGATTTCGACTTTGTCGCCGTTTTCGATGTAAGACATCACTTGGATTTCGGTGCCGCCAACCAGACGTGCGGTTTTCATTACTTTACCGGAGGTATCGCCTTTAACGGCAGGCTCGGTGTATTCAACTTCGCGAACGATGATGGTAGGCAATTCTACGGAGATTGGGTTGCCTTCGTAGAAAGTGACTTCACATACGTCTTCCATGCCGTCAACGATGAATTTCAACGCGTCGCCGATGTTGTCGGCTTCGATTTCGTATTGGTTGAATTCTTCGTCCATGAAGACGTACATTGGGTCGGCAAAGTAGCTGTAAGTACAGTTTTTGCGGGCCAAGATTACGACGTCGAATTTGTCGTCGGCTTTGTAAATGCTTTCAGAAGCGGCACCGGTCAGCAGGTTTTTCAGTTTCATGCTGACTTTGGCGGAAGAGCGACCACCTTTGATATATTCGGTTTTTTGAACAACCATAGGGTCGTTGCCAACCATGAATACGTTGCCGGCGCGCAGTTCTTGTGCTGTTTTCATTGTAGTTTTCCAATCAAATCGGTTGTAATAAAACGCGCTATTTTAGCGTATTTTTTTGTGCTTTGAAATAAAGGCGGCAAGTTTTTCAACGGCACTTTTTTGAGCAAAAAGTCCGTCCCTCCATTTTGCCGCGCTTTGCCGCCATTCGTTTTGATGTGCCGTCAGGGTTTGCCATGCCTGCAGGCGTTGGCTGTCGCTGAGTGCTTCGCCGTTGTTGAGTTCGTCGGAAAGGCGACGGTGTGCCGTGGCGACAACATCCGGATAAACCTGATGCGCTTTGTCCCAAAACGCGTGCAGCTTGTCGAGATGGATATTTTCTTCTTGCGGGTAGATGTGCCAAAAGAAAGGCTTTCCGGCGAGCTGGGCGCGAACAAAGCTGTCTTCACCGCGTATGACAGCGCCGTCGGCAAGGTTGAGCAGTTTGTCGAAATCCTGTTGGGGGACAAAAGGGATTTTGATCAGGGTAATGTGTTCGCTCTGATACATATCGCCGTCTTCAAGCAGGGCATTTTGCGGCACTAGGCCGCTGTTTTTCAGGCTGGCGATGATTTGTGTACCTGCAAATAGCAAGGTAATGGGTTGGCAGGCCTGTTGCCACATGGTCAGCCATTTTGCCCAAATATCGCTTTGATAGCCGAAAAGTAGCCATTCGGGCGCATTTTTTGCGGGAAGTTTGAGTTGTCGGCGTAAGGCTTCCGTATCAAATCCGGCAGATTCGGCGTAATCGCATTCGCGCAGCAGGCCGCCGCTTTTTTCGCTGAAACCCATAAACCAAAAGTATTTCTGTATGCCGCCGGCTTGGGGCGAGGGCATTAAGTGCAGCCTCTCGTTGCTGTCTTCCGCGCTGAGGTATTCCCAATTGAGCCAAAGCAGTCGGTGTCGGCGGATGATGGATTGAACGTTGTCGGGCAGTTCGCAGGCGAAGGTTTCGATGACGATGTCGGGGGTAGGGACTGTATCGGTATCTTCGGCATGATCGGCTTGCCAAGCGTGAATGCCGATGCCTTGATGGATATTGGGAATCGAGGCTAAGTCAGGACAGAGTGCCTGAAGGGACGGAAAGTCGTCTGTCCACAAATGCACTTGCCAGCCGAGTTCGCGTTGCAAAACACGCGCCAGCCGCCATGAAACGCCGATGTCGCCGAAGTTGTCGATGACGTTGCAGAAAATCCAGCAGGTATAAGGTGGGGTGGTGTTCATGGAAAAATATGCCCAAGGCCGTCTGAAAATATCAGAATGCGCCGAAATAATGGAACAAATAAACAATCAGCAAAATAATCGGGATAAACATCCAAATGCTTTGCCGTTTCAATTCAGGCTCTTGTTTGAGGTGGTGTTTGATGACGTCAACGAGGACGAACTTGAATAGGAACGTGGCTTCGCAAGCAAGGATGATGCCGTTGATGAGGTGTTGCGTTTTGTCTTCGGGCGGGTTGAGGGCAAACCACAAAAGGGTGGCGAGCGGAATCAGGCAGATGATGAGCCAGCGCAGAAGGATGGGTTTGGACATGGTGTGCGTGCAAGAAATAAAAAGGGCATTATACCCTGTCGTCTTTCAGACAAGTGCAAATCAGGCTATCATTCGTTTTATTTGAAGCGAACATTTATCCCTATGCAAACCCAAGCCATCATCCGCCATATTGTTCAATGGCTCAAAGATTACGCCGAGCAGGCGCGTGCCAAAGGTTTTGTCGTCGGCGTATCCGGCGGCATCGATTCTGCCGTGGTTTCCACACTTGCCGCGCAAACCGGTTTGTCGGTTTTGTTGTTGGAAATGCCGATTCGTCAGAAATCCGACCAAGTCAACCGCGCGCAAGAACACATGGGCCGTCTGAAACAGCGTTATCCGAATGTAAAAGCGCAAAGCGTTGATTTGACCCAAACTTTTGATACTTTTGCCGATACCGTTGACGTCAGTGAAACCGAATTTCCCAACAAACAGCTGGCACTTGCCAATGCACGCAGCCGCCTGCGCATGACGACGCTTTATTATTACGGCCAGCTGCATGGTTTGCTGGTGGCGGGGACAGGCAACAAAATTGAAGATTTCGGCGTCGGTTTCTTCACCAAATACGGCGACGGCGGCGTGGACATCAGCCCGATTGCCGATTTGACCAAAACTCAAGTGTACGCGCTAGCAGCCGAACTGGACGTATCGGAAGACATTCAAAAAGCCGTACCGACGGACGGACTTTGGGATACCGAACGTACCGATGAAGAACAAATGGGCGCATCTTATCCTGAACTCGAATGGGCGATGAGCGTGTATAGCAGCCACAAGCCTGAAGATTTTGAAGGCAGACAGCGCGAAGTTTTGGCAATCTATACCCGATTGCACAAAGCCATGCAGCACAAAGTCAATCCGATTCCGGTTTGCAAGATTCCGGAAGAATTGTTTTAAGTTTGAATATCAAAAGGCCGTCTGAAAACGCTGGATTAAGGTTTTCAGACGGCCTTTTATATTTTATTTCAATAAGAATTGGGAATATGCTTGAAAAACAGCATTATCAGATACCAAAACAGCGTAGCCGCCGCCGCCCCCAGCAATACCCACGCGCTGATTTTGGCGATTTCCCGAATGGTGCGCTTTTGTTGGCGGCTGAACAGACGGTTCACAATCAATGCCGCGATGGCGCAAAAGAAAAAAAATCGCAAAAGCCTGCCTATCATTCCACATCCTCCCAAAAATATTGCCTCTAATTAGGGCAGGCCGTCTGAAGCCTCATGCACAAAACAAAAACGAAACGTTATAATACCCCTTTTGCCGCATCACTTGGAAATTACAAATGACAACAAATGCCTCAGTGGGCATTGTAACGCCCCGGAAAATTCCGTTTGACACACCGCTTGCTCTGGAAAACGGCAAAACCTTACCTCGTTTCGACCTGATGATTGAAACCTACGGCACGCTCAATGCCGACAAAAGCAATGCCGTCCTTATCTGCCACGCCTTATCAGGCAATCATCATGTTGCCGGCAAGCACAGTGCGGAGGATAAATACGCCGGTTGGTGGGACAATATGGTCGGCCCCGGCAAACCTATCGATACCGAACGCTTTTTTGTGGTCGGTTTGAACAACTTGGGCGGCTGCGACGGCAGCACCGGCCCTTTGTCCGAGAATCCTGAAACCGGCCGCGAATATGGTGCGGATTTTCCGGTTGTAACCGTCAAAGACTGGGTGAAGTCCCAAGCCATGCTTGCCGATTATCTCGGCATTCAAAAATGGGCGGCCGTTGTCGGCGGCAGCTTGGGCGGCATGCAGGCATTGCAATGGACGATTTCTTTGCCCGAACGCGTTGCCCACGCGCTCGTTATCGCTTCTGCGCCCAAACTTTCCACCCAAAACATCGCGTTTAACGATGTTGCCCGTCAGGCGATTTTGACCGATCCCGATTTCCACGAAGGTAATTACCGCAGCCATCATACCGTTCCTTCACGCGGTTTGCGTATCGCGCGCATGATGGGGCACATTACCTATCTTGCCGAAGACGGTTTGGGTAAAAAATTCGGCCGCATTTTAAAATCAGACGGCTATCAGTACGGCTACGGCGTTGAATTTGAAGTGGAATCTTATCTGCGCTATCAAGGCGACAAGTTTGTCGGCCGTTTTGATGCCAACACTTATCTGCTGATGACCAAGGCACTCGACTACTTCGACCCGGCCGCCGATTATGGCCACAACCTCACGCGAGCCGTGGAGAATGTGCAGGCCAAATTTTTTGTCGCGAGCTTTAGCACCGACTGGCGCTTCTCGCCGCAACGTTCGCATGAATTGGTCAAGGCATTAATCGCTGCGCAAAAATCCGTGCAGTACATCGAAGTCAAATCCAATCACGGCCACGATGCCTTCTTGATGGAAGACGAAGCCTATATCCGCGCGGTTACCGCTTACATGAACAACGTTTACAAGGACTGCCAACAATGAATCTGCGCGACGATTTGCAACTCATTTACGATTGGATACCCGAAGGCAGCCGCGTACTCGATTTAGGTTGCGGCGACGGCGAGCTACTGGCCGCGTTGGTAGCGCATAAAAACTGTGCCGGTTATGGCATTGAAATCGATACCGACAGCGTGATTGCCGCCATGACCCGCGGTGTAAACGTCATTCAGGCCGACTTGGAAGAGGGTTTGGCGGCATTTGGCGATCAAAGTTTTGATGTGATTGTCTTGAGCCAAACCATTCAAGCCATGCAGAACACGGAAAAAATCCTGCGCTGCCTGATGCGCGTGGCCAAACAGGCCATCGTCAGCTTCCCTAACTTCGGCTACTGGCGCAACCGCTTTCAAATCGCCGTCGGTGGCCATATGCCGGTTTCCGAGCGGATGCCGTATCATTGGTACGATACGCCCAATATCCATTGGTGTACCCTCAAAGATTTTGATTTACTGTGTGCCAAAAACAAAATCCGTGTGCTTGAGCGTGCGGTCATGACGGGCAACCGACAGGTCAAACATCTGCCGAATTTATTGGGCAGCCTGGCGTTTTACCGCGTGGGTTGATACGGCAATCAATAAAGGCCGTCTGAACAGGTCATCACGAAAGCATGGCTTTTGCAAATATCTGTTCAGACGGCCTTTTATTGTTCCAGCCGGTTTAAGCCTGTTTCAATTTTTCCAACAAGGCCAAACTGCCGGCATCGACCAGACGGTAGGTTTCGTCAAAGTCGCCTGTGTACCACGGATCAGGAACATGGTTGTAGCCTGAGTCGGGGATAAGGTCGGTCAGTTTGAAGATTTTGCCGGGGTGAAAACCGAGCTGTTTTTCAGTTTCTCTGAGGTTGTTGTCGTCCATCACGATGATGTAGTCGAAATGCTCGGCATCGCTGGGTTTGATTTTGCTGCTGGTAAAGCCTGACGGGTCGATGCCGTGTTGCTTGAGTGCGCGGCGCGTGCCTTCGTGCATGTCTTCTCCGTCGTGCCAACCTGATGTGCCTACGCTGGCAGTAATGACAGCATTGCCCATGCCTGCTTCGCGGGCGCGATGGCGCAGGACGTATTCGGCCATGGGGGAGCGGCAGATGTTGCCGAGGCAGACGAAAAGGATTTTGTGGGTTTTCATGTTTGTGAAAATGAGCGGTAAGGTTTGAAAATCAATGCAACACGCTAAACCGTTTTCAGACGGCCTTGGCGTGTTGCATTTTCAATTTAGTTTACATTGCTGAAGAAAGGATTATGGCCTTCTAGTTTCAACGCTTGGGCATAAGTAGGGATGTTCTCGTTTTCGCCCAATGGGTCGTGCAGCAGGTAGAGGTGCTCGATTCGGCATTCGGCCATCAGGTCGAGGAAGTTTTGCTGAACGATAGCGATATTGTCGGTTGATGCCAGCTCCCAAGTGAAGGTCTGCGGAACGATTTCAAACGCGCTGTCGGTCGCGTTGAAGCTGAACTGGAGTTTGCCGTCCGCTTTTGCAGCGGCAACAACGCCGACGCGCGGGCTTTGCATACGGATGGCGCGGATGGCGTTGGTGGCAAAAACGTCCATGGCCATGCGTTGGCGGGTGTGGCTGCCGTCGGTAAGCGCGTCAAGCGGCGTATTGGGCGAGAGCGGGTTAGTAAAGAGGGTAACGCCGTCGAGGGCGAGATGCTCTTGCCAAACCTGCATCAATGGCAGGCCTGCCTGTTGCAGGTTGAGTCCCAAAGCCGTCTGAATGTCTTTATTGCCGTAGCCCAGCGCGTAAACAACATGGACGGATTGACCTTCGGGCAGCGTCAATGGTTTGTATTCGAATTTTTGCAGGAATGCGCCTGCCGCTTCATCGTTTTGCTTGGCTTGGAACCATTCGCCCGGGGTAACGCTGCTCAAATCGGTAGATTGGACGAGGTAGGGCAGCCATTGCGTGTTTTGCGTGAGGGCGCGCAGATTAGGGTAGTTTTGCAGGCAGGCGAAGAGGGCTTCGGTAGGCAGCGTGAGCGGCAGGGTTTGTTCTTTTTTGCAACCGGCGACCAAAACGACAGGCAGGGCAAACCATTGGGCTTCGTTATCGTTTTCTGCCTTCAGGACTTCGCCCACGCTTTGAATCAGGCTGGTGTAAGTGCCGACATCGGGGGCCATGGTCATCGCCAATGAAAGGTTGATGTAATGGTTTTGGCTGAGCATGGTGCGGATTTCGGTTTGCAGTTGGCCGGCGGAAAGCTTGCGCGATGCGGAGGAGGAGTTGTGCGCCAGCTGATAGGCATTGAGAAGAAGGTAGTTTTTGATAGGGCTCTGCGGATAAGGGCGGGTATCTGGAAGAACAAAGGTTTTCATGACGGTTTGAAGTGTTGTGTTGTAATTGTGGCGATTATAGCAATTTAGTCAGTCGGTGTGCTTGTTAATACATGAAATTCAAATGACGGCAGGGTGTGTGCTTCATTTTTATGCAGTTTCAGTGTCGGTATTTTGAGGCTGAAGAGGATGGTGCCCGATGTGTTATAATCCATGACCAAACATAATTCAGAAAGGAACAATATCATGCGCTTGCTTCATACTATGCTGCGTGTCGGCAATCTCGAACGCTCTTTGAATTTCTATCAAAACGTATTGAATATGCAACTGCTGCGCCGCCGCGATTATCCTGAAGGCCGTTTTACTTTGGCTTTTGTTGGTTATGGTGATGAGGCGGACCATACTGTTTTGGAACTGACCCACAACTGGGATACCGAGTCTTATGACTTGGGCAATGCTTACGGCCATATCGCGATTGAAGTCGATGATGCTTATGCGGCGTGTGAACGTGTCAAAGAGATGGGCGGCAAAGTGGTACGCGAAGCAGGCCCGATGAAACACGGCACGACTGTGATTGCGTTTGTTGAAGATCCGGATGGCTACAAAATTGAATTTATTCAAAAGAAAAGCGGTAGCGATTCGGTGCAATATTCATCTTAAGACATAAGATAATGGAAAAGGCCGTCTGAACATTCAGACGGCCTTTTGTTTGATCAGCCCAACTGTTTTTGCTTTTCGCTCAACAGGGCGTGTACGTGAAGCGCGGTAGCGTAGCGGTCTTCTCCCGCTTCAATCGGATCGAGGAAATGCAGCTCGACCGTGCTGGAAGGTTGGCTGATGACCATGCAGATGGATTGCCAGAGGCTGATGTCGCCGTAGTAGGCAGTGTGCGGATTGGGGCTGCTGCCGTCCGGATTCGGATAGCGGCAGAGTGCAGGAATAATCGGTACGCCTGCATCATAGGCCGTCTGAAAAAAGCTGGGTTTGAACGGCAGGATTTCACGGCCTTCGGTACTGGTGCCTTCGGGGAAAATGGTAACAGTATCGCCGTTTTTCAGTGCTTCGGTCACGCCTGCGATTTTGGCGGAGTTGCCTTTGATGCCGCGGTTGCGCGAGACGTAAACCGTTTGTGCCTGCGTGGCGAGATAACCGACCACCGGCCATTTGGCCACATCGTCTTTAGCCACGAAACGGCCGGGAAATGCGCCGTTGACCGCCATAATGTCTAACCATGAAATATGGTTGCTGATAAGCATTTGGCCGCGGCCTTCTTGCGGCGGCGTGCCGAAAGTTTGCAGTTTCATGCCGCAGGAAGCGAGCACGCGCAGCGACCATAATTGAATCGCGCGCAGTTTGCGTTTGCTGCTGTAAAAGGGAAACAGAAAAAACATTTCGGCCATGCCGTACAAAAGGCAGCCGGCAATGCAGAGAAGACGGAAGATAAAACGGATTTTGGCGGTCATTGTGTGTGTTTTTTTATAAAGATTAGGCAGGCCGTCTGAAGTTTCAGACGGCCTTTTATTATGAATCGGTTTTAGGGGCAAAACGCTGCAAGTAGCGGTCGGAAAGGTGGTTGATGTCCATCATGATCAGCACATCCGCGCAGTTGAATGCTTCATCGACGCAAGGCTCGCCGCAGAACCACGCGCCTGCTTTGAGATAGCCTTTGATCAGGGCAGGTACGGGCGGATTTTCAGACGGCGTGATGCTGTCCCATTTGAGCGGGTTGAGCGGTTTGACGCGCCATTGTTCCGGAGCGAGGTATTTGTCTTTCAAAGCATGATACAGACCGGCCGCATCGTTGCCGCCGTCGCGCATTTCGATACTGCCGCAACCAATCATAAAGCGCAGGTTTTCGTCTTTCATGAATTTGACCAAACCGGTCCACAACAGCATGACCAAACCGCCGTTGCGGTAGTCCGGGTGGGTACAGGCGCGGCCGAGTTCGACGGTTTGCGGCAGGATATCTTTTAAAGGCTCAAGGTCGAATTCATGCTCGCTGTACCAGCCGCCGACTTTTTTTGCGGTTTCTTCGGTAATCAGGCGGTAACAGCCGATTACCTCGCCGGTTGCATCGTCAAACGCGAGCAGGTGGTGGCAATGCTCATCATAAGGATCGACATCGCGGCCGTCATCGCTTTCGATTTCCGCCCCCAGTTCTTGGGCAAAAACCTGATAGCGCAATCTTTGGGCGGCTTCGATTTCAGCTTGGGTTTCTGCAAGGCGTACGCTCAGGCCGATTTTGGGGCCCGTTTGATTGAAACGGCTGGGGGACATGATGTTTCCTGTTTGAAGAAAATGGCTGATTATAGCGGATATACGGACAGATTTATATTGATTTGCTTTGCGGTAGGGCAAATTATGTCGGGTTGTTGGAAAAAGGCTTCAGGCCGTCTGAATTTGGCATGCCAAGCGGTAGAAGCGTAAAATCAATGTTTTTGCCGCTTTTTTATTATGGAAACCTCTTTCCTGCTTGCCGGAAAAATTACCGAGCTGACGTTGATTGTTTTGATGGGCGTGGCCTTGGTGAAGGCAGGGCTGTTGAAATCGGAAAACAGCTATACGCTCTCGGTCATCGCGCTTTACCTGATCAGCCCGTCCGTCATGATTCATGCTTTTCAGATGGACAATATGCCGCAGATTATCGAAGGGCTGAAGCTTTCCGTCATGCTGGCAGTGTTTTTCCATGTGGTGTTGATTGTTTTGGGCAGGTTGTTTAAACACTTGTTCAAACTCGATGCGCTCGAACACGCAGCGACGGTGTACAGCAATTCGGGCAACCTGATTATCCCTTTGGTAATGTCGGTCTTTGGGCCGGAATGGGTGATTTACACCAGCGGTTTTATCATGGTGCAGACGTTTTTGTTTTGGACGCATCTGCGCCTGTTGATTTGCGGTCGAGGCAATGTGGCTTGGAAAACCATTTTTACCAATATCAACATCTTATCCATGTTGGTCGGGCTGCTGATGTTTGCCTTTCAAATCAAGCTGCCTCATATTGTCGATAATACTTTGGCGACGGTGGGCAGTATGATTGGCCCAGTTGCCATGTTGGTGGCGGGCATGCTGCTGGCCTCTTTGCCGTTGCGTTCGATTGTGTGGACACCGAGGCTTTATCTCGTTGCTTTTTTAAGGTTGATTTTGATTCCGATATTATTGCTTTTTGCCGTCAAAGTCTGTGGTTTTGCCCATCATGATGCGCATGCGGATACGGTTGTTTTGATCAGCTTTTTGGCAACGACTTCGCCTGCCGCTTCGACAGTTACCCAAATGGCGGTTGTTTACGGCAAAAATGCCCAAAAAGCCAGCGCGATTTATGGGCTGACGACCTTACTTTGTGTGGTAACTATGCCGGTGATGATTGCGTTATATCGTTGGATTATTTAAGAAAAGGGTAGGCTGTCTGAAACGTTAGCCTTATGTTTCAGGCGGCCTGTTTGTTATTTTAAATTTGAAAATAACTTTTATTATCAATTAATTAAGCAATTAAAAAACTATACAAAGCCGTTTGCAGCGTGTATCCTTATGTCTAACATTCATCCAATATCAATCTTTAAAGGAGCACAGCCATGACCGACTTTACCGTTTGGGAAACCGCACCTTTCAATTCCACCATTGACCATATTTTGCAGCGTTACCACAATGTCCACCGCGCCCAGTTTGAAGAGTTGGTTCCGCTGGCGCAAAAAGTGGCGCAGGTTCATGCC
Source organism: Neisseria sp. 27098_8_158 (assembly GCF_041433145.1). Lineage (NCBI taxonomy): Bacteria > Pseudomonadati > Pseudomonadota > Betaproteobacteria > Neisseriales > Neisseriaceae > Neisseria > Neisseria sp. 27098_8_158. The sequence continues at coordinate 235,206 of NZ_JAPWAZ010000001.1, forward strand.
GACACTTTCCCTGCCGAAGTGCCTGATTTGTTGGCCTATATGCAAAACGAGCTGTTGATGCACATGATGAAAGAGGAACGCATGTTGTTCCCGATGATTAATCAGGGTGTGGGTCGCGGCGCAGCCATGCCCATCAGCGTGATGATGCATGAACACGAAGACCACGATCAGGCCATCGCGCGCTTGGAAGAATTGACCAATAATTTTGAGCTTCCCGAAGGCGCTTGCGGCAGCTGGACCCGTTTGTACACTTTGGCCAAAGAGATGGTGGACGATTTGAAAGACCATATCCATTTGGAAAATGAGATTTTGTTCCACCGCGTTTTGGCTTCTTAAAATTTGAGCTTAATCAAGGCCGTCTGAATGTTCAGACGGCCTGTTCTTTAATCCCTTGCTAAGTTAGTATAATAGTTCTAAAATTTTAATAAAGAAACAAAATTAGGTAGTAAAGGCACACATCCGTTCTTTTGTTTACTTGAGAAGGAGTTTATGAATGAAACATTCTAAAGTTTTACTATCGGGTATTCTGTTTGTTGCTCTGACTGCGTGCGCCCAAACGATGGACGGCAGCTGGAGCGCCCTGCAGGATACGAAAACAGGCGTGCAGTCGCGACCTTATTATGAATTTGGCAATGTACTTCAGAAGATTTCTTTTAAGAAAACCGGCAATCCGGAAAATGGTCTGAAAAAGCCTGTCTTGACTGTGTATCGTCAGGGCAAGCTGTTGGGCGAAGCATATAATTTGGAAGCCTCTCATGGCAGCCCCTTGTTGCCAACCCTGTTTCTGGTAAACGGCAAGTCATTAAATGTAAATGACGGCAACGATAAAAAACAATTGGCTTCTGCGAAGAGAATCGATTTTTACGATTTCGGCCACGGCCGTATCGGCCATGCAGTCTTTACCGCGCCTAACGGCATCTGTCAGGATATGAAACACGGCAAAGGTGTTTCCTACAAGCTGGTTACCAACTATGTTAATTTTCCGGATTATCCTTCGCCTGAAAATATCTTGATTATCACTGCGCAAGGCAAATATGAGCAAGACGGGTTTATATTGGATTCCACTGAGTCAAGAGTGACCAGTGCCAATAAAGAGTTTGCCAGAAAATATGGCGAAGCCCTGAAATCCAAGAATGGCCCTGAGACCAGACAGGTAAATATGGCCAATGCAGCCAGTGCGGAAAAAGGCAGACTGTTGGCTGATTATATCTGTCAGTAATCATATTAAAGGCCGTCTGAAATTCAGACGGCCTTTTTGAATCATGAATGCATCTCTTGTTCAAATGACAGCAGAATCTGTTTTACTTCATCCGCTTCTTTGACGGCGCGGATGCGGTCAAACAATACCTGCGCTTGTTCAAACTCTTTTTTCATCATGCCCAGCCACTGTTTCAAACGGGCAACCGGATATTTGTTGTTGGCTTCTTTGGCAAGGCACAAGTCGAAGAACTGGACTATCCATGAGGAGACTTCGGCAAAGTCGGTGTCTTTGACTGTTTCGCCGTTTTCATATTGCTTGATTTGCCGCGCCAAGTCGGGACGGATAACTGCGCCGCGCCCGAGCATCACGCTGTCGCATCCGCTGACGGTTTTAATGTCGAGATAGTCTTGAAGGCTGAATACATCGCCGTTGGCAGTAACGGGAATACTGACTGCATCGCGGATTTTGCGCACCCATTCCCAATGTGCCGGCGGTTCGTAGCCTTCGACTTTGGTGCGCGCATGGACGGTTAATGCACATGCGCCGCCGTTTTCAATCGCGGAAGCACATTCCAATGCCAGACTTTTATCTTCATAACCGAGCCGCATCTTGGCAGTCAGCGGAATGTGTTGCGGAAGGCGTTGGCGCAGGGTGCGGACGATGTGGTAAATCAAGTCGGGCTCTTTGAGTAAGACTGCACCGCCTTTGTGTTTGTTGACCGTCGGCGCGGGGCAGCCGAAGTTGAGGTCGATTTTGTCCGCACCGAAACGCACGGCTTCCAAAGCATTGACGGCCATGTTTTCCGCATCGCTGCCCAAAAGTTGGACAGTACAGGGCGTGCCGGCCGGCGTGCGGTTGGCATGGGCGATTTCGGGAACATATTTAAGCCAAGTGGCGCGTGAGTGGACCGTGTGCGTAATGCGGACAAATTCGCTGACGCATTCGTCAAATCCGCCGATGCGCGTCAACAAGTCGCGCATCACATCGTCCACCAGCCCCTGCATGGGGGCAAGAATAAGCTGCATGAGTCAGGCCGTCTGAAAAAAGGAGGACATATTGTAGCGGTATATCGGTTAAAATACAGCTTCCTTTTTCAGACGGCCTTTTTATGATGCACACAATTCCGGCAACCGCCGCCATGTTGGTAAAAAATTCAGAACGTTATCTTTCAGAAGTTTTGAGTGCGCTGAAAGACTTTGACGAAGTCCTGTTGTTGGACAACGGCTCGACCGACCGTACTTTTGAAATTGCCAAAGGTTTTCCCAATGTCAGCTATTACAAGCATGACTTTATCGGGTTTGGCCCGATGAAAAATCTGGCGGCCAGACTGGCGCAAAACGATTGGATTTTCAGCATAGACAGCGATGAAGTGGCGGATGAGGTTTTAATCGAAGCCATTCGTGCGGCCGTTTTGGAAAATGAGAAGGAACATATTTTTTCGCTTTCTCGTTTGAACCATTACCACGGCCGCTTGATTAAAGGCTGCGGCTGGTATCCGGATATTATTCCGCGCCTTTATCATCGCAGATTTACCCGTTTTTCCGACCGCCAGGTGCATGAGTCTTTGGTGTTGCCACAGGAAGCCAAGATGAAACAACTCGATGGCCGTCTGAAACATTATTCTTTTGAAAACGCCGAAGGGCTGATTCAAAAAATGCAGCAGTACAGCTCGCTGTATGCGGAAGAAAACCGCTTTAAGAAAGACAGTTCTCCGTTTAAGGCTTTGCTGCATGGCGGCGTATCGTTTGTGAAGAACTATCTGCTTAAGCGCGGTTTTGCCTATGGGGCGGACGGGCTGACGATTTCGGTGTCCAACGCGCAAGGTTCGTATTACAAATATGTCAAACTTTACGAGCGCAACCGCACGATAACCGTCTCCCTCATCATCACTACCTATAATCGTCCCGATGCTCTGGAGCTGGTGTTGAAATCGGCTTTATCGCAAACCCGTCTGCCGGATGAGATTATTGTCGCGGATGACGGCTCAAGGCAGGAAACTGCCGAAGTGGTTGATTTTATCCGCCGTAGGACAAGTATTCCCGTTAAGCATTCATGGCAGCCGGATAGAGGCTTTCGTGCCGCCGAATCGCGCAACTGTGCGCTGGCGCAGGCGAAAAGCGATTATATTGTGTTGATTGACGGCGATATGATCTTGGATCCGTCTTTTATCGCCGATCATTTGAAGATTGCCCGCAAAGGCCGTCTGATACAGGGTTCTCGCGTGATTTTGACTGAGGATAAAACGCAGGATATTTTGGACGAAGGCGATTTGCCTGCTTTGTCTATGTTCAGCTCGGGGATAGAAAAACGGCTATCAGCCCTGCGCTGTCGTTGTTTGGCCAAATTGGCAGGCCGAAAAGGCAACCGCAAACACAAAGGTATCAAAACTTGCAATATGGGCTTTTTCCGCAGCGATGCGCTTGCCGTTAACGGGTTTGACAATAGCTTTGTCGGCTGGGGCAGGGAAGACAGCGAATTTGTCGCCCGTTGCTATCATAACGGGATGAAACGCCATAATTTGAAATTTGCCGGCATTGCGTATCACCTCTGGCACAATGAGGCAGAACGCGATTCCTTGCCACAAAACGATGCCTTGTTGGAGGCAACTTTGTCGGAACGCAAAATCCGCTGTGTTCATGGCGTATCGGATTTTATAAAAGATGAAGAAGTAGCCGGAAAATAGCCTTATCATCTTTTTAAATCATAGAGGCCGTCTGAAAATTTTCAGACGGCCTCTTTTGTATTTTTAAAAACCTAGCGCTTAAATGAGAATATTATTTATTTGATGTAGATCAGTATGTATAATTAGGTAAAGTATGGTTAGGGAAGAGGGTTTACTCTATAATCCAACCGTTTGTAATTTTATTTCGGCGAAGGCCGGATTTTGGGAGTTGTTATGTCAACTATGTTTTTTATCCAGTTTGCCGTCGTGCTGCTGTGTATCCTGATTGGTGCGCAGGTTGGCGGTATTGGTTTGGGCGTGCTCGGCGGTATCGGCTTGGCTGTATTGTCTTTTGGTTTCCATCTTCAACCGACCAGCCCGCCGATTGATGTGATGCTGATGATTATGGCGGTAGTGTCTGCCGCGGCGGCCATGCAGGCCAGCGGCGGTTTGGACTATATGATTAAGATTGCCACGCGCGTGTTGCACCGCAATCCGAAATACATCACCTTTATCGCGCCGGCGGTAACTTACACCTTTACCGTCTTGGCAGGTACAGGCCATGTGGCTTACTCAGTCTTGCCCGTGATTGCCGAAGTCAGTCGTCGCAATGGCATCCGTCCTTCCCGTCCGCTGACGATGGCGGTTATCGCTTCCCAATTTGCGATTGTCGCCAGCCCGATTGCCGCCGCCGTTGTTGCCTGCGTTACCATGCTTGAGCCGCAACACATCACGATGGCGGACGTGTTGAAAGTTACCGTTCCGTCCACGATTTTGGGTATCGGTTTGGCTTGCGTGTTTGTAAACAAACTGGGCAAAGAATTGAAAGACGATCCGCATTATCAGGCTTTGCTGAAAGACCCGAACTATGTGAAAGAATACATTGATGTGGAGGAGCAAAAAACCGATGTCACTATTTCGCCGAAAGCCAAATTGTCGGTCGGTATTTTCTTGACTGCGGCATTGCTGGTGGTAGTAATGGGTGCGCTGCCTGAGCTGCGTCCGGCTTTTGAACACGATGGCGCGATCAAGCCTATGGGCATGGCGCATACGATTGAAATTGTGATGTTGTCTGCTTCTGCGCTGATTATTTTGGCGTGTAAACCCAATGGCGATGCGATTACCCGAGGTTCGGTATTCCATGCCGGTATGCGAGCCGTGATTGCGGTGTTTGGCGTGGCTTGGTTGGGCGATACCTTGATGAACGGCCACTTAACAGAAGTGGAATCGACCGTCAGCCATTTGGTTGAATCTGCACCATGGACCTTTGCCTTTGCCCTGTTTGTCTTGTCGGTATTGGTCAACAGCCAAGGCGCGACAGTGGCGACGCTATTTCCAATCGCCATCAAACTGGGTATTCCAGCGCCCATCATCATCGGTACATTTGTTGCGGTAAACGGCTATTTCTTCATTCCGAACTACGGTCCGATTATTGCCGCTATCGACTTTGATACAACCGGCTCAACCAAAATCGGCAAATTTATCTTCAACCACAGCTTCATGATTCCGGGCCTGTTGAGCATGGCATTCAGCTTAGCCATCGGTTTGTTGTTGGTTCAACTGTATTATTGATGGAGTGAAAAATAAAGGCCGTCTGAAATTAAATTTCAGACGGCCTTTTTGATATTGTTATTTGAGAGCTTAATTGCAGTATTTATTGACGTCGTTTTGGTATTGCTTAATCAGGCTGTCGCGATTGGCCAAGCGTGCGCTTTCGGCGACTTGGCGGTTGATTTTGGCGATTTTGCAGTTTTCCAGCTTGTTTTGGCGGTTTTGCTCTTCGATTTTTTTATTGCGCTCTTCGATTTGTTTGTTTTGTTCCGCGACCTGTTCGTTGGGTTGCTCGGCAACCGGCTCAGATGCCGCAACAGCAGGCGCAACGGCAGGTTTGACGTTGTGTGTGCGGATGTTGACCACGCCGGAACGCTTGGGTTGCAGACGGTTTGGCGTATCGGAATAGCTGTTGCCCGACGCGCCTTTCCAAGTGTAAACCTCGGCCGCGCCGGTCAGGGCGGCGGAAGAGAGAAGGGCTGCTATCAGACAGGTTTTGAGTACGGAAGATTTCATGGGTTTCCCTTATGTAAATGATGTTCTCATCCGACCTATTTTACTTGAAACTGCAATGCGTTGGCATATTTTTGTACTGCGGATCAAATCATGTAAAAAAATAACGTTAAAACATGTATTGCCAATGTTAGCATCAAGCCGGTGTGATATAATGCCGTGCATCTTGCACAAACTGAAAGACCGAGCATCATGCGTATTGTAGAAAAAGCCTATACTTTCGACGACGTTTTGTTGGTTCCAGCGCACTCAAACGTGCTGCCTCGAGATGTCAAACTTCAAACCAAACTCACCCGCGATATCTCGCTCAACCTCCCTCTACTTTCTGCTGCAATGGATACCGTTACCGAAGCGCGTCTGGCCATCTCTATGGCTCAAGAAGGCGGCATCGGCATTATCCATAAAAACATGACGCCGGAGTTGCAAGCGCGTGCCGTTTCCAAAGTGAAGCGCCATGAGAGCGGCGTGGTGAAAGATCCCGTTACCGTTGCGCCGACCGCATTGATCCGCGAAGTCTTGGAAATGCGCGCACAACGCAAACGCAAAATGTCCGGTCTGCCTGTTGTTGAAAACGGCAAAGTGGTCGGTATCGTGACCAACCGCGACCTGCGTTTTGAAAACCGTGTCGATCTGCCGGTTTCTGCCATCATGACCCCCCGCGATCGTTTGGTTACCGTTCCCGAAGGTACCAGCATTGATGAAGCCCGCGAAATCATGCATGCGCACAAAGTTGAGCGCGTTTTGGTGTTGAACGACCAAGACGAACTCAAAGGTCTGATTACAGTTAAAGATATTCTGAAAACAACCGAATTCCCTAATGCCAACAAAGATGCCGAAGGCCGTCTGCGCGTTGGTGCCGCGGTGGGTACCGGCGGCGATACCGAAGAGCGAGTCAAAGCATTGGTAGAAGCAGGCGTGGACGTGATTGTGGTCGATACTGCCCACGGTCATAGCCAAGGCGTTATCGATCGCGTGCGCTGGGTAAAAGAAACCTATCCGCACATCCAAGTCATCGGCGGCAACATCGCGACTGCTAAAGCCGCTTTGGATTTGGTGGCCGCAGGTGCGGATGCCGTTAAAGTCGGTATCGGCCCGGGCTCGATTTGTACGACCCGTATCGTGGCAGGCGTGGGCGTGCCTCAACTGACTGCGATTCACAATGTTTCCGAAGCACTGAAAGGTACAGGCGTTCCCCTGATTGCCGACGGCGGTATCCGCTTCTCCGGCGATATTGCCAAAGCTCTGGCAGCAGGTGCATACAGCGTCATGCTCGGCGGTATGTTTGCCGGTACGGAAGAAGCACCGGGCGAAATCGAACTCTACCAAGGCCGCTCTTACAAGTCTTACCGCGGCATGGGTTCGTTGGGTGCGATGAGCCAAGGTTCTGCCGACCGCTACTTCCAAGACAAAACCGACAGCACAGACAAATATGTTCCTGAAGGCATCGAAGGCCGCGTTCCTTACAAAGGCCCGATTGTGAACATCATCCACCAGCTGACCGGCGGTCTGCGCTCCAGCATGGGTTACTTGGGTTGTGCCAATATTGCTGAAATGCACGAGAAAGCAGAATTTGTGGAAATCACTTCTGCCGGTATGAGCGAATCCCACGTTCACGACGTACAAATCACTAAAGAAGCGCCTAACTACCATCGTTAACCCACTATAAAAAGGTCGTCTGAAAATATTTCAGACGGCCTTTCTGTTTTTATAAGGTTTTAAAAATGAAGCAAATATTGTTTGCCGCCGTTTAGCCTGGTGTTTCAGGTTGGGTATTTGCAGAATTTGCCGAATAATTGGGAAGACGAACGCTTCATGCGCTGAAATGACATGTATCAACTAGTACGTTTTGAACTGAGAGATTAAACCGAGTTTCAGACGGCCTTTTAAAAATCGTATTACAATAAGCCAAAATTAAAAACACATTTCATTATGTCCAAAAAAATCCTGATTATTACCCCAAGCTGGATTGGCGACTGCGTCATGACCCAACCGCTTTATCGCCGTTTGCATGAGCTGCATCCCGGCTGCACTATTGATGCTTTTGCGCCCAAATGGTCGATGGCCGTATTTGAGCGTATGCCTGAAATTAGCCGTGTGATGGAAAACCCGTTTGGACATGGTGCGTTGGAATTGAAAAAACGCTGGCATATCGGTCGCGAATTGGGAAAAGAAGGCTATGATCAAGTGATTGTTTTGCCCGGTTCGCTCAAATCCGCCATTATTGCCTTGGCTACGGGCATCAAGCAACGTACGGGCTACGTCGGCGAGTCGCGCTATTTTTTACTGAACGATATCCGCAAGTTGGATAAGGTCGCGTTGCCCCTGATGGTCGACCGCTATACTGCGCTGGCGCATCCGACCCAAGCGGATTTTAACGGGCATTCCGATAATCCGTGTTTTAAGATTGATCCCGAAAGCCGTCAAGCCGCTTTGGCAAAACATGGTTTGGCGACGGATAAGCCGATTTTGGCATTTTGTCCCGGTGCGGAGTATGGCCCGGCCAAGCGTTGGCCTGCGCGTCATTTTGCCGAACTCGGTCGCCGATATTTGGCAGAGGGTTGGCAGGTTTGGCTGTTTGGTTCGCAAAAAGATTTTGATATTGCAGATGAAATCAACCGACTTTCAGACGGCCTTTGCACCAATCTTTGTGGCAAAACCAATCTTTCTGAAGCCATTGATTTGTTGTCTTGCGCCGATACGGTTGTGTGCAACGACAGCGGTCTGATGCACCTTGCGGCCGCGCTTGATCGGAAATTGGTTGCGGTTTACGGCTCATCCAGCCCTGACCATACGCCGCCTCTCAGCCAAAAGGCAAAAATCGTCAGCTTGAATTTGGATTGTTCACCTTGTTTCAAACGTGAATGTCCGTTGGGGCATACGGATTGTTTGAACAAGCTGACGCCGGATATGGTGCAAAAAGCAGCGGAAGCGCTGGCTCGTTCGGCGTAATCTAATAAAGGTTAGATGGAAAACAGTAAAGGACAGATTTGAGTCTGTCTTTTTAATCTTTCGTTTCTTTTATTTTTTAACAAAAGGCCGTCTGAAAATCATATTTCAGACGGCCTTTTTTGGTTTGAAATCAATACATCTGATTATTTTTGATGCAGATTATAAACGTATTCTACTTCTTCGCGGCTGCCCATGAATACGGCAACACGTTGGTGCAGGCCGGTAGGTTGGATGTCGAGCATGGCTTCGATGGCGTTGTTTGATGCGCCGCCGGCTTGTTCCATAATCAGGCTCATCGGGTTGGCTTCGTACATCAGGCGCAGTTTGCCCGGTTTGGATGGGTCGCGTTTGTCTTGCGGATACATGAATACGCCGCCGCGCATCAGGATGCGGTGGATTTCGGCAACCATGCTGGCTACCCAGCGCATATTGTAGTTTTTGCCGCGTACGCCGGTTTCGCCTGCCAGTAGTTCGTCAATGTATTGTTGAACAGGAGCGAACCAATGTCTTTGATTGGACATATTGATGGCGAATTCTTTAGTGGATTCTGGAACACGCGGATTTTCTTTGGTCAGCAGGAATTGGTTGGCATCGTCCAGAGTGAAGACGAACACGCCGTGACCGACAGTCAGTACCAGTTGGGTTTGCGGACCGTATAAAACATAACCTGCGGCCACTTGGTCGCGGCCTTTTTGCAGGAAAGACTCGGTAGTCAATGCACCTTCAGGTTTCGCCAAGATGGAGAAGATGGTGCCGACGGAGATGTTGACGTCGATATTGGAAGAGCCGTCCAGCGGATCAAACAATACCAAATAGCCGCCGTTTTCGTGCGTGGCGACATAGGTGTCTTCTTCTTCGCTGGCAAGACCGGCGATGTTGGCATTGGCTTTTAAAACATCAATCATGATATTGTTGGCGATGACATCGAGTTTCTTTTGGTCTTCGCCTTGGATGTTGCCGGTACCTGCCATACCCAAAACGCCGGAAAGCGCGCCGAGGCGGACTTTGGCGTTGATATCCAAACAGGCGGCGGCTACGGATTCCAATACGCTGGCCAGCTCTTGCGGCAGTTTGTGTTCGGGCAGGTGGTGGGCTAAGAATTGGTTCAATGTCTTCATGGTTTCACTCTTTTCCTAAGTTTGAATCGAATATTTTTCAATTTCAGGCCGTCTGAAAACGGCGTGTTCATTTGGTTTTGCTGTCAGCCATGCCTAAAACTTCTTTAGTACAGGCGATGCTGGTTTCTTTGATGCGTTTTTTCAGCTCGTCGCTCATGGAGTCGCTGCCGCCCAAAAGCGATGTCGCTTCTTCAGGATTGATTTGGTCGACTGTTTTTTCGCCGATGCAGCGGCAGATTTTTTTAGTGGTCGCGGAATCAAACGGGCTTTTTCCGGAAGCTTTTTCTACGCAGGCTTCGGTTGCCGAGCGGACAAATTCGGTGCGGAAACTTTGGGTAAATTCTTCTTTAAATTCGTTTTTTACAGATTCGCTGCACGCGCAAAGTAGGAGCGTGCAGGCTAGGGGTGTGCGTATATTCATGAGTGGACGGTCGTTAATTGTTATGTTGTGAATTGTAGTGGAAAAAGGCTTAAGTATAAAGGGTTAAGGCCGTCTGAGCAGGTCTGGCAGAAAAATTGAAGCTCTTGGATATGCATTTAGACGGCAGCGTTTATTTCGTTTTGCTTTCTAATACATAATGCGCGCCGGCATCTTGCGCCAAAATTTTGGCAAGTTCGGGCAGATTGTTTTGCAGTTGTTCGGCAAGCATATAGGGCGGGTTGATGACGAACATGCCGCTGCCGTGCATACCGAAGCCGTTGCTGCTCGGCGTATGGACATGAAGCTCGGCATGCAGATAATTGTCGGGAACGATTTTTTTGAGTTCGTCCGGCAGTTTGCGGCTTTCTTCGTGGCTCAGGCAGGGATACCAAACCATGTAGCAGCCGGTTTCAAAGCGTTTCAAGGCATCTTTCAAGACTTGGACGACACGGCGGTAGTCTTGTTTTTCTTCGTAGGGCGGATCAATCAAGACGGCGGCACGGCGGGGCGGAGGAGGCAAGAGTGAAATCAGGCCTTGATAACCGTCCGCTTGGCTGACCTGCACTTTACGCGCAGGGCGGACTTCGCGCATATTGTTTTGCAAGTGGACAAAATCGGCAGGGTGCAGCTCAAAGAGGCGCATTTTGTCGCTGTCGCGCGTGAGCGCCTGTGCCAGCCAAGGAGAGCCGCAGTAAAGGTTGTCTTGCGGCAGTATTTGTTTCAGACGGCCTACAAATTCGGCCAATTCGGCAGGCAGCTTGTCAGCTTGTTCCAAGAGCGCAATGCCTTGTTTGTATTCGCCGACTTTTTGCGCTTCATCGCCGCTCAAGTCATACAAACCGGCACCGCTATGCGTATCGATATACCAATAGGGCTTGTCTTTGCGGTTGAAATATTCGAGGACGAGGAAGAGGGTAAAGTGCTTGAGCATATCGGCATGGTTGCCGGCATGGAAGGCGTGGCGGTAGCTGAGCATGATCGGGCTGCGGAAATAAAAATCCGATTATACCCCAAACCATCTCCATCACCGCTTTCAGACGGCCTTTGTGCCTGGAAAATGCTACAATATCCGCCTTATCGTACCATCGGAAAGAAGACATCATGTTTACAGGCATCGTACAAGGCATGGGCAAAATTACAGACATCGCCCAACCTTCGCCCGACTTTCGTACCCACACTGTCGAGCTGCCCCCCGAAATCGCCGACAATCTGCAAACCGGCGCCTCTGTCGCCAACAACGGCTGCTGCCTGACCATTACCCGAATCGACGGCAACAAAGTTAGCTTTGATTTGATGGACGAGACCTTACGTAAAACCAATCTCGGCAGCTTGAAAGTCGGCGACAGTGTCAATTTGGAACGCGCGGCGCGGTTTGGTGATGAAATCGGCGGCCATGTGATGAGCGGCCATGTGATGGCGGTTACCCGAATTTCCCGAATTGAATCAAGCGAGTTCAACCGTACAGTTTGGTTTGAGCTGCCGGAAAACCTCAAGCCCTACATCCTGACCAAAGGCTTTGTCGGTTTGGACGGTTGCAGCCTGACCATAGGCGAAGTCAGCGACAGCGAATTTTGTGTACACCTGATTCCGGAGACTTTGGAGCGTACCCTGTTTGGCAGCCGCAAAGAAGGCGACCTCATCAATATTGAAATCGATCCGCAAACCCAAGCCGTTGTCGATACCGTGATGCGTGTATTGGCACAAAAGGCCGTCTGAAAAAAAGAAAGCCGAAATGAAATTATCCAATTTTTTGAAAAAAGCGAATTCCGTTTTAAACCGTCTGGATTTAATCCTGCCTGACGAAGCCGGTAAAACCGACTGGCGCGCTTTGGCCTACCGTTGGCACAGCGTGGGCAAAAAAGGCATTTTGGAAAGCCTGCCACGTCCGCATACGTTTCCTTTGAGCAGATTGGCGGCAGTCGGTTCGCAAACCGACAGGCTGAAACGCAATACCGAGCAATTTTTGGCAGGTCGTCCGGCAAATAATGTCTTGATGACCGGCGCGCGCGGTACGGGGAAATCCTCCTTGGTTAAAGCGTTGTTGCACGAATACGCTGAGCGTGGCCTGCGACTGATTGAAGTGGACAAAAGCGATTTGATCAGTCTGCCGGCTTTGTTGACGTTGTTGTCCGAGCGCCCTGAGAAGTTTATCGTTTTCTGCGATGATTTGTCGTTTGAAACCGGCGATGAGACCTATAAAGCCCTGAAAACTGCTTTAGACGGTGGACTGTCGCAACGTTGCACCAATGTTTTGGTTTATGCCACTTCCAACCGTCGTCATTTAATTCCAGAATACATGGATGAAAACGGCGGTACTACGGGCATTCGCGGCGAAATTCATCAGAAAGAGGCTGTTGAGGAGAAAATTTCCCTTTCCGACCGCTTCGGCTTATGGCTGAGTTTTTATCCTTTCGACCAAAACGATTATCTGACCGCTGTTGCCAACTGGTTGGACGATTTCAATGTGCCTTTTGACGATACGGCGCGCCAAGCCGCGTTGCAATGGGCGCAAATGCGCGGCAGCCGTTCGGGTCGTTCGGCATGGCAGTTTGCCTGCGACTGGGCAGGTCGGTTGCCGGAAGAAAGAGTGCTGGATTAAGGCTGAAAAAAGCAAAGGCCGTCTGAATATGGTTTCAGACGGCCTTCTTGTATTTTTATTTATCCATCAGCGCAAGCATGAAGACAACCATTGCTGGCGCTGGCGCGGATTGAGCAGATGATAGAGGCGGTATTGGATTTCCATTTCATCCACCGCATAGTCCATGCTGGAGAGGTAGCGGTTTTCAACATAATCGCGGGCGGCGTTTGAGTCGAATGAGTCGCCGGAGAGGATTTTGATGATGGTTTGACGGCGGTTGCGGTCGGAGCGTACGGTTTTACGGTAGGCTTTATCGTTGATTTGTTTGAAGTCGGTACGCAGGCGACGCAGGGCGGCGTGTTGGTCGGAGGATAAATTGAGCTGTCGGATGTCGCAATTCGGGTGGAAGTCGTCCAAAGTGGCCAGAAATGGACCGGCATGTGCAGGCAGACTGGAACAGAGTAGGGCGAGTGCTAAGAAAATAAAAGTCGGATAGCGGGAAAGTGCAACAGACACGGTGTTTTCCTAATGTTTCATCAGGTTTGGAAATATAACCGATAAGCGTGTGAAAGGCAGTATCAATGCAGTTAACTTTTGTTAATGATGTTAGATTTTTTTGCACATGTATGTAATCTAATAATTTATTTTCAAAGCCTTACTATGTGATTATAAGTTTCATTAATGTATATGAAATGTAAATTCATAAAAATGACGGTAGAGATGTTGTCGGCAGCATACAACATAGGGTTAAAAATGCGATAATGACAAAGGAACACACTTTAGGAGAATAAACATGACCGACTACCGTATTGCCCCCAGTATTTTGTCTGCCGATTTTGCCCGTTTGGGCGAAGAGGTTGCCGAAGTTATCCGCGCCGGTGCGGATTTGATTCATTTTGACGTGATGGACAATCATTATGTGCCGAATCTGACTTTCGGCCCTATGGTTTGCGCGGCTTTGAAACCGTATGCAACCGTGCCGGTCGATGTACATTTGATGGTTGAGCCGGTGGACGATTTGATTCATGCGTTTGCCAAAGCCGGTGCCAATATCATTACCTTTCATCCCGAAGCCAGCCGCCATGTCGACCGCAGCTTGGGTTTGATTAAAGAATACGGCTGTCAGGCAGGTTTGGTATTGAATCCTGCTACGCCGGTCAATATTCTGGAAAACGTTTTGGACAAACTGGATATGGTGTTGCTGATGTCGGTCAACCCGGGCTTCGGCGGACAAAGTTTTATCCCGAATACGCTGGTGAAAATCCGCAAAGTGCGCGAGATGTTGGATGAGTATGAACGGCAAAGCGGCCGCCATATCGCCTTGGAAGTCGATGGCGGCGTGAAAACAGATAATATTGCTGAAATTGCGGCTGCAGGTGCGGATACGTTTGTGGCCGGCTCGGCAATTTTTGGCAAACCGGATTACAAAGCCGTTATCGATGAAATGCGTCAACAGTTGGCGCAAGTCGGATAACTAAGCCGGGATATTCTTGGTTTCCAAACTTTGGAATCATCAATGTTTAATATAAAAGGCCGTCTGAAATGATTTTCAGACGGCCTTTTGTTTTAGCCTAAACCCTTATAGCGGCCATTTCAATGCTGGATTGCTTTCAATGACTGCTTTGAATTGGTTTTGAATACGCTCAATCGCTTCTTGCGTATCCGCTTCAAAACGCAATACCAAAATCGGCGTGGTATTGGAAGCACGCATCAGGCCGAAGCCGTCAGGGAATTCAACGCGCAAGCCGTCGATGGTGATAATTTCGGTCGCACCTTCAAACTTGGCATTGGCAGCCAGCTCTTCAATCACTTTGTGGCCGTTGCTGCCTTCCGGTAGGTCGATGTTGAGTTCCGGAGTGGAAATGCTTTGCGGCAGCTTGTTCAACACTTCGGACGGATTGTCGAAGGCAGACAGGATTTCCAAGAGGCGTGCGCCGGCATACATACCGTCGTCGAAGCCGTACCAGCGTTCTTTAAAGAAAACGTGGCCGCTCATTTCGCCGGCAACCAGTGCGCCGGTTTTTTTCATGGTGGATTTGATGAAGCTGTGGCCGGTTTTTTCCATCACAGGTTCGCCTCCGTGTTCTTTAATCCAAGGCGCAAGCAGACGGGTGGATTTGACGTCGAAAATCACTTTGGCTTTAGGATTGCGGCTCAACACGTCTTGCGCAAAAAGCATCAGTTGGCTGTCTGGATAGATAATGTTGCCGTCTTTGGTAACCACGCCCAAGCGGTCGGCATCGCCGTCAAATGCCAAGCCGATTTCGGCATCGCTGTTTTTAAGCTCGACGATGAGGTCTTGCAGGTTTTTCGGTTTGGAAGGGTCGGGGTGGTGGTTAGGGAAATTGCCGTCCACTTCGCAGAAAAGTTCGGTAATTTCATTGCCCAAACCTTTGTAGAGTTTGCCTGCAAATGCACCGCCGACACCGTTGCCCGCGTCAATCACGATTTTCATCGGGCGTTTGAGCTTGATGTGGCCGACGATGTTGTTGTGGTATTCGCCGGAGATGTCTTTTTCGGTTACGCTGCCTTGTTTGTCGGCAGCAACAAAACCATCTTTTTCAACAATAGCTAAAAGTTCTTGAATGGCTTCGCCTGCGAGCGTGTCGCCGCCGAGCATCATTTTGAAACCGTTGTAATCGGGTGGATTGTGGCTGCCGGTAATCATTACGCCGCTGCCGCCGCATTCGTTGATGGCTGCGAAGTAGAGCATAGGGGTGGCAACCATGCCGACATTGAGGACGTCGATGCCGCTGTCTGTAAAACCGCGTTGAATTTGTGCCATCAGGCCGGGACCGCTCAAACGGCCGTCGCGACCGAGTGCGATGCGGGTAATGCCTTTTTCGGAGGCTTTGGTAGCAATAGCTTTACCGATTAAGTAGGCAGCTTCGTCGGTCAGGGTTTTACCGACGATGCCCCGGATGTCGTAGGCTTTGAAAATGTCGCGGGCGATATTTGCCATGTGGATTTCCTTTGAATTTAAGGGAAAATAATAGGCGTTATTTTAACACGGCTAAAAGGCCGTCTGAAGAATTCAGACGGCCTTTTGTCGTTACATCAAAGAACAGTGTTGTTTGGACGAATCAATTGTTGAAAGTGTTGCACTGGTTGATGTCGCCGCTTTCCAAACCGCGCTTGAGCCAAGTCATGCGTTCTTCGGACGAGCCATGGGTAAAGCTGTCGGGAACGACATAGCCCTGAGCCTGTTTCTGCAAGCGGTCGTCGCCGACGGATTCGGCGGCAAGCATCGCTTTTTGAATGTCTTCGGCTTTGAAGATATTGTTGTTGACGGCGTAGTGTCCCCAAATACCGGCGAAACAGTCGGCCTGCAATTCGAGTTTGACGGAAAGGGCATTGGCCTCTTTTTTGCCGACTTGCTGTTGCATTTTGTGGACTTTAGGCAGAATGCCGAGCAGGTTTTGAACGTGATGGCCGACTTCATGGGCAATAACGTAGGCAAACGCGGCATCGCTGGCCGATTCGAGCTTGGTGCGCATATCTTCGTAGAAGCTCAAGTCTAAATAAACTTTTTGGTCGCCCGGGCAGTAAAACGGACCCATGGCAGATTGGCCCGTACCGCAGGCGGTGGACGTACCGCCTTCATACAACACCATGGTTGCCGGCGTATAGCGTTGGCCGTGTTGTTGGAAATATTTGCTCCATGCTTTTTCCGTATCGGCAAGGACAACGCGGGACAGTTCGTTCAACTCGGCTTCTTGTTGGCTGTCGAGTCGGGTAGCTTGCTGGGTAGGAATGCCCATCGAAGATGAGCCGCCAACCAAACCGCTCAAATCCACGCCGTAATATGCGCCGACCAAAACCACGATAATGCCGAGTATGCCCGGTGTTTTGCCGCCACCGCCGCCATGGCTTCCGCGGCGATCTTCGACGTTTTGGCTTTGTTCACGACCTTTCCAATCCATAATGCGTATCCTGTGTAGTTTTCATGCGGCGGATTATACTATGGAATGTCAAATGTGTTTGATCGAATTGTGAATATTGCTTGAGGCCGTCTGAAAATGCGACATCTGGAAAGTGAAAACGGCAGTATCTTTCAGACGGCCTTGGTGTTTGTTAGAATGAATAAACCTACTATTGGGAGATATAAGATGAAAGTCAGCAGTAAAGCTATTGTCAACGGCGAATTTGAAGACAAATACGGCAAGCGCGGCAGCCAGTTCAGCCCGAGCGGTATGCCTTCTTATTCGATTCCTTTTGAAATTGAAGATGCGCCTGAAGGAACAAAATCGTTTGCCGTGGTGTTGGAAGACAAAGATGCCATTTCAGCATCGGGTTTCGTATGGACGCATTGGTTGATTTCGGATTTGAAACGTACTTCCGTGGCAGAAAATGAAAGTATTTCTGCAACAGATTTCACACAGGGTGCGAACACTTGGGCAAGCGCGTTGGGTAAATTTGAAATCGAAGAGGCTTCTTTTTACGGCGGTATGGCACCACCGAACAACCGCCATCGTTATGAACTGATTGTGTACGCGCTGGATACCGTTTTGGATTTGCCGCGCGGTTTCCGCTTTAATGAGCTGCATTTTGCCATGCAGGGCCATGTGTTGGATTCGGTATGCGTGGTCGGTACTTATGATGTGTGACGGTATGCATCATTATTGAAAAACAGCCTGTCCGTTTTTAATTCGGACAGGCTGTTTTTATGGGAAATCAAATCAATTAAACCACTTCGGCTTTAGTGATGATGACAGGCTCGCTCGGTACGTCGTCGTGGTAGCCGTGACGTTTGGTAGAAACGCCTTCGATGGCATCGACAACGTCAAAACCGTCAACGACTTTACCGAATACGGCATAGCCCCAGTCTTGGACTACGGTTTTGCCGTACAGCTCTTTAGAACGGAAGTTCAGGAAAGCGTTGTCGGCAGTGTTGATGAAGAATTGCGCGCTGGCAGAATGAGGGTCGGAAGTCCGCGCCATGGCGACGGTGTATTTCTCGTTAGGCAGGCCGTTGGACGCTTCGTTTTGAATCGGATCGCGGGTTTCTTTTTCGTTCATGTTTTCATCCATGCCACCGCCTTGAATCATGAAGCCTTTGATGACGCGGTGGAAGATTACGCCGTCGTAGAAGCCGTCTTTAACGTATTGCTCGAAGTTTTTAGCAGTAACGGGGGCTTTGTCGAAATCGAGTTCGATTTTGATGTCGCCTTTGTTGGTGTGCAGGATAATCATGGGTTTCCTTTCGTTAGAATCCAGTTTTGAATAACTCGTTAAATTGTGTCTGAACGACAAACTTCAAGGCCGTCTGAAAAATATTCTTTCAGACGGCCTTGTTGTTTAGGTCGATGGTTTACATCAGTACAGCATAAGCCCACAGAGCAACCAATACCACGCAGAGGATGTTCAGCAATAAGCCGACATTCATCATTTCGCGTTGCTTGATTAAGCCTGTACCGAACACAATCGCGTTAGGCGGTGTGGCAACCGGCAACATGAAGGCACAAGATGCGCCGACACCGATGACGAATACCAAGACTTGTTCAGGCAGACCCATTTGCGCGGCAATGCTGGCGAAAATAGGCACAAGCAGGGCGGCGGAGGCGGTGTTACTGGTGAACTCGGTCAGGAAGATGATGAAGGTCGCAACCACGAAAATCACCAGCAATGCAGGAGAATGGGAGAACGTGGAAGCAACTTGCTGACCCAATGCTTCAGATGCGCCGGAGGATTGCAGCAACGCGCTCAAGCTGATACCGCCACCGAAGAGCATCAATACACCCCAGTCGGTATTGCGGGCAACTTCTTTCCATTGCGCCACGCCGAATACGACGACGGCAACGGCGGCAATCAGGGCGATAACGGTATCAGGGTTGGAAATGCCGAATGCGGCTTTGATTTTGGAGCTGAATACCCAAGCGATGGCTGCTGCCAAGAAAATCAACAATGCGATCACGCGGTGCAGTGTCCAAGGGATAGACTCCTCTTTAACTTCCACGCGTTCGTTCAAATTAGGTTTGAGGATGACGTACATGGAGAAGAGCATCAGCGGCAGAATCAACAGCATCATCGGCAGGCCGAGCTTCATCCAGCCGACGAAGTCTAAGTTCAGCGCTTTGGCGGCAATCATGTTCGGCGGCGAACCGACCACGGTACCTAAGCCGCCGATACTGGCGCAGTAGGCGATACCGAGCAGGACGAAAACATAGGTTTTGCGTTCTTTTTCTTGGTCAAGGTGGCTCATCATGCCCATTGCCAAAGGCAGCATCATTGCGGCAGTTGCAGTGTTACTGATCCACATAGACAGGAAGGCGGTAACGGCAAACAGCATCAACACGGCAACTTTCATATTGCCGCGGGACAGGCGCAACAGGCTGACGGCAATTTTACGGTCGAGACGTTGCATGTGCAGGGCGGTTGCAAGCGCGAAGCCGCCGAAGAAGATATAAATCGTCGGGTCGGAGAAACCTGCCATCGCTTTTTTGATGTCCATATCCGGGAAGCCGAGTACAACGGCAAGGATAGGGATCATCAGCGCGGTAACGGTAATGTGGACGGCTTCGGTAAACCAAAGCGCGGCAACGAAAATCAACAGCGCGATGCCTTTATTGGCGTCGGGGCTGTAAGGCAGGATGTAATAAATGCCGAAGCAGACAACAGCAGAGATAATGGTCGTCAGCAGTCCTTTAAAGTCGGTAATCGGCTTCTGCGCACTGAGAAGCTCGACGTTCTCAGGATGCTGAGTCTTATCCTTGGCGTTTAAGTCCATGATGTATTCCTCTGAAACATGATTGGTTTTTCTTTTCAGCCGAACGTTCAGACGGCCTAATAGGTGACAGTATATTTGTAATTTGATGTAGTGTAAACAAATTGTAAATTATTTTTTAAAAATGAAATGAAAACCGGATAAGCAGCAAGAAAACTGCTTATCCGGCGGAATGAAGACCCATCGTGGGTTAATAAGCATCAGGACAAATCGGTAAAACTGCCAAAATTACGGCCGGGTCAGTAATACCATCCTGATTTATATGGATTTAAACGTTTTGCGTCAGATTGTCTTGTTCCTTAAACAACAAACCGCAAACGGCCAGACCCGTCGCCGCCAGCAAAGCTCCGGAAATGCCGATATTGGAAAGGCCGAACCAGACGGTTACATAATGTCCCAAAAGCGCACCGCCGCCGATACCGACATTGTACAAACCTGAATAAATCGAGTTGGCCACATCTGTCGCATCGGAAGCAAACGACAATACTTTCGACACCATGCCCAAGCTGACGATGACGATGGCCACGCCCCAAATAAACACCAGCGCGTACACCGCATAAGGGAAAGAGGCAAACGGCAGAAGCAGCAGGGCAGAGAGCAGGATGACCGCCACCGCGCCAAGCATAAACAGACGTTGCGATTTGGCAAACCATTTTCCAAACAGATAAGAAGCGGCGAAGCCCGCCAAACCGTACAGGCTCAAAACGATGGTGACTTGTTCTGCCTTAAATCCGCCAACTTGCAATACAAAAGGCTCGATATAGCTGTATGCCGTGAAGTGTGCCGTAATAATCAACACCGTCATGGCATAAAGCAACATCAGGTTGCGGCGTCTAAACAAACTCGGCAGACTGCTTAAAGAGCCGGTATTTTGGCTGGGTAAAGCAGGCAGGTTTTTGGCCAACACCAGCATTACGCCGGCAGCACAGACCCCGATCAGCAGGAAGCTGAGCTGCCAGCCGAAGTATTGCCCGACCACGCGCCCCAGCGGAATACCCAAAACCATCGCCAAAACCGTACCCGTACTGAGCAAGCCCAGAGCCTGATTGGTTTTGCCCGTGGGCGCAAGCCGTACCGCCAAAGAAGCCGTAATCGACCAAAAGACCGCGTGTGTCAGCGCAATCCCGATACGGCTGACCAAGAGGATGTTGAAGTTCCAAGAAAAGAACGACAGCGCGTGAAACAGCGCAAACAGTGCAAACAGCATCAGCAATAATTTGCGCCGTTCGATGTTTTTCGTCATCAGCATCAGCGGCAGCGATAGGAGCGCAACAATCCATGCATACACCGTAATCATCATGCCCACTTCCGTTGCCGGTTTGCCAAAGCTCTGACCGATGTCGCTCAAAAGCGCAATCGGAATGTATTCGGTGGTATTGAAAATAAATGCACCCACCGCCAGCGCGCATACGCTAACCCATTGTTTGAATGTTGAAGTCATTATTATGTCCGTTTGATGAAGCAAAGGGCGTTATTGTACGCCTATCTGCAGTTTTCAGACGGCCTTAATAAAGAATTTGCAAGCTGTTTGTGTAAGGAGTAAAGTATTTGGCAACTATATTTGTTTGAATGAAAGGAAATACAAATGCAAACTGTTACCCTCAATATCGACGGCATGACCTGCGGCGGCTGCGTGAAAAGCGTAACCCGTCTTTTAGAAGGCGTAGAAGGCGTGGAAAAAGCAGAAGTCAGCTTGGAAAACAAAAATGCAGTGATTACTTTTGATGAAAGCAAGACAGATACCGATGCGCTGATTGATGCCGTAGAAGACGGCGGATACGATGTGGCTTTGTAACCGATAAGCGTATTTTGAAAAGGCCGTCTGAAACGCTTCAGACGGCCTCTGTCTCTTGATAACTTACTTTTTGCCATTATTTGGATTACACCGCCACACGGGTAAACAAAAGTTTTCGCGCATATCTGAAGCAAAGCGGCGGCAAGTGGCTGCCGTATTACGACGAGGCCTGTACCAAACTGTTAGCGGCCGACTAAGGCTACCTGAAACTTTTCAGGTAGCCTGTTTCTATTCTGCCCAAGCCGCCTAACTCTCCTCCAGCCCGGCCAAAATCGAACAATCCGGGAAGTCGTCTCCCGCGCAGGCATCGTGCCAACGTTGCAGCTCGGCCACCATGCCCTGCAAGCGTTCGATTTTGGCTTCCAGCTCGGCGATGTGCCGCGCGGTGAGCGTTTTCACTTCGCGGCTGGTGCGCTGCGGGTTGTGTTGCAGGCTCAAAAGCTGCCCGATCTGCGGCAGCGAAAAGCCCACTTCCCGCGCATGGCGGATAAAGCGCAGCCGGACAAGGTCGGCCTGTCCGTAGCGGCGGTAGCCCGCTTCGCTGCGCGCGGCCGGGGCGATTAGGCCGTGCTTTTCGTAGTCGCGGATTTGTTTGGCGGAAAGGCCGCTCTCGGCCGCGGCCTGGCTGATGTTCATCATGATGCTTGACCTTTACTTCGGGTAAAGCTTTATAGTGGCGGCACTTAGCGGGAAAGCAAGAGCAGACCCATCATTTCAGGTTACCTGAAAGCTTTGGCTGCAACGGGCTTTAAAACCTCAGCCTCATTCCAACAGAAAGGAAACCCTATGCAAACCATCACATTAAACATCGAAGGCATGACCTGCGGCGGTTGCGTGAAAAGCGTTACCAGCATCCTCGAAGGCGTAAACGGCGTGGACAAGGCCGAAGTGAGCCTGGAAAACAAGAACGCCGTCGTGGAATTCGACCCCGCCCAAACCAACCCCGCCGCGCTGATAGAAGCGGTGGAAGACGGCGGCTTTGATGCGGCTTTGTAAATCGAATCGCAACAAATCGACTGCAACACCCCAAAGGCTACCTGAAAACCCTGCTCCGCTTTTTTCAGGTAGCCCAACCACATTCAGAAGGAAGAAACCATGCAACAAAAAGTCCGTTTCCAAATCGAAGGCATGACCTGTCAGGCCTGCGCTTCGCGCATTGAAAAAGTGTTGAACAAAAAAGATTTTGTCGAATCGGCAGGGGTAAACTTTGCCAGCGAGGAGGCGCAGGTTACGTTTGACGACAGCAAAACTTCCGCTGCCGACATCGCCAAAATCATTGAGAAAACCGGTTACGGCGCAAAGGAAAAAACGGAAGATACATTGCCGCAACCTGAAGCAGAACACCATATCGGCTGGAGGCTGTGGCTTTTGCTGGCCATTAATATTCCGTTTTTAATCGGCATGGCAGGCATGATGATCGGGCGGCACGATTGGATGATTCCGCCTGTATGGCAGTTTGTGCTGGCAAGCGTGGTGCAGCTTTGGCTGGCCATCCCGTTTTACAAAAGCGCGTGGGCAAGCATTAAGGGCGGGTTGGCGAACATGGACGTGCTGGTTACCATCGGCACGGTATCGATTTACCTGTATTCCGTTTATATGCTGTTTTTCAGCCCGCACGCGGCGCACGGCATGGCACACGTGTATTTTGAAGTAGGCGTGATGGTGATCGGTTTTGTGTCGCTGGGCAAATTTTTGGAACACCGCACCAAAAAATCCAGCCTGAACAGCTTGGGCTTGCTGCTCAAGCTCACGCCGACCCAAGTCAACGTGCAACGCGATGGCGAATGGAAACAACTGCCCATCGACCAAGTACAAATCGGCGACCTTATCCGCGCCAACCACGGCGAACGTATTGCTGCCGACGGCATCATCGAAAGCGGCAGCGGCTGGGCGGATGAGAGCCATCTTACCGGCGAATCCAACCCCGAAGAGAAAAAGGCGGGCGGCAAAGTGTTGGCAGGCGCGCTGATGACCGAAGGCAGCGTGGTGTACCGCGCCACTCAGCTAGGCAGCCAAACCTTGCTCGGCGACATGATGAACGCGCTTTCTGAAGCACAAGGCAGCAAAGCACCGATTGCGCGTGTGGCCGATAAAGCGGCGGCGGTGTTCGTGCCTGCCGTCGTGGGCATCGCGCTTTTGACTTTTATCGCCACTTGGCTGGTAAAAGGTGATTGGACGGTTGCGCTGATGCACGCCGTTGCCGTTTTGGTGATTGCCTGTCCGTGCGCGCTCGGTCTGGCAACCCCTGCCGCGATTATGGTCGGCATGGGCAAAGCGGTGAAACACGGTATTTGGTTTAAAGACGCGGCGGCAATGGAAGAAGCCGCCCACGTCGATGCCGTCGTGCTGGACAAAACCGGCACGCTGACCGAAGGCAAGCCGCAGGTTGCCGCCGTTTATTGCGTTCCCGACAGCGGCTTTGACGAAGACGCTTTGTACCGCATCGCCGCCGCCGTCGAACAAAACGCCGCTCATCCGCTCGCCCGAGCCATCGTTTCCGCCGCCCAAGCGCGCGGTTTGGACATTCCCGCCGCACAAAACGCGCAAACCGTTGTCGGCGCAGGCATTACCGCCGAAGTGGAAGGCGTGGGTTTGGTGAAAGCAGGCAAAGCCGAATTTGCCGAACTGACCTTGCCGAAGTTTTCAGACGGCGTTTGGGACATTGCAAGCATTGTTGCAGTCTCGGTCGATAACAAACCTATCGGCGCATTCGCACTTGCTGACGCACTGAAAGCCGATACTGCCGAAGCTATAGGCCGTCTGAAAAAACACAATATCGATGTTTATATTATGAGCGGCGACAACCAAGGCACGGTCGAATACGTTGCCAAACAACTGGGCATCGCACACGCCTTCGGTAATATGAGTCCGCGCGATAAAGCTGCTGAAGTGCAGAAGCTCAAAGCCGCCGGCAAAACCGTAGCGATGGTCGGCGACGGCATCAACGACGCCCCCGCGCTCGCCGCCGCCAACGTCAGCTTCGCCATGAAAGGTGGTGCGGACGTTGCCGAACACACCGCCTCCGCCACGCTGATGCAGCATTCGGTCAACCAACTCGCCGATGCCCTGCTGGTGTCGCAGGCAACCTTGAAAAATATCAAGCAAAACCTGTTTTTCGCCTTCTTCTACAATATATTGGGTGTTCCGCTCGCCGCGCTCGGCTTCCTAAACCCTGTTATTGCAGGCGCGGCAATGGCAGCAAGCTCGGTTTCCGTGTTGAGCAACGCCTTGCGCCTGAAACGGGTGAAGATTGAGTGATAATATAAAGGCTGTCTGAAGACTGTTTTTTCAGACGGCCTGTCATCAAATATTTTTGGAGAAATAATCAGATGAAAACACTTCGTTTATTGTTTGGTTTAGCATTGGTTGCCACTGCATTTAGCGTGCAGGCTGAGGATTACAGCGAGAAGCAGCACGATAAGCTGATACGGGAATGCAATCGGAACAATCTGGAAAGTTGCGTCACTGCGGCCATTTGGATGCGCGATTATCTTGAAGCGCCTGCTCATGCGTATCCGTTTCTGAAAAAAGCCTGCGATGGCGGCAATATGCGCGGCTGCAATGTTTTGGGTAATCTGTATCTCAATCCGTCCAGCGGTTTGGGCATGGATTATGCCGCAGCGGTCAAGCTCTACGAGCGAGCCTGTAAAGGCGGTTATGAAAATGCCTGTACCAATTTTGAAGAAACTAAAGCAGAGATGGCGCAAGGCAATACATCAGACCGCGACAGCCGTTTAAACCAACTGAGTGAATCTTGTGCTTTGGAAAACGAAGCCGCTTGTCAGGCATTGATGCTGGAAATGCAACGTTGAGCGTCACGCTGAGGCCGTCTGAAGACTTTTTTTCAGACGGCCTTTAATCCATGTTTTCTGATTTTGAGACTCAAGCGGGAGTATGTCGTATGGACATGATGTT
Source organism: Neisseria sp. 27098_8_158 (assembly GCF_041433145.1). Classification (NCBI taxonomy): domain Bacteria; kingdom Pseudomonadati; phylum Pseudomonadota; class Betaproteobacteria; order Neisseriales; family Neisseriaceae; genus Neisseria; species Neisseria sp. 27098_8_158. The sequence goes on from NZ_JAPWAZ010000001.1 coordinate 260,633, forward strand.
GTTTACCAATATTGTATTGATTGTTTTATGTATTTTTACCATGTTGCTGGTGTGGTCGCGCAACTGGAAACGCAAGCAGGCGTATTTTGAGAAAATCAAAAGCAACCCGGAAAACCTCAAATGGGTTGGGCAAAATCTGACCGGTCAGGGATGGAAGGATTTGAAAGCCGTGAGCGACCGTTTTGGGCTGCCGATGTTGCAGGCTAAGCAATTAATTGATTTTTATAAAAACAGTCAGCGTTAATTTATGATTTAACAATAAAACTTGACTGAAGTTAAGGCCGTCTGAAATAGCACTCTTATAATAATATAAGTGATATTTCAGACGGCCTTGCTGTTGGTTCAAATAAAGGGAGGAGAACAAAAATGACCGTTTACTTAATCGGCGATTCCGTGCGGCTTGCATCGGAGCCTTACACACGCGCCGCTTTGTTTGAGGCGGATATTGTTTCTCCATCGGAAAACTGCCGTTCGTCGCATGATGTGTTAGAACATATCGAGCAATGGACAGAGGGCGCGACTGCAGGAGACATTATCCATATCAACTGCGGTTTGCACGATATCCGCCACAATCAAGGCTGTAATGAGCCAGTAGCCGATATAGAAACCTACCGCAACAACATGACCCAAATTTTCGATTATCTGAAACAGACGGGTGCAAGAATTATTTGGGCGAGCAGCACGCCCTTTTTGGAAAGCGTACACAATATCGTCAAACCCTCGCGCCGTTATCTGGACGACTTGAAGGCCTATAACCGTGTGGCTGAGGATTTAGCAAGGCAATATGGTTTTGCTGTCAATGATTTATACAGCCTGATGTTTGAGCAGGACTTGACTGATGTGATGCTGTGCGACGGGCTTCATTTCAATGAGTTCGGCAGTAAGATGATAGGCAAGGCAGTAGCCGAAGCGATATTGAAACATATGGATTAACCTAACTTAACTCGTTTTGTCATGTTTTGGCTTTCAGACGGCCTTTAAAGCTAAAGCAAAGTTCCCGATATATGGTAGTATAGCACTAATCTTATCAACATTTAATCCAGGAGTATGACCATGAGCGGCGAATTAGATAAAATCAGCGGTAAAGTAAAAGAAGTAGCTGGAGATGTATCCAGCAATACCAAACTTGAAGCTGAGGGCTTGGTTCAACAAGGCGTTGGCAAAGTAAAAGAAGCAGCATCAGATATTGAAAGCAAAGCCAGTGACGCTTTAGAAGAAGGTAAAGCAAAAGGTTCGCATTTGTTTGAAGAAGCTAAAGAAAAAGCAACTGCTTTAGCCGATGAAGCCAAAGAGAAAGTAGCACACTTGGCTGAAGAAGCCAAAGAAAAAGCCGAAGGCTTGATTAATGATATTAAAAGCAAATTTTAATATTTAAAGAATAAAAGGCCGTCTGAAAGATTTTTCAGACGGCCTTTGTTTATGGTTTTAAAGTTTAGGCAAACTGTTTGCCAAATTCGATAAACTCGTCTTTTTTGGCTTTGGCTTTGCCGGAGTCGATGGCTTCTTGAGCGGCTTTGACGCCATCTGCCAGCGAAGCAACCATATTTCCTGCATAGAGCGCGGCGGCGGCATTGAGGACGACGATATCGCGTGCGGCACCGGCGGCTTTGCCGTCCAACACTTCATTCATTTTTTGCAGGGATTCTTGCGCGTTTTCGACTTTGATTTCGTCCAAATTGCGGCGGATTTCCATGCCGAAATCGGCCGGGCTGATGTCGTATTCGGTGATTTTGCCGTCTTTCAGTTCGGCAACGCGGGTTTTGCCGGTCAGCGTGATTTCATCCAAACCGCCTTCGCCGCACACGACCAAAACATGTTTAGAGCCAAGCTGTTGCAAGACCCGGGAAAGAATGCCGCACAAGTCGATGTGGAACACGCCCAAGAGTTGGTTTGCCGCACCGGCAGGATTGGTCAGCGGGCCCAAGATATTAAAGATGCTGCGGAAACCGAGCGAACGGCGGACAGGGGCAACATAGCGCATGGCGCTGTGATGGTTGGGCGCGAACATAAAGCCGATGCCGGTTTGCTGAATGCTTTGGGCGACCTGTTCGGGGTTGAGGTTAAGGTTGGCGCCCATTTGTTCCATGACATCGGCAGCGCCGCTCGATGAAGAAACGGAGCGGCCGCCGTGTTTGGCGACTTTCGCGCCTGCCGCAGCCGCGACAAACATAGAAGTCGTGGAAATATTGAAGGTTTTGGCACCATCGCCGCCTGTGCCGACAATATCGACCAAGTTATCGGCGTTTTCCAGCGGCACTTTAGTGGCAAATTCACGCATCACGCTGGCTGCAGCGGTAATCTCGGAAACGGTTTCAACTTTAATCCGCAGGCCGGTCAGGATGGCGGCGATTTGCTCGGGCGGAACTTGGCCGCTCATGATTTGGCGCATGAGGTCGGTCATTTCATCGTAGAAAAGTTCGTTATTGCTGATGAGGCGTTCAATCGCTTGTTGAGGGGTAATCATGATTTTTCCTTTGTTCGTGTCCGATGTGATTCAGGCCGTCTGAAAATGCGGTTTGAACACTGTCAAACACCTTTCAGACGGCCTTTCATTAAGATTTTTGCGGACGATAGTCTTTGAATTCTTCCAAGAAGTTTTTCAGCATATCGTGGCCGTGTTCGGTCAGCAGGGCTTCGGGGTGGAACTGTACGCCTTCGACGGCATATTCTTTGTGGCGTACGCCCATGATTTCGCCATCTTCCGTCCACGCGGTAATTTCGAGGCAGTCAGGCAGGGTGGCGCGGTCGATGGCCAGGCTGTGGTAGCGCGTGCAGTTGACCGGATTGGGCAGGTCTTTAAACATGCCTGTGCCGTGATGGAAAACAGGGGAGACTTTGCCGTGCATCATTGTTTGCGCGCGCACGACATTGCCGCCGAACGCTTCGCCCATGGTTTGATGGCCGAGGCACACGCCCATGACGGGCAGCCTGCCGGCAAAGTGCTGCATGGCTGCAACAGAAATGCCTGCTTCTTTAGGGGAGCAAGGGCCGGGGCCGATGACCAGATATTGCGGTTTCAGGGCTTCGATTTCTTCGATGGTGATTTCATCGTTGCAACGTACCAAAACTTCCTGCCCCAATTCGGCAAAGTATTGGACGATGTTGTAGGTGAAGCTGTCGTAATTATCAATGAATAAAAGCATTTGCAAACCTTTAATGACATTTTGGCAGACAGGATAAGGCCTGCCAAAAGTGTAAAAATCGTTTATGTTTGCATAATATCACAATCTTTACCTAAAGGCCGTCTGAAACGGCGGATAAGACAAAACAGCTAAAAAATGCTATGCTTTACGCTTTGAACCTAATCTGTTTGAAGTGATGAAAAAGTATCTTATCCCGACTGCCGCCGTTGTTGTCGCCGCTGCGCTCGGCACGCCTTATTATCTTGGTGTCAAAGCGGAAGAAAGCCTGACCGAGCAACAAAAGCTGTTGCAGGAGTCCGGTTTCCTGACCGTTGAGTCCCACCAATACGATCGCGGCTGGTTCAGTTCAACCGAGACGACCGTCATCCGCCTCAAACCGACCCTGCTTCAAAATACGCAAAAATACCTGCCGGACAATTTGAAAACCGTCCTGCAAGAGCCGATTACGGTCATCAACCATGTGACACACGGCCCGTTTGCCGGCGGCTTCGGTACGCGCGCTCACGTGGAAACCGAGTTCCAATATCATCCGGAAACCAAAAAAGTTTTGGACCGCTTCTTCGGCCAGCAAACGCCGTTGACCATGACCAATACGGTTTACCTTTCCGGCGACGGCAAACTCAGCCTCAATATCCCCGCCTTCGACTATGAAGAGCTCTCCGGTATCAAGCTCAACTGGAAAGGCTTTAGCGGCAATACCGATTACAGCCAAGGCTTCAAAAGCTATCGCCACGATTACCTTGCGCCGTCTTTACAAGTCAAATTGGCCGATAAAGGCGATGTGTCTTTGGAAAACCTGCGCTTCCAATCTGAGACGGAAGACGGCCTGACCAAGCTTGCTTTGGGCAAGAGCAGCATTACGCTGGATAAATTCCTGTTGCAATGGAAAGAAAACATCGATTACAACGTTAAGTTGAACGAATTGGTCAACCTTGTGACCAACCTGCAAATCGGTGCATTCATCAATCCGACCGGCACGATTGCTCCGTCTAAAATTGAAGTCAGCAAACTGCGTTTCGATACCCAAACCGGCGAAGTCGATAAATTCATCAACAGCGAAGGCCGCTTCCAATTTGAAAGCCTGACTTATGGCGAAGACAAATACGGCCCTCTGGATATCAATGTCGCTGCCGAGCATTTGGATGCGGCATCACTTCTGGCATTGAAAAACAAAATTGCCGAAGTGTCCGTGAAGAAAATGAGCGAAGAAGAAATTCAGGCTTCCTTGATTCAGACGGCCAAAAACGAGGCTTCGGGCCTGTTTACCAACAATCCGGTTTTAAACGTCAAAACCTTCAAATTCACCATGCCTCATGGCGATGTCGATGTCAGTGGCAAACTCGCGTTTAAAGGTTTGGCAGCCAAAGACCTCAACAATTTGGGCGATATGCTGAAGAAAACCGAAGCTGACTTCAACATGAGCGTACCGAAAAAATTGTTGGAGCAGCTCGCCGTCAACCAAGCAAGCAGCCTGTTTAGCGTCAATGCCGAAGATGAAGCCGCAGGCCGTGCCAGTATTGACGATATCAACGAGACCTTGCGCCTGATGGTGGACAGCACCATCAAAAGCATGGCAAGCGAGAAATATCTGACCTTAGAAGACGATAATGTCAAAACCCATCTGACTCTGCAAAACAGCGAGTTGAAATTAAACGGAAAAGTCCTTCAAAGCGACCCGGAACCCGAGTTTGACGAATCAGACTTTCCCAATAACTAATCCTCAATCACACAAACAGCGGTTTTAGCTTCACTGAAGTTAAAACCGCAAATCAACCCACAATCAAAAAGGAAACCCATGTTCCGTACCATGCTCGGCGGCAAAATCCACCGTGCCACCGTTACCGAAGCCAACCTCAACTACGTCGGCAGCATTACCGTTGACCAAGACCTGCTGGATGCGGCAGGTATTTGCGTGAACGAAAAAGTCGCCATCGTCAACAATAACAACGGCGAACGTCTTGAAACCTACACCATCCCCGGCGAACGCGGCAGCGGCGTCGTGTGCCTCAATGGCGCGGCCGCGCGTTTGGTTCAAAAAGGCGACATCGTGATTATCATGTCTTACGTCATGTTGTCCGAACCCGAAATTGCAGCGCATGAGCCGAAAGTCGTCCTCGTCGATGAGAACAACAAAATCCGCGACGTGATTTCTTATGAACCGCCGCACACCGTGTTGTAATATTCAAACAAAGGCCGTCTGAAACGTTTCAGACGGCCTGTTTCCCAAATTCAACTTATCTGAAAGGCTTTGCCGTGAATATCCAAATCAACAACATCACCGTCAGCAACGATGCGCCCTTTACCCTTTTCGGCGGCATCAATGTCCTTGAAGACCTCGACTCTACGCTGAAAGCCTGTGAGCAATACGTTAAAGTAACCAATAAACTCGGCATCCCTTACGTGTTCAAAGCCTCTTTCGACAAGGCAAACCGCTCTTCCATCCACTCTTTCCGCGGTGTGGGTTTGGATGAAGGCATGAAGATTTTTCAAGCGGTGAAGCGCGAGTTTAACGTTCCCGTGATTACCGACGTTCACGAGCCTTACCAATGCCAGCCGGTCGCCGAAGTCTGCGATGTCATCCAGCTGCCAGCCTTCTTGGCACGCCAAACCGATTTGGTGGTGGCAATGGCGAAAACCGGCAATGTCATCAACATCAAAAAGCCGCAATTCCTCAGCCCGTCTCAAATGAAAAACATCGTTGAGAAATTCCAAGAAGCTGGCAACGAGCAAATCATTTTGTGCGAACGCGGCGCAAACTTCGGCTACGACAACTTGGTGGTCGATATGCTCGGCTTTGGCGTGATGAAAAAAACGTGTCACAACCTGCCCGTTATTTTTGATGTAACCCATTCCCTGCAAACGCGCGAATCCGGTGCCGCAGCATCAGGCGGCCGGCGCGCCCAAGTATTGGACTTGGCGCTTGCCGGTATGGCAACCCGATTGGCCGGTTTGTTCCTCGAATCCCATGCCAATCCCGACCAAGCCAAATGCGATGGCCCAAGCGCACTGCCGCTTGCGCAACTGGAAGATTTCCTGACCCGTGTTAAAGCAATCGATGAAACCGTAAAATCGTTTGCACCTATGGATATTCGCTAAGGGCAAATAAGTTAAAAGGCCGTCTGAAAGCATTTTCAGACGGCCTTTTTATTAGCGTTACTGTCCGCGTAAAAACAACGCATCCAATTCTTTTAAAGTCAGTTTGACCCAAGTCGGACGACCGTGGTTGCATTGGTTGCTGCGCGGCGTGTTTTCCATATCGCGCAGGAGCGCATTCATTTCGGGCAAAGTCAGCTGTCGGCCGGCGCGGACTGAGCCGTGGCAAGACATGGTGGCAAGGATGTGGTTTTCGTGTTCCTCGATGGTTTGGCTGCTGCCGACTTGGGCAAGTTCGCCCAATACATCTTTGGCCAGCGAAACGACGTCCGCTTTGCCGAGCATAGCGGGGACGGCGCGGACGGCAAGGGTATTGCTGCCCATGTCGGACAATTCCAGCCCGAAGTCTGCCAGCGTTTCGGCATGATCTGCAAGGGCGGCGCATTCTTCGTGGGACGCGGCAAAGGTTACGGGAATAAGCAGACGCTGGCTTTGCAGGTTGCCGTTTTCCTGACGTTGGCGTTTCATTTTCTCGTAGTTGATGCGTTCGGCGGCAGCGTGCATATCGATGAGCAACAGGCTGTCTTCGGCTTGGGCAAGAATGTAGATGCCAAGTAATTGGGCAATGGCAAAGCCGAGCGGCGGTAATTCGGATTGGGAGGGAAGGCCGTCTGAAAGCGGCGTATCTGTTTTGGGAGTAGGCGTTTCAGACGGCATATTGCCGAAACGTGCCTGCTCGAATTGGCTCAACTCAAGGTCGATGTCGTCGGTTTTTTTGTAAAGCTCGGCATAAGTATTCATGGCCGCGCGGCTTTCTCGTAGGGACAGGCTGCGTTGTTGCGGCGCACGCGCGGCTTGGTAAGGCATGGGTGCAGTTTTTCCTGATGAACCAAAGGTATTGCGCGTATCGGGTTTGTTGCCTGTCGGGTAGTTGGATGCGTTATCAAACAGATTTTCGCTGTCGTTTTCAGACGGCATAGGGGTGGAAACAACGCCGGTAATGTTATGCAGCACTTCGCCTGCGTTGCTGACGCTTTCGGTCAAGTCGGCACGCGTGTCAGCAAGGGCTTTGTTGAGCGTGTGGAACACGAGTTGGTGCACCTGCTGGCTGTCGCGGAAGCGGATCTCTGTTTTGGTCGGGTGGACGTTGACATCTACGGCTTCGGGCGGCAGGTCGAGAAAGAGGACGAAAGCAGGCGTCAGTGCGTTGTGCAAAACGTCGCGGTATGCCTGCTTGACGGCATGGAGCATGACTTTGTCGCGGACAAAACGATGGTTGACGAAGCAGTATTGTTTGTCGGTTTTGCCTTTGGCGAAAGTCGGCTTGGCAATCGCACCATAGAGCCTCAATGCGCCATTGCCGCTGTCAATTTCCAATGAGGCCGTCTGAAAATCATCGCCGACAATGGCGGCGATACGTTCATGCAGGCTTTGTGCAGGAAGCTTGAACACTTGTTTGCCGTCGCGTTTGAGCGAGAAAGCGATGTGCGGATGCGCCAGCGCAAGGCGTTCGAGCATGGTGGCGCAGTGGGCGTATTCGGTGTTTTCGGATTTGAGGAACTTGCGCCGCGCAGGGGTATTGAAGAAGAGTTCGGCGGCTTCGATGGTGGTGCCGACGGGGTGGGCGGCGGCGGTAGGGCTGCTGAGTTTGCCGTCTTCGGCTTTGACTTGGGTCGCGTGCGAACTGTCTTCTTGACGGCTGGTCAGGGTCAGGCGGCTGACGGAGGCGATACTGGCCAAGCCTTCACCGCGAAAGCCCATGCTGGCAACGTGTTCCAAATCGTTTAAGGTTTTGATTTTGCTGGTGGCGTGGCGGTGGAGCGCAAGCTCGATGTCGTCCGGATGGATACCGCTGCCGTTGTCGCTGACGCGAATCAGGCGGATGCCGCCGCCGGCCAGCTCGACATCAATCGCTGTCGCGCCTGCATCGATACTGTTTTCAACGATTTCTTTCAAGGCGTTGGCAGGGCGTTCGACCACTTCGCCGGCGGCGATTTGGTTGACAAGATGGTCGGGCAGGGCGGCAATTCGGGACATCGGTTTCTTTCAAAAAAGCAACGGCGGAAGGGGAAAATTATAGGTATTTGCGCATCAATTCGCATTCGACGCGGACGGTTTTGTTCAGCTGCAACACGGCAGTACCGAGCGATTCGTAGCGGTTGAGGCGATAGAAGGGCACGGAATTGAGCGAGGCATACAGTTTGAGAAAGCTGAGGCCTGCATTTCGGGCCATTTCTTCGGCGCGGCTGAGTAGGGCCGTGCCCAAGCCGAGATTGTGGAAGAGCGGATGGACGTATAAGGCGTCCAGTTGCGCTTCTTTGAAATCGACTTGGAAGAAGCCTTGAATCAGCCCTTTGTATTCGACCACCCACAAGGCTTTGTTTTTATCGGAGATGGTTTCCAAATAGCTGTTGATATCGAGCAGACTTTCCCATGTGTGCATAATGGTTTCATCGTAACTGCGGATGCAGGCGTATTGAACGGCATGCAGATGGGCGTTGTGTATGGCTTGGCAGTCTTTTTCGGTTGCCGGACGGAGGATGGTCAGAAGGCTCATGGCGGATGGTCGAAAAATTGATTTCAGACGGCCTTTGGCAATTAAAGGCCATCTGAAAAAAGTGGGTAAGGTTACAGGCTTTGATGTAAGGTTTGTGCGGTTTGGAACGCATCGTCTGCATCGTTGGCCAAGATGGTAAAGTGGCCCATTTTTCGGCCTTTGCGCGCGGCTTTTTTACCATAAAGATGCAGATGTGCATTCGGGTTGCTTTGCAGCGGCAGCCATTCGGGTTCGCCGCCGTCTTCCTTCCAAATGTCACCCAAAATATTCGCCATACAGCAAGAACTCAGCAATTTGGTATCAGCCGGAGGCAGATTGCACATCAGGAGGACTTGTTGCTGGAATTGGTCTGCCGCGCAGGCGTCGATGGTATGGTGGCCGGAGTTGTGCGGACGCGGCGCGATTTCGTTAACGACCAATTCATGCGTGTCGCCGACAACAAACATTTCTACTGCCAATACGCCGACATAGTTTAACTCATCGGCCAAACGCTGCGCCATTTGTCGCGCCTGTTGCTGAATGTCGGCACTCAGTTGCGCAGGGACGATGGAGTAGGCGAGGATGCCGTTTTCGTGAATGTTTTCGGCAGGGTCGAAAGTTTGCACGTTGTCATTGTTCAGACGGCATACGATAACGGAAATTTCGCCGCGCAAGTCCACCATTTTTTCTAAAACGCAATCCACGCCTCCGTGTTCGGCAAACGCTACTTTGAGTTCATCCAATGTTTTTACACGGATTTGGCCTTTACCATCGTAGCCCAAAGTGGCAGTTTTCAAGATGCCGGGCAGAAATTGTACGCTTTCTTCAGTGATGTCTTCGGCTTTGCAAACTGCTTGATACGGCGCGGTTTGCAGGCCTGCTTTGCGTATCCATGCCTTTTCCTGAATGCGGTTTTGCGCGATGGCAACGCAGTCGCCGCTGGGGGAAACATTGGTGTGTTTGGCGAGAAAACGCATCGCGTCGGCATTGACGTTTTCAAACTCAGTCGTAACCGCCGCGCATTTTGCCAATTCTTCCAAAGCTGCTTCATCATCAAACGGCGCGCACAAATGGCGGTCGGCAAATTCCGCAGCCGGCGCATTCGGGTCGGGATCGAGTACAGTTACTTTGTAGCCCATGGTTTTGGCAGCAACAGTAAACATTCTGCCTAATTGTCCGCCGCCAAGAATGCCGAGCATAGCAGGAGGGAGGATGGGGGATGTGTTCATGGATAATCGCTTTATGAAGAAATTGGGTAGGGTGTTCGCAGGCCGTCTGAACATGGTTTTACGGCTTCAGACGGCCTGATGTTTTAAAGTTTGCCGATAAATTGCGGCGGAACGGTTTCAGTTAACCATACGCCGTTGTCCGCCAAATAAAATTGATGTCCTGCCTCAAGCATGGCGACAGTGTCGATGGTCAATACAACCGGCTTGCCGTGTCGGGAGCCGACGTTGACGGCTGTTGCGGCATCGGCAGACAGATGGACAAAATGGCGCGAGGCAGAATGCAGGCCTTGCTCCAAAATAGACGGAACAGAGCGCTCAGCCGTACCGTGATACAAAATCTGAGGAGGCGTTGCCACTTTGTGTTCAACTTGAACTTGTGCCGTCGAATGACCTTGCGCTGCGCGGATGCTTTTGCCGTCTTCAGAAAGGGTAAACCGTTTTTTATCGTTGTTTTCGACCACTTCCAACAATACTTCGTAGGTCAGCGGATTACCCGTAAAGCCGTGCTCGGGATGATTTACCTGCGTCAGCAGGGTATCAATATCCACCCAGCCGTCTTTATCCAAAGTAATGCCGATTTGCTCGGGATGATGACGTAAGATAAAGCTAAGGAATTTGCTGATGGATTTTAGTTGTTTTTCTTTTAGTATCATAATCTTGTTGTTTAGTCATTTCAGAGCGCAGGCCGTCTGAAAATTATTTATCCAACCCTTCTTGCACCATTTGCGCTGCGCGGATTACTGCGCGGGCTTTGTTCTGCGTTTCCTGCCATTCGGAAGTTGGGTCGGAGTCGGCAACTACGCCTGCGCCGCTTTGGACGAAGAGGGTATTGTTTTTAATTACGGCGGTGCGGATGGCAATGGCCAAGTCCATGTCGTTGTTGAAACTCCATACGCCGACTGCGCCGCCGTAGATGCCGCGTTTGCTCGGCTCGACTTCTTCGATGATTTCCATGGCGCGGACTTTGGGTGCGCCTGAAAGCGTGCCTGCAGGGAAGGTGGCGGCAAGGATGTCCATATTGGTCATGCCGTCTTTCAGACGGCCTTCGACGTTGGAGACGATGTGCATCACATGGGAGTATTTTTCAATCACCATTTTGTCGGTAACTTTGACTTCGCCGGTTTTACTGATGCGGCCGACGTCGTTGCGTCCTAAGTCAATCAACATGACGTGTTCGGCAATTTCTTTGGCATCGCTCAGCAAATCTTGCTCGTTGGCGAGGTCTTCGGCTGGTGTTTTGCCGCGCAGGCGTGTGCCGGCGATAGGACGGACGATGACATCGTCGCGTTCGCGGCGGACGAGGATTTCGGGCGAAGAGCCGACAATATGGAAATCGCCGAAATCGTAGTAGAACATATACGGCGATGGGTTCAGCGTACGCAGGGCGCGGTAGAGGGCAAGCGGATTATCGGTAAATTCCATGCTCATGCGTTGGCTGGGGACAACCTGCATGCAGTCGCCTGCAAAGATGTAGTCTTTGATTTTATTGACGCAGGCTTTGAAAGGTTCTTCTCCAAATTCGCTGACTGCTTGCGTCTGCTTGCTGCCGAGAGAAAGCGGGATGGCACAACTTTGGCGTAACTGGGTACGGATGTCTTCAAGACGTTCGCGCGCGCGTTCGTAGCCGTTGGCTTGAGACGGATCGGCATAAACAATCAGGTAGATTTTGCCGCTTAGGTTATCCACTACAGCAAGCTCTTGCGAGAGCATCAGGAGGATGTCGGGCGTACCGAGCGGATCGGCTTTGGCCGTATGTTTCAGGCGGTGGGCAAAATGTTCGAAATTGTAGATGGTTTCATAACCGAAGTAGCCGACCAGGCCGCCGGTAAAGCGCGGCAGGCTTGGGATTTCGGGCGTTTTGAAGCGGTTGTGAAAGGCTTCGATAAAGGGCAGGGGATTGCCGTCGTGTTGTTCGACGATTTCGCCGTTTTGATACACATCGACATGTTTGCCGCTAGTTTTGAGATAGTGGTTGCAAGGCAGGCCGATAAAGGAATAGCGGCCGAAGCGTTCTCCACCGACAACGGATTCGAGCAGGTAGGTGAAAGGCTTGTTGGCAAGTTTGAGGTAGATTGAGAGCGGTGTGTCCAAGTCGGCAAGCAGCTCTTGAACGAGTGGAATGCGGTTGTAACCTTGTGCGGCTTGGGCTTGGTATTCTTGTTTGCTGATCATCTTGATAAGTCTTTCAGACGGCCTGTTTTAGGGTGTTAAATCGTGTGAAGAGTATAGCATTTTATTGGAATTGTTGACAGTCTGAGCGTTATGTCAGATATGGAAAACGCCGTCTGAAAAAGACGGCGTGAGGTATCAGGCAAGGGTATTGGAGATTTTGTTTTTTCGGCTCCGTTTCCACTTGAAGATATAAGCGGCCACAACGGGAATCAGGGCGATAATGGATTTGAATGTCCAGCCTGAATACCATGTGCCTTCGGGAACATCGCTTGCAAGCCAAGTGAAGTACGGCCACCAGCAGGCAACCAGGCTGCCGAGGAACAGCGGCCAAATATGACGGCTTAAGTTGCGTTGCCATAAAAAGAAACAGATGGCCGCCCAAACGAAAGTTAGTACGGTAATCAGGAGAATGGTGTAGGCATCTGAAATCAGGATGGCGGCAAAGTAGTAGCTGAGTCCAACCCATAATAGGGCAAGTATCAAGACGATGATTTCTTCCGGGCGTTTAAACATATTTTCTCTCTTTTGTAAGACTGGCAATGCGTTAATACTATACCCTAAACAAGAAGCGATGATAAGAGTCTTTCAGACGGTCTTGTAATCGGGTTTGCTATAATGTGTGCAATCAATTTTTTGGAAAGGACAAACCATGACGGCAAACTTTCAAGAAACGCTGAAGGCTTTGGGCAAACAGGCGAAAAAGGAAGCTGCGGAGCGGGAAGTGGAAGCGAAGGCTAAAAAGCAGGCAGAAGATGTGGATTTCAGCAAGGCGGTTGGCAAGGTTACGCCTTTGAAAAATGCCGGCAACTATTATGAACAGCCTTGCGATAAATCGCCTATCAAACCGCGACCTAAAGAAATGGCAACTTTGGAGCAGGAAGATTATTTTTATGTGGGCAGCGGCAGCTGGGAAGAACCGCCGGCTTCGTTCAGTAAAAATGGGCAGGGTAAAAATGATTTGATGCGTTTGCGAAACGGCCATTATCCCGTGGTGGCGGATGTAGATTTGCACGGCTATACGCAGGAGGAAGCGCAGCAGGTATTGAACGAATTTATTGAGTTTACGAAAAAACGCGGCGTTTGCGGCGAGATTGTCCACGGCAGCGGCTTGGGTTCTGCAGGCTATAAACCGGTTTTGAAAAATATGACGCGCCGCTGGTTGATGCAGCATCCTGACGTGTTGGCTTATGTCGAACCTCGACAAGGCAATGATGGCGCAGTCAGGATTTTGTTGAAGCGTCAACGCCGAGACGATGATTGGAAGCAGTAAAATATAAAAAGCAGTGTCAGTAAGATGACACTGCTTTTTTATGTTTGTCAGACTAAGAAGATTTCTTTTTGGAAACCGATTCGCAACCTTTTCCATTGGTCATTGCGGTTTTGAAATTATTGGCTGAATCAATATCAGTGCATTTGTAAGCATTGCCCAAACTATCCATCCAAACGGAAAGGGTATAGCCTGTTTTTGTGGGAATAGCTTTCAAACGATAGGCACGACTTTTGTCGGCATTAATCATGTCGGCAGAGTATTTGTATTTGTCTGCCAAATCTTTATGGCCTTTATATGAGGAAATAAAGTCATCCAACTGAGTTTTAACCTCATCAGTTTTCCACTTTGGATTTTTAACCATCTGGTTTTTAAAAGCGGAATTGATGGCGACTAACTCGGCATGCGCTTGTGATTGGTGGCCGCGTTCAATGTAGCGGTTGTAAGAGGGAATGGCAATGATGCCCAGAATGGCTAAGATGGTGACGGCAATCATCATCTCAACCAGCGTAAAGCCTAGTTGTTTGGTAGAGGTGGTATTCATTATATTATTTGCTGGCAACGTAAGACTGAAGAACGACTTGGGTATTGGCATTCTTACCCCATGCTTTGGCGGTAACGCGGTAGGTGATTCGGCCTTCAGTAGTTTTACTTAAATATTCGATGATGTAGCGGGGATTGTTTGCGATGCCGCTTTTTTTATCTAAAGGATATTCCGTACCATTGGTGTCAATACACAGGTTTTTGTCGCATTTGCGCTTCCAAGCATCTACGGTTGGGCTACCTTCTTCAGTAAAATCGCCATTGGATTTGACGTTTGGCGTGGAACATAAACCTTTTTCACATTTTGCGGTAAAAGTAGTCTTTTTACCTTCAATATCAAAAATTTGATTTTCACCTTCACGCAGTGCCGCTTCGGCTAGGGTGGTTGCCAGTTTGCGGTCGGCATCATTGGTGCTGATACGCTGTTCAGTATTGTAGGACTGGGTGGCTGTGACCACGAGCAGGGCGATGACGACCATCATCATTAAAACGATAAACAAAGCATAGCCCTGCTGCCGGTTAGGTTTGATTAGAGTGATCGGTCGGCGCATACATTTCCTCCGCGGATGGTGGCATTAATATTGTAGATATCAACTTTATTGTCTTGTTCTTTCGATGGGTCAATACTGCCGTTATTCAGTACGATTTGGATAGAAGCCGGAGACTTAGCCTCAGCTGAGATATCCAATGCGTTTTTGTAATCAAATGATTCTGTATTTACTCCGCTGGCAGATGCATTTTCAGAATCATGACATTCTGCATAGATATAGTGGATATCCATGGTTGTAATGCCTTTAATCAACAGCTGCGGATTACTCCATGAACCATCATTTGATAATTGGAAACGGAACAAACCGCTCTCTTCACCAAGTTTACCGACAGCGTAGGCAATCATTTCATGTTTCATGATGGCGATACTGCCATTTTGATCAGGGTCGGTAATTTTCAAAGCTGTTTTTGCCGCATCTAAATCTTTAATTTCTGTTTGAGGTTTGGCAATGCCGAAACAGCTGCTGACAATAGCAGTTTTTGCAGCAGGGTTTGCTTTGTCGATTCCATATTGAAACAGCAGGGCTTTGCCGGTTTGAGCAAAACCTGCGTAGCCTAATTTATTGATTTCTTTAACTGGTAACAGCTTATTTACACCAGCTGTTTTCAATGTGTATTCATCCAAGCTTTTGTCTTCTATCACTGCAGAGGCAGGAAAATTCGACATATTGAAGCAGCCGAAATTGCCTGCCATACGCGCATCACGGACGATCATATTGGCGGTGTTACGCAAATCTTGTTGGATACCGATACGTGTGTTGGCAGATTTGTTCAATCCGCGTGCAGTAAAGTAGGTGGAGCTGACAGCCATTAAGACGATCATGCTGAGCAGGCTGGCAACCAGAAATTCAAGGATGCTGAAGCCGCGAATGGCGGTTTTATTGGGAATATGATTGAGTAAGCGTTTATTGTTCATTGTTAGTCTCTTACGCGTGATTGGTAGGTATAGACAACGTGATGCCCCGATGTGTTGAGATTTTTTGCTCTATTTTCTTCTTCGACATCTTGCAACCATAAAACTTTAACGATGGTTGTGTCGCCTTTGCCATCGCATTTTGCGTTAAACCCATTTTCGTAAGTCGGCTCTGCACCGGAAGAATCTTTGCAGATGGTCGAGAAGACTTGGGCTTCGGGAAGGGCTTTGTCTAAGTCGGCTTTAAACTGTGCAATTTGAGCCTGTGCAAGTTGAGTTTTGTTCATTTTGGCTTCAAATTTCGCAGTTTGTTTAGAGTCGGATTTTAGGTAGGCATCATAGGATTTTTTATAACGGGAGGTTTTTTCCCCTGCAGTATCGGTTTCTTCAGAGAGCGTCGGATTAATGAGCATGCCTTCAATCAGATTTTGCGTAATTTGGGCAACTGTGGTTTGATTTTCAGACTCACGCACGTTGGATACGGTACGTAATTGAACAGCTAAAAGGGCGAGCACACCGATGGCAAGGACAAACATGGCAATCAAAACTTCAATCAGGGTCATACCAGATTGAAGTTTTGGGGTAAAGCTTGTTGAGCTTGTTTTCAGACGGCCTTTAAATGATCTGAGATGAGTAGGATTAGTAATGTTCATAAGATACCGTTGTTATTCTTTGGAAGAGTATTCGCATATTTTGCGCTCATCGTTTTTAGCACAGATTTCGACATGCCCATTACCATTGATTAAAAGTACGGTAGCACGGGCTTTCTTGGTTTCAGCATCGGCGGCGGATTTATCCGTCAGGCTGATTTTGATGTGGCCGTCTGAAAATTGATAATTCTTTCCATCGGTTGAATGGCCAAATGTACCATTTGGTAGGAATCTCCACCAGACTTCTTTTGAAGCTGAGGTCGAGAGGGCAGAACGGTCATTGCTGATAGGGATGTAGTTGAAGCTGTATTCCACTTTGTCAGTATCTCCATTAAGGATAATGGAGCGGACGGATAAATCGACTGTATCGTTTTTATAGTTGGAATCTCCGTTTTTATCGGCGTAGGCCAACATACCATTACCGGCATATTTGGAATCGCAACCATTATTGGGCGAGCCATCGGATTTGATTTTGACCGGGCAGATGTAAACGGGAAGATTGAGACGGACGGCCTCATTTCGCGCGAAGCGCAGCAGATTGGCAATTTGCTCTGCTTGCGATGCTGCACGTCTGGAGGCAATCCATTGATTCATATTGGGAAGTGCGATGACGGCCATTACTGCTGCAATAGTAATGACGATCAGCAACTCAATTAGGGTGAAGCCTTTTTGTGTCTGATACATGAGTGATTTTTGGTAGTAATGTGTTGGGTAACTGACGTTTTCTCTTTTGCATTTGCCTGTGGCAATGCTTTTGCTTTTATTAGATTAATTCTAAACGATTTTGTAATGCGTGACTAATGAAATATGAAATTCGGTTAGTTTTTCAGACAATCTGTCTCAATCTTCCATCAACATGGATTCTGGAACATAGGCAGCATTATCAAATTTGGTAAATTGACCCATCCAAGTGAGGAATACTTTCCCGACGGGACCGTTACGGTGTTTACCGATAATACATTCCGCCAAGCCTTTTGCGGGTGATTCTGAGTTGTAGTATTCATCACGATACATGAACATAATCAAGTCGGCATCTTGTTCGATTGCGCCGGACTCGCGCAAGTCGGACATCATCGGGCGTTTGTCGGTACGCTGCTCAACTGTACGGCTCAACTGCGACAGGGCAATGACGGGAACTTGCAATTCTTTAGCCAATGCTTTGAGGGAGCGGGAAATTTCGCCAAGCTCGGAAGCGCGGTTGTCAGAACGGCCGGAGCCTGACATTAATTGCAGGTAGTCGATGACGATCAAGCCCAATTTGCCGTTGAACTGGCGCGCAAGACGGCGGGCGCGAGCGCGCAGTTCGAGCGCGGTCAAACCCGGAGTTTCATCGATATACATGGGTGCATCGGAGAGTTTAACGACCGCCTCGTTCAGACGGCCCCAGTGTTCGTCTTGCAATCTGCCGGTTTTTAAAACGCTTTGATCCAAACGTCCTACCGAACCCAGCATACGCATAACCAGCTGCGCACCACCCATCTCCATCGAAAATACGGCGACAGGCAGCTTGCCCTCTACGGCAACGTGTTCTGCAATGTTGATGGAAAAGGCAGTTTTACCCATGGAAGGACGGCCTGCGACGATGATCAAATCGCCCGGTTGAAGGCCTGATGTTTTTTTGTCGAGGTCGATAAAACCAGTCGATATACCGGTTACTTCATCAGGATTGTCGCGCGAATAAAGCATATCGATGCGCTCGACCACTTCTTTCAAAAGATCGGGCATCTCAAGAAAGCCTTGTTTGGATTTGGCGGTACTTTCGGCGATTTGGAATACTTTGTTTTCTGCCTCGTCCAAAAGTTGACCTGCATCGCGCCCTTGCGGATTGTAGGCGCTGCGTGCAATTTCCGTACCGACTTCGGCAAGCTGGCGCATGATGGAACGTTCGCGCACGATTTCGGCGTAGCGGCGGATATTGGCTGCGGATGGTGTGTTTTGCGCCAGCGTAATCAGATAGTTGAATCCGCCTGCCGCTTCCAATTCTTCATTGCGTTCCAAACTTTCTTGAACGGTAATGACGTCGGCAGGGCGGCTTTCGTTAATCAGGTTGGCAATGGCACGAAAAATCAGGCGGTGTTCGTGGCGGTAGAAATCTTCGCCGGAAACGACATCGGCAATACGGTCCCAAGCAGAATTTTCCAGCATCAGGCCGCCCAATACGGATTGCTCCGCTTCGGTGGAATGTGGCGGCAGTGACAATGCGCTGATTTCACGGTCTTCAGACGGCATATCGGAATAATTGCTCATGACGGGCATCTCTGGCTGGAAAATTGCAATCCACTATTATAGCGCAGTGTAAGTTCAATTGGTTTGTTTAGGCTAAAGCAGGTAAAATAGCAATGTTGTCGATTTGACAACACACACTACCAAAATATAAATATCAATAATTAGGAGCATAAAAATGGAACACAAGCTGCCACAATTGCCTTATGAACTGGATGCGTTATACCCCCATCTGACCAAAGAGACTTTGGAGTTCCACTACGGCAAACACCATCAAACTTACATCACCAATTTGAACAATCAAATCAAAGACACTGAGTTTGAAGAAATGCCTTTGGAAGAAATCGTGAAAAAATCTTCCGGCGGTATGTTCAACAACGCTGCCCAAACTTGGAACCACACTTTCTACTGGCTGGGCTTTACCCCTAAAGGTCAAGGCAAACCTGCCGGTGAATTGGCTGCGGCCATCGACGCCAAATGGGGCAGCTTCGAGAAATTCCAAGAAGCGTTCAATGCTTGCGCGGCTGGTACTTTCGGCTCAGGTTGGGCATGGTTGGTGAAAACGCCTGCCGGTGAATTGGATCTGGTTTCTACTTCCAATGCAGGTACTCCGCTGACTACTGAAAACACTCCGCTGTTGACTTGCGACGTATGGGAACACGCTTACTACATCGACTACCGCAACAGCCGTCCTAACTACCTGAAAGGTTTCTGGGAAATCGTTAACTGGGATGAAGTTGCCAAACGCTTCGCCGCATAAAACGATATGAATGAAAAGGCCGTCTGAAGAATTTTCAGACGGCCTTTTTGTCGATATGGGTGTGAAGAAATGGTTTAGATGAATGTTTTTTCTGTTTGATGCGCAAAATTATCATGGAGCAGAAAAAAGGATAAAGGGGAGATTATGCTAAAATATTGTCAACAATTTTTTGGTTCCGCATGATATGGAATCAGCGTTTGACACACATAGACAAGAGGATTTTATGAAATTTCTAGACCGTGAGGCGACCATTGCCAAACCCGGCTTTAATCGTTGGCTGGTACCGCCTGCCGCTTTGGCCGTGCATCTTGCCATCGGGCAGATATACGCTTATTCCGTGTTCAATGCGCCGCTGACCAAGCTTATCGGTATTACTGAGTCGGCTGCAGGAGATTGGAAGCTGACCACGGTTGGTTGGATTTTCAGTATTGCCTTGGCGATGTTGGGCGCATCTGCCGCTATGTTCGGTACTTGGATGGAACGCGTTGGGCCGCGTAAGGCGATGTTTGTTGCAGCCTGCTGCTTCAGCTTGGGCTTTTTTGTATCGGCGATCGGCGTTCATACGCACAATCTGTTTTTGCTTTATTTGGGCAACGGTGTGATTGGTGGGGTTGGTTTGGGCTTGGGCTATATCGGGCCTGTATCGACTTTGATGAAATGGTTTCCCGATAAACCGGGTATGGCGACAGGCTTGGCGATTATGGGCTTTGGTGGCGGCGCGATGTTGGCCTCGCCTTTATCCGTGTCGCTGATGAATTTTTTCTCCAGTGAAACTTCAGTTGGCGTAGCGCAGGCTTTTGTCGTTTTAGGATTGTTTTATTTGGTGTTGATGATGTTCGGCGCGTTTACGATCCGTGTACCTGCCGATGGCTGGAAACCTAAAGGTTATGTTGCGCCGAAAAACAAAAGCAAATTGGTCAGCAGTAATCATGTCAATGTTTCACAAGCCATGAAAACGCCGCAATTCTGGCTCTTGTTTTGGGTATTGTGTTTGAATGTAACGGCCGGTATTGGTGTGTTGGGACAGGCTTCCGTCATGATTCAGGAGCTGTTTTCTGAAACTTCTGTCGGTAAACAGGCTGCCGTTGGTGCGGGTGCGGCGGCAGGTTTTGTGAGTCTGTTGAGCCTGTTTAATATGGGCGGCCGTTTTTTGTGGTCCAGTGTGTCCGACAAAATTGGCCGTAAAAATACTTATACTATTTTCTTTGTACTCGGCTCGCTGTTGTATTTTGCCATTCCGTCTATTGGCGATAGCGGTAACAAGGCTTTGTTTGTTATTGGTTTCTGCGTCATCATTTCCATGTATGGCGGCGGTTTTGCAGCCATTCCGGCGTATTTGAAAGATTTGTTCGGCACTTATCAAGTCGGGGCAATACACGGCAGGATTTTGCTGGCATGGTCAACTGCGGCTGTTATTGGCCCGGTGTTGGTCAACTATATCCGCCAAAGTCAAATTGAAAGCGGTGTTCCGGCTGCTGAAGCTTATAGCATTACCATGTATATTATGGCGGGTTTGTTGATTGTCGGTTTGCTGTGTAACTTGAGTGTTCGTTCGGTTCATGAAAAGCATCATGAGAAAAACATTAAAGTAGCGGCACATAGCCGCAATCCCGATGATGAAACCGCTGTATCCGATGCCTATCTGATTAGCAAAAAAGTATCAGCGGGCGGTATCGGTGTATGGTGGCGTTGGGCTTTAGTCTGCGTTCCTTTGGGCTATGGTGTCATTATGGTGTTTGTTAAAGCCTTAAGTTTGTTTAATTGATTACTGAAAATTAAAGGCCGTCTGAAAGTTTCAGACGGCCTTTTCAAATGTTAAATAACTAATCTTTCGATACGCTGATGGTATGTTTGATGTGTTTTAAATTCGCAACGATGGTAAAAGTCATCATCACCAGTAAAGCCCATGAACTCCATTTGCTGATGTGTACCGATGCCCATGCGCCGATTTGGTTGGGATAGCGCCAAACGCCGAAAAGGGTTCCCAAATTTTCCGCCAGCCAAATGAAAAATCCGATCAGGACAAAAGCGAGCAGGAGCGGCATTTTGCGAGTGGTGTCATAGGGCGTGTATAAGACCGTTGTCCGAGCGTATAGGCCGAGAGCAAAAGCAGCAAGATACCAGCGATAGTCGCCGATATAGTGATGGGTGAAAAAATTGATATAAATCGCCAGTGCGCACAAAGTACCCAACCAATATGGCGGATGGCTTTTGATTTTGAGGTCAAACAGCCGCCATGCTTGAATGATATAGCTGCCGACTGCGGCATACATAAAGCCCGCAAACAGTGGTACGCCGCCGATTTTGGTGTATGCCTCATCCGGATAGCTCCAAGACTGGATATCGCCTGAAGTCTTGAACCACTCTAAAGCAAAGCCCACCAAGTGAAACAGCGTAATCGATTTCACTTCATCCCAAGTTTCCAGCTTGAAATACAGCATGGCTGCTTGTACGGAGACGGCAAAAATCAGCAGCAGGTCGTAGCGTGAAATTCCCAACCAGCCTGTTTTCGGAATGAGGAACATGGCAATGAAAAACAAGCCTGCAAATAAGCAGGCTCGTGCTTCTTTCAAACCGAAAAACCAAAATTCAACAATAAAGCGTCGCCAACCATGCAAATCCTCGCGTTTAGGATGCTCAGTCAGCCAAGTATCCAGTTTGCCCAACATATTTTCAGACGGCCTCTTTATCTTGATAATGTTTTAGGCAGACTGAATCGGAATGACACGGTTTTGCTTACGTTTTGCGCCACCTTCGCAGTAGTTGGTTTTGACATAATCTTCAACAATTTGTAAAAACTCGGCAGCGATATTGTCGCCTTTGAGGGTAATTTTGCGTTCGCCGTCTACATAAACCGGCGCAACCGGAGTTTCGCCTGTACCTGGCAGGCTGATACCGATATCGGCAAGCTTGCTTTCGCCCGGGCCATTGACTACGCAACCCATTACGGCAACGTTCAATGATTCAACGCCTGGATATTCAGTGCGCCAAACAGCCATTTTTTGGCGTAAATAGTTTTGTACGTCTTGAGCCAACTCTTGGAATACGGTACTGGTGGTACGGCCGCAACCGGGGCAGGCTGTAACCATTGGCGTAAAGGAGCGCAAGCCCATGGTTTGCAGGATTTCTTGACCGACAATGACTTCTTGTGTGCGCGGGGAGCCGGGTTCGGGCGTAAGGGAAATTCGAATGGTGTCGCCGATGCCTTCTTGCAACAATACGGCCAGAGCTGCGGTGGAAGCCACAATGCCCTTGCTGCCCATGCCAGCCTCAGTCAGACCGAGATGCAGTGGGTAACGGCAACGGCTGCCTAATTCGCGGTAAACCTGAATCAAGTCTTGTACGGCGCTGACTTTGCACGACAAAATAATTTTGTCTTCAGGCAAGCCCAAAGCTACGGCTTTTTCTGCCGACTCCAGCGCCGAAACAATCAAAGCTTCTTTCATGATTTCTTCAGGCGGCTTCGGTGTAGCAGAAACTAGGTTGGCATCCATCATGCGCTTGGCAAGGCTTTGATCAAGCGAACCCCAGTTCACACCGATGCGTACAGCTTTATTGTTTTCTGCGGCAGTACGAATCATAAAGGCAAATTTTTCATCGCCTTTTGCACCTTTGCCGACATTGCCAGGGTTGATGCGGTATTTAGACAGGGCCTTGCCGCACTCAGGAAATTCGGCCAATAAGCGTTCGCCATTAAAATGGAAATCACCAATCAAAGGCGTGGTGTAGCCCATATCGTCTAAGCGGCTGCGGATTTCGGCTACTTTGGAAGCCGCTTCAGGAGTATTAACCGTGATACGGACCATTTCTGAGCCGGCATCGCTCAACTCTTTGACCTGTCGGGCGGTTGCTTCTGCATCTGCGGTGTCGGTATTGGTCATAGATTGCACAACAACGGGCGCATCGGAGCCGATGATGAGATGGTCAATTTTGACTTGATGTGTCTGACGGCGTTTAGGTGTGGTCATTTTAGTTTTTTCCTGCAACAAAAGAGGCGGATTTTTCACCGGCAACACGGTATTTCAAAGGTTCGATAGGTGTGCCGCCGTAATTGGCTTCCGAGCCGGCTGCAATACCGATCCAAACATTGTAAGGCGCGCCGCCTCTCAGACGTTGTTCGCTTCCGGCCGGAACGATACGGCTGAATACTACTTTTCCATCTTTGTCTGTAATAATCAGATTGCTTCGGTATTGGACTTTAATCCAAAGTTCGTCTTTCTCAACTTTGACGGCAGGCTTCTCATCTTGTACGACGGCGGAAGCTGCTGAGGTTGCTTGATCATTGGCCGTTTCAGGCTTATTGGTGATTTCTTTTTTGCCGTCTTCCGTCATTTCGCTAACGGCAACATTATCCGTTTTTAAGGCAGGCGTTTTCATCGTATCAGCAACATCTTTGCTGTTTTGAATATTTGCCTGCTCGTTTTCAAAACTGGATTTGCTTTGCCAAAAGTAAACACCGCCTACAGCCAAAGCCAATGCGGTTACTCCCAATATCCATTTGGGGAAGCCTTGCTTTTCAGTGTCTTTGTAGCTTAAGCCTGTGTTGGCACTGCGTGTTACCGCGTATACATGGTCTTCAAGTTGCGGAGTAATGGAGAGTAAATGTTTGGCGATGGTTTGTTCATCGATTTTCAGAAATCGTGCATATGAACGCAGATAGCCTGAAACAAAGACTAAACCGGGAAAGCCTGAATATTCGCCTTTTTCCAAAGCATCAATTTGTTCGGTAGACAGTTTCAAACGTGAAGCAACATCTTGAATATCGATTTTGGCATCAGTTCTGTGTTTGCGTAATTCATCCCCCAATGTTTTGGCGGCTTGTGTGTCGTAGTTGATTTTATCGTTATTTTCCATTTAGTGGCCTGTTGTGACAGTTTGTAGTTCGTCTGAATAGGGGAAGTTTGCCCTAAGTTGGGCTTCATATTCGTATGCGGCGTGTTTATTACCCAAAGCGGTAGCCAAACGCCAGCCTAAAAGCAAATCGTCAGCCTGCAGAACATCAACTTTGCTTTGGTATTGGCGGAAATAATAGTCGGCATCGTTCAGATTGCCTGCCATCATTTTGGTTCGGGCAAGTTCTTTGAAAGCAGGGAAGAATTGCGGATTTGCTGCTAAAGACCTTTCCAAATAAGCTTGGGCTAAAGAGTATTGGCCTAACCTTGCGCTGCAAATACCTTTATTCATGTTGGCAATAAAGGGGCTTGGGTAGGTTGGGTCAGCCAGTGCTTTATCAAAATAAGCCAAAGATTCGGCTGGTGCATTCATTTGATTGCACAAGAACCAACCGTAGTTGTTGTTAACTTCTGCACTATCAGGTTTTAAAGACAATGCTTTAAGAAAGCTTTCTTGAGCTTTGTCTTTGACTTTCAAATACTGATAAATCTCGGCGCGTACCAACCAAGCAAGGTCATTTTTTGAATTGGACTTAAGCGCCTCTTCGATACTTTCAGTAGCTTGGCGGTAGTTTTGGCCGCGCATATATTCCACAGCCAGTTGAGTTTTGATATTAGAAACCTGAATGGCACGTTCTTTAGGGCTTGGGCCGGAAGAGGAAGCGCAGGCAGAAAGAGTCAGTGCGGTAAGTAAAGCGAATCCGAACTTGATTTTCATAATTAACCTTATTGTTCGACCAAAATCTGTTGCCATTTTTGTTGGCGGCGTGTTTTATCTTGTACTTGTCCGGCCAGTTGTCCGCAAGCGGCATCGATATCGTCGCCGCGAGTTTTGCGGACAGTAACGACAAAGCCGGCTTGTTGCAGAATATCGCGGAAGACACGGATATTTTCATTGGTAGAACGTTCGTAGCCGGAATTGGGGAAAGGATTGAACGGAATCAGATTGAATTTGCATGGTACGTCTTTAACCAACTCAATCAATTCGCGCGCATGTTGTGCTTTATCGTTGATGCCATCGAGCATAACGTATTCAAAGGTAATAAAGTCGCGGGGGGCTTTGACCAGATAACGTTGACAAGCCGCCATCAATTCTTTGAGCGGGTATTTTTTGTTGAGTGGAACAATTTGATCGCGCACTTCATCGTTGGATGCGTGTAAAGACACGGCTAAAGCAACAGGCATTGCATCACGCAGTCTGTCCATTTGTGGAACCATGCCCGAAGTGGAAACAGTTACGCGACGGCGGCTCAGGCCGTAGCCGTGGTCATCCAGCATAATGCTTAACGCGGTAACAACATTGTCAAAGTTTGCCATGGGTTCGCCCATGCCCATCATCACGACGTTGGAGATAACGCGTTCGTTTTTAGGGGTAACGCCCATGGCTTTATTGGCCCACCAAAGCTGACCGATGATTTCAGCGGCAGTCAGGTTGCGGTTGAAACCTTGTCGTCCAGTAGAGCAGAAGGTGCATTCTAATGCGCAACCTACTTGGGAAGAGATGCACAAAGTACCGCGTTCAGCTTCGGGAATGAAGACGGTTTCTACACCGTTGCCCGTGCCGACATCCAGCAACCATTTGCGTGTACCGTCCGTAGATTCTTGTGCCATCATTAATTTGGGCACTTCGATTGTGGCTTGTTCATTCAGCTTGGCACGCAATGATTTGGCCAAGTCAGTCATTTCTTCAAAGTTTTGTGCACCCGCTTGATGCATCCAACGCATTACCTGCTTGGCACGAAAAGGCTTTTCGCCCATTTCGGCAAAGTGTTGCGTCAGTCCGTTTAAATCGTAATTCAGTAGATTGGTTTTCATGTATTTTTATGTTTCTCAGTAAAGCTTTTAAAGCAAAGGGGCTTATTGGGCAGCTTTGCTTTAAAAGCCTTTGGGTTTTCAGACGGCCTTTAATTTGTAGGACATACAAAGCAGTTTTGCCGTCCGATATAAATCGGACGGCCGTAAAGCGGCTACAGGCTTTTACTCTTAGCGTGGGCAGATTTCGCTTTGGCTGAAGAAGTAAGCAATTTCAATCGCAGCATTTTCAACGCTGTCAGAACCATGTACGGCATTAACACTGACAGATTCTGCAAAGTCGGCACGGATTGTGCCCGGAGCTGCATCGGCTGGATTGGTTGCGCCCATCAATTCGCGATTTTTGGCAACGGCGTTTTCACCTTCCAATACTTGAATCATAACAGGATTGCGAGTCATGAATTTAACCAAGTCTTCATAAAAAGGGCGATCTTTATGTACAGCATAAAACTCTTTTGCTTCACGCTCAGAGAGATGTTTCATTTTCGCCGCAATAATGCGCAAGCCGTTTTCTTCAAAGCGGCTGTAAATCTTGCCGATGACGTTTTTTTCTACCGCATCGGGTTTGATGATGGAAATTGTACGTTCGATGGCCATGTTATGTCCTTGTTTTTATTAATAGGTAAGTTGCCGTAGCCAAGAGGCGAGGGAAGTGTATTCTACCAAATTTCGCCCCTTTTTGGGAAAGGCATTATTTGCTTAAAGTCAGGTGTGGTTGTTCCAAATAGACTTCAGATTGCATTTCGATCATACGGCTGGCTGTACGGGTAAATTCTTCGGCAAAATCGCCTTCAACGTAAATATCGTTTACGCCAACTGCGCTAGTGGCGCACAGCTTCACACGGAAATCGTATAAAACGTCAATTAACCATGTCAGACGGCGTGCTTCTGCTTTTTCTTGCGGGGTTAGACGTTCTAATCCTGAAAGGAAAACCATCTCGTAATGTTCGGCTAAATACAAATAGTCAGCTTGTGAGCGCGGGCCGAAACATAATGCACGGAAATCAAACCAGATGGCGCGTTCTGACTGGGCTTTATGAGGAATTTCCCGTCCATGAATAATGCTGATGCTTGGGTTTAATTCAGAGATTCCGCTCATTTCTTTAAATAAAGCAGCCAGTTTTTGCTCATTTTCTTCATTATTTGGGACAAAGAAAATTTCAGCAGGACGCAGCGTACGCAAGCGGTAATCTTCGCCGCCATCCACATTTAAAACGGTCAGGTTGGACTCGATAAGGGCGATGGTTGGCAGAAAACTGCTGCGGTTTTGGCCTTGAGGATAGAGTTCGGATGGGGCGTAGTTGGAAGTGGCTACCAAGACTACACCTTCACTCAACAGGTTTTCCAGCAAACGGCCTAGAATCATGGCATCTGCAATATCGCTGACATGAAACTCGTCAAAACATAATACGCGTGTTTCTTTGGCAATTTCTGTTGCAACGGCTTTTAAGGGATTGGCTTCGCTTTTTAAGACTTTCAGTCGTTGATGAATTTCGGCCATAAAGGCATGGAAATGCACGCGGCGCTTACGGCGATAAGGGAGGCAGCCAAAAAAAGCATCCATCAGGAAACTTTTACCGCGTCCTACGCCGCCATAAAAATAGAGTCCTTTTGGTACTTGGGGGGAGCGTAGGCTGCGGCCGAGAAAACGGTTGCGTTTGCGTTTGAACATCATCAACTCGGTCCACAAGCGATCCAAATATTCAATGGCTCGTGCTTGTGCTTCGTCACGGATAAAGTTGGGCTGTTCGGCTGCAGCTTGATACCAAGTCAATGGGCTGTGGTTTTCAAATGGAGGTGGTGTGAATAGTTGATCTCTATTGCTCATGTGTAACCTTTATTATGCTTTACTGGCGATAGTCGAAACATCATCCGCAATAGTTTGGACAGTAGTTGGAATGATGTTTTCATTACAGAATAGTCGGTCTATTATAAATGATTTCAGACGGCCTGCGTTTTTTGCAAAGGCTTTGTTGTCAATATAGTTGGAAAAGTGTGCGATTAAGGTATGCGTAAAAAGAGCTGGCTTTGGTATTTCTTGAAAAAACAAAAAACGCCGCATTTCTGCGGCGTTTTGCTACTAAGTATTAATGAGCACTTTCTTGCAATGCCAAGTCTACACGCTCACGCAACTCTTTACCCGGTTTGAAGTGAGGAACATGCTTTTCTGGCACTTCCACGCGTTCGCCGGTTTTGGGGTTGCGCCCGATACGGGCAGGGCGGTGGTTCAAGTCGAAGCTGCCGAAGCCGCGGATTTCGATACGTTGTCCACGAGCCAGTGAGCGGGTCATGGTATCAACCAAGACTTTTACACTGTATTCGACATCTTTAGCCAGCAGTTGGTTGCCATTTTTTTCGGCAAACACTTCTGCGAGGCGAACCATCAATTCAGACTTCGTCATGTCTGCAACCTTATTCTTGGTCGCCGGACAGTTTGGCTTTCAGCAAGTCGCCCAGGCTGGTAGTACCGGCATTGGCAGTTGCAGCAGCGTTAACTGAATTCAGCGCTTCGCGGTTTTCTTTAGCGTCTTTCGCTTTAACAGACAGACGGATGCTGCGGTTTTTGCGGTCAACGGTAACGATAACGGCTTCAACTTCGTCGCCTTCTTTCAGTTTGGTAGTCAGGTCTTCAACGCGGTCAGCAGCGAATTCAGAAGCAGGCAGGTAGCCTTCAACTTCTTCAGACAGAGCGACTACGGCACCTTTGGCGTCAACAGATTTCACAGAACCTTTAACCAAAGAACCTTTGTCGTTTACGCTGATGAAGTTGCCGAACGGATCACCTTCCAGTTGTTTGATACCCAAAGAGATGCGTTCTTTTTCAACATCGATTGCCAATACAACAGCTTCAACTTCTTCGCCTTTTTTGTATTTGCGTACAGCTTCTTCGCCGGCTTCAGTCCAAGACAGGTCAGACAAGTGAACCAGACCGTCGATGCCGCCAGGCAGGCCTACGAATACGCCGAAGTCAGTGATAGATTTAACTGCGCCGGAGATTTTGTCGCCTTTATTGTGGTTGGCGGCAAACTCTTCCCAAGGGTTAGCTTGGCATTGTTTCATACCCAAAGAGATACGGCGGCGGTCTTCGTCGATTTCCAGGATCATTACTTCAACTTCGTCACCCAGTTGAACAACTTTGCTTGGGTGTACGTTTTTGTTGGTCCAATCCATTTCAGAAACGTGTACCAAACCTTCGATGCCTTGTTCGATTTCAACGAACGCACCGTAGTCGGTCAGGTTGGATACTTTACCGAACAGGCGGGTACCTTGTGGGTAACGACGGGTCAGGCCGCTCCAAGGATCTTCGCCCAGTTGTTTCATACCCAGAGAAACGCGTTGTTTGTCTTGGTCGAATTTCAGGACTTTAGCTTCTACTTCTTGACCTACTTCCAAAACTTCGCTTGGGTGTTTCACACGGCGCCATGCCAAGTCGGTGATGTGCAACAGACCGTCGATGCCGCCCAAGTCAACGAATGCACCGTAATCGGTGATGTTTTTAACGATACCTTTGATAACTGAACCTTCTTGCAGGTTTTCCAGCAAGGCTTTGCGTTCTTCGCCCAAAGTAGCTTCCAGAACAGCGCGGCGGGACACAACAACGTTGTTGCGTTTTTTGTCCAGTTTGATCACTTTGAATTCAATTTCTTTGCCTTCGAAGTGAGAAGTGTCTTTTACAGGACGTACGTCAACCAAAGAACCCGGCAGGAATGCACGGATGCTGTTGATCATAACAGTCAGACCACCTTTGACTTTGCCATTGATAACGCCGGACAGGATGTCGCCGTTTTCCATAGCTTCTTCCAAAGCGATCCAGTCGGCAGCGCGTTTGGCTTTTTCGCGGGACAGTTTGGTTTCGCCGAAGCCGTTTTCAACAGATTCGATGGTAACGGTAACGAAATCGCCAACTTTAACTTCAATCTCGCCCTGAGCGTTTTTGAATTCAGCAACATCAATCAGAGATTCTGATTTCAGACCTGCGTTAACGGTAACGAAGTTTTGATCGATGCCGACTACTTCGGCAGTAATCACTTCACCTGGGTTCATCTCTTGCAGGGTAAAGCTTTCTTCCAGCAGCTGGGCAAAATTTTCCATAGTCATATATACTCTTTTCGGTACACCGCCAAGGGGTGCGGGTTAGGTTTGAAATGACCTGCCGTCCTTGGCGCGGCAGGTTGAGAAATGTTTTCAGACGGCCTTGTTATTAGGGTCAACAGGCCGTCTGAAATGAAAACTTCGCGATTATACTCCAAATTTTAAACTTTATGATACCAATCAAGCACTTTTTTTACAGCTTCTTCGATAGAAAGGTTATCGGTATCTAAAAGCAGGGCGTCGGGAAGCTGTTTCAACGGAGCAACAGGGCGGCGGCGGTCTGCTTCGTCACGCGCTTCAATGTCCGACAAAATACGCTCGAATGCAACGCCTTCGCATGGGATACCGAGTTGTTTGGCACGACGTTGGGCGCGGACATTGGCACTTGCGGTCAGGAAAATTTTTAATGCGGCATCAGGGAAAATAACCGAGCCGATATCGCGGCCGTCGGCGACCAAGCCTTTTTCGGTTAGGAAGTCGCGTTGGCGTTGCAAAAGGGCGGCACGCACTTTAGGCAACTGCGCGACGGCAGATGCGCCCATGCCAATCGCTTCGGTACGGATTTGCTCGGATACATCTTCGCCGTTTAATAATACGGCGCTGCCTTCAAATTGTGCGGGCAAAGTTTCTGCCAGTGTGCTGACGGCATCTTCATCTGTCCAGGCAACATTTTGTTTTTGTGCGTAAAGCGCGGTCAGGCGGTAAAGCGCACCGGAGTCGAGGTAAAGAAAACCCAAGGCTTCGGCTACGCGTGAGGCAACTGTCCCTTTGCCGGATGCGCTGGGGCCGTCGATGGCGATGACTTTTTGCTTGAGGCTCATGTGTTCTCCTGAATGCGATAGGTATTTGAATTAACCGTTTATTATACGTTGCTTTGGCCGTCTGAAAACGAAAATTTTTGTGTGATTTAGATTTGAGGGGAAAGCGGCTCGGCCTTATCGGGTATAATGGCCAAAATCATAATTTAACCGCTTTATCTGATTGTTCGGGCCGTCTGAAACAACGGGTCGGGAACGGTCTTAGAATTTAGAAACATTATGTTACAAACCGATAATCTTACTTCTGCACAACCTCAGCGCATTATCACTGCTCAAAATATTTCCGCTCAGGAGGAATTGCTTGAACGTGCTTTACGTCCGAAAACTTTAAACGACTATATCGGGCAGGATAAGGCAAAAGAGCAGTTGGCCATTTTTATTCAGGCGGCGAAAAAACGTGGCGAAGCGCTTGACCACACTTTGCTGTTTGGCCCTCCGGGTTTGGGCAAAACTACTTTGGCACACATTATCGCCAAAGAGTTAGGCGTTAATTTGCGCCAAACCAGCGGCCCGGTTTTGGAACGTGCCGGCGACCTTGCAGCCTTGTTGACCAACCTCGAGCCTCATGATGTACTGTTTATTGATGAAATCCACCGTTTAAGCCCCGTGGTTGAAGAAATCCTTTATCCTGCGCTTGAAGATTATCAGTTGGACATCATGATAGGCGAAGGACCGGCCGCGCGTTCGGTCAAAATCGATTTGCCGCCGTTTACATTGGTAGGTGCGACGACCCGCGCCGGCATGCTGACCAACCCTTTACGCGACCGTTTCGGTATCGTGTCCCGATTGGAGTTTTATCAGAATAAAGATTTGGCGACTATTGTTGCCCGTTCTGCTCAACTATTGCAGTTGGATATGGGCGACGAGGGCGCTATGGAAGTGGCCAAGCGCAGCCGCGGCACTCCGCGTATTGCCAACCGCCTTTTGCGACGTGTACGCGATTATGCCGATGTGAAAAACAACGGCATCATTGATGCGGAAATTGCCGATGCGGCTTTGAGTATGCTGGATGTGGACGGGCAAGGTTTGGATGTGATGGACAGGAAATTCCTTGAGGCGATTTTGCACAAGTTCAGCGGCGGTCCTGTCGGGTTGGAAAACGTGGCCGCTGCGATTGGTGAATCGACCGATACCATCGAAGATGTGATTGAACCATATCTGATTCAGCAGGGCTTTTTGCAACGTACACCGCGCGGACGCGTAGCAACCGAACGAGCCTATCTGCATTTTGGCTTGAAGGTTCAAGAATAATAATGAAGGCCGTCTGAAAACTGCTTTCAGACGGCCTGATACTTTCAATTTCATATGATTGTCGGCAAATATCTGCCGATAATCGGTTAAAATGTTCCCCTTTTCTTTTTTGAAGTTTCCCCATGAATATCTTATCCGTAGAAAATGCTTCTTTTGCTGTCGGTCATGTCGCCTTGCTCGACAAAACTTCTTTTCAACTTGACAGCGGCGAGAAAATCGGTTTAATCGGCCGCAACGGTGCGGGTAAGTCTTCGTTTCTGAAAATCCTCGCCGGTGTACAGAAGCTCGACGACGGGCAGATTATTGTTCAAAACAATCTCAAAATCGTTTATGTACCGCAGGAATCCTTTTTTGATAAGGACGCAACCGTATTTGATACCGTTGCCGAAGGTTTGGGCGAAATTCGCGATTTATTGCGCCGTTATCATCATGTCAGCCATGAGTTGGAAAATGGTTCGAGTGAGGCTTTATTGAAAGAGCTCAACGAATTGCAACTTGAAATCGAAGCGAAGGACGGCTGGAAACTGGATGCGGCAGTCAAGCAGACTTTGGGTGAACTCGGTTTGCCGGAAAATGAAAAAATCGGCAATCTTTCCGGCGGCCAGAAAAAGCGTGTCGCCTTGGCGCAGGCTTGGGTGCAGAAGCCCGACGTATTGCTGCTGGACGAACCGACCAACCATTTGGACATCGACGCGATTATTTGGTTGGAAAACCTGCTCAAAGCGTTTGAAGGCAGCTTGGTCGTGATTACCCACGACCGCCGTTTCCTGGACAATATCGCCACACGTATCGTCGAACTCGACCGCGGCATTCTGCTCTCCTATCCTGGCTCGTTCTCCAAATACAGCGAGAAAAAAGCGCAAGAGTTGGCAGTCGAGGCGGAACATAACCGCCTCTTCGACAAATTCCACGCACAGGAAGAAGCATGGATACGCAAAGGCATCGAAGCGCGCCGTACCCGTAATGAAGGCCGTGTGCGCCGTTTGGAAGAGCTACGTCGCCAGCGTGCCGAACGCCGAAACGTACAAGGGCAGGTTAACTTTAAGCTCGACAGCGGCGAAAAAAGCGGCAAAATCATCGCCGAATTGGAACACGCTTCGTTTGCCTATGGCGACAAAGTCATCATGGACAGATTCTCCGCCATTTTGCAGCGCGGCGACAAAATCGGCTTAATCGGTCCAAACGGTATCGGTAAAACCACCTTCCTTAAGCTGATTTTGGGCGAATTGCAGCCGACCTACGGCAGAATCCGCATCGGCAGTAAACAGGAAGTTGCTTATTTCGACCAATTCCGTAGCGCGTTGAATGAAAACGACACTGTGTTTTACACGCTCGGGCAGGGCAATGATTACGTTGAGGTCGGCGGCAAGAAAAAGCATGTGATGAGCTATTTAGAAGATTTTCTGTTCCATCCAGCCCGCGCACAAAGTCCCGTTTCATCACTCTCCGGCGGTGAACGCAACCGCCTCCTGTTGGCAAAACTCTTTACCCGTCCTGCCAATATTTTGGTTTTGGACGAGCCAACGAATGACTTGGACATTGATACCCAAGAGTTGCTCGAAGACTTGCTGCGAGATTATCAAGGCACGGTATTCCTTGTTTCGCATGACCGTATGTTCTTGGATAATGTGATTACCCAAAGCATTGTTTTCGAAGGACAAGGCCGTCTGAAAGAATACATCGGCGGCTATCAGGACTATATCGACGCAAAATCGCGGGAAGATAAAATTCAGACGGCCTCTGCGCCTAAAGCGGTTGCCGAGCCTGAGAAAGTCAAACCCAAAGCCAACCGCACGGTCAAACTTTCCTATAAAGAACAGCGCGAACTTGATGCCCTGCCTGATGAAATCGCAGCTTTGGAAACCGAGCAGGCTGAAATCAATACTCAGCTTTCCGATCCTGAAATTTTCAAAGATTACGAAAAAGCAGGTGCGTTACAAAGCAGGGCTGAAGAAATTGAAATGCTGCTTTTGGAAAAGCTGGAACGCTGGGAATGGCTGGAAGCGAAACAAAATGGCGAAGCGGTTTAAATTGGGAGTTTTGTCCCAAAGTAGGGCAGATATTTTTCTAAATCATGCCGTCTGAACCCCGAATATTCAAAAACAAGGTCTACAACCAACATGAAAAAAGTCGAGAAAAACGTATTGGTGCTGCATAGCTCTAAGGAAATGTTTGAGCTGGTGGACAAAGTTGAGGACTATCCAAAATTTTTGCCGTGGTATAGCAAGACCGAAGTCATCGAACGCAAAGGCAATGAGCTAAAAGCGCGCCTGTTTATGGACTATATGCGCGTCAAGCAGTCGTTTGCGACGCACAACCACAATATCCCGGGGCAGGAAATCCGCATGGATTTGCTCGAAGGGCCGTTTAAAACCCTGCGCGGCACTTGGAAATTTATCGACTTGGGCGATGATATGTGCAAAGTCGAATTCAGATTAGAATACGATTTCTCCAATGCCGTACTCTCTGCCATGATTTCTCCAGTATTCGGCCATCTTGCCGGTACGCTGGTGGATGCTTTTATTAAAGAGGCCGACCGTCGCTATGCTTGAGATTGAAATTGTTTACGGACTGGCCGATAGGCAAGTGTTGAAGAGCATGACCGTTGCCGAAGGGACAACCGTACGCGAAGCCGCCCTGCAAAGCGGTTTGGAGGTAGAATTCCCAGAGTTGGATTTGCAGCAAGCGCCTTTGGGTATTTTCGGCAAGGCAGTGAAAGACGAGACGGTGTTGCGCGATGGCGATCGGATTGAGGTTTATCGTCCATTGTTGATTGATCCGAAAGAAGCGAGACGTAAACGCGCAGGGTAAGAATAAATCGAAGGCCGTCTGAAACTTTTTCAGACGGCCTGTCAAACTGAAAGAACAGTAATGAGCTTGAAAATTAAATTAATCGTCGGTTTGGGCAATCCAGGCCAAGAATACGAACAAACGCGCCACAATGTCGGCTTTTGGCTGTTGGACGAACTGGCATGGAAATGGAAAGTCAATTTTAAAGACGAAAAGAAATTTTACGGCGAAGTGGCGCGCGCCACTATGCCGGATGGCGATGTCTGGCTGCTCAAACCCATGACTTTTATGAACCGCTCCGGTCAGGCAGTAGCCGCTTTGGCTCAGTTTTACAAGATCAAGCCGGAGGAAATCTTGGTGGTCCATGA
Source organism: Neisseria sp. 27098_8_158 (assembly GCF_041433145.1). Lineage (NCBI taxonomy): Bacteria > Pseudomonadati > Pseudomonadota > Betaproteobacteria > Neisseriales > Neisseriaceae > Neisseria > Neisseria sp. 27098_8_158. The sequence continues at coordinate 295,734 of NZ_JAPWAZ010000001.1, forward strand.
CGAGCTGGATATTCCATGCGGCCGTATCAAATTCAAACTTGGCGGCGGCAATGGCGGACACAACGGCCTTAAAGACATTCAGGCTCGTTTGGGTACGCCCAATTTCTACCGCCTGCGCTTGGGTATTGATCACCCTGGCGACCGTAATCTGGTTGTCGGTTATGTGTTGAATAAACCGTCGGCGGAACACAGACAGCAAATTGATGACGCCATCGCCAAATCCTTGCAAGGATTGCCGGCTGTGTTGAATGGTGAATGGGAAGAAGCAACACGTTTTTTACACAGTAAGTAAGCGTATCCGAATCAAACGGGCAGCCTTGCACATCATGTTCAGACGGCCTGAAAACAGGCAGCGCGATCTGACTAGCGATAAACCAATTAAAGAAACAGTAAATATGAATGAACTGACCAGTCTTATGCAAACCGAAGCCCCAAGCATTGTTGGCGAAACATTAGATTTCTGCCTTTACGAATGCAGTATTGAAGATGCCCCGGATGCTGAAGAAGTAGCACAATGGCGTGATATTTTGAAGGCGCGGGGTGGGAAATTTGTTCGCTTGGCAGATATCTGCCAAACATGGTTGGATGAAGAGGCCGACAAATGAAAGCCTTGCCGTTAAACAAATTTACTGTCGCTGCCTTGATTTGGTTTGCCGCCGCCATTTATGCCTTACTTTTCAAAGAGGGCGGCAATAGCGCTCCACCATTTCCCCATTTTGATAAAGTCGGCCATTTCGGACTGTTTTTCGGTCAGGCATGGTTGTGCACAAAAATATTTATTCAAGACAATAGGACTATTCCCTATAAAGGCATTCTGCTTGCCGCTTTATTGTTTGCAGTAGGGAGTGAGCTGGCTCAGGCATTTCTGACTGCTACGCGCCAGGGTTCGATCGCGGACGGTATTGCCGATATGGCAGGTACGGCTGCGGCGCTGTGGTTTGCAGCAAAAGTAAAAGCAGCAAAAAGTTAGACATATTTAAACAACTTAAAGGCCGTCTAAAATCCTGAGAAACAGGTTTCAGACGGCCTTTTGTTACTTGATGCATGAAGCAATCGTTACTTCATGCCAAGTATTTAAATATTAGAATTTTACGCGTACACCAGCAGATACTTCGTGGGAATGGAGCTTAACGTTATTGATCTTGCTCCAGTGGTTATAGCGATAGCCTGCATCCAGTGCTACATTTTGAGTTACATCATAACTTACACCAGCCATTGCACCTACGCCAATTTTAGTATCCTTACGTTCAGCTGTTTGTTCGGCTGTTTGATATTTATGAGTAGAGTGGTTAAGACCCAGGCGAACACCTACATAAGGTTTTACAGGAGCTTGCAGGTCAAAATCATAAATAGCAGATACACCGGCACTGTGATATTTAGCCTCAGCATATACCGAAGGTACATTAATCTTTGCAGATTTATAATGCGTATAGTCGGCAGCAACACGGAAATCGCCGAAATCGTAGCCTGCAGAAATACGAGGGCTAAAGCCTTTAATTGATGCGCCACCCAGTTTTACAGTAGCATGACCAGCATCAGCCTGAACATAAAAACCTTTGGTTTCATCAGCCAATGCAAATGCAGGTAGGGAAAGAGCAATCAGTGTTACCAGAACTTTTTTCATTGTTTTGTCCTTAATGTAGGATTAGGAGTAGTGGATAATCGCCGGGATTGTTCATTCCCAACAACTATTCTGATTGTATTTTCTTGTGGAAAATTAAGCAAATCTAAAAATGTGTCAGCTGTTGTAAAATCGCACTTATAAAAAACACTGTAACAAATCGTTTAAGAACAAACGGCCTTGTTCGGTCGAGCGGAACACGGTCGGGTCTGATTCAAGCAGGCCTTTTTGTCTGGCGGTTTCGATTTGAGCCATGATTTTTGCAGTAGGTACGCCGGTACGTTCTTGCAGCATTGCGACAGGTACGCCGTCGGTTAGGCGCAGGGCATTCATCATGAACTCGAATGGAAGGTCTTCGGCAGCAACGGTTTTGCGTTCAACGGCTTCATGCGGATTGCTTTGCATGGCGGCAAGATAGTCGTTGGGATGACGACGGCGGACAGTTCGCTCGATACGGTCGGGATAGGAAATTTTGCCGTGTGCGCCCGCGCCTATGCCTAAGTAATCGCCAAACTGCCAGTAGTTCAAATTATGGCGACACTGCATACCAGATTTTGCAAAAGCCGAAGTTTCGTAGTGGATAAAGCCTGCGCCTTCCAATTCACCGTGTACGGCATCTTCAATATCCAATGCTGCTTCATCTTGCGGCAATCCTTTGGGCGGCGTATGACCGAAAGGCGTGTTCGGTTCCATTGTCAGATGATATGCGCTGATATGCGATACGCCTGTTGCAATAGCGGTTTGCACATCGTTTAAGGCCGTCTGAATCGTTTGGTTTGGCAGGGCATACATCAAATCGATATTGACTTTATCAAATAATTTCAAGGCAGTATCAATAGCTGTCAGGGCTTCTTTGCCATTGTGAACGCGTCCCAATCGATCAAGCATATCGTCGTTAAAACTCTGCACGCCGATAGACAGACGCGTAATACCTGCGTCTTTAAATCCTTGAAACTTCTCAATTTCAAATGTGCCCGGATTGGCTTCCAAAGTAATTTCCGCTTCGGGTTGCAAACGCAACAGTGAACGCACGCCGCTTAACAAACGGTCAATCGACTCCGCTTGAAACAGACTGGGTGTACCGCCGCCGAAGAATATGGTTTCCACCGGTCTGCCCCAAATATTCGGCAATTCAAGCTGCAAGTCGGTTAATAGGGCATCGATATAGGCTTCTTCCGGCAGGCCGTTTTTGAGACTGTGGGAATTAAAGTCGCAATATGGGCATTTTTTGATGCACCACGGGATGTGGATATAGAGTGATAAAGGAGGCAGGGCGGTTAGCTGGCCGGGGCGTTGGAAAGTAATTTGGGTCATGGTATGTGTTGAGGCTCAAGGCCGTCTGAAATTTTTAGGCTGTTATTTTAACTGAAATGTCGGCAGGGAAAGTAATCAGTAGGAAATATGCGAAGTCTAAGCTCTCAAAAAAGCTTCTATTTCTTCTTCTGATAATTTGGAATTGCAGACAAATTTTATTTTGCCTTGTGAGATGTTGAGTAATGCGGGAACAGTTTTGATGCCGTGTTGTTCACGAAAAGTTTTTAAAGCTGCTTTGTTGCTGCTGTCTGTAAAGCGGATGGTAAGCTGCTTGTTTAAGGAAACGGTAAACAGTTTTGCAACAAAACGGCGACAGTATGAACAGCTTGGTTTGCCTAAAAAGACGATAGCAGTTTCTTGACTGTCAATAAGTTGCAGAAGTTCGTCAGGCGTAGTCGGGATAAAGGCAGCAACGTGTTTTGCAAAGGCTGCCAATTCTTCAGGTGTGGGCTTGGGCATGGGAGTGAATGTGAGGTAAGCCGTCTGAAGGTTTCAGACGGCCTGTTATCGATTTATAAGGATTCAATTTTTCTTAACAATTCACGCAATGCTTGGGCGCGGTGGCTTTCGGCATTTTTGATTTCAGGACCAAGCTCGGCGGCGGTGCAACCATGTTCGGCCAGATAGAAATGCGGGTCGTAGCCGAAGCCGTTTGTACCTGCGGCTTCTGCCTGCCATTGTCCGTGCCAGATGCCTTCGGCGATGATGGGTTGCGGGTCGTTTTCGTGGCGGACGAGGACGAGCACGCAGACGTAGTAACAGCTTTTATCGTCTTTATCGGCAAGATCGGCAGACAGTTTGGCGTTGTTTGCGGCATCGGATTTGGGGTTTTCGCCTGCATAACGGGCGGAGAAAATGCCGGGTGCGCCGTTTAAGGCGTTGGTGCAGATGCCGGAATCGTCGGCAAGTGCCGGTAAGCCGCTATATTTGGCGGCATGACGTGCTTTAGCCAGGGCATTTTCAACAAAGGTATGGTACGGCTCGGGACATTCGGGCGTATTGAACTGCGATTGTGGCAGGACTTCGATGTTTAAGTCGGCGAAGAGGCGGGAAAATTCTTTGAGTTTGCCTGAGTTGCCACTGGCAAGGACGATTTTTTCAAACATGGTTTTTCCTTAATGGTTTTCGGTTTGTTGCATACGAGCCATTTGTGCGTGTGCTTTGTGGCGGATGTAAAGGGCAAGGCTGCCGATTTGGGCAAAAACGGTGGCAAAGGCAAACAGAAAGGCGGCAACGGCAAATTGTTTGCTGTGAATGCTCAGAAGATAAGCGCCCAACAGAATCAGTACGATAAACATCAGGGTAAACAGGGCGGTCAGGAGCAGATAGGCTTTTTGTCGGGTCATGGCAGCTTGGGGGAGGGGGAAAAATGTTCTGATTATAACGTCAGATTGGGAATTTGAAACCATGCCGTATCCGTTAAAAAGGCCGTCTGAATATTTCAGACGGCCTTAAGTCGAATAACGGATTAACGTAATTCTGTGTGCAGGCGGCTCAACAATGTGGAGGCATCGCTGCCTTTGTATGGGCTGCCGTCTTTGTTCAACAGATGGAGGCGTGCGCCATTGTTGATAGGCTCAACATACACGATGATTTCAGGATACGTTTTTGGTGCTTCTGCTTTGCCTTTGCCAAATACGCGTTTGAACAGGCCTGGTTTTTTATTGGCAACTGCTTCGCCTTCGGTTGGCGCTTGTTGAACCAAGAAGGCGCGGCGTTCGGCATTTTGACCGATAACAGTCAGGCCGATGCGGTCAAGCGCAAGGGCGGTACGGCGCCAGTTGCGGCCGTAATCGCCTGCCAGCAACAGAGTGCCATTGTCCACACGGGCTAACTCAGAAGCATTGCTGCGGGCGGCAACGCTTTGGGTCAGAGCCTGTTCGGCTTGTTGGCCGTCAACGCCCAAGTATTGCATAAAGCGGGCGAGGAATGCGGCTTCGAGGTTAGGGTCGCTCTCGCTTGGCTGCCACATAGTAGTGTCTTTTTTGCGGTCGGCATAAACTTCTTTCATGCCTTTGTGGGCGAAGAAGATGTCGGTCGAACCGTTTTTGCCTTGTTCGATGCGGATGATGAACTTGTCGCGTTCGCTGGTAGAGTAGATGCCGCCCAAGCCGACTTTGTCCAACAGACGGCGCAGGCTGTCTTGAGGGATTTTGGCTCGGTTTTCAGCCCACTCGGTTTCCATTTGGCCGATGGCCGGTTCTTCGGATTTGATGTCGAAACCGTTTTCTTGCCAGAATACTTTCAACAACGGCCAAATTTCGCGAGGCGATTTGCCATCGACAACCAACCAGCGCTGGTTGCCGTCACGCTCAAGGCGTACGCCTTTAACGGATTTCAAAACTTCTGCATTGGCAGGTTGTTGTACGGCCTGAGTGCGGCGTTTGTTGAAGTCGCTAGCGCGGACGGCACCGCTGCCTGCCGGTAATTGATAGAGGTTGCCTTGGTCTGGGTTGTTCAAATCAGGTGGTACTTCCAGTTTGACCAAGCGGTGTGATTGACTCTGATAGTCGAGTTTGGGTTGTTCTTTTTTGCTGCCGGAACAGGCAGTCATGCTAATCAGGGCGAGGGCTACTATGATGGGTTTGATATAGGTCATCTTGTTTTCCTGTGGATGAAGTTCTTAACAGGGAAGCCGTCTGAAAAGGGTGTTTGGAATTCAGACGGCCTTATTTCCGGATCAGATTTGTCCTGATTTTTCCAGAGCGGCTCGGACTTTGGCTTGACCGGCTTCGGTCAGTGCTACCAAAGGCAGACGAACATGGGGTTCGCATTTGCCCAATAAGCTCAGGCCCCATTTGGGCGCGGCCGGGCTGGGCTCGCAGAACATGGTGTTATAAATTGGGATAAGTTGCTCGTTTAGACGACGGGCGGTCGCAATATCGCCCTCAAGGGCGGCTCGGCACATGTCGGCAAAGAGTTTCGGTGCAACGTTGGCTGCGACGGTTACCACGCCATGACCACCACACAGCATAAAAGGCAGGCCGGTAGGGTCATCACCGGATAAAACGGCAAAACTTTCAGGAACGCTGTTGATCAATTCGATGTTGTTGCCGATATTGCCGCTGGCTTCTTTCACGCCGACGATATTCGGAATCTCGGCCAAACGCAAAATAGTGTCGTTGCTCATGCTGACGACGGTACGGCCGGGAACATTATAGATAATCATCGGAATCGAAGTGGCTTCGGCGATGGCTTTGAAATGTTGGTAAATGCCTTCTTGCGAAGGTTTGTTGTAGTAGGGAACAACAGATAAGGTGTAGTCCGCACCGGCTTGCTCGGCGGCTTTGGAAAGGGCGATGGCTTCGACAGTATTGTTGGCGCCTGTACCGGCGATAACGGGAATGCGCTTGTTGACGTGTTTGACGGTGGCTTCAATAACGGCCAAATGTTCTTCGACAGGCAGAGTGGCTGACTCGCCGGTGGTGCCGACTGCGACGATGCCGTCGGTGCCGTTTTCAATGTGCCAGTCGATTAAGTCATGAAGTTGTTCGTAGTTGATGCTGCCGTCTTGATTCATCGGGGTAATCAGGGCAACCAGACTGCCTTTTAACATACGGAAACCTTTAATTTTATAGTGTAGGTGGATTATTCATCGGATTGTAGCTTACTTTGTTGTTTGTGTGAAACATATCCGCTATGAGGCTTTGCTGTTTAATGGTGACTTGTCATTATCTTAATGAATAATACATTTTTAAATCATTGGTTTGTTTGTTTTTAGGTAGAAAAATGATGTCAAGAATTAAAATGTGTTAAGGCGGTTTGAGGCCGTCTGAAAACGGCTGGGCGGAACTTTCAGACGGCCTGATGGTTTTGAATTTGCTGATACATTTCAAATTGGTTAAAATACGCATCTTAATATTTTTTAACGATTCTTGAGAGAAGGTTCAACATGGCCGGAATGACTGAAAAACAGGCGGAATCGCTTGATTTGGTTTATGGTTTGGAAGACAAGCCGCCGTTTGGGAATGCGTTGTTGAGTGCGGTTACGCACCTTCTGGCGATTTTTGTTCCGATGATTACTCCGGCACTGATTGTCGGCGGGGCGTTGGAGCTGCCGGTTGAAATGACGGCTTATTTGGTGTCGATGGCGATGGTGGCTTCCGGTGTCGGTACTTATTTGCAGGTCAACCGTTTCGGGCCGGTCGGTTCGGGTATGTTATCGATTCAGTCGGTTAACTTCTCTTTTGTTACCGTGATGATTGCACTCGGTACCGGTATGAAAGAGGGCGGCTTGACTGAAGATGTGATGATTTCAACGCTTTTGGGCGTGTCCTTTGTCGGCGCGTTTTTGGTGTGCTTCTCCGCTTGGCTTTTGCCGTATTTGAAAAAAGTGATTACACCGACTGTAAGCGGCGTGGTCGTCATGTTGATCGGCTTGAGCTTGGTGCATGTGGGCATTACCGATTTCGGCGGCGGCTTCGGTGCGAAAGCAGACGGTACGTTCGGCTCGATGGAAAACTTGGGTTTGGCATCGCTGGTGTTGCTGATTGTATTGGTTTTCAACTGCTTGAAAAATCCATTGCTGCGTATGAGCGGCATCGCGGTGGGTTTGATTGTTGGTTATATTGTTGCGCTGTTTTTGGGTAAAGTAGATTTTTCCGCCCTGCAAAACCTGCCGCTGATTACCCTGCCTGTTCCGTTTAAATATGGTTTCGCATTTGATTGGCACGCGTTTATCGTTGCCGGTGCGATTTTCTTGTTGAGCGTATTTGAGGCAGTGGGCGATTTGACGGCGACAGCAATGGTCTCCGAGCAGCCGATTGAGGGTGAAGAATATACCAAACGTCTGCGCGGCGGCGTATTGGCGGATGGTTTGGTGTCTGTGATTGCGACTGCACTGGGTTCTTTGCCTTTGACCACGTTTGCGCAAAATAACGGCGTGATTCAAATGACCGGTGTGGCTTCGCGTCATGTAGGCAAATATATTGCGGCAATTTTGGTATTATTGGGCTTGTTCCCCGTTATCGGCCGCGCGTTTACCACGATTCCGAGTCCGGTTTTGGGTGGCGCGATGGTGTTGATGTTTGGCCTGATTGCGATTGCCGGTGTGCGGATTCTGGTCAGCCACGGTATTCGCCGTCGTGAAGCAGTTATTGCGGCGACTTCTGTCGGTTTGGGTTTGGGCGTGGCATTTGAGCCGGAAGTGTTCAAAAACCTGCCTGTATTGTTCCAAAACTCAATTTCCGCAGGCGGTATTATGGCGGTATTGTTGAACTTGGTTTTGCCGGAGGATAAAACCGATAAAGCGGTTAAGGTTGAAACCGATAGTTTGGATCACTAAGCAAGCTTTATTCAAAGGCCGTCTGAAGTTTCAGACGGCCTTTTGGTTTTTCGGCTATAATATTGTTTTTATTTGTTATCCGAGTGGTTCGGATAGCTCTACCCGGAAAGGTTTTATATGACGGTTTATTCACTTTTTATCACTTGTCCTCGCGGTTTGGAAGCGCCTTTGACGCAGGAACTCGAAAGCATGGCATGCCAGGATATCCGCGCTGTTGATGGCGGTGTGGCATGTAAAGGCACGATGGAGCAGGTGTACCGCATCAACCTGCATTCGCGCGTTGCCAGCCGTGTTTTGCTGCGTTTGACCAAAGGCGGTTATCGCAACGAACACGATATCTATAAACTGGCACGAAATCTGCATTGGACAGGTTGGTTTAAGCTGGAGCAGACCTTTAAAGTCAAAGTTGAAGGCAAACGCGCCAATGTGAAAAGCTTGGATTTTGTCGGTTTGAAGATCAAAGATGCCGTCTGCGATGCCTTCCGCGATATTTATGATGCGCGTCCGAGCGTGGGCAAAATCAATCCTGATATCCGCATCCATGCCTTTATCGATGAACGCAATGTGGAAATCTTTATCGATACTTCCGGCGAAGCACTCTTCAAACGCGGCTATCGTCAGGATACCGGCGAAGCCCCATTGAGGGAAAACTTGGCGGCAGGTTTGCTGCTTTTGGCAGGCTATGACGGTACGCAGCCTTTCCAAGACCCGTTTTGCGGTAGCGGTACGATTGCCATTGAGGCTGCATGGATTGCGACACACCGTGCGCCGGGTTTGATGCGCCGTTTCGGTTTTGAAAAACTGCAAAACTTCGACAAAGAAAAATGGCAAGCCCTGCGCCGTGAAGCTGAAAAACAAATCAAACCGGCAGCCGCGCCAATTTCCGGCAGCGACAACGACCGTTATATGATCCGCGCCGCATTGGCCAATGCTCAAGCCGCCGAAGTGGATAATTTCCTCCGTTTTGATGTGCAAGATGCGCAAGACGCTCGACCAAACGGCGAACACGGCATTATGATTTCCAATCCGCCTTATGGCGTGCGCCTTGCCGAAATTCAGGCTTTACAGGCTCTTTATCCGCAACTGGGCACATGGTTGAAACAGCACTACGCAGGCTGGCTGGCTGGGATGTTTACCGGCGATCGCGATATGCCGAAATTTATGCGCCTTTCTCCGAAGCGTAAAATTCCGCTGTTTAATGGTAACTTGGATTGCCGATTGTTTTTGATGGATATGGTTAAAGGCTCGAATCGGGGCTAAAACCTGAAATTGAGGCTGTCTGAAAGATGATTTCAGACGGCCTTTTTTGATTTGTTAAAACTGTCTTTGTTATAACGGAGTTTGCTTTTCTTTTTTTAATTACAGGCTGTCTGAATCGTGTTCAGACGGCCTTTTTATTGGCTTAAAACTACTATTTTATAGTAATAGACAATCAGATAAATAATAAAAATCTATTGTATGGGTAAAATACATTGTTAAATAAAAATACCATATCTAGTAGTCTTGTGTTTTAATTTGCACCATATATTGTGTTTTATAGTATTGCAATGAGTAGCTTGAAATTTACAGTTGAACAAATTGTCTGGCAGGAAGTGCCGGGTGAAGTGTCGCTGGCGTTTCTGTTTTCCGGTTGTCCGTTGCGTTGCAAAGGTTGCCACAGTGCCGATACATGGAAAGAGGGTATTGGCACGGAATTGACCGAGGATTATTTAAAAGGCCGTCTGAAACGCTATCGCGGGCTAATTAGCTGCGTGTTGTTTATGGGCGGGGAATGGCAACCGAAAGCCTTACAGAAAATGCTGGCTATTGTTGCTCAGGAAGGTTTGAAAGCCTGTTTGTACACTGGCTTGGATCGCGAGGAGCTGGAGACGGTTTCAGACGGCATCCTGCCTTATCTGACGTATCTGAAAACCGGCCGTTGGCAGATGGAGCTGGGCGGTTTGGACAGCCCGACCACCAATCAGAAGTTTATCGATTTGCGTACGGGCGAGGTGTTGAACCGCTTGTTTGTCAAAGACAAACCCGCGCCCAAAGTTTTTCCAGTGGCTTCAATTTAGCTCAATGCTGTATTGCACTGATTTAAATTGAATTTATTGTATTCGCTGACAGCGATGTTTCAGACGGCCTGACCGTCATTACTTGATAAATCAACCAAACCATACAGGAGAATTAACATGATTCGGCTGCATCCCGAACAGTTAAACGGAAAACTACAATTCATGCGCGACTACATCAGCGCGCAAAACGCGGCGGACGGCTCGAAAATGGATGCCAATGCCAACGTAACGCAAAAAAACATCGCCACGATGGAAGCGGAAATCATGAAAGACTTTTTCGTGCAGATTAACCGTGCCCAAGTGTCGCGCAAAATCGCCGAAATTTTCGACCAATCCGTCGCCGACGAATACATCCGGCAGATTGAGGCACATGAGATTTATGTGCATGACGAAACCAGCCTCAAGCCTTACTGTGTGTCGGTTACGCTGTATCCTTTCCTGCTCGACGGCTTAAGCAAACTCGGCGGCGAATCTAAGGCGCCGCAGCATCTGGCTTCGTTTTGCGGCTCGTTTATCAACCTTGTGTTTGCCATCAGCGCGCAGTTTGCCGGCGCGGTGGCGACGGTGGAATTTCTGACTTATTTCGACTACTTCGCCCGTAAAGACTACGGCGACAATTATTTGGAAACCCACGGCAAAGAAATCGCCAACCACATGCAGCAGGTGGTGTACAGCATCAACCAGCCCGCCGCCGCGCGAGGCTATCAGAGCGTATTCTGGAATATTTCCGTTTACGATCAATACTATTTCGACGCGATGTTCGGCGATTTCGTCTTCCCCGATTTCAGCAAACCGGTGTGGGCGAGCGTGGCGAAGCTGCAAAACTTCTTCCTCAAATGGTTCAATCAGGAGCGCACCAAAGCCGTTTTGACTTTCCCTGTCGTGACCGCCGCGATGCTGACCGATGGCGGCAAATGCAAAGACACCGTGTTCGCCGACGAAATGGCGAAAGAATTGGCGGAAGGAAATTCCTTCTTCGTTTATCTTTCCGACAACCCCGATTCGTTGGCTTCCTGCTGCCGTCTGCGCAACGCCATTGAAGACCGCACTTTTAGCTATACCCTCGGCGCAGGCGGCGTGGCGACCGGTTCCATCAACGTCATCACCATCAACATGAACCGGTTGGAACAAGACGGGCGCGACCTTGCCGCCGAAGTGGCCAAAATCCACAAATACCAATACGCCTACCGCAAACTGATGGAAGAATACCAAGCTGCCGGCATGCTGCCCGTTTACGATGCAGGCTTCATCACGCTGGACAAACAGTTCCTCACCATCGGCATCAACGGCATGGCGGAAGCAGCCGAATCGCAAGGCATCAAAGTCGGCTACAACGACGACTACATCAACTTCGTCCAAGGCCGTCTGAAAACCATATTTGAAGCCAACCAAGCCGCCAGCAAACACTACGGCGTGAAGTTCAACACTGAGTTTGTCCCTGCTGAAAACCTCGGCGTGAAAAACGCCAAATGGGACAAAGCCGACGGCTACAAAGTCAGCCGCGAATGCTACAACTCCTATTTCTACGTCGTCGAAGACGAAGAAATCAACGCGCTCGACAAATTCCTGCTGCACGGCAAAGAACTGGTGGACTGGCTCGACGGCGGCTCCGCGCTGCACCTAAACCTCGACGAAGCCTTGCCCGAATCCGGCTACCGCTCCCTCTTGGACATTGCTGCGCAAACCGGCTGCAACTACTTCTGCGTGAACGTGCGCATCACCATCTGCAACGAATGCGGCCATATTGACAAACGCACTCTGCACGCCTGTTCTGCCTGCGGCAGCCACGACATCGACTACGGCACCCGAGTGATCGGTTATCTGAAGCGCGTATCCGCCTTCTCAAGTGGACGACGCAAAGAGCATGCGCTCAGACATTATCACCGTAAAGCGGCGTAATCATTGAAAAAAGGATTACTTAAAAAAGTAAAGGCCGTCTGAAATTTCAGACGGCCTTTAGTATGTTTAGATAGGCTGACTCTTTCAACTTCATGATTTTAATTAAATTAAACAACAATGCTTGATACTTTAATATTTTGAAGTTCCGTGTGATTCGCAGGTAGGGTGTGTGGCGCAGCCACGCACGCAGTGGGTTGAGTATGCAGGCTACGGCTTATTATTAAATTTTGATTCAAGAAATAATTTTAATGATAAAGGAATGCTGCAATGATTACTAAGAATAGAAATGATATTTTTTGTTTGAATAATTGTGGATGTATTGTTCCTTTTCTGAAATGGAGTTACCCCATGTTCTCTAGCAAAGACTAAGAAATCTAAGAATTTAGTTAAGAATTGTATATGATATTTTCCTCGCCACTCAGTATATTTGTTTAAATTACTAAAATTTTGTCTAAATTTTGAATTTTTAATTCTATAATGTTCATTGTTGTTATTCAATATTTTGAATTTATTGAATATTTCTATATCTTGATTAATTTTTTTTGATATAATAAATTGTGAGTTATTTTTAAAGTCTATAAATTCTTTCAAATCACATAAGGTACATGAAATTTTCTCATGGCGACAAATAAAAATTATTTCTTGCACCCTGTGTGTAAGCGTAAGATAGTTTTCGAAACAATCCGTAAATATTTTTTTAATATCTAATAATACGTCATTATCTTCTTCAGATAATAAATTTAAGCCAAAGGTTTGTTGGATTAATGAACTAATAACATTCCATTCACAACAATAATTTTCTATAGAATATCTATCAGTGATGTATATGTCTAATTTTTTTACATTAATTCTTGGCTTTATAAAATCTTTATCTATAAAATAAAGAATATGGTCATTTTTTGTAGTAGGATTTTTATGTTGGATTTCACGAAAAGATATTACATTATCTCTCCCTTCTACAAATGCATGAAAAAAATCATTCTCAGTGAAGTGGTATTGTTTTATAAATGGAAGGTAGAACGAGGGGCACTCTTGCCCTTCAAATATAAAACTAATTTTTTTAGATGTTCTTTTTGTCAAATATTTAGCAAAATAAGCAACTGCCTTAGTCCTACTATTCCGTACTGTATCAATTCTATTATTCATCTTAAATACCATTTATTTGCCATTTATTTTAATTTCAATAGTAGTTGCATTAGCATCAAACTCATTATCGAATATAAATGGAGAATGGGTAATAGCAATAATTTGATTACAGGAATTCTGCTTTAACATATCAGGCAATAATCTTTGCTGCCATTCTAATGATAATGATAACTCCGGTTCATCAATAAGAATTAGAAATTTTTTATCTAAATTTAAAATTAATTTTGAAAAAATACTGATAATTTGTTTTTCACCAGAACTCAGAGAACCTAATTGAATAGGTTCTTCTAAGTGAGTATTGAATACATCCACAGTTAGTTTTGTTTTATCAAATCTAATTAATTTATCATTAAAATCACTCATTCTAAAATAGTCATTTATTAGATTAACAAAGTTCTCAATTGCATTTTCTTGGTCTTTAGATTTCTTATAACTATCAATTAATTTGATAAATAGATAAATAAGAGGGTTATTATGTTTATTATTATCTATAGCATCTAAGATTTGTTTTATTTTGTCATCAGTATAATTTCCTAGCCTTTCAAGCATAAGCTTGATAGTTTTTTTATCCTCATCAGTAATTTCAACTATTTCAGGACGATCATCTAATAATGTATCAATAATATTGTTGCTGAGAGATTGATATGATTGTAATAAATCTTTTTTTATAGAGTTAGTAAGAATATTTAATTGCTTTTCCACATCTGACAAGCCAAAATTAATTAGTTGGTCATTATCTTCTATAAATCTTCTTTTACGAATATTATTAAAATAATTAATGGATTCAAAATCATCTAAGGTATTGTTAAATTGTAAATCTTCTTCGGTTGCTTCAATCCGTCGATAGGTAGTAAGTAATAATATATCGATATCAGTAAATCGCTCACTAATCTTCTTTCGAATGTTACTGATATATTCATTTTGTATCATTTGATCAAATATATTTGCTAATTTTTCATATAGTTCATCATCACTCCATGGGGTATTCATGTATAAAAATTTAAAGAAATCATCCTCTTTAATTAATTGGGATTGCTTTGAAAAATATAAAACAGCTAATTTATCGATGTTTTTCGATATATTAATATCTTCTGGTGGAAACCTTAAATTCCGTCGGATTAAACGATCTTTTAATTTAGGCTCAATAGTTAATGCTTGCTGCTTATTAAAATTAATAATTTCACCATCTTCGAATTGTAACTCAAGTTCAGTAAATGGAAGTGGTAAGAGTTTTGAGAATTGACCTGAGATAAAGTAATATAAACTCATTAGAATAGTAGTTTTACCAAACCCATTTTCAGCAAGAATAACTGTTACATCCTCATGAAAATTGATCAGAAAGTCTTTGTATCCATGAACATTTTTTAATTTAAATTGATTTAATATAGATGATTGTTTATTCATTGTAGTTTCCTAAAATTTTTCTAAGATTGTTTTTAGATATTTAGCGGTATAACTAACCTCTGTTTGAGATATTATTTCTTCTGGACTACCTTCCGCAATAACTCTCCCTCCACCATCACCGCCTTCCGGTCCTAAATCCACAATATAATCAGCCGTTTTTATAACGTCAAGATTATGCTCGATAATCACTATCGAGTTGCCTTTGCCTTTCAGACGGCCGATGACTTCCAGCAACAGGGCGATGTCGGCGAAGTGCAGGCCGGTGGTGGGTTCGTCGAGGATGTAGAGCGTTCTGCCGGTGTCGCGTTTGGAGAGTTCGAGGGCAAGTTTGACGCGTTGGGCTTCGCCGCCGGAGAGGGTAGTGGCGGACTGGCCGAGGCGGATGTAGCCTAGGCCTACGTCCATCAGGGTTTGCAGTTTGCGCGATACGGTGGGGACGGCGTCGAAAAATTCGCGGGCTTCTTCGACGGTCATGTCGAGGACTTGGCTGATGTTTTTGCCTTTGTATTGGATTTCGAGGGTTTCACGGTTGTAGCGTTTGCCGTGGCAGACTTCGCAGGGGACGTACACGTCGGGCAGGAAGTGCATTTCGACTTTAATCACGCCGTCGCCTTGGCAGGCTTCGCAGCGGCCGCCTTTGACGTTGAAGGAAAATCTGCCGACGCTGTAGCCGCGTTCGCGCGAGAGGGGCACGCCGGCGAAGAGTTCGCGAATGGGGGTGAACAGGCCGGTGTAGGTGGCGGGGTTGGAGCGCGGGGTGCGGCCGATGGGGGATTGGTCGACGTTGATGACTTTGTCGAGGTGTTCGAGGCCTTGGATGTCGTCGTATGGGGCGGGTTCTTCTTGGGCGCGGTTGAGTTCGCGGGCGGTGATTTTGGCGAGGGTGTCGTTAATCAGGGTGGATTTGCCGCTGCCGGATACGCCGGTGATGCAGGTAATCAAACCGAGCGGCAATTCGAGGGTAACGTTTTTAAGGTTGTTGCCACGCGCGCCTTTGAGGACGAGCATTCGGTCGGGATTGACGGGCGTGCGTTCTGACGGCACGGCAATGGATCTTTTGCCGCTGAGGTATTGTCCGGTAACGGAGTTTTCGCATTTGGCGACGTTTTCGGGGGTGTCGGCAATCAGTACGTTGCCGCCATGTTCGCCTGCGCCGGGGCCCATATCGACGACGAAATCGGCTTCGCGGATAGCGTCTTCGTCGTGTTCGACCACAATCACGCTGTTGCCCAAATCGCGCAGGCGTTTGAGGGTGGCGAGCAGGCGGTCGTTATCGCGCTGGTGCAGGCCGATGGAGGGTTCGTCCAACACATACATTACGCCAGTCAGACCACTGCCGATTTGGCTGGCGAGGCGGATGCGCTGGGCTTCGCCGCCGGAAAGGGTTTCGGCGGAGCGGCTTAAATTCAGGTAATCCAGCCCGACGTTAATCAGGAAGCCGAGGCGTTCGGTGATTTCTTTAAGGATTTTTTCGGCGATTTGTTTTTTGTTGCCGTCCAAATCCAGCGTTTCAAAAAATTGGTGGGTTTTGGTCAGCGGCCAGGCGGAGATTTCGTGCAACGGCTCGCCACTGACGTAAACGTATCGCGCTTCTTTACGCAAACGTGCGCCGCCGCAGCTTGGGCAGGCGCGGTGGTTTTGGTATTCGCGCAGTTTTTCGCGCACGGTTTCGCTGTCGGTTTCGCGGTAGCGGCGTTCGAGATTGGGGATGATGCCTTCAAAGGCATGACTGCGGTTGAAGGTGGTGCCGCGTTCGGACAGGTAGGTGAAGTCGATGACTTCTTTGCCCGAACCGTGCAAGACAACTTTTTTGACTTTTTCAGGCAGTGTTTCCCATGCTGCATCCGCATCAAACTCATAATGGCGTGCTAACGACTGAATCATTTGGAAATAGAATTGGTTGCGCTTATCCCAGCCGTCAATCGCGCCTGCGGCTAAGGATAATTCGGGATGGGCAACCACTTTTTCGGGATCGAAGAAGTTAGTGTTGCCCAAACCGTCGCAAGTCGGGCAGGACCCCATCGGGTTGTTGAAGGAAAACAGGCGCGGCTCTAATTCGGGCAGGCTGTACGAACACACGGGGCAGGCAAAACGCGCGGAGAACCAATGCTCTTCGCCGCTGTCCATTTCCATCGCCAGTGCGCGTTCGTTGCCGTGGCGCAATGCGGTTTCAAAACTTTCCGCCAGCCGCTGCTTGATGTCCGCCTTCACTTTCACGCGGTCGATGACGACGTCAATGTTGTGCTTGATGTTTTTTTCCAGCTTCGGTACTTCGTCAAGCTGATAGACTTCGCCGTCCACGCGTACACGCGCAAAACCCTGCGCCTGCAAGTCGGCAAAGAAATCGACAAACTCGCCCTTACGCTCGCGCACTGCCGGCGCCAAAATCATCACGCGCGTGTCTTCCGGCAGTTTCAATACGGCATCGACCATCTGTGATACGGTTTGACTGGATAGCGGCAGATTGTGTTCGGGGCAATACGGCGTGCCGACGCGTGCATACAAAAGACGCAGGTAATCGTGGATTTCTGTTACCGTGCCGACGGTGGAGCGCGGATTGTGACTGGTGGATTTTTGCTCGATGGAAATCGCGGGCGATAAGCCTTCAATTAAATCGACATCGGGTTTGTCCATCATCTGTAAAAACTGACGGGCATAGGCGGAAAGGCTCTCAACATAACGGCGTTGCCCTTCGGCATACAAAGTATCAAACGCCAGCGATGATTTACCGCTGCCTGACAATCCTGTTACCACCACGAGCTTGTGGCGCGGAATGTCTAAATCGACATTTTTCAAATTATGTGTACGCGCGCCGCGGATGCGGATGGTGTCATTATCGTGTGAATGTTTGGGATGATGATTGCACATATTGTCAGGCCGTCTGAAAAATAAAATAAACGGCTATTGTAGCACTTTTCAAATGACAGACTGGATAGATAAAGCATTTGATATAAAAGAAACAAAGAGGCCGTCTGAAAATATGTTTTCAGACGGCTTTTGATATAGATGGATCAGCTTATCAGTCGATTTTGCGGAGAATTTCGCGCAGGGCTTTTTGCCAGTCGGACGGTTTGATACAGAATTCGGTCTCTAGACGTGAGCAATCCATAATGCTGTATGCCGGACGCGGAGTGGGCAGGGGGTATTGATCAGTGGTAATTGCGTTCAGTTCCGGAATGCGGAAGCTGTCGTCTAATTGGTGGGCCGTCTGAAAGATGGCTTTGGTAAATTCGTACCATGTTGCCGATTTGTTGCCACAGTAATGGAAGATGCCGCGTGGGGAAGTGGGCTGTTGCAATAAACTGATGATGGCATGAGCCAAGTCGCCTGCATAAGTCGGACAACCGGTTTGGTCGTGAACAATGGAGAGGGAGTCACGTTCTTTAGCAAGGCGCAGCATGGTCTTGACGAAATTGCTGCCGTATTCGCTAAACAGCCATGAAGTACGGACGATTGTACTTTCCGGATGCGCGGCTAAAGCCAAAAGCTCGCCTGCAACTTTGGATTGACCGTAAGTGCTGCGCGGATTGGTGTAGTCGGTTTCGCGGTAAGGGCGTTTGCCTTCGCCGTCGAATACATAATCAGTAGAAATATGGATAAAGCGGGCATGTGCAGCGCGAGCAGCTGCGGCAAGGTTGTGAACAGCGGTTGCGTTGACGGCAAAAGCAGCCTCTGCGTTTTCTTCTGCTTTATCGACGGCAGTGTAAGCTGCGGCATTAACGATGGCATCTGGTTGGAAGTTTTTAATCATATGATGCACGGCTTCGGTATCGGTAATGTCCAGCGAAGTAGAATCGGTAGCAATCAGTTCCCAATCTTCGGGCAGGCGGTCGCGCAGACAACGGGCAAGCTGGCCTTTGGCTCCGGTCAATAAAGTACGCATGGTTGAATATCTCCTCTGATAGCTGTTAAATAGGTGTTCGTGTCATTATAGTGTAAATAAGACAAATTCACATTATTGGCGTAGAACAAAATGCAGAGGTGGCTGCATTTGGGTAAATTGTCGATATTATCTATCCATAATAATAACCACTTATTGGTATTATGTTTGTTTACTATAACTAGAGTTAAAGTTCAGCTTTTAACAAGATAGATAAAGGATCTATGCTGTTTGAGAGAGTGTGAATCAATGTTAATGTTTTTATTGTTGCTAGGATAATGGAATTTAAAAACAGGCGAGACTCCGTCCTTTTATCGGCAAATTCTACCGTTTGATATTTTTGAGTAAATATTTTGAAAAATATTACTAAAATAATAATTGAGCAAGGGCGGATTTGCTCGTTCCGCTAGCTCAATATCTTTATTAACTATTTTGGGAGTAATTATTATGGCATACTGTTACGGGGGGTATTATACTAGACCCCTGGTTAGTTCTTACTGCGCTCCTGCGCCTAAGGCTTCCTACTCTTCTTACTACTGCGCTCCTGCAGCAAAATCTTCTGTTTCTATCGGCAGTATCGCTAGCATTGCCAGCGTCGGCGTGTCAGTAGTTAATGCGGTAACCGGTCTGGTTTCTGCTATTGCGGCTTTCTGCCCACCGGCAAAAACTCCTAACTACAAATGTGTTCCGGTTTGCCCACCTTACAACTGCGATCCAATCAAACCGATCCCATGTCCAAAACCACAACCTAAACCTCAGCCTAAGCCTCAACCAAAACCTGAGCCTAAGCCTGAGCCACAGCCAGAACCGCAACCAGAACCAAAACCACAACCAAAACCTGAGCCTAAGCCAGAACCAAAACCTGAGCCTAAACCAGAACCTAAGCCAGAGCCAAAACCTGAGCCTAAGCCAGAACCAAAACCTGAGCCTAAGCCAGAGCCAGACTGCAAAGACTGTGTTGACGACCATAACCAAAACAACTCATACGGTCACGAAGACAAAAACCCAGGTAATGTCATCCGAGCTGAAGACTGCAAAGACGGCAACGTTATCCGCGGTACTGATGCTAAAGATACCATTTATGGTACTGCTTGCGAAGACATCATCTACGGTGGTAACGGTACAGACGTAATCTACGCCGGTGCCGGTAACGACACCATTTACGGTGATGCCGACGGTGACTCTCTGTACGGTGAAGACGGTAAAGACTACCTGCAAGGTGGTGCCGGTAACGACTACCTGAACGGTGGTTCCGGCTCGGACATCATGCGCGGTGGCGACGGTAATGACGTTTACTTCGTTGACAATGCCAACGACCAAGTTATCGAGTACGGCAATGCACACGCCGGTATCGATACTGTTCGTACCGTTATTGACTACACACTGACCGATCACGTTGAAAACCTGATTTTGCAAGGTATGCAAAACCTGAACGGTACTGGTAACTCTTTGAACAACAACATCGAAGGTAACGGCGGCAACAACCATCTGTATGGTTTGGCCGGCGACGACTGCCTGGTTGGTAAAGACGGTAACGACTACCTCGACGGCGGTGTCGGCAACGACATCCTGATCGGTGGTACCGGTAACGATACTTACTTCTTCGACAAAGGTTACGGTCACGACACTATCCGTGAAGAAAGTGGTAATGACACCCTGTTGTTCGGTAAAGGCGTTGCAGCTTCCGACGTATTGCTGAGCAAATCTGGTGCTAACCTGACTGTTTCTGTCGGTACTAACGATAGCATCACCATCGATGACTGGTTCACCGGTAACGATCACAAAGTTGAAAACTTCAAGTTTGCTGACGGTAGCACTTACCAAGTAACCGGCCACGGCGACTACTACTCTCTGTCTGCTGTGAACCAAATCCAAGATCAGACTCAAGCTTCTGTAATCTGATAGGATGGTGATTTTCAGGGTTCTTCTCTGAAATCAACGGTTAAGGCCATCTGAAACCAAAATATAAGGTTTCAGACGGCCTTTATTTTGTAAACAATCTGACGAAAAATTCCAAATTGGGCTAAAATACTGCATTCTTCTGTCTACCAAAGAGATACCCAAAATGTCTGAAATCAGCTTGAAAAAAATCTACTCCGGCAAAGTACGCGATTTATACGAAATTGACGATAAGCGAATGTTGATGGTTGCTTCCGACCGCCTGTCTGCATTTGATGTGATTTTGGATGACCCGATTCCGGGTAAAGGGGAGATTCTGACGCAGATTTCCAATTTTTGGTTTAAAAAACTGGCTCATGTCATGCCTAACCACTTTACCGGCCATACGGTTTACGACGTTTTGCCTGAAAACGAAGCCAAAGTTTTAGAAAAACGCGCCGTTGTGGCTAAAAAACTCACTCCGGTGAAAGTAGAGGCTATTGTGCGCGGTTATCTGGCAGGCAGCGGTTGGAAAGATTATCAAAAAACAGGTTCTGTTTGCGGGATTCAACTACCTGAAGGTATGCAGGAAGCGCAACAACTGCCTGAAGTGATTTTTACGCCATCAACCAAAGCCGAGGTTGGCGATCATGATGAAAACATCAGCTTTGAAGAATGCGAACGCATTATCGGAAAAGAATTGGCGGCGGAAGTGCGCACCAAAGCGATTCAGCTGTATACAGAAGCGGCCGAATATGCCAAATCTCGCGGCATTATTATTTGCGATACCAAGTTTGAATTTGGTTTGGATGAAGAAGGTACGCTGACTTTGATGGACGAAGTATTAACGCCTGACTCCAGCCGTTTTTGGCCTGCAGACCAATACAAAGTCGGCACCAATCCGCCGTCTTTTGACAAACAATTTGTCCGCGATTGGCTGGAGCAAAGCGGTTGGAACAAAAAAGCGCCTGCGCCTAAAGTGCCTGCCGATGTGATTCAAAAAACAGTCGAAAAATATCAAGAAGCATTGACTTTGCTGACTCAGGATTGATTTTTAAGTTTGAAGGCCGTCTGAAAGAGATATGTTTCAGACGGCCTTTTTATTGTATAAATACTGGATTTTAAGGATGGTTGCCTTTATAATCGAGAGTTGTTTTCAGCGCCTTAAAGGCCGTCTGAAAGCTTGTTTATAACCTGCCGCACGGTCTGAAACCCTAACTATGCACATTCGGATTTTAGTGTGCATTATTAGTGTTTTAGCAGTGCGGTATTTTGAAAGGAACAATGATGTTCAATAAACACGTTAAGACCTTCCAATACGGTAATCAAACCGTTACTTTGGAAACCGGCGAAATCGCTCGCCAAGCCGCCGCTGCCGTTAAAGTATCCATGGGCGATACTGTTGTTTTGGTTGCCGTTACTACCAACAAAGAAGTGAAAGAAGGCCAAGACTTCTTCCCTCTGACTGTCGATTACCTCGAGCGTACTTACGCAGCAGGTAAAATCCCCGGCGGTTTCTTCAAACGCGAAGGCAAACAAAGCGAAAAAGAAATCCTGACCAGCCGTCTGATCGACCGTCCGATCCGCCCTCTGTTCCCTGAAGGTTTCTACCACGACATCCAAATCGTAGCGATGGTGGTGTCTGTTGATCCTGAAATTGATTCTGACATTCCTGCAATGCTGGGCGCGTCTGCTGCGCTGGTGTTGAGCGGCGTACCGTTTGCCGGTCCGATTGGTGCGGCACGCGTGGGTTATGTAAACGGCATGTACGTTTTGAACCCGACTAAAGCCGAATTGGCTAAATCACAATTGGACTTGGTTGTTGCCGGTACTTCTAAAGCCGTGTTGATGGTGGAATCCGAAGCCGATATCTTGTCTGAAGAAGTGATGTTGGGCGCAGTTGTTTACGGTCACGATCAAATGCAAGTGGCCATTAATGCCATCAATGAGTTTGCCGACGAAGTCAACCCGGAAGTTTGGGATTGGAAAGCTCCTGAAACCAATGAAGAATTGGTTGCAAAAGTACGCGAAATTGCCGGTGAAACCATTAAAGAAGCGTTCAAAATCCGTCAAAAACAAGCGCGTTCTGCCAAATTGGACGAAGCTTGGAATGCCGTGAAAGAAGCGTTGATTACCGAAGAAACCGACACTTTGGCAGCCAACGAAATCAAAGGCATTTTCAAACACTTGGAAGCCGATGTTGTCCGCAGCCAAATTTTGGACGGCCAACCGCGTATTGACGGTCGCGACACCCGCACCGTTCGTCCGTTGAACATTCAAACCGGTGTATTGCCGCGCACTCACGGTTCTGCACTGTTTACCCGTGGCGAAACCCAAGCTTTGGCGGTTGCCACTTTGGGTACTTCACGCGACGAGCAAATCATTGATGCGCTGTCCGGCGAATATACCGACCGCTTCATGCTGCACTACAACTTCCCTCCATACTCTACCGGTGAAGTAGGTCGCGTAGGTGCGCCAAAACGTCGTGAAATCGGTCACGGCCGCTTGGCTAAACGTGCGTTGTTGGCTGTATTGCCAGAACCTGAAGATTTCAGCTACACCATGCGCGTAGTTTCTGAAATTACCGAATCCAACGGCTCTTCCTCTATGGCCTCCGTCTGCGGTGGCTGCTTGAGCCTGTTGTCTGCCGGTGTGCCTTTGAAAGCACACGTTGCCGGTATCGCCATGGGTCTGATTTTGGACAACAACAAATTTGCCGTCCTGACCGACATCTTGGGCGACGAAGACCACTTGGGCGATATGGACTTTAAAGTAGCCGGTACAACCGAAGGTGTGACCGCGCTGCAAATGGACATCAAAATCCAAGGTATTACCAAAGAAATCATGCAAATTGCTTTGGCTCAAGCCAAAGAAGCACGTTTGCACATCTTGGATCAGATGAAAGCTGCCGTTGCAGGCCCGCAAGAGCTGTCTGCACACGCGCCACGCTTGTTCACCATGAAAATCAACCAAGACAAAATCCGTGATGTGATTGGTAAAGGCGGCGAAACTATTCGTTCGATTACTGCCGAAACCGGTACTGAAATCAATATCGCTGAAGACGGTACCATCACTATCGCTGCGACTACTCAAGAAGCAGGTGATGCAGCGAAAAAACGCATCGAAGAAATCACTGCCGAAGTGGAAGTGGGCAAAGTGTACGAAGGTACTGTGGTTAAAATCCTCGACAACAACGTTGGCGCGATTGTCAGCGTGATGCCGGGCAAAGACGGTTTGGTACACATCAGCCAAATCGCCCACGAGCGCGTACGCAATGTCAGCGACTACCTGCAAGTAGGTCAGGTTGTGAACGTGAAAGCATTGGAAGTGGACGATCGCGGCCGCGTACGTCTGTCTATCAAAGCTTTGCTGGAAGCGCCTGCTCGCGAAGAGAAAGCAGCCGAATAATCTGATTATTCAAGCTTGAAACAAAAGGCCGTCTGGAATTTTCAGACGGCCTTTTGTTTATTTAAAAGATGAGTTTAAAAAAACAGGTTTCGCCTTTACTTTGATAAAAGGGATTACTACAATGTTTGTAATTTAATAAATATATTCATTTCTCAAGGAGTATGCAATGAATGCTACGCAATTAATCAGTCGGCTGACGCAAACCGTCGGCGAAAAATATATCATCACAGACCCGGCAAAAACCGAACAATACCGTCAAGGCTACCGTTTTGGTGAGGGCAAGGCGCTGGCAGTTGTCCGTCCGGGTACGGTTTTGGAAATGTGGCAAATCTTGCAGGCGTGTGTTGAGGCTGATGTTATCGTGATTACGCAGGCCGCCAATACCGGCCTGACCGGCGGCTCGACTCCTGACGGCAATGATTACGACCGCGATATCGTGATTGTAAATACCATGCGTCTGAACATCATTCAGCCGATTAACAATAACGAACAGGTTGTCTGCCTGCCCGGTTCTACCCTGAATCAATTGGAGCTGCTGCTGAAACCTTTAGGCCGTGAGCCGCACTCTGTAATTGGTTCGTCCTGTATCGGCGCATCTGTATTGGGTGGCGTATGTAATAACTCCGGCGGTGCATTGGTACAGCGTGGTCCGGCTTATACGGAAATGGCCCTGTTTGCGCAAATCAACGAAGAGGGCAAGCTGGAGCTGGTCAACCATTTGGGCATTGATTTGGGCGAAACCCCTGAAGAAATTTTGACCAACTTGCAAGGTTTCCATTATCAGCGAAAAGACATTACGCAAGATGCCGGCAAAGGGCATGACCATGCATACTGCGATCATGTCCGCCAAGTGAATGAACCGACTGCCGCCCGTTTTAATGCCGACCCTGCACGCCATTACGAGGCTTCAGGCTGCGCGGGCAAGCTGATGGTATTTGCCGTGCGTCTGGATACGTTCCCTCAAGAAAAGCAAACTGCCGTGTTCTATATCGGCACCAATGATATTAATGAGCTGACCGATATTCGTCGTGCCGCTTTGAGCGAGTTTAAAAACCTGCCTATTTCCGGAGAGTATATCCATCGTCATGCTTTTGATATTGCTGCCGTTTATGGTAAAGATACGTTTTATATCATTAAGACGTTCGGTGCCCACCAACTTCCGAAACTGTTTGATCTGAAAGCCCGTGTGGATAGATTCAGCAAAAAGATAAGTTTCTTACCAAAACACTTCTCTGATAAATTCATGCAACTGATCAGTAAAATTTTGCCTGATCACTTGCCGAAATCTATGCGCAACTATCGGGATAAATATGAACATCACCTAATTTTAAAAATGGGTGGCGAGGGCGTAGAAGAAGCGCGTGCTTTCTTGAAGGAATATTTTGCAACTCATGGCGGCGCATTCTTCGAATGTAATGCCGAAGAAACGCAGGCGGCCATGCTGCATCGCTTTGCTGTGGCTTCTGCCGCGATCCGCTATCGTTCTGTACATGATGATGAAGTAGAGGATTTGGTTGCACTCGATATCGCCTTGCGCCGTGATGATCGTGATTGGTTTGAAACACTGCCGCCTGAAATCGACAATAAAATCATCCATAAATTGTATTACGGACATTTTATGTGTCATGTGTTCCATCAGGACTACATCATTAAAAAAGGCAACGACTGCATGGCTTTGGAACATGAAATGCTCCATCTGCTTGACCAACGCGGCGCGCAATATCCTGCCGAGCACAACGTCGGTCATCTGTATGAAGCCAAGCCTGAACTGAAACAGTTCTATAAAAAACTTGACCCGACCAACAGCTTCAACCCCGGTATCGGTAAAACCAGTAAGAAGAAAAACTGGGCAGAATAAAGCATAGTTAATAAAGGCCGTCTGAATATTTCAGACGGCCTTTTTATATGCTTGCTTATCAGAACAGGTTGCTGATGAAAATCAGCAGAATCACCAACGGCACGAGGTATTTCACATAAGCAAACCAAATATTGACCGTCGTATGGTTGCCTTTATAGAGCAATTCGTCCTTCGCTTCATCCTTCATCACGAAACCGACAAACAGCGCGGAGCCGAGCGCGGTCAGCATAAACAGGATATTGCCGCTGATATAGTCAAAGGCATCAAAAATGTTTTTACCAAACACGGAAATATCTTTCCATGGGCCGTAGCTCAAAATAGACGGAATGTTGCCGAAGATGAAGATGGCGGCCAAGACAATCGTAATCGCGGCGGTACGGCGGATTTTGGTTTTCTCCTGAATCGTCGTAATCAACACTTCATAAATCGTCAGAGAAGTCGTCAGCGCGGCAATCAGAAGCAGTGAGAAGAAAATCACTGCAAACACCGGGCCTACCCACATATTGGAAAACACGATCGGCAGGCTTTGGAACACCAGCGTCGGGCCGGAGTTAGGGGCGACGCCAAAGCTGAAGAGGGAAGGGAAAATCATAAAGCCGGCCAACACGGCAATCAAAGTGTTGGTAATCGCGGTAATCACGGCCGTCTGAACCAGATTTTCGTTTTTATCCAGATAGCTGGATAACGTAATCATCACGCCGAAACCCAAGCTTAAGGCGAAGAATACTTGGCCCAAAACGAAGACGAACAGTTCGGCTGTAATTTTGCTGAAGTCAGGCTTCAGATAGAAGATGATGCCTTCCATTGCGCCCGGCAGGGTAACGTTGCGCACAACCATGGCAATCAGGAATAAAAACAGCAAAGGCATCAGGTATTTTGCCGCTTTTTCAATACCACCGATCACGCCTTTGACCAAGATCCATTGGTTCACAACCACAAATAGGAAGGTGTAAAACGCAATTTCCCAAGGGCTGTTTTCGATGTGTTCGGTAAAGAAGCTTTTGGTGACTTCTCCGGAAACCGGACTGGAAATGTCCAAATTGCCGCCGATGATATTGATGATGTAGCTGATAACCCAGCCGCCGAGCACCATGTAATAGGCCATGATGCCGAATGCGCCGAGCAGGCCCATCCAGCCGACCAATTTCCAAACTTTGGCAACGGGTTTGCCATTCATTGTGCCGCCAAACGCATCCAGCGCGTTCACGCCTTTACGGCGGCCGATGACGTTTTCCACCAAAATCATCGGAATACCGATGACCAGCATGGCGATACAGAACAGAAACACATATGCACCGCCGCCGTTTTCACCGACCAAATACGGGAAACGCCAAGTTGCACCAAAGCCGACAGTCGCGCCGGCAACGGTAAGGATGTAAGTCAAACGGTTGGACCAGGTTTGACGGGGTTGATTGGAAGACATAAATACTCAGATGCATTAAAATAAAGACAACATTTTACCGCAAAGATTTAACGAATCTTGACTAAAGTCTGAAAAGAAAATTAGTTAAAAAAACTATGTAATGAAGAATTTTTAGTGGGTTTCTCTGGTTTGCTTGGTATTGAAACCTGCAAACAGAGAATTTGTCTGAAGCGATACGAATGATTGAAAGAGCCGTAATGATAAAGGCCGTCTGAAAAGTGGGATATGGGAAAGGGTTGTTGTGAGGAGATTGGATAGCACTAAGGTGTGCTTTCAAATATGTCGGCAACAAAGATGGTATTTCTCTAAGGTTGTCTAATAACATCCTGTAACCTTAGCTTGGATAGTCGCCGATGGTTTTTCTTTCTATAAAACGATTTGTCTGAAATTGGAATGGTACAGATTGATGCGGAAGAGACGAGAAAGAGAAAAGGAGGAATGGCAAGGTAATGAGTGGGAGATGAGGTTTAGTAATGATGGCTTCTTTAGATGAGAAAGGCCGTCTGAAAGTACGCCCGCTTGATTGCCAAATTTTAGATAAAAAAAACCATCTATACTAAGGGGAAAGTATAGATGGCCAAACACATTACGGGGAAAACGTCTTACTCACTTACTCACTTCTTTCGAAGCAAGTGTTACTCAGACAGGCGAATTATACAATAGTTCAGTCTTTACAGTGTTAAATTCTGTTAAATAAAAATGATAAGATTTAGATGTTTGATTTTAAATAAATAAAAAATCCATATTGTTTAAAAATTTATCGAAAAAATTTAGAACTTTTTTAGATTTGGATAAATTTCCATTCTCCCGCGGCCAAATCATCGACATTCCAGTCGCCGAATTTCTCACGGTGGAGCTGCTCGACACGGTTGCCTGCGGCTGCAATCATGCGTTTGACCTGATGGTATTTACCCTCGGTAATGGTCATCATCAATGTGGTTGGGGCGGCTAATACTGCTTCGACTGCGGCGACGGTTTCATGATCGTCATGCAGGAGAACGCCGTTTTTCAGCGTAGTGCAAAGGGTATCGTCGGCAGGATGTTTCAAAGTGACACGGTAGAGCTTCGGAACTTTGTGTTTGGGCGAGGTAACGCGATGGTTAAATTGCCCGTCGTTGGTAATAAGAATAATGCCGGTTGTGTCTGCATCCAAGCGGCCGACTGCCTGCATATCGATATTGCGCATGTGGTCGGGAAACAGACTGAAGATGCTTGGATATTGCTGGGGTTTGTGAGAAGTTTCGTAATCTGCAGGTTTATGAAGCAGAATGTAGAAATAGGGCATGGGGACGGCGGCAATTTCTTCGCCGTCAACAGACAGGGTGTGCACTTGAGACGGGTCGATATTGTCTTTGGCACGATTATGAATTTCGCCGTTAATGGCAATGCAGTCATTGTCTATCAGCCATTGGCATTGCTTGCGGCTGCCGAGGCCTTGCGATTGGATGTATTTGAGCAGTTGCATGGTTGGTTGAAAAGTAGGAAATGTTCAGACGGCCTTTATTGTACTGGAAAACCGGTTTTGAGGCTGTCTGAAAAGTAGGGGCAAAAAAATCGCCCCTTTAAAATGTTAAGGGGCGCAAAAGGAACACAAACCACTACCAAAAACTGTTACAGGGCAAATTCTCCTATTTGATGTGTTGCCGGATAAAGTGCTTTCATCAAGTCATGTGGTGAAAGCGAAAAATCTTTGCTGTTTGTCGTCAGACGGCCTTGCTGAGGCGTTAGCTCAAGCAATCGTGCGTTTGCCGATTGGATAAACTTGTTTTTCGTGCGCTGCATTTTTCTTTGCAGGGCGGAAACAACGCGGTTGTACAGACTGTCTTTTTGTTTGACTTCGCGTGTACCGGCAACCCAGCTCAAACGCGTATTGCCGTCTTCATCTTCAATCAGCAGGATGCCGGTTTCTGATTGGGGCGATTTGCCCATGCAAGGGAGCCAAACATAATAGCGGCCATCTAAAGTAATGAATACTGCGTCGTGTACTTCGCACTCATCGCAACACTTGGTGGCGATTAAAGAGCGGATGGCTTGTTGGTGCAGTCTCAGAATGTCAAGGGAGACTTGCTTAAAAATACTTTCGGGCATTTTCTTCTCCTTTCATTCTGTTGTGCGGTTGTTTTGTTTCGATGGGTTGTATTATACGGCGATTTTCTAAATTTGCAAATGATAATTGTTCCTATTATTTAATTTATAAGTAAGATATTAATTATTAAAGAAATTAAATTTAAAAATTTTTTTTAGAAATTAGGCTTTCTACTTAAAAATGCAGTAATAGATAGCCATTAAATGCAAAAAGAATAAAGGCCGTCTGAAAAAATCCAGCTATAAAAAGGCATTTCAAAAGCAGCTAAAGTTTTGCTGACTATACATTTCAGACGGCCTTCAGTATGATTCAGGACGTTTTGATAATTGCAGAAACTACCAACCATGAGCCAACGTCAGATTATCCTCGATACGGAAACTACGGGTCTTTATCCTGAAAACGGCGACCGTCTGGTCGAATTTGCCGGCTTGGAAATGATCAACCGCCAAATGACCGACTCCAACCTTCATTTATATGTCCACCCCGAACGCGATATGCCGGAGGAAGCGGCGAAGGTGCATGGTTTGACGATTGAAGTATTGGAAGCGAAGAATGCGCCGCCGTTTGCCCAAGTGGGTAAACAGATTGCTGACTTTATACGTGGTGCAGAGCTGATTATCCATAATGCCAAGTTTGACGTCGGCTTCCTGAATATGGAATTCCGCCGCATGGGCTTGCCTTCTATTGAGGAACTGGGTTGTAAAGTGACCGACACGCTGGCTATGGCACGTGAAATGTTTCCGGGACAAAAGGCAAGCTTGGATGCGTTGTGTAACCGCTTTTCCGTTGACCGCAGCAAACGGGTCTTGCACGGCGCGTTAATCGACTGTGAGCTTTTGGGTGAAGTCTATCTTGCCATGACGCGTCAGCAGTTCGACCTGATGGGCGGCGAGTCGGAAGAAGAGGGCGAAGTCAAACAAACCGTTATTGCGGAAACCAAACGTACGTCGCAGTTGAAAGTCATCAAAGCCAATGCGGACGAGCTGGCCGCACATGAAAAATATTTGGACGATTTGGGAGAAGCGTGTGTATGGCGCAAGGTTGAAACGCCTGATGAGGCCAATGCCGGAGCGTCAGCATGATACGCCGCAATATCGCTTTGATTCCTGCTGCCGGTGTGGGAGCGCGATTTGGTGCAGGAAAACCAAAACAATATGTTGAAATCAATGGTAAAACCGTATTGCAACATACCATAGAAATCTTTGAGCAACACCCCCGCATAGATTTAATTGCCGTTATTCTTTCGCCGGAAGATTCGGTTTTTCAGACTGCCCTGTCTGAGAAAGTACGCGTCTTTCGAGTAGGCGGCGCAAGTCGTGCCGAATCGGTACGCAATGGCGTATCTACTTTATTAGAACAAGGTTTGGCCGAGGCACAAGACAATATCTTGGTTCATGATGCCGCGCGCTGTTGCTTGCCTGCTGAAGCATTAACACGTTTGCTTGATGAGGCTGAAGAGAGCAATGAGGGCGGTATTCTGGCCATACCGGTGGCCGATACGCTCAAGCGGGCAGACGGCAGTCATCATATTGATGAAACCGTTGCACGCGCAGGATTATGGCAGGCGCAAACGCCGCAGCTTTTTCAGACGGCCTTATTAAATCGCGCCTTATCGGTTGATGATTTGAGTGAGATTACGGATGAAGCGTCAGCAGTTGAAAAACTGGGTATCCGGCCGCGCTTGGTGCAGGGCGATACGCGTAATTTAAAATTGACGCTGCCGCAAGACGAATACATTGTCAGATTGTTGCTCAAGGCCGTCTGAACAATCAAAACCCATTATTTAAGGAAGCAAACATGAATATCCGTATCGGACAGGGCTACGATGTCCATCAGTTGGTCGAAGGGCGAGATTTGATACTCGGCGGCGTAAACATTCCGTTTGAAAAAGGCTTGCTGGGTCATTCAGATGCCGATGCGCTGTTGCATGCGATTACCGATGCTCTGTTGGGTGCGGCCGGTTTGGGCGATATCGGCAGCCATTTTCCCGATACTGCCGCCGAGTTCAAAGATGCTGACAGCCGTGTGCTGTTGCGCGAGGCTTATCAAAGCGTGCAGGCATTGGGTTGGAAGGTGGTTAATGTCGATACGACCGTGATTGCGCAAAAGCCAAAACTTGCGCCACATATTCCGGCAATGCGCGCCAATATTGCCTCAGATTTGGGTTTGCCTGAAAACTGCGTGAACATCAAGGGTAAAACCAACGAAAAACTTGGCTATCTGGGACGTATGGAAGCCATTGAAGCACAAGCGGCAGTATTGCTGATTAAAGCCTAAGAGCTTAAAATTACTTTATTATTCAAACTGAAAGACTGACAATATGGCAACTCAAGACGAACTTAAACGCATTGCCGCCGAAAAAGCGGTGGAATTTGTTCCTGAAAACGAATACATCGGTATCGGTACCGGCTCTACCATCAACTTTTTTATCGAAGCTTTGGGTAAAAGCGGTAAGAAAATCAAGGGTGCCGTATCTACTTCTAAAAAATCCAGCGAGCTTTTGGCAAAATACGAGATTCCAGAAGTTTCACTGAATGAAGTGATGGGTTTGGCGGTTTATGTTGACGGCGCAGATGAAGTCAACCACGCGCTGCAAATGATTAAAGGTGGCGGCGGTGCGCATTTGAACGAAAAAATCGTGGCCAGCGCATCCGATAAATTTGTCTGTATCGCTGATGAAAGCAAATACGTTTCCCGTTTGGGAAAATTCCCATTGCCGGTCGAAGTCGTTGAAAATGCCCGTTCGCTGGTGTCGCGCAAACTGCTTGCCATGGGCGGACAACCTGAGTTGCGTGTCGGCTATACTACTTTCTATGGCAACCAAATCGTCGATGTTCACGGCCTCAATATCGACCAAGCCCTGAAAATGGAAGACGAAATCAACAAAATCACCGGCGTACTCGAAAACGGTATTTTTGCCCGCGATGCCGCCGATGTGTTGGTTTTGGGTACGGCAGAAGGTGCAAAAGTCATCTTGCCTTGTCAGGATTAATGGAGATTAATCAATTTTAAAGGCCGTCTGAAAGTGCATCAGGTCTTTCAGACGGCCTTCAATTTGGCAAAATATGCAAATCAGTAAAATTATAAAATGGTTGCCCGTTGTTTTATCCGTGTTGGGCGCGCTTGGTTACAGCTCACGCGATACCGAGTTGATTCGTACCGGGGTAAGCGTTGCTGCAACATTGGCACAAGGCGACAATATCGGTTTGGAAAAGGTCAATGAATGGCTGGGAAAAAATGTCGTCAAAGCCACATCTGACACCAAAGCCGAAGCTAAACCTAAACCTAAACCGGAACAAAAACAAAAGTCATCGCGACAATCCTACACATACAACGGAAAAATCATCAAAATCCATGATGGCGATACCATGCACATTATCGATAGCGACGGCAGGAAACATAAAATCCGTATGGCCCATATCGATGCACCAGAAATCAATCAGGCTTATGGTACGCAATCACGAGACAATCTGATTGATGCTGCATTGAATAAAAAAGCCAAAGTCCGCGTGTTTGAAGCCGATCGCTACCAGCGCGAAGTTGCCCAAGTATCAGTCGGCACGATTGACTTGAATTTAATGCAGATACGGGATGGCGCCGCATGGCATTATGAAAGTTATGCCAAAAAACAACAAAGTAAAACTGCCTACACTGACTATTCGGCCGCACAAAAACAAGCCAAGGAAAAACGTAAAGGTTTATGGAAAAAAGATAATCCGCAAGCGCCTTGGCAATTTCGCCGTCAAAACCACGAGCAGCAGAACGGTAATAAAAAGCAGTCTGATAAACAATGGTTTGGGATTTGGTAGGTTTTAAGAAAGAGGCCGTTTGAAAACTTTCAGACAGCCTTTAATCATTAAGGTTTAGTATAAGATAAGAATGAGTGGCAGGTTTATGATTAGAGGGTAATAGAAATAAAAGTGTGGTGTAATATTTTTAAGAAGGGCGGATATGAAAAAAGACACCGTTAGCTGGTGTCTTTAGTATCTGGCAGAGAGGAAGGGATTCGAACCCTCGATACGTTATTCACGTATACACGCTTTCCAGGCGTGCGACTTAAACCACTCATCCACCTCTCTGTGGACTATTATCCTGACTTGTTATCAGAATAATGTAAAACTTGACTGATTGATTTATCAGTGGTGCCCAGGAGAAGACTCGAACTTCCACACCCGTGAGGATACTAGCACCTGAAGCTAGCGCGTCTACCAATTCCGCCACCTGGGCAATTTAAATTTTCTTAAGCAAAGAAGCACCAAATTATTTGGTGCCCAGGAGAAGACTCGAACTTCCACGCCCGTGAGGACACTAGCACCTGAAGCTAGCGCGTCTACCAATTCCGCCACCTGGGCTTTGCTTTATTCTTCAATTTAAGGTAGAGTTGACTACCTGAACTGCGAAGAAGCAGCTATTATATATTTTAAAAAAAGAATGTCAACTATCAAAATGAACAAAAATACTAAATCTTTAAATTTACGAGAAAAAGACCCGTATTTGGAGCGGGAGAAACAACGTTACGCTCATCCGTTGCCCAGCCGCGAATGGGTTATTGAATTATTGGAACAAAAAGGTGTGCCGACCAAAATCGAAGCTTTGGCACATGAATTGTCGATTGCAGAAGATGAATATGAATTCTTCGAACGCCGTCTGAAAGCGATGGCGCGTGATGGTCAGGTGTTGATTAACAGACGTGGCGCGGTGTGTGCGGCAGAAAAATTGGCATTGGTTAAATGCCGTGTCGAGGCGCATAAAGACGGCTTTGGTTTTGCCGTGCCGCTAACGCCGACAGGCGAGGGCGATTTTGTTTTGTATGAGCGTCAGATGCGTGGCGTGATGCATGGGGATATTGTTACCGTGCGTCCTGCTGGTATCGACCGCAGAGGCCGTCGTGAAGGTACGGTTTTGGATGTGGTGGAGCGTGCGCAGTCTAAAGTGGTCGGCCGTTTTTATATGGATCGCGGTGTGGCTATTTTGGATGCCGAAGACAAGCGTTTGAGCCAAAGTATCGTGTTAGAGCCTGAAAGTGTGGCGAACTTTAAACCGCAATCCGGCCAAGTGATTGTGGCTGAAATTGAGACGTATCCTGAAGCGCATCGTCCTGCAGTGGCTAAGCTGATTGAAGTGTTGGGCGATTATGCCGACAGCGGTATGGAAATTGAAATCGCTGTACGCAAGCACCATTTGCCTCATCAATTCAGCGAAGCATGTGTCAAAGCCGCGAAGAAAATTCCTGATCATGTGCGTAAAACCGACTTGAAAGGGCGCGTGGATTTACGCGATTTGCCTTTGGTAACCATTGACGGCGAAACTGCGCGGGACTTTGACGATGCGGTTTTTGCTGAAAAAGTCGGCCGCAATTACCGTTTGGTGGTAGCGATTGCCGATGTCAGCCATTATGTCCGTCCTGATGACGGAATTGATGTAGATGCTCAGGAACGCAGTACCAGCGTGTATTTCCCACGCCGCGTGATTCCGATGCTGCCGGAGAAGTTGTCCAACGGTATCTGCTCGCTCAATCCTGATGTCGAACGCCTGTGTATGGTGTGCGATATGGTGATTACCTATGCAGGCAATATCAAGGAATACCGTTTCTATCCGGCAGTAATGCGTTCTCATGCGCGACTGACTTACAATCAAGTTTGGGATTGGATTTCAGACGGCCAGGATCATCCGTTTAAGCAGCAAATTGATACTCTGTATCAGTTATTTAAAATCTTACAGAAAAAACGTTTTGAGCGTGGCGCGGTTGAGTTTGAGAGCGTTGAGACTCAGATGATTTTTGATGACAACGGTAAAATCGACAAGATTGTTCCCGTCGTCCGCAACGATGCGCACAAGCTGATTGAAGAATGTATGTTGGCAGCGAATGTTTGCGCGGCAGAATTTTTGCTGAAAAACAAACATACGGCTTTGTTCCGTAATCACTTGGGCCCGACTCCTGAAAAACTGGCTACTTTACGCGAGCAGCTTGGTTTACTGGGGCTGAGTTTGGGGGGCGGCGATAATCCGACGCCGAAAGACTATGCTGCGCTTGCCGAGCAATTTAAAAACCGTCCGGACGCGGAGCTGTTGCAAGTGATGATGTTGCGTTCTATGCAGCAGGCGGTTTATGAGCCGCATTGCGACGGTCATTTTGGTCTGGCTTATAGCGCATATACACACTTTACTTCGCCTATCCGCCGTTATCCTGATTTGACGGTCCATCGTGCCATCAAGGCTGTGTTGAACGGACAAACTTACCAACCTAATAAAACCTGGCAGGCTTTGGGCGTGCATACCTCTTTCTGTGAGCGCCGAGCAGATGATGCCAGCCGCGATGTGGAAAACTGGCTGAAAACTTATTATATGCGCGACAAAGTCGGCGAAGTCTTTAGTGGCAAGATTTCGGGCATGACCAGCTTCGGTATTTTTGTAACGTTGGACGATATTCATATCGATGGCTTGGTACATATCAGCGATTTGGGAGAAGATTATTTCAACTTCCGTCCTGAAATTATGGCGATTGAGGGCGAACGCAGCGGTGTCCGTTTCAACATGGGCGATACGGTCACTGTGAAAGTCGCTCGTGCCGATTTGGATACCAGTAAGATTGATTTGACCTTAGTCAGCGGCGGTTCGGTCGGTAAGAAACGTGGCAGTAGAAAAGCAAAACCTGTGAGCAAGCCGATAGCTGCTGACAAACCTGTCGAAAAGCGTAAGCGTAAACTTTCGGCTAAAGAAATTGATGAAGCGTTGGCCGCTCCTGTGAAGGCAAAGAAGAGCAAGGTGAAAAGTAAACCTGCCTCCAAGCCGGCCAAGCCAAGCAAACCTAAAGCCGTAAGCAAGAAAAAAGTGCAGGCGAAAACAGCTTCCGTCAAAGCAGGGGGTAAAAATAATGCTCAAGGCAAAAGCGTGAAGATTAAAGTGAAGAAAGCTGCTAAGAAATAAGCTGCATTCAATTCAGGCCGTCTGAAAAATTTCAGACGGCCTGAATTTGTGATTTTATGAATAAAACCAAGGATAAATAAGATGATAAAACTATACGGTATTCCCAATTGCGATACGGTTAAAAAAGCGCGCAGTTGGTTGGCGGAAAACGGCATTGAGTTTGAGTTTGTAGATTTTAAGAAAAACGCCCCGACTGCCGAATTGATTGATGGCTGGATGGAGCAGGTAGCTTTGGAAATTTTGCTCAATAAAAGAGGCACGACTTGGCGCAAGTTGGATAAAGATGCGCAAGAATCTGCCGCCACAAAAGAAGGTGCGATTGCTTTAATGGTGGAAAATCCCAGCATCATCAAGCGGCCTGTATTGGTCAAAGAAGGACAGGTTCATGTCGGATTTTCAGTAGAAGCGTATCAGGAAATTTTCGGATAAGGTATTTTTAGATTTTTAGGCCGTCTGAAAAAAGCAAGCCTCGAAAAAATACGTTACAATACGCGCTTTGAGCCTGTTTTCAGGATTTTAAGATTTTTGCGGCAGCATTTTCCGGCTGCCGCGCCAAACTTTTCTTTCGGATAAATATGTTCCATATTGTTGAAAAATATAAAACACCCGCCCAGATTGTTTTAGGTATCATCGGTCTGACCTTTATCGGATTCGGTGCCAATAACTTGTCTTCGCCGGGTTCTGATTACATTGTCAAAGTCGGGGATGAGAAGGTCAGCGAGCATGCTTTACAGATTGCGATACAGAATGAGCAGGCTGCCGGCAATAATGCGCCTTCGCGTGATGCTATATTCCAATCTTTATTGCAACGTGCTTACCTGAAGCAGGGTGCCAAGCTGATGGGCATTGCTGTGTCTCAGGAACAAATCAAGCAAGTTATCGTGGATGATCCGAATTTCCATGATGCTTCCGGCAAATTTAGTCAGGATTTGCTCAAGAAGTATTTGGATCAGCGCAAAATGACAGAGGATCAGTTTGTTGAAGATATCCGCGAACAGTTCCAATTGCAAAATCTGTTGAATTTGGTGCAAAACGGTGCTTTGGTCAGCGATGCGCAAGCGCGTCAGTTGATTAACCTGACTCAAGCAACACGTACCATCCGTTCATTTACTTTCAGCCCTGAAGCATTTGCGGCACAAGTAAAAGTAGATGATGCGGCTTTGCAAAAGTATTATGAAGCGCATAAAAAAGATTACTTGATTCCTCAAGCCGTTAAGCTGGAATATGTGGCTTTGAACATCAAAGATTTGGCTGATAAGCAAACCGTCAGTGCGGAAGAAGTACAAAAAGCTTACGACAGCAAAAGTGTAGATTTGTCGCCAAGAGCCGAAATTGCGCATATTTTCATTCCGGTCATGCCTAACGGAGATGAAGCAAGCAATGCGGAAATTAAAGCCGAAGTAGACAAAATGGCTGCAGAGCTCAAAGCGCATCCAGATGCTTTTGCTGAGCTGGCAGCCAAGTACTCCAAAGATTTGTCCAGCAGCAATAAAGGCGGCAATTTGGGCTACCTGAGCAAAAGCGGTGGCAGCGGCTTTGGACCTGAATTTGATAAAGCGGCATTTGCATTGGGCAAAGGCGAAGTCAGCGATACCGTTAAATCGTCTTTGGGTTATCACGTCATTAAAGTTTTGAATGTCGAAGCTGAGCCGACTTTGGAACAAGCCAAAGCGCGTATTGAAGCAGCCTTGAAACTGAAAAAAGCGGCTTCTGCCTTTAATGCCGCTAAAGAAAAACTGGGTGAAGATACCTTCAATGATCCATCTTCTTTGGCAAAAGCAGCTGCCAATTCAGGTTTGAAAGTAGAAAGCCTGGATGAATGGGTGACCAAAGCGGGCGCGAAAGAAGCCGGCTTGCCTGAAGCGTTGATTAATGCCGCGTTTAGTGATGATGTACTGAAGAAAAAACACAATTCTGAAGTCATTGCCATCAACAACGAAACCGTTTGGGTCATTCGTGCGAAAGAAGTGCGCGAAGAGAAAATCGCACCATTTGCGGAAGTCAAAGACACTGTCCGTGCAGCATATCAGCGCTCTGAAGCCGCAAAACTGGCAGAGAAAAAAGCCCAGGAAACTTTGGCTGCTTTGAAAGCCGGTAAAGCTGCCGATGTTCAATGGTCGCCTGTTTCTCAATTGAGCGCGCAAGATGCACGTAAAACCATGTCTCCGGAGGCTTATGCGGCTTTGCTGAAAGCGCGTCCTGTCGGCGGCAAACCTGCGTATACATTGTTGGAAGGTATGCCTGCGCCGGTTATCATGGAAATTCAGAGTGTTTCTGCTCCTGAAAATGCCGATTCACAGATTCCGGCTGCCAAACAGGCTTTGGTTCAGCAGCTTTCTGCCAATGTTTTCGATGCCTTGCTCCAGTATTTGGATAAGAAAATCGATCGTACGCAAGGTGCACAACAAGTTAATAATGCTGCCGAATAAGCAGAATATTAGAGTAGGGCAGCCGGATGAATTCCGGCTGTTTTCTTATTTTTAGCTATCTTTTTAAAGGCCGTCTGAAATCATGAGTAA
The DNA here is from genome assembly GCF_041433145.1 of Neisseria sp. 27098_8_158. Lineage (NCBI taxonomy): Bacteria > Pseudomonadati > Pseudomonadota > Betaproteobacteria > Neisseriales > Neisseriaceae > Neisseria > Neisseria sp. 27098_8_158. The sequence goes on from NZ_JAPWAZ010000001.1 coordinate 334,438, forward strand.
AAATCCTGATGCCTTTGTCCGCTTGATTAATGCATTAAAAATCCTGCCCAATGTCGGCCCGAAATCCGCTCAACGCATGGCTTACCAGCTTTTACAGTACAAACGCGAAGAAGCGCAGGAGTTGGTGGATGCTTTGCAGTTTGCCTTGAGACAGGTGCAGCATTGTCGGATGTGTAATACATTTTGCGAAGGCGATTTGTGTGAAATTTGCGCCGACGAAAAACGTGAGAAAAGCCGCTTGATGATTGTGCATATGCCGGCGGATGTTTCCAGTATGGAGGCGGCTAATTGCCATGATGGCCTGTATTTTGTTTTGATGGGGCAAGTCAGTCCGGCGCAGGGCATGGATATTTCGGCAGTGGCATTAGATAAGCTGGTTGCCCGTTTGCAGGCGAGTAATATTGAGGAAATTATCATTGCCACCAACTTCACAGCCGAAGGCGATGCGACAGCGTATGTATTGGCGGAATTGTTTAAAAATCTTCCTTATAAAGTCAGCCGATTGGCAAGGGGAATTCCTTTGGGCGGCGAGATGGAATATGTGGATGCCGGTACTTTGGCGCAGGCTGTTTACGATAGAAGAAATATCCAATCTTAAATGCCAATATAAAAAGGCCGTCTGAAAGTCTTTCAGACGGCCTTTTCATTGATTAAATCAGATTATTTGCAGCTGACGCCTTGAATTTGAGGCGTATCGCCGTTACCGACTTTGAATGCGCATTTGGTTGCGCTGCTGCCGGATACGGTAACAACACCGTTTCCGCTGTTGAGGCTGACAGGTTCTTTTACGCCCATGCCGACAGCAGTGGCTGCCAGTTTTTGAACATCGGCGTCGGAGTAAGCGGTATTATTTGAACTGATTTTGATTTCTTTGGCGGCATATGCATTGAAGCTGAATGACAAACCTACAGCTACGGATACGAGGGCCAAGAATTTTTTGCTGTTCATTAGTGTATTTCCTTTTTGATGGTGACAAAGTGTGTCACAGCTTCAGAATAAGGGCGATTGGCCGATTGTGCAAGTTTTTCGGCGGAATTTACGGGAAGATACATGGTTTTACATACACTTTATCCCTGAATGCTACATCAGTCGGGCAATCGGACGACCTGTCGGTTTTACGGTACAATAAGCCTTTTTTGACAAACGAATGAGGCATTTTTGAATGGCTTCTTTAGAAACTTGGATAGGCCTGCGCTATCTGCGTGCGAAAAAACGCAATGGCTTTATGTCATTTATTACCATGATTTCAATCGCCGGTATCGCCTTGGGCGTAACGGCGCTGATTGTGGTGCTATCAGTAATGAATGGATTTCAGAAAGAGATACGCGGCCAATTGTTGAACGTCGCGCCTCATGCGGAAATCGGCTATTACGATGTCGGTAGTGCGCCGGGTTGGCAGAATTTGCGCGAATTTGTAAAAGGCAAAAAGGAAGTATTGGCCAGCGCGCCTTATGTTTCCGATCAGGCTTTGCTTGCTAATGCTGGGGAAGTGCGCGGTGTACAAATACGCGGTATTTTGCCGTCTGAAGAAAAAAATGTCGTTGATTACGGCAAGGATATGCCGGCCGGCAGTTTCGACGATTTGAAGCCGGGTGAATTTGATATTATTTTAGGCCAAGGGCTGGCTGAGGCATTGGGTACGGAGCTTGGCGGTAAAGTTACTGTGATTACGCCGGAGGGAAATGTTACTCCTGCCGGCGTAGTGCCACGCTTGAAGCAGTTTAATGTGGTCGGTGTGGTAAAAACAGGTGTTTATGAAGTCGATAACACATTGGCCATGACGCATATCAAGGATGCGCAAGTCTTGTATCGTCTGGGAGAAAATGTCGGTGGGCTGCGTTTACGATTGGCTGATCCTCAGAATGCACCATCTTTCATTGCCAAGTTGATTCCCGATGCTAAAAAAGATGAAGTATGGGTGCGCGACTGGACGTTTAACAACCGCAGCTATTTTGAAGCCGTTGAGTTGGAAAAACGCATGATGTTCATCATTTTGACACTGATTATCGCGGTTGCTGCGTTTAACCTCGTCTCTTCCTTGGTAATGGCAGTAACGGAAAAACAAGCCGATATTGCTATTTTACGCACTTTGGGTTTGTCTCCGGGCGGCGTCATGAAGATTTTCTTGGTGCAGGGAGCATTTGCGGGGTTCTTCGGTACGCTTGTGGGCGTGGTATGCGGTGTATTACTGGGTTGGAATGTCGGCAAGATTGTCGCGTTTTTTGAAGACCTGTTTGGTGTGCATTTGATTAACTCTCAAGTTTATTTCATCGATTACCTGCCTAGCGATGTGAACTTGAAGGATGTCGCCGTTATTGCCTGCATTTCGCTTGGCTTGGCATTTATCGCCACACTGTATCCGAGCTGGCGTGCTGCAAAAACCCAACCTGCGGAGGCTTTGCGCTATGAGTAAGACAATTTTGAAATGTATCGGCGTTGGCAAAAGCTATAATGACGGCGCATTGAATGTACAAGTGTTGAATCATTTGGATTTTGAAGTTGCCGAAGCGGAAAGCGTGAGTATCATCGGTTCGTCAGGCAGCGGTAAATCTACATTGCTGCACCTTCTTGGTGGCTTGGATATGCCGTCTGAAGGCAAGGTGATACTGATGGATCAGGATTTGGGCGGTTTGAGCCAAAAACAGTTGGGCGAATTGCGCAACCGTTATTTGGGCTTTGTGTATCAGTTCCACCATTTATTGCCTGAGTTTTCTGCTTTGGAAAATGTCATGATGCCGCTTTTAATCGGCAAAATGCCCAAGGCGATGGCTGAGGAGAAGGCTGTCAAGATGCTGAAAAAGGTTGGCTTGGATAAGCGTATGCTGCACCGTCCGAGCGAACTTTCCGGCGGCGAGCGTCAGCGTGCGGCGATTGCACGTGCTTTGGTCAATGAGCCGAAATGCCTGTTGGCGGATGAGCCGACAGGGAACCTTGACCGTAAAAATGCGCAAAATGTGCTGGACATGATGCTGGATTTGAAACGCGAATTGAACACCAGCCTGATTGTGGTGACCCATGATGACGAGCTGGCTGAGCGTTTCGACAGGGTAATGACCATGAAAGACGGCAGTCTGCAAGTGTTGCAATAAGGTTATTATTTCAGGCAAATATTTTATGCTTTGAACGGTATAATAGAGGCCGTCTGAAAAATAGGTTTTCATTTATGGAAACGCTGTTTTTCAGACGGCCTTTCTTTTTTCCGTATCAATCAATCCTGAGCTATGAATCCGACCGACTCTATCCTTTCCTCTGCCGCAGATGCGGCCATAGCGTTTTTCCGCCGCCACGAAGTACAGGGTGCATCCGTTATTGAGCCTTATGTGGTTCGACTGTTTGCAGCCTTGCAAAACGGGCATTCGTTTATTTACTTGGATAAAGCGGATGTTGATGCCTTAAGCAACTTGCCGAATTTGGTCGGTAATGCGGATAAACCACTTATCCTGCAAGACCGGAAATTGTTTTTAGGGCGGATGTGGCAGTTGGAGCATGATTTGGCTGTTGAAATCAAACGGCTGGCAAGTGCCGAGGCGGAAGAAGTGAATTTCATGGCGGCTTCAAAAAGCCTGAGCGACTGGTTTGATACTAAAGATAGCAAAGAGCAACGGGATGCTGCGGCTTTGGCCTTGCTGCAAAACTTTATGCTGATTACCGGTGGGCCGGGTACGGGTAAGACGACGACCGTCGCAAAGCTTTTAGGTCTGATTTGCAATAACAGTACGAAGCTGCCCCGTATCGCGTTGGCGGCACCGACGGGCAAAGCGGCTGCGCATATGGCACGGGCTTTGCAGCGTGCTTTGGACGGTTTTAATTTGTCTCCGAGCGTCAAAGCGCATTTGGAAAACTTGGAAGGGCAGACTGTCCATCGTTTGTTGAAACTGCGGCCGCCGCAAATGCGCCCTGCGTTCAATCATGAATATCCGCTTGCTTTGGATGTTTTGGTGGTGGATGAGGCGTCGATGTTGGATTTGCCGCTGGTGTTGGATTTATTACGCGCCGCGCCGACCGGCTGTCGTTTGGTATTGCTTGGCGATGAAAACCAGTTGCCGTCGGTTGGCTTGGGAGCCGTGTTGGCAGCATTATCGCGTCCGACGGCTTTGGATAAAGAAACCGCTGAAAAGCTGGAAGTGTACCTGCCCAATCATGGCTTTGAGATTAAAGAGCGGCCACAAGCTTTATCACAAAACAATGCCAAATTGACGTTCAGCCACCGTTTTGGTGCAGACAGCGGTATCGGCTGTTTGGCAAGGGCGGTGGTGTCCGGGGAAAAGCAAACTGCGGTCGAACAGTTTGATAAGTTCCCCAAAGAATTGGAAATGAAATCAGGCCGTCTGAAAGAGCAGGTCGCCTTGCTGTATCAAAAGCAACAGGATTATTGGCAGGCTGTGGCAGAGAATAATGTTGCACTCGCCTATGGTCATGCGGCCGATGTGGTGGTTTTGGCGGCTTGGCGGCAGGATGCCGATGATTTGAATCAGGCTTATCAAGAATACCTGCAACGACAAGGAAAAGTTTCGGGCGAAACGCCTTGGTTTGCCGGACAAATCATCATGATTACGCACAATGATTACATGCTGGAAGTGTTTAACGGCGACATCGGTCTGATTATGAAAGATGAAGAATCGTTGAATGGCTTGTCTGCCTATTTTCCTGAGAAAGATGGATTCAAAAAAATTGCCATCAGCCGTTTGCCCGATTTTGAATCGGCTTTTGCCATGACGGTGCATAAGAGCCAAGGTTCGGAATATCGGGAAGTATGGCTGTTGCCCCCGTCAGTGCCTGCAACGACGGAAAGCGAAGAAGAAGCCCGAGGTTTGGATAAGGCTCTGCTTTACACAGCCATTACCCGTGCGCGTGAACGTTTTGTGTTTTGGGGAAATGCGGAGGAATTATGTCAGGCTGTGGGATGCCATCAAAAACGCAGGACGGCATTGGCCGATGCCTTGGAATGGCAGTTTGAACAGCTTGATGAGCAGGATTCTGTTTGACTTGAATCAAGAGGCCGTCTGAAAGAGGATAAAGCGTTTAAATCTGCTTGACTGATTACACTAATTTACATACGATAAAAATAATTAGTAAATAAAATGAATAATTTATACAAAATTCATAATTTGTACGCTTTATCGAATACTTCACTTTCAATACCTTCTTTTGGAGAGTCGGCATGAAATTTCAAACCAAACTGATTGCAACCTATATTTTATTGGCTTCATCGTCTTATTCTTTGGCAGAAAATGCTGATGGCGGACGTGATGCGGCGGCTTTGGCCACGACCAACGATTACGTCAATTCCGGCAGTATCATTCGCAAAGATGACGATAAAATCAGCATTTTCAATGATTTGTTGACTGTAAATGGTGGCTTGCGCGTACGTGCGGATACCAAAGACATCAATGCCAACAACAGCGGCATTAATCCGACGCCTGAAGATACCAATGCCAACTTTAATGCGGAGTTTTGGTTACGCGCGAAACTGTACAAAGACTGGAAATTGGTTGCCCAAATCGAGCCGAATATCGATTTGGAAACCGGTAAGTTCAACGGTGATCATGATGTGCCGGTGAATAAGTTGTATGCCGAAGGCACTTTGTACAACAACATTAAAGCGCGTGTCGGTAAATTTGGTGCGTTCTCTTCATACGGCCGCGTATGGGATACCGAAGTAACTGGTGGTGAAATCTTCTTCGACAATAAAACCCTGCCTACCAAAATCTATGCGGGCCGCCGTACTGGCAATCTGAACGACAACGCATGGGGCATTGGCGGCCGCCGCAGACATTTTGCCGCAGTTCAAAGCGTGTTGCCTGTAAATGAGAATATTAACGTCGGCGCAACAGTCAGCTACATGAAAGACATCGATGTACGCGGTGCGAAGAAAAATGCGGTCTTCGGAGAAATCGGTACGGACATCAAGTTTAATGATGATTGGCATTGGATGGCTGCAGTCAGCAAGTCCAATATCAAAGCCTATAATGATGCCGGACAAAAAATTAAAAATGATGGCGTGTTCACTGAAGTACGCTATAAATTGGCCGACTGGAACGTCCGCAATTCTTACGATGTATTCTTGAACTACCGCCGTGTCGGTTCATTGTCCGGTGTCTCTTCTGTTGAGGATTACAGCAAAAACGTACAAGGCGTGCAAATCGGTGCGACCTATATTCCTTGGAAAAACTGGAAACTCAAAGGCTTCTATTTGGCCGGCAAACAGGTTACGCCTACCGTCGGCACAGATAAGCAGGACGTAAACGTTATTCGTGGTCAGTTAGAATATAAATTTTAATCATCACAAATAAAAAACAGGCAGGATGTTCTGCCTGTTTTTGGTTTTCAGACGGCATGGATATAGGGCCGTCTGAAACAATGGATGAAACGTTTTACCAGCTATCGCGCTTCATACGGTCAAGCTGGCGGCGGTCGCGTTTGGTTGGGCGTCCGTCCGGATAAGCGGCACTGATGCGGCTGGCCTGGTCGAGCTGTTTTTGAGCTTCGCGTTCGGCAGCCGTTTTCATGTCTTCTTCGTAGAGTAAACGCGCTTCCGGTGCCGGGCGGCGTTGATGATTGAGCGCGGCAACTTTGAATTTGTAGGGTAGGGAGTTCAAAGTCATGTCGATGGTGTCGCCGGCAGAGATATTTTTGCTGTTTTTCACCTTTGAGCCGTTTACCAAAACCCTGCCCAGCTCAATATGTTTTTGTGCCAGCGCGCGGGTCTTGAAAAAGCGCGCGGCCCACAGCCATTTGTCCAAGCGCATGGACGAATTGTCATGATCGTTTTTCATAGCCTGTTTGAAATGATTGAACTGAATTGAAGTTTATCATAAGATACGGCACTTCATTCGTTTAGTGCAGATATACTATTTCTTTGTTAAAGGCCGTCTGAAAGATTTTTTATTGCAAAAGATGGTAGTTTCCCTTTGAGAAATGCTGTCAAATACGTCTGATTAGCGTATCATGTCAGCAACCGTTACCGAGAGCTTTGTTTTATGAAACCCGTTTTTTTGGACTTCGAACAACCCATCGCCGAATTAACCAATAAAATCGACGAGTTGCGATTCGTACAAGATGAATCTGCCGTTGATATTTCCGACGAGATTGCCAGACTGCAAAAGAAAAGCAGCGAGTTGACCAAGTCGATTTTCAGCAAGCTGACTCCGGCTCAAATTTCACAAGTGTCCCGCCATCCGCAACGTCCTTATACTTTGGACTACATCAACGGTATTTTTACTGATTTTGAAGAGTTGCACGGCGACCGCCATTATTCTGACGATCATGCCATTGTCGGCGGTTTGGCGCGTTTCAACGGCCAAAGCGTGATGGTTATCGGTCATCAAAAAGGCCGCGATACCAAAGAAAAAATCCGCCGTAATTTCGGTATGCCGCGTCCTGAGGGTTACCGTAAAGCACTGCGCTTGATGCAGACTGCCGAAAAATTCAATATTCCGGTCATGACCTTTGTCGATACCCCGGGTGCGTATCCTGGCATTGGCGCGGAAGAACGCGGCCAGTCTGAAGCCATCGGCCGTAATTTATACGAACTGACCCGCCTGCATGTGCCGGTATTGTGCACCATTATTGGCGAAGGCGGTTCGGGTGGCGCGTTGGCAGTGGCTGTCGGCGACTACGTCAATATGCTGCAATACTCGACTTATTCTGTGATTTCTCCCGAAGGTTGTGCCTCTATTCTTTGGAAAACTGCTGAAAAAGCAGCAGATGCCGCGCAAGCATTGGGTATTACCGCCAAACGCCTGCAAGAATTGGACGTCATCGATAAAGTGATTGATGAGCCTTTGGGCGGCGCACACCGTGATTTTGAAACCACGATGAAAAACGTTAAAACCGTTTTGGAACAGCAATTAAGCGAAGCGCAAAGCATGACCATGCCTGACTTGCTTTCCCGCCGTTTCGACCGCATTATGGCTTACGGTAAATTTACCGATAAATAAGTTTGACTGTTGAAAAAGCAAGCAGATGTCGCTGCTTGCTTTTTTTGTGTTCAATTTTTGAGTAATTCACAATTTCAGGCCGTCTGAAATGTCGCAACTATCCCCTGATTCCCTATTTAAAAGTTTTCAAGCAGCTTTTCCTGATTTGCCGAGCCATACTGTTGTTGAAGTTGGCTTGAGTGGCGGATTGGATTCTGTCGTCCTATTGCATTTTTTGCATCGGATGCGCGAATTTCGCCATTTTGATTTGCGTGCCCTCCATGTTCATCATGGTTTAAGTACCAATGCCGACAATTGGGCTAAGTTTTGTCAGGATTATTGTCAGCGTCTGAGTGTTGCCTTGCGGGTGTGCCGTGTTAATGTGGAAAAACAAGGAAAAGGTTTGGAGGCGGCGGCTAGGGCAGCCCGATATCAGGCATTTTCAGACGGTCTGAAGAAAATTATTGTTTTGGCTCATCACCGCAATGATCAAATCGAAACATTTATGCTGTCGGCTGTACGTGGGGGCGGATTGCGCGGTATGGCGGCCATGCCGGTGTGGCGTGATTTAAATGAAGCGATCCAAATCTGGCGGCCGCTTTTGGCATTTTCCCGTCAGGAATTGGCTGAGTATGCGCAACAATGGGGATTGTCTTTTGTTGAAGACGAGAGTAATGAAGACTCCGGCTATTTACGCAATTGGATGAGAAATCAGGCTTTGCCGCAATGGCAGCAGCGTATTCCGAATTTTGAGCAGCAAATTTGTGCCAATGTTCGATTATTGCAGGAAGATTTGCAGCTTTTAGATGAATTGATTGAGTCTGAATACCAGCGCATCAGTCCAAATGGAATATTCAGCATCAGTCTGTGGCGGCAATGTACGCCGCTTTTGCGTCGTCGGCTGCTTTGGTATTTTTTGCGAAAGCAAACGGAATCATTGCCGTCTTATCACAGTATTGCCGATTTTGCCCGAGTATTGGAAACCGCAGATCAGGCGCAGTTGAATTTGTCAGACGGAGAACTGGTCGCATATCGGGACAAGCTGTTTGTTTGTCAGGAAAGTGAGTTTCAAAAACTGCCTTGGTGTAATGGCAGGGAAGTTCAAGGCCGTCTGAAAGATATTTTGCTCGAAAATAGTTTTGTTTTATTACCGTTTAAGGGAGGTTTGTCGGAAGAGGAGTTGGAGAAGCCGGCGGTACTTAGAAGTGTGGCCAAAAGTGATGTGATTCAGTCGGGACAGAGGGAAAAATCAGTCGAAAAACTATTGCAAGAGTGTCATATTGTGCCACTCGTCCGTAAATATTGGCCGATTATCCTAAGTATGGGCAACAAGTGCCTTGCTGTTGTTAATCTTCGGGTGGGAAGCGATGTTCAAATAGGGGAAGGCTATCTGCCTGTTCATGAAAAGTTGGTCAAATATATAGCAGAAAAGCAAAGAGACTAACTGTAAATTTAGTAAGTATTAGTAATTTAACTACTTGTGCTAAGTGTATATATAATAAGCAATACAGCTTATGTTAGAGCATCTGCACGAATAAACTTTTGCGATTAAATGTAATCTTGTGGAACTATTTCAAAGCGATGCTGTCTTTATTGTGCACAGCACGCTTTACTATTTTTTGGTTTAAAGCAGTAAAACGATTAAAGGTTGGGTATGAACGATCGCCAAATAGATCAAGTTTTGGTGGAGCGCGCGCAGAAAGGTGACCATAAGGCATTCGAGATGCTGATGTCCAAGTATCAGCGTCGGCTAAACAGACTGATTTCCCGTTTTATTCAGGATGAGCATGAAGTGCACGATGTAACCCAAGAGGCAATGATTAGGGCTTATCGTGCGCTGGTTAATTTTCGAGGTGAGAGTGCATTTTATACGTGGCTGTACCGTATCGGTATCAATACGGCAAAGAATTTTCTGACCACTTCGGGTCGCCAGTTTTTTGTCAGCTCGGAAGCAGCCAATGAGGAGGGAGATGTTCTTGATTTAACCGATCAGATTGCGGATTACCATACGCCGGAAGCTGAAATGATGAATCGGGAAATCTTGCAGACCGTCGAAGCAAGCATTGCGCAACTGCCAGACGATATGCGTCAAGCCATTACGCTTAGGGAAATGGATGGCTTGTCTTATGAAGAAATAGCTCGGGTAGTGGATTGTCCGATAGGTACTGTACGTTCGCGTATTTTCAGAGCGCGTGAACTGATTGCAAAAGATTTGCGGCCGCTGTTGGATACTTCTGAAGATCAAAGGTGGTAATAAAAATGAACGAAAAAACAAATAAAGCATTGGAGTATGTGTCTGCATTGATGGACGGTGAAGCATTGACTGATGAGATGCTGGATGCCGTATTGGCAGACGAAGAAGCCATGCGCGCTTGGCATGAGTACCACATTATCGGCGACTGTATCCGTCAGGGCGCGGCGGTAAAGGTGGCTGATGAAAGCATGCAAAGCAAAGCATTTACAGTGCCTCAAGCCGAAGCTGAAGGCAAACAGGAAAAATATGCTCAGCGTGAAGCGGCCAATAGCGGCTTCTTCAAATTCTTCGCAGCCGTTGCCAGCGTGTGTGCCATTGCTGTGACGGCATGGCAGTTTACGCCGCAAACTTCTCGTGACACTCTGCCGGTTGCAGAGAAGTCTATTACTCAGCCTGCCCAAAATATCATTCCAGTGAGCGGTACACCTAGTGATAAAGCAGCTTCAGAGCCTGGCGAGACTGTTGTGCCGAATGCGGCAAAAGACGGTAAACTTGAAAACCGTCCGACTGTCCGTACCGAGCAGCAAAATGAGCAGCAGACTGTTGTACAGTAAAAAATGAAATTATGTGAAACCCTTGCTTCATTGCAAGGGTTTTTTATTTTCGTAGCAAAACCGTCAGGCCGTCTGAAAGCATAGCTTCAACGAAGTCAAAACAGTTATAATGCGCTCCATGAAATTGATTACCTCTGCTCAAAACGAACAGCTCAAACATTTATTCCGTCTGCTGACGCAGGCCAAAGCAAGGCGTGAAAGCGGTGAAACCGTATTGGAAGGCGTACATCTGCTGCAAACTTATTTGCAAAGCGGCGGTACGCCCAAACAGGTTTATCTGCCTGAAAAGAAACAGCAACATCCTGAAATTCAAGACATGACGGCGCAGTTGGATGAGGGATTGATTACTTGGGTTGGTAACGAAGCACTGTCTAAAATCACCAGCCTGACCGATGCCGATGATGTGATGACTTGGATTGATATTCCGCAGCAGGCAGGTTTACCTTCAGACGGCGATTGTGTGGTATTGGAGCGGGTACAAGACCCCGGTAATGCAGGCACAATTTTGCGCAGCGCGGCGGCGGCAGGAGTCAAGCAAATTGTGTGCGGCAATGATTCCGTGGATATCTGGTCGCCTAAAGTGTTACGAGCGGGGATGGGCGCGCATTTTCTGCTGTCTATTTTCAGCCGAGTGGAATTATCCGCTTGGATAGAAACGTATCAGCATCAAATTTGGGCAACCGCCTTGGGCGGGCGCAATATCGGTTTGTATGAAATGAACCTCAGTCAACCTTGTGCTTGGGTATTTGGCAACGAAGGCAGCGGCGTGAGCGAAAGGGTAAAAGAGAAGGCCGATGCCTGTGTCAAAATTCCCATGTTGGGGCAAACCGAATCCCTGAATGTCGCGATGGCAGCAACGGTTTGTCTGTTTGAACAAATGCGGCAGCGTATCCATGCTCAGGCCGTCTGAAAACAATAATACGATTTTATTTTAAGGAACAAAAATGCAAATACTGACTTTTGATGAAGCGGCACGCAGCCGCTTGATGGAATTGTTGGATGCCAAATCCGAAGCCCACAACACCATGCGTTGTGATGAAGTTCAAGGTTTTATGATGGCTTTATTGAGCGGTCCGGATGCTTTGAATCCGACCAACTGGCTGCCTGAGATTTTAGGTGAAGAATCTTTGTTTGATGCCAAAGAGCGCACTGAAATCGAGCGTTTGGTGATGGCAATGGCCGCCGATATGCGCATGAAGCTCAACGAAAAAATTCTGCCTGATTTGTGGTTTTATGAAGATGAAGCCGGCAATCCGGATTTTTACACTTGGTGTAACGCCTACCTTTACGCATTGGATATTGTGCCTACCGATTGGTTTGAAGCAGTCGATCAGGAAGAGTTTGAAGATTTGTTCTATCCGATCATGGCTTTGGGGGGCATCTACGACGAAGAGGAAAACGGCGAAGTTATTTTACATCTGAATGAAAAAGAGTTGACCCAGCTGGAATCTGATTTGCCGCATGTCCTGCTTGATATTTACTGGTATTGGCAGGCCATCATCAATAAACCTCAAACCGTACGCCGTGAAGGCGAAAAAGTGGGGCGCAACGATCCTTGCCCTTGTGGCAGCGGTAAAAAATACAAAGCCTGTTGCGGTAAATAAATAGCGAAATAAAAAGGCCGTCTGAATGCTTGAAATTCAGACGGCCTTTAATGTTTTGTCTTAGAACAACGAGGCCAACCAAACAAACAGGATGGTCAGTGCAATGGTCAAGGCACAGCCGATTTTGGCTACTGTGCCGATGATGAAGCCGATAAACGTACCGATACCGACTTTGCCTGCCTGCCAAGTGTCTTTGCGTGCGATAAATTCGCCGATGGCCGCACCGGTCAACGGGCCGAGCAACAAGCCGGGAATGGAGAAGAATGCGCCGACGATGCCGCCGATAAATGCCCCCCAAACCGCGGTTTTACTTGCGCCGGTATATTTTGCACCCAACGCACCCGCCACATAGTCCATCGCAGTACCGAATACGGCAACGATGGCCAAAAATGTCAGCGTACCCGAGCCAAACACTTGATAATCGCCGGCATAACCCAACAGCCATGCACCACCAAACATCAAACCCAATCCGGGCAAGGCAGGATAAATAGTGCCTAAAATACCGACAACAATGGCGATCAAGCCGAGAACGATGAGAACAGCAGTCATGAGGTTCCTTTTGAATTTAAGAGTGTAATAACGGCAGTATTATGGGCACGTTTTGTTATATTTTCATGAGAGATTGTGCAATAAAATGAAAAATTATCCGGAGGCGCGCTCAATTAAAATCGATGAATAAATATCTAAGCGAATTATTGTGAATCACGATCCGAATGATTGAATAAATTTCTATTCAAATATAAAAGCAGGCCTACCAATACGGCCAAGTACACTGCAACCCAATACGCATCTGTATAACCAATAGACTTTGCCAGCCGTAGGGCGGCAAAACCGGCCGCGTAACTGCCGAGCAGGACGACGGAAAATTGCAGGCTGCTGTCGAGTACGGCGGTGGCGCGGTCGGATTTGTCCATCACCAACGCCAGTATCACCGGCAGCAGCAGCGTGTAGCTCAGGCTCAGGGCGATGATTTGCGCGGGGGGCAGCCAAGAGTGGACGCGGGCGAGCGTATCGATGGCAGTCATGGACACCAAAAGCGGCAGTTGCAGCACGTAGAGTAGGAACACGAGTTTGCGGCGCGGATAATTGCGCGCAAACCAGCCCGACAGCGGCGTTACAATCAGGCAGGCAACAGGAATACCTACCGCCAAAATCCCGCCCGTCTGCTTCGGGTTGAAGCCCAAATCTGCCAGTTTGGGCACAAAGGTTGCCGCCATAAACGCATATGGTGCGGCAACGGCAAACAGCAAAACCAGCCACCGCCAGCCCGTTTCAGGCTGCCGCCAAAAGGAAATCAGCCGCCCCGCTAACGCCGTCAAACCGCCTTGCGCCGTCGGGCTGTCCGACTCGCGGTAGTACAAGAGTTGCAGCAGCATCAGCAAGCTGAACGCCAGCATAAAGCCGGCCGCCGCCGTCTGTCCGTATTCCTGATACAGCCACAATACCAGCGCACCGCCGATCATCTTGCCACCGCGCGCCGCCATCGTCTGAATCACGCCGCCGAAACCGCGTTCGCGGTGCGGCAGGACGATGCACGACAAACCCAGCATCGCGCAGCCGTACACCGCCGACATCGCCGAGAGCAGTACGCAGCAGGTCAAAAGCAGCGCGAAGTTCTGCGTTATGTCGGTACAGGCCATCAGCCCGAACACTGCCGAAAGCCCCAGCGTCGCCGCCAGCAGCCAGCTGCGAAACCGCCCGAACCGCCCCGCCGGCCGCCGCTCCATCAGTGCGGCAAACAATACCTTCGCTGCTTCGATACTGCCGATTAAATGAATCCAGCTCAGTTGGTTCAGGCTGTAACCGTGATTTTTCAAAATAGCGACCAGCGCGACCAGATAAAAACCGGTTAGCGTGAATTTGTAAGTGCTGCCGCCGATAAGCAGCAGCCAGTCGCGTGAGTTTGGAGAAGTCTGATTGTCGGACATCACATGATTCTTTTGAAGATGAGGCAAATAAAGGGACAAGGCCGTCTGAACATATTGGGTGGCAATACTTGATTTGTATTTAAATAGGTTTAGTATCTTTTCAGACGGCCTTCAATGCTTCTTCTGCGCGAAACAGGGCGGTTGTTTCATCTGCTTCGACGATGTAGTTCACGCCCAGCGCGGGGCCGAGTTTGGACGATTGTTCGCGGAAGAACGCCAGCTGCGCCACGTTGGGTTCGATAAGGAGCATGGCGGCGCAGCGTTCGGACAGTTGCGGCCGATGTGCCTTTATCCATTCGATGTAGGTTTTGCGATCGGCAATGCGCTGTTCATCGCTCACCTGCCGCCGCATCGGGGTGCAGACGGTGGCGAAGCGGCAGTTTTGGCTTAACAGGGTTTCGAATTCGGCCAGCCAGTCGGCGAAGTCGGCGACGTGGGTCAGGTCGGTCAGGTAGATGGTGCCTTCGGGCAGGGTTTTGGCGGGGGTGAAGTAGTGCATGGGATTCCTTTGGGTGTTTTGGAGGAATAAACGGTAGGTCGGGCATAAATGTCCAACCTATGTTTTTTCAGACGGCCTCCATCATTTCAGCTTCATTTAAAACTTCCATTCCGCGCTCACGCCTACGCTTCTGGGGCGTTGGTAGAGCGCGTCTTGGCGGTCGGCGCTGGAAATGAATATGGGTTGGCGGCGGTTGAACACGTTGTCGGCGTAGAGCGAGACGCGGCCTTGTTTGAAGTTGTAGGCGGTGTAGAGGTTGACTTGGTTGTATGCGCTGATTTTGCCTGATTCGGCATTGTCGGCAGCGGAGTAGTAGCCGCCGTAGAAGCGCACGTCGCCGCCGGCTTCCCAGCCTTTGTCGTTCAGGTATTTCACGCCGATGTTGGCGGTGTATTTGGGCGCGCGGCCGAGTTTGTTGCCTTCGATGCCGCTGTCGGGATAGCTTTTGATTTTGGTGTTGAGCAGTCCCAGTCCGGTGGTGAGTTTCAGGCTGTCGGTCGCCTGCCAGTCGGCGGCGAGTTCCGCGCCGTAGGTATGAACTTTTTTGGCGTTGCGGATGACGACGGAGTTGGTGCCAAGATAGAAGGGAAGCTGCATGTCGCGGTAGTGGTTCAGAAACAGGTTGCCGGAGAGTTGCAGGCGGCGGTCTGCGCTGCACCAGCGGGTGTACCACTCGTAGTTGTTCACATATTCGGGTTCATAAGTGTAGGTTACGACGGGGCGGCCGAAGGTGATGCCCGCGCCGCCGGGGTTGTAGCCGCGCGCGGCTTTGATGCCGCTGGGTGGGTTTGAAGGCGATATCGATTTTGGGCAGGAACACGGTCTGGCCTTTGTCTAAATCAAGGTGCAGTGCGCCGCTACCGCCGCTTCGTTTGTGCGTTTCTTTTTCAATGCGGGCGGCGGCCGTGATGTCCCATTTTTCGCTGGGGCTGTATGTGGTTTCGGCAAACAGGGCGCGCACGCTGTTGCGGTCGTCAAAGGTATTGCGGCCGCCGACGCTGCGGATATCCACCCATTCGTCTTGTTTGCTGCGGAAGTAGTGCAGCCCGGCAAGGCCTTTCAGACGGCCTTTGTTTGAAAAATGCAATACCGGCTCCCATTGCAGTTCGCGGCCTTTGAGTTCGGCGGGTACGCCTTGCGGGCTGACGGTCATCGGCAGGTGCAGCCGCTCGTTGTGGTAGCGGCCGTAAACCAGTTTGTTTTCCAGTTTTAGATAGTCGTTAAGCTGCCACGATACGTCCCAGATGCCTGATGTCGAGCCGGTTACGAACACGGGTTTTTCTTTTAAAAAACGGCGGCTGGCGGTGTTGCCCATGATTTCGTTTTGCGGAGCGCGCGAACGGATATGGTTCAGTGTCAGGCGGCTGTAAAAATCGGGATGGTTTTCGGGCGTGAGCAGGAGTTTGAAGCGCACGTTGTTGTTTTCCACGCGGCGCGGGTTGCCGGTCGGCTCATAGGACACGAACGGCTCATAGCTTTCGCGCTGCTGCCGTTCCGCGCTCAAGCGGAAGGCAAGGTTGTTTTTCACAATCGGACCGGACACTACGCCGGCGATGTTGCGCGTTTTCTGGTTGCCCAAACCCAAGCGCAGCGCGCCTTCCCATTCGTCGGTCGGGTCTTTGGATCGCATCACCACCGCGCCCGCCACCGCGTTCTGCCCGCGCACATGGCTTTGCGGCCCGCGCAAGACTTCCACTTGCTGCATATCCCACAGCGACTGCGTGCCGAAGGCGTATTCATTGTAAGTGGCGGAGCGGCCGTCTATGGACAGGTTCAGGCGCGGCCGCGTGCCCGCAAAAAACGCCACCGCGCCGACGGCGGGGCCGGAGCCGTCCACGCCGCGCACGGTCGGTAAATCGTTACCGCTGCCCAAGTCCACCGTGTTCACGGTCTGTTTGAGTAGGTCGGTTACGGAAAGATTGTGGCCGCTGCGGTCGATATTCGGCGTGGTGAAAACGCGGTTGGACGTGGCAGTTTCAAAGCCGCTGCGGTTGGTGCGTTCGCCGGTGACGACGACTTCTTCCAACTGCACTTGTTCCGCATCTTGTACCGCATCGGCGGCATAAATCCATTCGGAGGCGAAAGCGGCGGCAATCAATAGGGGGAGGCGGCGGAGGGTGTGTTTCTGCATTTCCTTATCCTTTCAGACGGCATACGACGGGGTGGATTGAACATCAGGTAATCCAATTGCTCCGTCAGTATGCAAATATTTGTGTTTACACATTTACATAAAATAAACTATTAATGTAAAGTATAAGAAATAAGAAACAGGAATGCAAGTGTTTATCATTCACTTTACTTCCCTCTTATCTTGTGAATCGACCAAAAAAAATCCCTCTCCTATTTTGGGGAGAAGGTTGGAGGAGGCAGATTCTGTAATCTTCATGAATTTGGCCTGCTAAGCATCCGATAGCCCTCATTCGTAGGGCGGAGCGGAGGGATAAGGAAAGAGGTCGTCTGAAAGCCGCCATATTGCCATTGCCGCCGTGGGGAAATATGATAAGCATCCGACTTGCGGATAACTTTAATGAAAAACCTTTATGAACAAAATCAAAATCTTCTTACCGTCATGACTGCCAGCAAACAACAAACCATCGCCGACACCGCCCGCCGCCTGTTCCGCGAACACGGTTTTTCCGCCGTATCCGTGGGCGGAATCTGCACCGAGGCCGCCGTCAGCCGCGTCACTTTTTACAAATATTACAGCGGTAAAAACGCACTCTTGCAGGCAATCGTTACCGAGCAGAAAAACTACGTCCGTGCCGAATTTGAAAATCTGCTTAAACGGCAATGCAGCTTGCGCGAAGCTGCCGAGGCTGTGTTTTCCCTGCAAAAACAATCATTTGAAGAGCTTTATTCCGCCGTTTTCCTGCGCGACATCGAAGAGAATACCGATTTAGAGCTGGAGCGGTTTTTCCACGAATTGAACGAAGAAAAATACGCCTTTATGCGCGGTTTCTTCCACACCCTGCAACAACGCCGCCTGATTCAGCCCGATTTGCCGGTGGAACTCATCGACCTGTTCATCCGTCAGGCGGATATATTGATGCGCCATCCTCAACTGACCGCGCTTTATGCCGCCGCGCCGCAAAAGCTGCCGCAAGACGTATTGGGATTGTTGCTGCACGGTTTGTCAGGGAAAGAATAGATAAAAAAGAATAGAAAAATTTTAAATATGAATATTCAGACGGCCTTTCGGTAAATAGCTACCGAAAGGCCGTCTGAAAATTAAATGGAATTATAAACCGCAGGTTTTAGGTTTGTTTGCCAGAATATTGATGACTTTGCGTTCGGCTTTTTGCGGCTCGATTTTGATTTCGCTTTCGTCTTCTTCGCTACCGTCGGAGAAACGTTCCGGCATTTTTTCGCTGTCAAACGCTAAGTCGCCACCATGTTTCAGGCTCTGACCGCGTTCCAAGCCGACAAAGTCAAAGAGTTCGGTATCGGCCAAATGCGATGGAACAACGTTTTGCAGGGCGGAGAACATCGATTCGATACGGCCGGGGAAGCGTTTGTCCCAATCGCGCAGCATGTCGCCGATGACTTGGCGTTGCAGGTTGGGCTGAGAGCCACAGAGGTTGCATGGAATAATTGGGAATTGCTTCAGCTCGGCGTATTTGATCAAGTCCTTCTCTTTGACATACGCCAGAGGACGGATGACAATGTGTTCGCCATTGTCGCTCACTAGCTTGGGCGGCATGGCTTTGAGTTTGCCGCCGTAAAACATATTCAGGAACATGGTAGCGAGGATGTCGTCGCGGTGGTGTCCCAAGGCGATTTTGGTGCAGCCCAATTCTTTTGCGGTGCGGTAGAGGATGCCGCGGCGCAGGCGGCTGCACAGCGAACAAGTCGTTTTGCCTTCGTCCAATACGCGTTTAACGGTGGAGTAGGTGTCTTCTTCAACGATTTTGTAGGGAACGCCGATGCTTTCGAGATAGGTCGGCAATACTTCTTCAGGGAAGCCCGGCTGTTTTTGGTCGAGATTGACGGCGACCAGTTCAAAATCAATCGGCGCACTGGCTTGAAGCTGGCGCAGAATGTCTAAAAGGGCGTAGCTGTCTTTGCCGCCGGAAAGGCAGACCATGATTTTGTCGCCCGGTTCGATCATGTTGAAATCGTTAATGGCATCGCCGACGGCGTGGCGCAGGCGTTTGCTGAGTTTGTTGTTTTCTAATTCTTGCTTGGTTTTTTTGGACATGGCTGTTTGTGCTTTGAAATAATAGAAAAATTTAAGGGCGGTATTGTACCGCAAAAGAATAAAGGCCGTCTGAAAAACTGCGCTTACTTGGTTGAAGCTGCGTTTTCAGACGGCCTGAGGATTGTGTTTTATTTGATTTGAAGGGCGGTGATTTTGATTTCAACCTTCCAGTCGGGCGAAGCCAGTTTCGCTTCCACGCAGGCGCGGGCCGGAGCGCGTTCAGGGGCTGTCCATGCATCCCAGGCTTCGTTCATGGCGGCGTAGTCGTTCATATCGGGCAGATAGATGGTGGCTTCTAAAATATGGGCTTTATCGGATTGGCATTGCGCGAGCCACGAATCGATTTGCGCCAAAACATTTTCAGTCTGCGCTTTGGCATCGGCTTCAGGATTTTCCGGAACCATGCCGGAGAGGAAAACCAAGCCGTTGGCTACGACGGCTTCTGAATAGCGTTTGCTTGCACCAAGATAGCGGATGTCCATGTTGTCTCCTGATTTCAAAAAGAAGGTATGGTAACATTGCGACTGTTTACGTTCCACATTTAAGAGGGGCCGTCTGAAAAGGATGGCAGAAAACAACCCATGAGTAAAGCAGAATATCCGGTTACGCAGGCAGTGCGCTTTTTACGCAGTAAGAAAATCGATTTTGTCCCTTATGTTTATGCGTATGAAGAACATGGCGGTACAGCGCGTTTTGCCGAATGTACGGGCAAGCCCGAGCATCAAGTCATCAAAACGATTGTCTTGCAGGATGAGCATAAAAAAGGCTTGGTTGTTTTAATGCATGGCGACAAACATATTTCCACCCGCAATCTGGCGCGCGAACTGGGCTTGAAACACATCGAGCCGGCAACGGCGGATCAGGCAGCGAAATGGACAGGATATTTGGTCGGTGGGACGTCTCCGTTCGGTATGAAAACCGCGTTGCCGGTTTATGTGGAAGAAAGCATTTGGGTTTTAGACGAGATTTTTATCAATGGCGGAAAACGTGGGTTTATCGTAGGCATGAAGCCTGAAAACCTGCGGACGCTTAATCCGCAAGATGTTCATGTTGCAGTGGACGCGTAAAGGAGGGGAATATAGATGGAACAAGTGAATTTATACGAAATCTTGGGTGTGTCTCAGGATGCTGATATCAACGTTATCCGCGAGGCTTATGGCAAATTGGTGACCAATCCGGATATTCAGAAAGATGCGGAGCGTTTCAAAGCCATCGGACAGGCGTTTGAAGTATTGTCTCATCCGGAAAAACGTTTGGCTTATGATGCGGCTATGCAGTACGAACGTCAGGAAGTTAAAGACAACAGCTTCAATGATACAGCGACAAATGTGGTCAACACGCCCAGCTCTGACGTAAAAAACTATGTTTTTATTGCTTATGTTACATATGCTGTGGGCTTATTGATTTTGTTTACCCCCGTTGTCGGTGTGATTATGGCGTATGTTAAACGCGATGAGGCTCAAGGCAGTATTTACGCCAGTCATATCGATTATTTGATTAAGACATTTTGGGTGTCTTTAGTGGGTACGGTTTTGGGAACTTTTACTACACTGATCTTAATTGGTTGGCTGATTTTGTTGGTAACTGCCATTTGGTTTATTTACCGTGTAGTCATCGGACTGATTAAACTGAATGAAGATAAGCCCGTCTCCACTCAAGGATGGTTTTAAAGCATGGCATATTTATTGGCAAGTATCGTTTGCAGCGTGTTGGTGTCCGTATTGCTGAAAGTGGCGCGCAAGCAAAAAATCAATATCGAGCAGGCGGTGGCGGTGAACTATATCGTTGCCGTCACTTTGACCATGCTGGTGTTAAAGCCTGATTTGAGCAATCCGCAGGTATTTTTACCGACGTGGTGGCTTTTTGCGGCCTTGGGTATTTTGCTGCCAACCGTGTTTGTCATTATGGGCAAATCGGTAGATGCGGCAGGTATCGTCAAATCAGACGCAGCACAACGCTTATCGCTGTTTCTGCCGATTGTCGCTTCATTCATGCTTTTCCATGAGCAGTTGACTGAAGACCGTCTGATTGGTTTGGTATTGGCATTTACGGCACTGTTTTTCTTACTTTGGAAAAGCGATGGCGGCAAGAAATCCGGCGGCCTCAGTACGCAAGTGATGCTGCTTTTGGGCGTTTGGTGCGGCTACGGCGTCATCGATATTTTGTTCAAACAAGTGGCGAAAAGCGGTACCGCGTTTGCCGGTAATTTGCTGGTGGCGTTTTGTTTGGCTGGTATCTTGATGTTTGGCTACCTGTTTGCCAAAGGAAGCAAATGGACCAAAGAGGGCATCTTGGGCGGTATGATTTTAGGCTGCCTGAATTTTTTGAATATTGTTACCTACATTTCGGCACACCAAATCATGAAGGATAATCCGACTTTGGTTTTTGCCGGTATGAATATTGGCGTGATTGTTTTGGGTACGCTGATTGGTGCGGCAATGTTTAAAGAAAAAATCAGCAGCATTAATGCAGCTGGTATCAGTATTGCTATTTGCTCGATAGCCTGTCTGTTTTATTGGCCGCAAATTCGAAGCTTGGTAGGTTAAAAATACTTATGCCGTCTGAAAATTTTCAGACGGCCTTATTTTTATTATAAAATAGCCATTCATGCGCCGATTTGGCCGTATGGGAATTATTTTGCGCTTACGGGCGTTTCTATGTTAAACAAAGAAGTTGAACTCACACAATAATATCGATAGTTACATCATGAAACATATTAAAAAACACATTCAATACGCCGTTTTCGGCATGCTGGTATTGTCCGGTTGCCAATCGTATCAGGAAGATCAAAGCCGCCGCAGTAAAATGGCACAATTTGCGCTTAACCATCCCGTAGCTGCCCAAGTTATCGGCATGGAAGACGAAGGCTTAATCAATATGACCAGTAATGCCACACGCTTTGCCGAGCGTACAGGTTTGGACGACAAAGCAAACGGCGACAGCAGGGGAACACAGGTCAATGCCGTACGCCAAGCATTATGGCAGGCGGCGATTGCTTCTAAATTCGACAGCATTATTGCCGAAAAAGCAGGTAATGCGCGCCTGACGGATATGGAGTTGCGAGAAGGTAAAGACGACTACTTCAGCCGTTACCTTGCCGACCAGGCAGTCGATCAGCGAAACAACCGTATCGGCCGCAGTATCGGCAGTGCCAAACCCGACAGCGATATGAAGACGCTGGCGGCAAGCATTTTGTTCTACTACAACAAAGTAGGCTTATGGACGGCTTCCGAAGTGAACAACCGTTGGCGCATCAAACAGGAAAAACTTTCAGACGGCCAATATGCCGAGGCATTGAAAAATATCGCCAAATTGGATCAAAACGGCATGACCGAGCAGGAACGTAATAGTTATAAAACCGGTACGCTCAGCGAAATCAAACGTTCGGTCAAAGCCATACGTCAAGTCGAAGACTGATTTTAAGACTTCATTATTGAAAGGCAATTGTTATGAATTTCCCTCCGCGTTATGTCTCAAACACCCGTATGCGCCGTATGCGTAAAGACGATTTTTCACGTCGTCTGATGCGCGAGCATACTTTGACGGCAGATGATTTAATCTATCCAGTTTTTGTATTGGAAGGCCAGAATCAGGAAGAGGCAGTCCCATCCATGCCGGGTGTCAAACGCCAAAGTTTGGACAAATTGTTGTTTACCGCTGAAGAAGCACTGAAGCTCGGCATTCCTATGCTGGCTTTGTTTCCTGTGGTAACGCAAAACAAAACCGAGTTTGCGGAGGAAGCTTATAACCCTGAAGGCTTGGTGCCGACAGTGGTACGAACCCTGCGCGAGAAATTCCCAGAGCTGGGTATCATGACCGACGTTGCCTTGGATCCCTATACCATTCACGGCCAAGACGGTTTAACCGATGAAAATGGCTATGTCCTCAACGATGAAACCATTGAAGTTTTGGTAAAACAGGCTTTGTGTCATGCCGATGCAGGCGCACAAGTCATTGCCCCATCCGACATGATGGACGGACGTATTCTTGCCATCCGCGAAGCCTTAGAAGATGCCGGACATATCCATGCGCGCATCATGGCGTATTCGGCAAAATATGCTTCAGCATTCTACGGCCCGTTCCGCGATGCTGTCGGCAGCTCCGGCAATTTGGGTAAGGCAGACAAGAAAACCTACCAAATGGATCCTGCAAACACTAACGAAGCCTTGCACGAAGTAGCATTGGATATTCAAGAGGGCGCAGACATGGTAATGGTAAAACCGGGTCTGCCGTATCTGGATGTTGTCCGCCGAGTTAAAGACGAGTTCGGCGTACCGACTTATGCTTACCAAGTTTCCGGCGAATATGCCATGCTTCAGGCTGCCATTCAAAACGGTTGGCTGGATGGCGAAAAAACCATTTTGGAAAGCCTGTTGGCATTCAAACGCGCCGGTGCTGATGGTATTTTAACTTACTATGCGATTGAAGCGGCAAAATTGTTGAAGAAGTAAAATAAAGAAATAAATCAAAAAGCGGCAAACAGTGTTTATCCTGTTTAGTCGCTTTTTTGTATTACTTAAGATTGGCTCAATCATTATATTTCAGACGGCCTTGATACGGAAAAATGTATAGTTATTAATAGATTAATTGAAATCTAAGTTACTGAATTTCAAATTATGCAATTTTGAAATTTATGGTTTGTTTTTAATAATATCGTCTGATACTTAAGGCTTCCAATACGTTTTCAAGCAACGGCATGGTAACGAACGACAGTATTAATGAAGATACGATGCTTATCAGAATAATCTTATTTAAAAATTGAGCATATTGAGTTTTTGTAAAAGCCAAAGCCACAGCAATAATGAAATACAGTAATGTCATGAAAGGTGGGAACGCCAAGTAGTAAAAAGCAGCACCGCATATCACGCCGGATAGGACGATTTTGCTTAATTTGGACAGTTTCTCAAACTCAAGAGGAACGATAACTATTGAAAGCACAAATGGTTTAAAAAATAGATAATTCATTTGTGTAAATAGTGGATCAAATGCCCAATATTCTTTTATGCGGACGTATTTCAAAAAAATAAAGGTCTGTAGGAATATGGATAGTAATACACCATAGAAAATAACTTGTTTTTCAAGCTGCTTCTTAGAGTAGAATCCAGCAAGCCTGATAAAGGCAATGACAGCTGCAACTAAGCATAGACCCATTAGGAGGAAAAGGATAAATCCCATTTTTTTCTCAATTCATTATAAATATCGGTGGATTGAATTTTTAGTTTTCTTTAGAGCCTGACTAAGGTTTATTTTTTGAAAATCTAAAAAAATCTTGTATAGTAATTTTGACCAAATAAAGGTCGTCTGAAAAATAGCCTACTGATTTTTCAGACTAAGTAGCCTAGAAGGTGATCCGAATGTCCAATTATCGAATATTCAAGGAGGAAAAGGGGAAATAAAGGGGAGATTTGGAACAAAAACAGCTGAAATCCTGTATTTGGATCTCAGCTGTTGGGTAGAGTTTTTGCCCAGGCATAGACTTATTGATCCAATCGGATTGACTTACCTTTTATTCTGGTGCAAATACCTCCATCCTCTCCACATCGCATCAGTTTACCATTATCAATAGCTTTATTAATTTCCTCAACCCATTCTATACGTTTTATCTGGGTATTAGCCAGTTGAATAGAATAAACTATTGTACCTAAACATAATAGAGCAGTTAGGCAAAATAGAGTGATTGATGCTATTACCAAATATTTTAAATTTTTAGCTGATTGCTGCTGCTGTTTTTCAATTTCACGAGAATTTTCGAGCAACCATCTTCCACTTGTCTCCATCCTTTCGGTAAATTTATCTACTGACTGATTTAAACCACGATGTACTTCTTCTGCGGCTGTTTGCTTAATTGTATCTGCTGAGCGGTTCAAATCGGTAGTTGCTGTATTCAATTCTTGGAATGCTTGTGAAATTAATAGTTCAGCATTTTTTGCCCGCTTTTCTGTTTGCCCAGCTAAAGCAATAATATTATCAGTCAGATAATCAATTTTTTGGTCCAGATCCATATGCTTTCCTTAGCTTCGGGATATACCTGAAGCCCTTGATTGCTCTTCAGCCAATCTCATACTTTCCTGCTCCTGAAACATTTTTTCCGTATTTTGTTGTAAACCTCGATTAATGTTGGAAGCAAGTAGACTGTCTAGCGAATGTTGCATTGTTTTGTCGTCTGCTAATAATGCTGCAAAACCGTATTCACGGAATTCTTTAGAGGAAGCATTTGAAGCTAAAGGTTTGCTAAGATCAAGTTTATTTGCATCAGCATAAATAGTTTTATCGCTATGAGGATGTTTACCCTTATCTTGCATAAGATGCATTGACCGACTATCGAATATAGATTTTGGAGTAGGCGCACTATTAATAAACTCCTTAATCTTTTCCTGATCTCTATCAAATTTTTCTGTCATGTTACGTATGATTTTCATTTTTTCGAAAAGATTGGCATTCGCAAAACTGGCTGCAGCAAATAAAGTTTTTGCGGTAGCTACATCACCTCGATAGTCTGAAATCATAAATTTATTTGCTTCCGCTAGTTGGCGAGCACGAGTGTAATTATGTTCAGAAAGGATCGAATCTTTACCCACAAAATGATCAGATGAGTGAGCTTTATATGATCTTGCTGCTGCAGTCACCGCATGGTAAGCAGACGTATTGCTTTTATTGTTATAGCCAGATTTTTTTAATGGGGCAAGGTCGTCTTGTTCGGCTAGAATGATAACTTTGCCGTAATGCGGATTAGCAGAAGAGACGGCATCTGCGGCTTTAACGTAATTGATCACATCACCATTACCCTGTCGTACACCATGCATACGGACAGCGCCATATGCATTAAAGGTTACTCCTTCATGGCCAAAGCGGTATGTTTGAATTTGAACGTGTGTCCCACCGAGTGAGTGTCCGGTATGAGTAACAGAAGGTTTGGGTAGATATGGGTTTTTACTATGAAATTCTTCTGCTTTTGAAATAGCCATGCGTGTTAGTTTTTCTGCATCGGCTGATTGATTATTCATACTTCGGGTAACCATTTTTAAGTCTGTATACCCATCACTCAAATCCTTAAGACTGATCGCGGTTCCTCTATGGGCAGCGATAAAGTCATTGGTACGGACATCTTGATATACAGCACCATAATATCCAGTTTTCGGATTATTCCATACAGCAGCCACTTTATATTCATTACCTCCGATTCTAATAGTTTCATTTCCTTTGGTAACGGAGCGTGTGATATAAGCATCTACAGCCAAATCGGCATGTTGTTGTCTAGTAATTTTACTCATGGTTGAATTTCCTCCAGAGAGACAGTAATACTGAACATTTCTTTATGTTTTTCTGCATCATACAGTTCAGGTGACACTATGCCATAATGAACAGAATCAGTATAAAGAGTACCATCTTCTTTTTTTGAAAAGGGATATGTCCATTTCCAGTAATATTGTGTCAGTGTTTTTTTACTCAGTAGCTTTTCCAATATATCGCTAAAATTGAATCTAGTTTCTTCCGGTTTACCCGTTGCTGATAGTGAAAAACCAAATCCTTCAGGGTTCCAATGACAAACTCCGTCGCCAAAGTAGTCTTCATTTAAAACAGCATCTGCATATACAATGGATTCATATTCAAACTCATTGATTTGATGGATATCAAACTGTACATTTTTTTCAGGATGGGCGGGAGCTCCTTCAATTTTATTGATAATGTATGTACAATCCTCAGCTTTATAGCCAACACCCATCTTTCCCATGAGTTTTAAGGGGCCTGGAGCATCATTAATTTTAATTTTGAGGCGGTATGCCTGTTTAGGCTGAGGATTTAAATGAAATTTGGCTTCTGTCTCTTGTTGAATACTCATACTGTTCTCCGAATTACTACAAGCACTTATGCTGGAAATTGAAAGCAGGGTTGCAGTCAATAATACGGTCATCGGTTTCATTAGGTTGTCCTATTAGAATAGAGAGGATAGTCCGAAGACTGGTGCAGATGGCTTTTTATTTTACACGAATAAACTAGTGAATCAACATATTAATCATTTTGGACATTTCTTTATCGTTAGGAGAAGGCATTTTTAAGAAGCCTTTGATGGGAAATTATTGTTTTGTAGACACACTTGTTTATAATGATAGGTTCATCGAGTATAGATAAAATGCTGATACCTTGATAAAACAGCCTTTTCCTATCAATAGCCGGCACTCAAACAAAGTTTTGGGCTATTGATAGGAAAAGGCTGTTTTATCAAGGTATTAACTATTTACTACGTCTTAGTGGTGGCTACACCCGCCGTGGGTTTCACGCAAAGCTTCTGCTGCTTGCTCGTCTGCATGGTAGCTGGAGCGAACCATTGCGCCGATGGCGGCATTGGTAAAGCCCAATTCATATGCTTCTTTTTCAAAAACTTTGAATTGGTCGGGCGTTACATAGCGCAAGACGGGCAGGTGGCCGTCTGAAGGTTGCAGATATTGGCCGATGGTAATCATTTCGATATTGTTGGCACGCATATCGCGCATGATTTCGCGCACGTCCTCGTCTGTTTCGCCCAAGCCGACCATGATGCCGGATTTGGTCGGGATATGTGGCATCATTTCTTTGTAGCGGCGCAGAAGCTCGAGGGAGTGTTGGTAGTTGGCACCCGGACGGGCTTTTTTATACAGGCTTGGATGGGTTTCCAAGTTGTGGTTCATCACATCGGGCGGTGTTTCTGCCAAGATTTCCAGTGCGATGTCCAGACGGCCGCGGAAATCGGGAACAAGGATTTCGATTTTGGTATTCGGGCTGGTTTCGCGGATGGCTTTGATGCAGTCGGCGAAATGTTGTGCGCCGCCATCACGCAGGTCGTCACGGTCGACGGAAGTGATCACGACATAGCGCAGGTTCATGGACTTGACGGATTCGGCCAAGTGTTTAGGCTCGTCAGGATCCAACATGTTGGGGCGGCCATGGCCAACGTCACAGAATGGGCAGCGTCGGGTACAAATATCGCCCATAATCATGAATGTGGCCGTACCCTTGGTAAAGCATTCGCTGATATTTGGACAAGATGCTTCTTCGCATACAGTATGCATTTTTTGTTCGCGAAGAATGTTTTTGATTTCAAAGAATTTCTTGCCCGGTAATTTGGCACGGATCCATTCGGGCTTTTTCAATTTTTGTTCCAATGGAACAACTTTAATCGGAATGCGTGCAGTTTTATCTGCGCCTTTCAGTTTGATGCCGCGTTTTGGGTCGTTTTTTACTTCTTCACTCATGGTGATGTGTTCTTTCTGTCGTTATAAAGGCCGTCTGAAAAGCTGATTGCGGCCTTTATAGCCTAAGGGCTTGTGGGTTCAGAGGGGTAGTTAAAAGATGGTGTTGGAGCTGAATATTTTCAGACGGCCTTATGCCAGCTCTTTTTGTAAATGCTTGGTCAGTTTGTCTGAAACTTCTGCCAAACTGGGTGCCGGAGAGACGTAGTCGGCAATTTGGGTCATTTCCATACCGGCATAACCGCAGGGGTTGATATGGGTAAACGGACTTAAATCCATGTTCACGTTAAGCGCCAAGCCGTGGTAAACGGAGCCGTCTTTGATACGCAGGCCCAGGGAAGCGATTTTACGCTCGCCGACATAAACGCCGGGGCGTTTGGGATCGGCTGCTGCTTCGATGCCGTATTCTGCCAAGGTGGCGATGATGCTGTTTTCAAGTGCGGAAACAATATGGCGCACACTGGTCTTACGGCGTTTGAAATTGATCATCGTATAGACGACCAGTTGGCCGGGGCCGTGATAAGTAATTTGACCACCTCTGTCAATTTGGACAACGGGTATATCGTCGCGGATGAGGAGGTGTTCGGGTTTTCCGGCCAAGCCCTGGGTGAATACGGGCGGATGTTCGACCACCCATAATTCGTCTTCGGTGTTTTCGTCACGCGAGGCATTAAATGCCTTCATGGCTTCGAAAGTCGGCAGGTAATCGACCAAGCCTTTGTGCACGATTTTCATTACAGCACCACTTTTACCAATTCGTGTGAAGTCAGGTCGCGGTAGATATTGTCGAGCTGCTCTTGGTTGTCGACATTTACTTTGACGGTTGCGCTGGTGTAGTTGCCTTTGCTGCTTGGGCGCGTAGTAATGTGGTGCGGCTCGGTATCGGGAGCATGTTTGCGCACAGTTTCCAAGATGGCGGATTCAAATTCCGGATGAACCGCGCCCATGACTTTTACAGGAAAGGTGCAAGGGAATTCAATTAATGATTTTTTTTCAGTTGAGTCTGTCATGGTTTATTGCCTTGTTTGGTTTGCTCGGGCCGTCTGAAAAGTTTTCAGACGGCCCGAAATCCGATATATTTTATCGTAAACGTCCATATCGGGCTATTAAAAATGATGTTTTCGAAAATAGGTGCGGATAAGCTGTTTTCAAGTCTTGAAATGCAGCGCTTCAGCCCAATTTTGAGCTACATTCTGATTTAACAATGATTGAGATTTCTAACTATGCCGACAAAAGACAAATATTTCGAGGAATACAGTGCGCTGGCTACCTTGCCTTTACGCGATGTCGTGGTGTATCCGCATATGGTATTGCCGCTGTTCGTCGGTCGTCCTAAATCGATTGCGGCCCTTGAGGCGGCAATGGCCAATGATGATCCAGTTTTCCTGTTGGCCCAGCTTGACCCTAATACAGAAGACCCTAAAGCTGAAGATTTGCACCAGACCGGTACGGTTGCCCAAGTTTTGCAGGTTTTGAAGCTGCCTGACGGCACCGTTAAAGTGTTGGTAGAAGGTATCCGTCGTGCGCGCGCATTGACGGTTGACGAGACAGGCGGACTGTTTTTATCCCATGTTGAGGCGATTGATGAAAACAGCGACAAGGACAATCCCGAAATTGAAGCCTTGCGTCGTACCTTGCTGACTCAATTTGAGCAATATGCGAAATTGAACAAAAAAATCCCTGCCGAAGTTATCAGTACCATCAGTAGTATCGATGACAACAGCCGTCTTGCAGATACCATTGCCGCGCATTTACAGCTGAAATTGGAGCAGCGTCAATATGTGCTGGAGACTGCCGGCATTGTTGAGCGTTTGGAATTTCTGCTGGCTCAGTTGGAAGCCGAACTCGACATCATGCAGGTTGAGAAGCGTATTCGTGGCCGTGTAAAACGTCAAATGGAAAAATCCCAACGCGAGTATTACTTGAATGAGCAAGTAAAAGCGATTCAGAAAGAATTGGGCGAAGAAGACGAACGCGGCGAACTGGATGCGTTGGAAAACAAAATTAAAGAAGCAGGCATGAGCAAAGAGGCTGAAGAAAAATGTCTGTCTGAATTGAAAAAACTGAAAATGATGCCGCCAATGTCTGCGGAATCTACCGTCGTGCGCAACTATATCGATACTTTGCTTGAGCTGCCGTGGAAGAAAAAATCCCGTGTCAGCAAAGATATTGCCAAGGCTGATTTGATTTTGAATGCCGACCATTATGGTTTGGAAAAAGTCAAAGAGCGTATTTTGGAATATTTGGCCGTTCAAAAACGTATGGACAAGCTCAAAGGCCCGATTTTGTGTTTGGTTGGCCCTCCGGGGGTAGGTAAAACTTCCTTGGGTGAATCGATTGCCAAAGCTACAGGCCGACAATATGTGCGTATGGCATTGGGCGGCGTGCGTGATGAAAGTGAAATCCGCGGTCACCGCCGTACCTATATCGGCTCTATGCCGGGCAAAATCCTGCAAAATATGGCGAAAGCAGGTGTGAAAAACCCATTATTCCTGCTTGATGAAATCGACAAGATGGGTAGCGATTTCCGTGGCGATCCGGCCAGTGCATTGCTTGAGGTGTTGGATCCTGAGCAAAACAACAAGTTTGCTGACCACTATGCCGAAGTCGATTATGATTTGAGTGATGTGATGTTTATTGCCACTTCAAACAGCTTGAATATCCCGACTCCGCTGCTTGACCGTATGGAAATTATCCGTCTGTCCGGTTATACGGAAGACGAAAAAATCAATATCGCCATGCAATACCTTGTGCCGAAACAAATGAAGCGCAATGGTGTAAAAGAGGGCGAGTTGGTGGTTGATGAAAGTGCGGTGCGCGATATTATCCGTTACTACACCCGCGAGGCCGGTGTCCGCTCGTTGGATCGTGAAATTGCCAAAATTTGCCGTAAAGTGGTAATGCAGGTTACCTTGAATGAGGACAAGAAAAAAGCGTCCAAATCCAAAACAGTAAGCAAGGCCAAGCCTAAAGCGATTAAAGTTACTGAGAAAAATTTGCATGATTATCTGGGCGTACGCCGTTTCGACTATGGTGTGGCCGAAAGCGAAAACCGTATCGGTCAGGTAACTGGTTTGGCTTGGACGGAAGTCGGTGGTGAGTTGTTGACTGTTGAGGCAGTTGCATTGCCGGGCAAAGGTACGATTCAATGTACCGGCCAACTGGGCGATGTCATGAAAGAATCGGTATCGGCCGCATGGTCGGTTGTCCGTTCCCGTGCTGAAGCAGTGGGTCTGGCTCCTGATTTTTACGAGAAAAAAGACATTCACGTCCATGTGCCTGAAGGTGCGACACCGAAAGACGGTCCGAGCGCAGGTATCGCCATGACTTTGGCGATGGTTTCTGCCTTTACCAAAATTCCGGTGCGTGCAGACGTGGCGATGACCGGCGAAATCACTTTGCGTGGAGAAGTCTTGCCGATCGGCGGTTTGAAAGAAAAACTGCTGGCTGCTTTGCGCGGCGGGATCAAGCATGTATTGATTCCAAAAGACAACGTCAAAGATTTGGAAGAAATCCCTGAAAATGTCAAAACCGGTCTGACCATTCATCCGGTCAAATGGATTGATGAAGTGTTGGCTTTGGGCTTGGAAACTCAGCCTGAGCAATGGGCGGCTGAATTGACGGTTGCCGAGACCCCGCAAACTTCTAAGGCGAAGTCAAGGACAAAAGCAACCAAGCATTAAGTTGGCCGTCTGATGTTGCAAAAAATGTGGTTTTGCCCTGAATGCCACAAAAATAGGGCAATTCCACATCTTTTACTTGACATGATAATTTCAGAATTGCTATAAAGTGCGTATGTGCTTTAAAAGTGCTTAAGCCCCGAGTATTCGGGCATTTCATCATTTTTTACGATAGGAAGGGACTAATTGTGAACAAGTCTGAATTGATCGAAGCAATTGCTCAAGAAGCCGGCATTTCCAAATCTGCTGCGCAAAAAGCTTTGGATGCTACTACTAATGCCGTAACCAACGCATTGAAAAACGGCGACACTGTTACTCTGGTCGGTTTCGGTACTTTCTACGTCGGCGAACGCGCTGAACGTCAAGGCCGCAACCCTAAAACTGGCGAGCCTTTGACTATTGCTGCTGCTAAAACTCCTAAATTCCGTGCCGGTAAAGCATTGAAAGACGCTCTGTAATTTAGAGTCTTTCCCTGAATGGGAATAAAAAACCGATTTGATTCGGTTTTTTATTTTGAAGGCCATCTGAAAGTTTTCAGACGGCCTTTAGTTTGTTGAGTGCATAAAAAGGCTGAAATCCTAATGATAAAAGGATTTTAGCCTTTTTAGTTTATCTTGTTACATTTGATTTTTATATTGATATACCTTATCATTAAGGGAAACAATAACAGTATTCAAAACAAACCGCACTTATCGAAAGAAGGGGCAAATAGCCATTCGTAAACAATCTTTCAAATGTGCTACACATTCATCATACTTCTCACGTTTTTTCAATAATCTATTTTTAAAACAAAAAGAAAAGAGAGGCTTATGTCTGCTGTTCCTTTGTCGCGCCTGAAAAAAGGCGCAGTCGTACATATTGATTCCATCGTTTCCAATCCTGTTTTTGGTGATTTGGATACCTTGGTAACCCGTCGTCTTGCGGATTTGGGTTTTTCCAGCGGAATGCCGTTGCAAGTGATTGCCGTGGGCGGTTTTGGAAGAGGACCGTTTGCAGTACGCTTGGGCAATCAATCCCAATTTTCCCTGCGGTTGGAAGAGGCCGGGAAGATTATGTGTCGTATCGTTGAGGCCGTTTAAGGCCGTCTGAAAGAATAAGGAAAAATGATGGAACTAAGCTATTTTGCCTTGATTGGCGCGCCAAACTGCGGCAAAACCGTTTTGTTCAACGGTTTGACCGGCTCACATGCCAAGGTTGCCAATTATCCGGGCGTAACTGTCGATAAGCGCGAGGGCGCCTTTCTCGACGACGAGGCCGTCCGCATTATCGACCTGCCGGGCACATACAGCCTACGCACGACCAGCCCCGACGAAGCGGTGGCGAAAGATGTAATGGTAGGCAAGATGGGCATTCCGCCCGATGCCATTATTGCCGTTGCCGACGCGACCAACCTGCGTATGACCCTGCGCATGATTTTGGAACTGAAAACGCTGGGACTGCCTATGGTGGTGTCGCTGAATTTGAGCGACGTGGCCCGCAAAAGGGGCTTGAATATCGACGCAGCCAAACTGAGCGAGTTGTTGGATGCACCTGTTTTGGAAACAGTTGCAGTGAGCGCGTCGGGCGTACAGGCTGTACGCGAAGCCGTGGCGAAGCTGCCGCGCAAACGCTCTTTTCCCGCAAACCCCGCCTCTGCCGAACGCACGCTCGATGCGCTGGATAGCGACAAACTTTATCAAGAAGTCGAATCGATTTTGGCACAAGTGGTACGCACCCAGATGACGCTGCCCGCATGGCACAAAAAACTCGACGACATCGTGCTGCACCCCGTCTGGGGCATGATTATGCTGCTGGTGATCCTGTTTATGGTGTTCCAAGCGGTATACACTTGGGCGGCACCGATTATGGACGCCATTGAAGGTGGTTTTACCGCACTGGGAGAATGGATAGGCGCGAATATGGAACCGGGCATCCTCAACGATTTGCTGGTCAACGGCGTC
The DNA here is from genome assembly GCF_041433145.1 of Neisseria sp. 27098_8_158. Classification (NCBI taxonomy): domain Bacteria; kingdom Pseudomonadati; phylum Pseudomonadota; class Betaproteobacteria; order Neisseriales; family Neisseriaceae; genus Neisseria; species Neisseria sp. 27098_8_158. The sequence goes on from NZ_JAPWAZ010000001.1 coordinate 368,241, forward strand.
ATTGCCGGTTTGGGCAGCGTGTTGGTGTTCCTGCCTCAGATTACGATTTTGTTTGCCTTTATCCTGCTATTGGAAGACTCAGGCTATCTGCCGCGTGCAGCCTTCCTGCTGGATAACATCATGGCAAAAAGCGGTTTGTCCGGCCGTTCGTTTATTCCCCTTTTGTCCAGCTTTGCCTGTGCCGTTCCTGCCGTGATGTCGGCGCGTACCATTAACGACCCGCGCGAACGCCTTGTTACCATCGCGGTTGCGCCGTTGCTGACTTGTTCCGCACGTTTGCCGGTGTATGCGCTGATTATCGCCGCCGTCATTCCTGACCGTACGGTGGGTGGGATTTTCAACCTGCAAGGCCTGACATTGTTTATTCTTTATATCGTAGGCATTCTGTCGGCCGCATTGGCAGCGTATATCATGAAACGCTTGGCGCGGATGAAAGGCAATGTGCAACAATTCCCACTTTTGATGGAATTGCCGACTTTCCGTACGCCTAACTTCAAACACATCATGACCAGCTTGTGGGATAGGGTAAAAGCCTTCTTGAAACGCGCGGGTACCATCATTTTTGCGTTGGCCGTGGTTCTGTGGGGCTTGGTAAGCTGGCCGCAACCGCCTGCTGGCGCGACCGGTGCAGCCATCGATTACAGCTTGGCAGGTACGCTTGGTCATGCTATTCAGCCGTTTTTTGCACCTTTAGGCTTTACTTGGGAAATGTGTATCGCCATGATTCCGGGTATTGCCGCGCGCGAAGTGGTCGTTGCCGCTTTGGGTACCGTTTACGCCGTCAGCGCATCGTCTGAAGATGCGGTACAAAACGCACTGATTCCTATCATACACAACAACTGGGGCCTGCCTACTGCCTTTGCCTTCTTGGCTTGGTATGTGTATGCTCCGATGTGTGCCGCGACTTTGGCCGTAATTAAACGCGAAACCAAATCCACGAAAAATATGCTTATGATTACAGGCTATTTGTTCCTGATGGCTTATTTTGCCGCATTCGTGGTTTACCAACTTTCTTCAAGGATACTATCGTCATGACTCAATATATTATCGTCGGCTTGATTATGCTCACTTGCGTATTCTTCCTCTTGCGAAAATTCGTGTTCAAACCGAAAAAACGCGACTGCAGCAGCGGCTGCGGCAAATGCGGCGGTTGCGGTTAAATATTGATAACCAGAAAGAAGAAAGGTCGTCTGAAAAGAGGTTTCAGACGACCTTTTTAACGCAAACCGTTATAATAACGCCCCATCCATTTACACAATACATTCATTCCATAAAGTCATGAAAACCTTGCTCCAACTCCAAAGCGCTGCACAAAATTTCGCCGACCACTATAAAAACCAAACCGATGAACGCCGTGAAAAAGACACCTTTTGGAATGAATTTTTTGCGATTTTCGGCATTGACCGCAAAAACGTCGTCCACTTCGAATATGCCGTTAAAGACCCGAGCAACAACACCCAATTTGTCGATGTCTTTTGGGAAGGCATCTTCCTGGCAGAACACAAATCCGCCAACAAAAACCTAGCCAAAGCCAAAGAACAGGCGGAGCGTTATTTGCAGGAAATCGAGCGCACCAAGCCGTCTGCCTTACCTGAATATTACGCCGTCAGCGATTTTGCCCATTTCCACCTTTATCGTCGCGAGCCTAAAGAAGGCGTAGAAAACCAATGGCAATTTCCGTTGGAAGCATTGCCCGAATACATTACGCGCGGCGTTTTTGACTTCATGTTCGGCATCGAAGCCAAAGTTCGCCAAATTCAAGAAGAAGCCAACATTCAAGCGGCGACGGCGATTGGCAGACTACACGATGCCTTGCAGGAAGAAGGCATTTATGAAGAACACGAACTCAGGCTCTTCATCACGCGCCTGCTTTTCCTCTTTTTTGCCGACGACAGCGCTGTTTTCCAGCGCAACTACCTCTTTCAAGACTTTTTAGAAAGCTGCAAAGAGGCCGATACGCTCGGCGACAAGCTCAATCAACTCTTTGAATTTCTCAACACACCCGACCAAAAGCGCAGCAAGACCCAAAGCGAAAAATTTAAAGGTTTCGAATACGTCAACGGCGGTCTTTTCAAAGAACGCCTGCGCACTTTCGACTTCACTGCCAAGCAGCACCGCGCCTTAATCGACTGCGGCAATTTCGACTGGCGCAACATCAGTCCAGAAATCTTCGGCACGCTCTTCCAATCCGTCATGGACGCGCAAGAGCGACGCGAAGCGGGCGCACACTACACCGAAGCCGCCAACATCGACAAAGTCATCAACGGCCTTTTTTTAGAAAACCTGCGCGCCGAATTTGAAGCCGTCAAAGCCCTCAAACGCGACAAAGCCAAAAAGCTCGCCGCCTTCTACCAAAAAATCCAAAACCTGCAATTCCTCGACCCGGCCTGCGGCTGCGGCAATTTCCTTATCGTTGCCTACGACCGCATCCGCGCCCTTGAAGACGACATCATCGCCGAAGCCCTCAAAGACAAAGCAGGCGGCTTATTCGACAGCCCGTCCGTCCAATGCCGTCTGAAACAATTCCACGGCATCGAAATAGACGAATTTGCCGTTCTTATCGCCCGTACTGCCATGTGGCTCAAAAACCACCAATGCAACATCCGCACGCAAATCCGCTTCGACGGCGAAGTCGCCTGCCATACGCTGCCGCTCGAAGATGCCGCCGAAATCATCCACGCCAACAGCCTTCGGACACCCTGGCAGGCGGCGGACTACATCTTCGGCAATCCGCCCTTTATCGGCTCGACCTACCAAACCAAAGAGCAGAAAAACGACCTTGAAAGCATCTGCGGCCATATTAAAGGCTACGGCCTGTTGGATTACGTCTGCAACTGGTATGTCAAAGCCGCCGGCATCATGGCGCAGAATCCCCAAGTTCAGACGGCATTTGTCTCCACCAATTCCATCTGCCAAGGCCAGCAGGTCGAAATCCTTTGGGGCAGCCTTTTGAACCAAGGCATCGAAATCAACTTTGCCCACCGTACCTTCCAATGGACGAGCCAAGCCGCAGGCAAAGCCGCCGTCCATTGCATCATCGTCGGCTTCAGCCGCAAACCGCAAACGTCGTCTGAAAACGGCGGCGCAAACGCTTCGGCAAATCCCGCTCTGCCCAAATACCTCTACGACTATCCCGACATCAAAGGCGAACCCGTAAAAAACGCCGTAGCCAACATCAATCCTTATCTGATTGATGCGCCCGATTTGATTATTGCCAAGCGCAAAATCCAAATCAGCGGAGAAATTGAAATGCTTTATGGTAATAAGCCGACCGACGGTGGCAACCTTATCCTTTCCTCCGATGAAAAAGAAGCCTTAATTGCTGATGAACCTTTGGCAAAACAATACATCCGCCCCTTTATCGGCGCCGAGGAATTCCTCAACGGCAAAACCCGTTGGTGCCTGTGGTTTCACGGCGTATCCGACGTCAAACGCAACCACGACCTGAAACAGATGCCCCAAGTTCAAGCCCGTATTCAGGCGGTCAAAGCCATGCGCGAAGCCAGCAGTAAAGCCTCCACGCAGAAAAAAGCGGCTACCCCATGGCTTTTCGATGAAATCCGCCAGCCTTCAGACGGCAATTATCTGATTATTCCGAGTACCTCTTCTGAAAGACGTCATTTCGTACCCATTGATTATGTTTCTCATATTATGATAAACAGCAACGCAAATTTTACCCTTCCAAACGCCAGCCTTTTCCACTTCGGCATCCTCTGCTCAACCATGCACAATGCCTTTATGCGTACCGTTGCAGGCCGTCTGAAAAGCGATTATCGCTACTCTAATACAGTCGTGTACAACAACTTTCCCTTCCCAGAAAGCTGCTGTAAACCTGATGATGACGAAACTGCCTGTCAGGAAGCTTCGGGCAAAAAAGGTAAAACGCCAAGGCCGTCTGAAAACAATCCCCTCCGTTCCGCCATCGAAGCTGCTGCCCAAGCCATCCTTGACATTCGCGAGAAATACCATGCCGATGCGCTTGCCAACGATCTGCCTCCTCCTACGCTCGCCGAACTCTACGCGCCCGACGCAGGCTATCCCGACCTCGTCAAAGCCCACGCCGCCCTCGACAAAGCCGTCGATAAAGCCTACGGCTACAAAAAAGGCAAAAACACCGACGATGAGGCAGAACGCGTCGCCTTCCTGTTTGATCTATACCGAAAGGCAATAGAAAGCGAAAACACCAAGCCGCCCAAAAAATCCAAATAAAGGCAAACGGCAAATCCGGCTTGGTTTATAACCAAGCCTGATTCGCCGGAAATATCGGTTTTTCCCCATCTCATTACTTCACAACCAAAAGGCCGTCTGAAAACCAAATTCCGGTTTTCAGACGGCCTCAATCATTCAAAACTTTAAATAAACCCTCTTTTCAACGCTTCCAGCAGCTTTCCGTGTATTCCGCCGAAACCGCCGTTGCTCATGACCAAAATATGGTCCCCTGCTTCGGTATTTTTCACGATTTCGGCAACAAAGGCATCGAAGTCTTTGCCCACATGCAGCTTGCTGCCTAAAGGCGCGAGGGCTTCGGCAACGTTCCAGTCTACGCCGCCGGCGTAGCAGAACACTTGGTCGGCATCGTTTAAGCTTGCAGGCAGGGCGGCTTTCATGGTACCGAGTTTCATGGTATTGGAACGAGGCTCGAGGACGGCGAGGATGCGAGCATCACCGACACGTTGACGCAGACCTTCAATGGTGGTTTCGATGGCGGTCGGGTGGTGGGCGAAGTCGTCGTAAACAGTGATGCCGTTTACCGTGCCTTTGATTTCCATACGGCGTTTGACATTTTTAAATGCACTTAAAGCTTCGCAGGCCGTCTGAATATCGACTCCGGCATGGCGTGCAGCGGAGATAACGGCGAGTGCGTTCATGCGGTTGTGTTCGCCCATCAGTTCCCACGCGACGTGTCCGACTGTTTCGCCATGATGGCGTACGTCGAACGAGCCGTCGGCATGGACGGTCCCAACCTGCCAGCCTTGTTCGGTACCGAATTTTTCTACGGGCGTCCAGCAGCCTTTGTCCAAAGTATCTTGCAGGCTTTGCTGCTGGCCGTTGCAGACGATGAGGCCTTCAGACGGCACGGTGCGTACCAAATGATGGAATTGGGTTTGAATGGCGCCCAAATCGGCAAAAATATCGGCGTGATCAAATTCCAGATTGTTCAAAATGGCGGTACGCGGACGGTAGTGTACGAATTTGGAGCGTTTGTCAAAAAAGGCGGTATCGTATTCGTCGGCTTCGATAACGAAGAATGGGGATTTTGAGTTAGGGTCTTGGCGCGGAGTTTGCGGCAGACGGGCGGAAACGCTGAAGTTTTCCGGTACGCCGCCAATCAGGAAGCCTGGTGCGAGACCAGCATATTCCAAGACCCATGCCAGCATGGAGGCTGTGGTCGTTTTGCCGTGTGTTCCGGCTACGCCGAGTACCCAGTGCTGGTGTAATACGTTTTCAGCCAGCCATTGCGGGCCGGAAATGTAAGGCAGGCCTTTATTCAAAATGGCTTCAATCACATCCATGCCGCGTTTGGCAACATTACCGATAACGTAAATATCGGCTTTAAATTTGTCCAATTGAGCGGCATCAAAACCTTCGTGTACGTCTATGCCCAAGGCTTCAAGCTGGGTACTCATCGGCGGATACATCTTTGCGTCGCAACCGCTGACTTTAAAACCTGCTTCTTTGGCAATAGCCGCTACGCCGCCCATAAATGTGCCGCCGATACCGATAATGTGGATGTGTTTCATGATAAGACTGTCTTTGGATAAATTAATTTTAAAGCAGTCATTATAACGGAGTTTGGATAAAGAAAGGGGTCGTCTGAAAAGTTAGACAACAATAAGAATAGGAAACAAATACGAGGAACTTGATTTTAAAAGGAGGGCATTGAGGTTTTGCAAGTATGGGATTGGGGTTAGCCCTGCTTTGGAAAGAGTTATTTGATACGGTAAAGTTGTTCACGAAGGTCAGGTGAAGCATTGCCTCGAACTCCTCCATGCTTGATAGCGTGAGGTTTTCGGTAACTGGTTTATTTGGATAGACTTTAGAAAATGGATGGTTGTTGTTATTAAAATAATGCCGTCTGAGAAATAAGTCTTGATTAAAACAAGTCATGACTTTTTTCAGACGGCATTTGTATCCTGTGTTTTGCGATTTCTATTAAAGTGCTGCTTCTGAGCGTTCTCCGGTACGGATACGGATGGCTTCTTCAACCGGATAAATGAAGATTTTACCGTCCCCGATTTTGCCGGAATGCGCGGTTTCCAAGATGGCATCAACAGCTTGATCGACTTTATCGTCAGCCAATACCAATTCGATTTTTACTTTGGGCAGGAAATCAACCGCGTATTCCGCGCCGCGATAAATTTCCGTATGGCCTTTTTGGCGGCCGAAACCTTTGACTTCGCTGACAGTCATGCCGGTAATGCCGATTTCAGTCAGGGTTTCGCGTACATCGTCAAGTTTGAAAGGTTTGATAATAGCTTCGATTTTTTTCATATTGAGTCTCCTTATTTGCGAAAAGGCCGTCTGAAACATTCAGACGGCCTTTGTTCCATCAAGTTCGTTCAAATTTTATTTGAGTGAACTTATTTCTTTTTCTGAGCAGGCAGGTCGGTACATACGCCCAATGCCACTTCCGCAGCCATACCGATGGATTCGCCCAGGGTTGGGTGTGGGTGGATGGTTTTACCGATATCGGCTGCATCACAGCCCATTTCGATGGCCAAGCAGACTTCGCCGATCATATCGCCGCCGTTAGGGCCAACGATACCGCCACCGATGATGCGGCCGGTTTCAGCATCAAAAATCAGCTTAGTGAAACCATTGTCGCAACCGTTGGCAATCGCACGGCCGGAAGCAGCCCATGGGAAGTTGGCTTTGGTGATTTTGCGGCCGGAGGCTTTGGCAGACAATTCGGTTTCGCCAACCCATGCCACTTCAGGAGAAGTGTAGGCAACGCCCGGAATAACGCGCGCGTCGAAGTAGGCTTTGTGGCCGGCACAGTTTTCAGCGGCAACGTGACCTTCGTGAACGGCTTTGTGTGCCAACATCGGTTGACCGACGATATCGCCGATAGCGTAGATGTGCGGCACATTGGTGCGCATTTGTTTGTCCACTTCGATGAAGCCACGGTCAGTCACGGCAACACCGGCTTTTTCAGCGCTGATGAGTTTGCCGTTTGGTGCACGACCGGCAGCTACGAGTACGGCATCGTAACGTTGTGGCTCTTTAGGCGCATTTGCGCCTTCAAAAGTAACGTAAACGCCGTCTTCTTTAGGCTCAACAGCAACAGTTTTGGTGTTAATCATGATGTTGTCAAAACGGTATTCGTTTTGTTTTTGCCATACTTTAACCAAGTCGCGGTCTGCGCCTTGCATCAGGCCGTCCATCATTTCAACCACATCCAGGCGAGAACCAAGAGTGCTGTAAACCGTACCCATTTCGAGACCGATAATACCGCCGCCGATAATCAGCAGTTTGCCCGGTACTTCTTTCAGAGCCAAAGCGCCGCTGGAATCGATGATGCGTGGATCTTCAGGGATGAAAGGCAGTTTGGTTACGCGGCTGCCTGCTGCAATGATACAGTTTTTGAAGGCAACGATTTTTTTCTCGCCGGTAGGAGTCGCTTGTTCGTACACTTCGCTGGTCGTCAGCGAAACTTCCAAGTGGTGCGGGTCTAAGAATTGGCCATCACCTTGGATAATGTCTACTTTGCGGCCTTTCGCCATACCGGCCAAACCGGTAGTCAAGCGGGAAACCACGCCGTCTTTGTAGCCGCGCAGCATGTCGATATCGAGTTCAGGCTCAGGGTATTTGATACCGTTGGCAGCCAAGTGGCGTACTTCATCGATAACGGCAGCATTGTGCAACAGAGCTTTTGAAGGGATACAGCCGACGTTCAAGCAAACGCCGCCCAAAGTTTTGTAACGTTCAACGATAGCAACTTTCAAGCCTTCGTCAGCAGCGGCAAATGCAGCAGAATAACCGCCAGGGCCACCACCCAATACGACTACGTCGTATTCGGCATCGGCAGATCCGCCGAATTGAGCAGCTTGAGGGGCAGGAGCGGCTGCTTTAGGGGCTTCTTGTGCAGGAGCAGTAGGCGCTTCGGCTTTAGGAGCAGCAGCTGCACCTTCGGCCTCAACGACAACAATCAAACCGCCTTCAGAGATTTTGTCGCCCACTTTAACTTTAACTTCTTTGACTACGCCTGCAACTTCGGCAGGTACGTCCATAGTCGCTTTATCGGTTTCCAAAGTAATCAGGGTATCGTCCACAGCAATGGTATCGCCCACATTTACTTCAACCGCAATAATATCTACATTTTCGTGACCGCCAATGTCGGGCACTTTCAATTCAACTAAGCTCATGTCTAATCTTTCTGAATGATGTTCGGACTTCTTTTTTCAGACGGCCTGAGTAAAAAGGCCGTCTGAAAATGCTCGGATTACAGAGTAATGCGGCGGAAGTCTTTCAACAGGTTAGCCAGGAATACGGTGAAGCGCATACCGGCGGCACCGTCGATGACGCGGTGGTCGAAGGACAGGCTCAATGGGCACATCAGGCGAGGAGCGAATTCTTTGCCGTTCCAAACCGGTTTGATTTGGGATTTGCACACGCCCAAGATAGCAACTTCAGGAGCATTCACGATCGGTGTGAAGCCTGTGCCGCCGATACCGCCCAAGCTGGAAATAGTAAAGCATGCGCCTTGCATTTCTTGTGGTTTGAGCTTGCCTTCGCGGGCTTTTTTAGACAATTCAGTCAGCTCTTGGCTGATTTGTTTCAAGCCTTTTTGATCCACATCTTTGATGACTGGAACAACCAAGCCGTTTGGCGTGTCGGCTGCAAAACCGATGTTGAAGTAGTTTTTCAGCACCAGGTTGTCGCCATCCAGAGAGGCGTTGAATTCAGGGAAGGCTTTCAGCGCAGCAACAGAGGCTTTAATGATGAAGGCCAATGGAGACAGTTTCACGCCTTCGCGTTCCCATTCTTTGTTCAGTTGTTTGCGGAATTCTTCCAATTCGGTCATGTCCGCTTCTTCGTGTACGGTAACGTGAGGAATCACAACCCAGTTGCGAGACAGGTTTTGACCGGAGATTTTCTTAATGCGAGACAGTTCTTTAACTTCGACGCTGCCGAATTTAGAGAAGTCAACTTTAGGCCATGGCAACAAGTCCAGACCGCCGCCCAAAGAGGCAGCTGCAGGTTTGCCAGCACCGCTTTGCATAACGGATTTAACGAAGGCTTTAACGTCTTCGCCCATGATACGGCCTTTCAGACCGGTACCTTTGACTTGACCCAAGTCCACGCCCAATTCACGCGCCAGTTTACGTGCGGAAGGACCTGCATGGGCTTTGGCAAATGCAGCTTCGTCAATTTTGGCAGCTGCAGGTGCAGCCGGAGCAGGTGTAGCAGCTGGTGCGGGAGCAGCAGGAGCCGGAGCAGCGGCTGGTGCAGGTGCGGCAGCTTGAGCGGCAGGAGCAGGAGCAGCTGCGGCGGAACCGGCGGTTTCTACTTCGATAATGGCAGAACCTTCAGATACTTTGTCACCAACTTTTACAAATACGGCTTTAACCACACCGGCTTCTGTACATGGTACGTCCATAGTGGCTTTGTCGGTCTCCAGAGTAATCAGAGTGTCGTCAACGGCAACAGTGTCGCCAACTTTAATTTCAACGGCAATAATGTCTACATCTGTATGACCGCCAATATCCGGTACAACAACTTTTACAGTTGCCCCGCCTGCAGGGGCTGCGGCAGGAGCGGAAGCGGGAGCTGCAGGAGCTTCAGCTGCAGGAGCCGGGGCTGCATCGGCAGCGGCGGCGTCAGTTTCAACGGTCAGAATAACGCCGCCTTCAGAGATTTTATCGCCAACTTTAACTTTAACTTCTTTCACGACACCGGCTGCATCGGCAGGTACGTCCATAGTGGCTTTGTCGGTTTCTAAAGTAATCAGGGTGTCGTCAACGGCAATGATGTCGCCTGCTTTAACTTCTACAGCGATGATGTCGACGTTTTCATGACCGCCGATATCAGGGACTTTGATTTCTACGATACTCATTTGAGTTCCTTTAATATTTTCAGTTTGATGCCGTCTGAAAACTGTTTCACACGGCATCGGTACAGTTTGTCTGTTCAAACCATTCAAGCATTTGGTTTTCAGACGGCCTAATGTTGGCATGAAGCAAACAGGCCGTCTGAAACATCAATTAGCGTTTCCAGCTAGGAGCTGCATCGGCTTTGATGCCATATTTTTCAATAGCTTGTTGAACGGTTTCTTTGCTGACTTTGCCTTGTTCGGCCAATGCGCTCAATGCAGCAACGGCAACGTTGTAGCGGTCAACTTCGAAGAAGCTGCGCAGGTTGGCACGGCTGTCAGAGCGACCGAAGCCGTCAGTACCCAAGACGTGGTAGTCGTTAGGGATGTAGGCACGGATACGGTTGGCATAGCTGCGGATATAGTCGGTAGCGGCAATAACCGGGCCGTCATGACCTTGAAGTTGAGAAGTAACAAACGGTACTTTTGCAGTTTCCAAAGGATTCAGGCGGTTGAAGCGTTCCACTTCGATGGCATCGCGGTGCAGCTGGTTGAATGATGGGCAAGACCAGATGTCTGCTTCTACACCGAAGTCGACTTTCAACAATTCGGCACCGGCAATGACTTCTTGCAGGATGGTACCGGAACCCATCAATTGGACTTTTTTGTCGCCTTTGCCGCCGGCTTTCAGCAAGTACATACCTTTCAGGATGTCTTGTTCTACGCCTTCAGGCATGTCCGGATGGGTGTAGTTTTCATTCATCAGGGTGATGTAGTAGAACACGTCTTCGTGGTTAACATACATGCGGCGCAAGCCATCGTGTACGATAACGGCTACTTCATATTGGAATGTTGGATCGTAAGTTACACAGTTTGGAATCAAGTCTGCTTGAATGTGGCTGTGGCCGTCTTCGTGTTGCAAACCTTCGCCATTCAGTGTTGTACGGCCGGCTGTACCACCCAACAGGAAGCCGCGTGCATGCATATCGCCTGCTGCCCATGCTAAGTCGCCAACGCGTTGGAAACCGAACATAGAGTAGTAGATGTAGAAAGGAATCATGGCAAAGTCGTTGTTTGCGTAGCTGGTCGCAGCAGCAATCCAGTCAGCCATGGCACCTGGTTCGTTAATACCTTCTTGCAAGATTTGACCGTCAACAGACTCTTTATAGAACATCAGTTGGTCTTTATCTTGAGGAGTGTATTGTTGGCCTTTAGGGTTCCAAATACCGTATTGGCGGAACATACCTTCCATACCGAACGTACGGCTTTCATCAGGAACGATAGGCACCACGCGTTTGCCGATTTTTTTGTCTTTCAGCAAAGTAGACAGGATGCGGACGAAAGCCATGGTGGTTGAGAATTCACGGTCGCCGCTGGATTTCAGTTGAGTCTCAAATGCTGACAGTTCAGGCACTTCCAGAACTTCTTGGGTAGGTTTGCGTTGAGGCAGGTAGCCACCCAAAGATTCGCGACGTGCGTGCAGGTATTTGTACTCTTCGCTGTCAGGAGCAAAAGTCAGGTAAGGCAGGTCGCCACTGTCGATTTGCTCGTCAGTTACAGGAATGTCAAAGCGGTCACGGAATTGTTTCAGAGACGCTTTGTCCATTTTTTTGGCTTGGTGGGCAACGTTTTGACCTTCACCGGATGCGCCCATACCGTAACCTTTAATGGTTTTTGCCAAGATTACAGTAGGTTTGCCGTCGGCGTGGTTCGCTGCGCGGTCGTAAGCGTTGTACACTTTTTGAGGGTCGTGACCGCCGCGGTTCAATGCCCAAATTTGTTCATCAGTCATATCGGCGACCAATGCTTTCAGTTCAGGCGTATTGAAGAAGTGTTCGCGAACGTATGCACCGTCTTTGGATTTGTAAGTTTGGTAGTCACCGTCCAAGCACTCTTCCATACGTTTGCGCAGGATGCCATCTTTGTCTTTTGCCAAGAGGCGGTCCCAACGACGACCCCAGATGACTTTCACAACATTCCAGCCGGCGCCGGCAAAGTTGCCTTCCAGCTCTTGAATGATTTTGCCGTTACCGCGTACTGGGCCGTCCAAACGTTGCAGGTTACAGTTGATGACGAATACCAAGTTGTCCAAGCCTTCGCGTGAAGCCAGAGCAATAGCACCTTGGCTTTCAGGTTCATCCATTTCGCCGTCGCCGCAGAATACCCATACTTTACGGCCTTTGGTTTTAGCCAGACCGCGAGATTCCAAGTATTTCAGGAAGCGTGCTTGGTAAATCGCCATCAATGGGCCCAGACCCATAGATACGGTTGGGAATTGCCAGAAGTCAGGCAACAGGTGAGGGTGAGGGTAAGAAGGCAGACCATGACCGGCAACTTCTTGACGGAAGTTGTTCAATTGGTCTTCGGTCAGACGGCCTTCAACGAAAGCACGTGCATAAATACCAGGAGCAGCATGACCTTGGAAGAATATCAAATCGCCTTCTTCGCCTTCACCTTTGGCTTTCCAGAAGTGGTTGAAGCCGACTTCGTACATGGTCGCAGCAGATTGGAAAGATGCAATGTGTCCACCCAATTCCAAATCTTTTTTACCCGCGCGCAAAACGATAGCGGCAGCGTTCCAACGAACGAATGCACGGATACGGTGTTCGATGTTTTGGTCGCCGGGGATGCCTTTTTCGTCTTCAACGGAAACGGTGTTCAAGTATGGAGTAGTGGTACCGTGAGGCATACGGATGCCTTTGTCACGGCTGTATTTGACCAAACTTTCCAGCAGATACTGGGCGCGTTCGCTGCCTTCATATTCTAAAACAGAGCTTAACGCGTCTAACCATTCTTTGGTTTCAATTGGGTCAACATCGTGTAATTGGGTGGACATAATATCTATCCTTGTGTTGAGTGTTTTTCAATGACGGAGTATTACTCCGATATTTTCGTTTGTGAACAAATACGGCTTATAAACGAAAATTCCAAGAGTCAAATTCGAAAAAATTTTAATTATTTAAATATTTTCAATACGTTATATGAAGCAATGAAAATTCTGAAAAATTAAAATTTTTTGCAAACCGGCTAACCTGCAAATGCTATCAGTAATTGGGCAAACTGGCAAATCGCGCTGTTGATATTAATAGGAGGGTAGAGGTTGAATTGATGATTTTTAAAAGTGCCCTTATGATGGTTTTAAAATTAGAATATTAAACAGACACGGTAAAAGTCTCTGTTGTGTTGTTTAGATGAATAAATTCGAATTCGAAAATTAATTTTCAAAATTTGTCTAAAATCGAAAATTAAATTTAAACTTTGAGTTTGAAAAAGAAAATTCAGACCGTATTATTTTTACAAGCGAATGGGCCGCCTGAAGATTTTGGAAGAGGTTAAGAAAGAGTGAAATTTTAAGAGGACGATGATTGAGGAAGGGAAAATTAAAAAATGACATGCACAGGCTAGTTGAATAGCTGGGCATGTCATTTGTTAGTAGTCTGAGAATTTCAGACGGCCTTTAAACTGCAGAGGATTTTTGAGCAAATTGCTTCCATTGAGCTAAAAGCTCTTTGAGAACATCTTGCTGCTCATGTCCATGTTGGATGGCTTCTTGCAGCCAAAAACATGCATTATTGATGTCTTTCTCTACACCCAGGCCGTGGTAATACAGACAGGCAAGATTATATTGAGCCATTGTATCCCTTTGTTTGGCTGCCGCCTCAAACCATTTTGCCGCTTGGGCATAATCGACAGGTACGCCTTGTCCGCTGTAATACATCATGCCAAGATTGGTTTGTGATTTACTGTGCCCACGTTCTGCGGATTGATGGTATAGATCCAGTGCTTCAGCGTAATTCTGTGGGCGTTTTAAGCCATAGTGCGCTGCAAATGCCAGCTTGTACAGACGTTCAGCTTCCTGACGTTGGAGGGCGATTTCTTTCGTCAGCTCATAGTTTTGCTGGTTATTCAATGCGCTGTCAGACAGAAGTTTTTGGTAAGCGACAAGATTACCTAAATCAGCTGAGCGTTGATAATATTGACGCGCGGTGTCTGCATCAACTGCTCGTCCCAATCCGTAGCGATGGATATCGCCTAAAAGACGCAATCCTTCCGGGTCATTTTGATCTGCAGCCAATTTAGCATGCTGATAGGCCTTTTGAGGGTCTCGTTCGGTGTTTTTACCCAGAAGATAGATTTCGGCAAGTGCTACATGCGCATTGCTGTCACCTTGTTCGGCAGCTTTTTCAAACCATTCCAATGCTTCAGCAGGATTTGATACAGCTAAGAGTTCTGCAAGAGAAGTTTGCGCTGGAACAATGTCGTAATCGGCGGCAATACGCAAATGTTCGATTGCTTTTTCAGGGTTTTGTGCAACACCTTGCCCCAATTTGTATTGAAGGCCGAGTTGCCAGTGTGCCGCAATAAATCCCTGTGCGGCGGATTGCTGATAAAGTTTATGGGAATATTCCAAATCAGGAGAGCTGGAATATTGGTAATGCTGGGCTAAGAAGTATTGTGCTTGAGGATTTTGTTGCTCAGCAGCTTTCAATGCCCATTTGACTGCTTCTTGGTCATTACCATTGTCTGCATATAAACGCATCAGGCGCAGTTGGGCAGGAGCCAATCCTTCTTCGGCAAGCTCTTGATAGGCTGCGATGAGCTTTTCTACTTCTATTCCATTATTTTCTTGTAATTGGAGAAGATTATAGCGGGCGTATGGATGACCAGCTCTTGCAGCTTGCTTTAAATATTCAACTGCAATTGCTAAATCTTGCGCATTTTCGTGATGTTCGATTAGGCATCCTGCCAGCTGAAATGCAGCCTCAATATGCCCGGCTTCTGCAGCTTCGCAGAGCAATGGGATGGCTCGTGCAAAGTCAGGTGGGTCTTGAGTGATTAATTTTTCTGCTAGCAGAAAAGATTCTTCATATTGTTGAGCATTCATCGGTTTGCTTTTATATTTTGTGAAGGATTAAGAATAAAATAATCGGCCGACAGGATGCGGCCGTTATGATTTTGTAATTTTGAGGTTATTTACAAAAACAGGCAACCGTATTTGTATTTTTATACTTAGAATAATGGAATAATTTATTTTATGCTGTATAAATACAACAGAAGGATATGATAAAGTGGGTTGAGAAAATACTTCTGCTGTTTATTCGGTTTAAATTATTCGTTGTCTGGTTTTTTACGCCACAAAACAAGTAATTTGCCAATATGTTGCACCAGTTGAGCACCCAGTGTTTCACATAGTGCATCACAAATTTCAATACGTTCAGCACGATCATCGCCAAAAACACGGACTTTAATCAATTCGTGCGCTGTCAATGCGGCATCGGTTTCTTTGATGACCGAGTCGGTCAAGCCTTGTTGGCCAACCATAACGACAGGGTGGAGGTGGTGTGCTTGGGCTTTCAAGGCCAAAATTTCTTTGGTGCTTAATTTGTTGTCGCTCATATTAATAAGTATCCAATTAAAAAGAATAATGGCTATATTGTACGCGATTTAGAACATTTACGGGGGAAATAACGTACAATGCTGATTTTAACTTAAGCATTTCAAATCAAGATGGCTGTACGCTCAAAATCTTCAAAAGCATGGCTGCATGAGCACGTCAATGATCATTATGTCCATATGGCACAAAAGGACGGATATCGTGCCAGGGCGGCTTATAAATTATTGGAAATCAATCAAAAAGATAAATTAATCAAGCCGGGTACGGTTTTGGCGGATTTGGGCAGCGCGCCGGGAAGTTGGTCACAGGTTGCGGCCAAGCTGGTCGGTAAAAGTGGGGCAGTCTTTGCTTTGGATATTTTGCCGATGGATGCTATTGAAGGCGTGTCGTTTATTCAGGGCGACTTTAGGGAAGATGCCGTTTTGGAGCAGTTTGAAGCTTTATTGGATAATCGTCCGTTAGACCTTGTAATCTGTGATATGGCACCCAATATGTCAGGCAATGCCGTAACAGACCAGGCACGCAGTTTTTATTTGTGTGAACTGGCTTTGGATTTTGCCTCGCAGCATTTGAAACCCGGAGGCAGTTTTTTGGTGAAGGTGTTTCAAGGCGCGGGCTATCAGGAATATACGGCGGCTATGCGTGAAATTTTTGCCAGTGTACAAACCCGAAAGCCGGATGCTTCCCGCAATCGTTCCAGTGAGATTTACCTATTAGGTAAAAATAAACGCTGACAATGTAGGGTGGGTGCTTTAAAATTCTTTCCCTTGATTTTATTTATTTTGTAACCATGGAGCCTGTTCAGTGGGGAATACCATTAAAAACATATTAGTCTGGGTAGTGGGTGGTGCTATGCTTTTAGCAGCATTCAATGCGCTCAGCGATAAGCAGGAAGATAAACAGCAAATCGAATATTCTCAATTTATTCAGCAAGTTAATAGTGGCGAAGTATCCAATGTCAATATTGAAGGATCTGTTGTCAGCGGCTATCTGATTAAAGGTGAGCGCACCGATAAAACTGCCTTCTATACCAATGCGCCTTTGGATGACAACTTAGTTAAAACACTGTTGGACAACAAAGTACGCGTCAAAGTGACTCCGGAAGAAAAACCAAGCATGCTGGCCAGTCTGTTTTACAGTCTGCTGCCTGTTTTGTTGTTGATCGGTGCATGGTTCTACTTCATGCGCATGCAAAGCGGCGGTGGCGGTAAAGGCGGCGCATTCTCTTTTGGTAAGAGCCGTGCGCGTTTGTTGGATAAAGATTCCAATAAAGTGACTTTTGCCGATGTTGCCGGTTGTGATGAGGCAAAAGAAGAAGTACAAGAAATCGTAGATTATTTAAAAGCCCCCAATCGTTATCAAAGCTTAGGCGGTCGTGTACCGCGCGGTATTTTGTTGGCCGGTAGCCCTGGTACGGGTAAAACATTGCTGGCTAAAGCTATTGCCGGTGAGGCAGGGGTGCCATTCTTCAGTATCTCAGGTTCTGACTTCGTAGAAATGTTTGTCGGTGTCGGTGCGAGCCGTGTCCGCGATATGTTCGAGCAGGCCAAGAAAAACGCGCCATGTATCATCTTTATCGATGAAATTGATGCTGTCGGCCGTCAGCGCGGTGCCGGTTTGGGCGGTGGCAATGATGAGCGTGAGCAAACATTAAACCAATTATTGGTTGAAATGGATGGTTTTGAAAGCAACCAAACTGTTATTGTGATCGCAGCAACCAACCGTCCTGATGTACTTGACCCTGCGTTGCAGCGTCCGGGCCGTTTTGACCGTCAAGTCGTTGTTCCATTGCCTGATATCCGTGGTCGTGAGCAAATCTTGAAAGTACACGCTAAAAAAGTACCTTTGGATGCATCCGTAGATTTGACTTCTTTAGCACGCGGTACACCTGGTTTTTCAGGTGCGGATTTGGCAAACTTGGTCAATGAAGCAGCTTTGTTTGCCGGTCGTCGTAATAAAGTTAAAGTCGATCAAAGTGACTTTGAAGATGCTAAAGACAAAATCTACATGGGTCCGGAGCGTCGCAGTATGGTAATGCACGAAGATGAAAAACGTGCGACAGCCTATCATGAGGCCGGTCATGCAATCGTAGCGGAAAGCCTGCCGTTTACCGATCCGGTTCACAAAGTAACGATTATGCCTCGTGGCCGTGCATTGGGTTTGACTTGGCAACTGCCTGAGCGTGACCGCATCAGTATGTACAAAGACCAAATGCTGAGCCAGCTCTCAATCTTGTTTGGTGGCCGTATTGCTGAAGATATTTTTATTGGCCGTATTTCTACCGGCGCATCTAACGACTTCGAGCGTGCAACTCAAATGGCACGCGAGATGGTAACGCGTTATGGTATGAGCGACAAAATGGGTGTGATGGTTTATGCTGAGAACGAAGGTGAAGTATTCTTGGGTCGTAGCGTAACCCGTTCTCAAAATATTTCCGAGAAAACCCAACAAGATATCGATGCGGAAATCCGCCGTATTTTAGATGAGCAATACCAAGTGGCTTACAAAATCTTGGATGAAAATCGCGATAAGATGGAAACTATGTGCAAGGCACTGATGGATTGGGAAACCATCGATCGAGATCAAGTTTTGGAAATTATGGCCGGTAAACAGCCTAGTCCGCCTAAAGATTACAGCCACAATGTCCGTGATGACAAAGTAGAAGAGTCTGAAGCGCCTGTTGCTGAAGCTGCTGAACCTGTTGAGCAAAATGAGGTTCAGAATACTGAGTCAGTAGAAGCAGACAAAACAGATAAATCTGTATAAGGCTTGAAACAGAAAACGGTAGCTTTTAAGCTACCGTTTTTATTTTGAAGATAAGCTAAAGGTCTCAGGCCGTCTGAAAATTTTCAGACGGCCTAATTTTATTTGGTTAATTACAAAACAGCCAAAGCCGCTTCGTAGTCAGGCTCATTTGCAATTTCAGAAACCAACTCAGCGTGGAGAACTTGGTTTTGCTCGTTCAAAACCACCACTGTGCGGGCAGTCAGGCCGCGTAATGGGCTTTCTGTCAGTGTAACACCGTAATCGTTAGAAAAGCTGCTGCGGAATGTGGAAAGTGTCACTACATTTTCCAAACCTTCTGCGCCGCAGAAACGGGCTTGTGCAAACGGTAAATCGGCAGAAATGCACAAAATAACGGTATTATCCAAAGACGAGGCACGTTTGTTGAAAGTGCGGACGGACTGGGCGCATACGCCGGTGTCAATGCTGGGGAAAATATTCAGCACTTTGCGTTTGCCTGCAAAGTCAGCCAATGATTTCTCAGATAGGTCTGCTGCTACCAATGTGAAATCAGGTGCAACCTGGCCGATGGCAGGCAAATTGCCGTTTGTAGAAATAGGAGAGCCTTGGAAAGTAACTTGGGCCATGATTCAGTCCTTGTGTCAGGGGAAAATAGGATAGGCAGGATTTTAGTAATGACGGCGACGGAAATAGAACATGCCTTCGCTGTCAATTTCTAAAATATAGCGGCCGTTTTGGACGGCAGCATAACCGCTTTTGCCTTCGGTATAAGGCTGTAAAGCAGCGTGTGAAATCAAATAGTCAGTCAGCTTGCTGCCGTCTTGGGCAATATTGTCCACCATTTTTGCAAAGGCAGTGTGGCAGACGCCGTTGGCTGACCAGCCGGCTGGAACACCTTTTTCATTTTTTTCCATGCATTGGCCGCTGATGACTTCTAAGTCGGTAGGGTGCTTGCCAATCAGATTAATGACACCACCCTCTATGCCGTTAATCGGGTAGGTACGTTGTTTTTTGCCTTCTTTGGTTTCGCCTTCTTGTGCTGTACCCAAATCCAAACCGGATATGGCTTGTTCATCGATATATTTAACTTTGAAGGTAGGCTTGGGCGCTTTGTCTGAAGCAGCATCATTGGCTGCAGTATCTTCAGATTTACCGCCGCAGGCAGCCAATGAAAGGCTGAGCAAGATAAGGGGAAAGGTTTTTTTCATATGAGAAACCCTAGAAAACGATTATATTTCAAATGATAAACGATATTATGGCCGTCTGAAATATTCAGACGGCCTTGCTATTATTTCAACGGACGAATACCTACTGCATCGCGTACTTTATCCAACAATTCGCGTGCTTCTTTGCGTGCTTTTTGTGCGCCGGCCTGCAAAATGTCTTCAATTTGAGAGGGTTTGGCTGTCAATTCATTGTAGCGCTCGCGCGGTTTTGCGAGCTCGGCATTGATTTTTGCGCCCAAGAGTTTCTTGGCTTCACCCCAAGCAAGGCCTTCGGCCAGCATTTGCGTGAACTCGGCAGTTTCAGACGGCGTGGAGAAGGCTTTGTAGATTTCAAACAGAGGACTTTCATCAGGCTGTTTCGGTTCACCGGGCTCTTTCATATTGGTGATGATTTTGTTAACCGATTTTTGGGTTTTCTTGTCATTTTCCCAAAGTGGAATGGTATTGCCGTAGGATTTGGACATTTTACGTCCGTCCAAGCCGACCAAGAGTTCGACATTTTCGTCGATTTTTACTTCAGGCAGGGTGAAGAGCTCTTGGAAGCGGTGGTTAAAGCGACCGGCAATATCGCGAGCCATTTCAACGTGTTGTATTTGGTCGCGACCGACTGGTACTTCATGGGCATTGAACATAAGGATGTCGGCAGTCATGAGGATAGGGTAGCTGTACAGGCCCATTTCCACGCCATGATCCGGATCTTCCTGACCGTTTTCGGTATTTGCCTGCACTGCGGCTTTATAAGCGTGGGCGCGGTTCATCAGGCCTTTTGCAGTGATACAGGTCAGAATCCAGTTCAACTCCATCACTTCGGGAATGTCGCTTTGACGGTAGAAAGTGGTCTGTTCCGGATTGAGTCCGCAGGCGAGCCATGTGGCGGCAACAGCTTGAGTAGATTGATGAATCATTTCCGGCTCATGACATTTGATGATGCCGTGATAGTCGGCCAAAAAGAGGAATGATTCAGTATTGGAATCTTGCGCTGCGCGGATAGCCGGGCGGATGGCACCGACATAGTTGCCCAAGTGTGGAATACCTGTTGTGGTAACGCCTGTTAAAACTCGTTTTTTGCTCATGAAAGTATCCTTCGGCACAAAGGCCGTCTGAAAATAAATATGGTGCCGATTATACCTGATTATTCTTGATTTTTCAGACGGCCTTTTGAGTAAAGGGTAACTGGATAATAAAGTTATGCACATAAAATTATAAAAATAAAACTTTATAAAACAATAAGGTAATAAAAATTTTTGGTTAATGGAGTAAATAGCTATTGAGTTATCCACATTTGCGCTTATATAGGCTCTAACAAAATATATTTGAAGAGGAACTTAAAATGAGATTTGATAAATTGACTGCCAAATTTCAGCAAGCTCTGCAAGAAGGTCAAAGTTTGGCTTTGGCTGCGGACAGCAGCTACCTTGAGGCCGGCTTTATCTTAAAAGCGTTGCTTGACGATCAAAACAGTGGTGCAGCTGCGTTACTGGCTCATGCAGGTGTGAATGTGCCTCAAGTGAAACAACGTTTGCAGCAACATTTGAGCAGCTTGCCAAAAGTATCCGGTCAAGGTGGCAATATTATGCCTAGCCGTGAGCTGCAAGCTGTATTGAACTTGATGGACAAGGCTGCAACCAAACGCGGCGATGCCTATATCGCCAGCGAACTTTTCCTGCTGGCTTTGGTTCAGCAAAATGATGTGACCGGCAAAATTTTGAAAGAAGCCGGTGCGACCGAACAAAATATCAATGCCGCGATTGATGCGGTACGAGGAGGACAAAACGTGAACGATGCGAATGCCGAGGACCAACGCGATGCTTTGAAAAAATACACACTTGACCTGACTCAACGCGCCCGAGACGGTAAGCTCGACCCCGTTATTGGTCGTGATGATGAAATTCGTCGTGCAATTCAGGTATTGCAACGCCGTACCAAAAACAACCCTGTGCTGATTGGTGAGCCGGGTGTAGGTAAAACCGCTATTGTTGAAGGCTTGGCGCAACGCATTGTTAACGGCGAAGTGCCTGAATTCCTGCGTAACAAACGCCTTTTGGTTCTGGACTTGGCGGCTTTGATTGCCGGCGCGAAATACCGTGGCGAATTTGAAGAACGCTTGAAAGGCGTGTTGAACGACTTGGCTAAAGACGATGGCAACACTCTGATTTTCATTGACGAAATCCATACCTTGGTTGGTGCAGGTAAAACCGACGGCGCAATGGATGCGGGCAATATGTTGAAACCGGCTTTGGCACGCGGCGAATTGCACTGTATCGGTGCGACTACTTTGGACGAATACCGTCAATACATCGAAAAAGATGCGGCACTCGAACGCCGCTTCCAAAAAGTATTGGTTGGCGAGCCAAGTGTGGAGGATACCATCGCTATTTTGCGCGGTTTGCAAGAGCGTTATGAAATCCACCACGGTATCGATATTACCGACCCTGCTATCGTTGCCGCAGCGGAGTTGAGCGACCGTTATATTACCGACCGCTTCCTGCCTGATAAAGCGATTGATCTGATCGACGAAGCAGCCAGCCGCATCAAAATGGAGCTGGACAGCAAACCTGAGCAGATGGATAAACTCTACCGCCGCATTATCCAGCTCAAAATGGAAAAAATGCACGTTGCCAAAGAAAGCGATGACGCCAGCAAAAAACGTTTGGAACTGATAGACGAGGAAATCGACGGCCTGCAAAAAGAATACGCCGATTTGGACGAAATCTGGAAAGCCGAAAAAGCGGCATCATCCAGCACTGCCGACATCAAGAAACAGATGGACGACATCAAAGTCAAAATTGAGCAAGCCAAACGCCAAGGCGATTTTGCCCGTGCATCTGAGCTTGAATACGGTGAGTTGCCTAAATTGGGCGCACAGTTGCAAGCGGCAGAAAGCAATCCTGACGGCAAAAAACAAAACAAACTTTTCCGTACTGAAGTCGGTGCGGATGAAGTGGCCGAAATCGTATCGCGCATGACCGGCATCCCTGTGTCAAAAATGATGGAAGGTGAACGCGATAAGCTGCTGAAGATGGAAGAAGTATTGCACCGCCGCGTGGTTGGTCAAGACGAAGCCGTGCGTGCTGTGTCTGACGCTATCCGCCGCAGCCGTTCCGGTTTGGCCGATCCGAATAAACCTTATGGCAGCTTCCTGTTCTTAGGCCCGACCGGTGTGGGTAAGACCGAATTGTGTAAGGCATTGGCAGGCTTCCTGTTTGACAGCGAAGATCATCTGATTCGTATCGATATGTCCGAATACATGGAAAAACATGCTGTTGCCCGCTTAATCGGTGCGCCTCCCGGCTATGTTGGCTACGAAGAGGGCGGTTACCTGACCGAACAAGTCCGCCGCAAACCGTACAGCGTGATTCTTTTGGATGAAGTGGAAAAAGCCCATCCGGACGTATTCAACATCTTGCTGCAAGTATTGGATGACGGCCGCTTGACCGACGGACAAGGCCGTACCGTAGACTTCAAAAATACCGTTATCGTGATGACTTCCAATATTGGTAGCCAACATATCCAACAAATGGGTACTCAAGACTACGAAGCGGTGAAAGAAGTTGTAATGGAGGATGTGAAAGAACATTTCCGTCCTGAAATGATCAACCGTATTGACGAAGTCGTCGTGTTCCACGGTTTGGATCAGGCTAATATCCGCAGCATTGCGAAAATCCAGCTTAAAGGTTTGGAAAAACGTTTGGAGGCGCAACATCTGCATCTGAAAGTCGATGATGCTGCCTTGGATCTGATTGCCGAAGCCGGTTTCGATCCTGTATATGGTGCCCGTCCGCTCAAACGCGCCATTCAGTCAGAAATCGAAAACCCGTTGGCAAAAGCATTGCTTGAAGGCAAATATGCACCTGATAGCACAATCCATGTTAAAGAAGAGGGTGGTAAGCTCTTGTTTGCATAAGGTTAAAACAATGTAGTATGCTGTTGTAAAAGGCCGTCTGAAAGAATTCAGACGGCCTTTCCTAATTATTGATTCATATCATATATTTATTATGTAATTTGATTATTCATTGAATTTTAGAGAATATTAATCGAAAATCTTGTGCCATGGGTTGATAAAGAATGCGATATAATCCGACCTGTTTGCCAAGGTTCTTGCTAAATATCTCATTTTATGTAATAATACTACAATGCAAAAACTGACTAATCAAAATCTTCACATTATTTTGTCGGAACGCTTAAACGATACCGACTTTGTTCTTATTCTCAATGCATTAATCAAATTTTTGCGCCGAGGAGGCAAAAAACAGGCTTCTGAACGTTTCGATTTGATTTTATCTACTTTAAAACAAGACGATGCTTTATGCCGTCAATTCAGTCTGCGCTTCTATGCCTGGCTGTCCAAAGTTCACATCTATCCTGCGCTGATTAAGCTGGGTATTTTCTCGCGCCATAGTTTTACTCGGGAGATGGGCATACGGATTTACGAACGTTTCAGCCCGTCTTATAAAGATTTTTCCAATCTGCGCGAAGTATTTTTATATCTTTTTCATTCGAAAAACGATGATAAATGGTTGCAAACCCTGAGTTTGCGCCAATGGTTGAGTATGTATGAGTTGTTGCAGGGCAAAGCGGATCCTGCTTTGCTTCAGACGGCCAGCCGACAGTTGGCAGATGCCCGTTTGCGTGCAGTGGAGATGCTGTCTATTT
This sequence comes from Neisseria sp. 27098_8_158, assembly GCF_041433145.1. Lineage (NCBI taxonomy): Bacteria > Pseudomonadati > Pseudomonadota > Betaproteobacteria > Neisseriales > Neisseriaceae > Neisseria > Neisseria sp. 27098_8_158. The sequence goes on from NZ_JAPWAZ010000001.1 coordinate 392,293, forward strand.
GGATTGCTTCCGAAGCGATTGAGCCGGATTTAATACGAATTGCCCCCCGTTTATTGGAGGCGGATTCGGCATTTGTTGCTTTGCAACGTGAAATTGCAAAATTGGTAGAACACTATCGCCACAGTGAAGAAACTTATGATACGGCGCACTTGGAGGTCATGTTTGACCAGTGCAACAAGCAAATTGAGTATCTGCGTCGTCGTGGTACAGGAGCAGGGTCTGGTTCGTCAGTGAAAGTGGCGCACTTGTTGGAGCGCCTGCAACAAACCATAGACCGCCTGAAACTGTTGACCAATATTCAAATCGAAACCGGCAGCTGTACCCGCTTAACCATCAATCTGATGAATGCGATGATTTACGCGGCGGTAGAGCAATACAGCACCAGCCACTTGCGTAAAAGCAGTATCCGAATGCTGGCACGCAGTATTACGGAAAACAAAAGTCATCATGGTGAGCATTACATTACGCGCAACCGTAGCGAATATTTCAAAATGTTTTATTCCGCAGCAGGAGGCGGCGTAATTATTGCTTTGATGGCATTGAATAAAATCCATATTGCGTCTTTGGGATTCGGCGAGTTTACTACTTCATTTCTTGCCGGACTTAACTACGGCTTAGGCTTTATGCTGATTCATATGCTGCACTGCACCGTTGCGACTAAGCAGCCTGCCATGACGGCGGCGAGCTTTGCCGAGCAGGTGGACTCAAATGAAGGCAGTAAAGCGGTGGACAACAAATTGGCAAAATTGCTGATTGATGTGTGCCGTTCGCAAAGTGTTGCCGTGTTTGGCAATGTATCGATTGCCGTATTGTTGGCGGCGGGGATCGCTTGGGGTTATGCCTACACGCATGGTCAGCCTTTATTAAACGAGGCGGTTACAGCCTACCAGCTTAAATCTATTGAGATTTTTACCCAGCCGACCTTATGGTACGCTGCTATTGCCGGAGTATGGTTGTTTTGTTCGGGGATTATTGCCGGCTTCTTTGACAACCGTTCCGATTATCTGAACCTGCGTCAGCGTCTGCCGTTTAATCCTTTTTTACGAAAAATCATGCGCCCGCAGCCACGCCGCCGTCTGGCCGCTTATATTCATAAGCATTACGGCTCGCTTATGGGCAATTTTATTTTCGGTATGCTTTTAGGTATGACCGGCTATTTTGGCCATCTTTTCGGCTTGCCGCTGGATATTCGCCATGTAGCGTTTTCTTCGGCAAATTTGGGTTATGCCGCGATTAGCGGTCATGCAGATATATTCACGTTTATACTCGGCTTGGCAAGCGTATTGGCAATCGGCATGGTGAATCTGGTGGTCAGCTTTTCTTTGGCTTTGGCTGTTGCGCTCCGTTCTCGCGGCACGCGTTTGGGCAGTATGCGTAATCTGCTGAAAAGCTTCTGGAGTCAAGTGAAAGCCAATCCTTTGATTTTGCTGTATCCGGTTCAAGTGAATAACAAAGAAAATACAAAGTAAGATTGAAGAAAGGCCGTCTGAATATATATACTTTTCAGACGGCCTTTTGATTTAAAAACTATAAAGATTAGGCTTGTAGAGATTCGCGGTTTTCCAAAACTTGGTCAATCAAACCATATTCTTTAGCTTCATCGGCGGACATATAATTGTCGCGGTCGGTATCGCGTTCCAAGTCGGCCAAATCGCGATCACAATGTTTGGCAAGCAAGCGGTTCAGTTTCTCTTTGATTTTCAGCAGCTCTTTAGCGTGAATTTCAATATCGGAAGCCTGACCGGCCAAGCCGCCGCTGATGAGCGGTTGGTGAATCATGATGCGGCTGTTTGGCAGGGCAAAGCGTTTGCCTTTTTCGCCTGCGGACAACAAGAATGCGCCCATGCTTGCTGCTTGACCCAAGCATAAAGTAGAAACATGAGGCTTGATGAAGTTCATGGTGTCGTAAATCGACATACCGGCAGTAACCGAACCGCCCGGAGAGTTGATATAGAAGAAGATATCTTTATCAGGGTTTTCACTTTCCAAGAACAGTAATTGCGCAACAACCAGATTGGCAGATTCGTCTGTCACCGGGCCGATCAAGAAAACGATGCGCTCTTTCAAAAGGCGTGAGTAGATGTCGAATGCGCGCTCGCCGCGACCGCTTTGTTCGATAACGGTAGGGACAAGGTAATTATTGAAATCGAAGGACATTTTTGTCTCCTGTTAATGATGGAAAAGCACCAAAGCATTTAAAGCGCTTCGGTGCTTTTGATTGTCTGTTTCAGACGGCCTTGGAGCAATTAAGCTTGTGCGCCCATTACTTCGTCAAAAGACAGCGCTTTTTCAGTTACTTTAGCTTTGCTCAGAACGAAATCAACAACGTTGCTTTCTACTGCCAAAGAAGTCGGGCCTTGCAGGCGGGAAGGCTCTGCGTAGTACCAGTCGATAACTTCTTGAGGATCTTCGTAGCTTTCTGCGAAGTTGGCAACAACGGCTTTGATTTGGTCTTCAGTTGGCTCAAGTTTGTTTTCTTCAACCAATTTAGCCAAAATCAGACCCAAAGAAACGCGGCGTTCTGCTTGTTCTTTGAACATATCCAAAGGCAGATCCAAGTTTGCAGCGTCAGCCATACCTTGGTTAACGAAGTTTTGTTTCATTTCGTTTGCCAAGCGGGCGGCTTCTTCGTTGACCAAAGCAACAGGAACTTGCAAATCGGCTGCTTTGAGCAGGGCATTCATTACAGATTCTTTGGTTTGTTCACCGATGCGGCGCTCAACTTCGCGGCCAACGTTTTTCTTCACTTCTTCGCGCATTTTGGCAACGTCGCCGTCTTCAATACCCAGAGCTTTAGCAAAGTCAGCGTCAACTTCAGGCAAAGTAGCTTCAGAAACGTTGTTCAACGTGATGGTGAATACGGCAGATTTACCGGCAACATCTTTACCGTGGTAGTCTTCAGGGAAGTTTACGGTAACATCTTTGCTTTCACCGGCTTTCATGCCGACAACACCGGCTTCGAATTCAGGCAGCATTTGACCTGCGCCCAATACGAAAGCGTAGTTTTTAGACGCGCCGCCAGCGAAAGGTTCGCCGTCGATTTTGCCTTCAAAGTCGATGATGACGCGGTCGCCGTTTTGGGCTTCGCGGTCAACATGGTTGAAGCGGGTACGTTGTTTGCGCAGGATTTCTACAGTTTGGTCAACTTCGGCATCGCCAACAGTCGCAGTAACTTTTTCTACTTCTTGGGCAGACAGGTCGCCAATAGTTACTTCAGGGAAAACTTCAAAAATAGCGGCAACTTTGAAAGACTCTTGATCGTCTTGTTCTTCAACGGCTTCAAAGCGTGGGTAACCGGCAACTTTCAATTCTTGAGCAACGGCAACTTCGTAGAATTCGCGTTGTACCAATTCGTTGATAACGTCGTTTTGTGCGCTTGCGCCGTACATTTGGGCAATCATTTTGAACGGTGCTTTACCCGGACGGAAGCCGTCAATTTTTGCGCGGCGTTGGGTTTGTTTCAGTTTTTTCTCAGTTTCTGCGTTGATTTTGGACCAAGGCAGAGACAATACTACTTTGCGTTCCAGATTTTCTAAAGTTTCAACAGTTACGCTCATCGTAAGCCCTTAAATTTGTTGTGTTTAAACGGTTATCCTTCTGCTCAGTATTCCGAAGAATTTCGGAAGCGTGCATAAGGTCAAAATTTAGCTGCTTAGTATAACACAATGTTTCACGAATAACATAAAAAGGCCGTCTGAAAAGTAGGAAATTCTTTTCAGACGGCCTTTGTGTTTCGATATTGTTGTTTTTTACAGCTGGTCTTTTTGCGCCAGAATCCGTCGGCTGCCGTTGATGTCTGCAGGAGAGAGAACACCGGCATTTTCAAGCGCATCTACTAAATTGGCGGCACGGTTGTAGCCGATGCGTAATTGGCGTTGCAGTGCGGAAATGGAAGTTTTCCGGCTTTCCAATACGAAGGCAACGGCTTGATCGAATAGCTCATCGCTGTTTGCATTCGGATTGACAATATTGGTGGTTTCGATGGCTGCTTCGCCACTGAGTAGGCCTTCCACATAATTGGTTGGAGCCTGTTCTTTGACGAAATTGACGACCTGATGCACTTCATCATCGGAAACAAACGCACCTTGCAGGCGTGTCGGTTCTGCGCTGCCCGGTTGCAGGAATAATGAGTCGCCGTATTTGAGCAATTCGTCTGCACCCATTTGGTCAAGAATGGTGCGGCTGTCGATTTTGCTTTGTACGGTAAAGGCCATTCGTGTTGGAATGTTGGCTTTAATCAGGCCGGTAACCACATCGACACTCGGACGCTGGGTGGCGACAATCATGTGAATGCCTGCAGCACGTGCTTTTTGGGCAAGGCGTGCGATTTGCTGCTCAACGGATTTGCGTTCGGTCATCATCAAGTCAGCCAACTCATCGATAACGACCACAATCAACGGCAGTTTTTCCAGAGGCTCGGGATCATCAGGATTTAAGCTGAACGGATTGAGTAATGGTTTGCCTGCTGCTTTGGCTTGTTCGACTTTTTGGTTGAAACCGTCCAGATTGCGCACGCCGGCATGGGAAAGCAGGCGATAGCGTTTTTCCATTTCGGCAACACACCAGTTCAATGCTTGTCCGGCCTCGCGCATATCAGTCACAACCGGGCAGAGCAGGTGCGGAATGCCGTCGTAAATGCTCAATTCCAGCATTTTCGGGTCAATCATAATGAAGCGGACCTCGTCAGGCGTGGCTTTGAAGAGCATGGACATAATCATGCCGTTCACGCCGACGGATTTACCTGAGCCGGTCATACCTGCAACCAAAAGATGCGGCATTTTTGCCAAGTCGCCGACAACGGGCGTACCTGCAATATCTTTACCCAAAGCAACGGTCAGTTTGGACTTGGCATCGGTAAACACGGGAGAAGAGAGGATCTCACTCAACATCACGTCTTGGCGTTTCTCATTGGGCAATTCAATGCCCATGGTGTTTTTACCGGCAATGGTTTCTACGATACGTACCGCTTGCAGAGACATTGAGCGCGCCAAATCTTTGGACAGGGCGACAATTTGGCTGCCTTTGACACCTTGTGCCGGTTCGATTTCGTAGCGGGTAATCACAGGGCCGGAAGTGGCGGAAACAACCTGTACGCCAATGCCAAATTCAGCCAGTTTGGCTTCAATTAATTCTGCGGTCTGTTGCAATTCATCCGGATTGACGGCAACCGGTTCTTCAGACGGCATACGCAACAGGTTCATGTTGGGTTTGTGGTATTCGCCGTTGTTTTTAGGCTCGGTATCGTCAAACAGGGAAGTTTGGATTTTAGGGGGCGGCGCAACGGATACGGCAACGGTTTTGCGGTTGCTGCTGCTGCCTGCCAACGGAGCAACCGGGGTGGCGGTAATGGTTTTGGCCTCTTTAACCATGCGGCGCGTATTTTGGGTTTCCAAAGCTTCGGAGTGGACATCTTCTTTTTTATTTTGGAATTGAGACAGTTTTTTCATTAGGCTGCCAAACAGGCCGCCCATATGGCTGCCGGATTTGGCCATGACTTCCAACCATGACACCTGAGCCAGCAGGGAAATGGACAACAGCAACATCACCAGCATAATCAACAGGCTGCCTGATTTGCCCAACAGCCAAGCCAAGCCTGAGCCCGCAAGTAAGCCGACCAAGCCGCCGGCGCCAACGGGAAGGGATTCGCTTAATGCGTTGTCAAACAGGAAGTGTTCGATAATCGGGCTGCACACCAGCAGGAGAAACAATGCCAAAGCGGCTACGCCATGATTGTAGGGCTTGTGGTTTTCCTGCTTTTTCATGGGGCGGAAATTTTTGTAGAGGAAAACGCAAGAGGCGGCTATCCACCACCAAAACGATAAGCCGAATAAATAATATCCGACATCGGAAAGATAGGAGCCAAAGAGGCCGCCGAGGTTGGCGACATCATTGTTTTTGGGAACGCTGCGCGACCATGCGGGGTCGTCCATGCTGAAGCTGGCCAGAGAAATGGCCAGATAAATGGTGATAACCAAGCCAAACAGCCACAAAGCATCATTGATCAAGTTGACAACATGCTCGGGACGCGCTTTTTTTTCTTCGTTTTTTTGCAGCTCTTTGGCGGCCTTGAGGCGTTGGGAGACTTTATTGTCGGCTTGAGTTTGTGCTTTGGTGGATTTGCGTGTGGTCGGTTTGGCTGCCGGTTTGGTAGAGACGCGTTTTTTTGTTTGGGTTTTAGAAGATTTTGCAGTCATGAGATAAAGGCCGTCTGAAAAGACCGGAGGTAATGTGCGTAAAGGGCAAATTATACCGTATTTACTAGGCACAAGAAATTGAAACGGGCGTAATCATTATGGGATTCAGGCCGTCTGTTTGGCGTGACGAAAATTTTGGATTTCGTTTCCACCTATTCAGACGGCCTGATGTTTTGATTGATTTAGACTTACATTCTGCCCAGTTCGCGTTGTAGGGCTTGAATGTTTTTCTCCCTATCCAAAACAGCGCCTTGCAGCGTACTGATGGCCTGTTGATTGACGCTGCCACCTTTGGCTGTCCGCGCTTGGCTCAGTTGCTTTTTGGCATCGGCCAAAGCTGCGCGTTCATTGGATAACTCGGTTTCCAAAATAGAGCGTCGGCTGTTGACGCCGGAGGATTTTGGAACCGGAGGAGGAGCTGTTTCAGAAGCGGTGCGGACAGGGGCGGGTTTGGGCGTTGCTTTGTGGTTGGATTTTGCCGCTGTGTTTTTGCTTTTTGCCGGAGCCGTTTGTGATGTCGGCGCGTTGAGTGTAGGCGCATCGCTGACCGGGGCGTCGTATCGGCTGCTGCTGTATTTGCCGACAATCGGCAAATCGTTGACGGCCTGGCAGTTGCCGCTTGGACGCGAGGTATAGACAATCGAGCCGTTGACTTCGCAGGTGTAGATTTTTGCGGCGTGGGCTTGGCTGTTGAAAACGGCAAGCAGCAGGGATAGGGTAAGCAGATATTTTTTCATGATTCAGGTAGGACCGATTCGTTGCAGTTGAGCATTTTATTCTTGTTCAGACGGCATGGGCTGCTGTTTTTTAGCTTTTGTACCGTTTTTGTTTTTGCTCGGTTTGTCGGCTTTTTTCTCTTGTTTATCGGATTTTCCCGCGCGTGCCTTTTTCTTAGGCTTTGCACTTGCGCGTTCATCAGAGGCATTGAGACTGCGGATGTTGAGGTGGTAACCGCTGCCTTGATGGCCGCTGATTTTAGGCAATTCGGCCTGTGCGCAGGAGGAGTTGGGTTCGGAAGTATAGCTGCCGTTGCCGCAGGAATAAACTGCGGCGGCTGCGTGAAGAGAAATGCCCAAGAAGAAAGAGGATACGAGGAAGTATCCGGCTTGTTTGATGGTTGAAGTCATGTTTTTCCGTATTGTGTTTTATTTCAGACGGCCTGATGGCTCTATTTTTATTGGGAAAACTCGGCTTCGACATCAACTTGGATTTGCTCAAGCTCTTCCTGCCATTGCAGCCAGTTTTCTTCCAGTTGCGTTAATTTTACTTTAGTTTCTGTTAATTGTGCGAGTGTCTCTTGCAATTTGGGTTTATTTTCTTCTGAATAAGCAGATTCTTGTGCCAAAAATGCTTCACAGGCCGTCTGAATATCAGTCAATCGTGCGATTTCTTTTTCGGCTTTGTCGATTTTCTGCTGAATCGGTTTGCTGCGTTTGGCTTTTTCCTGACGGATTTGTGCTTCTATGCGCTTGGTGTCTTTGCGGCTTTGGCTTTGTGCAGAAGCGGCGGGGGCTGCTGCAGCGTTTTCTTGTGCCAATCGCCATTGACGGTAGTCGTTCAAATCGCCGTCGAAGTTGTTCAGACGGCCTTTGTCGATAAGGAGGAAGCTGTCGGTAGTCGCTTCAAGCAGGCTGCGGTCGTGCGAAACGACAATCAATGCGCCTTGGAAACTTTGCAGGGCAAGTGTCAGGGCGTGGCGCATATCCAAGTCTAGGTGGTTGGTCGGTTCGTCAAGCAGCAGCAGATTAGGTTTTTTCCAGATAATCATGGCAAGGGCGAGCCGTGCTTTTTCCCCGCCGGAAAAGGGCTCGGTCTTTTGAACCGCCATATCGCCGACGAAGTTGAAACCGCCTAAAAAGTTGCGGATTTCCTGTTCGCGAACTTCGGGTGAAAGCTGCTGGATATGCCAAACCGGACTTTGGTCAGCGCGTAAGGTATCCAGTTGATGTTGGGCAAAATAGCCGATATTGAGCTTTTCGGAGCGGACGATACTGCCGGAAAGTAAATCGATTTTTCCTGCCAATGCTTTGATAAATGTGGATTTGCCGCTGCCGTTAACGCCCAACAGGCCGTAACGTGCGCCGCTTTCGAGAGACAAGGTGATATCGTGCAAAACGGTATTGTCGCCATAACCTAAGTCGGCATGGTCGAGTTTCAATAATGGATTAGGCAGGTGTGTCGGATTGGCAAACTCAAAGGAAAACTCGCTATCCAAATGCGCAGGGGCGATGCGCTCGAGTTTGGCTAATGCCTTCATGCGGCTTTGGGCTTGTACGGCCTTTGTGGCTTTGGCTTTGAAACGGTCGATAAAGGATTGCAGATGTTTGATTTGCGCCTGCTGTTTGACGTGGGCGGCTTGTTGTTGCGCCAGACGTTGGGCGCGTTCGGCTTGATAGAAATCGTAATTGCCGCCGTATTGGGTCAGTTTTTGTTGCGACAGTTCGATGGTGTGCGTTGTGGTGGCATTCAAGAAGTCGCGGTCATGGGAGATGATGATTTGCGTACAGGGAAGGGGGGCGATATGGTTTTCCAGCCACAATACGGTTTCTAAATCCAAGTGGTTGGTCGGTTCGTCCAAAAGCAGCAAATCGGCACGACAAATCAGTGCTTGGGCAAGGTTAAGACGCATACGCCAGCCGCCGGAAAAGGATTTGACGGGGCGCGTATGTTCTTCTTGTGCAAAACCCAAGCCACTCAACAATTTTGCCGCGCGTGCCGGAGCGGTATAGGCATCGATTTCTTCAAGTTTGGCGTGATATTCGGCTTGCTTCATGCCGTCGTTTTGCGCTTCTGCTTGAGCCAAGGCCGTCTGAAAAGCCTGCAATTCGGCATCGCCTTGCAAAACGTAGTCTAAAGCAGAAATATCTAAATCAGGCGTTTCTTGAGAGACGGAAGCAAGGCGCCATGTTTTGGGAATAAGGATTTCGCCGCCATCTTGCGTGATTTCACCTTTTATCAGCGCAAACAGGCTGGATTTTCCCGTACCGTTTTTACCGATTAAACCAACGCGTTGGCCGGGGTTGATTACGGCATCGGCTTTATCGAGCAAGACTTTTAAACCGCGTTGCAGGGTGAGTTTTTTGATTTCTATCATGATGGCAGGCAAGGGGGTGTAAAACGAAAGGCGTTATTTTACCTGAAAAGACATATAAAAGGCCGTCTGAACAAGTATGAAAATGAAATCAACGATTTCTATTTCACTTATTCAGACGGCCTTTATGAAATGACGGTCGGAAATGCTTTCAAATTGTCTGTCGTTTCAATTAAATTTGAAGATCGGCATTGTCCGCACGGATTTGGCGCAGGAATTTTTGTGTCCGCTCATGTTTGGGATGATTGAACAAATCTTGCGGGCTGCCTTGTTCCACAATAACGCCGCCGTCCATCACGACAACGGTGGTTGCCACTTCCAAGGCAAATTTGATTTCATGCGTAACGACAACCATGGTCCAGCCTTCTTGTGCCAATTCCTTCATGGTATCCAAAACATCTTGCACCAATTCAGGGTCAAGCGCGGAAGTCGGTTCGTCAAACAGCATCAATTCAGGCTGAATCGCCAATGCTCGGGCAATACCAACACGCTGCTGTTGACCGCCGGAAAGCTGGTAGGGGTAGAGGTCGATCTTATCGCCCAAACCGACTTTTTTAAGCAATTTGACAGCCTCTTCACGCGCTTTGGCGACAGGCTTGCCTTGTACGGCAACCGGCCCTTCCATAACGTTTTCCAACGCAGTTTTGTGCGGAAAGAGGTTGTATTGTTGGAATACCATGCCGGATTTGCGGCGCAGTGCCAAAATATCGTGTTTGCTTGGTTTTTTGGAAAAATCGATGCTTAACGGCTGCGCATTGTCAAACTCGATCTGACCTTGTTCTGGCATTTCCAAAGCGTTTAAACAGCGTAAAAACGTAGTTTTGCCTGAGCCGGACGGGCCTAAGATAACCACCACTTGTCCTTTGCCGACATCCAAATCGATGCCGCGCAAAATGGTATTTTCGCCAAAGGTCTTATGGATATTGCGGATTTTAATCATGACAACTCCTTATTTGGCGACATAACGGTCAAAACGTTTTTCCAAACGCGTCTGAATCAAAAACAGCACTTTGCAGAAACACCAATAAACTAATGCGGCTTCGATATAAACGGGCAAAAAGTCATAAGTACGGTTTGCTGTCTCTTGGGCAACACGGAAAAGCTCGGTTACCGTTACCACTGCGGCAAGCGAGGTGTTTTTGAACAGGCCGATAAACTCGTTGCTCAAAGGCGGTACGGCAACGCGGAATGCCTGCGGTGCGACAATGCGACGGAAAGTCTGCATATAGGTCATACCGATGGAGAAACCTGCTTCCCATTGGCCTTTAGGTACGGACAAAATTGCCGCGCGTATGGTTTCGGAAGCGTATGCACCGACATTGAGCGAAAAGCCGATGATGGCGGCAGGAATCGGGTCGATATAGATGCCGACGGAAGGCAAACCATAGAATACGATGACCAACTGCACCAAAAGCGGCGTACCGCGAATGACGGAAATATAAAATTCCACCAGCTTCAGCAAGCATTTTTGGAAAATGCCGCCGGAAGGCATGATTCTCACCAAAGCAACGGCTACGGCAATAATCATGCCGATAACGAAAGAAGCGATCGCCAAAGGCAAAGACACTGCGAAGCCGGCTTTAACCATGGGCCAAAACGCGCTGATGAGCATATCAGCGCGTGTTTCCGTCATAAACGGCAGAGAGGCAAGGAAATTATTTAACACTGATGTCTTTTCCGAAGAATTGTTCGCCCAGTTTTTTCAGCGTGCCGTCGGCTTTCAGTTCAGTCATGGCTGTGCTGAATTTAGCCAATGCTTCATCATTGCCTTTATTGACAATCAAGCCGGAGCCGACTTTTTCGTCAGCCGGGGCAGACCAAACGATTTTTACACCGGCATTCGGATTTTTCTTCAGATAGTCCAATACCGCCAATTCGTCGTTCAGGGTTGCATCGGCACGTTTTTGTTCAATCAGGGTCAGAGATTGTGCCAAACCATCTACCGGTACGAGTTCAGCTCCTGCTGCTTTGGCTTTTTCGCCATAGTTACTGGTCAGGGATTGTGCGGTTTTGACGCCTTTGATGTCGTCGATGGATTTGATGTTGCTGTCTTTACGGGCAACCAATACGGCACCGCTCCAGCTGTAAGGTTCGGATTTGTCAAAAGTTGCTTGACGCTCAGGGCTGGTCAGGCCGACTTGGTTGGCAACCACGTCGAAACGGCCGGCTTTCAAACCTGCCATCATAGAGTCCCATTGTGTTTCTTTAAATTCGACTTTTACGCCTAGTTTGTCGGCGACTGCACGGGTTACTTCGACATCATAGCCGGTCAATTTGCCGTCTTTATCGTGGTAGGTGAAGGGTGCATAAGTACCTTCCGTACCGACAGTGATGGTACCTTTGTTGTTGATACGCTCAATCAGTGAGCCGGAGGCCGCGCCGGATTGGGCCGGTGCGGAAGAAGCTGAGTTGCTGCCTTCGCCGCCGCAAGCAGCCAAAACTACTGCAGCGATGGTGCCGAGTACGAATTTTTTCAACATGGATTTTTACTCCTGATTTTCAGTGTGTCATCTGGTATTAAAGCATGCATTCTAAGCGAAACTGCCCAAAATACAAAATACATCTTATTTCTTAAAAGGCCGTCTGAACGCTGATTTGTTCAGGCGGCCTTCAATGATGTATAAAAAATTCAGCTTATGCAATTTCAAGCCACATGACTTGATAGGGTTGCAGTACCAAATCCTGATTCAGAGAAACGGTTTGGCCGCTGATTAAATCATGTGCTTTAAACGGCATGGCCTGCAGCGTATGCGCACTGATGGTTTGCGGATGTTCGCTGAAGTTGCCGAATGCCAAAAGCGCGTTGTTGCGCATATAGCCGATGATGTGTTTGTTGTTGGTGTTGAAGGTGACCAATCTGCCGCCATTAAAGCGCGGATTGCTTTGGCGGATGGCAATCATATGGCGCAAACCTTGGAAGATTTGACCGGCAGTGGTCGAGCTGTCATGGCGTTGCTTGTACAACTCCTCATTATAACGAGGACGGTGTGCCCAGCGGCTGTCGTCGCTCTTATTGCTGTCTTGCGACCAGTCGTCATCATTGAGCGTACCCACTTCATCGCCCAAGTAAATCAGCGGCAGACCGCCGGTACTCAGAGCGATGCTGTACAAAAGTTTGATGCGGTCAACGGCGTACGGGTCATTTTGAGCCAAACCAACCAATGCTGCGGCTGTACCGCTGACACGGCAGTCGCCAGTGCTTGGGTTGTATTGGAAGGGGATGCCGCGCGCGAAGCTGCCGTCAAAATGGTTGACGAAGAAGCGGTTGAGGAATTGTCGGTGGTCGTAGCCGTGGATGCCGAACTGCCATGCGTCCTCATCGGCAAATGTCCAGCCGATGTCGTCATGGCTGCGGACGTAGTTAACCCATGCAGTGTGGTCGGGCAGGTTGTGGCGGTAGGTCAGTGCTTGATGGAGCAGGTTGACTTCGCGCGTGGCAAGCGTGTTCCACAACAATGCCATTTGCAATGGGTTGTAGCCGATTTGGCATTCATCTTGGCTGATGTATTGGACAACTTGGTCGGGGTGGACAATGGCTTCGGATTTGAAGAACACGGCCGGGGCGGCAATACGCATGACGGAGTTAAACGCACGAATCAGAGCGTGTGCCTGAGGCAGGTTTTCGCAGCTTGTGCCCATTTGTTTCCAAATAAAGGCAACGGCGTCCATGCGCAGAATATCAACGCCCAAGTTGGCAAGGAACATCATTTCTCCTGCCATAGCGCGGAACACCCAAGGATTGCTGTAATTTAAGTCCCATTGGAAGGAATTGAACGTCGTCCATACCCAGCGTCCGTCTTCCAGTTGGGAAAAGCCGCCCGGGTGTTGGTCGGGGAAGATTTCGCGCAGGGTGCGGTCGTATTGGTCGGGCATCCAACGGTCAGGAAAAATGTAGTAGAAATTGTCGTAGAGCGGATCACCGGCGGCGCAGCGTTTTGCCCATTCGTGTTCATTGGAAGTGTGGTTGAAGATGAAATCGACAACGGCGGAAATGCCTGCTTCGTGCAGTGCGGCAATGACATCGCGCAAGTCGTCTATTGTGCCCAAAGCTGGATTGACATCGCGGTAGCTGCTGACTGCATAGCCGCCGTCGCTTTTGCCTTCGGGACATTTAAACAGGGGCATCAGGTGCAGATAGGTCAGACCCAATTCTTGGAAATAAGGGATTTGGGCTTTCAAACCTTGCAGATCGCCTGCGAACAAATCGACGTAGCACACGCCGCCAACCTGTTTGTTGGACAAAATCCAGTCAGGATCGTTTTTGCGCGTGATATCAATATCTTTTAAAGATGCGTTGCGTTGGGAATAGCTTTGCCATGCTTGGGCAATCAGTTGTTCCAGCATGGGGAGGACGGCTTCGTTGTTGTTGTAAACGTTGTCCAGCTCGTGCATCAGTTTGGGAAAGTGTTCTTCAAGCCGTCTGTCAAACTGTTTCCAGTCTTCAGATGCCTCAATGCTTGCACGCTGTTCGGGGGTATAAATCGATAGGGTGCGTTCTTTAAGGTGATGCAAGGTCAAATCAACCTGTTGAGTCTGGGTCAACATAATGCCTACTCCGAAGTTAAGGTGAAATTGTTTTGAAGCTTGGTTTCACTTCTTTTGCAAATCCATGCCGATTGTGGGCGGCTAAGACTGTAATTTTGCGTCAAGAAACTGTCTCAATGATACTGGAAGTGCTTGAGTGTGCATAGGGTTTTCAAGGTTAAGGAAGAGGTTTTTTCAAGTGTTTGATTTTGATTAAAAGTAGGGTTGAGCGGATGGCAAGAAGCCTTTTGAGGAGGTTATCTTTCAGACGGCCTGAGTCTTGTGAGAAAAACTTTTATTTTTATTATCTTAGATATCTTTTTATTCCAATATGGCCGTCTGAAACATATTTACAGCATAGCGGATTGCTTGTTTCGTCTAAAAACGTGTCATAGCGATTAAATTCACGACTTCTGATGTAAATCAAAATTCTATAAAGAGGCAGTGATTGTGTTTTGAAGAGGGAAGGAATGTACGAGTTTCATTTATTAAAAAATGAATCCATCAATTTCTTTATTGATAGTGGTTATTATGTAGATTATCAAGTTAATAAGGGAAAGGTGTCTGTCTGGTTTGTCATGCTTTTTTAATATTATTTTTTAAAATTAGACTTGACCCATTACAAGCAATTACTTAAAGTACCCATCTTATTTTTACACAAGAAAACGGGCTATCCCGTTCCAAAAAAATGAGCGCAATCAAACCACCACAAATCACTGTATTCGACAGCAAGCCAACCGATGTTTATTTCTTCGGTACTTGCGTTCTCGACCTTTTCATGCCGGAAGCAGGCATGGATGCCATCACTTTAATCGAACAACAGGGCATCCGTATCCATTATCCGATGGAGCAAAGCTGCTGCGGTCAACCGGCCTATTCGTCAGGTCATCCTAAAGAAGCCTTTGATGTTGCCAAAGCGCAACTGGATTTATTCCCTGAAAATTGGCCTATTGTCGTGCCTTCTGGTTCTTGCGGCGGTATGATGAAACACCACTGGCCGACTTTGTTCAAAGGCACCGAGTACGAACAAAAAGCCATTGATTGCGCCAATCGTATCATTGAATTTACCCACTTCCTGCTGGCGATTGGTTACAAACCTGAAGATAAAGGCGAGCCGGTTAAAGTGGCCGTTCATACTTCCTGTGCGGCACGTCGCGAGATGAATGTCCATTTGTCAGGCTGGCAGCTGATTGACGGCATGGAAAATGTTGAACGTATCGTTCACGACCATGAAAGTGAATGCTGCGGTTTTGGCGGTACATTCTCTGTCAAACAAGCCGATATTTCCGGTGCGATGGTAACCGACAAAGTTGCAGCCTTAAAAGAAACAGGTGCAACTGAAATCATCAGCGCGGATTGCGGCTGTATGATGAATATCGGCGGCAAAATTGCCAAAGATGAACCCAATATGCCACGTCCGAAACATATTGCATCTTTCCTGTTGGAACGTACCGGAGGTAAAGCATGAGCGCGCGCGAAAATATTTTAGCGAAATTGAAAAAAGCCGATGCCTTGCCGATGGAAGAGCCGCCGGTTTTCGATTATTACCGTGAAATGGGTGTTTCTTGGGCAAACGATGTCGAACGCTTGAAACATTGGGCGGCTGCCATGCGTGCCGTCAAAACTGAAATCTATTGGGTTACTAAAACCAACTGGCCGCAAGTATTTTGCCAAGCAGCCGAAGGCAAAGGCTTGAAAAACATTCTGCTTCCATTGGAAACGGAACATGGTCAGCTGGCTCGTGCAGCTTTGGCCGATACCAATATTGAACCGCGCGGTTTTGAGCGAAAAATCGACGACTGGAAAAATGAATTTTTTGCCGATATTGAGGCTGGATTTAGCGGCTCTAAATGCGGTATTGCCCGTACCGGTACGATTATGCTGGAGTCCAGCCCTGTCGAGCCGCGCAGCCTGAGTTTGGTTCCGCCTGTGCATTTCTGCCTGTTTGACACCAGCAAAATGTACAACGAATTCCATAATGCTGTTGAAGGCGAAAAACTGGTAGAAAAAGGCATGCCTACCAACGTTATTTTGATTTCCGGCCCGTCTAAGACTGCCGATATTCAGTTGACTTTGGCCTATGGTGCACACGGCCCGCGCGATTTGGTGGTTTTGGCCGTTCTGCCTGATCATATTTCCCCTGCCGATTTGGAGGAAAAAGCATGAGTTCCCAAACCATTAAATTCCATATGAAGCCGGAAACGTTCAAGCAAAACGCTGCGATTTCTTTGCAAGACAAACCCCTGCGTAAAAGCTTGCGCACGGCGATGGATATGCTGATGACCAAGCGCAAAGCTGTTTTGACAGATGAAGAAGAGCTGCAAAGCCTGCGTGATTTGTGTGAGCATGTCCGTCAACGTTCGTTGTCCAAATTGCCTGCATTATTGGAACAACTGGAAGAAAACCTGACCAAGTTAGGCGTTAAAGTCCACTGGGCGGAAACACCTGCCGAAGCCTGCCAAATCATTCACAACATCATTACCGATAAAAACGGTAAGCTGATGGTGAAAGGCAAATCTATGGTCAGCGAAGAGATTGAGCTGAACCATTATCTGCAAGACCAAGGCATTAAAGCGATTGAGAGCGACTTAGGCGAGTTTATCGTTCAAATGGCTGGCGAGAAACCAACCCATATCGTGATGCCTGCCATTCACAAGACCAAAGAGCAGGTTAGCGAGCTTTTCCATCAAAACCTTGGCACGCCTTTGACAGACGATGTAGATCAGCTAACCGGATTTGCCCGTAAAGCATTGCGCGATATTTACAGCACTGCCGATGTTGGTTTGAGCGGTGTGAACTTTGCCGTTGCGGAAACGGGTACTTTGTGTCTGGTTGAAAACGAAGGCAACGGCCGCTTGAGTACCACTGTACCGCCTGTGCATATCGCCATTACCGGTATTGAAAAAGTGGTTGCGAAGCTGTCGGATGTTCCGCCTTTGTACAGCCTGCTGCCACGCTCCGCCATCGGTCAGAACATTACCACTTATTTCAATATGATTACCGGCCCTCGCCGTAGCGAAGAGCTGGACGGCCCTCAAGAAATGCACTTGGTACTGCTTGATAACGGCCGTAGCCAAGCGTATGCAGAAGATCAAATGCGCCGTACCTTGCAATGTATCCGTTGCGGTGCGTGTATGAACCACTGTCCGGTTTATACCCGTATCGGTGGCGCGGCTTACGGTACGACTTATCCTGGTCCGATTGGCGAGATTATCTCTCCGCATTTGTTAGGTTTGGATGCGACACGTGATCTGCCGACTGCGTGTACCATGTGTGGCGCCTGTGTCGAAGTTTGCCCGGTACGCATTCCGATTACCGAACAAATGCAACGTCTGCGTGTTGAAGCACAACGTTCGCCAACAGAAGCCGTTCCTCATCCTATCCGTGGTCAAGGTGCATCACATACCTTCGGCGAGCAAATGGCGTGGCGTACGTTTAACGGCATTTTCAGCGGCAGTAAGGCTTATCGAGCATTCGGCTGGGCTGCTACCAAATTCCGTGCATTGACGCCAAGCAAGCAGTTAAGCTGGACCAATAACCATGTTCCGATGAAACCTGCCAAGCAAACATTGCATGAGATGATGGCAGAAAGAAAACGTCAGCAAGAAAAAGCATAAGACTTGAGAATAAAACCTGGGGGATAAAAGCCTCAGGTTTTATTTTTTATTGAATACTGCTGGTGTAGCATCGCTATTTGTAAAGGCATTTGATTTGATTATTGTATTTTGATTCTTTTGAATAAAAAGGCCGTCTGAAAGATTTTCAGACGGCCTTTATTACAGCCAAAAGTTTTTATCTAAGTCCTTAGAGCAATACTTTTTCTACACCGCCGTTATTGGCTTTTTTCACAAACTCATCCAGCCAGTTTTCGCCAAGGATGTGTTTCGCCATTTCAATGACTATGTAGTCGGCAGGCATATTGTTGTCATCGGCATAGCGGCTCAGGCCTTGCAGGCAGGCTGGGCAGGAGGTAAGCATTTTGACGGGTTCGCCCTGAGGCAGCTCTTTGAGGTTTTTCTCAATTTCCTCTTGTTTGCGGAACTTGACCTGAGTGGCGATGTCGGGTCGTTTGACGGCAAACATACCGGACTCGCCGCAGCAGCGGTCGCTTAAGACGACTTTCTGTCCCATCAGGCTGCTGGCCATTTGGGTGGCATTCATGGTTTTGATCGGGGTATGGCAAGGGTCGTGGTAGAGGTATTGCTGACCTTGTACGCCGTTTAGCTGCACACCTTTTTCAAGCAGATATTCATGGATGTCGATGATACGGCAGCCTGGGAAGATTTCTTCAAAACGGTATTTTTCCAGTTGGTCGTAGCAGGTACCGCAACTGACGACGACGGTTTTAATGTCGAGGTAGTTGAGGGTGTTTGCCATACGGTGGAAAGCCACGCGGTTGTTGGTGCTCATTTCTTCGGCTTTAGCCTTATTGCCGCCTGCGTCTTGCGGATAGCCGCAACACATATAGCCCGGCGGCAGGACGGTTTGTACGCCGACATGCCAAAGCATGGCTTGAACGGCGAGTCCGATTTGGCTGAACAGACGCTCAGAGCCACAACCTGGGAAGTAGAACACGGCTTCGGCATCTTCCGGAGAAGCCGGATTGCGGATGATAGGAATACTCTTGTCGTCTTCTATACCCAGCATGGAGCGTGGAGTTTTGGCGGGCACGCTTTTGGGCAAAGGACGGTTGATGAAGTGGATAACCTGTTCTTTGATTGAGGCGGTACCGACGGTGGCTTTCGGTTCGGCTTTTTGCTTTTTCGTGCCAATCGGAAGAAGCTTGCCGATTTTGTAGGCAAAGTTTTGCGCGGGGAAGCCGGTCTGTATCATGGCGGCACGTAGTGCTTTGATGGTTTTCGGGCCGGTGGCGTTCAAAAATGCCATGCCCATTGAAGTCGCAGGCGCAAATCGTTTATGGCCGGAATCGGCAAGGTAGTTGCGGATAGCTACGGTAACGTCGCCAAAGTCGATGTTGACAGGGCAAGGTTTAACGCAGCGGTGGCACACGGTGCAGTGGTCGCCGATGTCCATCAGTTCTTCAAAATGTTTGATGGAAACGCCGCGACGGGTTTGTTCTTCGTATAAGAAGGCTTCGGTCAGCAAGCCTACGCCGAGGATTTTGTTGCGGGGACTGTACAGCAGGTTGGCACGCGGAACGTGAGTAGAGCAAACGGGTTTACATTTGCCGCAGCGCAGACAGTCTTTGACGGAATCAGCGATGGTGCCGAGGTCTGATTTTTCCATAATCAGCGATTCCGCTCCCAAAAGCTCGAAGGACGGCGTATAGGCGTTGCGCAGGTCCGAGCCTTTCATCAGTTTGTGACGGTTGAAGGTGTGTTTGGGATCGACTTGGTTTTTGTAGTTCCAAAACGGTTGTAAATCTTCATCGGTCAAAAATTCGAGCTTGGTAATGCCGATGCCGTGTTCGCCGGAAATTACGCCGCCGAGCGAACGGGCGATTTTCATAATGCGTTCGACCGAACGATAGGCCGTCTGAAGCATTTCGGCATCGTCTGAGTTAACCGGAATATTGGTGTGAACGTTACCGTCACCGGCGTGCATATGCAGGGCAACAAAAACGCGGCTACGTACGGTTTTGGCGTGGATTTTGCCCAAGCCTTGGATAATTTTGGTATCTGTTTTGCCGCTGAAGATTTCAGAAAGTGGTTTCATTACGTCTGCTTTGACAGACACGCGCAGGCGGAAATCGCGGAAGGCAATAAAGCAGCTTTCATTGTCTTTGGCTTCGGGCGTGGCGTGGACGGCTGCGCCATAGCGAGCCTTATAGTCGACAAGCGGAGCGTCCAAGTTATCCAGTAACCATTCCCAACGCGCTTTGACAGCGGAAACGTGGGCCAGGGCGTGTTTGCCGCGTTCGCCCAACAGTTCGGCGGTCGGCAAGTCCGTGCCCATTTTGTCGATGGGGAGTTTGCCGGACAGATATTGCTCCAAGGCGGCACAGAGTTTGAGTTTGTTTTGGATGGAAAGCTCAATGTTGATGCGCTCGATGCCGTCTGAATACTCACCGAGCCTTTCAAGTGGGATTACCACGTCTTCGTTGATTTTAAAGGCGTTGGTATGTTTGGCGATGGCGGCAGTGCGGCTGCGGTCAAGCCAGAAGGTTTTACGGGCTTCGGGAGATATGGCGATAAAGCCTTCGCCGTCGCGGGCACGGGCGAGTTCGCAGATGTGTTCGGCGGCTGCCTGTACGGCGGCTTCGTCGTCGGAAACCACGTCTGCTAGCAAGACCATTTTAGGTCGGCCTTTGCCTGCCGCTTTGGTGGCATAACCGACGGCACGGACGTAACGCCAGTCTAAATGTTCCAAACCCGCCAGCCGCACGCTGTCGTGGGCAAGCAGGAAGTCGCGGATTTCAACGATGGACGGCGTGGCAGTGGCGACCGTACCGAAAAACTCCATACACACGGTGCGCGTGTATTTCGGCATTTTATGTAACACGAAAGCAACGCTGGTGATGATGCCGTCTGTACCTTCTTTTTGTACGCCGGGCAGGCCGCTCAAGAATTTGTCGGTAACGTCTTTGCCCAAACCGACTTTGCGGAATTTGTGGCCGGGGATTTCCAAACGTTTGGTATGGACGATATTGCGGCCGTCTGAATCCAGCGTATGTACGTCAAACACGGCGATTTCTTCGTCGTGGATTTTGCCAAAATTGTGATGCACGCGCTCGATACGCAGCCATTCGCCTTGAGGGTTGACCATGTTCCAGTAGGCGAGGTTGTCCAAGGCAGTACCCCATAGCACGGCTTTTTTACCGCCTGCGTTCATCGCCACATTACCGCCCACGCAAGATGCATCGGCGGAAGTCGGATCGACGGCGAACACCAAACCTGCGTGATGCGCGGTTTCTTCCACTCGGCGGGTTACCACGCCTGCGCCGCAATGGATAATCGGATGTCTGCCGTCCAATCCTGCCAGCTCAACATATTCGACGCCGCGATGCTTGTCGAGTTTTTCGGTATTGATGACTGCGCTGTTTGCGTCCAAAGGTACCGCGCCGCCGGTATAACCCGTACCGCCGCCGCGCGGGATAATGACCAAGTCCAATTCGATTAAGGCGCGCACCAAAGGCGCAATCTCTGCCTCGGTATCAGGATTGACGACGACAAACGGATATTCGACGCGCCAGTCGGTTGCATCGGTAACGTGTGTTACCCGCGCCAAGCCGTCAAACATGATGTTGTGTGGTTTGGTGATTTTGCTTAAGCGTTCCAAAATCTGATGGCGTTTTTGGCTGGTTTCATCAAAATTGCTATCAAAACGCTCCACTGCTTTTTCTGCTGCGGCAACCAAGATATCCACTTGCTGATTGTCGTCGCGGCGTTTGCGGATTTCATTTAAGCGGTGGCGCATTTCGCGTACCAGCGCGGCGCGGCGTTTCGGATGCTCCAACAAGTCATCGACCAGATACGGATTGCGCACGACCACCCAAATATCGCCCAATACTTCAAACAGCATTCGTGCCGAACGTCCTGTTTTCCGTTGACCGCGCAGGTCTTGCAGGATTTGCCACGCTTCGTCGCCCAACAGTCGGATGACGATTTCGCGGTCGGTATAAGAAGTATAGTTATAGGGAATTTCTCGAATACGCTGAGGGGCAGTAGTCGTGGTCATGGTCGTGTTCCGTTGATGGATGTAATGTTTTTATATTAAAGGCCGTCTGAAAAATGCAATTTCTTCTTGATGGCGTAAAGTGTTAATGTAGTGTAATTTTCGATATTTTTCAACGGAAAAGACAATAAACATTTCAATGGGAATGATTTGCAACTAGGTAATATTGTTTACAATCTTGTCGTGTAAATGGTTTTCAGACAGCCTGAGAGATTTTATCGCTTGAGTTTTTCTGTAAAACCGCTATAATGCGTTTCTTCTATGGCGGGTCTCCCCGCATGGTAATTCGGAACACCGGGTCAGGGGCGGAAGCCAGCAGCCCACTCTGATGAGCCAGTGCCGGGGGTTCGGCTCGCCACCTTATTCAAAAATGCCGGAGATAGTTAAGTCTCCGGCATTTTTCATTGTATAAGGCGTAATAAAAAGGCCGTCTGAAATTTCATTTTCAGACGGCCTTTGAGTTTATAAACCAGCTATTTATGCTTCTTCTGATTTTGTATTGGGCAAAACGCAGTTCAGAATAATCGCCAATACGGCGCACAAACCTACACCGGCGAAGCTCAAAGTACCTACTTTGATAATCATGCCGCCGATACCGGTCGTCAATACGGAGCTGACGATAACCAGATTTTTCGGCTGCATCAAATCGACTTTCGCATCAATCAATGTTTTGATGCCCAAAGAGGCGATTGTACCGAACAGCAGCAACATAATGCCGCCCATAACCGGCATAGGAATCGAAGCCAAAAACGCGTTGAACTTACCGAAAAACGCCATGAAAATCGCAAAAATTGCCGCCCAAGTCATGATAACGGGGTTGCTGTTTTTGGTAATCATCACTGCGCCGGTTACTTCGCCGTAAGTGGTTACAGGAGGGCCGCCGATCAAACCGGCCACGCATACGCCCAAGCCGTCGCCGGCGAGGGTTTTGTCCAAGCCCGGATCTTTGGTGTAGTTTTTGCCGGTCACATTACCGATGGCCATAATGCCGCCGATGTGTTCGATAGCCGGGGCGATGGCGACGGGCAACATAAACAAGGCAGCCTGCCAATTGACTTGAGGCGTTTCAAAATTAGGGACGGCAAACCAAGGAGCGTTGATGATGGCGCTGGTATCGACCAAGCCCATGATCAAAGCCAACACATAGCCTGAAGCCACGCCGATCAGAATCGGAATCAGCTTCATCATTTTGCTGCCGAATACGGAAACGATGACGGTTACCGCAAAGGTAAAGCCGGACAGAATCAGCGAGTCGATATAGTCGATGACCTGTTTTCCATCTGCCTGACCCATGGCCATGCTGCTTGCTGCAGCGGCCACGGACAAACCGATTACCATAATCACCGGACCGATAACCACGGGCGGCAACAGCTTGTGTACCGCATCCAGACCGCGCCATCTGATCAATGCGGCAAAGACAAAGTACATGAAACCTGCCGCAAACAGGCCGAACATGGTAGAAGGCAGACCCCATTCGCTGATGGAGTAGATAATCGGTGCAATAAAGGCAAAAGAAGAGCCGAGGAAAATCGGCACTTTACGTTTGGTAACCAATTGGAACAACAAAGTACCCAAGCCTGCGCCTAATAATGCTAAAGCCGGGTTCAGTCCCGTTAGAAGCGGCACAAGCACCATGGCACCGAATGCGACAAACAAAATCTGCGCACCGGCTACCGCCGTTTTAAGCTGGTTCATAAAAGCTCCGAAGAAAATTCAAACGGCGCAGATTATACTGATTTATCCTAGTCATGAACATTTATTTACAAAAGGCCGTCTGAACAAATGTAACGATGACACCTGTTCAGACGGCCTTGTTCGATAACGAATGGTTAATAACTTATCAAAATCGATTAGGAAAATTTTCAGCCGCGTGTTTCGCGCCAAACCAAATAATCGCGCAGGGGTGGCATGGGCGGATTGATGCAGTGCGGACAGATACCGGTCGTGTCTTCATCGTCGCTGTCGATATGGTAGTCGTTTGGATCGAAGCGTACCTGCTGCATCACAGCTTGCGCCAATGCTTGTTCCTGTATGACATCAAATTCAAATTTTTCCAAAATCTCATTCAATAGGCAGATTTCGCCGTCGCTGAAAGATTCGCTGTGTTTGACAATGAGGCGTTGATAATCTTCATTGCTGATTTTTTCGTGAAGTAAATCGGTCTGGATAGTCATGATTTTATTGTTGAAATAAGATGGTTAAGGTGCGGATTATAGCGGATATCGTGTCGGCTGTTTCAAAGGGCGTCTTTAAGTTGACGGGCTTTGGCGAATGTGGGGATAAATCTGTTCAATTCAATATTGACTGCCTGAAAATCGCGGCTATCAAAAAAATCGCCGATACGTATGGTTTTTCCCTGATAATCGAAAGACCATGCACCTTGTACACATTTTTGGATACGTAAAATATTGGGGATATTGTGAATTTTTCGTTTCATACCATTTTGGTATAGGTTTTCGTTTGGCAACCTCTGTTTCCTTCCTTGTGCAATAGGAGCTTTGGGAATATGGTCACGAGAATGCCATTCGGAGATTTCTGACAACGGGAAACTACGCCAACGCCCAATGGAGAACAAGGTATAACCATGAGACAGCGTATGGTTACGGATCTTGATATTTTCACGTACGAAAAGTTGCCAAAGAAGGCCATAAACAAGTGAACCCACTAAGTAGAAAGTAAAAAGTAAAGGGATGAGAATGGCTTCTAAATTATTGAAATAGTGTTCTTCAAGGTAAAACGGCGCGATGCATGTAAGAGCAAAGGAAAACATAAGAAATACCGCGGTAAAACCGATTTCCTGCGAATCATGTACAACACGCGCAGATACGGCAATGCCGTCGGGCATGCGCTCGATTTTATAACGCGAAGATGCCATCAATAGCCTCCCATTTTTTCAGCCTGATACGCTTTTTGCAGCGGTGTAATTTGTGCCAAGCGGGCATGATCGATGTGTTCGGCAATTAAATGGGCCTTGCCTTGTGCGCGGCACTCGGCGGCGATTTTGCCTGCATCTACTTGGTTGGCGGCCTCAAGTAAGGCCAGCCAGTGTTCGCGTTGCGGATAGGGGGTGTCTTCAAAGTTCAGACGGCCTTGTTTGTCGGCCACGCAGACGTTTAAGGCCGTCTGAAAACGTTCTGGGCGGCGGAATGCATCGGTTTTTTTCAAAACCTTCAAAATGGTTTTGCTTTTGAACTGCCCGACTTGATGGAGCATGATGTGCCAGCGGCAGACGAGTTCGGCAAGCTCGGCGCAGTGTTTGGGCGCGCGCAGGCGTTGATTGACTTCGCGGACGGGTTCGACACCATTGATGTCGTGTTCGTAGTGTTTCGGCAGGATATCGGCCGGTGTTTTTGCCTTGCCTAAGTCGTGTAATAGGGCGGCATAGCGTTCGGCAAGGGATAGATTCATTTCGGCGGCCCGTTGTACAACCATCAGCGTATGGATACCGCTGTCGATTTCGGGATGATAGTCGGCGCGTTGCGGTACGCCGAAAAGGGCGTCAAGCTCGGGCAGCAAGACTTTGAGTGCGCCGCATTCGCGTAAAACTTCAATCATTTTGCGCGGGTTTTTCTCCATCAAACCTTTGGCCAATTCTTGCCAGACGCGTTCGGCAACCAAGGCATCCGCTTCGCCGTTTTCTACCATTTGCCGCATCAGCGACATGGTTTCATCGGCAATTTGAAACCCATAACGCGCGGCAAAACGGGCGATACGCAAAATACGCACGGGGTCTTCGGCAAAGGCAGGCGAAACGTGGCGCAGGATGCCGGCCGCCAAGTCTTGTTGTCCGCCAAAAGGATCGATGATCGTGCCGTCTGAATCCTGAGCCATGGCATTGATGGTCAGGTCGCGACGCATCAGGTCTTGTTCCAGCGTAACGTCTTTATCGGCATGAAAGCTGAATCCGGCATAGCCTTTGGCGGTTTTGCGTTCGGTACGGGCGAGGGCGTATTCCTCATGGCTGTTCGGATGGAGAAAGACGGGAAAATCCTTGCCAACCGGCTGATAACCCTGAGCCAGCATGGTTTGCGCATCTGCACCGACGACTACCCAGTCGTGGTCTTTGACGGGCAGGCCTAAAAGATGGTCGCGGACAGCGCCGCCGACAAGATAGGTTTTGATGGTTTGTGTATTCATATAAAAATCGAACGATATAAAAAGGCCGTCTGAAAAGCCGTATTGGGTTTTCAGACGGCCTGAGTCAGAACGCTATTATGAGGCTTTAGGCTTGTTGCCGTCGATGATTTTCAAACCGGCGGAGACCAAGCTGCCGATGTCGGCAACGTTGGCAGGCATAATCAGCGTGTTGCTTTCTTTAGCCAAATTGCTGAAGGCGGCAACGTATTGTTCGGCAACTTTCAGGTTAACGGCTTCAGCACCGCCCTCTGAGCGAACCGCCTCGGCGATTTTGCGGATGGCGTCGGCGTTCGCTTCTGCCACCAGGCGCAGAGCTTCGGCTTCACCTTGTGCGCGGTTGATGCGGGCGATTTTTTCACCGTTTGACGCGTTGATGGCGGCTTGCGCTTCACCTTCGGATTGTTGAATTTCTGCTTCGCGCTGACCGCTGGCAAGGTTGATCTGCTCGATTTTACGGCCTTCGGATTCGGCAATGCGAGCGCGTTTCTCACGTTCGGCAGTAATTTGCGCCTGCATGGAGCGGAGGATTTCTTGCGGCGGAACCAAGTCTTTGATTTCGTAACGCAAGACTTTCACACCCCATGCGCCTGCCGCTTCGTCCAAAGCAGCAACAACAATGCTGTTGATTTCGTCGCGTTCTTCAAAGGTTTTATCCAACTCCATGCGGCCGATGACAGATCGCAAAGTTGTCTGCGCAAGCTGGGTAATCGCCATGATGTAGTTGCTGGAACCATATGAAGCGAGTTTAGGATCGGTAACTTGGAAGTAGATGATGCCGTCCACAGTCAGCTGAGTGTTGTCGCGGGTAATACAGACTTGGCTGGGAACATCCAAAGGAACTTCTTTCAGCGAATGACGATAGGCGACACGGTCGATGAATGGGATAAGGATGTTCAGACCTGCAGTCAGCGCTTTGTGAAAACGGCCTAATCGTTCGACCACATAGACTTCCTGCTGCGGTACAACGATAAAGGATTTGAAACCAAAAACAACAACGACGATGAGGATGAGGACGGGGAGGCTGAGCAGAAATTCCATAATGTTTCCTTATGATGATGGTTGGGAGAGTGTGCGGATAATCAGCAGATTGCCGTTTTTGGCAGTAATGACTGCGCTTGAGGCCGTCTGAAAAGTATCTTGAGGCCGTTCGGCTTGTGCCTGCCAATGTGTACCGCGGTAGGAGACTTCGTAAATATCGTCATGCAGGTGGCGTAGGATGCGGACGTTTTGCCCAATATCCAAATCATCGTTGAGCGCTTGGGGAGCCAAGCGGTTTTTCAGACGGCCGTGTACCAGCCAGATACCGAGTGCGCTGATGATGGCGGCGGTTAAAACGGCAGCAGAGAAGTGACCGCTTAATCCGTACATGATTCCTGCGGCAGCCAGCGCTACGCTGACTACCAAAAGATAGACCGTTCCGATAAACAATTCGACAATCAGAACAACGGCGGCGGCAACAAACCATATCGTCATGCGGCATATCCTTTTAATAATCTTTTGATAATCCTTATCATAATGGCAATGGCTTAAAATGAAAAGGCTAAGGTTGAAAATTATTTCAGTTATAATAAGTCCATTCAAATACGGAGCGGTGAATAATGCAAACTTGGCATGAGGCGATTGGTGCGGAAAAAGAAAAGGCGTATTTTCAAACGATTTTGGAGAAGGTGCGCCACGAAAGGCAGGCTGGGATAACCGTTTATCCGCCTGAGCGCGATGTATTCAATGCCTTTCGGACGACTGAATTCGGAAATGTAAAAGTAGTGATTTTGGGGCAAGACCCGTATCACGGCGCGGGTCAGGCGCATGGTTTGGCGTTTTCCGTCCAGCCTGAAATTGCGGTGCCACCGTCGCTGGTCAATATTTATAAAGAGTTGGCGACGGATATTGAGGGTTTTCAGATTCCGCAACACGGCTATTTGCAGCATTGGGCGGAACAGGGCGTGTTGCTGTTGAACACGGTATTGACTGTCCGTGCCGGTTCAGCGCATTCCCATGCGACTTTTGGCTGGGAGGCGTTTACCGATGAAGTCATCCGACAATTGGATAAGGAACGCGAGCATTTAGTCTTTATGCTGTGGGGCAGCCATGCGCAGAAGAAAGGCGCGTTTATCGACCGCAATCGCCATTTGGTGCTGACCGCGCCGCACCCTTCGCCTTTATCGGCATATCGCGGCTTTTTTGGCTGCAAACATTTTTCGCAGGCAAACGCTTATTTGCAGGCACATGGTTTAGAGCCGATTGATTGGCAGGTTTAAATAAGATGAAAGGCCGTCTGAAAGCAGATTTTCAGACGGCCTTATGCTTTAGTCTCAAATCGAATATTCAATCAGCTCGTTTTGAGAAAAGACATAAACCTGTTTCGGAATCAGCCTCAATTCTTTGCCTTCGGCGATTTGGTAACGCGCGGCATCGCTGCCTGCCAGCGTGATATGCACGTCTTGTTTGTCGTGTTTTACCACAATATGCGTCAATGCGCCGACGGCGTGGATTTTTTCGATTTTGGCGCGGATCATCGGGGTTTCGTTTTCGGCGGCAAGCTGCCATTCGTGCGGACGGATGTAGCCGATAGCGGTTTGTTCCTGCCATTTGTAGTGCGTGTCCAATTTCCACGCGAAGCCGTTGTAATGCCAGATGCCTTTTTCGATTCTGCCTTCGAAGGCGTCGGTTTCGCCGAGAAATTCGGTAACGAAGGCGTTTTCGGGTTTGCGGTAAATGGCTTCGGCGCTGCCGGTTTGTTCGATTTTGCCGTGGTTCATGACGACGATTTCGTCGGAAACTTCAAGGGCTTCTTCTTGGTCGTGCGTCACCAGAATGCTGGTTACGCCTAGGTTGTGATGGATGTCGCGCAGCCAGGTACGCAATTCTTTGCGTACTTTGGCATCCAGCGCGCCGAAGGGTTCGTCCAGAAGCAGGAGTTTGGGTTCGACGGCGAGGGCGCGGGCGAGGGCGATGCGCTGGCGTTGGCCGCCGGAGAGCTGGTGCGGATAGGATTTGGCGAGGTGGGAGAGCTGCACGAGTTTGAGCAATTCTTCGACTTTGGTGCGGATTTGTTCTTTGGGCGGGCGTTCGGACTTGGGCAATACGGTCAAACCGAAGGCGACGTTGTCAAACACGTTCATGTGGCGGAAGAGGGCGTAGTGTTGGAACACGAAGCCGACTTTGCGCTCGCGCACATGCTTGGCGGTTACGTCTTGCCCGTCAAACAGGATATTGCCGCCGTCGGCGTTTTCCAATCCGGCGATGATACGCAGGAGCGTGGTTTTGCCGCAGCCGGAAGGGCCGAGCAGGGAAACGAGTTTGCCGGTGGGGACGTTGAGGTTGATGTTTTTCAGCGCGTGGAAACTGCCGAAGTGTTTGTTTAGGTTTTGGATGGTGATGCTCATGCTGCGTTCCTTTCGGCGGCGGCGAGTTTTTTATCTTGTAATTTTGTGATGATGTTTTGCACCGCCAGCGTCGCCAGTGCTAAAAGTGCCAATACGCCGGAGAGGGCGAATGCGCCGGTGAAGTTGTATTCGTTGTAGAAGATTTCGACCAAAAGCGGGATGGTGTTGGTCTCGCCGCGTATGTGTCCCGATACCACGCTGACCGCGCCGAACTCGCCCATTGCGCGGGCGTTGGTAAGGATAATGCCGTAGAGCAGCGCCCATTTGATGTTGGGCAGGGTAACGCGCCAAAACATCTGCCAGCCGCTTGCACCGAGTATCAGCGCGGCCTGTTCTTCGCTGTCGCCCTGCGCCTGCATCAGCGGGATGATTTCGCGCGCGACAAAGGGGAAGGTAACGAACAGTGTCGCCAGAATAATGCCGGGGATGGCGAAGATAATCTGTATGCCTTGCGCTTCCAGCCAGCCGCCCAATGCCGTGTGCGCGCCGAACAATAAGACGAACATCAAACCGGCCACTACGGGCGATACGGAAAACGGCAAATCGAGCAGGGTGGTCAGCAACTGCTTGCCGCGAAAGTCAAAACGGGTCAGCAGCCACGCCATCGCTACGCCCAGTACGGCATTGACGGGGACGACAATCAGCGCGGTAATCAGTGTCAATTTGATGGCAGACCATGCTTCGGGATCGGTCAAGGATTGTAGGTATAAATCCCAACCGCCTTTTAAGGCCTCGTAGAATACGGCAACCAAAGGTACGACCAGCATCAGCAGCAGAAAGCCCAAGGCGGTAGCAGTCAGCAATACGCGCAGCCAACGCGGTTCGCTCAAGTTTGGATTGGTAGAATGGGTTTTCATGTTAGTGAAGTCTCTATTTATTCTTGTATCCGTTTAGGCCGTCTGAAAAATGTTTGCTTGATGTTTCAGACGGCCTGCTGTTTGTTAAACCTTCGCTCCGGCGCGGCGGCTTAAAGTCCATTGCATAATGTTTAAAATCAGCAGGATGACAAACGAAATCATCAGCATAAACAGAGCAACGGCAGACGCGCCCTGAGCATCGTATTGCTCCAGTTTACCGGTGATAATCAAGGGCAGGATTTCAGACACCATCGGAATATTGCCTGCGATAAAAATGACCGAGCCGTATTCGCCGGTAGAGCGGGCAAACATCATGCCTGCGCCGGTCAACAGGGCCGGTGTGATTTCAGGCAAAAGGACGCGGCGGAACGTAGTCCAACGGCTTGCGCCTAAAGTCGCCGCCGCTTCTTCATACTCGCCCGACAATTCTTCCAATACCGGCTGCACGGCGCGGACGATAAAGGGCAGGCTGACAACAATCAGCGCAATCCAAATGCCGATGGGTGTAAAGGCGATTTTGATGCCTAAAGGCTCGAAAAAACGGCCTATCCAGCCATTGGGGGCGTATAGGGTTGCCAAAGCAATGCCTGTTACTGCTGTCGGCAGCGCAAACGGCAAATCGACCAAAGCGTTTACTAACCCTTTGCCCGGAAATTCATAGCGTACCAATACCCAAGCAACCAACGTGCCGAACACGATATTGGTCAACATCGCATAAAACGACATCCGCAAACTTAGCCAGACGGCCGCTAAGACATTGGGTTCGGTAATCGTGTTCCAAAATCCGCTCCAGCCGATTTCCGCCGCTTTGGCCGCCATCATCGCAAACGGCAAAACCACCAAAAGCGACAGGCATAAAACCGTCAAACCTAGGCTGAGCTTGAAACCCGGCAATACAGAGGGCGTTTTGAGTAACAACATAATGGCAACCGTCAGAATTTAATACACGCTTACTTTAACAAGGCCGTCTGAAAACTGGAAAGAATGCTTTGTTTGGTATAAAGACGATTTTGTTATATTGAAAAGATGAAAAGGCCGTCTGAACATCAAATTTCAGACGGCCTTGCTGGTGTGGTAAGTAATCAATAGGCAACAGGATCTTGAGGTGCGGGCTGGCGTTGCGCCGCATCATAGTTTTCCTGAGCCGAGCGGACGGCTTTTTCCAAACCGTTGATCCGTTCGAGATAACGGGCGTAGTTACGCTCATTGCCATAACGCACTTTTTTGCCTTCTTCCAAATTTTTCTTGGCGGTATCTAAAGCACGCTTGGCCGCGCCGACGTCAGCCGGATTGACCGGGGCGACAGCTTCTTCCGCTTGCTCGGTTTTGCTTGGGGAAATCGGCGTTGTCGGTGTTGAAACAGGCGCAGAAGTATATACGGACGGTTTGCCGATATTG
Source organism: Neisseria sp. 27098_8_158 (assembly GCF_041433145.1). Lineage (NCBI taxonomy): Bacteria > Pseudomonadati > Pseudomonadota > Betaproteobacteria > Neisseriales > Neisseriaceae > Neisseria > Neisseria sp. 27098_8_158. Next base: position 423,515 of record NZ_JAPWAZ010000001.1, read on the forward strand.
CTGGCTTTGCAGTTTTTACCGCCGGCTTGGGTATAGACTTTGCGGCCGGCAGAATCGGTACATTCAAAAATAGGCGCGGCGGAAACCGCAGTTGTCAACGCGAGCAGTAATGTGCTGATCCAAATTTTGTTCATTTCATTTTTCCTTAAAACCATTTCCACCAAATAAACAAAGCCGCAATCATGATGACGTTGGCGAAGAGGATGGGCTTCCACTGTCTGGGTGCGCGCCGCAATTCGGCGCCCGAGCGCGTGCGGCGGATATAGAAAAACGGGCTGAGCAGCATGGAGGCGGCACATACCAAAATAATCACAGCGTAATAGATTTTGTGCGTTTCCATATCGTTTCTCCGTTTCAGACGGCCTGAAATGCTAACTACAACGCATTTTTGCGTGAAGCGTTGCCTGTTTTCATCTTGCATCGAAATTGGGCACATTTGCCATGGCCTCAATCCTGAGGTCTTTGCAAAAATATGCTACAATCGCGTCCGATTATAACATTCTATTTATAAAGGTTTTACGAATAATGATTTCTACCAACGGCATCACCATGCAGTTCGGCGCAAAGCCGCTGTTTGAAAACGTATCCGTCAAATTCGGAGAAGGCAACCGTTACGGCTTGATCGGCGCCAACGGCTCAGGCAAATCCACCTTCATGAAAATCCTCGGCGGCGATTTGGAGCAGACTGCTGGCGAAGTAGCGATTGAAAACGGCGTGCGTTTGGGTAAATTGCGCCAAGACCAGTTTGCCTACGAAGACATGCGCGTGCTGGACGTAGTGATGATGGGTCATACCGAAATGTGGGCGGCGATGACCGAGCGTGATGCGATTTACGCCAATCCTGAAGCCACCGAAGACGACTACATGAAAGCCGCCGAACTGGAAGCCAAGTTCGCCGAATATGACGGCTATACCGCCGAAGCGCGCGCTGCCGAATTGTTGAGCGGCGTGGGCATTTCCGAAGATTTGCACAATGCGACCATGGCAGAAGTTGCCCCGGGCTTCAAGCTGCGCGTATTGCTGGCGCAAGCCCTGTTCTCCAAACCAGATGTATTGCTCTTGGACGAACCGACCAACAACTTGGACATTAATACCATCCGTTGGTTGGAAGGCGTGTTGAACCAATACGACTCCACCATGATTATTATTTCGCACGACCGTCACTTTTTGAACGAAGTCTGCACCCACATGGCGGATTTGGACTACAACACCATCACCATCTATCCGGGCAATTACGACGACTACATGCTCGCTTCCGCCCAATCGCGTGAGCGCGCCCTGAAAGACAACGCCAAAGCCAAAGAGAAACTGCAAGAGCTGCAAGAGTTCGTCGCACGCTTCTCCGCCAACAAATCCAAAGCCCGTCAGGCAACCAGCCGTCTGAAACAGGCAGACAAAATCAAATCGGAGATGGTCGAAGTCAAACCTTCTACCCGTCAAAACCCATATATCCGTTTTGAAGCCGACGAAAAAGCCAAGTTGCACCGTCAGGCTGTGGAAGTTGAAAAACTGGCCAAACGTTTTGAAACCCAGTTGTTTAAAAACCTGAACTTCATCCTTGAGGCCGGTCAACGCCTTGCCATTATCGGCCCGAACGGCGCAGGTAAATCTACCTTGCTGAAACTCTTGGCAGGCGCATACAACCCCGAATATTCAGACGGCCTGTTGCCGGACGAAGGCACCATCAAATGGGCGGAAAAAGCCAGTGTCGGCTACTATCCGCAAGACCATGAAAACGACTTCGACGTCGATATGGACCTGAGCGAATGGATGCGCCAATGGGGTCAGGAAGGCGATGACGAGCAAGTCATCCGCGGCACTTTGGGCCGCTTGCTCTTCGGCAGCAACGATGTCGTGAAAAAAGTGAAGGTTCTCTCCGGCGGTGAAAAAGGCCGTATGCTTTACGGCAAACTGTTGCTGTTGAAACCCAATGTCTTGGTTATGGACGAACCCACCAACCACATGGACATGGAAAGCATCGAATCCTTGAACATGGCGCTGGAAAAATACAACGGCACGCTGATTTTCGTCTCGCACGACCGTCAGTTTGTATCTTCGCTGGCCACCCAAATCATCGAATTGGATGGCAAAGGCGGATATGAACACTACTTGGGCGATTACGAAAGCTATCTTGAGAAAAAAGGTTTGGCTTAAATCTTTACCAACAATCTAATAAGGCATTGAGATGCCGTCTGAAAATTTCTATATTTTCAGACGGCATTTTCTTTTCAAAATTAAACAATAGTATATTGAACTTTTATGCCAAAATTATGACTAATAAAAGCCTTTTGCAAAATAATAATTCAATATTACGACATTTTTGAAGGAATATATTAAATGGTAAACATTAAAACAGCAGTGCCCGATGCCTCTCAATATGGTGCTAAACTTGGCTATACGACTTATGAGGCAGAACAAGGCAAGTTGAAGAACGGTATCGTTGAGAACCAGTCTTCTTCTAAAGAAGCAGATCGCGCAACTGCCCGTGAAGCAAGCGGTCAGGCATATGTCGATTTGCCGACCAATGCGTCTGTTTCATTTATTGCGCAAGCAGATGCCAATGCGGCAACCGTCCGTTATACCGTTCCAGACGGTGAAAGCGGTAAAGTAGAAGTCAAAGTCAATAATACAGTGATCGGTACTTTGGATTTATCTTCCAAATCCAACTGGCAATATTTGGATAACTACAAATATCATCCGGATGGCGATGTTAAAGTTCATGATACACCCGCGGCAGATAGGCTTGCCCGCTTCCAATTTGACGAAGTCAGCCAATTATTTAAAGATGCCCATATCAATAAAGGAGATACAGTTACTATCACTAATCTCGACAGCACGCCTGTAGGCATCGACTTGGTTGATTTGGAAAAGGCACCGGATGCCATTAGACAGCCTGAAAACAGTGTCAGCATTACTGATTTCGGCGCAGTCGCCAATGACGGCTCGGATGATTACCAGGCATTTATGAAGGCAGTAGAAGCTGCAAAAAATACAGAACATAAAACTGTTTATATCCCCGAAGGTCAATTTGATTTTTCACGACCGATTTCTCTTTATGTTCCTGATGGCATTAAGATTACCGGTGCAGGGCAATGGCATACTAAGTTACATTTTTTGAATACAGAAGCTGCTAAATACGATGATAAGGGTTATGCGAGCGGTGGCGGTGGTATTACTTTTGAACCCGGTAGTAACAATATAGATTTGGGCAATCTCTCTATGGATTCAAATCTGAACTCAAGATATGATGAGAAAGCCAATTACAAAGGGATATCCGGCACTTTAGGTACTGGCTCTTCTATTCACGATATCAAAATTGAACATTTTGAAGTAGGTGTATGGATTGGGGATTATTCTAAAAACAAACCTTTAAATTACACTGATGGTTTGACTATCTCCAATGCCACTATTCGTAATAACTTGGCAGACGGCGTTAACTTTGCACAAGGTACCAGCAATTCCACCGTTATCAATTCCAATATCCGCGGTAATGGTGATGATAACTTGGCGACATGGTCAAGTCATCATGAGAATACCAATGCCCATGTTGCTGAAAATAACCACTTTTTAAACAATACCGTTGAATTAGGCTGGCGTGCGGCAGGTATTGGTATCTTTGGTGGCAAAGGTCATGAAGTAGCCAATAACCTTATCAAAGATAATGCTAATTGGAGTGGTGTACGAGTTAATACTGTATTTAGTGGCCATAATTTTGATCTTAACGATCCAGGCATTAACATTCATAATAATTTATTTGTTAGTAATGGTACTAATACCGATGCTTATGGTCGTATTAAAGGTGCTATCGATTTAGAAGAGGGCCGAGACTATGAAGATAAGATTCATAATATGCCACTAAGAGGAGAACTAAATAATATTAGAATTGAAGGAAACACGATTATTGATAATTTGTCGAAACGAGACATTACAACAATTCGTAATACCATACCTGATGATCTTAATACATCAATAAATGATACTACAGTTTTTATTAATGCAAATGATGCAGTTAGTGGAAATAATACAGTAGCGAGTGATGCAGACCATGTTACAACATCTGTTTATGAAGAAAAACGCTATGTCATTGATAAATCATATATTCATGGTAATACTCCTGGATATGAAACTGTAACTGTAACCAATATTAAAGGTACACAAGCGGATGATCATATCGATGGTACGAGTGGTATTGACAGAATTGATGGTAAAAATGGTAATGACACTATCTATGCCTGGGGAGGTGATGACATCATTACTATTACAGGAAATGGCAACAATTCTATCAGTGGCGGCGATGGTAATGACCGTATCAGAGGCGGTTGGGGCCATGATATGATTAACGGCGATTCAGGTAATGACATCATTTCTGGTTATGATGGAGACGATCGTCTCAATGGCGGTATGGGTAATGACTCTGTCTATGGGGGAAATGGTAATGATACCCTATGGGGAGAAAGTGGCGATGACTATTTGAATGGCGGCGATGGTAACGACGTTTTGTTCGGCGGACAAGGAACCGATTACTTGGTAGGCGGCAAGGGTGCCGATACTTATGTTTTCAGCCTTGGAGAAGGTAAGGATACGATTACCGATAATGTGGGCGAACATAATGCACTGCAATTTGGCCAAAATATCTCTGTTAGTAACCTGCATATTGATGCCATTACTGATGTTCGAGGTAATATCGATTGGAAAATTACCATCAAGGGATCAGAAGGGGACAGCATAACCATCAATGACCAATTCGTTTCCGGTAACACTAACGATGCCGTGATTGATACTTTCCGTTTCGATGAAGGTACATTGAGCTTGCAAGAGTTGATGGGCAGGTTGTCAGGCAACGGCAATATCAATAATTTGTCAGCCGTCAATACGCATACTGAGCGCATGAGCTACTCGTCTGTCGATACGGCTGATGTTCATGATGACACAGCATCTACCGCCAACGCTGGAATTATCTAATTAGCTGTCTTTTAGGCTGAATAAAGGCCGTCTGAAATCTAGAAAATAGGTTTCAGACGGCCTTTATTTATGTTGTGATAGAAAGAGGATTAACTGAATAAACCTTTAAACCACAACACAATCGCGTCCCACATACGGCGCAACCAGCTGCCTTCTTCCACGCCGGTCAGGGCGACGACGTCTTTTTCGGCAATGACTTTGCCGTCTTTCATGACTTTCAGTTTGCCCAATACTTGGCCTTTTTCAATTGGGGCAAGGACAGGCTGAAGTGTTTCTAAGATAGGTTTGACGTTTTTGCCGGTATCGTGGGGGATGGTAATGTAAACATCGTCCAAGAAACCGATGTCTACGGCTTTGGTGCTGCCTTTGTAAACTTTGACTTGGGAAATTACTTCTCCGCCGTTATAAAGTTTGGGTGTATCAAATGCCTGTAACGCCCAGTTGAGCAGTTTGCTGCTTTCACTGGCGCGCGCTTCGGTAGATTCGGCACCGGCAAGGATGGAAACAATACGGCGGTTGTTGCGTTTGCTGGAAGCGGCGAGATGGTAGCCTGCGCCTTCAGAATAGCCGGTTTTCAAACCGTCGATACTGCTGTCGCGATAGAGCAGAAGATTGCGGTTGGGCTGCTCGATATTATTGTATTTGAAAGATTTATTTGCAAATAAAGGATAATATTTCGGATAGTCATTAATGAGCGCGGCTGCCAAGATGGCAAGGTCGCCAACGGTTGAAACATGGCCGTTAGAAGAAATACCAGTCGGGTTGTTGAAGTGGGTGTGCTTCATGCCCAAGCGTTTGGCTTCTTCATTCATTTGTTTAACGAATTCGTCGATAGAGCCGTTGCCAATGGCTTCGGCAAGGGTAATGGCGGCATCGTTGGCCGATTGGATGGTTGTACCCTTAATCAAGGAGCTGACGCTGACAGGAACTTTCGGATCAAGGAACATGCGCGAACCTTCGACTTTCCATGCGGCATTGGAAACGGTCAGCATTTGGCTTGCTTCAAGTGTACCGTTTTCTAATGCTTTAAAGGCAAGATAGGCGGTCATCATTTGCGTCAACGCGGCAGGTTCGATAGGCGTGTCGGCATTGTTGGATGCCAAGGTTTGCTTGCTGTGCAGGTCGGTAACGATGTAGGCGGTTGCCGCGATTTCCGGCGGCGTTGTCGGGCTGTTGATGCTGTGCAGCAGCGGCTGCGTTTGAGCCTCGCTTTGTACGGCAGGTGCGGATGCAACCGGGTCAGCAGCGAGGGCAGGAGTATTCAGGAGGGCAGCAAAAATTAAGCTAAGTAGCGTTTTTTTCATCATTGTTTGTAAATTTGAATATGAGTGGATACTGTTATGAGGCAAACAGTTTGGCATATTAAATAGATATTAAGCGGACATTATACCGTCTCATTTAGGCTTTGCTAAGATTTTTCTTGCCTTCAGACGGCCTCAGGGGTATGGTTTTAACTTTTTCCTCCGGTCGATTTGACCGAATTGCAATTTATTTCCGAACACTAAAAATACCATGAACCATTCCCTTCCTCTTTCTGATTATCTAACCCGTATTTTGACCGCTTCCGTTTATGATGTAGCCGTAGAAACGCCTTTGGATTTGGCACGCAGTCTGTCAGGCCGTCTGAACAATCAGGTTTTGCTCAAGCGCGAAGATTTGCAGCCGGTGTTTTCGTTCAAAATCCGCGGCGCGTACAACAAAATGGCGAAGCTGCCGAAAGAAGCCTTGGATTGCGGCGTGATTGCTGCCAGCGCGGGTAACCATGCGCAGGGTGTAGCTTTATCGGCGCAGTATTTGGGTTGCCGCGCCGTCATTGTGATGCCGGAAACAACGCCTAAAATCAAAATTGATGCGGTCAAGAGTCGAGGTGGCGAAGTGGTATTGAAAGGCGTATCTTACAACGATGCCTATGATTATGCGATGGAGTTGGCAGAAAAGGAAAAACTGACTTATATCGCGCCGTTTGATGATCCTGATGTGATTGCCGGTCAGGGAACCATCGGCATGGAAATCCTCCGTCAACACCGCAATATCAATGCGATTTTTGTTCCGATTGGCGGCGGCGGTTTGGCAGCGGGTGTAGCGGCGTTTATCAAACAAGTTTGCCCTGAAATTAAAGTGATTGGCGTGCAAACCGATGATTCTTGCTGTATGAAGCAATCGGTCGAGGCTGGGGAAATCGTACATTTGAAAGATGTCGGCCTGTTTTCAGACGGCACGGCGGTTAAAGTGGTGGGCGAGGAAACCTTCCGCCTGTGTAAAGAGCTGTTGGACGAAATTATTACGGTCAATACGGATATGTTGTGCGGCGCGATTAAAGATATTTTTGACGATACGCGCAGCATTACCGAGCCTGCGGGCGCATTGGCACTTGCCGGCTTGAAGGCTTACGTTGCGAAAAACAATATCCAAGCTCAAAACTTGGTTGCGGTCACCAGCGGTGCCAACATGAACTTCCACCGCCTGCGCCATGTTTCTGAACGCAGTGAGCTGGGCGAGGGTAACGAAGGCATTTTCGCCGTTACCATTCCTGAAGAAAAAGGCAGCTTCCTCAAGTTTATCAATGTCTTGGGCAGTCGGAATATTACCGAGTTCAACTATCGCTACGGCAACGACAAAAATGCTCATATTTTTGTCGGTTTGCAAACTGCAGGTGCGCAAGACTTGGCCGTCATCAGTAAACAACTGGCTGATGCTGGTTTGCCGAATGTCGATCTGACCAATGATGAAATCGCCAAAATCCATATCCGTTACATGGTCGGAGGACGTACGGAAAAAGTTTCCAGCGAACGTTTGGTCAGCTTTGAATTTCCTGAACGCCCGGGTGCGTTGTCCCGTTTCTTGAACCATATGCGTGCCGAGTGGAATATTACTTTGTTCCATTATCGCAATCATGGTGCGGACTACGGCCGTATTTTGGTCGGTATCGATGTACCTGAAAGTGACAATGAAGCCTTTGCCGACTTTTTGGAGAGCTTGGGTTATGTTTATAAAGAAGAAACCGATAATCCGGCTTATAAACTTTTCTTGGCTTAATCAGTAAGATAAAAGGCCGTCTGAAATTTTTCAGACGGCCTTTTGTTTTATGTTTGGCTTTATTTCTTACGGAATACCAAGTCCCAAACGCCATGACCCAATCGTTTGCCTCGGGCTTCAAATTTGGTTTCAGGACGATAATCGGGCGTAGGGGCGTAATCGGCAGCCGTGTTTTGCAAAGCGTCAAAACTGCTCAAAACCTCCAGCATTTGCACGGCGTATTCTTCCCAGTCGGTCGCCATATGGACATAGCCGCCACTTTTGAGTTTGGGCAGCAGCTTTTCAACAAACGGCACTTGTACCAAGCGGCGTTTATTGTGGCGTTTTTTGTGCCAAGGGTCAGGGAAGAAAATATGAATGCCGTCTAAAGAACCGTCTTCCAGCATCTTTTCCACTACTTCCACTGCATCATGACGCATCACACGGATATTGGAAATGTGTTCTTCCTCAATCAGCTTCAAAATATTGCCGACGCCCGGGCCGTGAACATCAATTGCTAAAAAGTCGGTATCGGGCAGACATTTGGCGATTTCCACTGTCGCGACGCCCATACCGAAACCGATTTCCAATACTTTAGGATTGTCCCGTCCAAAAGTGCGGTTCAAGTCCAAAGGAGCTTCTTGGAAGTCCACACCAAATTGCGGCCACATCGTATCAATGGCGCGCTGTTGGGCCGTGGTCATATGGCCTTGACGTAAGACGAAACTGCGGATGCTGCGTTTGTGTTCTTCAGGAACGGTGTTTTCGGGTGTATTTTCTGGAATGTTTTCGGACATATTGTTTTAAATCAGTGAGAAATCAAATAAAAAGGCCGTCTGAAAGAATCAGACAACCCTGCATATAAATCGGCGTGATTATAGCGAATAAACGCTCTTCCCGAAACCTTTTAAAAAGAAGGTTTCAGACGGCCTGATTAAGACAATACCGGTTGCGGTACTTTGTGTTGCACCGCATAAACCGCTGCTTGAACGCGGCTGCTTAGGTTCAACTTACGCAACAGGTTCTGCACATGCACTTTGACGGTTGACTCAGCCAAATTTAAATGGCGGGCAATGATTTTATTGCTGTGTCCGGCGGCAAGGTAGCCCAAGATTTCCATTTCGCGCGGAGTCAGCTGCGCCAGCAGGTGGTCGGAGCGTGAAGGAGAAGGGGAAATCAGCGATTGCACCAAGCGGCTGGTCATTTCAGGGGAGAAGACATTGTCGCCATCAACGGCTTTGCGGATGCTTTCCAACAGGAAGTCGGCATTGATGTTTTTCAGCAAAAAGCCTTTTGCACCCATACGCATACATTCGGTCAAATCGTCGCTGTCTTCGGAAACGGTAAGCATGATGACGGTCAGCTGCGGATTGATACTTAAAATTTGAGCCAATGCTTCGCGGCCGTTCATAACCGGCATATCCAAGTCCAGCAAGACTACATCAGGCTTGAGCTGCTCAACCATTTTTACGCCGGCCAGGCCGTCTGAAGCTTCGCCGACGACTTCAAAATCAGGCTGGCGTGAAAGCAATGCCTTGATACCGCTGCGAAATAGGGTGTGGTCGTCAATAAGGGTAATTTTAATCGTCATGATGCTGTTCTCATTTGTTGCGGCAAAGTCAGCATAACCGCCGTACCTTGCCCAATCTGCGATGTAATGGCCAATTCTGCGTTAATCCGTTGGGCCCGTTCCTGCATAATGCCCAAGCCGACATGTTCGCCTGAAGGCCGGTTTGATAGGTGTTCTTTATTAAAGCCTGCGCCGTCGTCCCGAATTGTCATGACAAAATCGCCGTGGTTGGCAATTTCGACGCTGACATGTTGCGCACGCGCATGCTTCCGAATATTGGACAGGCTTTCCTGCAAGATGAAGATGATTTGCAAATGCTCATCATAATTCAAAGCCTGCCCGTCGTCCTGCCATTTTAAATCAACTGGAATACTGGTTTGTCGTTCAAAACGCGCCAGCAGCGATTCTACCGCTTCAGGAAAATCTTTATTACTGATTTTGGTGCGGAAATTCATCAAAAGTTCGCGTACGTCTTCGTAGCATTCCTGCACGCCGTCTTTGATGAAGCCGATATTTTCTTCAGCCTGCTCGCGTTGGTCTGAAGCAAACGCGCTTTCCAGCATTTGTACCTGCAAATTCAAAAAGGTCAAAGCTTGCGCGATGCTGTCATGCAAACCTTGCGCAATCAAGTTACGCTCCTGTAAAACTGCAAGAAGGCGGCGCTCTTGTTCCATGCGGTTGCTGGCGATGGAAATGCCCAGCTGTCCGCTTAAGGTATGCAGCAGTTTTTCGTCTTGCTCATCAGGCATATGGCCGTCTGAAAAATATAGGGTCAGTACGCCGAGTTGTTCGTCTTGATAAACGATCGGAAATTCTACACGATTTCCTTCTTCAGTTTCACCGACGCTTGCCGCCAAGTCAGAGCGTTTGCGTTCTTCATCGGAAAGATATACCGTACCGCCCAGAGCGGAAAATGCCGGCAGAATCTGAGTTAAAAATTCTTCTGCCGCCTGTTGCGGCGTAAAGGTTTGGTGCAGGTTGCGCGTAGTCTGGTAGAGCAGGGTCAAATCACGGTTTTGCCGGGCCAAATCTTGGGTTTGTTGGGCAACCTGTCCTTCTAAATCCGTATAAAGCGTTTTCAGACGGCGGCTCATTTGGTTGAAGCCCTTGCTGACTTGGGCGAATTCACGAATTTGGTCTGTATCGATTTGAACCCCGAAACGGCCTTCGCTGATGGTTTCCACCCCGTCGCGCAATTTTTCCAGCGGCCGGATGATCCACGAATAATGCCAAACAATCATCAAGCCGGCAGCCACTAAAATCATCAGCATCATCGCCATTTGAAAACGGCGCAGCCACAAAGTATTTTGCTCGTTGGCGTTTTCCATCGCCTGTAAAAACAGCTCGATATTGCCGGCAAAACGGTATAAGCCGATTTGGGTCGGCCGCTCGTAATGTTGCAAAGAAGGCTTGATGTTGGATTCCCAATCAATTAACAGCATCGATTGGATCAAATCGTAAGCCAGCGGCATTCGTGACGGAATCAGCGGATGAATGGCATCGCTTTGCGTTACATTGGCCAGCGTACGTTCAAATTCTTTGATTTGGTTGTCAATTTGAGCATTGGGCGTACGGACGCTTGCCATATAAGCCAAGCGATACACCTGCATTTTCAAGCTGCCCGCATCTTCAATCGTTTTAGCCGCGCTTTCCAAACGCCAAGAAAGCAGCAGGGTAAAGGCAATCGATAAAAAAGCCGAGCCGACCCATAACATAGTCAGTAGTTTTAAACGCGAGGACAGGCTCAGGCCGTCTGAAGATCCAGAGAATAAACGCATAAAGCACGCAGGAAGACTAATCCGATAATCTTATAAAAATATCATTCTTTCGACCTATAAACAACCTGTCTAAAATAATTGTATGGTTATGATAAGAAAAAACAGGGGTTTAATGTAAAATCATGTTATGATAAAATTCATCTTAAGTGAATTAAATCACAAAATCAGGTTTCAGACGGCCTGAAGCCTTAAAAACTTATTCCATAAATACAACATCGCGAATAACACTTACACACTCTGCTTTGCAAAGGACTACCAAAATGAAAATTTTTGCACTGATATTGGCCGGCGGGCAGGGAAGCCGGATGGGAGGTGTCGATAAAGGGTTGGTGCAATGGCACAACAAAGCCTTGATAGACCACGTTATCGAAAAAATCCGCCCGCAAGTCAGTCATATCGCCATCAGTGCCAACCGCAATCTCGAATCCTACGCCCAACGCAGCGCGCACGTTTTCTCCGATGCACGCCAATGGCAACATTACGGCCCTTTAGCCGCCTTGTGTACCGCCGCCAACGATTTGCAAATTGCTACTGCAGACTGGCTGCTTATCGTCTCCTGCGATATGCCCCGCCTGCCTGAAAACTTGGTTTCCCAGTTTGAGACCATCGCCAAACGCACGCCGTTGTGCAATGCATTTTATGTTGAAACCCCGGCTAGACCGCATTACAGCGTGATGTTTATCCGGCCACAAATCCTGCAAAGCACCGTGCCATACCTTTATTCAGGAATGCGCAGCATACGCGGCTGGTTGCAACAACAGCGCGCGCGGGTTGTCCATTTCCCTCATGAGCAGGATTTTATCAGCTACAACACGGAAAACGATTTGGCCCAGCCTTTGTAGTTGGGTAGGTAGAAGCAATAAGCTTCTGATGAACTGAATTGTTTTGCAATAAAGTATTTTATAAAAGCTTTAGGCCGTCTGAACAACAAACAGACGGCCTTTGTTTTGTCATTTTAAAGTTAAATGAATTATAGGCAACCGGCAAAGTTTTCTGCCGCCAATGGTTCCCTGCCTAGTAAAGCTGCAAAATCAGAATAGTCGGCGCATGAGCCTTGCTTGAGTAGGGAAAAGCTGTCTCGGCTGATAATGCTGTTGCTGAGGATGTTTGCCAACGGCAGTGCTGGCTCAAGCAGGCGTAGGGGAACGGACAGAATACGTTGTGGCGGTTTATGGTGCAGGGTTTGGCGGATGGTGGTCAGGTATTCCGCCAAAGTCAGCGTTTTGCTACCGGTCATATTAATGATGCTATGGTTATTGTCGGTTGGGACGGCTTGGACGGCAAGTTTTGCCAAACCTTCGGCAACATCGGCAAGGTGTACGGGCTGCAAATGAAAGCGACCGGCTTCCGGTAAGGGAAGTAAAGGGAGGCAGGCTAGTTTGATGAATAGCTCGCAACTGCTTCCTCCTCGCCCGTAAACGACGGATGGTCTGGCTATGGCAATCGGTATGCCGTTTTGAGCAATGGCATCATCGCCACGTCCTTTGCTGCCGACAAAGTTGATGGATTGAGATGGATCGGCACCCAGCGCGGATAGTTGCACCCAGCGTTTTATGCCTGCTGCTTTTGCCCATACGGCGAGCTGTTTGGGGGTATGGTGGTGTACGGTTTCGAGTATTTCTGCATGCCTGCTCATAATTCCAATGCAGTTGATGAGGACGTCTTGCCCTTCCAATAAACGGCGTGCGGCGGTTTCATCAGGATGAAGAAAGTCGAAGGCGCGGCGGTCGGGCGTGCAAACTTGGTGACCTTGTTCTTTTAGGATTTGAGCGGTACGGCTACCGATGAAGCCGCTGCCTCCGAAAATGATGATGTTCATGGTTTTTCTTTATGTTGTTACTGAGGCCGTCTGAAAACCTTTAAATCGGTTTCATCACCATCAGGAAGTAAATCACAATAGTGGCGCAAAAGGCAGGATAGCCGAGCAATTCCCAGCGTCTGGCGTAACGCCAGTAGGGCTCCGGAATAGTGTCTGCGTTTTCTTTATGCGCTTTTTCTGCAATCTTGGCCATGCGGATTTGCAGCCAAACAACAGGCAGCCAGCAAATGCCTGAAAAGATGTATAAGGCCAGCGTCATCCATACCCAATTTTGTTCCAGCATAGTGGCAACAGTGTAGCCGCGTTCATACAGCATCCATAAGCCGGACAGGGGTTGGAAAATGACGGCGGGAGTTGTAAACCACCAATCTGCTTTGATGACCCAATGTGAGACGACCGACTGCGCGGCAACTGAACCGCTGCGGTTTGCCCAAAAGAGGTAAAACGCTGTACCAAAACCGGTGCCGACCATTAAGGTAGCCGAGATGATGTGCAGGGTTTTAACAATTAAATAAGTGTTCATTTTTTATCTCCTACGGATTGATACAAGAAAAATAAAGTAGCCATAATCGGCAGGTTTTTTACCAAAGGCGCAAATGGATGTGCCCACATTTCGGGCAGCCCGAAGGCGATAATCAGGCTGTATGCCGCGACGGTTATCAATTGCAGCAGCCATACTGATGAATGGGAACGAAGGCGGCTGAAGCATAAAAAAGCAAAACCAATGTCCAGCAGAGAAGCGGCGATTAATGTAGGCCATTGCAACGGATTGGGAATACCGACCGAATGTAGCAAATCCAATGACATTTCAGGCATGAAAAACAGAGGTTGGGTACCGCTCCAGAGCCATAGCAGCCCCATTGAGTAAGGCAGGTAGGCGGGAGTTGTGTGTGTAGTGTTGCCGGACATATTGGTTTCCTAATTTCATTTTGGTTTGTTTATATTTTAGTCTGTTATTTCTAAAATTTCTGTTAAAAGAGAAATTATAGGGTAAAAAATTTTAGATAGGTTTCTAGATTGTTTCCTTAGGAGGGAAATCCATATCCAGTGATTCAAAATCTACCAAAGAATATCAAGCTTCAGATAAACATGCCCATGCAAGGCTGCCATGAGCATGTTTCCATATCCTAAATAGCATTGGCTATGTTTATTGAGAACAAGTCCATTGCCATCATCGGAAAAATTTTTGTATTCCAGCGCCTATTTTCAAAATTTTTACCATGGTTGAAGTAGAAAGCTTCAGCATTTCATTTGCCCACATGGTCAGCGTACTGATGAAATCATGGGTTTGTCGGATTCGCTGCTTGGCAGTTTCATTTTCCTGACTAAATTCAGGGCTGTCGATCAGGCTTTGCAAAAATTGCCGCGTCGGTTCGATTTCACGCTGCATACGCACTTCTGCAATAGTACGGAACAAAGTCCAGACATCATCCGAAGTTTCAAAATGATCGCGCCTATCGCCCAAGATATGCACGGTATGTACCAATCTCAGGTTTTGCAACTCTTTAATACTGTTGCTGACATTGGAGCGCGCTACGCCGAGCGTTTCGGTAATTTCTTCGGCATTCATCGGCCTGCCCAAGATGTAGAGCAGGGCGTGGATTTGTGCAACGGTACGGTTGACCCCCCATTTGGTACCCATTTCACCCCAATGGAGGATAAATTTTTCAGTGGTCGGATTCAGTTTCATAGTGATGGTATTCTATTTTTATCTTTTATTTCTGTCAATACAGAAATGAAGAAATTTTGGCGTATGAAGTAAAAATGTTCAGACGGCCTTTTAATGCATTTTTCTAAATACATCAATGGTACATCCAACTTTGTCAGCTATTATTTCCTATTAGTAAAAGATATTGTTCGTAAACCGGTATTTTTTGAATAAAAATTTATCCGTACAATCTGCTGGATCAGATAACGAAGAGCAGAACATGAAAAAAATGCCTGTATTGTTTGTTGGGCATGGTAGCCCGATGAATGCATTAGATACAGAGAACCCGTTCAATCAGAATTTCAGCCTAATTACGCAAAAGTTTGCCAAACCAAAAGCCATTTTGATGATTTCAGCGCATTGGTACAGCAGCCGTTTGCAGGTGACATCAGGTAAACACCCTGAAATGATTTACGATTTCTACGGCTTTCCTGAAGAGCTCAGCCAAATGCAATATCCCGCGCCCGGTTCGCCCGAGTTGGCGGAGCAAGTGAAGTCATTATTACAGCCGGAAAATGTCGAGTTGAACCCAACGCGTGGTTTTGATCATGGCGCATGGGCGGTGTTGAAATTTCTCTATCCCGATGCCGATATTCCCGTAGTGCAACTGAGCCTTAACCGTTTGCAATCGGCGGAATGGCATTTCAACTTGGCGAAAAAATTATCTGCTTTACGCGAGCAAGGCGTGCTGATTATCGGCAGCGGCAATATTGTGCATAATCTGAGGGCGATAAGCTGGGAACATATCGATCAAATCGGTGCAGGGTATGACTGGGCGTTTGCGTTCCGCGAAACGGTCAATCAGGCAATTGCAATACGAGATAATGAAACTTTGGTGCATTATGAGCAGCTAGGCGAAAAGGCCGAGCTTTCTGTGCCAACTCCGGATCATTACTTACCGCTGCTGTACATCATGGCATTACGCGAACCGCAAGACGATATTACGTTTTTCAACGATAACCTGATTGCAGGTTCGCTCAGCATGACGTCAGTTTTAGTGGGATAAAAAGGGAAAAATCAGAACAAAACAAACCATTCTTTATTTGTCCGACTCACGTTGCAGATGGTGCTAAGTTGTTTCAGACGGCATTTTATGTCTATATAAAAACCTTAACCTATAATCGGCAAAGATGAGATTAAGTCTGTAAGTTTAGAATGTAAATAATTTGAGTAGTAGATGAGGTTGTATTTTGAAGAGTTTTAAAATTTTAATCATTTTGAAAAGAGAAAAGGCCGTCTGAATTTCAGACGGCCTTTGTGTCGATAGATTATCGATGTACGACTATTTCGATAATAGGTGCAATCTCTTTGTCACGAGAAGCAGGACACTGCTGGAGGAAGCGGCGGCGGGCGCTGATGGTATCTTGCGCGTATTTGTGGTGAATAGAATAGAATCTGTGGAGTGCAGGGTTGCATTCTTTAGGTGGCGTACCCGGAGAAGTCAGGCAGGTAATGGCCTCGCAGGCATATTTTTTATCGCCTGTCAGCAGTTTTCCGGCAATATCTGAAGCGTTGACGGCAGAGGCAGAAAACGGCAATAGAGCTGCGGTTAAAACAAAAATAGATAAATTTTTCATCGTGTCGTACTCGTTAAATAGAATAGGGATTAGAGCGGATATTAAAGGCCATCTAGTCAGCAAAACAGCCGTTATCTATTAAAATTTAGGCATAGAGCAACCTTCGGTAGCAATAATTCTACATTGTAAAGCTCCACTTTTTTGACAGTTCCTTAATGCTTCCGCTTCAGCCATGCCCGGAGAGGTTATACCAAAAAAAGCTGAACCATCTTTTCCTTGAGCAACGGCGATACAGCCATTGCGAACCCAAGCATCAACTTTGCACGGTTTATTTTTTCCACCTCTTTCACAGGTTTTAATAGCCGCTTTTTTTGCTGCGGCAAGTGAATCCATCTCAAGTGCTCCACCTGATATACCTGTTTTAGGATTGATTGCCCATGCTCCATATTTTGAAGGAACTTTGATATTAATAACGTTAGTTTGATTTTGTGTAGAATCACTATTTGAAGATTGAGGCTTACCAACATTATATAAAATTTGTCGGCCTGAACCGTCGATAATCCGACAAGTCCCTGTTGCAGGCTGATATTCTCCGCCACAACCGTTGGCATAAATATTTATGCTAGACAGCCCTAATAGTACTAAAAGCAATTTTTTCATTACAAATCCAATCTTTTATTTTTTCAAATTTAATCTTTGAATGCAGAAATACTAGGCTCGTTTATTCACGATGGTTTATTTACTTCTTTTGTCGAATTGGCCAGGTTGCTTCATGGTATCAGTAGATGTACTTTCTGTCTGGCTGCCTCCAGTTGTCCATAGATTTGATTGAGCAGTTTCGTATTTAGTATTATTGCCAGTATTACCAGCCATATTCTTAACATCATAATTAGCCTGCTGCTGTTGACTATTCATCCCCGGTGGCGTAGCAGGCTGACCGTTTCCCCAGCCCTGAATTGCATTGTATCCGGAGTAGGATGCCATGATACCGTTAAACCACATGCCTGCCATAGGCGGTACGGTAATCAGCAGGGTAGAGAGCATCAGACCCAAGCCCAGCTGCTGGGTAACGGTTTCCATAATGCCGGTAGTGCCGCCTTCACCGATGACGGTTGCCACAAATTTTCCGGCTGCCGCGCCGCCGAATAAGTGGCCCACCAAGTCCATGGAAATCTCCGCCATGACGCCGAGCAAGACGCTGGAGAAGATAGTAGCTAATCCGAAGTATAGCCATTTTTGGAACAGTGGGGCGGTTCTTTTGAATAGGAGGCATAAAATAAAGATAGGTGCGAAAACGACTATCTACACAAAGGCCGTCTGAATATCAGACGGCCTTTGTGTAGATAGATTATCGATGTACGACTATTTCGATAATAGGGGCAATCTCTTTGTCACGGGAAGCAGGACACTGCTGGAGGAAGCGGCGGCGAGCGCTGATGGTGTCTTGCGCGTATTTGTGGTGAATGGAATAGAACCTGTGCAGTGCAGGGTTGCATTCTTTAGGCGGCGTACCCGGAGAAGTCAGGCAGGTAATGGCCTCGCAGGCATATTTTTTATCGCCTGTCAGCAGTTTTCCGGCAATATCTGAAGCGTTGACTACAGGCATAGAAAACGGCAGCAGGGCTGCGGTTAAAACAAAAATGGATAAATTTTTCATCGTGTCGTACTCGTTAAAATAGAATGAGAAATAGAGGAGGGTTTCAAGGGCCGTCTGAACAACAGACGGCTTTGAGTCTATTAGAATTTAGGTAGTGAGCAGCCCTCAGGCGTAGTAATTCTACATTGTACAGCTCCCGAAGCCTGACATTTCCTTAAGGCTGTCGGTTCTGCTTGACCAATAGAGGGTTCTGTTCCATAGAATGTTTTCAGTTTTTTGCCAGATTTTCCTTGAGCAACGGCGATACAGCCGTTCCTGACTGTAGCAAGTACTTTACAAGGTGCATTTCGTCCCCCTTGTTCACAGGCCTTAATAGCACCTTTTTTTGCAATTTCAAGAGATGGGGCATTAATAACATCTGCTGAGAGACCAGTTTTTGCATTAACTGCCCAAGCACCGTATTTTGAAGGAACATTGATATTAACAACCGTTGGTTGATTTTCAACAGAACCATTATTATAAGACTGAGGTGTGCCAACGTTATATAGAATCTGACGACCGGAGCTGTCAATGATGCGACAAGTTCCAGTTGCAGGCTGATACTCTCCACCACAACTATTAGCAAATACATTTAAACTTGCTAAACCTAAGAGAATGAAAACTAATTTTTTCATGATTGCCTCACTTAATTTTTTTATTTAAAGCTTTCGTCATTTTTAATAACAAATAGTAGAAAGTATACTTTTGTCATCTTTACCGGGCTAACCCTTTATCGGATTGTTTAGCAGCTTTGGTAGTATCAGTAGGCTGGTTGGATGCTGAATCATAATTTGTCCTTACCGTATTTTGATTAGAATTGATTTCTTGTGAATCAGTGCTACTAGAAAAATTCTGCATGTTATGATTAATCTTTTGCTGTTGGCTATTCATCCCCGGAGGCGTAGCAGGCTGACCGTTTCCCCAACCCTGCATTGCATTGTATCCAGAGTAGGATGCCATGATACCGTTAAACCACATGCCTGCCATAGGCGGTACGGTAATCAGCAGGGTAGAGAGCATCAGACCCAAGCCCAGCTGCTGGGTAACGGTTTCCATAATGCCGGTAGTGCCGCCTTCACCAATGACGGTTGCCACAAATTTTCCGGCTGCCGCGCCGCCAAATAAGTGGCCCACCAAGTCCATGGAAATCTCCGCCATGACGCCGAGCAAGACGCTGGAGAAGATGGTAGCCAATCCGAAGTATAGCCATTTTTGGAACAGCGGGGCGGTTCTTTTAAACAGGAGGCATAATATAAAGATGGGCGCGAAACCAACTATTTACAAAAGGCCGTCTGAATTTCAGACGGCCTTTGTGTAGATAGATTATCGATGTACGACTATTTCGATAATAGGGGCAATCTCTTTGTCACGGGAAGCAGGACACTGCTGGAGGAAGCGGCGGCGAGCGCTGATGGTGTCTTGCGCGTATTTGTGGTGAATGGAATAGAACCTGTGCAGTGCAGGGTTGCATTCTTTAGGCGGCGTACCCGGAGAAGTCAGGCAGGTAATGGCCTCGCAGGCATATTTTTTATCGCCTGTCAGCAGTTTTCCGGCAATATCTGAAGCGTTGACGGCAGAGGCAGAAAACGGCAGCATAGCCGCGGTTAAAACAAAAATGGATAAGTGTTTCATCGTGTCGTACTCGTTAAAATTAAATTGGTAATTAGAGGAGGATATCAAGAGCCATCTGAAAATAGACGGCTTTGGGTCTATTAGAATTTAGGCATAGAGCAACCTTCGGGAGTTGTAATTTTACATTGAATTCCACCTGAAGCTTGGCATTTCCTCAATGCTTCCACTTCAGCAAGACCAGGGTCGTTTATACCGAAAAAAAGTCTACCATCTTTTCTTTGGGCAGCTGCAATACAGCCATTACGAACCCAAGCACCAATTTTACACGGTTTATTTTTTCCACCTTGTTCGCAGGTTTTAATGGCTTGTTTTTTTGCTGCAGCGAGTGAATCCATATCGAGCGCGCCACCTGATATACCTGTTTTAGGATTGATTGCCCATGCTCCGTATTTTGAAGGTACTTTAATATGAACAATTTCCGTAGGTTGATTTCGTTGATGTTGACGAGATGATGCACAGTTGGGATTATAGCCGTATTGACATAAGCCAGGGTCATTTTGCAATGCACCTCTAGTCGCATCGTAGGTAGGATTAGCGGCACAGATATTAAGGTTTATTAACCCTAATAACATAAAAAGTAATTTTCTCATTTCATTTCCAATCTATTATTTAAATCTTTAATTCGTGAAATACTAGGATTTGTTATCTCCCTTACGAGGTTGCTCAGCCAGTTTCATTGCATCTGTAGTTGTACTTCCTGACTGGCTTCCACCCATTGTCCATGTGTGTTGATTAGTATTTGCATCCAACTTCTCAACATTATTCGTAACTCTATTCTGTACATCGTAGCTAGCCCGCTGACTTGCCCCACCATCCAAATGCGGCGGAACTTCTTGGCGATTTCCATTTCCATTGCCGATAACTGAGTAGGCGCTGAAGCTACCCATCACACCGTTAAACCACATACCTGCCATAGGCGGTACGGTAATCAGTAGGGTGGAGAGCATCAAACCCAAGCCCAGCTGCTGGGTAACGGTTTCCATAATGCCGGTTGTGCCTCCTTCGCCGATGACGGTTGCCACAAATTTGCCGGCTGCCGCGCCGCCGAATAAGTGGCCCACCAAGTCCATGGAAATCTCCGCCATGACGCCGAGCAAGACGCTGGAGAAGATAGTAGCTAATCCGAAGTATAGCCATTTTTGGAACAGCGGGGCGGTTCTTTTGAACAGGAGGCACAAAATAAAGATAGGCGCGAAACCGACAAACAGGGAAATCGCGATACGGTACATGATGAGCATGGTGCCCGCCACGATGGCAGGACCTGCCGTACCTACCCCGGCAAACCATTTGGCTTCGGAAAGCTTATCTTCCAGATGGTCGTCATCTGCGGTATCAATGGCAGAAAGGCCGGATAGGACAAGTTGAGTGGTTTTCAGGTTCAAGTCGATTTTACAGCCGGTAATATAGGAGGTCTGTTCGGTCAGACACTCGCTGCCGAAATCGTTATTGCCATGCATAACTTGACTGATGCCATTGGCAAGATCATCAGTCAATACACGGACGCTAAAGCTACTGCCTAAGGAGACCCCAAGTGCAATGGCAATAACAACATAGTTTTTACCAAGGTTAAAAATAAATCCTTTGAGGCCTTCCTGACTCCGACCTGTTACGATCAGATAGCCCTGAACCATAATCCATAATGTCAGCAATGCCAAAACCATTGTAAGGGCGAGGTTTAAGTTTTTAGATAAGACTACTTCGGTAAAGTAGCCGATTCGCGCATAAAGATAGTCGCGAATGCCGGTATAAAGGAGTAAATCCATCATAATGAGATGAGCTTTCGATTAATTTTTGTAAAACGATGAGATGATCGATTTGTTTGGGCCGTCTGAAACCGATCCGGTTCAGACGGCCTTATACTCAATTGGGTTTATAAATCGGTTTGGTTTTGCTTTCGATTTCTTTTCTATCATCAACTACGTCTTTTGCTTTTTTTCTAAAGCGATTCGTAGCTTCAGTCAGTTTACCGTATGTAACTCCTTTAGTGATGTTTTTGTTCAAACTGCTGCCGGTAAGCTGTTCTTTGGTCAGCATTTTGCGCATTGAGTTGTAGTATTCAATCTCTTTATCTAGGGTGTCAAGATTATTTTTGTACTGATAATATTTAGCCATTACGGCGTTTACTTGGATCTGTACGTTATTTTCGGCAGTCTCAGCCTTACCTGCCTGATTTGAGAAACTGAATCCAGGCATACCCGATATACCACCAAGAGCGTCTTTTTCTTTGGCCATTCTACCTTGAGAGGAGACTTTGCCGTTGATTCTTTTGAAATCACCTTTGATTTCTTCATCGATTGTAACTAACAAGTTGTACTTTTCTTCTTCCAGTTTAGTAATTTGTAGACAAAGTGTACCTGAAGCAGGGTTGTCACGTTGTATTGCTCTACATTTTTTTTTGCGTCGTTCAAACATACTCTTTACTTGAGTAGATTGTTTGACATTTGTATTTGCTCCACTAACATTGTCTAAGTATCCTCGAGACACACTGTCAAATCGAGCTTTCCAGTTCATCAATTGCTGTATCGCGTTGGTCATCGCTGCTCCATCAAATACCGGAATACCTGTTGCCGTTACGGATGTATTTCCCAGCATTCCTGCGCACACTAAAACTGCTGCCAGTTTTCTCATTGTGTTTTTCATTTGCTTACAATCTTTCTTAAATTAAATTATTTAAACGTATCCAAGTTTTTTTGTTTTTCAGTAAGGATCATCTGAAATACTTGCTGCTTTCAGACGACCTTTGAGTTTATTCGTCTATACGACTAATCCGCGTTGCGCATCACATTGGCGCTTGCTTTCTTACCAGAACCCTTACGTTCATCGTAGAAGGTCTGTAACCAATCCTCCGGTCTTACCGCATCAATGCCGACACCTAAACGTTCAGCTGTTTTCTTAATGATGCCGTCCATGATGTCGATGTTGTCGGTACTGGCGGAGATGACTGCCAATTCATCGTCAAATCCGCGCAGGTTGAGCTGGCATACTGCGGAAGCATGGCCCTGTTTGACCAAGAAGCAGCGGCTGCGCTCGTCCAGGCTTTTAATCACTTGGAACTCTGAGTCGGTCAGCTTCAGTCCATCAATGTAGTCTTTTTTATCTGCATTCGGATTTGGCAGCAGTATCATGGTAGCTGTCTGCTCAATCAGTGCGGCGGAAATATCGCTTTTGAGGGCGTCTTCCGGAGACTGGGTGGCAAAGATACCCATACCGTTTTGCTTACGGATGGTTTTTTGTTTGTTTTTGGCAAACTCTTTCAAGCCGCCTTCGCCATCAAGGATTTTCCAGAATTCATCCATGATGTAGATGAAGCGGCGACCATCGATAAGCTCTTCCATTCGATGGATAAGATAACCGATGACTGGATCGCGTACCTGTGGGTTTTCAATCACGTCGGTGTAGTCGAAGCCGATGATGTTGGCACCACTGAAGTCGATTTTGTCCTGAGGGTTATCAAAGACCCAGCCGAGACTGTTTCCTCTAGTCCATTTGCGGATATTGGCATAGAGGGAATCGTCGCCGGTATTGGGCAGCGATTTTTGGAAGTTGGAAATACTGCGCAGTGCCATTGGGGTATCAAGCATGGCTCGAACGGCGCGCAGGACATCGTCGTCTTCTGCTGCTGAATAGTGCGCCTTGCCACCTAACTGCTTCATAAGGCCACAGAGGAATTGGACATTTGCCTCTGTATTTTCGCATTGGAAGGGGTTAAAGCCGGTCGGCTGACCGCTTTCCAGCGCCATATAAGCACCGCCGCAAGCTCTGACGAAGATCTCGGCACCACGGTCTTTATCGAAGAAGAAGATAGTGGGTTTGGGATCGTATTTTTGTACCTGGCTGAGGAGGAAGTTGATAAGTGCTGTTTTACCGGTACCGGACTTACCGATAACCATGGTGTTGGCAATGGCTTTTTCACCTTCGGAATCTTCACCTTCAAGGGTTGCATGGAAGTTGAAGTAGTAGGGCTGACCATTGGTTGTTTGAAGAACGGTAACGCATTGCCCCCACGGGTTGCCCTCACGTTTGCCTGTGGCAAAGTTGTGGAGGGGGCAAAGACCCAAGAAATTTAACGATGAGAGGTTGGCAATGCGGGTGCGGTAGTTCCAGTTGCCCGGAAGTTGGGCATAATATGCGGAGCAGACGGCCAAGTCTTCTTTAGTCGTTACAAAACCGGCGTTGGAAAGCTCTGCTCGGGCAGCGGCAATGTTTTGGGAAAGCTGCTCTTGGCTGTCGGCGTAAATAGCAAGGCTGAAATGGTAGCCGCCAAGAACAAAATTGCCAGATGCGAGCTGGTCCATTGCATGGTCGAGTTCTGCAATTTGGGTAAATGATTTGTCGCCGGAAGAGATCATCATGCCACGAGTGCGCTCGAGGGTTTTCATAGCATCGTATCGGCTCATTGGGCTGAAGCTATGGGTGATGACGTATTCAACATCCAAATATTTGAGACCATTCAGTATCCCAGGGTAGGTGCCATCAGGATATTCTTTAAGGTTGAGTATGGCACCGTAGTGGTTTTTACCCTCGGGAGTACGGACGATATAGTCGCCGGTTTTGGAAGAAAAGAGATGTCGACTAAGGGGTAAGTAGTTGTAAACTGGGGCTGGTAGTACGGGAACTGGCTCGTTAACGCGGTTAAGGATGTAACCGAAAAGTTCGAGGGTTTCAGAGAATACAGTTCCGTTTTTACCTTCATACATACCAAGTCGGTATGGATGGTAGTCTTTGAGAACAGCCTCAAGGTTGGTTGCTAATTCGTTAAGTGTACCAATAGCTTGTTCCTGCTCGGCTTTGAGACGATCGATATTACCCGATTTATCAACGAATTTTTTGCCATCAACAACTGGGCGATAGATCATGGTCAAGTAAAGCTCGTTATTCATGAGCTTTTCTTGGGAGAGTCGAGAGAAATAACGATCAGAGAGGCTTTGGTTGAAAGACTCTTGAAATTCAGGACGTAAATCGATACTACGATGACGTCGAATGTCATGTACCCAAAAGGCGACATTTACGTAGTCGGGTGCACGCAGGGATTGGAGCAGACGGTTAAATGTATTGTGCTTGTGCTCAAGCTCCCATTCTTCACGACCTACGAAGGGAAGGCCAGATAGATGCCATGTTGTCAGGTAATCTCCACCAGTGGTTTTGACAATGGTTGGAGAGACATGAGTGGAGAGGGATACGAATTGACTGATTGATGCGTCAGGAGTAAACATTTTATTTGTTTTTTGTGTTGGAATTGTCCGACAGACAAAAGCATCTGTCGGACGTGTTGTTGTCATTGTTTGGGAGGATTGTTGCGGTACTCGTTAGGCGAGAAGCACCATGTGTCAGGAAACTCTTCTCGATTTCTGGCTTTAAGCCTGAATTTCAGGCGTAAGCCTAGAAAACGAAAAATCATGTCATCTCGCTTGGCCATCTGCCTCATAATCAGAATGATGAATGGGATGGTTAGCAAAAAAAACAAATTGAAGTACATTCCCATTAATAATCCTGAGCCAGCTCCTATAAAGAAAGGTATATAGGGGACGCCGAGAAAGGTTGCCGGACGTGTACATCCTCGAAAAACGATGTTTTTTTGCATAATGAATAATTATGCGAAGAATTGCAATACTTGCATCATTGCTGAAGTTGTAGCTGCAGAGCAGGAGTCCGCATTACCAACCAGCATTTTTGCGATTTGACCAGCCGCACCAATCAACACACCACCAATTAAAATAGGTGCGACGTCGGAAATGCGTTTGTGCGCAAAAGCAATTTGGTAACCGGCAAAAATAATGGCGATGGTTACAACAGCAACGGACATTAAATTCAATACGGTATGGATGTTTTTAATGAATTTACAGGCACCACCAGAAGCTGAAGTAAAATCATCAGCAGCCATACCTACAGTCGGTGCTAAAAATGCTGCAGCAACAAATGCTGCTGTAGCAACGTTTTCAGCGGTAAAGCGGGACTTTTTTTGAATCTGAGTGTTTTTCATTTGAAATTTCCTATGTTTATTACAGGTTGATGTGGAAAAAAACTATCTAAAAGACTGCTGCGCTATCTTTATAAGTATTGCTTTTCGCTTGTGCAGTACTATTATCTTGCAAGGAATGTTGGCTTTTAGAGACAGTGGCCGAGTATGATTGTGGATTAGCGGTAACTGTCAAATTTGGGCGGTTAGCTTGTTGTGCTGGTATTTGGCCCATAGGACGAGGGGTGTTCACAGTATTGCTGATGACTGGAATGGCATTTTGTGGGATTGCTCTCCCTTTCCCCATAGATGAAAAAATTTTTTGCACATATCCATGTTTATAACCGGTTACAAAGTTACCGGAATAATAACAGCTGAAAGATTTACCCCAGTCTTTTGCACGATTGTAGCATTCTCGCAATATATGCGAACCTGCCTTGACGTTTGGGCACACTTGGAATGCATGTTCGTAGGAATGCAACCCGTATTTTTTTAAATTGTATCGGTTAACTTGAGCTAATCCTAAGGAGAAGTTAAATCCTTTTTGTTCCAACATTTTAGCAGTAGCAACTGCTTCAGCCAAATTTTTAGGCTGTCTTTGTAAGCGTCCGCCTACAACACCTATAGCGTATGGGTTGCCTGAGGATTCAACTCTCACGACATGATGCATAATATCATGCGGGACAGCTAAGTCGGCGCAGGAAAAAAACATGATGTTGAGATGAAAATATGAATTTGTATTGACGTGAAATTTAGCACAGATTAAAATAATTAACAAGATTTTAACCAATAAAAATAACCAAACATGAATTGTCTTTTCTTCATTTTTAATTAAGATGCTTTGGTTGTAACTTAAGTTATTTTATAAGGTACTATGTATGTTTCTTTTAAGAACGCTGTTACTGTCTGCTAGTGTGGGCGCGCTAATGGCAGGTTGTGCAAATCAGTCTGCTCCAGATTTCCCAAGTTCATGGAAGCCATTAAATGAACTACCTGATCAGGTAACTGAGATTCCTCTTGTCAAACCTCATGTTTATCAAGTGACACGACTTGATACAACTGTAAAAGGTTTGTTGGAGCGTTGGGGAGAAGAGGCAAAGATGCCTGTTGTTTATGACTATACGCTTGATTTTACTTTGTATAAGAAAGTATCAACAATACGAAATACCGATCTTGATAATGCCTTAAGTGAATTATCTAAACTTTATGAAGATAAAGGGATGGTTTTCTATGTGCAAAATGGTGTCATTATGGCGCATAAGAGAATGGATGTTGCTGTGAAAAACAGTGGAAAGAAAAAACATGAGAGATCAGCAAAAGCTGATGTAAAAACTCAAGATTAAAATGGAAACATATGTTCAAATCAAGTAAAAATACTACTGATGGCAATATCCAAAAGGCTGTAAAAAGATCTTTGGATTTTGAAACGACCTTGGTTGATATCCGCAAAAAAAGTGAGAAAAGGGCATGGATTGTTGCCGGTATTTCTACCTTCTCTTCTTTGTGTCTGCTTGGCGGATTATTTTATATTTTGCCGCTGAAAGAAAAAGAACCTTATCTTGTTATGGCTGATGTCTATACGGGACAAGCTACTGTTGCTAAACTAGCCGGCGATTGGAATAATTTAGATATTACTAAAAATGAAGCAGTAAATAAGAGTAATATTTCCCACTTTATTATTGCTAGAGAATCTTTTGATAGTCAGATTATTTATGATAATGACTGGGCTACAGTTTATTCTATGTCGGTTGCAGGGGTATCTGACAGCTATCGCAATCTGATGAATAAAAGTAACCCGAATAGCCCATTTAATCTTTATGGGTCTGCTCAGTCAATTCGCGTTAAAATTTTGAGTATCGTCCTTAATAATAGTGGAAAGGCCGATGGTCGCGATGCTAGCGCAACAGTAAGATTCCAAAGATTTTTATTAAATAAGGGTACTGGCATATCAAGATTTATGGATAGCAATGTTGCTACTCTGACCTATACTTATAATAGCAATTTGAAGATGGATGAAAAGTATAGGTTAAAAAATCCCCTGGGATTCCAGGTATTGTCTTATCGTGTTGATCCTGATGCTAGTGAATCACCTGTTCAAGATTTATCTTCAGATTATCTTTCAGCAGGAACATCATCTGAAAGCCAAGCTCAGCAACAAGTACAAAGTGTACCTCAGCCCCAGTTAGAAGCTCCTACATCTGTAGATAATGATGTTCCTAATGCTTCTCCTATATCTGTTGAAAGTGGAAATCAATAATGTTAAGAAAAATGTTTTTAGTAACAGCAGCATCGTGTTTGTTGCAAGGAAGCGTCTATGCTGCAGCTATTCAAGAGTATACGTTTCAAGAAAATACAACTTATCCCGTTCATACGGCACAAGGCGTAGTCACACAAATTGAACTTGACTCTCGTGAAAAGGTTAAAGATTTTGGTGCGGGCCTAAGTGGTGGATGGGATTTGGTACGTAGAGAAAATGTGTTTTATCTGCGTCCAAAGGCTGATGCAGTTGATACTAATCTTATTGTTCGTACTCAGGCTCACCAATATATTTTTGAGCTTAAGGTTATGAAAAATGTTGTTGGTAATTTAGCAGAAGCTTCAGACAAAGGGGTGAATTATCAAGTTAAATTCAGATATCCCGATTCTACGGATTTCAGTCTTCGTGCTAGTACTTTGGCTGGTTATAGCCTGAAATATGATTCTTCTAAAATCTATAATACTAATTATGATGTGGCTGCAAATGAAAAATCTCGTTGGCTAGTTCCTTTAAAAGTCTATGATGATGGCAGATTTACCTATGTCCACTTGAATAAGGGCAAGTTCACAGGTGATTTTCCTGCTGTTTATGGCAGAAAATCAGAGAAAGGAGCTGAGTTTGTCTTAAACAGTAATGTTGAAGGTAATGTAGTTATTGTCCATGGGACTTATCCATTCTTAGTTTTGAGACATGGAAATGATGTAGTTGGATTAAAAAGGAATTAAGAATGTCTGATAAGCTAAATAATGAACATCAAAAAGATAGTGAATCATCACAAAATTTATATTCAAGCCAATACGAACAAGAACAATTGGCGGGACTTGAGGAGAATGCTCCTCAACTAAATGCTCCTGTTGATCGCACAGTCAACAAAAAAGCTATTGCGTTTATTGTAGCTGCAGGTTTTGGGTTAGCTGGGCTAGGGGCATTTGCCTATCATCAATTTAGTGGTTCTGATGAAGCTCCCCCTCCAGAACGTCCTCAGGTAGTTACTGTACCAGATTTACCTGCTCCGGAGCCTCAAGTTACTGAGATACCTCCAGTTGACTTAGTGGAAGAGCAGAAGCCTGATCCAGAGAGTTCTAAAACTACCGAATCTGTTAAGCCACCAATAGAAATATCATCTCCACCGATAGTAGAGACCCCTCCGCCTATAATTCCTAATATTCCCGTGCAGCCTGTGGATATGTCTGCCAACACGGATTCTAAATTTGTTGAAGATGGGGAGGCTGCTCAGAAAGAGTCGGGAGCAAGCATAGCTCAAGCTAATGCTGTTCGTTATATGCATAACAGGGATAAATTACTTTTACAGGGTACTTATTTACGCTGCGTATTAGAAACTAAAATTGTTTCTGAAGTAAAAGGATTTACATCTTGTATTATCACTGAGCCTGTATATTCTGCCAGTGGAAAATATCTCTTGTTACCGAAAGGTTCGAAAGTAATGGGACAATATGGTTCCAGTAATCCTACTGGTCCGCGAATGGAGGTTATTTGGAATCGAATCATAACACCAGAAGGCGTTGATGTAACACTGGAATCTCCTGGAGTAGATAATCTTGGTGCAGCTGGCCATGTTGGTAAATTTAAGTCTCATTGGGGATCACGTTTGGCATCAGCTTTATTGATTAGTATGATTTCTGATGCTTTTAAATATGCTGCTACTGAATATGGCCCACAAGGACAAACGGTTACAACCAACACATCAACTACCACGAATCCTTACCAGAGTGATACAGCCAATACATTGAAGCAACAGGCTATCAATCAACTTGAGCGAAATAATGCTCGTCCCAATACAGTAACGATCAATCAAGGGACCTTGATTAATATTTATACTGCCCAGGACATTGATTTCAGTTCGGTTATGCAGTAATTTTAAGGGCCGTCTGTTTTTTCAGACGGCCTAATTATTATGCGTTTATCATAAAGAATAATTGCTGATGAAGCCTCTTGTCCTACTATTATCTATAGTTCTATTACCAACTGTAGTCCTAAGAGTTTGTATAGAGCGGTGTGCATGAGTATTATCAAAATAGCAAAAAATATTTAGTTCAAACATACAGTGAAACTGCCAAGGATAGTACTAAAAGAGAGTGATAAATTTCATAATACACATTAGTAGAACTAACTGAGCTTTCCATTATTACCTTAGGCTGTCTGAAAACTAATATCTTCACTAGAAATCTAAAACAATCTATTCCTTTGACTTACAGGTATTGAAATGACTCTAAAAAACAAATCTATTATTACGGTAGTTTTACTATTAATTTCTTTCATATTAGGCTGTTACCTTTCAGGCTTTATCCTGCTGCAATGGTTAGGCTTAGATAAAACGCCCTTACTACTTACAACATGGTTCAAATACTATAATACGTTGGATATTCCTCAGGTTGCTAAATATTCACTGCAAATTAAAACATCAGGAATTGTTGGATTTGGTTTTACTTTTCTGATTGCCCTGCTTGGTTTAATTCCTATTTGGCGCACTGCCTCCCAAAGTCTTCATGGGGAAGCACGATTTGCAGGGATGGCTGATTTGACAAAAGCAGGATTTTTCAAACAAACAGATACTTCAATTGTCGTCGGTAAATACAACGGCAAATTGTTACATTACAATGGCCAGCAATTCGCATTGTTGGCAGCGCCGACACGTTCAGGTAAAGGTGTCGGTATCGTTATTCCGAACCTGTTAAGTTATAAAGGATCGGTAGTTGTTTTGGACATCAAACAGGAGAACTTCAATTTAACTAGCGGCTACCGCAAAGAAGTATTAGGTCAGGAAGTCTATTTGTTCAACCCGTTTGCCGAAGATGGAAGGACACACCGTTGGAATCCGTTTACCTACGTTTCTTCTGATCCTGACCAGCGAGTATCGGATTTAATGTCGATAGCTGCAATGCTATATCCTGATGGAGATAGCCGTGATAAGTTCTGGGTAGCGCAGGCAAGAAATGCGTTTTTGGCGTTTTCACTTTATTGTTTTGATGAGCATGAAGCAATGGCTGACTTTTCTGTGGAGGGCAAAGAAAATGAGCCAGCTTGTACATTAGGGAAAATATATCGCCTTTCATCAGGTAATGGAACAGAGCTCAAGGAGTATTTTACATCTTTATCACAACAACCATATCTCAGCGAGGCTACAAAAACTGCTTTTTCCGGTTTAATCTCTCAGGAAAAAGAAACCTTTGGTTCTATCATGGGTACGTTTAAAGAACCTCTCAACCCATGGATTAATCCCGTCATTGATGCCGCCACTTCCGCTGATGATTTTCTGTTGACTGACGTACGTAAAAAGAAAATGACTGTTTATATCGGCATTCTTCCTAACAAACTTGCTGAATCAAGAGTCATTGTTAACCTCTTTTTCTCTCAACTTATCAACCAAAATACGAAAGAGCTACCTCAGGATAATCCAGATTTAAAACACCAATGTATGTTGTTAATGGACGAATTCACAAGTATCGGTAAAGTTGAAATTATTGCTCATTCTGTCAGCTATATGGCAGGTTACAACATTCGCCTATTTCCGATTATACAATCAGTTGCCCAGCTGGATGCTGTTTATGGCAAAGAATATGCACGTACTATTATCACTAACCATGCTTTGCAAATCATCTATACACCTAGAGAACAGCAGGATGCAAATGAATACTCTGAAATGTTGGGCTATACTACAGTGAAAAGAAAAAATATCAGCCGTGGTCGTGAACGTAGTGTCTCGGAAAGCGAAGAGCGCCGCGCACTGATGTTGCCGCAAGAGTTAAAGGCAATGAGCCAAGATAAGGAAATTATCCTTTACGAAGGTATGTCACATCCGGCGCAAGTGGGGAAAATCCGTTATTACCAAGATGGGACATTTACTAAACGATTGATGGGGTCAGTAAAGGTCGCCTCATTAAAAGGAAAACGGTAATAGTAATGAAAGTTCGAGGCCGTCTGAAAATGAAATTTGCAAAATGACTAAAAAGGAATTTATATGAAGCTATTGGCAATTACAGCCATATTAACTGTATGCTTGATGACTTCCTGTACTCCGCAGATTAGTAATAAAAATATTAAGGATTCTTCCAAGATGCAGAATATAGAAAAAGAAATAACTATGGAACAAGTGCGCAATCGTTGCCGAAGTATGTTGCACAAAGTGGAAAATCGGGATGATCTAATCAAGCAGATGTATGATACGGCTTTTAAAGATGACTGCCTGTATGCAATGTATGCGCTAGAATTAGAAGATATTTGGCAAATTCCAGTTGTTGAAGGACATGTTAATAATCATTTCGAAAATTTTACTTCCCCTATTGGATTATATGTGGCAGTACGTCATACCTCATATAAAACCAGTTTCATTATTTTACCGACCAAACAATATTTCAAAGAAAAAATAAGTATTTTTCCTGAAAACAGATTTCCTGATTTTTTACCAAAGCCTAAGGAGAAAGAAATGCCTCCTGAGTATGGAGATTATTATCCACGACGTGGAACTGACCCGATTAAAGAGCTGGTTGATTACTACTGGCGTGAAAATGGTCGTGAAATAATTGCAGCAAACAACGGTTCTGGAGCAATTACAGCATTTACTTTTTATAGTAATACAGAAATGAGTCCAATGGGTTATTGATACAGAGACTAATATATAATGACTAAATTAAACGAAAAAGCAGAAACTCAATTAAGAATATTAGGTTTTCATAATAAACGGTTCAATTCCACTATGTCAGAATTGGACAGGATAAAGGCAGATTATGAGCTGGTTAGACAAATTAATCAGTTTAGCAGTAACGGACAAGGTTTTTTCGAAGCTAAAGATAGCAAGAGTAATGCATACTATAACTCTAAAGATAGAAATATCTATTTTCTACCAGGTTCAAAGTATACTACTGCCACAGCAGTAGCCCATGAAATAGGACATGCATTGGGTAAATATCAGGCTAAATCAGCGAGTTATTATAATACTGCTAAAGCTTATGCTCAAGCACGAGGCTATGGAGAAGCAGAGGCAATCTTTAATGAAGCACGTATGATTGCTTATGAAGAGCGAAATAATGGAAGTGCCTATAGTACTAAAATTAGCGGTGATCTTTATCCTTATATCAAGGGTAAATCTTTTGAGCAAGTTAAGGATTTGATTGCTCGCCAAAATATGTATGGTATGCGTCCAAATTCAGAAGAAAATGAATCGATTAAATTGAGTTATTATGAAAAGGATATTTATTACTTTCTGAATACCCGTACCAATTTTGCCAAAGACTTTTCTGAGGCATTCTTAAGGCCGGAAGATAAACAAGTATTTGTTAAACATATGGCAAATTATGACACTTTTGGAAATAAGGGTAACAATAAAGTCGTTGCTGATGGATCATATAGCCGTGATAGTTTATTAATAGGCAGATCTAAGACTTTCTTAAAAAGTGGTGCATATATGTATGGAGATGCCGGTGATGATATTCTAAAAGGTACTAATCAAAATGACATTTTATTAGGCGGTAGTGGTAATGATGTTTTAGCCGGTAATTCCGGAAGAGATAAATTATTTGGTGGTAAAGGACATGACAAATATCGTGCTGATAATTTAGATATTATCCGAGATTCAGACGGCAAGGGTGAAGTGTCATTAAATGGCCATATATTACAGGGTGGTGTACGTGATTTATCTCAACCAAACCGTTTCGTTTACCGTAGTGCTAGAATGGTATATGAATGGGATAGAAATACAGGGACATTAGATGTAAATGGTCTTAAAATTGAAAATTTCAAAAATGGTGATTTAGGAATTCATTTAAAAGAACAAAAAACAGGCCAAAAAACAGGCCAATATAATGATGTTGTTAGAGTACATTCTGCTACGGGAATAGATGGTATTAAGATTTTGCGTCAACCTCGGAATACCAACATGGCTCATACTCCAGCTCCTAGCAATGGGGATGATATGTACACTAATCAGCCTTTGAATTTGGAAGCAATCCCACAAAATGCCCAAAATATCTATCAGCAGAGTAAAAAAATTTTTACTGAATTCTGTAATAAAAAAGATATTATCTACGATGAAAGAAGCCTAGATAATATTGCTATGGCGCTGGCTGCTGAAGGGTACGCAAACAAAATGAGAGGTGCATCTCTTATTAATATCAAAGAAAATGGACATATTCTTATTGGTGATAAGGCTCCTGAATTAAGAACTGCTTCTGTGGATATGCAGAAAGCTGCGGTTACTCCGATAGAGGAGAGTATTATCAAAGTACAAGCAACAACTCAGCAATTTGAATTAGAAACACAACAAAAGCAGTTAACACAAGCCAGAGGGCTGAGTATTTCTTAGGCTAAAATGAAAAATACAGCTAAGGTTCAAATATTATTGTAATTAAATTTTTGAATAAACTTATTTTAAATATGGATGAATTAAACTCAACAATTTCAGCAGATTTCTTAGATTATCAATATGAAGTATTGGGAATTACCTCTTTCTTAAAAGATCCTGATGTGACTGAGATTTGTATTAATAGACCAGGAGAGGTATTTTTAGAAACCTCTCAGGGTTGGAAAAAGGTAGAAGTAAATACGCTAAACTTTGATAGGGCACGTCAGTTCTGTACTGCTGTTGTTAATGAAAGTAATACTGGTC
The DNA here is from genome assembly GCF_041433145.1 of Neisseria sp. 27098_8_158. Lineage (NCBI taxonomy): Bacteria > Pseudomonadati > Pseudomonadota > Betaproteobacteria > Neisseriales > Neisseriaceae > Neisseria > Neisseria sp. 27098_8_158. The sequence goes on from NZ_JAPWAZ010000001.1 coordinate 457,987, forward strand.
AACGAATTACAGAGGCAGAGCCGATGGTATCGTTGACATTCCCAACAGGACAACGTGCCCAATTTGTGATTCCTCCTGCCTGTGATGCAGGAAAAGCTTCAATTACGATCCGTTTGCCATCAAAACACACAAAGAGCTTAAGTCAGTATAGTAAAGATGGTTTCTTTAGTCAGATTATTGAGTTAAATGGAGAATTATCTCCTCAAGATAAGGAATTAGTAGAACTGAAGAACAATCGGAACTACGAAGAATTTTTTAAAAAAGCCGTTGAATATAAAAAGAATATAGTCGTTTCAGGTGCAACTGGTAGCGGTAAGACTACTTTCATGAAAGCATTGGTTAATCACATTCCTTTAAGTGAGCGACTAATCAGCATTGAGGATGCTAGGGAGCTATTTATTCCTCATGAAAATGTAGTTCATTTACTTTACTCAAAAGGTGGACAAGGTAGTTCAAATATTACGGCAAAAAGTTGTATGGAATCCTGTCTGCGTATGAAGCCAGATAGAATTATTCTAGCAGAGCTACGTGGTGACGAATCATTTTATTTTATTCGAAATTGTGCATCTGGACACCCGGGATCTATTACAAGTTGCCATGCTGGTAGCACGGAACAAACATGGGATCAATTAGCATTAATGGTAAAAGCTTCACCAGAAGGAAGTGGTCTGGAGTTTGAAGTTATTAAAAACCTGCTTAGACAGACCATTGATATTGTTGTGCACATTAAAGCTCATGCTGGACAACGTTATATTACGGGTATTGATTTTAATCCTATCAAAACTTGATATTGAACATGATGCAATTGAAGCAATATATCATTTGGATGATACAGAATGTGTGAAACATAAAAAGCAACCGTAGGTTTATGTTGTTAAGGTTGTGGCTTAAAGGCCGTCTGAAAATCTTTCAGACGGCCTTAATGCTTTACTACTTAAAACCATCAGGTTCATTTAGCGGAATTCAAACAGCTCTTGATGCAATGAGAGTGTCTTAAGACTTCCTGCAATTATGACTACCACAAAGCCATAGGCTGCGAGTTTTACTATTCTGAACGCCTTGTGCAATATGATCAGTGGACAATCTTTGAGTTTCAGAAGGAATATAGTAGAACGTAACATTCGCTTGTTGAGCTAAATCTTTCCATTGGTCGATTATTTCTGCAGATAAATTTCTATCGGCATGGAACCAGTCAATCGTTTGAAAGGCGTAAAACCAATACTGTTACTCACCCAAATTTGTTCATTTTTATCTGAAAAATTGAAGCGGCCATATGCACCATCAATTTGAATGGTATCGCTGATGTTCAAACGTTGAGGCAGACGATGGGTGTAGTCTCCCAAGTCTTTGATAATAAGATTGATTTGTTGATTTTCAGGATTCCAGTTGGAAGCGATGGTAAATGGGTGGCTTTCTCCATGTGCAGGTAAAAAGAGGAATTGACCGGCTGGTGCCTTGCCATTTTTGCGCATTCAGGGTAAGTGAAAGAAGGGAGCCGTTTTGGTTCATGGCAGTTACTGTTGCCGTTTGCGGTTTACCAATGCGTTTAAAGAGGGCGGGGAGCGAACAAATACTACCGAAGAATAGGGCGGTAGCCAGCAACCAGCCAAGTGGCTGAGCCCAGTAAGTAAAGTTTGCCAATACAATGGTGTGCCATACAAGTGCAAGATAGACTGGGACAATTAAGATGTGACGTTTGGCAAACCAACGGTAGGGAATAAGTTGGATCAGTGCGATAACCAATAAGACGACTGCAACGTAAAAAGCAATCTCACCCACTTCTTCAGCAAAATGACGCTGGGTAACCAACCAATCTTTTAAAGTCAAGACTTCCTGCATCGGCGGGCGCGGCGGCTTTTTGCCGTCAAACAGTCCGAGTTTTACCAGCCATTTGGGAAATTGCTTACTGGTCCAATGCAGGATACTGCCTGAAAGGGCAATTATGCCCAACCATTTATGCAGGCGGTACATTTTATCCAATCCGCCAAATAGTCCTTCCAACATTTTGGGATGTACTGCAAGAATCATACAAGCACTCATGGCCAGTATGCTGATGCTACTGGTGAACTGTAATAATAGGTTGCGTATGGGAAATACACCCACTTGTCTGGAAATGGCGCGGCAAACAGCCATAAAGCGAATATGCCGCCGAAAAAGACGGCTAAGGTCAGTTTGAGATTTCTCATTTTGGTTGTTCCTTATGGATGGGAATATGAAGCGGCCTGTGCCGTTTGCGGGGATTGTATGTGGGGAAAATTAGATGGAAATTATTGGTGTGGGTAAGGGCGGGAAGGGTTTACCTGTTGAGGCCGTCTGAAAAGTACAGGCTGCTTTTTGGGTTTCCAGATGACCTCCAAAGCAGCCTGCACCCAGGTATCTTGGATTGACTAACGAGAGCTATCTGCCAAATACTTTCCGCCAGGCATTCGGATTGATTTTAAACTTGGCTTTAAACTGCAAACGTAGGTTTGCCGCGCTGCCGAAGCCGCTTTGTTCGGCGATGCGTTCTATCGGCAAATCCGTATTTTCCAATAAATCCTGCACCTGCCATAGCCTCTCTGTTGTGAGCCACTCACCGAAATTCATGCCTGTGGCTTGAGAAAAATGGCGGATAAAGGTTCGGCGGGAAACAGCTAATTTTTTTGCCAAATCGTCCAAGCGGTATGGGGTCGCAAGGTTTTGGCGCAGTTCGTCCAATAAGTGATTGATTTTGTCATCGGCAGTACGACGTTCGACAGGTCGGTGGATAAACTGTGCCTGCCCGCCTTCGCGGTGTGGTGCCGCAACCAAGGTACGGGCAAGGTCGTTGGCAACGGTTGCACCGTGGATTTTGCGGATGAGGTACAGGCAACAATCCAGCCCGCCCGCCGCACCTGCCGATGTTAAAAAGTTGCCGTCTTCCGCATAAAGGCGGTTGGTATCCAGATGAATTTTAGGGAAACGGCGGACAAAGTCGTCTTCGGCAAGCCAGTGGGTCGCGGCGGTTCTGCCGTCTAAAAGTCCTGTGTAGGCAAGGGCGTAAGTGCCGTAACATAGGGCGGTGATATGTGCACCACGTTGTACTGCTTTCTGTAAATGCGCGCTCAACTCGGGTGTCGGGGCTTCTTCAATATTGCGCCAGCCTGCGATGACGATGATGTCGGCTTCTTCCGTCAAATCCAAGCCGCCGTGTACGGGAATGCTTGCGCCCAGTGCCGTAATAACGTCTTTGCTGTCATCGGAACAGATTTTCAGGTCAAAGAGCGGATTGTCCCGATAGGTCGTCTGAAAAACAGAAAAGGGAATGTTGAAGACAAAATCATTCATGCCCGATTGAGCATATAACACGATTTTGGGAACAGCTTGATTTTGGCGAAACTCGTTACGCTCGTTTTCAGACGACATTTTGGCACTATCCTTGCGTTTGTTGGCAATATTGCCTATTTTAGCCGATACACCTGCTGCTTAAAATACGCTCCATGATTTTTTAAGGAGCAACATCATGAAATTCAAGCAATTTATTCTTGCCACTGTTTTGGGCGCGACAGCCTTTTCCGCTTGGGCAGACGATTCATACCAACATATCCGTAACGCTACCGCCAAGGTCGAATATGCGGGGCAGACGTTTTTGATTGACCCGTTTTTTGCCCCCAAGCATTCCATGAACGGCTTTGCCGGCACGTTCAATAACCAAGCCAAAATGCCGCTGGTCGGGCTGCCGATGAGCGTGAATAAAATTTTGGACGGTGTGGATGCAGTCATCGTTACCCATACCCACGAAGACCATTGGGACGAAACCGCCGCACGTTCCATTCCGAAAAAACTGCCCGTATATGTGCAGCACCAAGCCGACGCGGCAAAAATCCGCAGCCAAGGCTTTACTGATGTACGCGTGTTGAACGGCAGCACTGTCTTCAACGGCGTAACCATCAGCAAAACCGGCGGCGTACATGGTACAGAAGCCATGTATGCCAACCCGCAGCTAGCCGAAATCTTAGGTGATGCAATGGGTGTGGTATTCCAAAGCAGCGGACACAAAACCGCTTATATTATGGGTGATACTGTGTGGACGGCAGATGTAAACAAAGCATTGAACCGCTACAAACCCGATTATCTGATTATGAACACGGGCTACGCGCTGATTTCAGGCATTTCAGACGGCATTATTATGGGGACGGCTGATGTATTAAAAGCCAGCCAAGTCATGCCTAAAGCCAAAATCATCACCGTACACATGGATACCGTGAATCATACCGCCGTCAGCCGCGCCGATATGCGTAAATTTATACGCGGTCAAGGCATTGAAAGCCGTGTGAACGTTCCGGAAGACGGAGAAATCCTGAAACTGGATTGATAAACGGCTCATTACCCTAAAGCAGCCTGCACTTTGCTTTTTAAAGTGCAGGTTGTTTTATTTTTTCGCCGCTTTTGTTAAACCGTCTAACCATGCTTGATGGCCGTTTACCATTGGATTTGGCACAGTTTCTGCCAAGCCTTTGGCGAGTTTGCCGATTTGGCTTTCTTCGGTTAATACACGCACGCGGTTGTTAGGCAGGCTTTCTAAAATCCAAGCGCCGAAAATTAAAGTGGTGGTGTTGGCGATTAATGAAAGCATCGTACAAAATCAGCTTGAACAGCAGTAAATTGACTTTGCGGTGGTTACACTAGACTTCCAAGCACAGGATATTCACGCAAAAAATTTGTATGACGAACGCTATATTTGTGCCGTTCGCCACGATCACCCAATAGCCCAACAAACAGAACTTACCCTTGAGCAATTTTGCCAGTTAGAGCAAGCCTTGATTTTCTACCTATCATGGCAGCAGCTTCAGCGGTGTTACCGACCAAGCCCTGCAAGCGATGGGGCTACAAAGAAATGTCAGCCTATCGGTACAAAACTTTATTGTCTTGCCTGAATTGCTGGAGCAAAGTGATTTATTGACAGTCGTGCCTGAGCGCTTGATTACTCATTTAAACAATCTTAAACGCTTTGAGCCCCCCCCCCCTTGAAATTCAAGGCTTCACCAAAACATTGATTTGGCACGAACGGACACATAAAGATCCTGCGTATCGCTGGGTTAGGGAGCTGATTGAAAAGGCTTGTTTGGTTGAAGAAGAATGATGAATGCTAATGATAGGTATGATAAATTTCCCTTTATGGTCTGTAAAAGCGTGCAAGCCAATGTACTTTTAAAAGATGCAGTAAAAAGGCATAATTGAAGCCCTCATTTTTCAGAATTATTTGTTGTAGGAGCAGAAGATGAATATTTTATTATTAGACGGTGGTAAAGATTTCGGGCATTCACATGGCGAATTGAACCACACGCTTCACAAAAAAGCGAAAGAAATTTTGACCGCACTTGGACACAATGTAAAAGAAACCGTGATTGATGCCGGCTATGATGTTGAAGCAGAAATCGAAAAATTCTTATGGATGGATGCAGTGATTTGGCAGATGCCGGGCTGGTGGATGCACGAACCTTGGACAGTGAAAAAATACATAGACGAAGTATTAACCGCTGGACACGGCAAACTTTACCACAGTGATGGCCGCCATCGTGTCAATCCAACCGAAGGCTACGGCACAGGTGGTTTGTTGCAAGGCAAAAAACACATGCTTTCACTTACATGGAATGCCCCGATTGAAGCGTTCACTCGTGAAGGAGACTTTTTCGAAGGCAAAGGTGTGGATGCGTTATACATGCACTTCCACAAACTCAACGAATTCATCGGCTTGACCCGTCTGCCGACATTCTTATGTAACGATGTGATTAAAAATCCACAAGTAGCACGATACTTAGCAGACTACCAAGCACACTTGGAAAAAGTGTTCGGCTAATGGCAAAAAAGGTGGGTAAAAATGCCCACCTTTTTATTATTGTTTAATGGTTGTAATCATTGTAAATGAGCTACATCGTTAAGTTGCTCAATATGAAAACCGCTTTCACTATTGTATTTCACAATACTGATCGAAGTATTTAACAATGACACGGATTTACCCTCATCACGATGGTTTTCCCAAGTCGCTCCGCCTAGTAAGGATAATAAAAGCCGCAAGGTATGTCCATGCGATACCACTAAAATATTGGCTCCCGATTGATGTACTTTAATGATATCGTAAAGGGCGGCCATTGCACGTACTGCTAATTGTTCAAAGGTTTCGCCACCATTGCTTAATGCTTTATAAGATGCCGGGTCATTGGTCAGTTGTCTGAATTCGGTTAACTTCCGCAGGTCAGCGATCTGCATACCTTCCCAACTTCCAAAAGATTGCTCATTTAGTCCACAGTGCTGAAAAAGAGGAATAGGACGCTGACCGATAATATGGCCAGCCGTATCAATGGCGCGTTGTAAAATACTGGAATAAGCAGCGGTAAATTCTACTTGTTGTAGCGCCGCCCCGGTTTTCTGAGCTCCTGCAATCCCTTGTTCGGTCAGTGGTGAATTACCGGATCCCTGCAAAAGCCCCTGTTCGTTCCATTGGGTACGGCCATGGCGAATAAAATAAAATGTGAGCTGTTTTGACATCATAATTCCTTGGAGAACGGGAAGTATAGGGTATAACTAACTTATGATGCAAAGGCCGTCTGAAACGATAATTTCAGACGGCCTTTTTACTTTAACGTGTGCCGTTTAGATACGGTCGTGCCTGGAGGATAACAAGCTTACCCTTGTCAAACGCCCATTCGATATCCTGCTCGCCATTAGCAAATAGCTGTTTGATTCGTTGGCCGGTTTGGTCAAGGCGACGTATTTGTTCTTGATTCATCACGTTGCCACTGGTTACGGGCACCTCCCGTACTCCACCGTTTTTATCCAGTTGCAACGCTGTGGTTTCATTAGAGGAGCTGAGACGTTGTACAGAATCATTGCGACGGTTATAGACCACCTGTTCGGCTACCCGTTTGCCTTCAACGACACGAATACCCAACCCGCGTTTGGCGGCAATGTAGGAGCTGTTTTTCTGAGCAGTATCATAGGGATTGATGGTAACCAACACGCCTGAGAGATCTGCATTGATGCTTTGTTGCACAAAGACACTCATTTTCACGCTATCGTGAGGCAGTCCGGCAATACGGCGGGCTTCGTATGTGCTGTAATTGAAGACGGAAGCCCAAGATTGCTTCACCGCTTCGACCAACGCGTTTTCATCGGTCACATTTGGCACGGTGGTGTACAGCCCTGCGCCGCTGAAATTTGGCAGGTCTTCGGAATTAGAGGAGCTGCGGACAAACACGCCTTTGCTGTTTAATTGACTACGCCATTGTTCAGCCCATCTGTGTTTCCATTCCGATGGGATTTCGGCATCGGTAATTTTTTTCTGCAGTGTGAGTAAAGCAGTGCGGCGCTTGCGGTTGTCTCCACCACTTTGCGTTTCGATTTGTATCAGTGTTGCCGCGTTAATACCCAGTCTATCCATCATGGCTTGATAGTAAGCAAAGGGAATGCAGAATCCGTCAGGTACATTACTGCCTGCAATATGGGCGCGGATATGGCCGAGGTTGGCAGCCTTACTGCCGCAGTAACGGCTGTCATCACGGTGCAGGTTTGCCAAAGCTCGAAGGCTGTAATCGGAAACATCAGGTTGAGGCAGGGTAAGGCCGTCTGAAAAGCTTTTGCTGGTAGTGTTCCGGTTGTTTTGGACAATTCGGTATTGCTTAGCAGTCGCTTCAAATTCGATACGACGGCCAATATATGGGGCTAGGATTTTTTCTGCGTCTTTAAGGTAAATATTGGGAATCCCCCAGCCGCGTGCCAATACATTCACATGCGATAGTGCAGTGGATGGTTTCTCACTGATAATCCCTGCCACAGGTGGCAGCTCTAGGGGAACCTCTTTCAAAATAATAATATCGTCGGCGCCAACATTATAAAGATCATCTTCTTTGGCAATAACGCGTAATGTGCCTATCGCTTTGCCTTGGTTTAGAGGCAGATAGGGGAAATTCTTAATCAAACTTTCTTGTGTAATAAAAGGAACTTTGCTTTGTTCAGCAACGGTTTCCTGCCATAAAGAATTGGTTTTATAACGCAACGGAGCGTAGAAACTGTCTTTCAGACGGCCTGCCGCCAATTTCAACAATTCAGGCGTGATTTTATCTCCTTCCCAAAACTCATAAACATATTCCTGAGTACTATTCTGCCAACTGATAGTACCAAACAGATAACGCCGATTAGGACTACGGTATTGTTGATTCAATTCAGATTTTGACAGCATGGGTTTCAAGATAGTAGCCAGATAGTGCTCGTGCAGCCGAAATTTGGGAGTATTGATGTAGTCGGTACGGCCGTCGTCTTCACGATCGATGAGAAAGAGGATATGAGGAATTTCATATTCATTACCTTGCTCATAGATACGCGAAAGTAAGTCAAAATCGGCTTGGCTTTTGATTGCAGATAACGCAGGAACTTGTGTTTTAACTGGAGTGACTGCAGTTTGACGCTTTTCAGACTCGTAATAAGAAGGCTTACGCGCCGTTGGTGCAGCCGTATCGACTGTCTCAGCTTCAGGACGGCATGCTGAAAGTAAAAACAATATTGGGAGGCAAAAAGCAGGTTTCATGATGTTGTCGGTTATCCAAATCAGATGAAAAGAAATATACCTATTGTAAAAATCTAAATCAAACTGTTTGTTGCCTGGATAAATCAGTTTTATCATCTGATATTAAATAGGCCGTCTGAAATTACGTTTCAGACGGTCTTTTAGATTGTCAACACTCCTAAAATATTCATGGACCTGAATACTTTAAAACAAGTTATTGAAATTTAGAAGAAGGAAGAAGAAATAGAAAAAACGATGAGTAGGATAAGGTAAAGTAGAATTTCCAATATTTCTTAAATATTACCATTCAGACTGTATTTTCCCCATTAATCACTATCTATTTACCATCAGTATCATCTTAGTTAAGATGTCTGAATATTGTTATAAACCACAATTTAGAGTAACGTGTAAATACGTTGAAGCATCAGACAATCAACGAACATGAATGTATCCTGATCAAGTTATCTTAAAGTAATATTTAATTTGCTCATGATATTGAATAAGGATTTTACTGATGAAACCTTTTATCCTGCTGCTATCTGCAGCTTTATTGTCAACTTTTAGCCTAAATGCTTGTACGGATAGAAATAATATGAGTGTCCAAGAACAAACAGAAGCACGTTTCAAATTGAACCCCGAGCCGAAACAACCATACAGGATCAAGGTTAAGATTAATAATGCACCGGGGCCGATGAAACCTATAAACGATATGTATATTGGTTATGCAGCAAGAAATTGTTCTTATACCATTAGTCGGTTGGCAGGTGCGAAGGCATCTCCTGAAAAAAATATTCCAATCAAAATGAATTTGGTCGGACATGATGAATACGAAGTACTCTTCTATGCTGATGCTGTACTGGATGAAGATTATTTCGGAGAAGGTGTCTGCCAGTGGAAGCCTGAAAATTTTGGAGCTTCATTTAAGGCGACTGGTAAAAAGGAAGAAACTGAATTCAATATCAGCGATGTAATGGAAAATCTTGAAAAAGAAAAAACACTGACCAAATATTATTGGAAGCGAGGGTATCCGTATGATAAAAATGAAGATGGTTTACCAGATGAAAGAATAGCCCCTGATTTTGGGGAAAATACTTTGGAAGGTTATGGACCGGGACCTCATAATGTCAATGATTTTTTTAGTATTACCGTTACTTTAGAGGAAATTAAACCATGATCCAACTAAGCAAACAAGAACATGCCGACCTTGCCCAAGATTCCTATGAAAACCATGTGGTTACTCTCTAATAAAACCTTAGTTTAGATGTCTGTACCAATGAGATTGTTGTCGCTTATAGGGGGGGAGACGTCATCGACAGAGAAAACAGTAAAGAACTAGTAGTCGGTGGCGAAAGAATGTTATGGCTTGAAGGTGGTCTCAGATTGAAGGGCCCAAAAAATGTGGCATGGTTCTGGGTGTAATTTGACGGCTGCTGCCTATGATTTAACAACCAATTTGACTTATCGTGAAAGCGAAATCATCAAGTTTTATGCCCGGAAAGGTAGCAATACGACTGACCTTATTCAGTTTACCGTTATCAATACTGCACTGGTAATGGGTGTCCATGCCGATACCACTGACAATACGGTAACAGTTAAAACCATTATGCCGACAGAAAAAGGGGATATTGCCGATATGGTTAAAATTGTGAGCAACCAATTTGATTCTGGTATTAAGGTTGGCGATATAGCTATATTGACAGAGGATGCCGTAACGGGGATGTCGGCTGAAAAAGCAACTGCTGTAAAAAGGCGGCTCATACCGACTACGAATATAAAAAATCTGCAATGGCTGGCTGCGGGAGCGGTGAAGGCTATGGATTTTTCAGACGGCCTTATTGACCGCAGTTACATTCCCGAATATGCCAAGAACACCCAATTTATTCGTGGTCAGCGCCGTCTGAATCTTTATGCTTACGATGCCGACATTACTATGTGGCAGACAAGCACTAGATACAGTATCCGTTTTACCCGAGGAAATTCCGCCAAAGGCGCCCTTGAATACGCAATCGGTTATGCCAAATCCCAAGTTTCCAAGGTAAGGGTCAGCACTAATTGTAGCCTGACGAAATAGAGTAGGGCAAAGATAGTGAATTGTGCCAACTTTGTTTTTACTTATTCAAAACAGATTAGATGGTCTTATTTTCATTAATTCTATCTTTTTTCTCTCTGCAATTAGTTATTATCACTTATAAATACTGTCAATCCCTATATTTTAGTTTCCGCCGTTTCTCCTACTTTTTTCAATCTTTCCTTAATCATGTGCGAACCTTTGCTTTTTCAATCAATGACGTTATTTATTAGAGAAATGTTTTCACTATCAGCCTTAACAATCACTATTAAAATGCGCGCCGATGTTCTGCCGCCTTGCGTATGCGGCTTGGGCTACGGCGAGGCTGCATTCGAGTAGGTTGCTGTTTTCGTATTCGGGCGCGGTGTGCGGCTCGGCTTGGTTTTGCTTCCAAAGCTGCAGTTGGGCGATGGCGCGGCGCAGGTCGGTATCGTTGCGGAGGATGCCCAGATGGCGTTGGTTGAACGCTTGCAGGGTGGGGCGGCTGAATGCGTTTTGGAGGCCGTCTGAAAAGATGTCTGTTTCGGCGGAGGGGCTTTCAGACGGCCTTTGGAATGGTTCGATTTGGAACGCTTGGCCGTATGCGATGGCTTGGGCGGCAAGCCTGGCGGTAACGACGCATTCGAGCAGGGAGTTGCTGGCGAGGCGGTTGGCTCCGTGCAAGCCGGTGCAGGCTGTTTCGCCTAAGGCATAGAGCTGTGGCAGGGAGGTTCTGCCGCTGGGGTCGGTTTGGATGCCGCCGCAGGTATAGTGTTGCACGGGGCGGACGGGGATGGCTTGGCGCGTGATGTCCAAGCCGCATTGGGACAGGCAGTGCCGATGGATGGACGGGAAATGCTGGCGGACGAACGCTGCGGGTTGGCGGCTGATGTCGAGCGAGACGAAGTCTTGCGTTTGCTTGGCGATTTCGGCGGCGATGGCGCGGGCAACGATGTCACGCGGCGCGAGTTCGGCGCGGCGGTCGTAATGCGGCATAAACCGTTCGCCCGATTGGTTGGTCAGGATGCCGCCTTCGCCGCGCACGGCTTCGGAAATCAGGAAGGTACGGCCGTTTTCAGACGGCCTTGCCAAGCCTGTGGGGTGGAATTGGATAAATTCGAGGTTTTCGACTGCGCAGCCTGCGCGTATCGCCATGGCGATGGCGTCGCCCGTGCATTCGGGCGGCGTGGTGGTGGCGGCGTAAATCTGTCCGAGGCCGCCGCCTGCGAGTACGGTATGGCTGGCACGGATGCTGTAGGTTTCTTGCGTTCGGCGGTCGAGGACGGTCAGTCCGCACGCTGCGCCCGATTCGGTTTGAACATCCAACGCCATCTGCCGCTCGCAAACGTGGATGTTCGAGCGGCGGCGTATTTGGGCAATCAGGCTCTGCATAACTGCTTCGCCCGTGTAGTCGGCGACGTGGGCGATTCGGCGGCAGGTGTGCCCGCCTTCGCGCGTCAGGTGCAGGTCGTTATTATTTTGGTCGAACGCCACACCCTGCGCCAGCAGCCATTCAATTGCCGGTTTGCCCTGCGACAGGATGGTGCGGACGGCGGCTTCGTCGCACAAACCTGCGCCCGCTTCCAAAGTATCGGCAACGTGTTTTTCGATGTCGTCCTCTCCCGACCACGCCGCCGCAATCCCGCCTTGCGCATGACGGCTGGCGGTGTCGTCCAGCCGGTTTTTGCACAAAATGACGATGCGGAACGATTCAGGCAGCGACAGGGCGAGCGTCAGTGCCGCCAGCCCGTTTCCGGCAATCAATACGTCGCAATCGGTTTGCATGGTGTTGTCCTTGTTTGAGAGGTCGTCTGAAACGGTATAGTGGATTAAATTTAAACCAGTACGGCGTTGCCTCGCCTTAGCTCAAAGAGAACGATTCTCTAAGGTGCTCAAGCACCAAGTGAATCGATTCCGTACTATTTGTACTGTCTGCGACTTCGTCGCCTTGTCCTGATTTTTGTTAATCCACTATAAATGCGGACGGCAAATCAGGCGGGGCCCATACCGTTGAACACATCTTTTTTCTTCAGCCCTGCCGCGAAGTCGAGCATACGCTGCAAAGGCAGTTTGGCGGCTTCGCCCAGCTTTCTGTCCAACAGGATTTCGTTACGTCCGCTTGTCAGGGCGTATTTGATGCCGCCCAGCGAATTCATCGCCATCCACGGGCAGAACGCGCAGCTTTTGCAGCTTCCGCCGTTGCCCGCCGTCGGGGCGGCGATAAATTCTTTGTCGGGCGCCTGCTTTTGCATTTCGTGCAGGATGCCTAAATCGGTCGCCACGATGAATTTTTTTTCAGGACGCGATACGGCGGCTTTGAGCAGTTTGCTGGTCGAGCCGACCACATCGCCCAGTTCGATGACGCTTTGCGGCGATTCGGGATGAACCAGCACCACGGCGTCGGAATGTTCCGCTTTCAACGCCGCCAGCTCCTGCCCCTTGAATTCGTTGTGGACGATGCACGAACCCTGCCACAGCAGCATATCCGCGCCCGTTTCGCGGCGGATGTAGTCGCCAAGGTGGCGGTCGGGTCCCCAAATCAGCTTCTCGCCGCGCGATTTCAGATACGACACGATTTCCAACGCCACCGAAGAGGTTACCACCCAGTCGGCACGCGCTTTTACGGCGGCGGAAGTGTTGGCGTACACTACGACCGTACGGTCGGGGTGTTGGTCGCAAAACGCTGAAAACGCTTCTTCGGGACAACCCAAATCCAAAGAACATTCCGCTTCCAAATCAGGCATCAGCACTGTTTTTTCAGGGCAGAGGATTTTCGCGCTCTCGCCCATAAAGCGCACGCCAGCCACTACCAATGTACCGGCTTCGTGTTCTGCGCCGAAGCGTGCCATCTCCAACGAATCGCCCACGCATCCGCCCGTCTCCAAAGCCAAATCCTGAATCAGCGGATCAACATAATAATGCGCCACCAAGACCGCGTTTTTTTCCTTCAGCAAAGCCTTGATTTCGTCTTTCAGACGGCCTGCCGTCTCGCGGTCGGGTGTGTCGGCAACCTTCGCCCACGCCTGACGGATTTGGCAGGCGGAAGTCGGCGTCTGGATGAGTGGCATATCGTAATCGAACGAGCGGCGGGCGGCGGTTTGCATGATGTTTCCTTGTAGCTGGTTTTCAGACGGCATAAAGGTTTGCCGTTTATATTTTGAAATAGTTTTATATTATGCTCAAATTGAGTATAATATGCAAGGTCGTCTGAAAACCGCTTTGGTTTACAATAAGGTTTTCTCTTGAATGAAAGCCACGCATGGATGCCTATCCTGAAACAGCGGTCAATCCGCAAAGTATCGTCGAGCTTGTTCCTGTACTAATCGCCATTACAAACGGCAGCTTGAGGGTTTTGACAGTTGCCCAGGGAGAGCTATTACCCAATGGCTTGCTTGCACCGCTTCGCCACTCCCTGCAAGCAGGGGTCAGGATGTGGGTTGCCAAACAGACATCACAGCCTATGGGCTATGTAGAACAGCTTTACACGTTTGTGGATACGAGCCGCCAAAATGAACAAGGCCTGCCTGTCTTATACGTCAGCTATTTAGGACTGGTGCGCGAGGTGGCCGACAACATCCTGCATCCCGATGCGAAATGGCAGGACTGCTACTGCTATTTTCCGTGGGAAGATTTGCGTACCGAAGGCGGACAGCGCGATACCATTGTCAGCCGCCTGCGTATTTGGGCAAACTCGGCGGACACGGAGGAAGTCCGCCAAAAGCGGCTCAAGCGCATTCATTTGTGTTGGGGGGTCGAACCGGAAAACTGGTCGGAAGAATACGTTTTGCAACGCTATGAAATGTTGTATGAAAGCGGCCTGATAGCGGAAGCCGCCGAGCCGCAGGCAAACTTCGACTTCGCGCTCACGGGGCAGCCCATGCGCCACGACCACCGCCGCGTGCTGGCGACCGCCCTGTCCCGCCTGCGCGCCAAAATCAAATACCGCCCCGTGATTTTCGAACTGATGCCGCCCGAATTCACGCTGCTGCAACTGCAAAACAGCGTCGAAGCCATCAGCGGCAGATTGTTGCATAAGCAAAACTTCCGCCGCCAGATTCAGCAGCAAAACCTCATCGAGCCGTCGGATACCGGCGTATCAGGCAGTAAAGGCCGTCCCGCACAGCTTTACCGATTCCGCGACGATGTCCTGCCCGATCAGCTGATTTCTGATATCGGACTGCCGCTGGGTAGCCGCTAACTGATTTTCAGACGGCCTCAAATTAAATTTTGCCCCATCAGGCAAATATCAATATTTTTCAACAAAGGAACCTTCATGTCGTCTGAAAACAATCTTCTTCCTCTACCCGATACCCTGTTGCGCCCCATGGTAGAACAAGCCTTGAGCGAAGATCTGGGCAGGCGAGGAGATATTACGTCCGCAGCTGTCATCGCTCCCGATAAAACTGCCAAACTTTTCCTGAACAGTCGTGAGGACGGCATAATCGCAGGCATGGACTTGGCGCGCCTCGCCTTTCAGACGATGGATCCGTCCGTCCGTTTCCAAGCCAAAATCCAAGACGGGCAAGCGGTCCTCGCAGGTCAGACGCTTGCCGCCGTCGAAGGCAACGCCCGTGCGCTGCTTGCCGCTGAACGCACCGCGCTCAATTACCTCACACACTTGAGCGGCATCGCCACCGCCACCGCTCGCGCAGTAGCCGAAGTTACCGGTTACAATGTGGACATCGTGTGCAGCCGCAAAACCATCCCACTGCTTCGCATCCTGCAAAAATACGCCGTCAGAGCAGGCGGCGGCGTGAACCACCGCATGGGCTTGGACGACGCCATCCTCATCAAAGACAACCATCTTGCCTACTGCGGCAGTATCGCCGAAGCCGTACGGCAGGCAAAGCAGGCGGTCGGACCGTTGACCTGCGTGGAAATCGAAGTGGACAGGTTGGCACAACTGGACGAAGCCATCGTGGCGGGCGCAGAACGGATTTTGCTGGACAACATGGATGACGAAACCTTGAAAGAAGCGGCAAACCGCTGTCACACGCAAACCGCCCACCCACACACCGTCTATTGCGAAGCATCGGGCGGCATCGGCTTCGACCGCCTGAAGCGCGTGGCACAAACCGGCGTGGACGGCATCGCCCTCGGCTATCTGACCCACAGCAGCCGCTCGTTGGACATAGGTTTGGATTTCGTGGCTTAAATTTCGAGTCTGCTATAAAGCAAAGGCCGTCTGAAATATAGACGTTTCATTTTCAAGCAGCCTTTTTGATTCCAAAGCAGAAAATATAAAAATTATGCAGGTTAGCTTCAACTTTCATATAACATAAAAGAGTAGGGCATAACTAAGCCATCATGAAAAAAGCCGTCTGAAACCCAATGTTCAGACGGCTTTTTACTCCCAAAATGATTAATTGATCATTACCATTTTCCAGTTATCCCAATACGGATTGTCCTGCCCGGTGCGGGCATATAGGAGCGGCTCATCGGGTCGAGGTAGTAGCGGTTGGTCAGGTTGCTGCCCACAAGCTCGGCGGTCAGATTTTTGCCGATTTTGTAGCGCAAATAGGCGTCCCATACGGCGACAGGCTGCCAACGCATGGTATCTGTATCCGCTTGAAGATTATAGTCATTGATACGGTTTAATTGATCGTAATATGCCTGCCATACCGTACGGCGGTTTTGATACACACGGCTGTGATAATGAAAGCGGATGCCGCTTTCCAGCTTGTTGCGGAAGAAGCGTCCGCCCAAATCAGCATCAATCGACCAGCGCGGTTGAACCATACTGGCAAGATAACCGTTATCGGTCAAACCGCCGTAATTGCATTCGGGCGCGGGAATAAATCCGCCGCCAGTCAAGTAACTGGAATCATGTACACTGGAAACGGAAAAAGATTTGTCGCAAACTTTGTTTTTGAGCGTACGCAATACGCCGACTCCTCCAAAAAACCTGCCGCTGTCGAAGCGTGCCTGTAACTCCACGCCGGTACGGATTTGTTTGTCGAATTGCTCGAATTCAAAATTCTCGTCCCTGTCGATGATATTTTTGGTTTTGTTGCGGAAGTAGTTGATGCGGAAATCCGCATTTTTCATTTTGGGAAACAGTCCAGTTAAATCATGAATGTAGCCGACTTCCCAGTTTTTGGCGTGTTCGGGCTGCCAACCGTATCCCATTCGTGCAAATGAACCCGCAGCAGTCGAGAAGCCATAAGTCCCCTCAAATATGCTGGGGAAACGTAGGGATTCGGTATAGCGCAGATAGGCTCGGGCATTATCGGTAAAATTGACGGCGGCTGAGAATGCAGGAGCCCATCCGCTGCCACCCTGTTTGTGGGCACGCTGCAGTTCGTTAGGTGTAATAGGAGCCCTATACATTCTTAGAATGTCATAATTAGGTATATATTTTTGAACTACGCGCGGACTGTCGGGATTGCTTGGATCATAAGCAGGATTGACAGCTTGACTATGCAACTCTGGAATAGCAAACCAAGGATGATTGGCAGGATTCAGACGACCTTTGTCGTCTTTCAGCCAATAGTATTTCAGCTTATCCAGCCTTGGTCTGTTTTCGTCATGAAAGGGAGTAAGATTTAATATTGCCACCCCTCTATCATCTATTACGATACTGTCTCTTGCCGCATTGAATTCGTCATTGTTAACCGCATTCAGATAATCACGATATTCCTGCTCGGTTGCTACACGGGTAAACTGAAATACCTGACCTCGATTGACTTGTAAGGGATTGTTGTATTTGTCAAATCCGGTTTTCAACCGCTCGTTGTCGTCCTGTATCTTGAAGTTGGTATAGCGCGCTCCTGCCGTCAGAGTCAGCCAGCTCATCGGCTGGTAGCGGAAATTGAAACCAAAATTCCATTCTCTGCACCTACCGTTTCTCGGCTCGCCGAATCTTGTCAGCTCGGTATTGGTAACCAATTGCTTTGCTTCTATTTCCTCCCTGTATTTGTCCAAGCCGTCATGGCTCAATTCTTCTGATACGGGTATTGTTAGCATAGTAGGCATTGCCCTCTATGGTATTGAAGCGTCCGTTGGTATTCGGAAGCTGTTCGACGACATTCGGTTTTTTCGTGTAACCCAATGCCTCATACATGCGCTTGGTTTCTTCATTGTAGGTATTCCAGCGACTCATCACAGTTTTCCACATCATTAAATTGTCCACCCTGTCTTCATACAGGGCGTCGCCGGGCGAACCGCCTGCAGTATTGGTTTTGGATTTGGTACGGGTCGTCCACAATGACGCATCGAAATCTATCCAACGGCTGCCTTCGGGCTTCCATGAATAGTCGATATTGTAGGAACGCTGTTTCACCCATGCCCTCGGCCACTCCGCAATTTTATTTAAATTGTCGGGCGTACTGAAAATCGGGCCGATGACGCGGGAAGGCATGATTTCGCCGAAAGTGGAATCGGTATGGCGCAGGCCGAATTTGAGCGTTTGGCGGTTCGGCAGGCGGAAGGTGGTTTTACCCAGCCATGATTTATTTTCCAGCGAAGTATTGGTTACCTCTCCGCCCGGATGATAAAAAAGTCCGATACGGGCAATATCGGGTGCGCCCAGCATGGCTTCACTACCGTAAAATTTTTCGCCTCTTGCAGCGGCATCTGCAACCCGTCTGTTTAATTCATTTACCGTTTCCATTGTCCAAGGACCGATATAGCCGTAGCGCTCCGCCCCTTTTTTGCCGGAAAAATAATTGCCTTTACTGCGGTAGGCATAGGCGAGCATGGTATCGAAATTGTCCTGCTTGGTGGCGGCGGCAATGCGGTAGGCTTTATCCTCCCCAAATCTATTGCGTCCGCTGAAACGTTGATTGACGCGGTCGGTATCATCCAACATCGCCCGCCAAATACCGCCAAGTGCGACAGCAGGCGCATCCAATGTCCGATAATCGACCGATTTTTCATAGACATTGGCACGTTGTTTGATGGAATTATTGGAAGCCTCCGCCTTCACTTCAAAGCCGTATTTCTGCCCTTCGGGGACAATATCGTCGGCATCAATGGTTTTCAGGGCGACGGAGCCGCCTATGCCGCTTTTCATATCGCGGCTGAACGAAGGGCCTTTTTCGATGGAAACGCTGCTGATGATGTTGGGGTCGACGTAGTTGCGGTTGTTTGCGCCTGCGTAGCCGCGCCAGACGGTAATTGCCTGCTCCGTGCCGTCAATGGTAACGGGAATCCGTCCCTGTCCCTGTACGCCGCGTATATTGGGATCCAACGCGCCGCTGTTGCGCGCGTCGCCGCTGTACACGCCGGACATACCGCTTAAAAGGTCGGATACGGTGTTGCCCTTGAAGGTTTCGACTTCGTTTTTGCTCTTGTAAAGATTGACGATTTCGCGGGTATAGACGCGGTTTTTACCGATTTCGTCTTTATTGCGTGTGCCTTTGACAGTTATGGTATCGAGAATAACTGTCGAATTATCTGCAGCATAAACGGCAGGGACGAAACCAATGGCGGCGATGCAGGCGGAGAGGGTGGTGACTTTGATCGGTTGCATAGAATGTATCCATATAACTTGATTGGTAAGGCCGTCTGAACAAGACAGACCGGAAATAGATGCGATTACACTCTGACTAAAATAATACAAATGAGTTTGATTATTATTTATAATTTTATGAAATTCTAACTAATTTTTAATAATATGGAAATGTTTTTTGAGTTTGAGGTAAATAGAAGGGTGAGAAATAAGAGGAACAAATAAAAACTTGTTTGAATATTTCAGACAGGCTTGGATTCGGATTCCAAATGCAACATCCGAATACCAGTGGTTGGAACAGATTCAAGAATAAAACACTTGGCGTTTCGTGGCTAAATGTTTTCCTCTGCGATGTACTTCTCGATCATTGTCGATGATGGTGTCGGCCTCCTAATTGCCGATGCGGGATTTTTGGTCGACAACGGCAGGTCTGTTTTCTATGCCGACGCGGTCGGGCACTTTGCCTCTGATCCATGAATTATTTATCCAGCTACGTCATACTATATTTTGCGTTTTTGAAGTGGTTTTTAGTGCTATCTTGTGGTATCTAAACTTGCAAAAACCGCCTATTTGTTTTATAAATGCAAACCATTTTTATTCAAATAATAAGGTTGTGTAATGAAAAAGAAAGCGATTGCCTGTGTAATAGGGGCGGTTTTTTCCGGACAGTTATATGCGGCTCAGATGTCGGTGGCTCAGGCAGAAATAGAGCCTGTGGTGGTCACGGCTGACCGTAATGCGCAAACCTTGGATAAAGCGGCGCCGAATGTGTCGGTTATCGGACGTAAAACCTTGAATCAAGCCTCGGCGCAGAATTTGGACGATATCGTGATGTATGAATCCGGCGTCAGCGTGCCGTCAGACAACAACCGCCGCGGTCATGCCGGTATCAATATCCGAGGCATAGACGGCAACCGCATTCTGATGATGGTGGATGGCGTGCGCATTCCCGAATCTTATGCAGGCGGCGGCTCCAACGGCGCGATTTCGGGACGCGATATGGTCGAAAGTGACACGCTTAAGCAGGTCGATATTGTCAAAGGCCCTTATTCCGCGCTGTACGGCAGCGACGCGCTCGGCGGCGTGGTGAACATGGTGACGCTTTCTCCGAGTGATTTCGTCGATGCGGGCAAACGCGGGCATTTCGGTTTGAAACACGGCTACCGCAGCCGCGACCGCAGCCATGGAGTTACTGCGACTGTGGCAGGTTTCCATGAAAACGCTGAAGGTCTGCTGATGCTGACGCGCCGTCAAGGTCATGAAACCGAAAATATGGGCAGCGATACCAGCTACTCGACTGCGCGTACTGCCACCAATCCACAGAAAAACAATGCCTACAATATCTTGGCGAAAGGCAATATCGGCAACGAACGCCACCGCTTGGAAACTTTGTACGAACAGTATTACCACGCCAACGATACCGTATTGGCAAACGGCTTGGGTTCGCAATCGCACGGGCCGGTAACCATCGCAACATCTGAGAGCAATGCTCGCGACCGTATCCGCCGTCAACGTATCGAAGCGGGCTACCGCTACGCTGGCGAAGGCCGTCTGAAAGAAGCCAACCTGACTGCCTATCAGCAAAAACTGCGTACGGAAGACGATGCTGTCGATGCGAGTATTACGCGTATGGGCGCGCGCCAATTAGGTAACTCGACCCGTTATTCCGACTACGGTTTCAATCAGACCATACGCGGGCTGAACGGGCGCGGCGTGTGGGAATTTGACGGCGCGGTCAAACAAACCGTCGTTGCCGGCGCAGAATACAAACACACTGAGACCGCCCGTCCGCGCGACAGCCTGACAGTGGACAATCTGACCGGCGCCGTCAGCAAAGTTTATGCAGGCAGCACCTATCCGAATAAAACCTTCCCCGACAGCAAGCGCAAAACGTTCAGCGTTTACGCGCAAGACAGCCTGACCTTCGGCAACGGCATCGTCCTGACCCCGGCCTTGCGTTACGAAAAAGACAAGCTGAACACGTCGACCGACCAAGCCTATCTCAACGCCAATCCCAGCGGAACGGCGACGCGCTTTAGCGATTCCGCGTTTACGCCCAGCCTGCGCCTGAGCGTGCCGATGGGTGAGCAGTTCACCGGTTTTGCCACTTATTCCCAAGGCTTCCGTACGCCGCCGTTTGACAGCGCAACCATGGCGTTTACCAATACGACCTACGGCTATGCCGTCATTCCCAATGCCAAACTCAAATCCGAACGCTCCAACAGCTTTGAATTGGGGATGAAGTTCAAAAACGAACGCGCCCGTGCGCAAGTCACCGCGTTCTACAACCGTTACCGTAACTTCATCAACCGCACTGAAATCGGCACCTCCACCGTTGGCAGACGCCCGATTATCCAGTACCAATATCAAAACCTTGATCACGTCAAAACCTACGGTGCCGAAGCTTCTGCCGCCTACAAATTCCTGCCGGGCTGGCAAGTCTCCGGCAGCATCGCTTGGATGCGAGGTGAGCAGCAGGACGGCAAACCATTGGATTCCGCTTATCCGCTTAACGGCGTTTTGGGTTTGGATTACACGCAGGAAAAATGGGGTGTCGGCACCAAGCTGCGCTGGTCGAAAAAACACAGCCGCGTCAGCAGCGACACTGTTTTCCAAGCGCCGGGTTATGGCGTATGGGATGTCGGCGCGTGGTACAAGCCGTTTAAAAACCTTGAAATCGGCGCAAACATCTACAACGTCGGCAACAAAAAATACTGGCAGCACGCAGACGTTGTCGGCATGAGCCGTACCAGTGTGATGGACTTGTACACTGAAAGTGGCCGCAATTTCGCCGCAACCGTACAACTGAAGTTCTAATGTGATTCAACCGTTTTCAGACGGCCTGAGAAAGCGAGCAGGCCGTCTGAAAGCATGCGACAAGGAAAAACAATGAAACTCAAACTCCTCCTGCTTTCCGCGCTTATTTCGTTGGCCGGCACTGCACACGCGCAACGCATCGTCGTGTTGACACCCGATACGGCAGACATCGTTGCCGCGCTCGGCGCATTGGACGAAATCGTCGGCCGCGATCAGACCGTTCAAAATCCGGCGTTGAAAAACAAGCCCAGTATCGGCATTCATCGCCGTCTGACGGTTGAACCGATTGTGGCCGCCAAACCCAACATCGCCATCGGTTCATGGATGGCGCAGCCTGCCGATATTTTTGCCCACCTGCAAAAAGCAGGCATTAAAGCCGTCAATGTTGCGCCCGATGACAGCATCGCCGCCTATCCGCAAAGTATCCGCAACATTGGTCAGCTTATCGGCAAAAGCGCGCAGGCGGACAAGTTGGCCAGTAAGTGGCAGGCGGATATGAAACAGCAGCCTTCCAGCGGCAAACGCTACCTCTTCAGCTACGACGGGCGCATCGTATCGGGCAAGAATACTGCCGCCGACGAAATCATCCGCCGTGCCGGCGGTATCAATGCCGCAGCCGCCATTGACGGCCTCAAACCGATGACGCGTGAGGCATGGATTGCGGCCAAACCTGACATCATCATTATTGCCGACCACAACACCGCCATGATAGGCAACGTCAAAACCTTTGCCGCACGCCCCGAAATCGCCGGCTCGCCTGCCGCGAAAAACGGCAAGATTTATTTGTGGAAGGCCAACGATATGTTCCGTTACGGGCTGGATACGCCGCAAGTGATTCAGCGTTTGCACGGTTTGGCGAAATAAACGCGCCTGTTTTGAAAAACCTGTCTGATTTTTGTTTTCAGACGGCCTTGATTTGTTCCTTCTTATTGAGGAGGAAGCAAAACGGTTGTCTTAAAAATGCCGTCTGAAACCGTCCCTCAATCCGCTTAAACCGCATGATGTCATGAAACCGCATACCCTTACCCTCTGCCTGCTGCTTACTGCCGCCGCCGTTTATTTGTGCTGCGGCATCGGCTTTGGTGCATGGGAGTCGCCGTTGGCGATGGATGAAACCGTTCGCCAAATCCGTTTACCGCGCATCTATACCGCACTTTTGGTCGGAGCCGGTTTGTCCGCTTCGGGGGCGGCATTGCAGGCTTTATTTGAGAACCCGCTGGCCGATCCGAGTTTGATCGGGACATCGGGCGGGGCGGCCTTGGGCGTGATTGTGTTATTGGCTTTGGGCGGCGGCGCGATGGGTGTACCGGCGGCGGCTTTTCTTGGTGCATTGGGTGTGTGCCTGCTGATTTTGGCGGTACACAAACTGCTTGGCGGCGGTACTTTGGGATTGCTGGTGTTGGGGTTTGTGTTGAGCGCGTTTTCGGGTGCGGTGGTCAGCATGATTTTGTTTTTATCTGACGATTTGGTATTGCGCAGCGCGACCACATGGCTGTCGGGCAGCCTTGCTGAAGCTGGTTTCTCATCGCCTGTCGCGGCAATCGCGGTCATGTTGCCCGGTTTTCTGATTTTGCTGTCCGCAGGCAGGCGGCTGGACGTTTTGATGACGGGGGAAGACACAGCTGCCAGTATGGGTGTATCAGTTGCGGCATTGCGAGTGCAAACCGTAATTGGCGCGGCATTGATGACGGGGGCGGCGGTATCGCTTTCGGGCATCATCGGTTTTCTTGGCATGATGATCCCCAATGTGCTGGCGCAAACCGTCGGTGGCAGCCGCCGCAAACTGATTGCGCTGTCGGCTTGGTTGGGCGCAGTGTTTTTGATGGTGGTGGACGGTGCGGCGCGCTGGCTGACATACCCTGTCGATCTGCCGGTCGGTATCGTGATTGCCTTATTGGGCGGACCATTTTTTATGTATTTGTTTATCAAGCCTTTGAAAAGCCGTTAATGCCTAAACAGGCCGTCTGAAACTTCATTGCCCCATATCTTTTGCCATGCACACCTTATTTCAAATCTGTAATCTTTCCGTCCGCGTCCAAGACAAAACCCTGCTTGAAATCGATCAACTGAATATACCTTCGGGCATGACCGTCATTATCGGTCCAAATGGTGCAGGCAAATCCACTTTGTTGCGTGCCTTAATCGGGCAAACAGGGCAGGGGGAAATCACGCTTTTCGGTGAGGC
Organism: Neisseria sp. 27098_8_158; assembly: GCF_041433145.1. Taxonomy (NCBI): domain Bacteria; kingdom Pseudomonadati; phylum Pseudomonadota; class Betaproteobacteria; order Neisseriales; family Neisseriaceae; genus Neisseria; species Neisseria sp. 27098_8_158. Next base: position 482,009 of record NZ_JAPWAZ010000001.1, read on the forward strand.
CGTTGCGCCGCAAATCCGCGCGGGCAGGGTGGCATGGGTCGGGCAGCATGGCCGTTACAACATGCCGATGACCGTACGCGAATACATTGCGTTGGCGTCATTCGTACAAAAAGGCCGTCTGAACCATGAGTGGGCGGACGAGTTACTCGATTATTTTGATTTGATGGCGTTGGCAGATAAGCGCATTGGCAAGCTCTCAGGCGGCGAGCAACAACGCGCCAACATCATCCGCGCCCTGTTGCAAAACGCGCCGGTCTTGCTTTTGGACGAACCGTGCAACCATCTCGATATCCGCCACCAACACCGCCTGATGCAGTATTTGGTCGGGCATTCAAACCGTGCCTCATCAATAATGGTATTACACGATTTAAACCTCGCCGCGCGTTATGCGGAACATATTATTCTGATGAATAAGGGAAAAGTCGTTGCATCAGGCAAGGTGGGCGAAGTGATGCGCCCCGACTTGCTTGAATCGGTTTACGGTTGGCAGATACGCCGTTGCGAAGATGAAGCAGGGTTTTATTTCAGAAGCTGAGCGCCAACAGGCCGTCTGAAAAACGATAAAGAAAATTTATTTTATCGTTCAAAAATAAAACGAGATGGGAGGATGTTCCCGACTTGAAGAACCAAATTTTGTGCATTTCACAAGTAAAATGCCGATTTTCATCAAATAGAAATAAATTTTATTATTTATAGAATACAATATTTTAAAATAATACTAATTTTTAATTACGCAAAAATATTGACAAGAAAATGATGATGGTTATTTAATATATAAATCTTATTAATAATTTTTATTAATCATTATCATGGTACAGCAGCTTGTTTGGACTCCGAAACAATCCGCGCCCAAGGCATTTCCCGAACGTCAGGCATTAATGCCTGTTTGGGGCGGTGTTCCAATGCCGCGTCCCCAGTGGCAGAACATTTGGAAGAAAAAGCTTCCCCATGCTACCGATGTGGACGCGCTTGCTTATCTGCATATTCCATTTTGCGCCAACCATTGCGTTTTTTGCGGCTTCTACCGTAATGCGTGGAAGGACAGCCAAAGCAGCGTGTATACCGACAAAATTATCGAAGAAATGGCCGCTGAAGCCGAAGTCCGTACAGGCAAGGGCAAAATCCGAGCTGTTTATTTCGGGGGCGGCACGCCGACCGCGTTGCTTACGGAAGACCTCATCCGCCTGATTTGTGCCTGCTACCAATATCTGCCGCTTGCCGAAGATTGCGAGTTCACCATCGAAGGGCGCATGAGCCATTTCGATTTGGAAAAAGCACAGGCCTGCATCGAAACAGGGGCCAACCGCATTTCCATCGGCGTACAAACTTTCAATACCGCCATCCGCCGCCGTCTCGGCCGCAAACACAGCGGTGACGAGGCATTTGAATATTTGGCAAAATTGTGCGAACTCGATGCCGTGATTGTGGCCGATTTGATGTTCGGCCTGCCCAATCAAACCGATGAAGTTTGGCAAAACGATATCGCCCGCGCCGCCGAGCTGCCTCTGTCCGGTCTGGATACATACGCGTTCAACCTTTATCCCATGCTGCCCATTAACCGCATGATTGAAAAAGGCGCATTTCCGACACCGCCGGGTTTCGATGTTCAGGCAGACCAATATGCCTACACGGTTGAAACACTGCTGGAAAAAGGCTGGGAACAGGTCAGCAACAGCCACTTCGCCTATCCAGGCCGCGGCGAGCGCAACCGCTACAATACCCTGATCAAATCCGACATTCCCTGTCTGGCGTTCGGCTCCGGCGCAGGCGGTAACTTCGGCGGTTTCAGCTATCAGGTGCAGGGCGATTTGGAGAGTTATCTCGCCACGCCGAAAGGCGAGAAAAACATCGCATTTATGAGCGGCCATAGTCCAAATAAAGCACTGCTCAGCAAAGTCCAGCACGATATTGAAACAGGCCGTCTGAATCCATTATTGTTTGACGGCAACAAAGCAGCACAAAAGTTGATTGCCCAATGGCAGAAAATGCAGCTTTTTAAAGAACCCGATTCAGACGGCCTGATTCGTTTGAATACCAGCGGCCGTTATTGGTCGCCCACCCTTATCCGCAAACTCATGCTCACTCTTCCGACTCAAGAAAAGGATCAAACCATGCAAAAACTTTCAGCCGAACAACAAACCATGTTGCGCCAATCATTGGAAAAAAATCCCGGCCAAGTGCTGGAAATGCTGGCAGCGCAAAACCAATGCAGTTTTGAAGACGTTATCCGCTGTCTGCCAGAAGAGAACGTGCGCCAAACCGAAGGCAGCCGCATAGTCGAAATCCTCCAAGCCATCGCAGCATGGAATGAATCCGTGACCTTCATCGCCCACACCCCCGATGCCATCGTTGAAGTCAGCGGCAAACTGCCAAACGGCAAAGTCGGCCGCGGTTTCTACAATTTTGACCATCCTGAAACCGACGGCGGCGTACACGGCCACATCTACTATGAAAACTGCGCATCTATCTACCTTTTGGAGCGTCCGTTCATGGGTAAAGCCACTTGCTCGCTCAACTTTATCAACCGCAACGGTGGCGCCATGTTTAAAATTTTTGTCGGTCGCGACGAAGCAGGCGAGTTGAAACAACACCAAATCGAAGCCATGCGCAAACTGTTTGATGCCGCTTAAACGGTTTCAGACGGCCTGAAAATCCGTTCCTTGTTGCATAGAGGAGCGGATTTTCTAACAATAAACACCTACCATACAAAGGACCCCAAACATGCAACTCATCTTCGGAGCCAACGGGCCGTCCGGCCGCGCCTATATCCGCACATTGACTGACTCAGCCGATACCGTCGCCGTATTGAGAAGACCGTCTGAAGACAGCTTTTTTGCCGAACACAATGTTCAAACCGTCGTCGCCGATGCGCTTGATGCCGACGCACTCGATAAAGCGTTGGCACAATACCGTCCCGATACCGTGATCAGTTTTGTCGGCGGCAAAAACGAAGAGGGCATCCGCAGCGATGCGCTGGGCAATATCAACATCATTGCCGCTACGAAAGCCGCCAATCCGCAAGCCCGCTTTGTACTGATTACCAGCATGGGCTGCGGCGAACAATGGGACATGATGAGCGAGCCGTTCAAACAGGCACTCGGCGAAGCCGTCCGAGCCAAAACAGAAGCCGAAATCTATCTCAAACAAAGCAGTTTGAATTGGATCATCTTGCGCCCCTGCGGCCTTGCCGATGGCGAAGATAATGCCTATACCTTGACACAAAATGCCCAAGAAATTCCACAAAAATACATGACGCGCAACGGCTTGGCTGCTGCCGTTGCTACCATTGTCGGCCAAGCGGACAGCAAGGGCGAAACGTATAGCGTTGGTGCGGCATAACCGGATTGAATATATTGTCCACTTTCCATTGTTAAAGTTGGAGTAGGTAATTGATTAGCAGCCGATCAAACAATAAAGGATTTGCTGAGAAAAGGCTGGGAGATATAAATAAAAGGCCGTCTGAAAAATTTCAGACGGCCTTTTATTTCTTGCTTTATTCTCCAAATACTGCCCGATCGAAACGTTCAATATAGGCGACTAAATTTGCTTTGGTTCTTGCATATAGCGCAATTTCAGTGTCGATGGGGGTAAGAATCAGGTTTGCAACAACAGGCACGATGGCCACATCAACGGAGGTTAATTCTTCGCCGAAAAAGTAGCGTTTTGTGCCTAAGTAGTTGCTAATGGCGTCTAAATCTCCTTTTCCGAAGGCGTAAATATCAGATTGTGTGTGTCTTCCGATACCATGTCCGTGCATTTCTTTTTTCGCGTTTTCCTGTAACACAGCAAAAATCGCTTCGGCTTGTTCGGTCGGCATGTCATCAAACATTGCCTTCATCATAAATGGTTTGCTGAGAGGATCGACGAAACGGTTATATACGACCATCCAATATAAATGTTCTTCTGTCATACGGCGAAAGGCTTCAGCAATCGCTTTTTGTTCAGGCGTTAAATGTTTATCTAAATCAATGCCGTAGGTTTCGGTTAGATAACGCTGAATGAGAGAGCTATCAGGGATCAACTTCTCGCCATCTTGCAATACCGGAACTTTGCCTTTAGGCATTTTGCTGAGATCGGCAACATATTCTTTTTCGAAATCTAAGCCGGATAAACGCAGCATCGCTTCGGTTTTCCAGGCGAAAGGTGATGGACTGCGAATTTTACCTTCACCGGGTAAAGTAAATAATTTAAGCATTTTGTTTTCCTTTCATTATTTGTTATTCAAATACGGTTCTACTATAGTCCAAACAGCAGGGAAATTCACAACAAATACCGGATGTGGCGAATTTGTGCATGACTGCCAGCGCAATCAGTCAAGTCATTCGCAAGCTGGAAAATTATTACGGCGTCAAATTGCTTAACCGCACCACACGCAGCCTCACGCCGACAGCATCTCGCACCCATTGGCACAATGGCAAACCTTGATTTGTGCTTCCCCAGATTATTTGCACAAACTCCCCACCAGCACCCTTTACGCCACCACCGCACATCGCACCCAATCAGCAAAAGTACGCACCGTATTGGATTGTTTAATGCATTGTTTTGGTGAAGGGATAAATAAAAAGCCTTGAAATCTGACCGCACTTTATTTAATGTCTAAAATGAAACTTTGTACTATTATTTCAATTTACTATATATGTCAGAGAGTGATTTATGAAATCCAAACTATCCGCGTTCGTCGCTACAGCCCTTCTCGCCGCCTGTTCTACCGTTCCACAACATAATGAGCAGGCGAAAGCCTTGTTGGACGAAGGCATCGCTCTGTATCAAAAACAGGATTACCAACATGCAATGCCCTACTTTGAGCAAGCTCAACGGGCTGGGCATATGAAAGCACCGCGTTATCTGGGTCTGATGTATCTAAACGGTAAAGGTGTCGCCAAGAATGCAAAAAACGCTTTTGCCTACTTCATGCAAGCGGCAGAAGCGGGCGACATCACCGGGCAATACTGGCTTGGTCATTGCTACGAAAACGGTATCGGCACGGCAAAAGACATGACCAAAGCCGTGCATTGGTATCAAGAGTCTGCTAAACGAGGCGACCATATTTCCCTGCCAGCGATTGATGCGTTGAACCGTTTAGGCATCAAAACACATTGACGATTTCTCACAAAATTTAAGGAGTTTCCATGATGAAGAAAACCGCAACAATTATCGCCGCAAGTTTGTTGCTAGCCGCTTGCAATACACTCTCCAATGCGACTGAAAAAGCAGTGACGACTCAAAACACGCAAAATTCCGCTTGGGACAAACAATACGGCGGCGCGGATAAATCCTACGATAGTCGCTTGCTTGCCTTGCGTGAACAAATTGCACCACGTTTTGAAGTGTTAACGTTTAAAGATCCCAAAACAGGCAAAGAAATGCAGTACAACCTGTACACCCCGAAAAATCTTGAGCCGGGTCGCAAATATCCGTTAGTTATGTTTATCGCAGATGCCAGCACAGCAGGAAAAGGCGTAAAAGCCCCACTAATGCAAGGCTACGGCGGCATTATCTGGGCAACCGATGAAGCGCAGGCGAAACACCCAGCCTTTGTCCTTGTACCGTCTTACACCGAAACGGCAGTCAACGATAAATGGGAAACAACTGAAGAAGTCCCCATGACCTTACGCCTTGTCAAAAATCTGATCGCCGAAAAAGCGATTGATGCCAATCGTGTTTATACCACGGGTCAATCCATGGGCGGTATGATTTCATTCTACCTAAATAGTATCGAGCCTAACTTCTTTGCGGCGTCTATGTTTGTTGGCAGTCAATGGGATATCAATGTTTTAAAACCATTGGAGAAAGCGAAGTTTATTTATACCGTTTCGGCTGCCGATCCAAAAGCCTCTGCAGGCATGGCTCAAGTTGGAAAAATGCTGAAACAAGATAAAGTCAGCTACGCCGAAACTGAGTTCTCTGCCAAATTACCGCAGACCGAACAAGACGCAAAAGTCCAACAAATGCTTGCCCAAGGCAAACGTATTAACTTCATCCGTTTCACACCAAATACCGTAATTCCGGAAAACTCAACCCACAAAGGTGCAGAGCATATGTACTCATTTGATTACGCCTATTTACTCGAACCTGCCCGTGATTGGTTGATGAATCAGAAGAAAGGAAAATAATCTTAAAAATACAAGCGGTCAGATTTTGAAGATGATTTACAAAAATACCTAAAAAACTGACCGCTCTTTGTTATGAAAAAAACCGTCTGAAAAACAGGATAGGGGGGCAGCATCGTAGGCACGCATTCAAAAAATCAGACCAATGGCAGCCTGCACTGTTTCAGGTAGCCTGAAACAGTGTGGTTTAGATTCAGTTTCATTGTGACACGTCTGTTAGTAGTCTTTAAAAGGCTAATCATCAACTTTTAAGGACTTTCTAGGTTGTTAAATTAACTTTTAATCCATATTTTTTTAAGTACAATATAACAGTCCATTTTTCGGACGAGCTTTTCCTAATCTTCACAGGAGACACAATATGAGCAACATCCCCACCATCCTACAGAACCCTTTCACCAACAAAGATACCGCTTTCACATTGGAAGAGCGAGCAAAATATGGTCTGACCGGCCGCCTACCTGTCGTTGTAGAAACGCTCGAACAACAGGCCACGCGTGCTTACCGCCAGTTTTCATCCTATGAAAAAGATATTGAAAAATATATCTTTCTCGATCAACTGCACAACCGCAACGAAGTACTGTACTACAAACTCCTGATTGACCATCTAGCCGAAATGCTACCCGTTGTTTACGACCCCACTGTCGGCGAAGCAATTAAAAAATGGAGCCGCGACTACCGCCGTTCGCGAGCTGTCTATCTGGATGTAAACCATCCTGAAAACATCCGTGCATCGTTTGAAACGCTGGGCTTGGGTGCAGATGATGTAGATTTGATTGTGGTTTCCGATGCGGAAGAGATTTTGGGTATCGGCGACTGGGGTGTGAACGGCACGGATATTTCCGTCGGCAAACTGGCAGTTTATACTGCTGCTGCAGGCATTCATCCCAGCCGCACCATTGCTGTGAATCTAGATGTGGGTACAGATAATGAAGCCCTGCTCAATGATCCCACTTATTTGGGCAATCGCCATGCCCGCGTGCGTGGTGAACGCTACGACGCATTGATTGCAAACTACCTGAAAACTGCTGCTGAAATGTTCCCCAATGCGCTTTTGCACTTTGAAGACTTCGGTCCGTCCAATGCCCGCCGCATTTTGGTGGAGAACCGCCGACAATACCGTATTTTCAACGACGATATGCAGGGAACGGGTGCGATTGTGATGTCTGCCGTATTCTCTGGCCTAAAAGTGACCAAACAGACCTTTGCCGAACAGCGGTTGGTGGTGTACGGTGCAGGCACCGCAGGTACGGGTATGGCCGACCAAATCAGTGCGGCGATGGAGCGCGAAGGCCTGAGTCGCGAAGAAGCGAAACAACGCGTATGGCTGATTGACATCAACGGACTGGTTACTGACGACATGGACGGCTTGCCTGATTACCAGCAGGAATATGCCCGCCCTGCCACTGAAGTTACTGACTGGGCGAAAACGGACGGTAAAATCGGCTTGCTCGAAGTTGTAAAACAAGTAAAACCGACTATCTTGATTGGCACATCCACCGATCACGGCGCATTCACTGAAGACGTAGTCAAAGCCCTATGTGCGGGCGTAGAGCGCCCAATTCTGCTGCCGTTATCTAACCCGACCGAGAAAATCGAAGTGATGCCGAGTGAGGCTATAAAATGGTCGGATGGCAAAGCACTCATTTCTGTCGGCATCCCCGTGCCACCCGTGCCGTATAAAGGCGTGAACTACGAAATCGGTCAAGCTAACAACGCCATGCTTTACCCAGGGTTGGGGCTGGGAGTTATCGTTTCCGGTGCGAAACACGTTACTGACGGGATGCTGCTGGCTGCAGCTGAAGCAGTCGCCTCGCAAGTCAATCCGCAGGACGAAGGCGCGTCGCTCCTGCCATCGGTGAATAACCTGCGAGCATCGTCTGCTACTGTTGCTGTTGCTGTTGCCAAACAGGCGGTCAAGGACGGTGTAACGACCAAGCAGCCTGAAAACTGGGTACAGGCGGTGCAGGACGCAATGTGGCAGGCGGTATATGAATAGCTATAAGGCTACCTGAAAGCAAAAAGCAGTCTGAAATCCATGCAAAGAAGTCAGGCTGCTTTTACATTTTCAGACGACCTCCACCCGCAGCGCATCCACAATCAGCTTAAACACATTGGAATGCCCGCGGCGGCTGGGGTAATAGAGGTAAAGCGGTTCGTAAGTCATTGCATACTCAGGCAACAGCTCGACCAGGTGCCCCGAATTGAGTGCATCCGCTACGCTCATATGTGCTATCCACGCAATGCCAAGGCCGTCTGAAACGGCTTGCAGACGCAGATGATTGTTGGTGGAAAACTGCGATTTGGGCGTGAACGTAATTAGCTCTGTTTTGTATTTGAATTCCCACTGTATCTCCGTGCCGTGTTCACCGGAGAGTTTTATGCCGATAAGACGGTGTTGTTGCAGATCATCAATATTTTTCGGTGAACCGTGTTGTGCCAAATAATCGGGCGAGGCAACCAATACCATTTTGAGCGGTGCGGAAATTGGTACCGCAATCATCTCTTTCGCTACCTTGTTACCTAACCGAACGCCCATATCAAATCCTTCTTTCACAATATCTGCCCAACGATCGTCCACCACGATTTCCAAGCGGGTTTTCGGGTATTGGTTCAAAATCGGCTTTAATTTTGGATACAACACGGCTTCCGCTGCTATTACAGGGGCATTGATGCGAATCAATCCCGATGGCGTATTCAAAAAATCATTTAATGCATCGACTTCTTGGTTTATGGCTTGATAAAGTGGAGAAAGTTGGTCGAAAAGCTGCTGCCCAGCTTCGGTCAGCGACACATTGCGTGTAGTGCGGTTGAACAGACGCAGGTTCAGCCGCGTTTCTAAATTTTTCATGCTATGGCTCAACGCCGAAGAAGAAATCCCCAAAAGCTGTCCTGCCTTCACAAAACTCTGCGTTTGCGCCAGTGTTAAAAAATAATTCAGCTCGTTAAAGTTCTGCATTTTCTCTTTAAACTCTCTTTTATTAGTGAATTTAATTCATTGCATCATAAAGCTAAACCCTATTTATCTCAATAAAAACAAATCATAAAATGACTGCAACTTCATGAGAGTAAACAGAAGACAATATCCGTAAACATCACATCCTTTTTTTATAAATTATTTATTCTAGGAGTAAAAATGAACATTTTATTATTAAACGGTGGTAAAGCTTTCGGCCATTCTCATGGTGAGTTAAACCACACGCTTCACAAAAAAGCAAAAGAAGTTTTGACCGCACTTGGACACAATGTAAAAGAAACTGTGATTGATGCTGGCTATGATATTGAGGCAGAAATCGAAAAATTCTTGTGGATGGATGCCGTGATTTGGCAGATGCCTGTTTGGTGGATGCACGAGCCTTGGACAGTGAAGAAATACATAGACGAAGTATTTATCGCTGGACACGGCAAGCTTTACCACAGTGATGGCCGTCATCGTGTTAGTCCAACTGAAGGCTTCGGTACAGGTGGTTTGTTGCAAGGCAAAAAACACATGCTTTCGCTTACTTGGAATGCGCCGATTGAAGCGTTCACCCGTGAAGGCGACTTCTTTGAAGGCAAAGATGTGGATGCTGTGTACATGCCTTTCCACAAACTCAACGAGTTCATCGGTTTGACCCGTCTACCGACATTTACATGTAACGATGTAGTTAAAAATCCACAAGTAGAACAATACTTCGCAGACTACCAAGCACATTTGAAAAAAGTGTTTGGTTAATGATAAAACATCAACTTGAAGTGGTGGGCTTTTGCCCACCATTTTGTCAGTCGCTAATTGGTACGAAATAGTGTAGCGAAAAACCATCTGCAATTCATCATATGAAAGGACAAAACATGATTAACGGGTTAGATATCGAACGTTTCCGAACTACCATGGCAGCGGTTGAAAACGACCATACAAAAGGCAAGGCAGCATTACGCGCCGATTCGCGCTGGGTATCCGGCACGAAGAACGAAATCTCCGTGCGCCGCTTCCCTGCCTTTACCACAGACGAACCGAAAAACATGGGCGGTGAAAACGCCGCCCCAAGTCCGATGGAATACCTGATCGGTGCTGCTGCAGGCTGCTGCGCCATAGGTTTCGAGTTGCAAGCAGCACAAGCAGGCGTGAAACTGGAACAGTTTGAAATATCCGCAAGCGGCGGTATCGACATGGCCAAACTGTGCGGCATGGAAGATGGCTACGGCGGACTGGATAATCTGGTGCTAACCGTAAAAGTAAAAGCCGACGCCGACCTTCCTACCCTGCAAAATTTCGCCGACCGCTCCGCCGCCACCTCGCCAGTGTTGAACAGCCTGAAAGCGCGGGCAAAAGTGGTTGTGGAAAAAATCTAGACGACTCAAACCGTTTTCTTGTTTTCATTTCGTTGAAAGCCCCTTTTCTGGACAACTAGAAAAGGGCTTAATCGCTCAAAGGAGGACATGACATGCAACAACTGCACACTCTGAAAGACATCGAACATGCCATCGCCACACACCCTTTAGTATCACTGTACATCAAAGCCCCAATCTGCGGTGTTTGTACGGTCGTGGCTGCCCAGCTTGACTCAGCTTTGGAGCTAGAAGGAAATGTGTATGCCGTAAAAGCCGATATTGCTGAAATACCCGAAATGGCTGGACGTTTCCACGTGCTGACCGCACCTGCATGGCTGCTGTTTTATCAAGGCAAGGAAGTAGAACGGATGGCCCGCTTCATCCCTCAGGCACAGATGAAGCAGACATTGGCAAAATGGACAAAAGTAGCAGAAAGCGAACATCAGTAACCGGTCTATCAATGTTTCAGACGGCTGCGGTCTTGATAATGATGCAAGTGGTCAAGTTTTTAAGATGATTTGCAAAACACTTAAAAATTTGACCGCTCTTTATTACGAAAAGGTCGTCTGAAACAGCTTGCAGACTGAGATAATGATTGATGAAACGCTGTGATTTGTACACTAAAACCATCTTCTGAAAATTCCCTTTGACATTCCCCATCTTTCTCTCTAAAATACGTTCAAATTTTTAAACATATAAACTCAAGAAACCGAATATGCCGCAACAAACCATGAATTTAATGCGCGAGTGCATTCCTATTTTTACTGTGTTGAGCGATGAAAACCGCCATCAAATCCTGCGCGTGCTGTGGGAACACGGCAAGATGAATGTCAATGAACTGACCGAGCATCTGCATCTGTCGCGTCCTGCGGTGTCGCATCATTTGAAAATCATGCTGCAAGCTGGGGCGGTGGCAGTGGAGCAGGTCGGCAAAGAGCGGTTTTACAGTATTGCCATGGCGGATGCGGTGGCGAGGTTGAAACAGCTTACCGATTTAATGGCTCAAAATTGCCCGCTTTCAAAATAGGGTTATCCGTTGCCCCTTTATTTTTACCCAAATACGTTTACATTTTTAAACTTATCAACTTAAAGGAACGATTATGTTATTCACGCCATTCACTTTTCAAAACGGCAAAACCGCCAAAAACCGTATCTTCAAATCCGCCATGGAAGAGCAACTTGCCCAAAACGACCAGCCGTCTGAAAAACTTGTCCGCCTCTACGACACTTGGGCAAAAGGCGGTGCAGGTGTGTTGGTTACGGGCAATGTGATGGTCGCCGAAAGCGGCAAAGGTTCGATAAATGATGTGGTGATTTCAGACGACCGCAGCCTTGAGATGCTGAAAAAATGGGCGAAAGCAGGCACGCAAAACGACACGCTGCTCATCATGCAAATCAACCATGCGGGTAAACAGTCGCCTGCGGTGGTCAATAAAACGCCGCTTGCGCCGAGCGCCGTGCCGTTGGTGGGCATGGACGGCTTTATCAACCCGCCGCGTGAATTGACTGCCGATGAAATCAACGGGCTGATTCAGCAATTCGTACAAACCGCGAAAATTGCCGAACAGGCAGGGTTTTCAGGCGTACAAATTCACGCTGCGCACGGCTATCTCATCAGCCAATTCCTTTCGCCGCATCACAACCGCCGCCAAGACCAGTGGGGCGGCAGCTTGGAAAACCGTATGCGCTTCCTTTTGGAAACCTACACCGCCATCCGCGCTGCCGTGTGCAAAGATTTCTTGGTGGGAGTAAAACTCAATTCGGCAGATTTCCAAAAAGGCGGATTTGACGAAAGCGAATCGGTGCAGGTGGTACAAAAACTGTCGAAAATGGGCATTGATTTTATTGAAGTTTCCGGTGGCAACTACGAAAGCCCGCAAATGCTCGCGGCTAAAGACAGCACCCGCAAACGCGAAGCCTTCTTCATCGATTACGCCGAAAAAGCCCGTGCAGTCAGCCAAGCTCCGCTGATTATCACCGGCGGCTTCCGTTCGCAAAACGCCATGGAAGACGCCTTATCCAGCGGCCATTTGGATTTGGTCGGTGTCGCTCGTCCGTTTGCCTTAGTGCCTGATTTAGCAAAAAAAATGCAAAACGGCACCTACCAAACCGTGAAAACCGACCGCATCCAAACAGGCGTGGCGTTGGTTGATAAAAAAGCAGGCGCGATGCTGGAAATGAATTGGTACATGACGCAAATGGATTTAATCGGACAAGGCAAACAGCCTGATCCCAAATTGTCAGCGTGGAAAGTATTGCTGAAAACTTTATGGGAAAATGGCAAGGCAGGTTTGAGTACGGGCAGGGCTTTATGATGAAAGCGGTTGGATTTGAAGGAGGATTAAATTTTAAAATTTAACCGTATATAGAAGCATGGAATATAAATAAATTGATACTAAAAAACCGTTTGAATCTTTAAGTTCAAATGGTTTTTAGAATTTTAGATATCCACTGAGCGATACAAAAGATCCTGTTCTTTGAAAGTGACTTAGAATAAGAATTTAAAAAATACTAATTAAATTACTAAATTATGATTATAACTTATAATAATTTAACATAATATAAATTAATTTCCTTTTCCCTATTCTTCTACAAATTCCGCTGTTTTGTTCCTATATGTCAAATGAGAATTAATGATACTCTAGAGAGTGTGCTCATAGTACTACAATTTTTAGTATAAAATCAATAGGTTTTAAGAAATTTGTCAGTTCAATTATGCTATAACTCTATCACTTAATTATTTAGTAGCGGAATAGGGCCGTGGGGACATACCCTAAGCTCTTTAAATTCTTTGAGAATAGAGAAATGCAGTACAAATACTTGGTAATGTAAATGCCACCTAAATTCTAAAAACTAGTAAAAGAGGTCCGTTTTAAGCCATAAGGGACTTGAAAACGGAAAGACCACATATCCTAACCTAATTATTAATATCAGCTTAATAATCAAGTGAGTCTTTCGTGGCTTATCGTATGCAGGAAAACTGCTACAATAAAATAACCATTAATAAACCATCCCTTAAATCTATTCAGTCTACCTGAAACCCAAAAAGCAGCATGCACATGGTTTTACAGAAACCCTGTAAACGGCAAAGCTATCTCTATAAGGAAAACAACATGAATCTAGCCATCACTGGTTCCAGCGGCAACATCGGCGGCATGGTCGCCCAACACCTCAGTACACGCGACCTACCGCTTATTCTGCCACTGCGCAACCCCGCCAAAGTACCCGATCTGCCGAACTGCGAGGCGCGGCGGTTTGCCTATGGCGATTTGGAGCTTGCTAAGCAGGCTTTAAATGGGGTGGACGTGCTGTTTATGGTGTCTGCCGCCGAAAGTCCGATGCGCGAACAGGAGCATTTGACTTTGGTGCAGGCTGCTTCGGAAGCAGGCGTGAAACATATTGTCTATCTCTCTTTTGCTCAAGCGGCGTTGGACAGTACCTTCACGCTGGCGCGCACTCATGCGGTTACCGAAAATGCAATCCGGCAAACAAATATGCGCTACACCTTTCTGCGCGACAATTTTTACAGTGAGATGATGGCAACAATTGCTAACGCAGACGGCATCATCGCAGGCCCAGCCGACAACGGGCGCGTTGCCTGCGTTTCACAGCGCGATGTTGCCCAAGCAGCGGCAAACATCATCGCCAACATCGCATGCGGAAACCACCACCATGATAATCAGATCTACACGCTGACCGGTTCCCAATCATTAAGTTTTGCTGAAATAGCCGCCGTCTTAACCGAAATCACCGGCAAACCGCACTGCTACCACAATGAAACTGTGGAAGAAGCCTTCGCCAGCCGCAAAGCTGAGTATCCTGACACGCCCGATTGGCAGATTGAAGCCTGGGTTTCTACCTACACTGCCATTGCTAAAGGCGAGCTTGCTACCGTTTCAGACGACCTGTCGCAGTTGTTGGGACGAGCACCGCTTAGTTTTGAAGACGTAGTAAAGACACAATATGCAAAATAATCTTGTCCCATTTATCGAGTTTCGTGGCACAGGCAAGCATTATAACGGCAAATATGCTGTGCGCGATTTGGATTTGACCATTTATCAGGGTGAATTTTTCGTGTTGGTAGGTGGCTCGGGCAGCGGCAAATCCACCACTTTACGCATGATTAACGCGCTAATTGAACCGACCGATGGCAACGTTTATCTGCACGGGAAACGGATTAAAGACTACGACATCCGCCAGCTCCGCCACCAAATTGGTTACGTATTACAGCAAATCGCGCTTTTTCCCACCATGACCGTCGCGGAAAATATCGAACTTATGCCTGACGTACTGGGCTGGCCGAAAGCCGAACGCAAAACGCGTGTGAATGAATTATTGGAGCTGGTGGAACTTGACCCTGCGCACTACCGCGACCGCTATCCGCACGAACTTTCCGGCGGTGAACAGCAGCGCATCGGCATTTTGCGAGCCATTGCAGCCAAGCCCCAAGTTCTGCTGATGGACGAACCGTTTTCAGCACTTGACCCGCTGGTGCGCACCGTGCTGCAAGACCAAATTGCTATGATTCACCAAAAATTTGGCACTACTATCGTTTTCGTTACCCATGATATGCAGGAAGCCGCCAAACTCGCTTGCCGTATCGGTGTAATGCATAACGGCAAACTGGTACAAATCAGCACACCTGAAGAAATCAAAAAGCAGCCGGCAAATGATTATGTGCAATCGCTGTTTTCCACCGCCGATGCCCCCGATGCCGAACGCATCATCCACCAATTCTTACGGTTGGATAAACAGGGACAGGAAGCTGTGAGAAGGGCAGTGTTATGATGGTGAAGGCCGTCTGAAACCTCTTTCAAGGCGCTAATACCTTGCTGTAAAGCAAACATAAACATCTATTATTCAACGTACTAAACATAAAATTTAAAACTATGTTCTCATCCCTAAACGTTACCCCAGCAGAACTCTGGCAAATGCTGCTTACGCATTTATGGCTTTCCGGCCTGACTTTGCTCGCGGCAGTGGCGATTGCGGTGCCTGCCGCCGTGTTGTTTGCGCGCAGACAGCGGGCAGCGGAAGCGGTATTGCAGTTTACCAATATATTGCAAACCATTCCGTCTTTGGCGCTGCTGGGTTTGCTGATTCCGTTTGTCGGTATCGGTTCGCCGCCCGTCTTGATTGCGCTCACGCTATACGCGCTGTTGCCGATTTTTCAAAATACCTATTTGGGGCTGACCCAAATCGACCAATCGATTCAAGATGCATACACTGCATTCGGACTATCGCGCTGGCAATCATTGTGGCGGATTGAGCTACCGATGGCTTTGCCTGCCATGATTTCGGGCATTCGCACGGCGGCAGTGCTGATTGTCGGCACGGCAACTCTGGCGGCGTTAATTGGCGCAGGTGGCTTGGGTAATCTGATTCTGCTCGGCATTGACCGCAACAACATGACAATGACGTTTACCGGTGCATTGCTCTCCGCGTTATTGGCTGTCGGTGTAAGCGGCATTATCGGGCTGTTGCAGAAATCGCGACACAAGTTGCCGATTATTCTTGCATTGGCGGTGGGCTTCGGTGCACTCGGTCTGTCGCAGATTTCATTTACACCTGCCACAAAAAACGTGGTGGTTGCAGGCAAAATGGGGAGTGAGCCGGATATTCTGATTAACATGTATAAATTATTGATTGAACGTGAGAATTCGAACGTGAAAGTCACAGTCAAACCTAATTTTGGCAAAACTACTTTCCTGTTTAGCGCACTGAATAGTGGCGAAATCGATATTTATCCTGAATTCACCGGCACAGTGCTGGAAGCCTTAGTACAAGTACCAACTGAACAGAAGAACCGCCATCTGTCGCCAGATGAAACCTATCAACGGGGCAAACAATTATTGGCGGAACAATATCAGCTAGAGTTTCTACCACCGATGTCTTATCAGAACACTTACGCGTTGGCGGTCAAAGAAAGCTACGGTGCATCGCACCAACTGAAGACAATCAGCGACTTGAAGCAGGTAGCGCCCGATATCCGAGCAGGTTTCTCACTGGAATTTATCGACCGAGCGGATGGCTATAAAGGCATGCAGGCAGCCGGTATCACGCTAAAACATATTGTTAGCTTGGAACCTGCCTTACGCTATACGGCATTGTTGAATGACAAAATCAACCTAGTGGAAGCCTTTTCCACTGATGCAGAATTGAAAAAATATCGATTGCGCTTGCTGAAAGATGATATTTCCCTGTTCCCCGCCTATCAGGGCGCACCGCTGATGAAAGTAGAATTTGCTGAAAAAAATCCTCAAATTGTGACCGCACTTAACCGACTGGCGGGAAAAATTAGCGAAGAGGAAATGAGCGAGATGAACTACCGCGTGAAAGTGCAAGGCGAAAGCGCGGAAAACGTGGCTCGGAATTATTTAGAGAAAAATGGGTTGTTAGGAAAGTAAAATTGGCAGTAGGCTACCTGAAAGCATCAAATTCTTAGGGAGGTATTATGAAAGCCGTAAAAATCAAAGGCTTCTGCATCAACCATTCCGAGATTTTCACGCGTGAAGGTAAATCGCCGTCTGTCCAATTTCCGTGCATCTTGGGCATTGAATGTGTAGGCGAAGTGGTGCAAAGTTCCACACCTGCACTGGAGGTTGGACAAAAGGTTGTCTTCTATTATGGGAGAAATGGGGCGCGCCTTTGACGGCAGCTACGCCGAATATGTGTTGCTGCCAAACGAGCAAATTTACCCCAAACATACCGATTTGGATTGGACAACCCTTGCCGCAATTCCCGAAACTTACTACACCGCGTTCGGCTCATTACAGCAGCTTCGTATCGCGCCGCAAGATCGTGTATTGGTGCGTGGTGCCAGCAGCGGTGTGGGCATAGCCTTTGCAAAGCTTCTTAAAGTACGGTTTCCGCATATCGTATTACACGGTTCAACGCGTAATCCTGCCAAAGCTACCCATCTGCAAGCAGTCGGATTTGACGAAGTGATTACTGAAGCCGATGGCAAACTACAAACCGACCAAAGCTATGACAAAATTCTGGAATTGGTCGGGCCGGCAACTTTGTGTGATTCTTTCACCCGCATCAACGAATACGGCATCGTCTGCAATACAGGGCAGCTAGGTAATATATGATACGTAAACGGTTTTGATCCGATTATCGAACTCAAAAACAACAGCTATCTCACCGCCTTTCATTCGGGCAATGTGTCGCAAGCCAAGCTGGATGCGATGTTTGACTATATCTGGCAATTTAATGTGAAAATCTTAATTGAACGCGTGTTTACATTGGAACAAGTTCCCGAAGCCCACCGTTTTTTGCAAAGCGCGGACGGGTTTGGGAAAGTGGTGGTAGTCAATGAATAGGGCTATCTAAAATTCTATCAAAGAAATTTAATCATGCTTTGGAATAAAACTGTGATCTGAATTGGTTTCATGGATATTGATAAAGAGAAGGCCGTCTGAAATTCTTCAGATGGCCTTTTATATTTGAATTATGTAAGTGATTGTACAACTAGAAGAAACAGGACTTAGCAGGCTAAAATACTAGTATTATGAATTTAACATAATATAAATTAATTTCCTTTTCCCTATTCTTCTACAAATTCCGCTTATTGTTCCTATATGTCAAATGAGAATCAATGATACTCTAGAGAGTGTGCTCATAGTACTCCAATTTTTAGTATAAAATCAATAGGTTTTAAGAGAAATTTGGCTGTAACTCTACCACTTTAATTATTGAGTAGTAGAGTAGGGAACTTATTACGATACCAAGTACCTTCAACTCATAGCATGAGACCTTTGCAAAAAAGCCCTTCCTCCAACAGCCGAAACCCAAACACAGGTTTTCGGCTGTTTTCGCCCCAAATCACTCCTGATTTTACCCAAATACCCCCTTAATCCTCCCCGGATACCTGATAATCAGGCATCCGAGCCGCCTTTTAGGCGCAAACAGGCGCACTTAGCCTGTTGGCCGCTTTCAACAGGTTCAAACACATCGCCTTCAGATGGCTTTGTGCACTCACTTTGAGCAGACCAAAATAGGCTGCCCGCGCATAGCGGAATTTACGGTGCAGCGTACCGAAACTTTGTTCGACCACATAACGGGTCTTCGACAAATATCGGTTACGTTTGGTTTGTGCTTCCGACAGCGGATGTTTGCGGTGGGCTTTGCGCATAATACCGTCCAACAACTGATGCTCTTCCAGATGTTGCCGGTTTTCCTTGCTGTCGTAGCCTTTGTCGGCATAGACGGTCGTACCTTCGGGCAGTCCTTCCAGCAAAGGCAACAGGTGTTTGCACTCATGGGCATTGGCGGGGGTAATGTGCAGTTTCTCGATATAGCCTTCCTCATCGGTGCGGGTATGTTGTTTGTAACCGAGTTTGTAGAGGCCGTTTTTCTTTGTCCAGCGAGCATCGCTGTCTTTACTCGGTGTGGTTTGACCGCTGACTTGTCCTTCTTCATCGACTTCTATGGCCTGACGCTGTTTGCCGCCGGCAGTTTGAATAATGGTGGCGTCAATGACGGCGGCGGATGCTTTCTCTACTTTTAGGCCTTTTTCGGTCAGTTGGCGGTTAATCAGTTCCAGCAATTCGGACAGGGTGTCGTCTTGCGCCAGCCAGTTGCGGTAGCGGCATAAGGTGCTGTAATCGGGGATGCTCAGTTCGTCAAAACGGCAAAACAGGTTGAAATCGATGCGGGTGATGAGGCTGTGTTCCAGTTCGGGATCGGAGAGGCTGTGCCATTGTCCGTAGAAGCGCAAGAGCGACGCGAACGAATGAAAAAACAGTTCGCCGACTAAAATATAGATGTAGAAACCTTAAAAGGCCGTCTGAAATACTATTTGCACTCATTCCCGATTTGCCGCAACGGATGTTATCGGGCGGATTGGCAAAAGCGGAATTGCCCGCCGTCCGCACAGGCTTGGGATTCATCGATCGCAAGCTCGGCGGCTTTCTCGAACTGGGCTCGTATGCTTATCAAATGAAGCTCATCGGCACAGGCAACACCCCACAGCCGAAACGCTCCGCGTGGGCGGAACTGTTCCGCCTGCTGAAAAACATCCGCCAACACCGCCTGCGTTCCGAACGGGCGTAAAAAGTGCGCTCTATTTTACGAATTTTTCTTTATATTCCCCAACAGTAATCTGCGCCCTTCAAATTCCTTGCCGGCAATTTCCAAAGCGAAGCGTTCTTTGTCGGCGTCGCGTACTTTGTCGTGTACGGCACGTAATTCCTGCACGCTAGCACCCAATGCCTTGACGATTTCATCGCCCATTTTCATGGAAGAATAGAAGGTTTCGCGCACTACGAAATCCGCTTCCGCTTTCACTAGGGCCAGCGCATTGCGTCTGTCCCAGGCGCGCACGAACACCTTGGCGTTCGGGTTGATATGATGAATATTTTCCACAATTCTGACCGCACTTTCTCCGTCGTCCACGCATACCGCTACGATGTCGGTGTGTTCCACGCCGCTGGCATGCAGCACGTCGGCGCGGGTGGCTTCGCCGTAATAGACTTTGAAACCGTATTCGCGTGCGACGTTGATGATGTCGGGATCGTTGTCCAGAATGGAAATGGTGGCACCGTAGGCTAGCGGCATTTGGCTGACCACCTGCCCCATGCGCCCGAATCCGATAATCAGCACGTTGCCGTTGAGTTCGCCCGCATGTTCTTCCACATCGTCCACTGCCGCAGCTGCGCGGGATTCTTTGAAATAGCGGTCGAACAGCATAACGCTGAAGGGTGTCATAATCATGGAGAGCACCACGATTGCCGTCATATTCGCTAGCACTTCCGCATTAATCACCCGTTGTACGGCAGCGGAGGCGAGTAATACGAAGGCGAATTCACCGCCCTGCGACATCAGTACGGCGCGGTGTATCGCGGTGTGATGGCTTGCTTTGGCAAAACGCGCCACTCCATAAATGGCAAGGCATTTCAAGATAATCATCAGTACAGTGGCGGAAAGAATTACCTTCCAGTTATTGAGCACCGTTGCCACATCCAGCGACATCCCGACAGCTAAGAAAAACAGCCCGAGCAAAAGGCCTCGGAACGGTTCGATATCCGCTTCAAGCTGATGACGGAAGTCGGATTCCGACAGCAGCACTCCCGCCAGAAACGCACCCATCGCCATAGACAGACCGCCCAGCTCCATTAAATAAGCCGCACCGAGTACCACCAGCAGCGCGGCGGCAGTCATCACCTCGCGTGCTTTGGATTTTGCCAGAATTTTAAACAGCGGATTGAGCAGCCAAATACCTGTAGCAATCAACGCTGCCAAAGAAAGCGCGGCAACACCGATTTTCTGCCATAGCGGTACGGCATCGGCAACGGCATTGGGATTATCGGGTGCTAGAAATGCTACAATCGCCAGCATGGGCACAATCAGCAAATCTTCAAACAGCAAAATGGAGACAATGCGCTGACCTTGCGGTGTGCTGATTTCATGACGTTCGTCCATAATCTGCATGACCATTGCGGTGGAGGTGAGTGTAAAACCTACCGCCGAAATAAACGACATCACTAAAGAAAAACCGTAAGCCAGCCCGATTTGGGTAAGGAACAGACTGGAAAAAGTCACCTGCAGGGTACCCAAGCCGAAAATCTGATTACGCAATTTCCATAAATGCGACGGCTTCATTTCCAGCCCGATCAAAAACAGAAACATCACCACGCCGAATTCCGCAATATGCAAAATAGCGTGGGAATCGGTAACGAGCTTTAATCCGAAGGGTCCGATAACCAGCCCCGCAGCCAAATAACCCAGAATTGAGCCTAGACCTAAACGTTTAAATAACGGCACGGCAACTACCGCCGCCCCCAATAACTCCACCACGTGCAATAAATCGCCGTCAGCCGCTTCTACCGCCATAATTCCTGCCTTTGTTAATTCATAAAAATTTTTCGTATTATAAAGAAAAATCTCCGTAACACAAAAAAGTCGTCATTTGACGGCTTCCTCTTAGAAAAGTGCGGTCGGTTTTTGTTAATTTATTGCACTTTGCCGTCGATTTCGATCGGGGTATATTCCACCGGCACCCAAGTATAGCTGCCGTTGCTTTCGGCACGGATGTGTCCGATGCCAGGGAAGGGCATATGTGCGCCAGCTATCCAGATTTTACGTGTGGCGGCATCTTTGAGCGCGGCTTGGCGGCTGGCGCGTGCCCGTTTGGGGTCGCTGTCAAACTCAATGGCGATTTTGGGATCAAGCATTTGCAGTGTGAGGCTGTGTTCGATTTCGGGATCGGAGAGGCTGTGCCATTGTCCAAGCAGGACGGCTTTGAACATGGACAACAGGGGATAGGCGGGACGACCGCGGTGGTCTCGGAGGTAACGGGTTCTTTGACGATTCAGGTATTGTTCGATCGGTTGCCAATCAATCATCTGATCCTACTTCAATAGTGGGAAACGGTCGATGTGTTTGGCGATCATGGCTTGGGCAGTTTGCTGGAAGAAGGTGGTCATGGAAAATCCCCTGAATGTCTTAGTAGGAATTTAGGGGATTTTTGGGGGGATTTTGCAAAGGTCTCGGGCCGTCTGAAAAACCTTTCAGACGGCCTTTTTGTTTTTGAATATTGTAAGTGATTGTAGAATTGAGAAAAACAGGAATTGATAGACTAAAATACTAGCATTATTAATTTAACATAATATAAATTATGCGAACTTAGACTGGTATGATGTAAAAGCCTTGCCTACAAATTATGGCCACAACCAAGCCCATGTGCTTCGGCCTTCTCCTTGCAGCAAAACTAAAGTTCGGCAAGCTGAGGCTGTGTTCATGCATTCGAAGCCGATTCCGTAGGCTGATAAGGCTGCAGCAATTTTGGGATGCAGAAATTTTTGTTTTTCTCCTGTACCTATAATAATGACTTCTGGACGGTTTTCTGCTGTTTCAATTGCTGATATAAAAATTTGTTCGTTTAATTCTTCGATAGTTGTTTGAGGAATGATGCTTACTTTGCCATCTTGCCAGCAAATGGGTTCTGAATATGTTTGTTCTCCGATTTGCAATATGCCTTGTGAGGATGAAAAAAATGATGTGGCTTCATCGATATGGTTTTCTGTGATTTTCATGGCAATTCCTGTTTTTATGGTAGAACGATTTTCAGACAGCCTTGGGAAACTTGCAAAAAAAGGTGCAAAATCAAGCAATATCAGGTAGGATTCAACGTTTGACCTTGTGCATTGATGCTTTGCTCTGAATTTACGATTGCAAGCGATTATAACAAGCCTTGGTTTTTCGTGATTATTTTAAAGTATCGGCTCAAAAGGAGACACAATGAAGCCAGTAAATATCGGTCTTTTAGGTTTGGGTACAGTCGGTGGCGGTACGGCTACTGTATTGCAGGACAATGCTGCGGAAATCAGTCGTCGTTTGGGACGCGAAGTCCGTATTTCTGCTGTTTGCGATTTGAGCGAAGAAAAAGCCAAACAAATTTGCCCGAATGCTGCTTTTATCAAAGATCCGTTTGAGCTGGTTCAACATCAAGATGTTGATGTTGTTGTTGAATTGTTTGGTGGCACCGGTATTGCCAAAGATGCGGTATTGAAAGCGATTGAAAACGGCAAACACATTGTTACTGCCAATAAAAAATTGCTGGCTGAATACGGCAATGAAATTTTTCCTTTGGCAGAAGAAAAAAATGTCATGGTACAGTTTGAAGCTGCTGTTGCCGGCGGTATCCCTATTATCAAGGCTTTGCGTGAAGGCTTAGCTGCAAACCAAATCCGCAGCATCGCCGGCATTATTAATGGTACCAGCAACTTCATCCTTACTGAAATGCGTGAAAAAGGCAGCGCGTTTGCAGACGTATTGAAAGAAGCTCAGGCTTTGGGCTATGCGGAAGCCGACCCTACTTTTGATATCGAAGGTCATGATGCCGGCCATAAAATCACCATCATGAGCGCATTGGCATTTGGTACGCCGATGAACTTTTCTGCCTGCTATCTGGAGGGCATCAGCAAACTCGACAGCCGCGATATCAAATACGCTGAAGAGCTTGGCTACCGTATCAAATTGTTGGGTATTACCCGTAAAACCGACAAAGGCATCGAGTTGCGTGTACACCCTACTCTGATTCCTGAAAGCCGTCTGCTGGCTAACGTTAACGGCGTGATGAATGCTGTCCGCGTCAATGCCGATATGGTCGGTGAAACCTTGTATTATGGTGCAGGTGCAGGCGCATTGCCGACTGCTTCTGCCGTAGTTGCCGATATCATTGATATTGCCCGCCTGATTGAAGCGGAAACTGACCATCGTGTTCCTCACTTGGCATTCCAACCTTCACAAGTTCAAGCGCAAAATATTCTGCCTATGGATGAAATCACCAGCAGCTATTATCTGCGCGTTCAAGCAACTGACGAACCGGGCACGTTGGGTCAAATTGCCGCACTCTTGGCCAAAGAAAATGTTTCTATCGAGGCTCTGATTCAAAAAGGCGTGATTAATCAAAGTACTGCCGAAATTGTGATTCTGACCCACACCACAGTGGAACACAATGTCAAACGCGCTATCGCAGCGATTGAGGCACTGAGCTGCGTGGATGCTCCGATCACTATGATCCGCATGGAAAGCCTGCATGACTGAGCAACAAACGGAAAGACCGTCTGAAGAGCAACTGGCGGCCAGAAAGAAAGCCAAGGCAAAAATCCGTACCATCCGTATTTGGGCATGGGTTATTTTGTCTTTGCTGGCTCTGACTGCCCTGCTCTCACAATGCGCCATGAACAAGCCGCAGATGAAACAAAATGTGGTGGAATCTTGTGTGAAAAACATTCCTTTTGCTGAAAAATGGCAAGCTGATTTAAAGGCAAAAGGTTTGGATGCGCAAAACGAGAAATTGGCTCAAGACTATTGTGTCTGCATGTGGGATCAGCCCTTAAGCAAACTCTCTGACGAGCAAATCCGAAACTTCGGCAAAATCAGCCCTGAGGAGCAACTCAAACTCTTGGGTGGCGCTGAAGCTTTTGAGGCACGCGATAGGCAATGTGTGGCTGATTTAAAGGCTGAGTAAACCAATATCGGTTTAAATCAAAGCTACAAGGCCGTCTGGAATTTCAGACGGCCTTTCCTATATTAAATAAACAGTAATAAGAATTGATTTCATTATATTTTAAGTTTAAGATAGCTTGGTTAATTGCTTTTCTATGGTTGTTACCATGCGTTACCACTTTCCTATTGCCGTTGATATTTATGATTTTTTGTATACCGGCCGGTTTGACTATCTGGAAATCGGACAATCGGCAGAGTCTATTTTGCAGATGTTTCCTGCGCCTGATTGCGTCCCTAAAGGCTTGTTGGTACAAAAAGGCTGGAATATTTGGCTTTATGGCGATATCGAACTGCATTTCTCCGACAATCGGCTGACTCAGATTCGTGCTGATTTTCAGCCTGATGCTGCATTAAGCGGCGGCCGTTGGGTAAAGTTGAATCCGTGGTTTTTTGCAAATGGCTGCCTTGATGTATATGCCGTCATTCAACGCTTGGTACAACGCAATATCGATTTTATTAAAACGGAAACGCATACCAATTTGATTTTACAGCTGCAAAGCGGGGTCGAATTGATTTTTGAAAAATGTCGGGGCATGCAACTTGCCTCGTTCCGCAAACAAAAAGCCTCCCTGCCCCATTGGGCGCGTGAAACAGCTTCTTAAATAAAACAATGCCGTCTGAAAACATCATTTCAGACGGCATTATTAGTTACAAACCATTCAATAATTGTCGGATTTTCGTCATCGCCATAGAAGTCTGTTCATCACAGCCCTCAGTCCCTACTCCGCTATCAAAGCAATCAATGCTGCTGACGCTGCAAAAGTGGGCATAGGCCATTTTTAACTCCCTGGCCAAAACGGCTTCGGGCATACCGGTCATACCGAGTACATCTACGCCGTCACGTCGATAACGGGCGATTTCTGCGCGGGTCGGACGGCGCGGGCCTTGCAGGCAACCATAAATGGCGGAGTCGTAAATCGGCACATTGTGCGCTTTCGTGATATTTAACAACTTTTGTCGCAATTCATTGCAATAAGGGTTGAAAAAATCGGTATGGACAACCGGGCATTCTTGGCCTTCAAAAAAAGTATCTTTACGGCCATAGGTATAGTCGATCAAATCGTCCGGCAACACCAAGCTGCCGTTTTCAAAATCGGGATTGATACCGACGACTGAAGAAATGGCAATGATGTTTTCAACGCCTAAAGAATGTAACGCCCAAATATTGGCGCGGTAGTTGATTTCATGTGGCGCGATGGTATGACTGAAGCCGTGTCGGGCAAGAAAAACAATATCCAAACGCCCCAACCTGCCGAACAAAATAGGGCTGCTGGTTAAGCCGTATGGAGTGCGTACGATTTTTCGTTCAGTAATTTCGAGTTCCGGCAGTTTGGTCAAACCGCTGCCGCCGATAATGGCTAACATATAAACTTCCTTTGTTATCAATGGCCGTCTGAAACTTGGATTTCAGACGGCCTTAATATTATCGATTTATTTATGTTTGTAGAAATGGCTGCCGAAATAGGCAGATGCGCCTTCACGCAATAAAACCAATGTTACGGCGGCAAGCGGCAGACCGGCAAGCATACCGACAAAACCCATCAGTTGTCCGAAAGCCATCAACGAGAAAATCACCCAGAACGGAGACAAACCGATGCGGTCGCCGACGATTTTAGGCGTAATGAAAAAGCTTTCCAAGAATTGTCCGACACCGAATACAGCCCAGACCATCAACAAGCCCTGCCATGAGCCATATTGCAAAAGCGCGGCAACTGTTGCCAGCAAAAGGCCGGTAAATGCACCCAAATACGGAATAAATACCAAAATACCGGCAATCATACCGATGGCAAAGCCGGAATCCAAACCGACCAGCATCAAGCCCAAGCCATAGACCAAGCCCATGATCATCATAACCATCAGCTGGCCGCGCAGAAACTCGCCCAAAACTTCATCCATATTGCCGCTGATACGCGTGTAGGTCTCGATAAAACGGCGTGGAACCAGTTTGCTGATTCCGGAAGACCAGCGTTTCCAATCCAACAAGAAGTAATACAGCAACAAAGGCAACAACACCAAATTGCTGACGCCGCTGATCACGTTGCCGCTTTGACGCATCAAGGTCGGAATCCATTCTTTGAGCGTATTGCTCAACTCATCAGTATGCGACTGCAACCATGCGATGATTGATTCTTGATCGATTTGAATATAATCCCCACTGACGCTGTTGAGCCACGGCAGCAGTTTGTTTTGAACAAAGCCCACGATTTGCGGCAGGCGTTCGGCCAGATTGTTAAACTGGTTCAACAACATAGGTACGATAATCAGCACCAACGACAGCAATATCAGCAAAGCCAGTGCCATAATAATCATAGAGGCCGGCGCGCGGCGGATACGCTTCAATTGAAGCCACTCGACCAAGGGATTCAAAACATAGGCCAAAACGGCGGCTACAATAAACGGCGTCAAAACATCGCCCAAGGCATATAAAAGCCAAATAAAGGCTGCGATAACGCAAGCCATAATAATCCACGGTTTTGCGCCGCGCGCTTTCTTTTGATACATAAAAAGGTGTTCCCCAGTTGATGCTTAAGGTTTTCAAAATAAATAAGCAGTATAACAGATTCACAAAGGCCGTCTGAAAGCGTGACGGCTATTAAGATAAAATAAAAATTGTTGACAATAATGCCAAAAAATTCAGCCTGAATCCTCCAATTTAAGATAAAATACGCTCCGACAATCTACCCATACCCGAATAAGGAAATCCAATGAGCACTTCTTTGAGCTATCGTGACGCAGGCGTGGATATCGACGCAGGCGATCAACTGGTCGAAAACATCAAACCTTTTGCCAAGCGTACTATGCGCCCTGAAGTGTTGGGTGATTTGGGCGGTTTCGGCGCTTTGGTTGAAATCGGCAAAAAATACAAAAATCCGGTATTGGTTTCCGGTACGGATGGCGTCGGCACCAAGCTGAAACTGGCATTCGACTGGGATAAACACGATACTGTCGGCATCGATTTGGTTGCCATGAGCGTCAACGACATTTTGGTTCAAGGTGCGGAACCTTTGTTCTTCTTGGACTATTTCGCTTGCGGTAAGCTGGATGTTGCCCGCGCGACTGATGTGATTAAAGGCATTGCCCAAGGCTGCGAAGAATCCGGTTGCGCTTTGATTGGCGGTGAAACTGCCGAAATGCCGGGCATGTATCCCGAAGGCGAATACGACTTGGCCGGTTTTGCCGTCGGCGTTGTTGAAAAAGAACGCGTGATTAACGGCCGCAGCATTCAGGCCGGAGACGTTGTTTTGGGCTTGGCTTCCAATGGAGCACACTCCAACGGCTACTCTTTGGTACGCAAAATCATCGAGCGCGACAATCCCGATTTGGACGCGGAATTCGACAACGGCAAAACCTTGCGCGAAGCCATCATCGCCCCTACCCGCCTGTATGTGAAACCTATCCTTGCCGCTTTGGAAAAATTTACCATTAAAGGCATGGCCCATATTACCGGCGGCGGCATTACCGAAAACGTACCTCGCGTTTTGCCTGAAAATACCGTCGCACAAATCGATGCCAAAGCGTGGGAATTGCCTAAACTGTTCCAATGGCTGCAAAAAGCAGGCAATGTGGAAACCCAAGAAATGTACCGTACATTCAACTGCGGTATCGGCATGGTCGTTATCATTGCAAAAGAAGATGCCGATGCAGTACAAGCATTCTTGAGCGAACAAGGCGAAACCGTTTACCGTTTGGGCGCAGTTCGTGAGCGCAACGGTGACGAACATCAAACCCAAGTGGCTTGATTGAGATGTAATTAAAAAAGTGCGGATGATGAATCCGCACTTTTTATTGTTTATGATCTAGGAAAATCTTCGCCCTAGCCTACTTCTTCCAAAAAGCCGGCCAACTGAGCAGTATCGTGGGCAATCATCAGCTCTTCATTGGTTGGAACAACCAAGACAGCCGGCATAGAACCTGTCGGGCTGATGATACCTGAGTTGCCGTAGCGTTTGTCCATATTGGCTTTGGTGTCGATGTGCAGACCCAAGAAATCAAGATAGGAAACGGTTTTGGCACGGATATTACGCGAGTTTTCGCCGATACCGCCGGTGAACACGAGTGCGTCAACGCCGCCACAAGCCACAGCCATAGAAGCAATATATTTGGCAAGGCGGTAAGTCATTACTTCCAGAGCCAAACGTGCGCCTTCATGGCCTTCATCCGCAGCGATTTCCAAAGAACGGCAGTCATTGGAGAGTTCGGAAATACCGAGCAAGCCTGATTTTTTGTTCAGCATTTCATCAACTTGGGCAACATCCAATCCGGCATGTGAAGTCAGATAGCTGTATACGCCCGGATCGATGTCGCCGCAACGGGTACCCATCACCAAGCCTTCAATCGGCGTGAAGCCCATACTGGTGTCAACGGATTTCCCGTTTTTAATGGCGGTAATGGATGCGCCGTTGCCTAAGTGGGCAATAATCATACGGATGTCTTCCAACGGTTTGCCCAAGATACGTGCGGCTTCAGGGGCAACGTAACGCATGCTGGTACCGTGGAAACCGTAGCGGCGGAAAGCGTATTTTTTACGCAATTCGCGCGGAACGGCATAAGTGTAGGCACGCTCCGGCATGGTTTGGTGGAACGAAGTATCCATCACGCCGACATTGGGCAGGCCCGGGAAATGCTCTTGCGCAGCCAAAATGCCGTTGATATTGGCAGGATTGTGCAACGGAGCGAGCGGAATGCAGGCATTGAGTTCGTCCATTACTGCTTGGTCGATCAAAACAGATTCGCTGTATTTTTCGCCGCCGTGGGCGATGCGGTGGCCGATGGCTTTAATGCGGTCGTGCAGGCCGTGTTTTTCAAGCTCTTTCAACAGCATACCTACGGCACCGGCATGATCATTACGGCCGGTCAAAGCTGTTTGGCATTTTTTGCCGTCTTTGCTGAACGTAATGACTGCTTCGGGCGTACCCAAACGTTCGCCGAGACAGCTTAAGAGAACTTTGCCGTTTTTACGGTCGATAACGGCACCTTTGAGTGAAGAGCTGCCGCAGTTCAGAACAAGAATGAGTTGGTTGGACATGGTGTTTCTCCTTTGAATTTTTGATTGTTTTTTTGGCTTCAGGCCGTCTGAAAAGAGCAAAAACATTTGAGAGCTTTCCAGATTGCCTTTGGTTTGGTGTTTAGTCAGGCTTTATGCCCAACCCTAATCTTCATTGCAGGTATCGCTACCTGACTAAAATCTGCTTATTTGGTTTTCAGACGGCCTTGTTTAATAGCGTGGCCGTCTGAAAACTTAAAAGCAATCTTCCGGCACCCGGACTTGTCCTTCCATAATCACGCGTGCACTACGGCTCATGACCGCTTTGGTGGCCGTCCATTGTCCGTCCTGACATTCGGCGGCTGCACCGACACGCAGTGTGCCTGACGGATGGCCGAAACGGACTTCTTTACGCGCTCCGCCTCCGGCTGCAAGGTTGACCAGCGTACCGGGCACGGCGGCGGCGGTAGCGATGGCAACTGAAGCGGTACCCATCATGGCGTGGTGCAATTTGCCCATGCTCAACGCGCGTACCAATAAATCAATGTCGGCAGCTTTGACGGTTTTGCCGCTTGAAGCAGTGTAATCGGCCGCAGGGGCGACAAAAGCGACTTTCGGAGTATGGGCGCGGGTGGCGGCTTCGGATATGTCGCTGATCAAGCCCATTTTCAGCGCGCCATACGCACGGATGGTTTCAAATTTTTCCAGAGCTGCGGCATCGTTGTTGATGTCGTCTTGCAACTCTTTGCCTGTGTAGCCCAAATCTGCGGCATTCAGGAAAATGGTTGGAATACCGGCATTGATAAGCGTGGCTTTCAGACGGCCTATATTCGGCACATCAATTTCATCGACCAAATTGCCGGTTGGGAACATACTGCCTTCGCCGTCGGCCGGATCAAGAAATTCGATTTGTACTTCGGCTGCCGGGAACGTTACGCCGTCAAGCTCAAAATCGCCTGTTTCCAAAACTGCGCCGTTTTGCATCGGTACATGGGCAATAATGGTTTTGCCGATGTTTTTCTGCCAAATTTTGACGGTACACAGGCCGTCTGAAGGGATTTTGTCTTTATCGACCAAGCCTTGCTCGATGGCAAATGCGCCCACGGCGGCAGTCAGATTGCCGCAGTTGCCGCTCCAATCGACAAAAGGTTTGTCGATGGAAACTTGTCCGAACAAGTAATCAACATCGTGATCGGCGCGTTCGGATTTGTCCAAAATTACGGCTTTGCTGGTGGACGAACTGGCATTGCCTAAACCGTCAATCTGTTTGCCGTAAGGGTCGGGGCTGCCGAGTACGCGCAAGAGGATTTTGTCGCGTGCCTCGCCTGCTTCCTGCGCAGCTGCCGGCAGATCGGTGCGTTTGAAGAAAATGCCTTTAGATGTACCGCCGCGGTAGTAAACGGCTGGAATTTTAATTTGCGGCATTTCGAGTTCTCCTTTGTATTTCTAGTATGGTTTTTTCAGACGGCCTCTCAAACATTCGAGGCCGTCTGAAAACCTTTTTGAGCGTAGCCCGGACATTTTGATCATGCCCGATTTACCTTACGCTGCATTTCCTTCTAAAAAGTCTTGTGCGAAACGTTGCAACACACCACCGGCTTCATATACCAATACTTCTTCTGCAGTATCGAGGCGGCAGGTAACCGGAACTTTGACAGTTTCGCCGTTTTTACGGTGAATCACGAGAGTCAGGTCGCAGCGCGGTGTGCGTTCGCCGACCACGTCGTAGGTTTCCGTACCGTCCAGTTTCAGGGTGTGGCGGTTAGTACCCGGTTTGAATTGCAGCGGCAACACGCCCATACCGATCAAGTTGGTGCGGTGGATACGCTCGAAGCCTTCGGCAACAATCGCTTCCACGCCGGCGAGGCGTACGCCTTTTGCAGCCCAGTCGCGGCTTGAGCCTTGACCGTAGTCCGCACCGGCAATGATGATGAGCGGCTGTTTGCGGTTCATATAGGTTTCGATGGCTTCCCACATGCGCATGGTTTTACCTTCTGGTTCAACGCGTGCCAGCGAACCTTGGCGTACGCTGCCGTCTTCGTTTCTCACCATTTCGTTAAACAGTTTCGGATTGGCGAAGGTTGCGCGTTGGGCGGTCAAGTGGTCGCCGCGGTGGGTTGCATAAGAGTTGAAGTCTTCTTCAGGCAAACCCATTTTCGCCAAATATTCGCCTGCGGCACTGCTGGCCAAAATCGCATTGGACGGCGAGAGGTGGTCGGTGGTGATGTTGTCGGGCAAAATCGCCAGCGGACGCATGCCTCTCAATGTGCGCTCCCCTGCCAGTGCGCCTTCCCAGTAAGGTGGGCGGCGGATATAGGTGGACATTGGACGCCAGTCGTACAGCGGGCTTGGTGCTTTTTGCGCTGTGCCGGTATCGAACATCGGAATATAAACGTCGCGGAATTGTTGCGGTTTCACATATTCGGCAACGATGGCATCGATTTCTTCATCGGTCGGCCAGATATCTTTCAGGCGGATTTCTTTGCCGTCTGCAACGCCTAGTACGTCGTTTTCAATATCGAAACGGATGCTGCCTGCCAGCGCGTAGGCAACGACCAACGGAGGCGAAGCGAGGAAAGCCTGTTTCGCATACGGATGGATACGGCCGTCAAAGTTGCGGTTGCCTGACAATACAGCGGTGGCGTACAAATCGCGGTCGATGATTTCTTTCTGGATTTTCGGATCCAGCGCGCCGCTCATGCCGTTACAGGTGGTACATGCGAAGGCAACGATACCGAAGCCGAGTTTTTCCATTTCAGGCAGCAGGCCTGCTTCTTTCAAATAGATTTCGGCTACTTTTGAACCCGGGGCAAACGAAGATTTCACCCAAGGTTTGCGTTTCAAGCCGAGGCGGTTGGCATTGCGTGCCAACAGCGCGGCGGCGACAACGTTGCGCGGATTGGAAGTATTGGTACATGAAGTAATCGCGGCAATAATCACTGCACCGTCAGGCATTTGGCCGTCTGAAGGCTCTTCGTAAGGTTTAGCCAAGCCTTTGCTGGCCAAATCGGCGGTCGCAAAACGGGCATGCGGATTACTTGGGCCTGCCATATTGCGCGTTACGCTGCTCAAATCAAATTTCAATACGCGAGGATAAACGGCGTTTTTCAAGGCATCTGCCCACAAGCCTGCGGTTTTGGCGTAGGTTTCCACCAATTTCACTTGCGCATCGTCGCGACCGGTCAGTTTCAAATAATCAATGGTTTGCTCATCAATAGCGAACATCGCAGCAGTCGCGCCGAACTCAGGGGTCATATTGGAAATGGTGGCACGGTCGCCGATGGACAGGCTTCTTGCGCCCTCGCCAAAGAATTCGACAAATGCACCAACCACGCGCTCTTTACGCAAGAATTCGGTCAGTGCCAACACGATGTCGGTGGCAGTAATGCCCGGCTGGCGTTTGCCGGTCAGCTCAACGCCGACAATATCAGGCAGACGCATCATGGAGGCACGGCCCAACATTACGGTTTCGGCTTCCAAACCACCCACACCTACGGAAATCACGCCCAATGAATCGACGTGCGGCGTATGTGAGTCAGTACCGACGCAGGTGTCAGGGAATGCTACGCCGTTTTTGACTTGGACAACCGGCGACATTTTTTCCAAATTGATTTGGTGCATAATGCCGTTGCCCGCAGAAATCACGTCCACATTTTCAAATGCGGTTTTTGTCCAGTTGATGAAGTGGAAACGGTCTTCGTTACGTCTGTCTTCGATTTCGCGGTTTTTGCGGAAGGCATCAGGATCGTAACCGCCGCATTCAACGGCCAAAGAGTGGTCGACGATGAGCTGGGTTTGCACCACCGGATTCACTTTGGAAGGATCGCCGCCTTTTTCGGCAATTGCATCACGCAGGCCCGCCAAATCCACCAACGCTGTCTGACCCAGAATATCGTGACACACCACGCGCGCCGGATACCAAGGGAAGTCGATTTCCTGCTTTCCCTCAATCAGTTGGCCCAGCCAGCTTTGCAGTGTAGGCAGGTCGACTTTGTCTGCGCGGTTGACCAAGTTCTCAGCCAAGATACGGCTTGTATAAGGCAGCTTGTCGTAAGAGCCTGGTTTGATGTCTTCACACGCCTGACGCGCGTCGTAATATTCCAAATCCGTACCGGGCAAAGCTTTGCGGTAGCGTTGGTTGGCAGTCATGTCGGTTCTCCTAAATCTATTCTTTTTTTGGTTTTGGGGTTTCAGACGGCCTGTTGATTCGGACCTTAAGGCCGTCTGAAACCATAAATTCTGTTTTATTGCTTGTTGTCTGAAATCTATTCGCGGTATGAAAAAAAATTGCTGCTCCGCTACCATCATTCCCGTATAGACGGAAATCCAAACTTAAATCTTTCAGCACTCTTTACAGCAGAACATTTCAACTTTTGAATTTCTGCCTGTATGGGAATGACGACAGCAGAGCAGCATGTTTTCCAAACGGCCGGCTCTCTCTCTCGCATACTGCACTAGGCCGTCGAAAAACGAAAACTTAATTTATTCATTGTTTTCAAACGGCATTTCGAGATGGGGTGGGCTGGCGGCCCACCCTGCTGTTACGCGTATTAGCGGTTTTCAATCTCCACGAATGCCAAATCTTCAGGGCCTGTGTAGTTTGCGCTCGGACGGATGATTTTGCCGTCTTTGCGTTGCTCGAGAACGTGTGCGCTCCAACCGGTTGTACGGGAAATTACGAACAGCGGTGTGAACATAGCGGTCGGTACGCCCAATTTTTGGTAGGAAACGGCGGAGAACCAGTCCAGATTCGGGAACATTTTTTTCTCTTCCCACATCACGCTCTCCAAGCGTTCGGCAATGTCAAAGAGGCGCATATCGCCGGTTTCTTTGCTCAAACCGCGTGCCACTTCTTTAATGACAACGTTGCGAGGGTCGGAAATGGTGTACACCGGATGACCGAAACCGATCACGATTTCTTTGCGGCCGATGCGTTCGCGGATGTCTGCTTCGGCTTCGTCGGCATTGCGGTAGCGTTTTTGAATATCGTAAGCCACCTCGTTCGCACCGCCGTGTTTCGGACCTTTCAACGCGCCGATTGCACCGGTAATGCTGGAGTACATATCAGAGCCTGTACCGGCAATCACGCGGGCAGTGAAGGTAGAAGCGTTGAACTCGTGTTCGGCATACAGAATCAGTGAAACGTGCATGGCTTTGATGTGTGATTCGCTTGGGCGTTTGCCGTGCAACAGGTGCAGGAAATGACCGCCGATGGTCTCTTCGTCGCTTTCAACTTCAATGCGTTTGCCGTTGTGCGAATATTGATACCAGTACAGCAGGAGGCTGCCGAGGCTGGCAATCAGTTTGTCGGCGATGTCGCGCGCTTCACTTTCCGGATGGCTTTCACGTTCAGGATGAACGCAGCCCAGCATGGATACGCCGGTACGCATCACATCCATCGGATGGGTATGTGCAGGCAGGCTTTCCAAAACTTTAATCACACGGATAGGCAGGCCGCGCATGGATTTGAGCTTGGTTTTATAAGCGGCCAGCTCGAATTTGTTGGGCAGATGACCGTGAATCAGCAGGTGGGCAACTTCTTCAAACTCGCATTTTTGTGCCAAATCCAAGATGTCGTAACCGCGATAGCTCAAATCGTTGCCGGTACGGCCAACGGTACACAATTCGGTATTACCGGCCGCAACGCCAGAAAGCGCAACGGATTTTTTAGGTTTGAAAGTCGGGGTTTGAGTAGTTTCAGTCATGGTATTTCTCCTTTGTATTTTTGTGGGTTTTATTTTTCAGACGGCCGATGCGGATTTGTTGAAAGGCCGTCTGAAAGCGGTTACTTATTTTTGAAACAATTTATCCAGTTTTTGCTCGAAGGCATGATAGTTCAGATGCTCGTACAGCTCGGCACGGGTTTGCATACTGTCAACCACTGCGGCCTGAGTTCCATCGCGCATAATCGCTTCATAAACATTCAGAGCGGCTTTGCTTGCTGCGCGGAATGACGACAGTGGATACAGCACCAGTGACACGCCGTTTTCAGCCAGCTCGCTTTGGGTATAAAGCGGAGTGGAACCAAACTCGGTAATGTTGGCCAATACAGGTACTTTCACTGCATCTGCAAATTGGCGGTACATTTTCAAATCGGTCATGGCTTCAGGGAAAATCATGTCCGCACCGGCTTCGACACAAGCCTGAGCGCGTTCGATAGCGGCATCCAAACCTTCTACCGCCAGCGCATCGGTACGCGCCATAATCACAAAGTTCTCATCAACGCGGGCATCTACGGCAGCTTTGATACGGTCGACCATTTCATCTTTAGAAACGATGGCTTTGTTCGGACGGTGGCCGCAGCGTTTTTGCGCTACCTGATCTTCGATGTGAACCGCTGCAACACCAGCGCGTTCAAAGTTGCGAATGGTACGGGCAATATTGAATGCACCGCCCCAACCCACATCGATGTCCACCAGCAGAGGCGTATCCACGTTGTCCGTAATGCGTCGTGCGTCAATCAGCACGTCTTCCATTGTGGTAATACCCAAATCAGGGATACCGCAAGAGCAGGCTGCCACGCCGCCGCCAGACAGATAAATCGCCTTGAAACCGCTTTGGGTGGCCAATCGTGCAAAGTAAGCATTGACGCAACCGACTACGGCAAGAGGATTCGATTCTTTCACGGCTTGACGGAAACGCGCTCCGGCAGAGTGTTGGCTCATCATATTTCTCCTTTATAGACTTTTTTCAGTATTAATCGGACGGTCCAGTTTTTTACAACTTGAAATGAACCGTTTAAAAAGAAACAATCGTTCTAAAAACTGTTTTCAGACGGCCTGTAAAATTTCAATCATCAACTATCTGAAAATTTAAAATCAATAAATACAAATAGTTATCAAAACTAATAAATACAATAAGGCTGAAGCGAAGGTATACGTTTTTTAATTTTTATTAATTAGTATATGAATGCTGTTGGGGATACAGATATTTTAAAACCCGAAGCGTTTGTAGGAATACGGAAACTGGATTCGGGTTGAGAGCCTTCAGACCGTCGGGACTGCCAATAAGCTGGCGGCGACGGGAGCGGCAGAGACGGGAGAAAATCTATAACAAGAGAGAGTGGTTTGATACAGATTCATGATGATGTTCCTTTGTAGTGCGATGTAGTTTTTATTTATGGAAACAAATTTAAAAAATAAAACCGGTCTTGTCAAACACTTTTTTCAAAAAAATTATAAAAAATTCAGTTATTAATAAACGATTTTTTTGCAACAAATGTAAAAAACGGACAGGCTGTACCACATCAAACCCTTGTGTGGCCTAGCTTCTGTCCGTTTTGTGTTTTTGGCTGATAGTCAGAATAATTGTAAACAATCTGTCTAAAAATAATTTATAATTGATTCATTTATAAAGAACTTTTAAAGATGCCATCTGAAAAAATTAAAATTTTTGCCTTTAAATTTTCAGACGGCCTTTGCATGATGACTACTCTGCACTAAATGCCGTCTGAAAAGTCTGTTTGCCAATGGTAATGTCGGCAGTGTAATCATGGCGGCCTTCGACGCAAAACGGCAAGCGGATTTGCGCAGCCTGCCAACTTTGCGGCGATTGTTGCGTCAGGTTGTAGCGGTTGAAACCCATGTCCATGTTTTTCATACTGAAACTGATACTGACCGCGCCCGTATTCTTCGGCACATTCTCCACCACAATATCAAACGGCTCGTGTGTATTGATGGAAGTCGCACGCACTTTTGAACCGTCAGGCAGGACGCAGCCTTGTGTCAGACTACATTCGACTACATTCGCTTTTGTCTGTTGCCGCTGCCACCAATCCAAAAGCAGCAGTTTGGCCGCTGCAAACACAATCAGTAAAACAGCGGCAATCAGTAGTTTTTGATTTTTTCTCATTTCAGACGGCCTCAATGTCATTATCGATCAAAACAGCATGCACACCCATGCTCTGCCACTGTTCACGATAAATGGAAACCATACTTTCCGGAGCAGCCGCAATCAACGGCATAGCCACGCCTTGCGCCAAAATATCGACAACTTGCTTGGCTACCGCTTCATTCGCTACTTTCCAAACGACAGCATCGGCATTTTGCACCTGCTGCCATTGTTCGGCATTTTCAATGATTGGCCACACGCTGGGCGCTTCTATCGGTTTGCCTTGTTGCCAATCGGCAAAATTCAACAATACGGCAGATGCGGTTTGATGCTGAGCCGACTGATACGGCACAACATGATATTCGCCCATGCTGTTTTGACCGCTCAAGCCGCTTTTCAGACGGCCTTGAAGCTGGCGCGGAATGGATAGGGAACGTAATAATGCGCTATTGGCAGGCAACATCGGCGTAACAGTAAAATCCCCTGCCTTTTGCCATGCCCATTTCTGCCCTTCCCTCGATTGGATTTCTCCCGCCCATTGGTCGGCTTCCACCCATAAAAAATGCAGGCGTACATGTGCGTGTTCGTAGGAATGGACTTTGGTCAGCCACGGCGTAGCGGCAAGGATACGGATACCGAGTTCTTCTTCAAACTCGCGTTGCAAGGCTTGAAAATCGCTTTCGCCTGCCTCAACCTTGCCTCCGGCAAATTCCCAATAGCCGGCATACGGTTTTCCTTCGGGGCGGGAACTGAGCAGGTAGCGGCCGTTTTGGTCGAGCAAAATTCCGGCAACCACTTGCACCAATGGACGTGTGTCTTCAGTCATCATGAGCTTATTCTTATATGCGGCAGGCGGCGACACCTGCCGATTTATGCGTAAAAAAACGATGTCGGGCTTATACGCCCGACCTTCAATAAATACCAAACCCTTCAGGCCGTCTGAAAAAGATGCTTTATTTCAGAATACTTAAATCCGGCCTTATTTTTCCGCAATGACAAAAGCCATGACGGTATCTTCTTCATCGCTCATACTGAGATGGCAGCTTCGGATACCCTGTTCCTCCAGCCATTTAGTCAAAGCCGGTGCAAAAAACAA
The DNA here is from genome assembly GCF_041433145.1 of Neisseria sp. 27098_8_158. NCBI lineage: Bacteria > Pseudomonadati > Pseudomonadota > Betaproteobacteria > Neisseriales > Neisseriaceae > Neisseria > Neisseria sp. 27098_8_158. The sequence goes on from NZ_JAPWAZ010000001.1 coordinate 520,353, forward strand.
TTCAGGTTTGCCCAGTGCATCATGCCCGACACCGATATTGCGGAAAGACACCACGCCGCGTATGCCCGTCCCGACGGCTTTGGCAAAAGCCTCTTTGGCGGCAAAGCGTTTGGCAAGATAGTTGACCGGTTTGCCTGCCTGCGGAAACTCCAACAGCTCTTCTGGGCTGAGAATGCGTTGCGCAAATGCCAGTCCGAATTTTTTGTTCAGGCGGATAATGCGTTTGAGGGAAACAATGTCTGTACCAATTCCGTAAATCATGGGTCTGCTCCTTGTTTAAATAGTCAGGCCGTCTGAAAGTGTGGATACCGGCCAAAGCCAATTGCCTTAGTCGGTATGACTGATGCCGTTAAGGCAGCATTCTGGCTCTGAACATGATTTCCTTCATTTGGCGGACAGCTTCTGGCAAGCCGAGGAAGAGTGCTTGGGAAATCAGCGAATGGCCAATGTTCAACTCACGGATGGCCAGAATTTGAGCAATCGGCGTAACGTTGTGAATGGTTAGGCCGTGTCCGGCGTTGACGATCAAGCCCAAATCGCTGGCGTAATGCGCACCGTTTTGAATGCGCTCGAATTGTTTCATCTGCTCGGCGTGACTGTGCGCATCGGCATACGCACCGGTGTGCAACTCGATAACGGGCGCGCCGACATCATAAGCGGCTTGGATTTGCGCGTTGTCGGCATCGATAAACAAGGACACGCGGATGCCTGCGTCGGTCAGGATTTTGGTGAACTTGGCCACTTTATCCTGTTGCGCCAATACGTCCAAACCGCCCTCGGTGGTTACTTCTTGGCGTTTTTCAGGCACGATGCACACATCTTCCGGCATGACGTTGAGCGCGTTTTCCAGCATTTCTTCCGTCAGCGCCATTTCCAAATTCAGGCGCGTGCGGATAGCGTTTTTAACGGCGAACACGTCCGCATCTTTAATATGGCGGCGGTCTTCACGCAAGTGCATGGTAATTAAATCTGCGCCGTGGGTTTCTGCAATCAGCGCCGCCTCAACAGGGCTGGGATAAATCGTACCGCGCGCATTGCGGACGGTGGCAATATGGTCGATGTTTACGCCTAACAACATAATAATGTCCTTTCTTTAAAGTTTCAGACGGCCTGAGCCTGCTCATATTCACAGGCCGTCTGAAAAATTCAACTGCCCAAACCAAACTGCTGCAACTGCTGCAAAACCTGCCGAGACTTGATGCCCTCGGGCAGAAGATTGTCAATCAAAAGCCGCGTTACTTTCAAAGCCTGCCCCAGACTTTCCTGATGAACGAAACTGCCTTCCCTCAAACCGATTAACGTCGCACCCGATACGGCAACGCCTTTATTGAGCGCGTGAAAGCGGTCGGCCTCGGCCAAGGGTACCACAGCCTCCTCCGGCGTGAGCCAATACGTTTCTTCGCCGTTGATTTCCTTACCGTTGCCGTCATGGAACAAATCGGGGGCAAAGCCCAAGCGTATCAGCAGCGTCCATTCAAAACGGCGCAATGCGGCAATATGGTTGGCCTCGCAGCAAATGGTTTTCATGGTTTCCGCTAAAACATCGTAAAGCTCGGGCAACGGGTCTTCGCGGACGGTCAACTTCAGCATCAACTCGTTCACATACAATCCGCTGAACAAAGCCCTGCCCTGCGGCTGCGGCCAGCCGCCTATCCATTCGGCGCGATGCAGGGTCTTCAACTCTTGCGAACCATACCAAGACGCGCTTACCGGCACAAACGGCACCAACACGCCGCGCAATTCGCTCTGCCGTTTGCGTGCGCTTCTGGCCAATAAAGCCACACGCCCATAACGGCGGCTGAAGGCCTCCACCCACAAGCTGCTCTCGCGCCAAGGGGCGGAAGCAAGCAGAAAGATAGGTTCGTGGTTGATGCGGTTTGGTTGCGCCATAAGGGTTTGGAAAGATAAAGATTGTGTCGATTATAACGGAAAATCGACACAAAAGGCCGTCTGAAAGGCCTGCTTCTGTAAACAACGCCTGAAAACCTTTATAATCCGTTTTCAATAATTTTCCGATTTTGTTGACTTTATGCCGAAATTCCAGCTCAAATCCACGCTTTCCATACTTTCTCTCGCCCTGTTATCCGCCTGCTCCTTGGTGAAATACCAACCCGTTGCCGGTATTGATGCAGTCGATTTTAAGCAAGGCTACCGCTTTGAAACCAGCAAACTCCAGCGGGAAGACGATGACGATACCTTGATTGTCATCATGTTTTCAGGCGGAGGAACACGTGCGGCGGCGTTGGGTTACGGCGTTTTAGAACAGCTCAATCAGCAGCAGGTAACCATCGGCGGTAAGAGAAAATCCTTGCTGGCCAACGTCGATGTCGTCGTCGGCGTATCCGGCGGCTCGGTTTTGGCCGCCTATTTCGCATTGAAAGGCGAAGACACTATCCCATTGTTTTACAAACGCTTCCTGCATCAAAACTTCCAACGCCAAGTCGTCAAACAGGCATTCTCCATGTCCAATCTGCCCCGACTGGCCTCACCTGAATACGGACGCGGCGATCTGTTGCAGGAGCAGTTTGAAAACTACCTTTTCGGCAAAACCACTTTCCGCGATTTGGAAAAAAATGCCAAGGGCCCGTTTGCCATCATTTCCGCCACCGATATGGGTATAGGCGAGCGTTTCAATTTCACGCAGGAATATTTCGACCCGATGTGTATCGACTTGGGCGACTTGCGACTTGCCCGCGCCGTCGCAGCTTCAAGCTCCGTGCCTATGGTATTTGCACCGATCACCCTAAACAACAACGGCGGACGCTGCAACTACACGCCGCCGATCAAAATCGAAGATGCAGACGACAGCGAAACAGGCAGACAACAAAGCCGCACCATAAAAGAATTTTACGAGCGCTTCCAAAAATACGCAGACGGGAAAAACCGACCCTACATCCACCTGATAGACGGCGGCCTGACCGACAATCTGGGTATGCGCAGCCTTTTGGATATGACGGAAATGTACCCGGAAAAAATCCTGACAAACAAAATCCTGCAAAACAACATCCGCCATATCGTCGTCATCAACGTCAATGCGCAAAACCAAGTCAGTAGCAATTTGGACAAAACCGCGGCCGTTCCTGGTTTCCGCGACGTTGTCTCCTCTATCGTCAATATCCCCATTGACCAAAACTCGCAAGAATCCCTGCGCCGTTTCCGTGCCTTCGTCGATCAGTGGAATAAAGACAAACAAACCGACGGCATCAGCTTCTCCTTCGTCAGCCTCAACCTCAAAGACCTCCCTCCTTCCGAGTTAAGGGAAAAAGTATTGAACATTCCGACTAGTTTTTATCTGCCGCCGGAAGACGTGGACAATCTGCGTACCGCCGCTGCCGAACTAATGAAGCAATCGTTGGACTACCGCAACCTGCTGACAGAATTTGCAGCGCACCACAATCCTGACGCCATCTTTGCCGAACCGCCGCCGGACGCTAAAGATTTCAAACCGTTAAACGAAAAAGAAACACAGAAACAATCTGTTCCATAAAGTATTGCTCTGTTAAAATAGACAAATAGATTTCAACCCCTTCAGACGGCCTCAGAGATAAAGGCCGTCTGAAAAAAATATCAAAAATAGAATAAAACCATGACCGAAAAAACCACGCCTATCGTTACCGATATTGACCGCCCTATTCTCGTTCCGCCCGGCGGCCACAAAAAAGTCCTGCTGCATTCCTGCTGCGCCCCATGTTCCGGCGAAGTGATGGAAGCCATGCTTGCCAGCGGCATCGACTACACCATTTATTTTTACAACCCCAATATCCATCCGCACAAAGAATATATGTTGCGCAAAGAAGAAAATATGCGCTTTGCGGACAAATTCGGCATCCCTTTTGTCGATAAAGACGACGACTACGAAAACGACCGCAAAGAATGGTTTGCCAAAGCCAAAGGCATGGAATTTGAACCTGAACGCGGTATCCGCTGCACCATGTGTTTCGATATGCGTTTTGAAAAAGCGGCACAATATGCCCATGAAAACGGCTTTCATGTTTTCACCAGCTCACTGGGCATTTCACGCTGGAAAGACATGAAACAGATCAACGGCTGCGGCCATCGCGCTGCCGAGCCGTACGATGACTTGGTTTATTGGGATTTCAACTGGCGCAAAGGCGGTGGCAGCGCACGCATGATTGAAATCAGCAAGCGCGAGCATTTCTACCAACAAGAATACTGCGGTTGCGCCTACTCCCTGCGCGACTCCAATGCCCACCGCAAATCGCAAGGCCGCATCCCCATCAAGCTGGGCGTATTGTATTACGGTGATGAATCCACTCAATACGAGCCTCAAGCCGAAAACAAAATCATTGTTGAGAAATAAATATCAAAGGCCGTCTGAAACATTCAGACGGCCTTTGTTCAAATCAGACGATTAACGGCGGCGGAATTTGCCGTGATCAAAATCATCAAATGCCTGATAAGCAGCTTGGCATTGAATTTTTTGCTCGGCATAAGGCAAACCGCGGAACGCTTTTGCCGCTTTACGGTTTTCCCTCAACTCGGCCTTGTTGCCTTTATAGCGATACCAAGCAGCACGGCGCTCAAAGTATCTCTTACAAGCGGGATGCAATTTGTTTTTCTTCGCTGGCTGGTGTTTGCTCACATGATGGCCATACGGTTTGGCCGCCGCTTCGGCAGAATAAGTACCCAAGCTCAATACGGCAACCGCCGCCAGTGCGGAACCTAAATTTTTCAACATTAACATGATTCGCCTCCTAAATAGTTTTTCCATTATATGTTTCGCCAGGGCACCGGCAAAACGCCCATTTTTTACATGACAAAAATGTGGTTAATTACTACATCATACTACTTGCTTTGCAAAATTTAACACTCCTTCCATTTAGACGAAACCTGAATATAAATTTCTTTATTTCATAAGCCTCTAGCCAATGTCTGGCCAAATGTGATGCAAACGCAAAATAATGCCAAATCGCCACAAAGCCACATAAAATCTAGTTTAAGCCTCCCATCCCCTAATCCACACCCCGAAAAAAGCGCATTGTCAAGTCTAGTTAAACAAAGAAAAATACATTATATTGTGCCGTTCAAAGCAATCACATACCGTATCTTGTGTTTTTTAATGGGAAGACTGAACAATGAATGCAGCAACGAATATTAAAGTAACCAAACGCGACGGACGCTTGGAAGATATCAATTTAGACAAAATCCACCGTGTTGTTACTTGGGCGGCAGAAGGCTTACAAAACGTCTCCGTATCGCAAGTCGAGCTCAAATCTCATATTCAGTTTTACAACGGTATCCGTACCGACGATATCCATGAAACCATCATCAAGGCCGCGGCCGACCTAATCTCACAAGATACGCCCGATTATCAATATCTGGCTGCCCGCCTCGCCATTTTCCATCTGCGTAAAATCGCTTATGGCGAATTCGAGCCGCCTCACCTCTACGATCACGTTAAAAAACTGACCGAAGCAGGCAAATATGACCGCCACATCATCGCAGATTACAGCCGCGAAGAATTCGACGAGCTGAATGCCTATATCGACCACAGCCGCGACATGACCTTCTCTTATGCTGCCGTAAAACAGCTGGAAGGCAAATATCTGGTTCAAAACCGCGTTACCCGCCAAATTTATGAAACACCTCAGTTCTTATATATTTTGGTGGCCATGTGTCTCTTCAGCAAATATCCGAAAGAGACCCGTTTGGATTACGTCAAACGCTTTTACGACGCCGTTTCCACATTTAAAGTATCGCTGCCTACGCCTATCATGAGCGGCGTGCGTACGCCTACCCGTCAATTCTCAAGCTGCGTGTTGATTGAATGCGACGACAGCCTCGACTCCATCAACGCCACCACCAGCGCGATTGTGAAATACGTTTCCCAACGCGCAGGCATCGGCATCAATGCCGGCCGTATCCGTGGCTTGGGCAGTGAAATCCGTGGCGGCGAAGCGCAACACACCGGCTGTATCCCATTCTTCAAAATGTTCCAAGCGGCCGTTAAATCCTGCTCACAAGGCGGCGTACGCGGCGGAGCGGCAACCTTGTTCTACCCATTGTGGCACATCGAAGCCGAAAGCCTGTTGGTATTGAAAAACAACCGTGGCGTAGAAGACAACCGTATCCGCCAACTGGACTACGGCGTGCAAATCAACCGCCTGCTGTATACCCGTTTGATTAAAGGCGGCAACATTACCCTGTTCTCGCCGAATGAAGTTCCGGGTTTATATGATGCCTTCTTCGCCGACCAAGACGAATTCGAGCGCCTCTACACTCAATACGAGCAAGACCCAAACATCCGCAAACGCACTTTGCCGGCAACAGAATTGTTCTCCACCCTGATGCAGGAGCGCGCCGGTACCGGTCGTATCTACATCCAAAACGTTGACCACTGCAACACGCACAGCCCGTTTGATCCGCGCGTTGCGCCTGTTCATCAGTCCAACTTGTGCATGGAAATCGCCCTGCCGACCAAACCTTTGGACAACATCAACGACCCGAACGGCGAAATCGCCTTGTGTACCTTATCCGCCTTCAACTTGGGCGCATTGAACAACTTGGACGAACTGGAAGAGCTTGCCGATTTGACCGTACGCGCACTTGATGCTCTGTTGGATTATCAAGACTATCCGGTTGCAGCCGCACGCACCGCAACCATGAACCGCCGCACACTCGGCATCGGCGTCATCAACTACGCCTACTATCTGGCGAAAAACGGCGTACGTTACAGCGACGATTCAGCCCTCGGCCTGACCCACCGCACCTTTGAAGCCATGCAGTATTACCTGCTCAAAGCATCGGTAAGCCTTGCCAAAGAATACGGCGCATGCCCGCTATTCAGCCAAACCGTTTATTCGCAAGGCAAACTGCCTATCGATACCTACAAAAAAGACTTGGATGCCGTGTGCAGCGAGCCTTTGCACTACAACTGGGAAAGCCTGCGCGCCGACATCGTCAAATACGGCCTGCGCAACTCTACCCTGACCGCACTCATGCCGTCTGAAACCAGTTCGCAAATTGCCAACGCCACCAACGGCATCGAGCCTCCTCGCGGCCTGGTCAGCGTTAAAGCATCAAAAGACGGTATTTTGAAACAAGTCGTACCGGAATTTGAAACCCTGAAAGATGCCTACGAAACCCTGTGGCAGCTTCCCGGCAACGAAGGCTACCTGAAACTCGTCGGCGTAATGCAAAAATTCGTCGATCAATCGATTTCCGCCAATACCGCCTACGACCCGAACAAATTTGAAGGCAGCAAAGTTTCCATGAAACAAATGCTCAAAGACCTGCTGACCGCCTATAAATACGGTGTCAAAACCCTGTACTACCACAACACCCGCGACGGCGCGGATGATACACAAGCTGATATTCAGGATGACGGCTGTGCTGGTGGGGCTTGCAAGATTTAAGGACCTGGATTTTTATTAACAGAACTTCTTCAAGAAGTCTGTAATTAAAGTTTAGGCTTCTTGGGGAGGATATTCTTCATTATAAGCATATGAGTTTTATGGATATTCCTTCGATTATTGATAGTCTAGGGCGTAATAAAGACGTAACATTTTTAATTGCGACTGTATTAATTTATTCGGTTAAACAGGTCAAAAATATTTTGTGTAATAAAAATTTCCTACAAACTGTCAAAACCTTTAAAGACAAGGATTCAGAATAAATGTCTTGTGAACATTTAACTATGTCATACAGCACCTTTTCCAAAACCAAAAACGACGCGCTGAAAGAGCCGATGTTTTTTGGTCAGCCGGTAAATGTCGCCCGTTATGACCAGCAGAAATACGAAGTATTTGAAAAACTGATCGAAAAACAATTATCTTTCTTCTGGCGTCCGGAAGAAATCGACGTGTCGCGCGACCGTATCGACTACGCCAATCTGCCCGAACACGAAAAACATATTTTCATCAGCAATCTGAAATACCAAACCCTGCTCGATTCGATCCAAGGCCGCAGCCCGAATGTTGCGTTCTTGCCTTTGGTGTCTATTCCCGAGCTGGAAACGTGGATTGAAACGTGGAGCTTCAGCGAAACCATCCACTCGCGCAGCTACACTCATATCATCCGCAATATCGTGAATGATCCGTCAGTCGTGTTCGATGATATCGTGCAAAACAAATACATCATCGCTCGTGCTGAAGACATTGCCTGCTATTACGATGATTTGATTGAATACACTCAGTATTACAATCTGTTGGGCGAAGGTTCGCACAATGTCGGCGGCAAGCTTGTTACCGTATCTTTGCGTGAGTTAAAGAAAAAGCTCTATCTCTGCCTGATGTGCGTCAACGTATTGGAAGCCATCCGCTTCTACGTTTCATTCGCCTGCTCGTTCGCCTTTGCCGAGCGCGAATTGATGGAAGGCAACGCCAAAATCATCAAGCTGATAGCCCGCGATGAAGCCCTGCATTTGACCAGCACCCAGCATATGCTCAACCTGATGCGTGCCGGTGCCGATGATCCTGAAATGGCTGAAATTGCAAATGAATTGCAGGACGAGTGTTTCAACCTCTTCAAAAAAGCAGCCGAGCAGGAAAAAGAATGGGCGGCCTATCTGTTTAAAGACGGCTCAATGATTGGCCTGAACAAAGAAATTTTGGCTCAATACGTTGAATACATTACCAATCTGCGTATGCAGGCGGTTGGCCTGCCTGCCGGATTTGAAGGTGCGACCCAAAATCCGATTCCTTGGATCAACGCATGGCTGTCTTCTGACAATGTACAGGTTGCGCCGCAGGAAGTGGAAATTTCCTCTTACCTGATTGGTCAGATTGATTCGGAAGTCAATGCCGACGATTTGGGCGATTTCGAGCTGTAATCGAACATTCGGTTTTATGATCAAGGCCGTCTGAACGGTGTGGCAGAAATCTTTGATTTCGTCTTTACACCGTTTCAGACGGCCTTTCCAATCCAAACAAATCATATGGCACTCATCAGCACACACGACAAAACCTTCCAACTCCAACAAGGCGAAACCTTATTGGAGGGCTTGGAGCGCACCGGACATGAGGTTGAATACCAATGTCGCAGCGGTTATTGCGGTTCATGCCGGATTAAAATCTTGGATGGAAAAGTCTCTTATGATAATTTTCCGCTCGCTTTTGTCGCGCCCGGAGAAATTTTGCCGTGCTGCTGCCGGGTTACTGAAGACATCAAGCTTGATTGTCGGGAGCGCATCAAAGAGCCGGATTTATTTGATGTCGATTTATTTGAAGACAAATAAAAATGCCGTCTGAACATTGTGGCCGAAATCTTTGATTTCATGTCCACCGTTCAGACGGCATTTTGTTTAAGCAACCTTATTTACGCTCGCCAACCGGCAAAACAGTACGGCCAAAAGATTCGTTGATGACCTCTGCCGCTGCCAAGTAGAACGCACCAAGTGCAGTTACCAAGCCTAAGCAACCGCCGATATGGACAATGCTATGATTTTCCATGCCATCGCCAATACCCAGTGCAAAGAAAGTCAGTGTCAAGCAAAAGAAAATACCGCTCAATACTTTAGGCTTGGTCAAGGTGGCCACAAACATCATTAGCGAAAACATACCCCATGCGCAGAGATACCAACCGATAAATGCCGGGGCTGTTTCACCTTTAAAAAAGATGGTAAACAAAGCCCATGTCCACCAGAATGCGCCATAGCTGATAAAAGCGGTAAAGCCAAACGTATTGCCTTTCTTGAACTCAAACATACCAGCAATAACTTGGGCGATACCACCAAAGGCGAGAGCCATGCCCAAAACTAAGCCGACACCCTCTTGAGCAGTAAAAAAGCCGCCGTTAATCAGACTGAGCAACCAAGTTGTCAATGCAAAGCCACACAGGCCTACTGGACCTGGGTTCGCTAGGTTTTCTTTAGTAGTAGTCATTTTATTTCTCCTCTGGTTATTAAAATAGGAAACCCATTGTTACCTATTTTATTTAAAATTAAAAGAAATAAATTTAAAAAAATCAGGCCGTCTGAAAAATATTTTTCAGACGGCCTTTAATATTAATAATTAAACTATCCCAAAATTGCCAAGACTTTCCTCAATTCGTTGGCATCAATTTGGCCGGGAGCCGACGTTTTTTGTGCCGCACCAAAGGTAACGGCCGAGCCGAAAGTCGAGCCAGCCAAGCGGCTGACGGCTCCGGTTTTACCCATAGACATAGTAATAATCGGGCGGTCGATAATTTGTGAAACATCATATGTTGCCTGTAATAAGGTCAATACATCTTGCGGCGATTGCGGCATCACGGCAATTTTGCAGATATCCGCGCCCCACTCGGCCATTGTTTTCAGACGGCTTGTAATGTCTGCCAAAGACGGCGTGGCTTGGAAATCGTGATTGCAAAGTAAGGCGGCAGTTTGATACTCATGCGCCAAAGCTATGGCTTGTTTTACGCCGCTTTCCTCGGCAAAAAGCTCGATGTCGATAATATCAGCTTGTTTGGAACGGATGATTTTTTCCAATAATTCAAAATAATAGTCGTCAGAACAAGGCGTGTTGCCACCCTCTTGCACCCTTCTAAACGTAAACAGTAAAGGCTTGTCAGGAAAAGCCTGTCGAACAATGCCTAATTGCTCGGCAATAAAATCGGCATCAAGCGCTTTTTGGAAAAAATCCGCACGAAATTCAATAATGTCAACAGCCGTCTCTTTCAATACATGCAAAGCCTGCTCCAATTCCTGCGTATTGGCAGCTACCAGTGGCACGGCAATTTTAGGCAGGCCTTTTCCGATCTCGATATTTTTGATGATGACAGGTTTCATATTGTTCCTTTATCTTATTTAATACTTTAAGCAGTATTAGCTTGAGGAAGAATAGTTCGTAAAAAATTTTTAGATTGTGTTGAATTATAAACGCCCTCCCATCGTACCGGTAGTTTTTAGGGCATTCTCCAAAATCCAGCCCTGTGTAGTAATACCAGTTCTGTTATTAATAAACATTGCATAGTCGTAATTTTTATAATTTTTATAAACAACAACATGATCCCCTTTAATAATAAAGGTTTCTTTTAATTTACAAGAAGAATGCGGGGCAGAATGAAAATATAGCCTACCTGGTTTGATAACAGTTTTACCAAGAACTGGAGCGTAAATTGCCCCCTTGGCTTCTGCTATTTTATTAAGTGAGTTGCAATTATTCTGTTCTGCTTGAGCAAATTGTGTTGCCATTAATATAAAAAATATAAAAAATAGTTTTTTCATAATAATACCCTTATAAAGTTTTTTATTAAATATTTTAAATTTCTTATTTATTTTAGTTTAAATCTGATATTTTCTTAAGAGAGGAAAATCACAGTACTATATAGAATAAGATTTAAAAAGGTTGTCTGAAAATATTTTCAGACAACCTTAACTAAAATAACTTAATCACAACTTTTACTAGAAATAATTTTTTGGTATTGCTTCCGAATACTTCTTCCATCATTAATGATGTCATTGATGACACAACGATTGCTGGTACAACTAATGTCGTATTTTAAGTTGTTTTTCAGTGAACCATCAGAAAAGGTAACTTGAACAAGATTACCAGATAAAGGGGTAATTTTCAGCTTACTGATTTTACTATCTCCATTACCAAAACCTTGATCGTAGTGCTCTGCCATATCGCAAGTATCGCCAGTTCTTCTTTCGATACCATCAATAATGCGGTAAGCCTGTTTTATGATATTTTTAAACTCAGGCGCAGCATATTTAGAATATGTTTCCCCATTAGCATAGCCTTGCTTATCAGTCTTATAGAGTTTTTTAACTAAATTGATTTTAGCAGCATCACTTCCGTCAGCAAATGAAAGCGATGGTACCATTAGTGTTGTTGCAAACAACAAGACCAAATATTTTTTCATAAACGTTCTCCTACAATTAAATAGATAGTTTGACTGCATTCATTACAATAGCGGATAGAATGCAAATGGGATTATATCCTTTTCAAAAACTAACGCAAAGTATTATCTGAATTAACCGGAATCCCTAGTTGAAATTAACACAATAAGGTAAAAGGTCGTCTGAAAATTTTTTAGATATCCTTTTTGTCTCATCGCTCAGTGCAGATGCTCATAAATGGTTTCCGCTAATGCTTTACTGATGCCTTCCACTTTTTCCAAGTCCTCGCGGCTGGCCGCAATCACGCCGCGCAGACCGCCGAATCGGGTAAGCAATGCTTGACGGCGTTTGCTGCCGATACCGGGGATTTCGCTGAGTGAGGAAGTAACGCGTGCTTTGTCGCGTTTTTTGCGGTGGCCTGTAATCGCAAAGCGGTGCGATTCATCGCGTACGGTTTGCAATAAATGCAAGGCCGGGCTGTTGGGTGGCAGGCGGAAGACTTCGCCGGTAAAAGGTAGAATGAGTTCTTCCATACCGGCTTTGCGCTCGGGGCCTTTGGCGATACCTACCAAAGGTATGTGCAGCCCGAGTTCTTCCCATACCGATACGGCTACGCCGATTTGCCCTTTGCCGCCGTCAATCAACACGACATCCGGCCATTTGACGCTTTCGCCGTTTGCTTCGGCTTCCTGCATTTTGCCGTAACGGCGCGTCAACACTTCGCGCATGGCGGCGTAGTCGTCGCCGGGCTTGGCGGTCGTGATGTTGTAGCGGCGGTATTGCGAAGGCTGGATGTTTTGCTCATCGTACACAACGCAGGACGCAATAGTGGCCTCGCCTTGTGTGTGGCTGATATCGAAACATTCAAGGCGGTTGAGGCCGTCTGAATCCATGCCGAGGATTTTTGCCAGTTCGTCAATACGGTGTTGCTGGCTGCTTTGTTGCAGGCGACGTTGTGCAATCGCCATTTGCGCATTTTGTTCCGCCATCTTCAGCCAGACCTTGCGTTCGCCTATGGTTTTGGTGACAAATTGCATCTGCTTGCCGTGTTCGCCTTCCAAAGCCTCTTTCAGCGCATCGGGAACGGGAAAGTTGCTGATGATAATGTCGGGTTTGCTTTTGCCCAGATAGTGTTGGGCGACGAAGGCTTCAGCGTAATCTTGCCCGTTTGGCTCGGGATCGTTTTTGGTGTCAGGGAAAAAGCTTTTATCGCCGACATGCCGTCCGCCGCGTATGCTGACCCAGTGTACGCAAACCAGGCCGTCTGAAACCGCCAGCGCGAGCAAATCAATATCGTTGGGATTGTTCGGATTTTTGCTGTCGATAAACTGATTACTCTGCATGATGCCGAGCGCTTGAATTTGATCGCGGTAACGGGCGGCTTCTTCAAATTGCAGATTGGCGGCGGCGGTTTGCATTTTGTGTTGCAGGGTACGCGTCAATTCGTCGGTTTTGCCATTGAGGAAAGTCGCGGCTTCACGCACGCTGTCACGATAATCTTCTTCACTGATGTGGCCGACACAAGGCGCGGTGCAGCGTTTGATTTGGTAGAGCAGACAAGGACGGTCGCGATGCTCGAATACGCTGTCTTCGCAGGTACGCAGCATAAAGACTTTTTGCAACACTTGAATGCTGTCGCGCACGGCGTTGCTGTTAGGATATGGGCCGAAATATTGATTTGGTTTCTTCAGCGTGCCGCGGTAATACGCCATTTGCGGATATTGATGGCCGCTGAGCATCAAATAAGGATAGCTTTTGTCATCGCGGAAAAGAATATTGTATTTCGGCGACAAGGCTTTGATGAAGTTGTTTTCGAGAATCAGCGCTTCGGCTTCAGAACGCGTGATGGTGGTTTCGATATGGTGAACCTGTTTTACCATCAATGCGATGCGCGGCGAATGGTCGTTTTTTTGGAAATAGCTGGAAATGCGCCGCTTGAGATTGACCGCTTTGCCGACATACAAAACATTGTTGTCTTCGTCAAAAAAACGGTACACGCCCGGTAGATTGGGCAGATTTTTCAGAAAAAGAGGTAAATTGAACGGTTCGGTTGCGCTCACGGGATTTTCTTTTGGAATAAGCAGGCCGTCTGAAAACTTTTCAGACGGCCTTTTTCATTGACGTTTAAGATTCTTGAGACGGAGTATCTTCAGCTTCTACCACTTGGTTTTCAGCTGCATCGCTTTCCAAAGCGGCTTCATCTTCAGCCTCTTCGGCCACGCGCTCCAAGCTGACCAAGGTTTCGCCTTCATCCAAATTAATCAGACGCACGCCTGCGGCAGCGCGGCCGGTCTCGCGGATTTGCTCAACTTTGGTACGAATCAGGACACCGCCGCTGGTAATCAGCATCAGGTCGTCGGTTTCACTGACCAAAGTTGCGGCAACCAAATCGCCGTTGCGCTCGCCGGTATTGATAGCGATATTGCCTTGGCCGCCTTTGTTTTTACGGCTGTAATCGGCAATCGGGGTACGTTTGCCATAGCCGTTGGCGGTAGCGGTCAATACTTGCAAATCGCTTTGCTCGGCTTCAGGGGCGAAGGTAATCAGGCTGACAATCTTGCCATCGGCCGGCAGGCGCATACCGCGCAAACCGCCGCTACCGCGACCGGACGGACGGACACCGTGTTTGCCGCTTGGCAATGCATTCTCGGCATTTTCATCATCCAGGCTGTCTGAATCCTCGTTTTCGGTTTCGATATCGGCATCTTCTGCTTCATCGTTACCCAATTTTTCCCAATATTCGTTAAAGCGGATGGCTTTGCCCAAGTTGGAGAACAACATAATGTCGTCCGCACCGCCGGTTTGCGCTGCGCCGACCAAGTAATCGCCTTCTTTAAGCGCGATGGCTTTAATGCCTTGGCTGCGGACGTTTTTAAACGCAGACAGCTGGACTTTTTTCACCATGCCTTGTGCGGTGGCGAAGAAGACGTATTGGTCTTCCGGGAACTCACGGACGGCCAAGATGGCGCTGACTTTTTCACCTTCTTCCAATTGGATAACGTTATTAATCGGACGACCTCGGCTGTTGCGGCCGCCTTCCGGCAGTTTGTACACTTTAATCCAATGGCATTTACCCAAATTGGTGAAGCACATCAAATAATCATGCGTGTTGGCAACAAACAAGGTTTCGATAAAGTCTTCGTCTTTGGTTGCCGCTGCCTGTTTACCGCGGCCGCCGCGACGCTGCGCCTGATAATCGGTAGTCGGCTGGGTTTTGATGTAGCCGCTATGAGTCAGGGTAACGACCATTTCGCGTTGCGGAATCAGGTCTTCATCTGCAATATCGCCGCCAAACGGATTGATTTCGCTGCGACGCTCATCGCCGAAGTTGGCTTTAATGTCTGCCAATTCTTCGCGGATGATTTGGGTAACGCGCTCAGGTTTGGAAAGAATATCTACGAAATCAATGATTTTACTCATCAGATTTTTATATTCACCGACAATTTCTTCCTGATCGAGGCCGGTCAGGTTACGCAGGCTCATGCGCAGGATGGCATCAGCTTGCAATTCGCTCAGGTAATAACCTTGGCTGTGCAGGCCCAAATTTTCAGGCAAGCCTTCAGGGCGCATCATGTGCAGGTCTAAATCGGTACGGCTGAGCATGTCTTCAACCAAGCTGCTGCGCCATGGGCGGGACAGCAGTTTTTCTTTGGCTTCCGGCGCATTGGCAGATTCTTTGATCAGACGGATGATTTCGTCGATATTGGACAAAGCAACTGCTTTACCTTCGGCAATATGGCCTTCATGACGCGCTTTTTTCAGGCGGAATAAGGTACGGCGGGTAACGACTTCGCGACGATGGCGCAGGAATTCGGACAGGATTTGTTTCAGGTTCAGCAAGCGCGGCTGGCCGTCAACCAAGGCCACCATGTTGATACCGAAGCTGTCTTGCAGCTGGGTCAGTTTGTAGAGTTGGTTCAAAACGACTTCGGCATTTTCATTGCGTTTCAATTCGATCACGACACGCATACCGGATTTGTCGGACTCGTCACGCAGGTCGGATACGCCTTCCAGCGTTTTTTCGCGTACCAACTCGCCGATTTTCTCAACCAGTTTGGCTTTGTTTACTTGATATGGGATTTCATCGATAACGATGGCTTCGCGTTCGCCGTTTTTACCGATAGGCTCGATATGGGTTTTACCGCGCATCACTACACGGCCACGGCCGGTTTTATAGCCTTCGCGCACGCCGCTCAAGCCGTAAATAGTTGCGCCGGTTGGGAAATCGGGTGCTTGGATGATATTGATCAGCTCGTCGATTTCAGTTTCAGGCTCATCCAACAAACGCAGGCAGGCATTGATGGTATCGCCCAAATTGTGCGGCGGGATATTGGTGGCCATACCGACGGCAATACCGGACGAACCATTGACTAGCAGCGCAGGGAAACGGGTCGGCAATACCAGCGGCTCATGTTCGCTACCGTCATAGTTGGGGCCGAAATTAACGGTTTCTTCCTCGATATCCGCCAGCATTTCATGGGAAATTTTTTCCATGCGGATTTCGGTATAACGCATGGCTGCTGCAGCCAAGCCGTCGACAGAACCAAAGTTGCCCTGACCGTCGATCAGCACATAACGCATGGAGAAGTCTTGTGCCATACGGACGATGGTATCGTAAACGGCTGTATCGCCGTGGGGGTGGTATTTACCGATAACGTCGCCGACGATACGCGCCGATTTTTTATAGGCGGAATTCCAGTTGTTTTTCAACTCGTGCATCGCGTACAACACGCGGCGGTGTACCGGCTTGAGACCGTCGCGGACATCCGGCAGGGCTCGACCCACAATCACGCTCATGGCGTAATCGAGGTAGCTCTTGCGCATTTCGTCTTCAAGGCTGACAGGCAGGGTTTCAAGTGCAAATTTATGGTCGTTGCGGATGGTTGCGTCGGTCATGATTATCTGTAATTTCGTATGGCAAAAATCTTGTTGATTCTACCACAAAACAAGCGGTTTATGGCTTTTGCGTGAAGGCCGTCTGAAACAGGATTTCAGACGGCCTTCATTATTTAATAAATTTAATTTAGTTGCAGCCAGAATCTTCGTTCGCAGCCTGCAGACTCAATTCTTTACGCTTTTTAGCCCTTTCATAACGGCAGCGTTGGCGCTGTGTATTGATTTCCAAAGGCGGTACAGGAACCGGCTTACCGTCTTCAACGGCAACCATAGTGAAGTAGCAGCTGTTGGTATGACGCACTTCGCCTGTGTGGATGTTTTGCGCCTCCACACGGATACCGACTTCCATAGAAGTACGGCCGGTGTAGTTGATACTGGCGTAAAAGGTTACCAACTCACCGACATGAATAGGCTCTTTAAACAATACTTTATCAACAGACAGAGTAACGCAATAGGTTCCGCTGTAACGGCATGCGCAGGAATATGCCACTTGGTCGAGCAGGCGCAGAAGATCGCCGCCGTGAACATTGCCGCTAAAGTTTGCCGTATAAGGCATCATCAGCTCGGACATGATCAGTTCATGGGAAGGTAGTTGGCGTTCCGGTTTCATCGTTTATTCTCCTTTTGATATTTATTTTAAAATTGTCTGAAAACTTCAGACTGCACGTGTGCAAAATCATTCTACCGTTTTTAATCGTTGAATTTCAACCCATTGCCTTCCTGTTTACAGCCATTTTCTACGTGAGAAGAAAATCAGCAGTCCGATAATAATGCACAGCATCACACCCAAAACCATGAAATAGCCGTAATGCCAATGCAGCTCGGGCATATTGTCGAAGTTCATGCCGTAGATGCCGGTGATGACGGTCAGCGGCATAAAGATAATGGTAATAACCGTCAACACGCGCATTTGCTGGTTCATACGGTTGGATTGGAAGGAAAGATAAATGTCCATCATGCTCAACACCATATCACGCGAGGCATCAAGCGATTCGATAAGCTGCATATTGTGGTCGTACACGTCGCGCAGATAGACGGTCGATTCGCCTTTGAAAATAGCAAAATCGCCGCGCACGGCCAGTTGGTAAAACACATCGCGTAATGGCAGAAGTGTACGGCGCAGACGGACGGCATCGCGCTTGAGGCGGTGGATCTTACTGAGAATATCGCTGTTTTCATTTTTAAACAGGGACTTGTCTATGACTTCGACGCGGTTGTTGTACTCTTCCAGGACGATGAAATAGTCGTCCACAATACGGTCAAGCAGGCAATAAGCAAGAAACGCTGTATTTTTGTTCAAAATATTGTGCGGATTTTCGTGCATCTGCCGGCGCAGATGGCTGAACAAGCCCAACGGTTTTTGTTGGAAAGACAACACAAAATCTTTGCCGATAATCACATACACTTGGTCAGAATGGAGCTTGCCCGTGGAGGTATAGTGGTAAACCTGTGCGGCAGTAAAAACATAGCTGCCGTAGTCTTCGATTTTCGGACGCTGCTTGCGGCTGAGAATGTCTTCAATAACCAGCTCATGGATGCCGTAAGGCTCAAGCGCGTGTTTGAGCAAAGTAGCATCGTTGATGCCGACAAAATGCAGCCAGTTGATTTGGCCTTCTTGCGGGCGTGCAATATCGGGCAAAGCCTTTCCGGCAAGATAATCATGCTGAACAAAGGTATCGGCGGAATATAAGGTTTGGTGGATGGCAGAACGCGGCGCATTGTCGGTATTGCTGCGCTGCATGGTTTGGTCTTGCAGATTGTCGGTTGTCTCAACTGGATTGGCTGGTTTGCTCATAAAAATAAATCATGTTTTTTTTAGTTAGAATGAATTGTACAGACAGAAAAGGCCGTCTGAAAACTAATTTTCAGACGGCCTGACAATATCGATCAACGTTTTATTAGGCTTGAGGCGCGGTTTTCTCCAGCTCCAATGCGGCAGCAAGCAAGGACAGGCGCGCCATTACGCCGTAAACGTAGAGGCGGTTGTGTTCGTTGTCCACGTCGCAGTCTTTTTCGGAGCGTGGCATGCCGAGCGAGTCCCATTGTTCAAATACGCGCTTGCAGGCTTCGGGCGCTTCTTGGGAATTGTCGCCACTGCCGGTGGGAATGCTGTTGGACAGTGGCACAAATACCATACCGCCGGCGTTGAGGTTTTCGTCTGCACCACGGCCTTCGTGTACACGGAAAAAACCACCGATTACGAAACGGTCCATCATATACACAACGGGTTCGCACACGGCGCCATCCATGGTTTCGTAGGTATAAATACCTTCTTGGACAATGACTTCGCTGACTTCCAAACCTTCTTTGACTTTCGCCATTTTATTGCGGTTTTTACGGTTCAATCCACGTACTTCATCTGCAGATTTAACGCTCATTACGCCCATGCCATAAGTACCTGCGTCGGCTTTCACAATAACGAAAGGCTGGTCGGTAATGCCCAACTCGTCGTATTTGGCTTGAATTTTCGCCAGCACACGTTCTACTGCTTCCGCTAACGCATCCTCGCCTTCACGCTCTTGGAAGTCCAAACCACTGATTTTTTCAAAATAAGGATTGATTTGCCATTCGTCGATGTCAATTAACTTGGCAAAGTCGGCTGCAACTTGGTTGTACGCGCCGAAATGTTCGGTTTTACGGCGAGTCGTCCAGCCGCCGTGCAAGGGAGGCAATACGGTTTGACTGATGTCTTTAAGGATTTTAGGAACACCCGCAGACAAGTCATTGTTCAACAAAACAACGCAAGGCGAAAAACCGTCTGCGAGATGTACACGCTCACGGGTACGCAATAAAGGCTCAAGTAAAATTTTGTCGCCTAATGCGGTTTCAAACTCGGTTGGCTCAGTCACTTCCGGATTCAGGCTGCCCAAGCGCACTTCGTATCCTGCCGAACGCAAAATCTCGCTGAGTGCGTAAACGTTTTGCAGATAGAATGTGTTGCGCGTGTGGTTTTCAGGAATAATCAATACGGATTTTGCCGTTTTACATGCGCGCTGTACCGCATCTTGCGCGGCAACCGCCGCCAGCGGGATAAAGTTGGGATTCAAATTATTGAAGCCGCCTGGAAACAGGTTCATATCGATAGATGAAATTTTGTAACCGGCATTACGGATGTCAACCGAACCATAAAATGGCGGACGGTGTTCGTTCCAATGCGAACGGAACCATGCTTCGATTTTGGCATGATTGGCAAGGACTTTTTTCTCAAATTCCCGTAATTGAGTCAGATGCTCAGGAGCCATTACCGGTAATTTCATTCTCTATACCTCTTGGTAAGTGTGGGTTGAGTGAGAATGATAGAACTTTTTAGTGCATTTCGACAAGCATTCTTTCAGATAAGATGAATCTTTTTGTCAACAATTCTACAATTTGTCTAATTTTTGACAAATGTTTTTGAAACTTTGCAACAAATTTTAAAAATTGGACAAATTTCTATTGCGCAGCCCCTATAAAAAGCCTAAAATCCGCCCATAAACGCAAACCATCATTCATACCTACCAATAGCAAAGAATACTCATCATGAGCGCACAAACCCTTTACGATAAACTTTGGAACAGCCACGTCGTCCGCGAAGAAGAAGACGGCACTGTCCTGCTTTACATCGACCGCCACCTGGTTCACGAAGTAACCAGCCCGCAAGCATTTGAAGGCTTGAAAATGGCCGGCCGCAAACTCTGGCGTATCGACAGCGTGGTCTCCACAGCCGACCACAACACCCCGACCGGCGACTGGGACAAAGGTATCCAAGACCCGATTTCCAAGCTGCAAGTCGATACTTTGGACAAAAACATTAAAGAGTTTGGCGCACTCGCCTACTTCCCGTTTATGGATAAAGGCCAAGGCATTGTGCACGTTATGGGCCCGGAGCAAGGTGCTACCCTGCCCGGCATGACCGTTGTCTGCGGCGACTCGCACACTTCTACCCACGGCGCATTCGGCGCATTGGCTCACGGTATCGGCACTTCCGAAGTCGAGCACACCATGGCAACCCAATGTATTACCGCAAAAAAATCCAAATCCATGCTGATTTCCGTTGAAGGCCGTCTGAAACCCGGCGTTACTGCCAAAGACGTGGCACTTTACATCATCGGTCAAATCGGTACGGCCGGTGGTACAGGCTACGCCATTGAGTTTGGCGGCGAAGCCATCCGCAGCCTTTCTATGGAAGGCCGCATGACCTTGTGCAATATGGCGATTGAAGCCGGTGCGCGCTCAGGCATGGTTGCCGTCGACCAAACCACCATCGACTATGTAAAAGGCAAACCTTTCGCACCTAAAGGCGAAGCGTGGGACAAAGCCGTCGAGTACTGGCGCACGCTGGTGTCTGACGAAGGCGCAGTATTCGATAAAGAATACCACTTCAAAGCCGAAGACATCGAACCTCAAGTAACCTGGGGAACATCACCTGAAATGGTTTTGGACATCAGCGGCAAAGTGCCTAATCCTGCCGAAGAAGCCGATCCGGTCAAACGCAGCGGCATGGAACGCGCCCTTGAATACATGGGCTTGGAAGCCGGTACGCCATTAAACGAAATTCCTGTCGATATCGTCTTTATCGGCTCTTGCACCAACAGCCGTATCGAAGACTTGCGCGAAGCCGCCGCTATCGCCAAAGGCCGTAAAAAAGCGGACAATGTACAACGCGTATTGATTGTCCCTGGCTCCGGTTTGGTTAAAGAGCAGGCAGAAAAAGAAGGCTTGCACGAAGTATTTATCGAAGCCGGTTTTGAATGGCGCGAACCGGGCTGCTCTATGTGCCTCGCCATGAATGCCGACCGCCTGACCCCGGGACAACGTTGTGCCTCCACCTCCAACCGTAACTTTGAAGGCCGTCAAGGCAACGGCGGACGCACCCACCTCGTCAGCCCTGCCATGGCAGCCGCAGCCGCAGTGACCGGCCACTTTACCGACATCCGCACTATGGCTTAAAGTATTTTCAGACGGCCTTTATTGATCAGGTCGTCTGAAACAATACCTTGCTCAAGTAAGTTTTCCTATTGCGCAAAACGTCTGAAAACCTTCTTAATCATTGATAACTTGAAAGGAATCTAGTATGAAAAAACTGTTTGCATTAGCTGCCGCAGCCCTCATCCTGTCAGCTTGTTCCAGCACTTGGTCCGGCGCAAAAGACGATACCAACCGCAATTGGGACAAAACCAAAGAAACTGCAGAACGTGTAGCCGACAAAACCAAAGAAACCGCTGAACGCGTAGCCGATAAAACTGAAGAAGCCGTTAAAAAAGGCGGCAATGCAGTAGGCCGCGGCATGAGCCATGTTGGAGAAAAAATCGAAGCCGCTACCGAATAATTCGGTAAATCAGGCCGTCTGAAGCTCCTGACTCCGTTTCAGACGGCCTGATACCTTATTACTTGTTCAGACATTTTCACAATTCCAAGCAAAGGAAGAAACAATGAGTAATCCGTCAAGCTGGTTTGGTATTCACGCTCATGATTTGGATCGCGCCAAAGCCTTTTACGAATCCGTATTCGGCAAGCCCCTACAAGACGTTGGCGGCAACGGATTCCGTTTCATCATTTTTCCAGCCGATTACACGCAACACGGTACGGCAGGCATGATTTGGCACGACAGCAATGCCCAGCCCGGCCACGGCGGTACAACCATTTTCTTTAATTGCCCGGATTGCGCCGAAACAGCAGAAAAAGCCGTTGCAGCAGGCGGCAAACTGTTACAAGAGAAATTCCGCATTGCCAACGGCTTTGCAGCATTTATCGAAGACACAGAAGGCAACCGAATCGGTTTGCACAGCACACGCTAACCCGAATAGCCATAAAATAATTTCCCATTATTACTATAAGAATCTGACATGAAAGCCTTTACCAAAATTACCGCCATCGTTGCCCCGCTCGACCGCAGCAACGTCGACACCGATGCCATCATCCCCAAACAATTTCTGAAATCCATCAAACGCAGCGGCTTCGGCCCCAATGCCTTTGATGAATGGCGCTACCTCGACCACGGCGAACCGGGCATGGACAACAGCAAACGCCCGTTGAATCCGGATTTCTCCCTGAACCAGCCACGCTATCAAGGCGCACAAATCCTGTTGACGCGTAAAAACTTCGGTTGCGGCTCTTCACGCGAACACGCCCCTTGGGCATTGGACGACTATGGCTTCCGCGCCGTCATCGCTCCTAGCTTTGCCGATATTTTCTTCAACAACTGCTACAAAAACGGCCTTTTGCCTATCGTTTTGACAGAAGAACAGGTTGACCAGCTTTTCAAAGAAGTTGAAGCCAACGAAGGCTATCAGCTCTCCATCGACCTTGCCGAGCAAACCCTGACCACCCCTAGCGGCGAAACATTCACATTCGACATTACCGAACACCGCAAACACTGCCTCTTAAACGGCTTGGACGAAATCGGCCTCACCCTGCAACACGCTGACGAAATTCACGCCTTTGAAGAAAAACGCCGCCAAAGCCAGCCTTGGCTGTTTAACGGTTGATATACAAAAGGCCGTCTGAAAAATTTAAGTGTTTCAGACGGCCTTTACTGAATGTTTTGGGATAGTCCATGAGATCATTCGACGAATTAATCCAAACCCAAGACCCTGCATGGCCATTGATTCAAGAGTGGCTTGCGGAAGCGACAAACAGCGTTGAAGTTCTGCCTCGTACACTTGAAAAGGCACAGGAAGAACTTGTCAAAACCCAAGTAACAATACGTTCGTTTATGGGCGCTGTCGTTTATGAAACCGGCGGTATCATTATCGATGACGGCTGGCTACGAATACTTGGTTCCGGCAGCGCGAAGCTACCTCGTGGTTTGGGAAGTTGGAATCTAGGCCGTACACAATCCGAGCCAGCAGGCCCTGCTCCCTATTATCTGTTTGCCGATGATGTTGCGGGAGGCTATTTTGCGATTAATGGCGGGGGATTAAATGGCAAAGTAGGTAATGTTTTCTACCTGCCACCGGATACCTTGGAATGGGAAGATTGCGGTAAAGGTTATGGCGACTTCTTAAATTGGGCATTGAACGGCGATTTACAGTTGTTTTACGAAAACCTGCGTTGGAAAAATTGGCGCGAAGAAATCCATGATTTGAATGGCGACAGCGTTTACACGTTCTTTCCGTTTTTATGGACTGAAGAAGGCAGCGATATAAACTAAGTCAGCCGCAAGCGTATTCCTATCGCTGAACATTATGCTTCCACTTTGAATCTGCAAAACACAACTCCATAAAAAGCCCTTTCAAACGGCCTTGTTGTCATAATCCCAATAAAGCGTCCTTAAAACGTATTCTTCACATCCTGAAGTTTAATTTCTACCTAACCACACCATGATTACCGACACCATAAATAATGCCACCCGCTACGCTGCCTTGCATCCCGACTTTGCTGAGGCCTTCCATCTGTTGCAAACCCTAGATTTTACCAAGCTGCCGGACGGCCAAGTGCCGTGCGAAAATCCCAATATCCGTATTTTTATCGGCAGCGAGCCGATGAGGACGCAGAGAGAAGCCCAGCCTGAAGCGCACTTAAAACACATTGATATTCAAACGCCGATTGATGGCAGTGAAACATATGGCTGGATAGACAGAGGCCATCTGAAAAACGGTTTAGGCTACAATGAAAAGCGCGATATTGAGTTTTTCAACTGCGAGCCGGAGACTTGGCTGACCTTAGAGCCTGGCGAATTTGCGCTATTTTTCCCGAATGATGCGCATGCCCCATTGGTCGGCGACAGGGCGAACATACGCAAAGTTGTTTTTAAAATTCGTGTTGAAACCGAGCGTCTATAATTTTTCAGACGGCCTTATCCCCTTATCAGGACACAATATGTCTTTTTTCAGCAAGTTGTTCCGCTCCAAACCTAAATTAATGACTTGGCAGGAATTTGTCGAATACTTTGCCCGTCGCATTCAAGAAGAATTGGATCTTGAGGCAGAAATCGACTGGGGCGAAACTATTGCGTCTTCACCTATCATTGTCCATTTTTCCGAAGACGATGAAGCATCGTTCAGCACATATTTGAGCAACCATTACACAAGTTATCTGCAAAATCCCGAGGCCTTGGAGGCTATTGTTGCAGCCAATTTAGCGGTTATCTATAAGATTCAAGACACTGATGCCAGTGTTTCAGCACAACAAATTCTTCCGACGATTAAAAATACGATTTATCTGGAAAATGCCAGACTGATTACAAATACGGACGAAGCCGAACCTGACGATTACCTGGTATACAAACCGATTGCCGGCGATATCATGTTGCTTTATATGGTGGATACGGAAGAATCCATGCATACGCTCAATCGTGAACATATGAAAGAGGCCGGTATTGAAGATGAAGACGCCTTGTATCGTACCGCTATGGATAATTTGCGCCAACGGATGAATGGACGTGTCCAAATTCATCATGCCGAAGGTTGGTCATTGGCTCAAATTCATTTGGACAACGACTATGATGCTTCCCTAATTTTGCTTTTGGACGAAGTACTTAAAGATGATCCTATGCTGCCGGCCAACCCCGTTTTTGCAGTCCCGGCACGCAACGCCCTGCTCGTTTGCAGCCCATCCGATGAAGAGGCTTTGCAGGCGATGGCAAATATTGCACTGCAAGCATTTGAAGAATCTGCCTACGCGATTTCTACCCAGCTTTACCAGTACCATAATGGTACAATCAGCGTTTTCAGAGCAAATTGATTTAAGGCCGTCTGAAAAACAGGCGACCTGTCCTTTACCTAAAACCTTCCCATAAGGAAACCCGAAATGACCAAACATATCGCTATCTTGCGCGGCGACGGCATCGGCCCTGAAATCGTTGCAGAAACCGTCCGTGTACTCGACAAACTTATCGAACAAGGTTTGGATGTCAGCTACGAATACGCACCTTTGGGTGGCGAAGCCTATGACGAATACGGCCATCCTTATCCAGAATTCACGCAAAACCTTTGCCGTAAAGCCGATGCGGTACTGCTTGGTGCAGTCGGTTCTCCTCAATACGACAATCTCGACCGTCCGCTGCGCCCTGAGCGCGGCTTGTTGGCCATCCGTAAAGACTTGAATCTGTTTGCCAATTTGCGCCCTGCCATTTTGTATAAAGAGCTAGCCAATGCTTCTACTTTGAAACCGGAAATCGTAGCCGGCCTCGACATCCTTATCGTACGCGAACTGACCGGCGATATTTACTTTGGCGAGCCGCGCGGCATCCGTGTTTTGGAAAACGGCGAACGCGAAGGTTATAACACCATGAAATACAGCGAAAGCGAAATCCGCCGTATTGCCCACGTTGCCTTCCAATCCGCCCAAAAACGCAGCAAAAAAGTCTGCTCCGTAGGCAAAGCCAACGTTTTGGAAACCACCGAACTGTGGCGCGAAATCTTTGAAGAAATCGGCAAAGAATACCCTGATGTCGAGCTCTCCCATATGTACGTCGACAACGCCGCCATGCAGCTCGTGCGTGCGCCCAAACAATTTGATGTGATTGCCACCGGCAACATCTTCGGCGATATCCTCTCCGACGAAGCCTCCATGCTGACCGGTTCCATCGGTATGCTGCCTTCCGCTTCTTTGGACGAAAACGGCAAAGGCCTGTACGAACCATCCCATGGCTCTGCTCCCGACATTGCCGGTCAAAACAAAGCCAATCCGCTGGCAACCGTATTGTCTCTTGCCATGTTGCTTCGTTACAGCCTGAACGACGAAGTACGCGCGCAACAAGTTGAAAACGCCGTACAAAAAGTACTGCAACAAGGCTTGCGTACCGGCGACATTTACGAAGAAGGTACCAAACTGGTTTCCTGCTCCGAAATGGGCGATGCCGTATTGGCCGCTTTGTAAGAGGCCGTCTGAAAAAAGCGTGGGATCAATCCCGCGCTTTTTTATATGCGAAAACTTTAAACCATAAAAAAGGGCGTGTCTTCACACGCCCTTTCGTCTTATTTCAGACGGCCTTAAGATTGAAGCAATCAACCTCTTTTGTGTTTGCCGCCAAAGCTGTCGTTAGACTTGCGCTTGCCTTTAAAGCCTTCGCTGCCTTTTTTGAAACCGTCAGCTTTTTTGAAACCATCTTTCTTAAAGCCATCTTTCTTGAAACCGTCTTTTTTATGGCCTTCGCTGCGAGCTTTACCGCCGAAACCTTCTTTAGCCGGTTTTTTATCACCGCGCCAACCGCCGGATTTACGATCGCCCCAGCCGCCTTTGCCTTTCGGTTTAGCGCCGGCAGATTTGCGTTTGCGTGTCGGCTCCATGCCTTCGATGGTCAGCTCAGGCAATTTACGGCCGATGTATTTTTCAATTTTGTGTACTTTGACGTATTCGTTCACTTCGGCAAAAGTAATCGCAATACCGGTGCGGCCTGCGCGGCCGGTACGGCCGATACGGTGAACGTAGTCTTCAGCCTGTTTCGGCAAGTCGTAGTTGATAACGTGGGTAATGGTTGGTACGTCGATACCGCGTGCGGCAACGTCGGTGGCAACCAAAATTTTGCAGCGGCCTTTGCGCAAGTCCATCAGCGTGCGGTTACGCCAGCCTTGCGGCATATCGCCGTGCAGGCAGTTGGCGGCAAAACCTTTTTCGTACAACTCATCCGCAATGACTTCGGTCATGGCTTTGGTGGATGTAAAGATCACGCATTGGTCGATATTGGCATCGCGCAAAATGTGGTCGAGCAGGCGGTTTTTATGGCGCATATCGTCGCAGTACAACAGCTGCTCTTCGATTTTGCCTTGATCGTCCACACGCTCAACTTCGATGGTTTCAGGGTCTTTGGTCAGTTTGCGCGCCAGTTTGCCCACTGCGCCGTCCCAAGTGGCAGAGAACAACAAAGTCTGACGGTCGCTCGGCGTTGCTTCCACGATGGTTTCGATGTCGTCGATAAAGCCCATGTCCAACATACGGTCGGCTTCGTCCAGAATCAGCACTTCCAAACGTTCAAAATCAACTTTGCCGCTCTGCATCAAGTCCATCAGACGGCCCGGAGTGGCGACAATCAGGTCAACCGGTTTGCTCAGAGCACGGGTTTGATAGCCGAAAGATGCACCGCCAACAATGCTGACAGTACGGAACCAACGCATATTTTTAGCATACGCCAGCGCGTTTTTTTCCACTTGAGCCGCCAGTTCGCGGGTCGGGGTCAATACCAAAGCGCGCGGGCCTTTGCCCGGTTTTTCGCTGCGCTTGGTCAGTTTTTGCAAAGTCGGCAGCAGGAAGGCTGCGGTTTTTCCTGAACCGGTTTGTGCCGAAGCCATAATGTCGCGGCCGTCCAAAGCAAACGGAATCGCTTGCGCCTGAATCGGGGTCGGGCTTTCATAACCCTCGCTGCTTACGGCAGACAAAATGTTTTTATCAAGGTTCAAATCGGCAAATTTAATAGACATATCTATCCTAAGAGACAACAACGCGCACGCCTGAACAATTTCAGACGACCTGAAGCAAAGGAAAGTAACGATACGGGAAATGTGAAGTTACAGGGTTGTCGCAAGCATCTTGCTTGTGGTTAACATCGACGACAACCTGCACAGAAAAGGCTTTGCAAATATGCAAGCAATAAAAGAAACGCGCCCGAAACGGCGGTTTAGGTTGGATGACGATGGCTTCGTATCAAAAGGCGAACGGCGGATAATATAGATTTTATGGATAACAGTCAAGCAAAAAGGCATCAAGTGCGTTAAAATCCAACCCCTTCCCAATACTTATTCAGGCCGTCTGAAAACCATGACCGACATTACCCCCTTTGCCAACCGCTTGGGCAAAAACATCAAACATCTTATGAAATGGGCCAAACGCAACAATATCGAAGCCTGGCGCATTTACGACCGCGATATTCCCCAATTTCCCTTTGCCGTCGATGTTTACGGCGACCAAATCCATCTTCAGGAATACGATACCGGCTGGCTGATGCAGCCTGAAGAATACGAAGCATGGCTTGCCGATGTATTGGAAGCTATTGGTTTTGTGACCGGTTTTGCGCCCGAACAAATCCACCTCAAACGCCGCGAACGCCAAAAAGGTTTACAGCAATACGAAAAAACTGGCAAAACCGGCGACGATTTCGTCATTACTGAAAACGGCCGCAAGTTTTGGGTCAACCTCGACAAATACCTCGACACCGGCCTCTTCCTCGACCACCGCAACACGCGCAAAAAAGTCGGCGACACCGCAGCGGGCAAACGCTTCCTCAACCTGTTTTCCTACACAGGCAGCTTTACCGTCTATGCCGCAACCGGCGGCGCAGTATCCAGCGAAACCGTCGATTTATCCAACACTTATCTCGAGTGGGCAAAACGCAATTTCGAACTCAACGGCATCGACCCCGAACAACATAAAATCGTCCGTGCCGATGTGTTCCAATACCTGCAAAACGCCGCAGACGAAGGTAAAAAGTTCGACCTGATCGTCATGGATCCGCCCAGCTTTTCCAACAGCAAAAAGATGCTCGACATCCTCGACATCCAGCGCGACCATAAAAAGCTAATTGACGGTGCAATGAGCCTGCTCGCTTCAGACGGCATTCTGTATTTCTCCAACAACCTGCGCAGTTTTGTGTTAGACGATTCTGTATCGGAACAATACGCTGTCAAAGACATTTCCAAGCAGTCCGTTCCCGACGATTTCCGCAACAAAAAAATCCATCAATGCTGGGAAATCAAGCATAAATAAACATCAGGCCGTCTGAAAGCCAGTTTTCAGACGGCCTGATTGCCATATTGAATCTCTGAATTAATAGGCGCATAATTCAAGAGATTGTTGACAATATCAAAAGGAAAAGAAAATGCAAAACTACCTGACGCCCAATTTCTCATTCGCCCCCATGATTCCGGAACGCGCGCTCGGCAACCGGGTTTGGGATACCGAAGGACGAGAATACATTGACCTGTCAGGCGGTATTGCTGTGAATGCGCTGGGTCATTGTCATCCCGATTTGGTCGCAACCTTGGCCGAACAATCGCAAAAACTCTGGCACATTTCTAATATCTACACTACCCAACCGGCGCAAGAATTGGCCAAAAAACTGGTCGAAAACACCTTTGCCGACAAAGTGTTTTTCTGCAATTCCGGCGCAGAAGCCAATGAAGCCGCGCTGAAACTGGCGCGCAAATACGGTCGCGATCATTTTGAAGAACACAAAACTGAAATCATCTCCTGCCTCAACAGCTTCCACGGCCGCACCCTGTTTACCGTATCCGTCGGCGGCCAGCCCAAATACAGCAAAGACTACGCGCCGCTGCCGTCAGATATTACCCATGTTCCATTTAATGATATTGCCGCATTGGAAGCCGCCGTCGGCGACAAAACCTGTGCCGTAATTATCGAGCCGATTCAAGGTGAAAGTGGCATCCTGCCTGCCACCCAAGAATACCTGCAAGCCGCACGCCGTTTATGTGACAAACACGGCGCCTTGCTCATTTTGGACGAAGTGCAAACCGGCATGGGCCATACAGGCAAACTGTTTGCCTACGAGCATTACGGCATTACACCCGACATCATCAGCTCCGCCAAAGCCTTGGGTTGTGGTTTCCCGATTGGCGCGATACTGACTACCGATAAAATCGCCCCAACCTTCGGCCCCGGAACACATGGCTCGACCTTTGGCGGCAATCCGATGGCGTGTGCGGTCGGCAGCCGTGCATTTGACATCATCAATGCGCCCGAAACATTGGCACACGTTCAGCAACAAGGCCAAAAACTTCAGACGGCCTTGCGTGAAATAGGCGAAAAGACCGGCGTATTTAAAGAAGTCCGCGGCATGGGCCTACTGCTCGGCTGCGTGTTGGCAGACGAATACGCAGGCAAGGCATCGGAAATCACCGCCGCCGCTTTGAAACACGGATTGATGGTACTGGTTGCCGGCGCCAATGTGGTGCGCTTCGCCCCCAGCCTGCTGCTGAACGATGAAGACATGGCCGAAGGCTTGAAACGTTTTGAAGCGTCCTTGGCCGAATGGTTGGCCTGATTTTTAAAACCCAATTTCCAAATCAGCCGACAGCTTTTATTCCTAATTGATGCCATATAGTAAAGGCCGTCTGAAAGACCGTTTGAGTTTTTCAGACGGCCTTTTTTCAATATTGAAAACAACATCCGCCTACATGCTTTGTCATTTGATGTTTGTTAAAAATCGTACCGCCTCTTCGTGTTACGCTTTGCAAACAATTTGATTTTACGAAGAAAAGGAGCAGGAGATGGTATCGTTGAAAACCCAAATTGCCGGTTTTTCTTTTGACAACTGTCTGATGAATGCGGCAGGTGTGTCATGTATGACTGTTGAGGAATTGGAAGCGGTCAGACAGTCTTCGGCAGGCACTTTCATTACCAAGACTGCAACGCTTACCCCTCGTCAAGGCAACCCCGAGCCGCGTTATCGGGACGTGCCTCTCGGCAGCATCAATTCGATGGGTTTGCCGAATCAAGGCATTGATTACTATCTGGATTACCTGCTTACCCTTCAAGAGTCTCAGCCGGAACGGACATTTATCCTATCACTGGTCGGTCTGTCGCCTGGCGAAACACATATCCTGTTGGAAAAGGTGCAAAACAGCGGGTTCAACGGCATTACCGAACTCAACCTATCCTGCCCAAACGTCGCCGGCAAACCGCAAATCGCCTATGATTTTGAAACAACCGAGATAATTTTGGATAATGCCTTTACCTACTTCGACAAGCCATTGGGCATCAAACTGCCGCCGTATTTTGATATTGCCCATTTCGATCAAGCAGCGAAAGTGTTCAACCGCTATCCCCTAAAATTCGTCAACTGTGTCAACTCCATCGGCAACGGCATGTATATTGAAGACGAATCCGTCGTCATCCGCCCGAAAAACGGCTTCGGCGGCATAGGCGGCGAATACATCAAACCGACTGCGCTCGCCAATGTCCACGCGTTCTATCAAAGACTGGATCCGTCTATCCAAGTCATCGGAACAGGCGGCGTTTACAGCGGCCGTGATGCATTTGAACACATCTTGTGCGGCGCAAGCATGGTGCAGATCGGCACGGCGCTACACCAGCAAGGCGTAGACATTTTTGAACGGGTTTCCCTTGAATTAAAAGCCATCATGGCGCAAAAAGGCTATGAAAAAATAGAAGACTTCAAAGGCAAATTGAAATATTTTGCATAAGGTTTACTCTAAAAAACGCCCAAGGCCGTCTGAAAATTTCAGACGGCCTTGTTGTATAATTGTGCTCCCCACATTACCCGTCTTCCCCTTCAATGAAACTCAACCCCCAACAGCAAGCCGCGGTCAAATATCTTGGCGGCCCCCTGCTCGTCCTTGCCGGCGCAGGCAGCGGTAAAACCGGCGTGATTACGCAAAAAATCAAACATTTGATTGTCAACGTCGGCTATCTGCCGCATACCGTTGCCGCGATTACCTTCACCAATAAAGCCGCCACGGAAATGCAGGAACGCGTTGCCAAAATGCTGCCCAAGTCGCAAACGCGCGGGCTGACGATTTGTACGTTCCACTCTTTGGGTATGAAGATTTTGCGCGAAGAGGCGAACCAAATCGGTTACAAAAAAAACTTTTCCATCCTCGACTCTACCGACAGCGCCAAAATCATCGGTGAGCTTTTGGGCGGTACGGGCAAAGAAGCCATATTCAAAGCGCAACACCAAATTTCCCTGTGGAAAAACGATCTAAAAACGCCTGAAGATGTCGTTCAGACGGCCTCTAATGTGTGGGAACAACAAACAGCGCGCGTCTATGCAAGTTATCAGGAAACCCTGCAAAGCTATCAGGCGGTGGACTTCGACGACTTAATCCGCCTGCCCGCCGTGCTGTTGCAGCAAAACAGCGAAGTGCGCAATAAATGGCAGCGGCGGCTGCGTTATCTGCTGGTTGATGAATGCCAAGACACTAACACCTGCCAATTCACCCTGATGAAGCTTCTGACCGGCGCGGAAGGCATGTTTACCGCTGTCGGCGATGACGACCAGTCCATCTACGCATGGCGCGGCGCAAACATGGAAAACCTGCGTAAAATGCAGGAAGACTATCCACAGATGAAAGTCATCAAGCTGGAGCAAAACTACCGCTCCACCGCGCGGATTCTTAAAATCGCCAACAAAGTGATTGAAAACAACCCCAAGCTGTTCACCAAAAAACTTTGGTCGCAGTTCGGCGAAGGCGAAATCGTCAAGGTCGTTGCCTGTCAAAGCGAGCAGCACGAAGCCGACTGGGTTGTCAGCCAAATCGTCAAGCAGAAGCTGGTCGGCGGCGACAAAACCCAATACGCCGATTTCGCCGTGTTATACCGTGGCAACCATCAAGCGCGAATTTTTGAAGAAGCCTTGCGCAGCGCGCGCGTTCCTTATCAACTCTCCGGCGGGCAGAGTTTTTTCGACAAAGCCGAAATCAAAGACGTTTTGTCCTATTTGCGCCTGCTTGCCAATCCCAACGACGATCCCGCCTTCCTGCGCGCCGTGACCACGCCCAAACGCGGTATCGGCGACGTCACGCTGGGCAAACTCAACACCTACGCGCACGAACACGAATGCAGCCTATATGAAGCCGCGCAAACCGAAGAAGCGCTTGCCCTGTTGAACAATACCAACCGCCAACACCTGCAAGCCTTCATGGATATGATTGAAAACTACCGCGCCAAAGCCGAAATCAGCGAAGCAGGCGAGCTTATCCATAACCTGCTGAGAGAAATCGACTACGAAAACCACCTGTTGGCAAACGAAGAAGGCAAAGCAGGCGAAATCAAATGGCGCAACGTTACCGACCTGACTGGCTGGCTGGAACGCAAAGGCGAGCAAGACGGCAAAAACATCATCGAGCTTGCCCAAACCATCGCCCTGATGACGCTTTTGGAAGGCAAAAGTGAAGAAGAAGTCGATGCCGTCAAACTTTCCACCCTGCACGCTTCCAAAGGTTTGGAATACCCCTACGTTTTCCTTGTCGGTTGCGAAGAAGGTATCTTGCCGCATAATGACAGCATAGAAGAAGACAATGTCGAAGAAGAACGCCGCCTGATGTACGTCGGCATTACCCGCGCCAAACGCCAGCTTACACTGACCCACTGCCTCAAACGCAAAAAGCAAGGCACATGGCAGTTCCCCGAGCCGAGCCGCTTCATAGACGAAATGCCGCAGGAAGACATCAAGATTTTAGGCCGCAAAGGCGGCGAGCCGATTGTGAGCAAGGAAGAAGGGAAAAGCAATCTGGCGGGTTTGCTGGATATGCTGGGAAACAAAAGAAAAGGATAAAGCAAGGCCATCTGAAAGCAACCTTTCAGACGGCCTTATTGTCAGCAAAATGTCAAAGTCAACAATAAAATAATTTTTTACTTTATACCTTTATGCCCATCTATTTCCCATTCCTCCCGATTCTTCAAAAATAAACAAAAATAATCGAATAATCAGGTACAAAATAAAAAAATCAAGCGACACGATTGCTCCATTTCCCTTCAATTTATAAGCAAAAATTGTCAACACTTGAAGTATAAATTCACAAGCAAAATCGCATTTTTCAGGTATAATAATGGATTCCCCAACTGCATTTTGTGAGCTGAATCCATGTCTGTTGTTCTGCCCTTGCGCGGTGTAACCGCCCTTTCCGATTTCCGTGTTGAAAAACTCTTTCAAAAAGCAGCCGCACTCGGCCTGCCCGAAGTCAAATTAAGCAGCGAATTTTGGTATTTTGTCGGTAGCGAAAAAGCACTTGATGCCGCGACAGTCGAAAAACTGCAAGCCTTACTGGCAGCGCAAAGCGTTGAACAAACGCCCAAAGCGCGCGAGGGCTTGCATTTATTTTTGGTAACGCCCCGTTTGGGTACGATTTCGCCGTGGGCTTCCAAGGCGAC
This sequence comes from Neisseria sp. 27098_8_158, assembly GCF_041433145.1. Lineage (NCBI taxonomy): Bacteria > Pseudomonadati > Pseudomonadota > Betaproteobacteria > Neisseriales > Neisseriaceae > Neisseria > Neisseria sp. 27098_8_158. The sequence goes on from NZ_JAPWAZ010000001.1 coordinate 554,797, forward strand.
CAATATCGCCGAAAACTGCGGTTTGGAAGGCATTGAGCGTATTGAACGCGGCATGGCCGTATGGTTGGAAGGTGCGCTTACCGACGGGCAAAAACAACAATGGGCAGCCCTATTGCACGACCGCATGACCGAAAGCGTGTTGACCGACATCGATGCAGCGGCGCAACTGTTCCACCACATCCAATCGGAAACCTTCTCCAGCGTAGATGTATTGGGCGGCGGTAAAGAGGCATTGGTCAAAGCCAATACCGAAATGGGTTTGGCACTTTCAGCCGACGAAATCGATTATCTGGTCGAAAACTACCAAGTTTTAAACCGCAATCCGTCCGATGTTGAATTGATGATGTTCGCTCAGGCAAACAGCGAACACTGCCGCCACAAAATCTTCAACGCCGACTTCATCCTCAACGGCGAAAAACAGCCGAAATCCCTTTTCGGCATGATACGCGATACGCACAATGCGCATCCCGAAGGCACAGTCGTTGCCTATAAAGACAATTCGTCCGTGATCGAAGGCGCAAAAGTCGAGCGTTTCTATCCGAATGCGGCGGAAAACCAAGGCTACCGTTTCCACGAAGAAGACACCCATATCATCATGAAGGTGGAAACACACAACCACCCGACCGCCATCGCGCCGTTTGCGGGTGCGGCGACGGGCGCGGGCGGCGAAATCCGCGACGAAGGCGCAACAGGCAAAGGCTCACGTCCGAAAGCAGGCTTGACCGGCTTTACCGTCTCCAACCTGAATATTCCGGGCCTGGAGCAGCCTTGGGAACAAGCCTACGGCAAACCCGGCCATATTGCTTCTCCTTTAGACATCATGATTGAAGGCCCGATCGGCGGCGCGGCATTCAACAACGAATTCGGCCGCCCGAACCTCTTGGGCTACTTCCGCACTTTTGAAGAGAAGTTCGACGGTCAGGTTCGCGGCTATCACAAACCGATTATGATTGCCGGCGGCTTGGGCAGCATTCAGGCGCAGCAAACACACAAAGACGAAATCCCCGAAGGCGCATTGCTGATCCAACTGGGCGGCCCGGGTATGCTTATCGGTTTAGGCGGTGGCGCGGCTTCTTCCATGAATACCGGCACGAACGATGCGTCTTTGGACTTCAACTCCGTCCAACGCGGCAATCCCGAAATCGAACGTCGCGCGCAAGAAGTGATCGACCGCTGCTGGCAGCTCGGCGATAAGAACCCGATTATCTCCATTCACGACGTCGGCGCAGGCGGCTTGTCCAACGCCTTCCCCGAGCTCGTCAACGATGCCGGACGCGGCGCGGTATTCAAGCTGCGTGAAGTACCGCTGGAAGAACATGGCCTCAATCCGTTGCAGATTTGGTGTAACGAATCGCAAGAACGTTATGTGTTATCGATTTTGGAAAAAGATTTGGAGACCTTCCGCGCCATCTGCGAACGCGAACGCTGCCCGTTTGCCGTAATCGGCACGGCGACCGACGACGGCCATTTGAAAGTGCGCGACGACTTGTTCTCCAACAATCCTGTCGATTTGCCGTTGAACGTTTTGCTCGGCAAACCGCCCAAAACCACGCGTACCGACAAAACAGTTACGCCGTCTGAAAAACCGTTTAACGCCGGCGATATTGACATTACCGAAGCCGCCTACCGCGTTTTGCGCCTGCCTACCGTAGCCGCCAAAAACTTCCTGATTACCATCGGCGACCGCAGCGTCGGCGGCATGACCCACCGCGACCAAATGGTCGGCAAATACCAAACCCCCGTAGCCGACTGCGCCGTAACCATGATGGGCTTCAATACCTATCGCGGCGAAGCGATGTCTATGGGCGAAAAACCAACCGTCGCCCTGTTTGACGCGCCTGCTTCGGGCAGAATGTGCGTCGGCGAAGCCATCACCAACATCGCTGCGGTCAATATCGGCGACATCGGCAACATCAAACTCTCCGCCAACTGGATGGCTGCGTGCGGTAACGAAGGCGAAGACGAAAAACTCTACCGCACCGTCGAAGCCGTTTCCAAAGCCTGTCAGGCATTGGATTTGAGCATTCCGGTGGGTAAAGACAGCCTGTCGATGAAAACCGTATGGCAGGATAACGGCGCACAAAAATCCGTGGTTTCGCCTTTAAGCCTGATTATTTCGGCGTTTGCGCCGGTGGAAGACGTACGCAAGACTGTTACGCCTGAATTAAAAAACGTCGAAGACAGCGTATTGCTGCTGGTTGACTTGGGCAACGGCAAAGCGCGCATGGGCGGCTCTGCATTCGGTCAGGTTTACAACAATATGACCGGCGACGCGCCTGATTTAGACGATACAGGCCGTCTGAAAGCGTTTTACAACGTGATTCAACAGCTTGTCGCCGAAGACAAACTCTTGGCGTACCATGACCGCAGCGACGGCGGCTTGTTTGCCGCTTTGGTAGAAATGGCGTTTGCAGGCCGCATCGGCGTCAATGTGGATTTGACCTCGCTGGTTACCAACCAAGCCGATGCCAACGAAGCCAGCATTTGCGCATTATTCAATGAAGAGCTGGGCGCAGTGATTCAAATTGCCAAACAAGATGTAGCGGCCGTAGAAGCCTTGTTTAAAGAAGCTGATTTGGCACTGCATACCGTTGCGACCATCGGTACTGACGAGAAAATCGTTATCCGTAACCAAGCAGGCATCGTATTGGAACAAAACCGCGCCGACCTACAACGCGCATGGCAGGAAACCAGCCACGCCATCCAACGCCTGCGCGACAACCCTGCCTGCGCCGACAGCGAGTTTGCCCTGATTGACGACAACGAACGCAGCGCATTGTTTGCCGACGTGAAGTTTGATGTAAACGAAGACATCGCCGCGCCGTTTATCAACAGCGGCGAGAAACCTAAAATCGCCATCCTGCGCGAACAGGGTGTAAACGGACAAATCGAAATGGCCGCCGCCTTCACCCGCGCCGGATTCGATGCCTACGACGTGCATATGTCCGACCTGATGGCAGGCCGCGTCCACCTTGCCGACTTCAAAATGCTGGCGGCGTGCGGCGGCTTCAGCTACGGCGACGTACTCGGTGCAGGCGAAGGCTGGGCGAAATCGATTCTGTTCCACCCTGCTCTGCGCGACCAATTTGCCGCCTTCTTTGCCGATCCGAACACGCTGACATTGGGCGTGTGCAACGGCTGTCAAATGGTCAGCAACCTTGCCGAGATTATCCCGGGCGCAGAGGCATGGCCTAAATTCAAACGCAACCTGAGCGAACAGTTTGAAGCGCGCCTGAGTATGGTTCATGTTCCAAAATCCGCATCGCTGATTCTGAACGAAATGCAAGGCTCCAGCCTGCCCGTCGTGGTCAGCCACGGCGAAGGCCACGCCGACTTCGCGCTTCACGGCGGCAACATTTCTGCCGATTTGGGCATCGCGCTGCAATATGTCGACGGACAAAACCAAGTGACCCAAACTTATCCGCTCAACCCTAACGGCTCGCCACAAGGCATCGCCGGTGTGACCAACGCCGACGGCCGCGTGACCATCATGATGCCGCATCCGGAACGCGTGTACCGCGCCGCACAAATGAGCTGGAAACCGGAAGACTGGACGGAATTGTCCGGCTGGTACCGCCTCTTTGCCGGTACAAGGAAGGCTTTGGGTTAACCGGCAGGCTGATTTGATTCGGCTTTAAAGAAAAGGTCGTCTGAAAACGATTTAGCGGATTCTGCTATAATTCGTTTTCAGACGACCTTTATTCATTCTTTTGCGTTAACTGCCGTTATTTCTGTCTGTACGGAGATAATAGCATGGCTTCTTCTTATTTCAATTTATCACAATAGCCTAATTGTTTTAACATTTTGGCCAAACGGAGTAATGAAGATTCAAGAAAAGGTTCTTCTTTTTGTAACCCTTCTTTTAGCTGTTCTAACAATATAGCGTCCTGACTCCTGGTAATATTGAAAGATTCATCACTTAATAACTTATCGTTTCTTACATACATCAAAGCTGAGCATAACAAACTAGTCATATCAACAAGGCGGTGTGGTGGAATTTCTTCAGATTGGCGCGACCATCTCTCACCAGTATGTCGCCATACTTTAACCGAAATATCAGGTTTGTTCTCATCAGAACTATTCCATTGCGCTACGCCGACTGATAAGCCTTGTGCATCTTCATCATTTGCAAAACGTCCATCTACTTTAGAATAGTTTTCCCATTTAATAATAGGGCGGTGGTTCAAATGAGTAGGTATATCCATTAGTGCCTCCATAGCAGGTTAATTTATGAATTTGTATTATACTAAAGCAATTTTATTACTACAACGCCTACTAACCTACTTAGTAAGTAAGTTAGTAAAAATATTAAATTATTTTTTTCAGGTGAGCTTTTATAGTGGTTTAAAGAGAGACAGGACACCTTGACCGCCGTCATTCCCGTGCAGGCTGGAATGACGGCGGCGAAGTGTTTTTTGGATTCCTATTAGCGTATTCTGCAAGCAGAAGCATCATTCTGTATAATTCCCTCTTTTAAACTATAATCGACATATTCAGACGGCCTTTCCCGACATTATGACTCGACAAGCCTTTATCCTCAGTGATTGCGAATTTCCCGAATGCGGCGAAAAGCCTTACGCCCTATTGACCGCGAATCCGACGAAGGAACACCACTTCGTCGCCCAGACCGAGCAGCGGCAGCATGCGCATAATCCGCAGGTTAGCCCGCAGAATCAGAATGTTTACAAGCTGCCTTTGTCCATGTTCCATCCTGGCGAAAAAGCCCGCGGCAAAGAACAAAACCGCAGCGAAGCGATAAGCGTCAACATCATCGGCAACTTGGCGGCGAAAAACCTCTATACGCTGACCTTTGTCGAAGACTCCGCCAACCAATACAATCTGGAAAGCTGGTTCAACCGTCATGAAAGCGGCTACGAAGATGCCTGCGACCATCTGCGCACCCTGCCTGCAGGCCGTCTGAAAACACCTACGGCAAATGCCGATACCGTCAAAGTACCGGATGCCTTGTGGCGGATATTGCGGCTGAAATTCCTCGGTATTCTGCGCAATCCGCACAACCATAAAAATCTGTTTGCCCACCGCCTGCACCAAACACTTCGGGCGCGGCTGCCGGAAGTCGGTTTTGAATTTGTCCGCTTGATCAGCAAACGCGACCCCAAGCGCATCGAAGCCATTATGCAGGACTACCGTTTCACTTTTCTCGGCTATGTCGATTGGCTGGGCGGGCTTTACGGTATGTTGAGCGAAGGCGTGGCGCAGCCGTCGTTGTTTGAACGGCTGTTTTGCAATATCTTTGCCGAACCCGAAGCAGTGAAAATCGAATTGTTCCGCTATCTGGAAAACACGGGGCTGTGCCTGTTTGGCGACAGCAGTTTCTGCCTGCAAGCCTCGGCCAAGCTATTGAGCGTCGGCGTCAATATTTCGCACGATATGTTTGCCATCGTCCATCTGCAAACCGACCGTTGGCACGCGTTTAAAAATACCTTTCATCACGATGCGCCCAAACTGCAAGGCCAAGTGCGGATTATCGACGGCGACCAAACCCAAAGATTGCTGTTCAACCGATTGTGCATCCAGCAAGCCCATGAAGCCGTGTTCGGCCAAAGCCCGAATATTAAAGATTATTTAGAGGCCGTCTGAAACCCCAAACCAGAAGAAAGCATATGAAAATCACACCAATCCAAGCCCTAAACGACAACTACATCTGGATGATTCAAGAAGGCAACCATGCCGTCTGCGTCGATCCGTCCGATGCCACGCCGGTCTTAAAATTCCTTGTGCACAACCACTTGATGCTGGCACAAACATGGATTACCCATCCCCATCATGACCATATCGGCGGCGCAAAAGCGCTGCACAACGGCTTCTTAGAATCCCCAATCTATGGCGAAAGCGACATCGACGTGGCGACGCATACCGTCACAGCAGGTACGCAGTTCCCGTTTGGCGAAGGCTTGGTTACCGTTTGGGCGACCCCTGGCCATACCAACCGCCACATCAGCTATCTGTTGGAAAATTCAGACGGCCTGCACGTTTTCTGCGGCGATACCTTGTTCTCCGCCGGTTGCGGCCGCGTATTTACCGGCACAATCGAGCAGCTTTACGACAGCTTCCACCGATTCAACCAGCTGCCCGAAGAAACGCTGTTTTATCCGGCGCACGAATATACCGCCTCCAATCTGCGCTTTGCCCAGCACATCGAGCCGGACAACACCGACATTCAGACTGCCTTGGCCGCAGCCGAACACACGCCGACACTGCCTGTCAGCCTGGCGCACGAACGCAAAGTCAATCCGTTTTTCCGCGTACACCTGCCCCAAGTTCAGGCACGCGCCGAAGAATTGAGCGGACGAAAATTAAACAGCGAACTCGAAGTCTTCGCCGCTTTGCGTGAATTGAAAAATCAATTTTAATTGGGCTTAATCCCTAAATAATAAAGGCCGTCTGAACAATATCTGTTCAGACGGCCTTTATTATTTAGGGATTATTCCCATTCAATCGTGGCAGGCGGTTTACCGCTGACATCATAAACCACGCGGTTGATGCCTTTGACTTCGTTGATGATGCGGTTGGACACGCGGCCAAGCAGCGAGTATGGCAGTTCTGCCCAGTGCGCAGTCATAAAGTCGCTGGTAATCACGGCACGCAAAGCTACGACGTAATCGTAAGTACGGCCGTCGCCCATCACGCCGACGGATTTCACAGGCAGGAATACGGCAAAGGCTTGGCTGGTCAGGTCGTACCAAGATGTGCCGTTTTCATCGGTAGTATTGCGCAATTCTTGAATGAAAATATCGTCTGCCTGACGGAGCAAGTCGGCGTATTCTTTTTTCACTTCGCCCAAGATACGCACGCCCAAACCCGGGCCCGGGAACGGATGACGGTACACCATTTCACGCGGCAGACCCAAAGCAACGCCCAATTCTCGCACTTCGTCTTTGAACAAGTCGCGTAAAGGCTCAAGCAGCTTGAGCTTCATGTTTTCAGGCAGGCCGCCGACGTTATGGTGGGATTTGATGGCGTGGGCTTTTTTGGTTTTTGCACCTGCAGATTCGATTACGTCAGGGTAAATCGTACCTTGCGCCAACCATTTGGCGTTGGTGAGTTTTTTCTCCTCAGCGTCAAAGACTTCGATAAATTCCGCACCGATGATTTTGCGTTTTTTCTCCGGATCGGTCACGCCGGCAAGTTTCGCCAAAAACTGCTCTTCGGCATCAACGTGAATCACGCGTACGCCCAAGTTGCGGGCAAACATGTCCATCACCATTTTACCTTCGTTCAAACGCAACAAACCGTGGTCAACAAACACGCAGGTCAGTTGGTCGCCGATGGCGCGGTGAATCAGCGCGGCCGCTACGGAAGAGTCCACGCCGCCGGACAAACCTAAAATCACTTCGTCGCTGCCGACTTGTTCGCGGATTTTGGCAACGGCTTCTTCGATGTAGTTCGGCATGGTCCAGCTTGGTTGTGCGCCGCAAATATCCAAGACAAAGCGGTTCAACAGCGCGCGGCCTTGTTTGGTGTGGGTCACTTCAGGGTGGAATTGGATGCCGTAGAATTGTTTCTCAGCGTTTTCCATCATGGCAATCGGGCAAGACGGCGTATCTCCGATAACAGAGAAGCCGGTAGGCAGTTTGGAAACTTTATCGCCATGGCTCATCCAAACGTCGAGCGTGTTTGGCGCATCATCTTGAATGCCGCGTGTCAGCTCGCTGTCGATGGTTTTCACTTGCGCATAACCGAATTCGCGTTGGTTGCCCGGGCTAACTTCGCCGCCCAAGTGGTGCGCCATAAATTGCATGCCGTAACAAATGCCCAAAACCGGAATACCCAAATCAAAAATACCGGTATCGGCTTGATAGTCGGATTCGTAAACAGAATTAGGACCGCCGGAGAGAATGATACCTTTCGGATTGAAGGCTTTGATTTCTTCCAAAGGCATGTCGAAAGAATGCAGTTCGCAGTAAACGTGGGCTTCGCGCACGCGGCGGGCGATCAGCTGGGTAACTTGCGAGCCGAAGTCGAGGATGAGGATTTTGTCTTGGGTCATGGCGGAAACTTTGCAAAATGTAAGAAAACGGTGCGGCCGGGAGGGTAAATTTCAAATTTAAACCACAATAAAAAAGGCCGTCTGAATCGGCGGATTATACCATTGTTCAGACGGCCTTTATAGGGCAAAACCCAAATCTCTCATCTTTCTATTTTGCGTGTTTCTCAGGAATCATATCGCTGCGCGAGAGCAACAGCAGACAACCCAACACCACCATGCCGATGGCCAATAACGGCGAGAGGTAAATCCAGTAGCTCATGTGCAGATAAATGGCTGTACCGATATAAACCAGCATCGGGCCGGAGACGATGGACTGTTTGTTGATGCCGTCCATAATTAACACGGCAACGCCCAAAATAATTAATGCACCGGCAATCATTGTCGATGTCGCAGGCAAAATATCCGTGGCGCGTAAAAACCAAACTGCACCAAAGATAATCAAAAATAAAGGCAGAAAAAGTGAGGGACGGGACATAACAACGCTCCGTAAAGGTTTCAGATGGCCTGTATTATTGGGTGCGTCGGTTATACAGACAAGATATAAAAATGCAATCTTGTGTGTAATTATGCAAAGGTTGGCACAACAAAAAGGCCGTCTGAACAACGGCAAACCGAAATCAAATATTTCAATTTATCCTGTTTCAGACGGCCTTTCAAATCATCAGGCTTTGCCGGTGCTGCCGAATCCGCCTTCGCCGCGCTCGCTAGCGGCAAACTCGTCCACAACCTTAAACGCAGCTTGGACAACCGGCACAATCACCATTTGCGCGATGCGCTCCATCGGCTCGATGGTAAACGCTTCTTTACCACGGTTCCACAGAGAAACCTTCAATTCGCCTTGATAATCCGAGTCAATCAAACCGACCAAATTGCCCAAAACAATACCGTGTTTATGACCCAAACCGGAACGCGGCAACAAAACGGCTGCATACGCAGGGTTGGCCAAATGCACCGCCAAACCGGTCGGCACGAGATACACATCGCCCGGCTGCAACACGACGGCTTCATCCAAGCAGGCACGCAAGTCCAAACCGGCAGAACCGGGCGTTGCATAAGCAGGCAGGGAATCGGCCATTTTCGGATTTAAGATTTTCAGTTCGACTTCGGTTTGCATGACGGGACTCCGTATTGTTCTATATTGGAAAGGGCTACGATTATACACAATGCCCTTGAGGCCGTCTGAAAAAACGGAGTATGATTCAGTCAGACCTAAGGAGAAAAATCATGGATCTGCACAATATCCGCGAAGATTACAGCAAACGCGAACTGTCGGAAGCCGAATGCCACGCCGACCCGATTGTCCAATTCGAGCAATGGCTGAACGAAGCGATTCACGCCGAAGTCAACGAGCCGACCGCGGTCAACGTTGCCGCCGTGGGTGAAGACGGCAGACCCAACAGCCGCATGGTGCTGCTAAAAGAAGTCAATCCTAAAGGCTTTGTTTTCTTTACCAATTACCACAGCCGTAAAGGCCGCTCCTATACGGCACACCCCTTTGCCGCCATGACCTTTTTCTGGCCGGAACTCGAGCGCCAAGTGCGCATTGAAGGACGCATTGAAAAACTCGACGCCGCCGCTTCGGACGAATATTTTGAAAGCCGCCCCTACACCAGCCGTATCGGCGCATGGGCAAGCGAACAAAGCGAAGTGATTTCCAGCAAAGCCGTTTTGGTGGCCAAAGCCGCAGCCGTCGGTGTCAAACATCCCCTGCATGTTCCCCGCCCGCCGCATTGGGGCGGATACCTCGTTATTCCCGACCGCATCGAATTCTGGCAAGGCCGCCCGAGCCGCCTGCACGACCGCATCCAATACCGCCTGGTTGACGGCAACTGGATACGCGAACGCCTTTCGCCATAATTTTCGGATTTTCAAACAAAAATTTACTGGTTGAGTTACAATACAGCCTTTCATCAGCAGGCCGTCTGAATCTGATTTTCAGACGGCCTTTTCCCCCAATCCAACCCCTGCCGCAACTGCCGCAGAAGAACCGCTTTTTCAAGCGAGTTAGGAAAAATCATGTCCAAACAACCTTCCAGCAAACGCCAATGGCGTGACGGCGTATCGTCTACCGCCAAAAAACCTTCCAAACCGGCCAAATCCTTTGCCAATAAAAAACGTCCAGACGACGAACGCAAAACATCAGGCAAACCTTACGGCCAAAAAGTTTCAGACGGCCCCAAAGCTCAAAATACCGCGCCAAAACAACGTGCTGCTAAAGCCAAAAAACTGGTGGTCCGCAACCCCAACCAAAAAATCATGGAGCACGCCCGCGATTTGAAAGAACGCCGCAGCGACCTTTCACGCTTCGAACCCGAGCGCCTGCAAAAAGTCCTGGCCGCTTCCGGCGTCGGCTCTCGTCGCGAAATGGAAGAATGGATCAGCAACGGCTGGGTAACGGTCAACGGCCGCGTAGCCCAACTGGGCGACAAAGTCACCCCCGATGACCACGTTACCGTCAAAGGCAGCATCATCAAACTCAAATGGGCAGACCGCCTGCCACGCATCATCCTCTACTACAAACAAGAAGGCGAAATCGTTTCCCGCGACGACCCGCAAGGCCGAGTCAGCATTTTCGACCGCCTGCCGCAAGCAGCCAGCAGCCGCTGGGTGGCCATCGGCCGTTTGGACATCAATACCAGCGGCCTCTTGATTCTGACCACTTCAGGTGAACTGGTCCAACGCTTTGCCCACCCCAGCTTTGAAGTCGAGCGCGAATACGCCGTACGCGTATTGGGCGAGTTGACCACCGAACAAATGCGCGTCCTGACCGAAGAAGGCGTGATGCTCGAAGACGGTTTGGCAAAAGTCGAACGCATCTACGAACAAGGCGGCGAAGGCGCAAACAAATGGTACAACGTCGTCATCAAAGAAGGCCGCAACCGCGAAGTACGCCGCATTTTTGAAAGCCAAGGCCTGACCGTCAGCCGCCTCGTCCGCGTCGGTTTCGGCCCCATCGGCCTGCCAAACCGCCTCAAACGCGGACAGTTCTACGAGCTCAATCCGGCAGAAGTTGCCAACATCATCAAATGGGCAGATATGCTGCTGCCGGGCGAACGTCGCAGAAAGAAAAGTTAATGTAAGATAAATCGGGGCTCAGACTTTTGCAAAATCATCTCAGCCCGACAAAATCTTGCCAAAGTCATAAAAATAGTGGGTTAAGTTTAGACCAGTTCCGCATTGCTCCGCCTTGTCCTGATTTAAACTTAACCCACTATTTACGCATTAAAATTCAAAAAAAGTGACTCAGCACCAGCATTAACTCTGCCAATACACTGCCATCAACACTTTTAATAATCAGCATGTGATATTTCCCTGGAGCTTAAATCATGCCCCGTTTCTTACTGAAAACCGTTTCCATAATCACTTTGGCAGCCTTGACAGCGTGTTCCGGCCCGCTCGACCGTTCAGACTCGTCAACCGAAAATCTTCATGGCGCACCGGACTCAGCATTGCCTGCTACTGCCGTTGCTGAAGAAAATCTGTCTCTTACAGAAAACACCGAACGCTACCAAGACCAACCCGATCAACCGGTTAAATCCGTTGCTCAAGAACCTGTTTCCACATTCAGCATCGATGTCGATACCGGCAGCTACGCCAACGTCCGCCGATTTCTGAACAGCGGCAAACAGCCGCCTAAAGATGCTGTACGGATTGAGGAAATCGTCAATTACTTCCCTTATAACTATCCACTGCCTACTGACGACCGTCCATTTGCCGTTCACACCGAAACCATTGATTCTCCATGGCAACCGGAAGCCAAGCTGATCAAAATCGGCATTCAGGCACAAGACACGGCAAAGAAAGACCTGCCGCCCGCCAATCTTGTGTTCCTCGTGGACGTATCCGGCAGTATGGATAAAGAAAATAAACTTCCGTTGGTTCAAAAAACGCTGCGTATCTTGACCCAACAATTACGCCCGCAGGACAAGGTTACACTGATTACCTATTCATCAGGCGAAGAGCTGGTGCTTCCGCCCACATCAGGTTCAGATAAAGAAACCATCCTGAAGGCCATCGACAAGCTGAAAGCCGCAGGCTCGACTTCGGGCGAATCCGCTTTACGCATGGCATACGAAGAAGCGCAAAAAGCCTTTGTACCTAACGGCATCAACCGTATCCTGTTGGCGACCGATGGCGACTTTAACGTTGGCGTATCTGATACCGAAACCCTCAAATCCATGGTTGCTGAAAAACGTAAAACCGGTATTTCACTCAGTACGCTAGGCTTCGGTACGGACAATTACAACGAAGACATGATGGAACAAATTGCCGATGCAGGCGACGGCAATTACAGCTATATCGACAACGAAAAAGAAGCGAAAAAAGTCCTACAGCAACAACTGACTTCCACGCTGGCTACCGTTGCGCAAGATGTCAAAATCCAAGTCGAATTCAATCCTGCCACCGTCAAAGAATACCGCTTGGTCGGCTACACCAACCGCACCCTGCGCAATGAAGACTTCAATAATGACAAAGTAGATGCGGGCGATATCGGCTCAGGCCACAGCGTGACCGCCATTTATGAAATCATTCCGGCAGGCAAAAACGGCTGGCTGAACGAATCACGCTATCAAAAAGCCCCGGCCGCCAAAGGCAGTAAAAACGAATACGCCTTTGTCAAAGTACGCTACAAACTGCCTGGGGAAAAAGACAGCAAGCTGATGGAACACGCAATTCCCGTTGGTAGCAAACCGCTGGAGCAAGCCGATAAAGACACCCTGCTCGCCCTTGCCGCAGCTTCCTATGCCCAAGCCCTGCGCGGCGGCGAATACAACGGCAAACTTGGCTGGAGCGACATTGAAAAAATGGTACAGCAAGTCCAAGGTGATGATCCGTTTGAACTGAAATCGGAATTTCTCCAATTAGTTCGCATTGCCGCCGGTAGCGAAAAGCAATCAGGTCCTTTGGTTAAAGAATAAACCTGAAAAAGGCCGTCTGAAAAACATTCAGACGGCCTTTTAATTAAACTTTTTATTTTTCCGATTTCAACACGCGTTGACGGCGGGTTTCGCTCAATACCATGCCTGCGCTGACGGAAACATTCATACTTTCAACTGTGCCAAACATCGGAATCGATACCAGCATATCGCAATGTTCGCGCGTCAGACGGCGCATGCCTTCGCCTTCGTTGCCCATTACCCAAGCTACGCTGTCGGGCAGGTCGCAGTGGTAAAGGTCGGAGTCGCCGCCCATGTCCGTGCCGACAATCCAAATGCCGTATTCTTTCAATTCACGCAAAGTACGGGCAAGATTGGTTACGGTAATATACGGCACGGTTTCCGCCGCGCCACAGGCAACTTTGCTGACGGTCGCATTCAGGCCGGCACTTTTGTCTTTGGGCGCAATCACGGCATGCACGCCCATCGCATCGGCAGTACGCAGACACGCGCCGAGGTTGTGCGGATCGGTAATGCCGTCCAATACCAGCAAAAACGGCGGTTCGCTCAGGTTTTCCAACACATCTTCCAAGTGAACATGGTTTTTGGAAGCATCGATAAACCCGACCACGCCCTGATGTCGCGCCCCTTTGCTGATGGCATTCAGGCGGTCGGCATCGGCAAAATGCACGCGCACGTTTTCAGAGGCCGCTTTATCCAATACATCGCGGGTGCGCGCATCGGATTTGCCCTCTTGGATATAGAGTTCGGTAATCGATTTCGGGTTTTGCCACAAACGGGCATTGACGGCGTGAAAGCCATAGATGAGTCGTTGGTTTGCCATGTTTTTGCTTTATCAAAAAATTCAGACGGCCATTATAACAAGTAAGGCCGTCTGAAAATTTTTTATTTCATCAAATAACCGAGTATGCCCGAAGTACCAACGCCGATTAATACCGTCACCAACATCGAAAACCGGCTGGCGGCCAATACCGTCAAAGCAATGGCAATCAGCTCATGCGGTTTGTTCGATACAAAATAAGGCGCAATCACGGAAATCAACACGCAGCCCGGTGCAGCCTCCATCACCACTTGCGCACGACGGCTCAACGTACGGTTGCGCAATGCAAAAAAGCCGATTAATCGGGTTGAATAGGTAACGGCCAACATACTTAAAAACAGCAAAAACGATTGCAGCGACAACAAATCCTTCATTTTTGCTCTCCCCACAAATACGCCGCCAACAAACCCGACAACGCTCCAGCCGGAACATACCATGCGCCGTCCACGGTCAAATAGGTTACGCACGCCACAATCAGGCTGACAAACCAAGGGCGCGAAGCCGCAAAGCTCTTCCACATACCGCGCAGCAACACCAAAAACACCGCAGGAAACGCCATGCCGAAGCCCCATGCCGCCACATCGCCGAACATCGGACCGACTGCCGCGCCAAACGCCGCAAAACCAATCCACGTTACATACAAAATAAAGCACACGCCGGCATAAAACGGCATATTGAAAGCAGGCAAACCTGCCGCCTTACGCTTTTGAATTTCAGCAAATGCCATCGCCCAACTTTCATCACACATAAAAAACAGCGCGGGCATTGCCTTTTTCAGCGGCATATCCCTCATATACGGCGCAATCGCCGCACCCATCAGGATATGGCGCGAATTAATCATAAACGTAACTGTTGCAATCAGCAGAATCGGCAAAGGATTTGCCCACAAATTGACTGCGGCAAATTCCGAACCTCCGGCAAAGTTCATACCCGTCATCAACAGCATTTCCAGCCAGCTCATGCCCTTTTGCCCGCCCTGCATACCCAAAATCAACGCCCACGGCAACAAGCCGATCAGCATGGGGGAACATTCTTTGATACCGCGCAGAAATTCCGATTGAGGAGAAGCAGTGTGATTCATTTTGATTGAAACGGTTTATTAAAAAGAAGCGACGTATTATAAATCAGGCCGTCTGAACAAGGGTATAATACGGAAAAATTAGATTTATTTACGGAAACCAATATGACCCACACCGTCCATCTGCAGTTTGAAGAAATTGACAATACCGTGTTGCAACGCCTGTGCGGCGCGCTCGACAGCAATCTCGAAGCCTTAGGCAAAGCCCTTGATATCCAAATCAGCCGCCGCTTCGAACATTTCACCTTCATGGGCGAACTGGCACACGCCGGCCGTCGTGCCTTGCTGTCGCTTGCCGAAGCCGCAGAAAAAGGCGACTTGGACGACAACGCCATCAGTCTTGCGGCCGTTGAAGCCAAAACCGCAGATGAAAAACACGAAGAAAAACACCACGACCAACAATACTATTTCCGCACCAAACGCGGCAGCATCGGCGGCCGCACCCCGCGCCAAAACGGCTATATCCGCGCCTTGCTCAACCACGATGTCGTGTTCGGCTTAGGCCCTGCCGGTACGGGCAAAACCTATCTTGCCGTTGCCGCCGCAGTCGATGCCATGGAAAAACACCAAATCGAACGCATTGTTTTGGTGCGCCCTGCAGTCGAAGCAGGCGAAAAACTCGGTTTTCTACCGGGCGATTTGGCGCAAAAAGTCGATCCCTACCTGCGCCCGCTTTACGATGCGCTTTATGATTTGATGGGCTTCGACCGCGTAACCAAATTAATGGAAAAAGGTTTGATTGAAATTGCGCCGCTGGCCTATATGCGCGGCCGCACCTTAAATGGCGCGTATGTCATTTTGGACGAAGCGCAAAACACCACACCCGAACAAATGAAAATGTTCCTGACCCGTATCGGCTTTGGTGCCAAAGCAGTCATTACCGGCGACATCAGCCAAATCGACCTGCCGCGCAACATCAAATCCGGCTTGAAAGATGCACGTGAAAAACTGCGCGACGTAGAAGGCCTGTATTTCCACACCTTCACCAGCGAAGACGTTGTCCGCCATCCTTTGGTGCAGAAAATTGTCGAAGCCTATGAAGCAGCAGAAGAACAAGCTGAAAAGAAAAACGACGAATAATCTTTTCAAACACTTAAGGCCGTCTGAAAATCAAATTTCAGACGGCCTTACTACATCATTCTCCCCATAATACTGCTATAATCCGAAAATCAAGTAAAACAACGACTTCAAAAGGAAAAATATGACCCTCAAGCCACCCGTCCGAATCGCCGTTACCGGCGCGGCAGGCCAAATCGCCTACGCCACCCTCTTCCGTATCGCCGGCGGCATCATGCTCGGACGCGACCAACCCGTTATCCTGCAGCTGCTCGACTTGCCGCAGGCACAACAGGCATTGCGCGGCGTGATTATGGAAATGCAGGATTGCGCCTTCCCGCTCCTTGCCGACATCTTCGCCACAGACGACCCCGAAGTCGCCTTCAAAGATGCCGACATCGCCCTCTTGATTGGTGCACGTCCGCGCACGCAAGGCATGGAACGTGCCGACTTGTTGCATGCCAATGGCGAAATTTTCAAAGTACAAGGCGAGGCGTTGAACAAAGTTGCCCATCGCAACGTTAAAGTCCTCGTCGTCGGCAATCCGGCCAATACCAACGCCTACATCGCCATGAAATCCGCACCCGACATCCCGCCGGAAAATTTCACCGCCCTGATGCGTCTTGACCATCACCGCGCCGTCAGCCAAATTGCCGAAAAAATCAACCGCCCGATTACTTCCATCGAGCAAATGTGCGTCTGGGGCAACCACAGCCCGACCATGTATGCCGACTACCGCTACGCCACCAGCAACGGCGAGTCCGTCCAAGACATGATTACCGAACCCGACTGGAACACCGAAGTCTTCATGCCAAAAATCGCCGGACGCGGTGCAGCCATTATCGCCGCACGCGGTTCATCATCCGCAGCTTCCGCCGCCAATGCCGCCATCTACCACCTGCGCGACTGGTTGCTCGGCAGCAGCGGTAAATGGATAACCATGGGCGTTCCATCCGACAGCTCTTACGGCATTCCCGAAGGTTTGATTTTCGGCTTCCCCGTCATTTGTGA
Organism: Neisseria sp. 27098_8_158; assembly: GCF_041433145.1. Taxonomy (NCBI): domain Bacteria; kingdom Pseudomonadati; phylum Pseudomonadota; class Betaproteobacteria; order Neisseriales; family Neisseriaceae; genus Neisseria; species Neisseria sp. 27098_8_158. Next base: position 571,671 of record NZ_JAPWAZ010000001.1, read on the forward strand.
CGAAGGCAGCTACCGCATCGTCCAAGGCTTAGATTTGTCGGACGAATTTAGCCAAAAACGTATTGCCGCCACGCTGGCCGAATTGGAAGAAGAACGTTCAGCCATCCAGGATCTACTCTAAAACAAAGGCCGTCTGAAAACCAAATTTCAGACGGCCTAAATAATTAAATGCCCATTCTACAATCATTTTTAAAAGCTAGAATGGCACTCTTTGTCCTTGCTTATCTTTAATATGCCATTGACCTGACGGTGTACAACCGCCACCACTACCGCCGACAGCATAATGATCACAATTCGGATCAAGATGTTTTCCTTGAGAATATGAGCCATTTGTCAAACCATCCCCATCAAATGAACTGCATGCGCCGGTGAAAGCTACGCAAAACAGAATTAAAAATTTCTTCAACATTCACATCACCTTTTTTTCAAACATTGCAGCCTGGATAAAGTTCCCACGCTATCGATATGAGCCACACTATGTGAGCAAAAAACAATCCTTCCTTGCTCACGGTTGTATTATCCAAAATTCCCGCTGCCATCACTCAAAGAAAAACCACTGCTAGAAACTCGAAATAAGCACCTTGCAAGATTAAAAACATAAAAAAATTATCAAAATAATTTTATATACATGTGACAAAACTTTTGCAACTTTGTTTCTTATGGTTTTGCTTCTTTATAAAGCGCTCGTTCTCATAATATGAAAATTATCCAATACCTTTTCTGCGTTTAAAAAAGGCCGTCTGAAAACCAAATTTCAGACGGCCTTTACTGTGCAGCTTTATTCCGCTACATCAATGCACAAATATTTCAATTCCAAATATTCATCCGCGCCATATTTGCTGCCTTCGCGTCCCAGACCGCTGCGTTTCACGCCGCCAAAAGGTGCCGCTTCATTGCTGATTAAGCCCGTATTGATACCGACCATACCGTATTCCAAAGCTTCGCCGACGCGCCATTGGCGGGCGGTGTCGGAAGTGAAGAGGTAGGCCGCCAAACCGTATTCCGTATCGTTGGCGGCCGCGATGACTTCGGCTTCGGTTTCAAAACGGAACACCGGACACAAAGGCCCGAAGGTTTCCTCGCGAGCTACCGCCATTTGTGCCGTAACACCACTTAAAACAGTCGGCTCAAAAAACGTTCCGCCCAACGCGCTACGTTTGCCGCCGGTCAGGCAACTTGCGCCTTTAGCCAATGCGTCGGCGATGTGCTCCTCGACTTTTTCGACCGCTTTTTCCTCAATCAACGGCCCTTGGTTTACGCCATCTTCCAAGCCGTTGCCCAATTTGAGCGCGGCTACTTTTTCACTTAATTTGCGGCAAAATTCGTCGTAAATGCCGGATTGAGCGTAAACGCGGTTGGTGCAGACGCAGGTCTGTCCGCTGTTGCGGAACTTGCTCGCCAGCGCGCCTTCGACGGCTTTGTCCAAATCGGCATCGTCAAACACGATAAACGGCGCGTTGCCGCCCAGTTCCAAACTGAGTTTTTTAATGTCTGCCGCGCTGTCGGCAAAAATTTTCGCGCCGACTTCGGTCGAACCGGTAAAACTAATTTTGCGCACGGTCGGGTTCGTGGCAAATTCATGGCTGATTTCCGAAGCGCGACCGCTGACGACGGGAAGCAAATCGTGTGGCACGCCAGCTTCGTAAGCCAGTAGCGCCAGCGCATACGCGCTCAGTGGCGTGAGCGACGCGGGCTTGACTATCATCGCGCAACCCACCGCCAAAGCAGGTGCGGCCTTACGTGCAATCATCGCAGACGGGAAGTTCCAAGGCGTAATCGCGGCTGTAACGCCGACGGGCTGTTTCAACACGACCATTTTTTGCGACGTTTTCACGCTTGTCAGCACATCGCCGTCAATCCGCCGCGCTTCTTCAGCAAACCAGCGCACAAACGAAGCCGCATAATCAATTTCACCACGCGCCTCAGTCAGGCTTTTGCCCTGCTCCATCGTCATGATACGCGCCAGTTCTTCTTTGTTTTCTTTAATCAAAAAATACCAGCGCCACAACACATCGGCCCGCTCCAACGCAGTTTTTGCCGCCCATAATTTTTGTGCCGTCTCTGCCTTTTGAATCAAAAGCTTCAGGTCGTCTGAATCAGTCTTACGGACAAAACCCAAAGCCTCACCTGTTGCAGGGTTATCAACTTTAATGGCATCTGGAATCGGAGAAAAGGAAATATCGGGATGATTGAGCAAACGGGCAAAATCTTTCATAAGAAACTAGCTTTCTAAAATCTGGAATATGTGTTCATTATCATATTCATACCATGAAAGCGCAACTAATTCGAAAAATAAACCAACAGCAAAGGCCGCCTGAATATCTTACAGACAGCCTTTGCTTTAACGACATTATATCCATCTTAATAATGAATGAAATACGATGATTAATACTCTACCTCAAAAGGATAAGACACATGTATTACAACAATTTGCTATAATACAAAACTCATCTCAACCCTCATCCAAAATTCCATTTTCAGACGGCCTTTGTCTGTTTATAAGGCCGTCTGAAATGTTTTCCGTCCATCCTCTTCTGCTGAACCATGATTCCATCTGATTTCATTGACGAGCTTTTGTCCAAAGTCGATATTGTCGATATTATCGACGAGCAGGTTCCGCTGAAGAAAGGCGGGGCGAACTATATGGCCTGCTGTCCATTTCACAAGGAAAAGACGCCTTCGTTTTCGGTCAGCCCGACCAAGCAGTTTTACCATTGCTTCAGTTGCGGGGCTCATGGTTCGGCGATTGGTTTTGTGATGGAACATCAGGGGCTGTCGTTTCCGGAGGCGGTGCAGTTTTTGGCTGATCGCGTCGGTATGACGGTGCCTAAAGTTCGCGGGCAGGAAGACAATCCCGAAATCCGTGCCGAACGTAAAAAAAAGCAACAAACTTTGGAAGAAACGACGGCAGCGGCAGCAGATTTTTATGCGCAACAGTTGAAATTCAATCCGGCAGCAAAGGCTTATTTGGACAAACGCGGCTTGAGTGCGGAAGTCATCGCGCATTATGGTTTGGGCTATGCGCCTGACGGTTGGCAACCTTTGGCACAAGTGTTCCAACCCTATCCGAATACTGCGTTGGTAGATACGGGCATGGTCATTGATAACGAAGGCAAACATTACGACCGCTTTCGCCATCGGATTATGTTCCCTATCCGTAATCCGCGTGGGCAGGTTATCGGATTTGGCGGTCGCGTATTGGACGACTCCAAACCCAAATACCTGAACTCGCCCGATACGCCTTTGTTTGACAAAGGGAAAAACCTTTACGGGCTATATGAAGGGCGTGCTGCCGTAAAAGAGGCTGGACGAATTTTGGTAGTCGAAGGCTACATGGACGTGGTCGCATTGGCGCAGTTCGGCGTCGGCTACGGCGTAGCGGCTTTGGGTACGGCAACCACGGCGGAACACGTCAAAATCCTGATGCGTCAGGCAGACAGTATTTATTTTTGTTTTGATGGCGACAGCGCGGGGCGTAAAGCGGCTTGGCGCGCGCTGGAAAATGCGTTGCCGCAATTAAAAGACGATAAATCGCTGCATTTTCTATTCCTGCCTGAAGAACACGACCCAGACAGCTACATCCGCGCCTACGGCAAGACGCAATTTGAAGATGCCTTGTTAAACCAAAGCAAGCCCCTATCGGAATACTTTTGGGAACATCTTTCAGACGGCCTCAACCTCAATACGCAAGAAGGCAAAGCAGAATTGGTCAAAACCAGTTCTCCGCTCTTGGCTCAGATTACCGCGCCGGCATTGGGCTATCTTCTGAAACAAAAACTCAGCGAGCTCGTAGGCATTGACCCGGACAACCTCGCCCAATTACTCGGACAAGAAGCGCCAAAACGGCACGTCAAACAAAAAAGTTACAAACTGCCGCCTATTTCTGTCAAACAGCCAACCATGCTGACGCTGGTTCAAAGACAGATACGCAGCCTCTTGATAAATCCGGCTTGGGCTTCATATATAGACCTGCCCGATTATCTTGCTTTAAGCGGCGATTTTGCCTGCCTTGCCAATTTGGCCGAAACCATCAAGCATCACGATACAACTCCTGCAACTGCACAAGTGCTTGAATATATGCGCGGTTCACCCTATGAGGAAACCGTCAATCAAATCTTTTTATCGACCCTTCACTCTGAAGAAATGGAAGGGGATAACGAAGAAGATTGCGAAAGTTTCCAAATTGGCATGAAAAAGTTGTTAAATGAATTAAAATACAGTCAAATCGAAACTTTAAAGCAAAAAAGTATTCAAACTGGTTTGACCGAAAATGAAAAAAGACTTTTGCTGTCGCTTTTGACGGCAAAGCAAAACTAACCCCTCAGGCCGTCTGAACAATCTAAACACACGCTGCGAAACATGACACGCAGAACACTCCATCTGTAATATTTTCAGACGGCCTCAGAGTATTAAAGTGAAATCTGATTTCACAACAAAAAGCTCTGCTCCGCCTTCAGGTACGGCCACATCACCGTAAACCGTCGGCATCCTATCAACCTAGAGAGCAATCCATGTCTAAAAACCAAAACTACGAAGAATACCAAGACCAAGACGACAACCGTCCCTTGAGTATCGAAGAGCAGCGCGCGCGTCTGCGCCAACTCATTATCATGGGTAAAGAACGCGGCTACATCACTTATTCTGAAATTAACGATGCCCTGCCCGACGATATGTCCGATGCCGAACAAATCGACAACATTGTCAGCATGATTTCCGGCCTGGGTATCCAAGTAACCGAGCAAGCCCCCGATGCTGAAGACATCCTCTTGAGCGACAACGCCGCCGCCATGACCGACGACGATGCCGTTGAAGAAGCCGAAGCAGCACTCTCCAGCGCAGATTCAGAATTCGGCCGCACAACCGACCCTGTGCGTATGTATATGCGTGAAATGGGTCAAGTCGATCTATTGACGCGCGAAGACGAAATCATCATCGCCAAAAAAATCGAAAATGCACTGAAAAACATGGTGCAGGCAATCTCCGCCTGCCCAGGTTCTATTGCCGAAATTCTGGCTTTGATCGAACAAGTCCGCAACGACGAAATCCGTGTGGATGAAGTCGTTGAAGCCATTATCGACCCTAATGAAGTCTTGTTGAACGAATTGGGCTTAGGTCATTTGGAAAATGCCAAGCCTGATGATGTAGAAGACGAAGCCGATAGTAATGATGAAGATGGCGACGAGGAAGATGAAGACGATTCAGGTAGCGACTCTGAAGCCATATCCGCTGCCCATTTAGCCGAACTGAAACAAAAAGTTTTGGAACACTTCGCCTTTATCGAGAGTGAATACGGCAAAATGATCAAGCAGTTGGAAAAACACGGCAGCCAACACGCCAACTACCTGAAACACCGCGATGCCATTGCCAACAAACTGTTAGAAGTCCGTTTTGCCACACGTCAAATCGAAAATTTGAGCAGCAACCTACGCAGTCGCGTTGAAAACATCCGCAAACTCGAACGCGAAATCCGCGATATCTGTATCGACCGCGTACGTATGGAACGCGACTACTTCATCGAAAACTTCCTGCCTGCTATTACCGATTTGGAATGGGTTGAAAAAGAAGTAGCCAAAGGCCATGTATGGGCAAACGCATTGGATCGTTTCCGCCACGCCATCCTAGAAAAACAAGCCGAGCTGGCCAATATGGAAACCGAAACCCGCATTTCCATCGAAGAGTTGAAAGAAATCAACAAAAACATGGTGCTGAGCGAGAAAGAAACCTCAGCAGCCAAACAGGAAATGATTCAGGCCAACTTGCGTTTGGTTATTTCCATTGCCAAAAAATACACCAACCGCGGCTTGCAGTTCCTTGATTTGATTCAAGAGGGCAATATCGGTCTGATGAAAGCGGTGGACAAATTCGAATACCGTCGCGGCTACAAGTTCTCTACTTATGCCACATGGTGGATCCGTCAAGCGATTACCCGTTCCATCGCCGACCAAGCGCGTACCATCCGTATTCCGGTTCACATGATTGAAACCATCAACAAAATGAACCGTATCTCGCGCCAATACCTGCAAGAAACCGGTGAAGAACCTGATTCCGCCAAACTGGCCGAGCTGATGGAAATGCCGGAAGACAAAATCCGCAAAATCATGAAAATCGCCAAAGAGCCAATTTCCATGGAAACACCAATTGGCGATGACGACGATTCGCACTTGGGCGACTTCATCGAGGATGCCAACAACGTTGCTCCGGCAGAAGCTGCGATGTACACCAGCCTGCACGAAGTAACCAAAGAAATCCTCGAAAGCCTGACACCGCGCGAAGCCAAAGTGTTACGCATGCGTTTCGGTATCGATATGAATACCGACCACACGCTCGAAGAAGTCGGCAAACAATTTGACGTAACCCGTGAACGTATCCGTCAAATCGAAGCCAAAGCCCTGCGCAAGCTGCGCCACCCTACCCGCAGCGACCGTCTCCGCAGCTTCCTCGACAGCGAAGAAAACAAATCATAAAAGCAAACCGCAGGTTGAAAGACCTGCGGTTTTTTTTGAAATACGAAGGCCGTCTGAAAACCAAATCCCAAAAGATTTAATCGCTTCAGACGGCCTTAAATTTATTTTGATAATTTATTCAGCCTCAGTGGTTTTCTTTTTCGGACGACGGCGGCGACGTTTGGGTTTGCCATCAGTTGATCCACTTTGTTTCTGACGTTTGTGATCATTGGCCGCAGTCATTTGCTGACGGGTGTCCTCATCGGCATGTTGGAAAGTTGTCCACCAAGAAGCCATCTCTTTATCAACCTCGCCAACCTCGCTACGCAAAATCAGGAAATCATAAGCGGCTCGGAAACGTGCTTGTGATAGCAGGCGATACGGGCGTGCACCGCGCATATTGTCAAATTGCGGCTGAAATTGCCAAATTTCACGCATGGTTGCAGAAAATCGTTGCGGCACGCCCCAACCTTTTTCCACCGTATCCCGCATGGTGTTCATCGCATCCATCAATGCAGGGACAGGTTTTTGTCCATTGCTCAGATTTCGTTGCCACATAGCATTTAGTGTCGGCCACAATACCGCCGCCAATACGAAACCGACGGAAACGGACTTATCCGCACGAATACGCTCGTCGGTATTTTTCAAGGCCAACATAATCATACGGTTTTCAGCCGCTTCGGCAGTTTTCAAGGCATCTAAAAGCGGATGGATGCCTTCGGGAATACCCAACTCGTTTAGCCTTTTCAAACAGGCACGAGAATAACCGGAAAACAGAATTTTCAGAATTTCGTCAAAAAGACGAGCAACAGGCTCATTTTTCAGACGGTCTGCATATTCGGCAATCGGCAAAGCCGTTTGCTCTTCCACTTCAAAGCCCAACTTGCCAGACAAACGGACGGCGCGAAGAATACGGACAGGATCTTCCTGATAGCGTTCGGCAGGATTACCTATCATCACCAATTTCTTATCGGCAACATCAGCCACGCCTTCATGAAAATCCCAAATTTCCTCTTTAATCGGGTCGTAATACAGCGCGTTGCAGGTAAAGTCGCGGCGCATGGCATCTTCTTCAATGCTGCCGTAAGTATTGTCCTTCATAATGCGGCCTTGCGCATTTTGCTGAACCTTATCGCCACCGCGAAACGTCGTTACTTCGATGGTTTCAGGGCCAATCATCACATGAACGATTTGAAAGCGCCGGCCGATAATGCGGCTGCGGCGGAATATTTTACGGATTTGCTCCGGTGTGGCATCAGTTGCAATATCAAAATCTTTGGGTTCAACCCCGAGCAACAAATCCCGAACGGCTCCCCCTACAACATAAGCCTGAAAACCGGCTTCATGTAGGCGTTTGGCAATTTTCTCAGCGGCAAAGCTCAACATATCCGCATGGATACCGTGTTGCTCAAGCGGAATAATCTCCTTTTCGGGCAACGACTTGACGTGTTTTTTAGGCAACACCTTATGCAGCCATTTTTTTAACATAAGCAGCTCTTTTCACAATAAAAAGGCCGTCTGAAACTTGTCTGGCTTAAGCCTTTGCACAATATTCTGCCGCAGAAGGGGCAAAACATTGAGCAAAGGCTTCAGACGGCCTAAAAAAGACGTGCCATTATACCTTATGGAAGTTCGATTAATTAGCGTATTGGCAAAAAATATCGGCTATAATGACAGCCTGACAACGATTCAGGCAGAACATCATGTACCACTACAAATCCGAAGCTACCCAATTCCTCGACAAACTCATGGAAGACAATCCCGAAATGGAAGCGCAACGCCTCGAAAACCGCCATTTGCTGTGGGATGTTACCCTCAACCCGACAGAGCAGGCCGAGTTTGAAGCGGCCAAAGTCAACAAAAAACCCTACACCTACTATCAAGACTAACCCGTATCGGCATGACGACCAACACGCATAATACCGATCCGGCATTACAACATTACCTCAACAGCATCGGTCAATCCGAACATCCCGTTTTGACCGCATTGCGTAGGCGTACCCAATCACATCGTCTGGGGAAGATGGCCATCGCCCAAGAACAGGCAGCCATGTTGGTATGGTTGGCCAAGTTATTGAATGCTAAAAAATATTTGGAAGTTGGCGTCTTTACCGGTTACAGCAGCACTGCCATGGCGCTCGCCCTACCCGAAGATGGCAAAATCACGGCTTGCGACATCAATGTAACCTTTACCGATATTGCCCGCGAAACATGGCAGGCAGCAGGCATAGCGCATAAAATCTCGCTTCATCTGCAGCCGGCTTTGCTGACTTTGGACGATTTGATTGCTCAAGGCGAATCGGAAAGCTACGACTTGGCACTTATCGATGCCGACAAACCGCCTACGCCGAAATATTTCGAACGCTGTTTGCAACTGGTACGGAGTGGCGGCGTGATTGCCATCGACAATATCTTATTGGGCGGGCGCGTCATGAATGAAGCTGCCGAAAACGATCCGCCCAGCTTGGATATCTTGCGCCATTTCAACCAAAATCTGCCACACGATACACGCATTATTCCCATTACCCTGCCTATCGGCGACGGTTTGACACTGCTGCTAAAAAAATAAAATGACACAATCTGATGAAAACATTATCACGTTCCCTGTTTCTTTTACCGCTTACTCTATTGGCCGCATCATGCGCCGTTTCCCATCCTCCCCAACCTGCCGACAATCCGAACTTTGTCCTGCCAGATATTCCGCGTGAGCCTTTGCATGAAAAAAATATCCCCTATCCACGCTTAGATGCACAAACCCAGATTGACCACTTGGGCATACAAATCGCCCGACTGGAACGCACGGTTGAAGAATTAAATCAACGCTTGCAAACACTGGAACAACAACGAAACATCAAACGTCCGACTACTTCGGCTTCCAAACCTAAAGCCCAACGATTGGACGACCGCAAGCTGAAAATGAACTATTTGGCCAATGGCGGCGGCGCGCCGTCTGAAACAGACTCAGCCGCACAAAACGAGCTGCGCCTTTATAATCAGGCGCAAAAATACTATCAGCGCAACAACTTCTCCGCTGCTGTGGCCATTTTGAAAGAAGCCGACGGCGGCAACGGCAGCGAAATTGCCCGCCGCAATATGTATTTGCTCCTGCAAAGCCAACAACGTCTGGGCAACTGCGAATCCGTTATCGAAATTGGCAACCGCTACGCCAACCGATTCCGCAACAGCCCGCAAGCTCCCGATGCCATGTACAGCATCGGCCAGTGCCAATACAAACTGCAACAAAAAGACATCGCCCGCAGCACATGGCGCAAACTGATACAAAGCTTCCCAAACAGCGAGGCGGCAAAACGCGCTTCCATCAGTCTTAAACAAAGATAAACGTTCAGACGGCCTTGTTATCCCCAAGGTCGTCTGAATATTTTTTTACCCTTAACCCATTCAAGCAAAAGGAACTCCTCATGATCCAAGTCGGCATTATTATGGGCAGCAACAGCGATTGGCCGGTGATGCAGCAGGCAGCACAATTTCTCAAAGAATTCGGCGTTGAATACGAAGCACGTGTCGTCTCTGCACACCGTACGCCTGATTTGATGTTTGAATACGCAGAAACCGCACGCGAACGCGGCATCAAAGCCATCATTGCCGGCGCGGGCGGCGCAGCGCATTTGCCAGGCATGGTCGCTGCCAAAACCACGGTGCCCGTCTTGGGTGTTCCCGTTCCCAGCAAATATCTGCGCGGCGAAGACTCCCTGCTTTCGATTGTACAAATGCCCAAAGGCGTTCCTGTTGCCACATTTGCCATTGGCGAAGCCGGTGCGGCCAATGCAGCGCTGTTTGCCATTTCACTTTTGGCCAACGAAAATCCTGAATTGGCTGAAAAACTGGCGGCTTTCCGTGCCAAACAAGAACAAACCGTTCTAGCCATGGAATTGCCTGAAGCATAAGGAACTAAGGCCGGCTGAAAGTTGTAAAGAGAAACTTTGATTTCGTTTTACGATTATTCAGACGGCCTTTTTTCTTTTATCAAATTGAATTAATGCCATGAAAATCCTAGCATTCGTCCTACTCTCCACCATGCTTTGTGCCTGCCAAAGCCCAAGCATTCCTACTCAATCAACTGCCATTCCATCTCAGCAACAAGCCCAAGATACAACCGGCAATCTGATTATCTTCTATGATGCCCAAACCGGTTCCGCGCCATTGCTAAAAGCAGTAAAAACCTCAGGTGCAACTTTGATTTACGAATACAAAAACCTGCACGGTATTGCTATCCGTCCATCTTCCAAGACCAAGATTGAAGATGCCATTGCCTATTTCAAAAAGGTAAACGGCGTATTGTCCGTCGAACAAGATAGGCTGCTGAAACTTCAATAACCGAGTTGGTTCTTTAGCCTGAGACCTTTGCAAAATTCCCCAAAATCCCCTAAATTCCCACCAAGACATTTAGGGAATTTCTCATGAGCACCTTCTTCCAGCAAACCGCACAAGCCATGATCGCCAAACACATCGACCGTTTCCCACTATTAAAGTTGGATCAAGTGATTGATTGGCAGCCGATCGAACAATACCTGAATTGTCAAAGAACCCGTTACCTTCGAGACCACCGCGGCCGTCCCGCCTATCTCCTGTTGTCCATGTTCAAAGCCGTCCTGCTCGGACAATGGCACAGCCTCTCCGATCCCGAACTCGAACACAGCCTCATCACCCGCATCGATTTCAACCTGTTTTGCCGTTTTGACGAACTGAGCATCCCCGATTACAGCACCTTATGCCGCTACCGCAACTGGCTGGCGCAAGATGACACGCTGTCCGAACTGCTGGAACTGATCAACCGCCAACTGACCGAAAAAGGCCTAAAAATAGAAAAAGTATCCGCCGCTGTCGTTGACGCCACCATTATTCAGACCGCCGGCAGCAAACAGCGCCAGGCTATAGAAGTCGATAACAAAGGACAAGTCAGCGGCCAAACCACACCGAGTAAAGATAAAGATGCCCGCTGGACAAAGAAAAACGGGTTATACAGACTCGGTTACAAACAACATACCCGTACCGATGAGGAAGGCTATATCGAGAAACTGCACATCACTCCCGCCAATACCCATGAGTGCAAACACCTGTTGCCTTTGTTGGAAGGTATAGCCGAAGGCACGACCGTCTATGCCGACAAAGGCTATGACAGTGAGGAAAACCGACAACATCTGGAAGAGCATCGGCTGCAGGACGGTATTATGCGCAAAGCCCACCGCAAACATCCGCTGTCGGAAGCGCAAACCAAACGCAACCGATATTTGTCGAAGACCCGTTATGTGGCCGAACAAAGCTTCGGTACGCTGCACCGTAAATTCCGCTACGCCCGGGCAGCCTATTTCGGGCTGCTCAAAGTGAGTGCACAAAGCCATCTGAAGGCAATGTGTTTAAACCTTTTGAAAGCCGCCAACAGGCTAAGTGCGCCTGTTGCTGCCTAAAAGGTGGCCGGATGCCTGATTATCAGGTATCACGGGTACCTGAAGAGAAAAAAAGGGGAATTTGGAACGAAAAACAGCCGAAATCCTGTTTTGGACTTCGGCTGTTGAGAAAAGGGCTATTTTGCAAAGGTCTCAGCCTAATAAAAAAGCCGTCCAAAACGTATTACAACGTTTTTAGACGGCCTTTTACTTGTTCAAAGCGTTAAATCATGCCTCTGCCTTGCGCTTTTGGCTTGGCTTGGCCGAATTCCAATTTGCTCAGTGCAGACAAATAGGCTTTGGCAGTCGCCACCAACACATCGGTATCTGCGCCTTGACCGTTGACCACACGATCGCCACGTTGCAGGCGGACGGAAGTTTCGCCTTGGCTTTCGGTACCTTGAGTTACCGCATTGACAGAGTAAATCTGCAAGGTTGCGCCACTTTGTGCTACGCTTTCAATGGCTTTGAAGATGGCATCAACAGGGCCTGAGCCGCTAGCGGAAGCGTGTTTTTCTTCACCGCGAATACTGAACACAATATCGGCGCGCGGTTCTTCGCCGGTTTCAGTGCTGATTTTTTGGGAAATGAATTTGTAGCTTTCGGTATTCATATTGCCCATTTCGTCAGACACCAAAGCGTGCAGGTCTTCATCAAATATTTCGCGTTTCTTATCCGCCAGCTCTTTGAAGCGTGCAAATGCCGCATTCAACGCCTCTTCGCTTTCCAACTCAATACCCAAATCTGCCAGCTTGGTTTTGAAAGCATTACGGCCGGAGAGTTTACCCAAAGTCAGGCGGTTGGTTGACCAGCCAACTGATTCGGCAGTCATGATTTCATAGGTTTCAGGGTGTTTCAACACGCCGTCTTGGTGGATGCCTGATTCGTGTGCAAAGGCATTTGCACCAACTACTGCTTTATTTGGCTGAATCGGATAGCCGGTAATGGTGGACACAAGTTTGGATACCGGCACGATTTGCGTGGTATCGATGCCAGTTTCCAAGCCGAACAAATCATGACGCACTTTCAACGCCATCACGATTTCTTCAAGGCTGGCATTACCCGCGCGTTCGCCCAAGCCGTTGATGGTACATTCCACCTGACGCACGCCTGCCTGAACAGCGGCCAGCGAGTTGGCAACCGCCATACCCAAGTCATTATGGCAGTGGGTCGACCAGACTACTTTGTCGCCGTTGGGCACGCTTTTGATGATGTTGCTGATACGCTCGTACCACACGGAAGGGATGGAGTAGCCGACAGTATCGGGAATGTTGATAGTAGTCGCCCCCGCTTCGATAACCGCCGTAAAAATTTTGGCAAGGAAGTCCAAATCCGAACGCACTGCGTCTTCGGCAGAAAATTCCACATCATCAGTGTATTCTTTGGCAATTTTTACCGCTTTGACCGCCGCATCAATGACCTGCTGCGGCTTCATTTTCAGTTTGTGCTCCATGTGGATGGGGCTGGTGGCGATAAAAGTGTGAATACGTTTATTCGGCGCAGGGGAAACAGCTTCGCCTGCTTTGCGCACATCGTTTTCAACGGCACGCGCCAATGAGCAAACTGTAGATTTAGTAATGATTTTGGCAATCGCATTAACCGATTCAAAATCGCCCGGACTGGCGGCGGCAAAACCCGCCTCAATCACATCGACACCCATCTTTTCTAACTGGCGGGCAATACGGATTTTCTCCTCTTTGGTCATGGATGCACCGGGGGACTGCTCACCGTCGCGCATGGTAGTGTCGAAAATAATTACACGATTGGTCTGTGTCATTTCTGTTCTCTCCAGAGATTCATTTTTTTGTAAAAAAGCATTCAAATCAAGCGGTCTGCCTTGCGCTTCCGCCAAAGCGGTCAGTTTTTGCAACTGAGCCAAAGGCAGAGAACCGCGTGTACGCCATTTGTAGATAGCCGCTGTGGTCGCAGCATTTTCCGGGTCGTGCTGTTTCAGGGCTTCGGCCAGCGCGTTTACGCCGCCAAAATAGGCAACCAAACGGTCAATGTCTAATTGCATGATGTTCCTTGTCCAAATCTGATTAAGATTATTGTGTTCTGGTTTTACATTATACTCATTTTAGACAAAACGACAATCTATTTTTATCAAAATATTGGTATAAATTTTAAAACTTGAGAAATTTTTATACATTTTGTCTAATTTGGACTATTAAAAGCTCCTCTCAAACCGAACACATCCTAAATATAGTAAACTAATCCCCTATTTCCCCGATTTGAAACACATTATGCCCCATACCATCCCTACCAACCGCTCCGACATCGAATGGCGCAACGAAAGCACACAAAAGCCGCCTAAGCAGGCGGTTTACATACAAGAAGCAGGCGCAACAGAAATCTTAAAAAATGCCCACGCGCAAACTGCAACTGTTTGGACTGGCGATTTTCACAATGCCAAGCAAGTCTTATCTGCAATGAAAAAACGTATCCGCAGGCCGTCTGAAAAAAAGAAAGGCGCACCTGCCGATATTCAGACAGCCTTTCATGCCCACCGTATGAAACAGGCGCAACAAAGCCGTTTGCTCAATATGCTTGCCATCGAAATCCAACCTAATTTTCAACTGGACAATGCACGCGCACCCGACATCTACGCCGCCTTGTGCGATGTTTACGACACACTAAACGACAAACCGTTTCTTTTGCCGCTGAATCAATTATTGGGTTTTATCGGTGCACACGAATGGCACAAAAAAGGCATAGACATTCCTCAGCTTGATGGAAAAATCCATGTTCCTTTCGGCGTATTCTCTCCACTGCGCGGCGAGTATTTGGATTTAATCACACAAGCCCCACTCGCTCCCCATATTCAGACGGCCTTTGACATCGGCACCGGCTCAGGTGTTATTGCCGCTATTTTGGCCAAACGAGGCATACCCGACATCATTGCCACAGACACCAACCCCAAAGCAATTGCTTGCGCCATAGCAAACCTCAAACGCCTAGGCTTGGATAAAGCCGTCAACATCCAATCGATTGATTTATTTCCCAAAAGTTGCGCCGACCTTATCGTCTGCAATCCGCCTTGGCTGCCGGCAAAACCGACCTCCGCTATTGAGACTGCCCTTTACGACCCCAATCATGCCATGCTGACTGCGTTCCTCAATGGCGTACGCAAGCACTTAAATCTAAACGGTGAAGCCTGGCTGATTATTTCAGATTTGGCAGAACACTTGCATTTGCGCGATAAAGACTTTCTAAACCAATGCTTTCAGACGGCCTCACTCAATGTAGTCGATATTCTGAAAACCAAACCTCAACACAAAAAAGCAATAGATGAATCCGATCCTTTGGCGTTTGCCAGAAACAAGGAAACTACTTATCTATACCGTTTGAAAGCGATATAAAATCAAGGCCGTCTGAACATTCAGACGGCCTTTAAGCATTTCCACAAAAGAAAACGGCATATCTGTAAAGATATGCCGTTGATGGGAGCAGGGACTGCTATATTTGGCAGTGGTTTGTGTTTTAGTCCTCTTGCGCCGCTGTTTGCAGGTAGTTTGGCAAACCGACTTTGCCAATCAATTCCTGCTGAGTTTCAAGCCAGTCGATGTGTTCTTCGTTGATGTCTTTTTGTTTTTCCAACAAATCACGGCTGACATAGTCTTGTTGCTCTTCTGCAAGAGCGATGGCTGCAACCAGAGCATCATGTTTTTCATACTCTTTTTTCAGATCGCAAGCAATGATTTCTTCGGTAGATTCACCGATCAACAGTTTGCCCAATTCTTGCAGATTAGGCAGGCCTTCCAAGAACAAAATACGCTCGATCAAATCGTCTGCGGATTTCATTTCGCGGATGGATTGTTTGAAGAAGTGTTCGCCCAATTCTTCAAAGCCCCAGTTTTTCAAAATACGGGCATGCAGGAAGTATTGGTTAATGGTAATCAGCAACAAACCTAAGTTTTTGTTCAGCTCGCGAATAACTGAGATATTACCTTTCATATTCAGCTCCTTATACGTTATACGCTAGATTACAGTTGGCTTTGGTAGTAGTTGCCTTCGCCGACCAATTCGATCAGACGCAGTTGTTGTTCCAACCAGTGAGCGTGATCTTCTTCAGTGTCTTTCAGTTGGGCAATCATCAAATCGCGGGTAACGTAGTCTTGAGCTTCTTCGCACAATTTGATGCCTTTTTTCAGCGCATCGCGTACTTCGTATTCAGTGTTCAAGTCTGCTTTCAGGCAAGAGATTACGTCAGTACCGATGTTCAGTTCGGCACGGGTCATTTTAGGAGTGCCGCCCAACATCAGGATACGACGGATGAAATCTTCGGCGTGAGTGGTTTCTTCTTCCATCTCGTGGTTCAAACGTTCAAACAGTTTGGTGTAACCCCATTCAGAGTACAGGCGAGAGTGGATAAAATATTGGTCGCGAGCAGCCAACTCACCAGACAATAATTCGTTCATGTAATCAATAACTGCTTGGTTGCCTTGCATAATTCTTTCTCTTTCTTTTAAAAGTTGATAATCACGAATGAAGATTCGTGTGTTGTTATGGAATGAGGTAATTGTATGCACAAGTAGCACTTTTGACAAATTTTCTATTTAAAATACAAACAATTATCAAAAAATTTAACCTGCCTAAAAGGCCGTCTGAAAAATTAATCCCCTGTTTTTAATAACAATTTTTTGACATTGGTATTAAGAATCCATTGCATTATTCAAAAACATTTACATTCGTTAACCATAAATAAAAGCAAATAATCCAACAAAATCAATCAAATTTAATTATGAATTATTCTCAACTGCTTTTGCCTGATTTTTTTGAATCACCCATTCCGTCATCACTTGCGAATCGTGCTATAATTGTCAGTTATCTTTTTTTTAAGCAACCAGCTAAACCTTATAAATTATCATGAAACAAATCCGCAATATTGCCATCATCGCCCACGTCGACCATGGCAAAACCACATTAGTTGACCAATTGCTGCGCCAGTCCGGTACATTCCGTTCCAACCAGCAAGTAGAAGAACGCGTCATGGACAGCAACGATCTTGAAAAAGAACGCGGCATTACCATTCTCGCTAAAAATACCGCCATCGAATACGAAGGCTACCATATCAACATCGTAGATACCCCGGGACACGCCGATTTTGGTGGCGAAGTGGAACGTGTATTGGGCATGGTTGACTGCGTCGTACTGTTGGTTGACGCACAAGAAGGCCCTATGCCGCAAACCCGTTTCGTGACCAAAAAAGCCTTGGCTTTGGGTCTGAAACCTATCGTTGTTATCAACAAAATCGACAAACCGTCTGCCCGTCCAAGCTGGGTTATCGACCAAACATTCGAATTGTTCGACAACTTGGGCGCAACCGACGAACAATTGGACTTCCCTATCGTCTATGCTTCCGGCCTGTCCGGCTTTGCCAAACTAGATGAGAACGACGAGAGCAGCGACATGCGTCCTCTGTTCGAGACCATTTTGAAACACACGCCTGCACCAAGCGGCAGCGCGGACGAAACGCTGCAACTGCAAATTTCCCAACTGGACTACGACAACTACACCGGCCGCCTCGGTATCGGCCGCATTCTGAACGGCCGCATCAAACCCGGCCAAGTCGTTGCCGTCATGAATCATGAAGAACAAGTTGCCCAAGGCCGTATCAACCAACTGTTGGGTTTCCAAGGCTTGGAACGCGTACCTTTGGAAGAAGCTGAAGCCGGCGACATCGTGATTATTTCCGGTATCGAAGACATCGGCATCGGCGTAACCATTACCGACAAAGACAATCCTAAAGGCTTGCCTATGTTGAGCGTGGACGAGCCGACCCTGACCATGGACTTTATGGTTAACACTTCTCCTTTGGCCGGTACTGAAGGCAAATTCGTGACTTCCCGCCAAATCCGCGACCGCCTGCAAAAAGAATTGCTGACCAACGTTGCCCTGCGTGTTGAAGATACAGCCGATGCTGATGTATTCCGCGTTTCCGGCCGTGGCGAATTGCACCTGACCATTTTGTTGGAAAACATGCGCCGCGAAGGCTTTGAATTGGCAGTCGGCAAACCGCGCGTGGTATTCCGTGAAATTGACGGTCAAAAATGCGAGCCTTACGAAAATCTGACGGTGGATGTGCCGGATGAAAACCAAGGCGCGGTCATGGAAGAACTTGGCCGTCGCCGTGGCGAATTGACCAATATGGAAAGCGACGGTAATGGCCGTACCCGTCTGGAATACCACATTCCTGCACGCGGTCTGATCGGTTTCCAAGGTGAATTTATGACCTTGACCCGCGGTACCGGCTTGATGAGCCACGTTTTTGACGACTATGCTCCGGTTAAACCTGATATGCCCGGCCGTCACAACGGCGTACTGGTTTCTCAAGAGCAAGGTGAAGCCGTTGCTTACGCCCTGTGGAACTTGGAAGACCGCGGCCGTATGTTCGTTTCTCCAAACGACAAAGTCTACGAAGGTATGATTATCGGTATCCACAGCCGTGACAACGACTTGGTGGTAAACCCTCTGAAAGGTAAAAAACTGACCAACGTCCGTGCCAGCGGTACAGATGAAGCCGTACGCCTGACTACGCCGATCAAATTGACTTTGGAAGGTGCAGTTGAGTTCATCGACGATGACGAACTGGTTGAAATCACGCCACAATCCATCCGCCTGCGTAAACGCTACCTGAGCGAATTGGAACGTCGCCGTCATTTCAAAAAACTGGACTGATTCTGTTTGATTGACGCATTTTAAAATTAAGGCCGTCTGAAAAGTGTTTTAGAAATCCTAGATTTCATTTTTACACTTTCAGACGGCCTTTTATCATCTGTTTAAATAAAGTAAATCGGCATTTCTTCCGCTTGTACTGCTGCTTCATCAGCGCGATCATTCTTACGATATTGCCCCGGCGATATCCCATATTGCTTTTTAAATGCCTTGCCAAAATGCGTTTCCGATTGAAAACCGACCGAGAGCGCAACCGATAAAACCGAATCCGCCGTCTGTTTCAATAATAATGCCCCATGTTGCAAGCGAATACTGTTAACAAAGGCGTGCGGGCTTGTTCCCGTCTGCTGCTTAAATACTCGCATCAACTGGGCGCGAGATAAGTTGGCAATCACGGTCATTTTCTCGATATTCCATTCCTCTTCCGGCTTATCCACTACTGCCTGAAGCAAATTCCGCAAACGTTTGTCCTGCCAACCATTCAGTAAACCGCTTAATTGCGCTTCCCCATTTTTCTCCAGGCTGGCTCGAAGTAGAAATACCAACAACACCGAAGCCAATGCGTTCACAACCGCTACCGAGCCGGACAAAGCCTGACCGCTCTCATATTGCAACAATGCCACCAAATACTGTAAAGAAGGATCGTTGATATTCAGCAAAACTGTGTCAGGCAGCCCTGCCATAATATCCGCCTGAGCTTCATATTCAAACCGCGCGCAGAAAAGATGCAAAGCCGCATCTCCTCCTGCATGACTCTGCTTGACTTTAAATGCGCCTTTTTTACTCGTCAGCACGCTGACACTGAAATTTTCACAACTGCTGTCGCTGCTCAAAGTATGCCCTACGCTGCGCGGGAAAAAAATGACATCCCCCGCACTCAGCAGCCTGGCCTCTTGCTCCCCATCAATTCGGATATAACCTGAACCGGCAGTTACGATATGTACCAAACCATGCGCACGCTTTGGCTCATGCCGCACATACCACTCCCCCCGAAAAAGACATTGAACATCCACACTGCCTTTTACCTGCGCCAATTCGACCAGCCTATCCAAAATATCCATAGTGTTTTTTACCAATAAATGAGATGTTTTGACGATTTTATTCTTCCAATTATTGCAATAATACACACACCAAACACAAACGGATAGGATTTTTTATCTTATCCACTCACATTAAGAAAGGACATATCATGTTTAAAGACTGGCCTGAACATACCGCCTTGGTAAAAAAAGCATTCGGCGAACTGGGTAAAAACCATCCTAAAATGCTGCAAGCCTACGGCGCACTGGATCAAGCAGCCGCTGCCGAAGCACTGGATGCCAAAACACGCGAACTGATCGCCATTGCCGTTGCCATTACCACGCGTTGCGAAAGCTGCATCAGCGTGCATGCAGCCGCCGCAGCCAAAGCTGGGGCAACCGAAAGTGAAATCGCCGGCGCATTGGCCACTGCTATCGCCCTGAACGCTGGTGCCGCTTATACCTACGCTTTACGCGCTTTGGAAGCAGTAGAAACCCAACGCTAATCGGTTTGTAAAATCAGGCCGTCTGAAAGCCGACTCCCCTTTCAGACGGCCTGATGAAATGCTAAACTGATAAAGTTATCATATTGTTTTCTGTCTAATAGGAGATTGAACCATGAAGAAACTGCTGACCGCCGTACTTTTTGCCGCCACTATTGCCACTCCTTTGGCCGCTTCCGCAGCCTCTATGCCAAAAGTTGAAAAAAGCGCGGCACAACCTGCAAAAGCAAAAGGCGTTTGGATTGATGTCCGCTCTGCCGAAGAATTTAAAGAAGGCCATTTGCAAGGTGCACTCAATATTCCGCACGATCAAATCGTTGACCGCATCAAATCCGTTAGCCCGGATAAAAACGCACCGGTCAACCTCTACTGCCGCAGCGGCCGCCGTGCAGAAGCCGCGCTGACTGAGCTGAAAAAAGCCGGCTACACCAACGTAACCAACCATGGCGGTTATGAAGACTTGGTGAAAAAAGGTTTGAAATAAACCTAGTTGATTTTAAAAAGGCCGTCTGAAACTTTTCAGACGGCCTTTATTGCCATTACAGACAGCAACTTCCAAATCTCAAACGTTTGCTGAGACCGGTTTCGTGAATCAATTGTTTGATAACCAAAATATTGGTGTTATCGGCCAAGGCGCGAATGCTGTGTGCTTCCATCGGCTCAAAACGGATAACTTGTAAGCCTTCGGTTTGCAAAACTTCGTCCACCGTTTTGATTTCAGCTTTGCCGTTTAAAACCAAAAGCAAAATAATCGCATCCGCCTCATATGCCGGAATTTCATTATTCTTCTGCAGTGAAAGCTGAACAATCTCCTGATTGCCGTCTGAAGCAATCACGCCGCCCAATAAAGCTTTGGGGTCTAACTCATAATGTTTCATTATTATCCTTTCCGCCCAAACGTTGCCGATTCGTGGACAATCGCTCAAGCAAACCAGTACAATACCGCCCATCTTACCGATAGACACAATATTGTCACATGAACATATTAATCTCAAACGACGATGGTTATCTTGCGCCCGGTTTGGCAGTTTTGGCAAGAGTGTGTGCAGAATTTGCCAATGTCAGGGTGGTTGCGCCCGAACGCGATCGTAGCGGCGTCAGCAATTCCCTGACTTTAGACCGTCCTTTACAACTGAAACAGGCGGAAAACGGGTTTTACTATGTGAATGGTACGCCCACCGACTGTATTCATGTCGGCCAACACGCCCTTGCCGATTTCAAACCCGACTTAGTTTTATCCGGCATTAACAACGGCGCGAACATGGGCGACGATACGCTTTATTCCGGTACGGTTGCCGCTGCGACGGAAGCCTATTTAATGGGCATTCCCGCTATTGCTTTCTCGCTCGCAGATTCCAGCGGCCGTTATTGGGAAACTGCGGAAAAAGCCGCTTGGATACTGCTTTCCTACTTTCTCAAACGCCCTATTTCCGAACCCATCTTATGGAATATCAATATCCCAGCCGTCGCACCTGAGGATATCCAAGGCATAAAAATTACACGGCTCGGCCGCCGTCATCATGAACAAAGCATTGTTCCCATGTATAATCCACGTGGCGAACAAATTTATTGGATTGGGCCGGTAGGCGATGTTTCCGACAGCGAAGAAGGTACCGACTTTGGCGAATGCGCGTCCGGCTTCATCACGATTACCCCCCTGCAAGTCGATTTGACTGCCTACGGACAAATGGAGCAAACCGCTTCCTTTTGGTCAGAAATCCCTGCGCCTTAACAGTCCCTAACAGCCGAACACTTGAGAAACAAGCATATTTTTATTATGATATGCCCCGACGAGAACAATTACCCGAATACGAAAGTCATTAACATGTTGAAAAAAAGTGTATCTTATGCCGGATCGGCAGCTTTGGTTTTATTACTTGCAGCCTGTGCCAGCCAACAACCGGCTCCTGTAGTCGTCGGCACACAAAGCGGTGGTTCAACAACAAGCTCTACCGCTGACAATCCTTACGGTGCAGCGCCTTACAATACCAACACCAGCCCAGCGGCAGATGCTCCATACACTCCGCCGGCAAGTACACCTGCTCCAACGTACAACAGCGGCAGCACCGGCACTTACACGCCTTCTTATGCGCCTGTTGATATAAATGCAGCGACACATACCGTTGTTCGTGGTGATACCGTTTACAACATCTCCAAACGCTACAACATTACCCAAGACAATCTGCGTGCATGGAATAACTTGGCCGACAACACCATCAGCATTGGTCAAACCCTGCGCGTGAAACCTGAAGGCTACGTTGCACCTGCAGCTTCTGCAAGCAAACCTTCTACGCCAACAACTACTGCTCCGACTCCAAGCACTCCTGCCAATACACCAACCGTGTCTACCGGCAGCAGCCGCAACGTCAGCGGCATCACATGGCAGCGTCCGACTACCGGTAACGTTATCGCCAACTTCGGCGGCAGCAACAAAGGTGTGGATATCGCCGGTACGCAAGGTCAGCCTGTTGTTGCAGCGGCAGACGGTAAAGTCGTTTACGCAGGCTCAGGCTTGCGTGGTTACGGCAACTTGGTCATCATCCAACACAACTCCTCATTCTTGAGCGCATACGGCCACAACCAACGCCTGCTGGTCAATGAAAACCAAACCGTTAAACGCGGTCAAACCATTGCGCACATGGGTAATACCGATGCATCTCGTACCCAGTTGCACTTTGAAATCCGTCAAAACGGCAAACCGGTCAATCCGGCAAATTATGTTGCCTTCTAAGCTGATTCAAGCAACCTAATTTCAATTCAATCCCTGCCTAAATGTCATTTAGGTAGGGATTGTTTGCACCGGTTTCCCATGAAATTTCATCTTCCTCTTCTTTATACCCTGCTATTGGGCGGTTGCGCCGCGTTTTTGCCATCATTGGACGAACGCACCCAAAGCAGTTATCTTGACATCCCTTCAACGCCGCGACTGGACAGTGCCTTAGGTATTCCTTCTACCCCCTCCAAGGCCGATATTTCCCATATCTATCTGCTGAACGATGCCCATGAAGCCTTTGTCGCCCGTGCCGCCCTGATTGAATCCGCCGACCATACTCTTGATTTGCAGTACTATATCTGGCACAACGACATCTCCGGCAAGCTTTTGTTCAACCTGATTCATCGCGCGGCCGAACGCGGCGTCCGTGTGCGTTTGCTTCTGGACGACAACAACACCAACGGCATGGATGATCTCCTGTTGGCACTCGACAATCATCCCAATATCGAAGTTCGTCTGTTTAATCCCTTTATTTTCAGAAAATGGCGTGCACTCGGCTACGTTGCCGACTTTCCGCGGCTTAACCGCCGAATGCACAACAAATCGTTTACCGCCGACAACCGTGCCACCATTTTAGGCGGACGCAATATCGGCGACGAATATTTTAAGGTTAACGACGATACCATTTTTGCCGACCTCGATATCCTCGCCACAGGCCGCGTCGTAACCGAAGTGTCCCAAGACTTCGACCGCTATTGGGCAAGCCACTCCGCCTACAACGCGACCAGCATCATCAAACGAGGAAACCTGCAAAAAGGATTGGCAGAACTCGATTACACCGACCAAGATAAAAACCAAACGCTTATACGCTACCGTCAAAGCATTGAACACTCCAACCTCTATCAAAAAATGCAGAGCAACCTTATGGAATGGCAAAGCGTCAGCACACGCTTGATCAGCGACGACCCGGCCAAAGGCTTAGACCGTGACCGGCATAAACCGCCTATTTCCGAACGCCTGCAAGATGCCCTCAAGCAACCCGAAAAAAGCGTTTACCTTGTCTCGCCCTATTTTGTACCCACAAAATCGGGCGTTAAGGCCATAAAAAAGCTGATTCACAACGGCGTAGACGTTACCGTCCTGACCAACTCCCTCCAGGCGACCGACGTTGCCGCCGTCCATTCCGGCTACGTCAAATACCGCAAGCCCTTGCTTAAAGCCGGGGTCAAACTATACGAGCTCCAGCCAAACCACGCCGTTCCGACCTCCAAAGACCGCGGCTTGACCGGTAGCTCCGCCACCAGCTTGCATGCCAAAACATTCATCGTGGACGAGAAACGAATTTTCATCGGCTCATTCAACCTCGACCCACGCTCCGCACGGCTCAATACCGAAATGGGTGTTGTCATCGAAAGCCCCGAAATCGCAGGCCAAATGCAGCGAACCCTCGTTACGACCACCCCAAACTACGCCTATCAGGTAACGCTTGGCAATTACAATAAACTATACTGGTATGACCCAAGCGAAAAACGAACTTACGCACAAGAACCAGAAGCCAAATTCTGGAAACGGGTTACTTCAAAAATCCTGTCCATCCTGCCCATAGAAGGATTATTATAGAGGCCGTCTGAAAACATAAATCATGCGGCCGGAGGAATTCATCATGTCTCGACTCATCTGCAAAACCCTATTTGTTTGTACTACCTGCCTATTGTTGGCCTCTTGCGGCACCACCGGCAAACACAAATCCCACAAGCCGCAAACAACCGCCAGAAAAGTCCAACCCGTCCGTATTTCCCATATCGACCGCACCCAAGGTTCGCAGGAATTGATGCTTCACAGCCTAGGCCTGATCGGCACGCCCTACAAATGGGGCGGCAGCACCACAGCCACAGGCTTTGACTGCAGCGGCATGATCCAATTCGTCTATAAAAACGCCCTCAACGTCAATCTGCCACGCACCGCGCGCGATATGGCCGCAGCCAGCCGTAAAATTTCCGATGACAAATTAAAAGCCGGCGATCTGGTCTTTTTCAATACCGGCGGCGCACACAAATATTCCCATGTCGGCCTCTACATCGGCAACGGCGAATTCATCCACGCCCCCAGCAGCGGCAAAACCATCAAAACTGAAAAACTTTCCACTCCGTTTTACGCCAAAAACTATTTGGGTGCGCATACTTTTTTTACTGAATAAATCAAGGCCGTCTGAAAGGTATCGCTACATCATCGATACCTTTCAATCTATTGCTGATGAGTCAAGCTTGATTACAAGATAAGCCCATGCAAAAATTTACCCATAACAAAGCAATAGTAAAATAACACTCAGTTTTAAAAGCTTAAATCATCTTTCGCCCTGTCATTTTGTAAGTACGAAACCATCAAGGATATATCATGCACACAGAATCTGTTCTCACCCTCCTCAAAACCCTGCAAAACCAAATCTGCGCCGCGCTGGAGCAAGAAGATGGCGAAGCCAAATTTGTGCATGAAGCATGGACGGGGAAACTGGGCATCGGCGAAACCCGCGTATTGAAAAACGGCGCAGTATTCGAGCAGGCCGGTGTGAATTTTTCGCATGTAAAGGGAACAAAAATGCCGGCTTCTGCCACGGCCCATCGTCCTGAATTGGCAGGCGCGGCGTTTGAAGCCATGGGTGTGTCGCTGGTCATTCATCCGAAAAATCCTTATGTCCCGACCAGCCATGCCAATGTGCGCTTTTTTATTGCCTATCCTGAAAATGCCGAGCCTGTGTGGTGGTTTGGCGGCGGCTTTGATTTGACGCCGTTTTATCCTTTTGAAGAAGATATTGTGCATTGGCACACAGTGGCGCGGGACGTATGCGCGCCATTTGGCGAATCGGTTTATCCTGAATTCAAACAATGGTGTGACGAATATTTCTATTTGAAACACCGTAACGAAACACGCGGCGTGGGCGGCCTGTTTTTTGACGATTTAAACCGTTGGGATTTCGATACCTGCTTGAACTTTATCAAGGCAGTCGGGGAAGGCTATATCGCAGCGTATCTGCCGATTGTGGCCAAACGCAAAAACACACCTTATGGAGAACGTGAACGAGATTTCCAACTCTACCGTCGCGGACGCTATGTCGAGTTTAACTTGGTTTGGGACAGAGGCACGCTGTTCGGCCTGCAAAGCGGCGGCCGTACGGAAAGCATTTTGATGTCCATGCCGCCTTTGGTACGCTTCGAGTATCAATATGTGCCGGAAGAAGGTTCACCCGAAGCACGCCTCAATCAATTCCTTATACCGCGCAACTGGCTGGAAGAAGCCGGCAGATAGTTTTACCTATAAGAGGCCGTCTGAAAAGCGATTCTCACTGGTTGAGACTACCTTTTCAGACGGCCTTTGCTTCAATTGCTTTGAATTTGCATACCTTTGCCTATCATGCTGTTTCATCTCTATAGAGTTTTTGAGACAATGCGCCCATATAAAAATCACCTCACAAACCACACTAAAAAGGAATAATCGGTGAAACGCATTTTCTTATTTATCGCAACCAATATCGCAGTTCTGGTTGTCATCCGTATTATTTTGGCCATCTTGGGTATCAACAGTACCGACCAAGTCGGCAGCCTGTTGGCTTATTCCGCAGTAGTCGGCTTCAGCGGCTCGATTGTCTCTTTGCTGATGTCGAAAACCATCGCCAAACATTCGGTCGGCGCCGTCGTCATCGACCAGCCCCAAAGCGAAGAAGAAGCTTGGCTGTTGGCAACTGTTGAAGCGCAAGCCCGCCAATGGAATCTGAAAACGCCCGAAGTAGCCATTTACGACTCCCCAGATCCTAATGCCTTTGCAACCGGCGCGACCAAAAACAGCTCGCTCATCGCTGTCAGCACCGGCCTGCTCGACCACATGACCCGCGATGAAGTCGAAGCCGTTTTGGCGCATGAAATGGCACACGTCGGCAACGGCGATATGGTAACGCTGACACTGATTCAAGGTATTGTGAATACTTTTGTTGTCTTCTTGGCGCGTATTGTTTCCAGCATGGTGGCGCGCAACAATGACGGCAGTACGTCGCAAGGTACATATTTCATGGTCAGCATGGTATTGCAGATCGTATTCGGCTTCCTCGCCAGCATCATCGTGATGTGGTTTAGCCGCCAACGCGAATACCGCGCCGATGCGGGTGCTGCAAAACTGGTGGGCGCGCCGAAAATGATTGCCGCCCTGCAACGCTTGAAAGGCAACCCCAGCGATTTGCCGCAAACCATGACGGCAATGGGCATTGCCAGCGATGCCAAAGACTCTTGGTTCAGTACCCATCCTTCTTTGGATAACCGCATCAGCCGTTTGAAAAACCGCTAATCGAAAAATATCAGGCCGTCTGAAACATCCATTTCAGACGGCCTTTTTTTATTTCTTCATCAAAGCCCGTTTGATGATAATCATCCAGTCTTTCTTATCCAACAGCGGCCGCTGGTTAAACACATCATATTTGCAACCGTCCAGCTTCTGCAAAATCAACTGACCGCCGACAATAATCATGCGCAGCTCAAAACCGATTCGTCCTTTGAGGGTTTTGCCCAACGGCGATCCGGCCTTCAGCATTTGAAAAGCACGTTGGCACTCGTGCGCCATCAGTCGTTGAAAAGCAAAGTCGGCTTTGCCGGCCGCAATCTGCTCTTCGCTGACTTTGAACTTCTGCAAATCTTCCTGAGGGATGTACACGCGACCTTTCTGCCAATCTACCGCCACATCCTGCCAGAAATTAATCAGCTGTAAGGCAGTACAAATGCCGTCGCTTTGCGCCATGCTCACTTCATCGGTTTGCCCGTACAAATGCAGCATAATGCGCCCCACCGGATTGGCGGACAAGCGGCAATAGGCAATCAATTCGCCAAAGTTTTCATAACGGGTTTTGAGCACATCCTGACTGAACGCCGCCAGCAAATCATAAAACGGCTGCAACGGCAATTGAAACGGCTCAATCGCTTCGTTGTACAAACGCTGCATCAATGCCGTTTGCGGTTTCCCGCCTTGTGCAATGCGGTCTAACTCTGCCTTCAGCTCATCCAGTTGGCGCAGGCGTTCGGCTGCTTCGGCATTACCTTCGTCGGCAATATCGTCCGCCGTCCGTGCAAAAGCGTAAACGGCGTGAATCGGCTTGCGCAAACGGCGCGGCAGCACAATGGAGCCGACAGGGAAGTTTTCGTAATGATTGACTGACATGGGGAATCCGAAAATTTAAATAAAATGTTTTTGCTGACAGGCCGTCTGAAATTCAGACGGCCTTACGTTTGGCCGCAAAGAAATCCTGCAATACGCTTTGGCATTCTCCTGCCAATATGCCGCCTAAAATTGCGGTATGCTTATTCAAACGTTTGTCGGCAAACAAATCGACCACGCTGCCTGCCGCACCGGTTTTAGCTTCGGCTGCACCATAAATCACGCGCCCGACCCGTGCCTGTATCAAGGCAGATGCGCACATGGAACAAGGCTCTAAGGTAATGTACACGTCACAATCTTCCAAACGGTAGTTTTGTAAGGCTTTGCCGGCAGCGGAAAGCGCATTGATTTCGGCATGGTGGCTGACATTGTGGTCGCCAATGCAGGTATTATGTGCCGCAGCGATTGCTTCGCCTTGATATACGATGACTGCGCCAACCGGCACCTCGCCCAAGGCCGCCGATTGTCTGGCCTGTTCTATCGCCAGCCGCATAAAGGCTTCCATATCGCTTTGCGAAGGGAAAATGGCAACAGGTGGATGGTTTTTCAAAGCCTCGCTCAGCTCCGTCTTTTTCTCTTCAGAAATATGCCGGGCATCTACACCTGAAACCAGCGCATCCAGTTGCCACAAGGTGCTTTTGGTTACGGTCAAACCCGACGCTTTCAGCAATAGAAATGCGCGGACTGCGCCGATTTCCTGTAAATCTTCCAGTGTACAAATACCCAATTCTTTTAGCGTGGCCAACGTCTTAGGCGCAAGTGGTGGCGTGGTCAGCATGGATTATTCCTGAAAATGCTGACGCGCCAAGGCTAAGGCCGTCTGAACATAATCGCTGTCTGCGTAAGGATCTAACGTATGCGCCAAAGGAATTTTCCGCAACCAGGTCAACTGGCGTTTGGCAAGCTGGCGTGTGGCGACAATGCCTTTTTCGACAAAGGTGTCATAATCGGTTTCGCCTTCGAGATAATCCCAAGCCTGACGGTAGCCCACACAGCGCATAGACGGCATATCCGCATGCAGTTGCGGATAATTGCGGCGTAAAGCGTGCATTTCATTGAGGAAACCGTGTTCCAGCATATTTAAAAAGCGTTTTTCGATTTGCTGGTGTAACAAATGGCGGTCTTCGGGAATCAAGGCAGCCGTGCATAAATCTAATAAAGGAACGGCCTGCTTTTGCTCTGTGAAATGTTCGCTCAAAGGCTTGCCGGTCAAAAGATAGACTTCCAAAGCGCGCTCAATACGCTGGCTGTCATTGGCTTTCAGACGGCCTGCCGTAATCGGGTCAACTTCCTGCAAACGGCGATACAGGCCTGCCAGACCATGTTCGTTTTTTTCTGCCTGAAGCTGTGCGCGCACCGCAGCATCCGCGCCGGGCAAATCGTTCAAACCTTCCGTCAGCGCGTGGAAATACATCATCGTGCCGCCGACAATCAGCGGATAGCGACCGCGCGCATGTATTTCATTCACCAAGCGCACGCAGTCGCCGACAAAATCTGCCGCACTGTAACTTTCCAGCGGCGAGATAATATCAATCAAATGATGCGGTACGGCGGCAAGCTCTTCGGCAGTCGGCTTAGCCGTACCGATGTCCATGCCGCGATACACCAGCGCGGAATCCAAACTGATGATTTCCACCGGCAACGATTGGGCAATATTTAAGGCCAGTGCGGTTTTACCGCCGGCGGTCGGGCCGAGTACGGCGAAGGCTTTGGGCGCGTTCATAAGAAAACGGAAAAATTAAAAATGCGATTATAGCAAACCCGGGCAGACCATATTTCAGGCCGTCTGAAACATTTGCTCTACATTATCAAAAGCGTTACACTTGCTGCGCCGTTACAGACGGCCTTTTATATTGATTTCAAACCTGCTGCTGCCGTCATTGCGCCGTCAGTCAAGCCGTCAGTGACACTGCGTCGCTGTAAACACGAAAGAACACACTATGACCGTATCTCCCGTAGCCTTGCGCCGTCAAACCGAGCGCAAGCCGCATCCGACTGCACGTTATTGGAAAAAATGCGATGTCGAGGCTTTGTTTGGACTGCCTTTCCTCGACCTCGTTTTCCAAGCCGCCGAAATCCACCGCCAAAACTTCAACCCGCGCGAAATCCAGCTTTCCACCCTGCTCTCCATCAAAACCGGCGGTTGCCCTGAAGACTGCGCCTACTGCCCGCAATCGGCACACCACAACACCAATCTAGGCAAAGAGCAGATGATGGATGTGGACGAAATCGTCGAAAAAGCCAAAATTGCCCAATCTCGTGGCGCCAGCCGTTTCTGCATGGGCGCGGCATGGCGCGGCCCTAAGCCCAAAGACGTGGCCGTCGTTTCCGAAATCATCAGCGCGGTGAAAGGCTTGGGCATGGAAGTATGCGGCACATTCGGCATGCTCGAGGACGGCATGGCTGAAGACTTCAAAAAAGCCGGCCTGGACTACTACAACCACAACCTCGACACCGACCCCGAACGCTACAACGACATCATCCACACCCGCAAACACGAAGACCGCATGGATACTTTGGGCAAAGTCCGCAATGCCGGTTTGAAAGTCTGCTGCGGCGGCATCGTCGGCATGAACGAAACCCGTGCCGAACGCGCCGGCCTGATTGCCAGCCTTGCCAACCTAGACCCTCAGCCCGAAAGCGTGCCGATTAACCAGTTGGTTAAAGTAGAAGGCACGCCGCTGGCCGATGCCGAAGATTTGGACTGGACGGAATTTGTCCGCACCATCGCCGTCGCGCGCATTACCATGCCGCACAGCTACGTCCGCCTGTCCGCTGGCCGCAGCAATATGCCTGAATCCATGCAGGCCATGTGTTTCATGGCTGGCGCAAACTCGATTTTCTACGGCGACAAGCTGCTGACTACGGGCAATCCGGACGAAGACGGCGACCGCCTGCTGATGGAAAAATTGAATTTGTATCCGCTGCGCTTTGAATTGGAAGAAGAATACAAAGCCGCGCAGGAAACGCCTAAAATCAAAGTCGACTATTAACTGTCATGATAAAAGGCCGTCTGAAACTTTTTCAGACGGCCTTTTATTGTTATTCAACATTAAAACTTTCAATTTTCCGTATCCATTCTTCCGTTTCCGCCTCGCTCAAAAACGAAGCGCGGAACGAATTGGCGCACAAGGTTTTGATTTCTTCCGCACTCAAATCCAAAGCCTCGGCAAGCGCTTCAAAATTGCGGTTCATATAGCCGCCGAAATACGCCGGATCGTCCGAATTGACGGTTACCAACACGCCGCGTTGCAACATACGGCGCAAATTGTGTTTTGCCATCTCAGGGAACACTTTTAATTTCAAATTGCTCAATGGGCAAACGGTCAACGGCATTTGTTCTTTAATCAAACGCGCCATCAAGGCCTCATCTTCTTCCGCCCGTACGCCATGATCGATACGGCAGACATGCAGTAAGTCCAAAGCCTCGTAAACATATTCCGGCGGGCCTTCTTCTCCGGCATGCGCCACCGTCAACAAACCCTCCGCCCGCGCCTGTGCAAACACGCGCTCAAACTTAGACGGCGGATGCCCCAATTCGCTCGAATCCAAGCCTACGCCGATGATGAGTTCTTTATAAGGCAAAGCCTGATTTAAGGTTTCAAATGCGCTTTCTTCCGACAAATGACGCAGAAAACACATAATCAAACGCGTACTTATGCCCCACTGCTGTCCGGCTTCACGGCAGGCGCGGACAATGCCGTTAATCACGGTTTCAAACGCTACGCCCCGCGCAGTATGGGTTTGCGGATCGAAAAATATTTCCGTATGCACGACATTGTCTTCGCGGCAACGCTCAAGATACGCACGGGTCAAATCGTAAAAATCCGCCTCGTGCAGCAATACGCCGGCACCGGCATAATAAATATCCAAAAACGACTGCAAATTGTGAAAATCATAAGCCTGCCGTACCGCATCGACATTTTCATAAGGAATCGCTATATGGTTACGCTTGGCGATTTCAAACATCAATTCCGGCTCAAACGTCCCTTCGATATGGACGTGCAGCTCGGCTTTGGGCAGGGCTTGGATAAATTGTTTGATATTCATATTTTCTCTGATTTTCGGTTTATATTTAATATTGAAGGCCGTCTGAAACTTTCAGACGGCCTTTGACCATTTACCTGTTAAAAACCATTTTCCATCATGATTTCGCCGGGGATGCGGTTGCGGTGCATAGCGTAGCCCAAATCCATCAGGGCTTGGAAAGTATCTTTGACCATTGCCGGATTGCCACAGACCATAAAGCGCGTATCGGCCTTGGTGAACTTGAAGCCGACTTTTTCTTCCAAGCCGCCATTCTTCAGCAATTCAGGAATCCGTTTGCCACTCAATGCGCCTTCCGTTTCCTCTCGCGTGGTAACCGGAACAAAAGTGAATTTATGGAAATATTCTTCAATCAGCGGATGCTCTTTTAAATCGGCAAGGCGCTGGTTGAAAATCAACTCATCGGCGTAAGAGACGGAATGCGCCAAAACCAAACGGTCGAAACGCTGCCAAATTTCAGGCTGCTCGATAATGGAGAGGAAAGGCGCAATGCCTGAACCCGTGCAGAGCATGACCAAATCTTTGCCATCGAGGAAACGCTCGGGCAAGAGGAAACCGGTAGCCGTTTTATCCAGCAAAATGGTATCGCCCTCTTTCATTGCAGCAAAACGCGCCGACATCGGGCCGCCTTCGATTAACACCGCGAAATACTCAAGCGTATCGGCGTATTCGGCAGACACGACAGAATACGCGCGCCAAATAAAGCCCTCGCCGTCACGGAAACCAAGGCGAGAAAACTGCCCTGCCGAAAAACGGTAGGACTCAGGGCGGCTGATGGCAAAAGTCATCAACTTAGGCGTATGGTGTTTGATCCACAAGACTTTTTCTTCGGTAAACTTGGCTTCTGGAGAAGCTGCCATAATAGGTTTCCTTGATATTCGGTATCAGTTTCAAATAGGGCTTATTATAAAGATTCAAAAGGCCGTCTGAAATATTTATTTTCAGACGGCCTTTAAGATTATTCACGGCGCAAACGGATGCTGATGCCTTTTTGTTCCAAAATCAAATCTTTACCGTCAAAACGATAGTTCCATACGCTTTGTTTGCGCAAAAACGCATCTTCCAGCTTCATGTCTTCACACAGCATCATGCTTACCGCAATATGACCAAAATCAATTTTGTCCGAACCAATCGTATTGGCTTGGAACATCATACCGTTGCAACCCATCTTGCCATACGCCTTAGGCATCTCGCTCAAATCCAGATAGGCATCAGTACCGGCCAAATCTTTTTCGGTGAATTTATTGAAAGCAACAACACGCCATTTGGCGGCTAAAGTGGGTTGCGCAGCTTGTTGAGTTTGTACCTGCGCTTTAGAGGCTTGTTCAGGCTGAGATGCTGAAGGAGATGTACAAGCTGCCAAAACTACCATACTCATCAATGCACCGAATAATGTTTTCATATCTATTCCTTTGTTATTGCTAAAGGCCGTCTGAAAAACCATTCATCTTCAGACGACCTTTAAGCCTTATTTACAAAGTCGTATCCAATGCTTTGGAAATATCGTTCCAAATATCGT
This sequence comes from Neisseria sp. 27098_8_158, assembly GCF_041433145.1. Taxonomy (NCBI): domain Bacteria; kingdom Pseudomonadati; phylum Pseudomonadota; class Betaproteobacteria; order Neisseriales; family Neisseriaceae; genus Neisseria; species Neisseria sp. 27098_8_158. The sequence continues at coordinate 605,188 of NZ_JAPWAZ010000001.1, forward strand.
CAACGTCTTCAATACCGACAGAGAAACGCAGCAGGCCGACTTTGATGCCCATTTCCATTTTCACATCATGCGGCACGCCGCTGTGGGATTGGGAATAGCAATGGTTGACCAGACTTTCCACGCCGCCGAGGCTGGAAGCCATTTTGACCAGTTGCATGTTTTTAATCACGCTATTGGCCGCTTCACGCGTATCGTTTTTGAGATAAACCGTAACCACGCCGCCGATGCCTTTGGGCATTTGTGCTTGGGCGAGTTCGTAATGTTCGTGCGACGGCAGGCCAGGATAGAACACTTTTTCAATGGCAGGATGGGCTTCCAAACGGCGCGCGATTTCGAGTGCGTTTTGGCAATGGGCGTTCATGCGCAAGGCCAACGTTTTAATACCGCGCAACACCAGCCAGCAGTCCATCGGACCTGCAATCGCGCCGGTATGAACCATCATGTCGTGCAAAGGCTGCGCCAGCTCTTTGGTTTTGGCAACGACTACACCCATCAATACGTCGGAATGGCCGCACAAATATTTGGTAGCGGAATGGAATACAAAATCGCAACCCATATCCAACGGCTGTTGCAGATACGGCGTGGCAAAGGTGTTGTCGATGCCGACCAGCGCACCGGCCGCTTTGGCTTTTGCGGCAAGCGCTTTGATGTCTACCAAGCGCAAAAGCGGATTGGACGGCGTTTCCAGCCAAACCAGTTTGACATTGTGTGCTTTGAGCAGCTCGTCCAGATTATCCGGATTGCCCAAATCGGCAAAAACAACGTTTACACCCCATTTTTGATAAACATCGACCAATAAATCATAAGCGCCGCCGTAAATATCGGCGACTGCGACAATGGTATCGCCCGGGCGCAGGAAAGTGCGCCACACGGCATCAATCCCCGCCATGCCGCTGGAAAACGCAAAACCGGCCGCACCATGCTCCAAATCGGCAACAGTGTCTTCCAAGACCTGACGGGTCGGGTTGCTCAGGCGCGAGTAGCGGTAAGGCACATTTTCGCCAATCTCGTGCAACGCAAACATACTGTTTTGATAAATCGGCGGCATCAGCGCACGGTTGTGTTCGTCGCAATCGTAGCTGGAATGGATGGCTTTCGTGGCGAATTTCATTTGGTCTCTGCCTATATAGATGTGAATAATCGAAGATTTTATCACTATCTGAAAAATAGAAACAATCAATGCAGGCGGATAAAGCAAGTGATATAATCTCGCATTTGCAAATCGGCCGACACGAGCCGATTCCCTCCACACGCATCTCAACAATCCTATCATGAAGGACATACCACGCATGAACGCCATTGCAGACGTGCAATCCAGCCGCGATTTACGCAACCTGCCGATTAATCAGGTCGGCATCAAAGACCTGCGCTTTCCAATCTCGCTCAAAAGCAAAGAGGGTGAACAATCCACCGTCGCCCGCCTGACCATGACGGTTTTCCTGCCTGCCGACCAAAAAGGCACGCATATGTCGCGCTTTGTCGCTCTGATGGAAAAACAAACCGATGCTTTGGATTTCGATACGCTGCACAAGCTGACCGCCGATATGGTTGCCCTGCTAGATTCGCATTCCGGCAAAATCAGCGTTACCTTCCCATTTTTCCGCAAGAAAAGTGCACCTGTCTCCGGCATCCAATCGCTGCTTGACTATGATGTTACCCTGACCGGCGAAATTAAAAACGGTACATACAGCCACAGCCTGAAAGTGATGGTTCCGGTTACTTCATTGTGTCCGTGTTCCAAAGAAATTTCCCAATACGGCGCGCACAACCAACGTTCGCATGTGACGGTCAGTCTGATTGCGAATGCGGATGTAGGCATTGAAGAAATCATCGATTACGTTGAAGCACAAGCAAGCTGCCAGCTCTACGGTTTGCTCAAACGCCCTGACGAAAAGTATGTAACGGAAAAAGCATACGAAAATCCGAAGTTTGTCGAAGACATGGTTCGTGATGTGGCCACGGTGTTAATTGCAGACAAACGCATCGAATCATTCGTCGTCGAAAGCGAAAACTTCGAATCGATACACAACCATTCCGCTTACGCTTATATCGCTTATCCTTAAAAGCCGAGCCGAATAGAAACAAAGGCCGTCTGAACATTTCAGACGGCCTTTGGCATAGATTGAACGATAACATGAGACTATCGGTCATATATGGGCAACCCTATTTCGATATAATTCAAAAGCATTAGATTTCTCTCGCAATATTTAACATAAATTAAGCCGATTGTTTTCCCCATCATTTATAATGACGGTTTCTCAACGGCATATCCGTGGATATTATGAAAAAATTCCTTTATTTCCTCATTGCATTTTTAGGCTTGAGCAGCTTCGCATTCGCAGTAGATGCCAATGATTTACTGCCCCCCGAGCAAGCCTTTGTACCTCAAGTCAATGTAACCGACCAAGGCATCAGCGTGCAGTTCAAAATCGCTGACGGCTACTATATGTACCAGTCCAAAATCGTTGCAGCGACCAATCCTGACAAAGTCTTGGCCGAACCCAAATTCAGCAAAGGCGAAGAAAAAGAAGACGAATTCTTCGGCAAACAAACGGTTTACCACCATACCGCACAGGTTGACCTGCCTTACAAACAAGCCGCGCCGCAATACAAACTGACGCTGACTTATCAAGGCTGTGCCGAAGCCGGTGTGTGTTATCCGCCTGTGGATACCGAGTTTGACGTAAAAGGCAACGGGGTTTACCAGCCGCAAAGCGACGAGCCGGTTTCTGCCAAAGACCGCTTTTTGCAACCGTCCGCCTCTTCAGACGGCCAAATGCCAACGCAACCCAGTACAAACAATCCCGACAGCAGCCGCTTCAAGCTCTCTTGGGATACTTTAAACGCCAACCTGTTGGCGTTTTTTGTCGCAGGTTTGGGCTTAAGCTTTACCGCCTGTATGTATCCGCTCCTGCCGATTGTTTCCAGTATTGTCGTGGGCGATAAAAAAGCCGGCAAAGGTCGCGCGTTCACCTTGTCGATGGTGTATGTACAAGGCTTGGCATTAACCTATACCTTAGTCGGCGTGATTGCCGGCTTGACCGGCGCGCTGTTGACCGTATGGCTGCAACAGCCTTGGGTTGTGCTTGCTGCCGCCGCATTGATGGTGATACTGGCACTGTCTATGTTCGGCCTCTTCAATATCCAGCTGCCCAACTCTGTCCAATCCTATTTCCAAAACCAAAGCAACAAACTCTCCGGCGGCAAAATCGTTTCCGTCTTTATCATGGGTATTTTGTCCGCCCTGATTGTCGGCCCTTGCGTTGCGCCTCCGCTGGCATTTGCTTTGGGCTATATCGGACAAACCGGCGATGCCGTATTAGGCGGCCTTGCGCTTTATGTCTTGGCACTCGGCACCGGCGTACCGCTCATCATCATCGGTACATTCGGCGGCCATATCCTGCCTAAAGCAGGCGACTGGATGAACGGCATCAAATATGCATTCGGCTTCATCTTGCTGGCCGTTGCCGTATACCTTGCCACACCGCATCTGCCTTATTTCGCAGTAGTCGGCCTCTACACCTTGCTGATGATTGTTCCCGCCCTTATGCTTTTGGCGAAATCCGGCAAACAAAAAGGCCGTCTGAAAACAGTTGCCGCCGTATTGGGCTTTTTACTGCTGATTGGCGGCTCATGGTTTGGCTGGCAAAGCTTTAATAAACAAACCACCGCCCTGCACCACTTCCTAACGCTGGTTCCGCCATCCGAAGCCGGACAAGAAACCGACCACGGCAAAATGTTTACCGATGTCGGCGAACTCAAAACCGCTATGGATGCCGCCTTGAAAGCCGATCCAAGCAAGCCCGTGCTGATTGATTTCTACGCCGACTGGTGCGTATCCTGCAAAGAAATGGCCGCCTACACGCTCAACCAACCGCAGGTACACGAAGCAGTCGATATGCAGCGCTTCTTCCAAATCGACGTAACCGCCAACACTCCCGACCATCAGGCCTTACTGAAAGAATACGGCCTCTTCGGCCCTCCGGGCGTGTTTGTGGTCCACGCCGACGGCAGTCATAGCGAACCCTTATTAGGCTTTGTCAAACCCGATGCATTCATTGAATGGTATCGCAAAAACGAGAAATAGCCGTCTATAAAAAGGCCGTCTGAAAACAGATTTTCAGACGGCCTTTTCTTATGTTTAAAAATTAAAATTCATCTTGAGCCCAACGCGTAGAACGCAAAATGCTGGAATCCACATCTTGAATATTGCGGTGACCGGTAAACGCCATGGAAATATCCATTTCTTTATACAAGATTTCCAACGCACGGGTTACGCCTTCTTCACCATACGCACCCAAACCATACAGGAACGCCCGGCCAATCATTGTACCTTTCGCACCCAAAGCCCAAGCCTTCAAAATATCCTGACCGCTGCGGATGCCGCTGTCCATCCAAACCTCGATGTCGCTGCCCACCGCGCTGACCACATCAGGTAAAGCCTTAATAGCAGACACAGTATCGTCAAGCTGACGGCCGCCATGATTGGAAACGACCAATGCGTCCGCGCCGCTTTTCGCTGCTTTTTCCGCATCTTCAGGTTCCATAATGCCTTTGATAATCAGCTTGCCGCCCCACAAATCTTTAATGCGCGCCACATCGTCCCAGCTCAGACGCGGGTCGAATTGTTCGGAAGTCCATGAAGACAGCGAAGACAAATCACCCACGTTTTTCGCATGACCGACAATATTGCGGAAAGTGCGGCGTTCCGTGTTCAGCATTTTCATACACCATTCTGGTTTGGTCGCCAAATTGATTAAATTGGCGATGGTTGGTTTCGGCGGCGCAGACAGGCCGTTTTTAATGTCTTTGTGGCGTTGACCCAAAACCTGCAAATCGGCTGTCAATACCAAAGCCGAACATTTGGCATCCTTCGCACGCTTAATCAGGTTTTCCATAAACTCGCGGTCGCGCATCACATAAAGCTGAAACCAAAACGGCGAGCTGGTGTTTTCAGCCACATCTTCAATCGAACAAATAGACATGGTTGACAGCGTAAACGGAATACCAAATTTTTCCGCCGCCCGCGCCGCCAAGATTTCCCCATCAGCATGCGCCATACCTGTGAAACCTGTCGGCGCAACCGCTACCGGCATTTTCACATCCTGCCCAATCATTTTGGTTTCGAGACTGCGTCCCTCCATATTAACCAATACCTTTTGGCGGAAACGGATGTCTTTGAAATCCGAAGTGTTTTCACGATAAGTAGTTTCCGTCCAAGAGCCTGAGTCAATATAGTCATAAAACATACGCGGCATTTTACGTTTGGCAACAAGGCGCAAGTCTTCGATACAGGTTATTTTGCTTAAATCACATTTCATTGTCGATTGCCTCTGTTAAGGTAAAGATGGATGGTCAAGGCCGTCTGAACATTTCAAACACCTCATTATTTTACTCCATCAAAACAACTAAATTTTAAGAATAATTTTGATAATCTATATCAGTATCAATATTAAATCAAAACATTTTAACCCTGATATTTGTAGGGTTGATAGCCTTTTTTCAGACGGCCTTAAGTCCAAATTACAGAAAAATAAAGAAAATATTTTCCGATTTAAAAATCAGCCAATGCCACCATTTAAACAAACAATCAAACCGAGCCGCCACATACTTGACTGAAACACTCAGATATTAGACAATTCCCTCCACTAATAAAAACGCCCACACAGGCAACCACACCATGAGACTGACTACCAAAGGGCGATTTGCAGTAACCGCCATGATAGATTTGGCGATGAATGCGCAAACCGGTGCTGTCAAACTCAGTGCCATCAGCGAACGACAAAGCATATCGCTCTCCTACCTCGAACAATTATTCAGCAAGCTGCGCCGTGCCGGATTGGTTGAAAGCCTACGCGGCCCCGGCGGAGGCTACATCCTTGCCGCTCCCGCCGAGCAAATCAATATTGCACAAATCATCTCCGCAGCTGAAGACCGACTGGATGCCACGCAGTGCGGCAGCAAAGCAAACTGCAACCACGGCGCCCCCTGCCTGACCCACGACCTTTGGGAAAACTTAAACAAAACCATCAATGATTACCTCAGCGGCGTTACGCTGCAAAGCATCATTGAACAAAAAAACTGCAGCGACAGCAGTCATGTCGTTACCTTTACACACATTCATTAAACCGACTTGCGGCAAAGACCGCAGGCAGATGACCAAACGAAAGAGCAAACCATGACCGTCAAAATCCCCGTATACCTCGACTACGCCGCCACCACTCCCGTTGACCGCCGCGTTGCTGAAAAAATGATTCCCTACCTGTCCGATATTTTCGGCAACCCAGCTTCCAACAGCCACAGCTTCGGCTGGGAAGCGGAAGAAGCCGTGGAAAAAGCACGCGCAGACATCGCAGCCCTGATTAACGCCGACTCCAAAGAAATCGTTTTTACCAGCGGTGCGACCGAGTCCAACAACCTCGCCATCAAAGGCGCGGCACACTTCTACAAATCCAAAGGCAACCACCTCATCACCGTAAAAACCGAGCACAAAGCCGTACTCGATACCATGCGCGAACTCGAACGCCAAGGTTACGAAGTAACTTACCTGGACGTACAAGAAAACGGTTTGGTTGATTTAGACGTACTGAAAGCCGCCATCCGCGAAGACACCATCCTCGTTTCCGTAATGTGGGTAAACAACGAAATCGGCGTGGTTCAAGATATTCCTGCCATCGGCGAAATCTGTCGCGAACGCAAAATCATTTTCCACGTTGATGCAGCACAAGCATGCGGCAAAGTGCCTGTTGACGTTGAAGCAGCCAAAGTGGATTTGCTGTCTATGTCCGGCCACAAAGTATACGGTCCTAAAGGCATCGGTGCCCTGTATGTACGCCGTAAACCACGCGTCCGCCTCGAAGCCCAAATGCACGGTGGCGGCCACGAACGCGGTTTCCGTTCCGGCACATTGCCGACCCATCAAATCGTCGGTATGGGCGAAGCCTTCCGCATCGCCAAAGAAGAATTAGCACAAGACACTGCGCACTACCTGAAACTGCGCGATATCTTCCTCAAAGGTATCGAAGGCATCGAAGAAGTCTACATCAACGGCGACCTCGAACACCGCGCTCCAAACAACCTGAACGTCAGCTTCAACTTCGTCGAAGGCGAAAGCCTGATTATGGCAGTGAAAGAACTCGCCGTATCCAGCGGCTCCGCCTGTACTTCCGCAAGCCTTGAGCCAAGCTATGTCCTGCGCGCGCTCGGCCGCAATGACGAATTAGCGCACTCTTCCCTACGCATCACCTTCGGCCGCATGACCACCGAAGAAGAAGTGCAATTCGCGGCAGAGCTGATCAAATCCAAAATCGGCAAACTGCGCGAACTGTCGCCGCTGTGGGAAATGTTTAAAGAAGGTATCGATTTGAACTCGATTGAATGGGCGGCGCATTAATCAAGAGAAAAGGTCGTCTGAAAAATCCCCAAGGCCTTTACCTTTTCAGACGACCTCATCAAGAAAAATACTAAAAATGACGATAATAAAAAATAAAATACGCCACTTACTTTCTTGTCTGATTCTATGCTCGGCCCCGCTGGTTTCAGCACATACACAACCTGATTGGTCAACTATATTCAAATCATTTGAAAATGGCTGCCAATTCGATAAACATTTGGAAAACCTGTTGGATCCATTTAGTGATGTAAGCTATGACTGGAACGATAAAGACTCTAAATATCAAAACCTGCGTTTGAATTATCCCAATAGAGTCAAGCTGCCAAAGGCTTACCGCGATCTTGCGCACCCTCCGATGACTTTGCACCGCGCGGAATTTAGTGAAGATGGAAACCGTTTATTCTTGATCAAACCCGTTTGAAACTCAGCGGTACTTACTATGGCTTGCCTGTGGTTCATATCAGCCAGACGTTCCAATTAGAAACCGCAGGTTACAGCTACACCCGTTTATTGTTGGATGTACCTTTGGAACAGGCACGTAAGGTGTTAAAAGGAAAATACCGTCCTATTCGAAAATACAGTTTGATTTTAGAAGAATACGAAACCCTGCAAGCAAAACTAAAACCGATTAATGTTAACGGAAAACCCCTAACAATTTTAGAATGTGCCTTTATAAATGGCTGATAAAACAACTGTAATAGGCAATCAACTTAGACATTAAAAAGGATGTCTGAAACCTTAAAAAAAACCTTTTCAAACGACCTAAAAGCCACAACCTTCTAATTAAGGATACAAACCCATGGACGAACAAGAACTCGACCTCGACAATCTCGACAACCTGCTCGAAGATTTTGACGACGTTACCGTAGAAGGCGGCGTTGATTCAGAGAATGATGACGGCTGCGAAGGCGGCGCGTGCAAAATCTAAACTTCAGGCCGTCTGAATATTCGTAAACAAACCATTTACACCACTAAAAACACAAAGGAAATCACATCATGGCATACAGCGATAAAGTAATCGACCACTATGAAAACCCCCGCAACGTCGGCACTTTCGACAAAAACGACGAATCTATCGGCACCGGCATGGTCGGCGCGCCGGCCTGCGGCGACGTCATGCGCCTGCAAATCAAAGTTAACGATGAAGGTATTATCGAAGATGCAAAATTCAAAACTTACGGTTGTGGTTCTGCCATCGCTTCTTCCAGCCTGATTACCGAGTGGGTCAAAGGCAAAAGCCTTGATGATGCACTGGCAATCAAAAACAGCGAAATTGCCGAAGAGTTGGAATTGCCTCCAGTTAAAATCCACTGCTCCATCTTGGCTGAAGATGCGGTAAAAGCAGCCGTTGCCGACTATCGTAAACGTCAGGAAAACAAATAATCTTGTTTCCCAGATACTTAGTTTGCAGACATTAATGTCTAAATCGGCTTGATAGGCACCAACTGCCATATAAATGCGCCAGTACCTGCAAAATCAAAGGAAGCAAAATGCCTTTTACCGATAAAGAAATCCAATCCCTACTTGCTGTCAAAGGCATAGGTAAAACCATATTGCAGCGTTTGCAGCAAATGGGTTTGGATGATGTTGCCAAGCTGGCGGCGGCAGATTTGGACGATGTTTTGGAACTAGGGGAAAAATTGACCGGCTCGACCTGTTGGAAAAACAGTCCGCAGGCAAAAGCTGCCATTACCGCCGCGATAGAGTGGGCAAAACAGCGTTTTCAGACGGCCTGATAATCAAGATGCCGTCTGAAATAAAAAAGCAGGCAAAACAGAAAATGATTGCGAAATGAGGAAAAAAGCATGATTACCATCACAGAAAACGCAGCCAAACACATCAATAACTACCTGACCAAACGCGGCAAAGGCTTAGGCGTGCGCTTGGGAGTGAAAACCAGCGGCTGCTCGGGCATGGCATACAACCTGGAATTTGTCGATGAAGTGAACGAGGATGACCTGATTTTTGAAGAACACGGCGCGCGCGTTTATATCGACCCGAAAAGTTTGGTTTATCTGGACGGCACGCAAGTCGATTACACCAAAGAAGGTTTGCAGGAAGGTTTCAAATTTGAAAATCCGAATGTCAAAGACTCTTGCGGCTGCGGCGAGAGCTTCCACGTTTAAAATATAAAAAATGGCGGGAAAGTATCAAAACCATCCCGCCATTTTTTGGCTTCTTGCCTATTATAGCTACCCTTGCCTTTTCTTTTTCGTTCTACTTTGTGTCGGAACAAATCAGATTTGACTAAGGCTTTTAAGGCATTGTCTCGTATTTTGCCTTTATTGTGTTGCACCTTACCGGTCATATTGTTTTCCTTTCGTATAAACAGTTTCCGGATTATATCGTAAAACAATCCTCTTCTTTAGATTTTTTCCTTTAATATCATGTCTCAATACTTTAACCTCTTCCAGCTTGAGCCATCTTTCAATATTGATACCGAAGCACTCGAACAGACCTATCGAGCTTTAGCTGCCCAATTTCATCCCGATAAATTTGCTTCTGCTTCAGCTTTTGAGCAGAAACAAGCCGTTATGATGTCTTCTACAATTAATGATGCCTACCGTACATTAAAAAGTCCTATTGATCGGGCTGCTTATCTCTTGAAAAGCCAAAATATCGATGCTGATGCACCTGAACACACTTCGTTTTCACCAGAATTCCTCATGCAGCAGATGGAATGGCGGGAAACATTGATGGATGCTCAAATGGAACAAAACCATGATGCCATCCGGGCACTGGATCAAGAAATCCAAGAAGTACAAAGCAACCTATATCAAGATTTGCAACAAGCATTTGAACAACAGGATTATGAATCAGCCGCACAATGGGTGCGGCATGGGCGCTTTCTTAATAAACTTCGCAATGAGATTGCTTCAATCTTATAAAGTACATTGCTGTTACATTTACCTAAGTTTTATAGCAAATAATTTTATATGTAAAACAAAAACCGTATCAGATTTATCTGATACGGTTTTCTTATCTTAACTACCTATTAGCGTTTTTTACCGGTAACAGTAGCAACAGCCAGGTTTTCGTTACGTTTCAGAGAAACGCTTTCAACACCTTCTGGCAATTTGATATCTGACAAGTGCAGAATGTCGCCGGCAACTACGGATGCACAATCCAGTTCCAAGAAAGCAGGAATGTTTGCAGGCAAAGCAACTACTTCAACAGAAGTGTTCAACAGAGATACACGACCACCTTGCAATTTAACAGCTTGAGAGTTTTCAGCGTTAACAATGTGCAGAGGAACACGGATACGTACAACTTGGTCAGCTTTTACAGCTTGGAAGTCGATGTGTTGAACTTCACGACGGAATGGGTGCATTTGGAAGTCACGCACGATAACGTCTTTAGTTTCACCGTTCAAAGACAGTTTAATCAAAGCAGTATGGAAAGATTCTTTTTCCAATGCGTAGAATACAGTTTTGTGGTCTACAGCGATAGCAACAGGCTCTTGACCTTCACCGTACAGAATGCCAGGGATTTGGCCTTCGCGACGCAGGCGGCGGCTCGCACCAGTGCCTTGGGCTTCGCGAACAGAGGCTTGAATTTCGTAAGTCATGTTTAATACTCCAATTTAGATAAAATCGTCGTCATCGGCCGCGACCAGCTTAAGACGACATCGGGTTATGGCAGCAACATGCCGCCAGTCATCACATCTTCATTGAAAAGATATGAGACGGATTCTTCATTGCTGATACGGCGTACCGTTTCAGCCAGCAAACCGGCAATGGTAACTTGACGGATGCGTTCACATTTTTTAGCTGCTTCAGACAACGGAATCGTATCTGTTACAACTACTTGGTCAATTTCAGAAGAAGCAATTCGATTCACTGCTTCGCCGGAGAATACTGCATGGCTGGCGTATGCCAGTACACGATCTGCACCGCGCTCTTTCAGGGCAACAGCCGCTTTACACAAGGTGTTTGCCGTATCGATCATATCATCTACGATCAAGCAAGTACGGCCTTGAATATCGCCAATGATGTTCATCACTTCAGCCACATTGGCTTTAGGACGACGCTTGTCGATAATAGCCAAATCAGCATTTAAAGATTTAGCAACAGCACGTGCACGTACAACACCACCGATATCAGGGCTGACAACAGTCAGGTTCTCAATGCGCTGTTGTTTAATATCGTTCAATAAAATCGGGGTAGCGTAAATATTATCTACCGGAATATCGAAGAAACCTTGAATTTGGTCGGCATGTAAGTCAACAGTCAATACGCGGTCGATACCTGCTGAGTACAACATATTTGCTACCAATTTAGCAGAAATCGGTACACGAACAGAGCGAGGACGACGATCTTGACGCGCATAGCCAAAGTAAGGAATCGCGGCAGTAATACGACCAGCAGAAGCACGTTTGAGTGCATCAGCCATAGTCAAAATTTCCATCAGGTTGTCATTGGTAGGCGCGCAGGTAGGTTGCAAAATAAACACATCGCGACCACGCACATTTTCCAACAATTCAATGGCTACTTCGCCATCAGAGAATTTGGAAACAGTGGCTTCACCGAGTGAAATATCCAAATGTTTGACAACACGTTGCGCCAATTCCGGATTTGCATTACCGGTAAACACCATTAAACTGTCATAAGCAGCCATATCTTCACCTGATTCTAGATTTGATTTACGCGCAGAAAACATTACGCTTCCCTTCGCCCTATGTCTAAGACACTAATCACGCGATTATACGCGTAAAGACGGGTAAAAAAAAGTTTTTCAGCGTTATTTCGCTCTGAGCGTAAAAAAGCGTGTAAGAAAACTTACACGCTTTTATTTGGCTGGGGAGGAAGGATTCGAACCTTCGCATGCTGGAATCAAAATCCAGTGTCTTAACCGCTTGACGACTCCCCAATAAAGGGTGTTGGCTGGGGAGGAAGGATTCGAACCTTCGCATGCTGGAATCAAAATCCAGTGTCTTAACCGCTTGACGACTCCCCAACAAAGGGTTTGGCTGGGGAGGAAGGATTCGAACCTTCGCATGCTGGAATCAAAATCCAGTGTCTTAACCGCTTGACGACTCCCCAACTTACTAAATCATATGATACAGCGGATGAACATCTAATCCTTCCACACAATAAGCTTCATATGATTGAGAAACCTGTTGGTAAATTGTATGTGCTTTTTGATGAGATTTACTTGCTATAAACAAACAAGCCCCGGAACCAGTCATTAATGCATGACCATATTGGGATAACTCAATATAAGCCTTCCAAACTTCAGGATATTCCTGAAACACAACCGCCTGCATATCATTTTGAAACGGCTGTAACGATTGGAAAGTCGGCATTATGCTGGGTTTGGAATCCCGTGTCAAGCCTTCATGCGCAAAAATTTTAGCTGTTGCCACATGAACGGGGGGCTTAACGATAACATACCATTGTTTAGGGACATCTATTTCAGCCAGCTTCTCGCCTACGCCTTTGGCAAAAGCACTTCTTCCAAAAATAAAAAAAGGAACATCCGCACCAAGACTTACACCTAAATCAATCAGTTGCTGCCTGCTCAAACCGCATTGCCACCATTGGTTTAAAACCATTAAGACTGTGGCTGCATCGGAGCTGCCGCCGCCTAAACCTCCGCCGGTCGGAATCACTTTATCCAACCAGATTTCAACGCCGTTCGGTACGCTTGCATATGGTAGTAATAATTTAGCCGCCCGATAAGTCAAGTCCTGTTCGGGCTCAAGTCCTTCGACCGGCGTATGCAGAATAATTTGCCCATCGGTACGCATTTTCAGATGAACGGTATCATATAAACCGATCAAACAGAAAATACTTTCCAAATTATGATAACCGTCGCTCCTGCGGCCGGTAATCCTCAAATCCAAATTTAATTTAGCCGGCGCAGGAAAGGCTTGGATTTCCTCTGAAACAGACATGACATCCTCTATTTGCGTGCTGCGCATCGGGTTTGTCCATTCTTATCCAAAGAGTGGTTTACTGTATCGAACACCAAGCGGATATTAAACTTGGCATTCTCAAGTTGAAGCGTTTTGGGCTGTCCTGAACTATTTAAAGTACGCGATATCGTCCAGTCAAACTGCTCCAGACGGCCATCAGGCAGAATTTTGTATGGCGCATTGGCAACGCGTTTACCATCTGCCCAAATATGCAAATATTGAACCGGCAAAGCAAAGCCCAAAAGCTGTCTGCTCAATTCCTCAGCCGTTTCCGCCTGATAAACCTTATCCTTACTGTCTACTGCCAATACGCCTTCGCTGTCTTGACACAGCTGGCCTACGGTATTGCCCAACGGTGTATTCACATCAATGGTTTGAACCGCGTTCTGATAAGTCCAGTTGAAATTGGCATAAGAGCCTTTTCCTTCCACTTTGACAGCCAATCGGCCATCCGCACTAAAATCCTGCACCTGCTCTGCTGCTTGCCAACTGTTTTGCTGAGGAAAGTTTGGCTGCGCACAAGCGGCTAAAAGCAATAAGGCTGCAACCGATGATATTTGTTTTAAATTCATGGATATTCCTTCATAGGCCGTCTGAAATCAAACACTTTTCAGACGGCCTTTGAGTTTTATTTGTGTTTTTGAGTATGCGGTTTGCTGGGCGTTATACCGAATTTGGACATTGTCTCTTTTAATACTCGGAGATTGCTTCCGCGTTTCAAACCGTCATTCCAGATTTCTTTGGCCTTGTTTTGGTCGCCAAGTGTCCATAGGACTTCGCCCAAATGCGCGGCAACTTCGGCTTCAGGTTCTTTTTCATAGGCATATTGGATATACGGCAAAGCTGTTTGTGCATCGCCTTTAAGATAATAAGCCCAGCCTACACTATCATTAATGGCTGCGCTTTCCGGCTCCATTTGATAGGCCGTCTGAACCATTTTGAATGCCTCGTCCAAATCCTTGCCGCTTGACAACAAGGTATAGCCCAAAGCATTCCAACCGTGCGGATTATCCGGATACAGCTCTACCACACGGCGTAAATCGGCAATCGCCTTGCCTGGCTGATTCAGCTTCTCATAAACCATCGAACGTTGATACAGTACATTGGCAAGCAGCTCAGGAGAAGCTTGGGTTTTCAAGGATTTTTCGGTAGAACTTACCAAGCTATTTAAAGCATTCAACGATTCTTGAAGATTGGTATTTTTAGACAATACGAACAAAGCCGTATTCAACAAATCACTGGCTTCAAAATAACGTCCTCTTTGCTCGGGCATTTTTTGTGCGCGTTGCACCAAAGCCCAAGCCTCTTTATGGTTGCCCTGTTTGGCTTCGATGGAAGCAGCCAAAATGGTTTTATCAAACGTATAAGCCGTAGCCGTTACCTTATCCAGCCATTGTTTGGCTTTGGTTAATTCTTCAACATCATTATAAGAAACCGCGCCAATCAACGCCGCACGGCTGCGCTGCTCTTCCGTGCCGGCTTTATAAGCCTTTTCCAGATAGCTGTTTACCGCAGAAATATTTTCTGTCTTGCTGGCTGACAATAAGGCGGCCTGAATATACAAATCAGGGTTAGGATTTTCTTCCAACAAAGTCTGCAAACGCTTAAAAGCCTTATCATTTTGGCCATGGGCGATCAAATTGGCGATGTCCAACTCCTGCCAAATCGGAGATAAGGTTTTGGTGTCTGTCTCTTTGAAGAAGCCGTCCAGAATATCAGGATGCCGTTGCGCCATCAGACGCAGGGTAACAAAAGTCGGCGGCAGAATTTCATTGTCCAACTTGGCCAAACGTTGCAATGCGGCAATGGCATGTTTCTTTTGACCGTCTTTTGCACTAAAAATTGCATCCGCAATCGCCGCTTCAGGGAAGTCTTTATAATTCAAGGCCGTTTTATGCACCTGTTTGACCGCATCGCTGGTCAGATTCGGCTGTTGGGCTGCGGTTTGTGCCAAAAGCAGGAACACGCGCTTTTGCTCGTCTTCACTACCGCCGGCAATCACCTTGTCTAATCCGCTCAAATTCTTATCGGCTTTGCCCAGCAGCAAATTGCGCAACCAAGTCATACGCTTTTGTGTTTCACCAGGCTCCGGCTCGATTTCGCGCCATTTTTGGTAAATGGCTTCAGCCTGTTCAAAGGCGTTTAAAGAGACCGCCATCTCCAAAGCACGTTCGGCCACTTCGGGAGATTTGGTACGATGCAACGTCAAAATATAAGTAAACAGTGCAGAGGCGGCATCACCCTTTTGCAGAGCCAGTTCTGAATTTAACAAAGTGAAAACCTGCGAGGTGCGGTTTTGTATACCCAACAGACGTATCCGCTCCTGCTCACGCTCTTCGGGAGAAAAACGGTCGGCACGGCTTTTCTTTTTGATAATCTTAGCCGATTCAAAAACTGTATTTGAATCGCCGGGCGCGGCAAAAGTTTGTGTAGCAAACAACATCATGACAGCCGTAGCTGCCACTCGAATACGGGATGGGGAAAACAACATAACTATCCTTTTTGAGAACCTGCCGGCATTTTCAGACGGCCTAAGCACTTGCAAAACAGACGCAAAGCTTTATTTATCATTCAGGCATAACTGTAACACACGCACCCTATTTTGTTGACACGGTAACCGTAAACCTTGTGTAATCCTCATCTGCATAAAACGATCAGCGCCAAAAATGAATACCGACCACCTTATCCATTTCCTAACTCAAGCTTCACGCTTCAGCAGCCGTATGCAAGCAGAGCGCAATCAATTATTTACCGCCCAAACAGTCAAAGAAGCAGCCGTTTTGGTCGGCATTGTCTTGCATGAAGGAGCGTGGCAAATTTTACTGACCAAAAGGGCCGAAACCTTAAGACAGCACACTGGACAAATCGCCTTTGCCGGCGGCCGCAAAGATACCCAAGACGACAGCCTAACGGCAACGGCGTTAAGAGAAGCTTATGAAGAAACCGCCATTCCGATTACCGCATGGCAGACTTTTGCGCCGCTACCCTTTTATGACACGCCTTCCAGCTACCGTGTTACGCCTGTTCCGGCAATTTGCACCCAGCCAGTCAACCCTAAAGCCAATCCCGATGAAGTAGCTGAAATTTTTTATCTGCCTTTGGATTTCGCCTTAAACCTGCAAAACTACACATTCCGTCATCTTCATCACAACAATCAAACCCTCGCCCTCCCCGCCCTGCCTTTCCAACACTATGACATTTGGGGTCTGACAGCAATCATCCTATATGGACTGGCAGAACGTTATCAGCAATATTGCCAAGCTTCTAAATAAGGCAAGGCCGTCTGAAACCAATGTTCAGACGGCCTTATTTGATCAATCCTCTTTACGCCGCTTCTTCATAGCATTCGACAAATTCTCCAAACCATTTCATCTCATCGCGCAGGGCAACCACTTCGCCAATCACCATTAAAGCTGGACGCTCTGCTTCGGCAGCCAGCAAGCCCAAATCTTTCAGACGGCCTGTCCGCACGGTTTGATTGGGTAAAGTCCCATTGGAAATCACGGCAACAGGTGTAGAAGGCTGCCTGCCATAAGCCATCAACTTTTCCGCAATCTCAGCCGCTTTAAGCGTACCCATATAGATTACCAACGTTTGGCGGCTTAAAGCCAAAGTCTGCCAATCAGGCTGATTGCCCTCGTGTTTGCTGTGGCCAGTTACAAATAAAGCACTTTGGGCGCAATCGCGATGTGTTAACGGAATACCGGCGTAAGCAGTAGCTCCAAGCGCGGCAGTAATGCCCGGCACAATGCGGTAGGCGATTCCGGCCTGATGCAGGGTTTGCACTTCCTCCCCACCACGTCCGAACACAAAAGGATCGCCGCCTTTCAACCTTACCACACGCTCGCCTTTTTGAGCGTGTTCAACCAACAGACGATTGGTTTCTTCCTGCTGGACATGGTGCGCACCGGCGCGTTTGCCCACGCTGATTTTCACTGCATCTTTACGTACCATCGCCAAAATATCATCCGATACCAAAGCATCGTAAAACACCGTATCCGCAGCCTGTATCGCCTGCAAAGCATGTATAGTCAGCAAGCCCGGATCACCCGGCCCTGCGCCCACCAAAACCACTTCGCCGCCAAACGGCGTTTCCCGATTCAACTGCGTGATCAATTCACGTTCTGCCGCTTCGATATTGTTTTGAGCTGCAAAAATACTGAAACGGCTGTCGAACAACTTCTCCCAAAAATAACGGCGTTGTTCGACATTATTCAGCGCTTGCTTAACCTTTGTGCGCCATTTGCCGGCAATACGCGCCATCGTGCCCGTATGCAGCGGAATCAATGTCTCAATAATCTGCCGCCATTTACGCGCCAATACAGGCGCAGTACCGCCGCTGGATATGGCGATCTTCAACGGTCCCCTATCCACCACGGCAGGTACGATAAACGAACACAAGTCCGCCGTATCCACCGTATTACACAATTTTGCCCGTCGTTCCGCCGCTTCAAAAACACTGTGGTTAAACACGTCGTCATCCGTCGCCGCAATAACAAAATACACCTCGTCCAACATGGCTTCTTCAAACAAGCCGCCCAGCCAAACTATTTTCCCTTCAGCCGCCCATTGCTGAAACTGCGAATTCAGAGTTTCCGCAACAACGCGCACGCGCGCTCCGGCAGATAACAGGCTTTCCGCCTTGCGCTCGGCAACCTTACCCGCACCTGCCAGTAAAACAGGACGGTCTCTCAAATCGGCAAACAAAGGATAATGGCTCATGGTCGTGTTCTTGCTTTATCAATGATTGTCCGCCGATATTAAAGGCCGTCTGAAAAAATAGGAAAGAATGGTTTCTGATTTTCTTATGGTGTTTGGTTATATACCTGCCACAACAAAATAAGTTATAGCGGCAAACACAAAACAGAAGCAGAAAATTTCAAAATAAACGATTAGGAGATAGTGCAACAATATAAAAATTCATTTTTTCACAAATAAATTGCGCCTTCTTCATTTTTCAGACGGCCTTTGCCTGCGTATAATATCGGTCTATTTACAATTCATACGAGCTTAGTCCAGCCATGACCGAATCCATCCGCCTGCCCGCTTCTACACTCAAGCCCTCCACCGTTGCCCTGCCCGGTTCCAAAAGCATCAGCAACCGCACGTTGCTATTGGCGGCACTCTCCGACAACGTTTGCGAAATCCATTCTTTGCTCAAATCCGACGACACCGACCGAATGCTTGAAGCACTCGACAAACTCGGCGTGCAAATTGAATCTTTACCTGAAGGCCGTCTGAAAGTTCATGGCACCGGCGGCCGTTTTCCCAACCAAACCGCCGATTTGTTTTTAGGCAACGCCGGTACGGCATTCCGACCCTTGACTGCCGCGCTTGCCGTTTTAGGTGGCGACTATCATCTGCATGGCGTACCGCGTATGCACGAACGCCCCATTGGCGATTTGGTGGATGCGCTGCGCATTGCAGGTGCGGACATAGAATATCTGGGCAATGAAAATTATCCGCCGCTTCAGATCGGCAAACGCCAAGACAACGGCGAGCGCGTTATTCCGATTAAAGGCAATGTTTCCAGCCAATTCCTGACCGCCCTGCTGATGGCTTTGCCCTTGACCGGACAAGCATTTGAAATCCACATGGTAGGCGAGTTGATTTCCAAACCTTATATCGACATCACGCTCAAGCTGATGGCCCAGTTCGGTGTGAACATCATCAATGAGGACTACCGTGTATTTAAAATCCCGGCCGGTGCCAAATATCATGCGCCGGAACATTTATATGTAGAAGGCGATGCTTCCAGCGCATCTTATTTCTTAGGCGCAGGCCTGATTGCCGGTACACCCATCCGCGTAACCGGTATCGGCGCACACAGCATCCAGGGCGACGTTGCCTTTGCACGTGAATTGGAGAAAATCGGTGCGGATATCATTTGGGGCGAAAATTTTGTTGAAATTTCCCGTCCTGCCGGGCGCAAGATTCAGGCTTTTGATTTGGATGCCAACCATATTCCTGATGCAGCCATGACTCTGGCCATCATTGCGCTGGCCACCAAACAGCCCTGCACCCTGCGCAATATCGGCTCATGGCGCGTCAAAGAAACCGACCGCATCGCCGCCATGGCAACCGAACTGAGCAAACTGGGTGCAGAAGTCGTTGAAGAAGCCGAAGCCATCCATATTACGCCACCCGAAACACTTACCCCCAATGCCGTCATCGATACTTACGACGACCACCGCATGGCCATGTGTTTCTCGCTGGCTTCGCTTTTGGGCGTTCCCATCATCATCAACGACCCGAAATGTACGCATAAAACTTTCCCCGACTATTTCCAAGTTTTTGCATCATTGACCAACTGATTGATTATTCAAAGTTTCAGACGGCCTGTTGCATACAAAAAACACAGACCGTCTGAAAAATAAAAATAAAACTATACTTTTTCTTAATTTATGCGATAATAGCTAAATAAATTCTTAGCGATTCATATTTCCTTTCGGAGAGAAAACATGTCAGACGAAAAAAGCAAAGCCTTAGCCGCCGCCCTTGCCCAAATCGAAAAAAACTTCGGCAAAGGCTCCATCATGAAAATGGACGGCAGCCAACAGGAAGAAAACCTTGATGTTATTTCCACCGGCTCCCTCGGCGTGGACTTGGCACTCGGCGTTGGCGGTCTGCCCCGCGGCCGCGTGGTTGAAATTTTCGGCCCGGAATCCTCCGGTAAAACCACACTCTGTCTCGAAGCCATTGCCCAATGCCAAAAAAATGGCGGCATCTGTGCATTCATCGATGCCGAGCATGCTTTTGACCCGATTTACGCCCGCAAACTCGGTGTAAAAGTCGAAGAACTCTATCTCTCCCAACCGGATACCGGCGAACAGGCATTGGAAATCTGTGATACATTGGTACGCTCAGGCGGTATCGATATGGTTGTTGTCGACTCCGTAGCCGCACTTGTGCCTAAAGCCGAGATCGAAGGCGAAATGGGCGACAGCCATGTCGGCCTACAAGCCCGCCTCATGAGCCAAGCCCTGCGCAAACTGACCGGCCACATTAAACGCACCAATACATTGGTTGTTTTCATTAACCAAATCCGTATGAAAATCGGCGTGATGTTCGGCAGCCCTGAAACCACGACCGGCGGTAACGCGCTCAAATTCTACGCCTCCGTCCGCCTCGACATCCGCCGTACCGGTCAAATTAAAAAAGGCGATGACGTTATTGGTAACGAAACCAAAGTCAAAGTCATCAAAAACAAAGTTGCCCCTCCATTCCGTCAAGCCGAATTCGACATTCTTTACGGCGAAGGCATCAGCTGGGAAGGCGAATTGATCGACTTGGGCGTCAAACATGACATCGTTGAGAAATCCGGTGCATGGTACAGCTACAACGGCGCAAAAATCGGCCAAGGTAAAGACAATGTACGCGTTTGGCTGAAAGAAAACCCTGATATCGCCAACGAAATCGATGCCAAAATCCGTGCAGCAGTCGGTATCAATGTCGATATTACCGAAGGCAAATTGGACGATACCGACGGCGAACGTCCTGAGGAATAAGTCTGTTTGAAATTAAAGGTTAAAGACCAAATAAAGGCCGTCTGAAATCCGACCATTAATCGGATTTCAGACGGCCTTTTATTCAATACTGCTTAAAGCCCCAATGCCTGAGCATGAAACTCAATATGCGAATCGATAAAGCTGGCAATAAAGAAATAGTCATGCCCATAGCCCGGGCGTACTTTATATTGGATATTGAAACCTTTTTCGCGTACTGAGCGGACAAACCCTTCCGGTTGCAGGACTTCAGGATACAAAGCATCTTCACTGCCGACATCAATCAAAACAGGCAATTTATGCGAGGCCGTCTGGAGCAGCTCTGTACTGTCATAGCGTTTCCATGTTTCCACGTTTTGGCCCAAATAAGCTGAAAACGCCTGCCTGCCGCCTTCCGTATCGATAGGATGACATAAAGGCGCAAAGGCAGAAACCGCAGCATATCGGCCAGGATGCTTCAAAGCCAAATGCAGCGCGCCATGCCCACCCATGCTGAAACCTGCAATGCTTCGCTCTTGCGTTACCGGAAAATGATGCTCGATCAAATCAGGCAATTCTTCGCTGATATAGCTTTCCATTTGATAATGCTGCGCCCAAGGTGCTTCAGTTGCATTAACATAAAATCCGGCGCCCTGTCCAAGATAATGCTCTTCACTGTCGGCAACATGCTGACCGCGTGGCGAGGTATCCGGAAAAACCACAATAATATTCCATTGCGCTGCAAAACGTTGGATTCCGCTTTGTTGAACCAATTCAGAACCATCACTATTTAAGCCGGAAAGAAAATATAAAACAGGTGCGGAATAGCCTTTTAAGACTTGTGGCGGTAGATAAACATCAAATACCATATCCGTCCGGCAGGTTTGAGAAAAATGGCGGTAGCGTTCCTGATGCCCGTTAAACATCTTTCTGCATTCCAGCAAATGCAATTCTGAATTTTTCATTTTATTCCTTGTAAGGAAACAACAATAAGCAGAATGTTAGCGCAAAACCTGCCCATCGTGTTGTTACCCCATCTTTTTAAGGTAACTAAATCTGCTTTAAACAAGGCTTGCCAATCATGCGAAATCATTACGCCGACAGCATTTAAAATCTATACACAATCTCTGTGGATAAATCTGTTGATAAGCTTTGGGTAATCGTAAAATTTTCTTTAGGAACAAACTAAGTCTTAAATTGACTAAAATTTAATCAAATAAAACATAATAAAATCAAGTAGTTATATTTATAAGATTTTACTATAATCATACAGTGAAAATTTATAGGTAAAACAAGGTTATGCGGCTTTGTGCATAAATTAGGGTTGACATCCCTAAAAATCACCCCGAATCGAAAGCTGCGTAAAACAACGGCCGATTTTATCAGGTGCCATTCAAAAGACACGCAGCCATACATTTTGAGTTACAATACGCACTTATTTTTAAGAAAGAAAAATACGCCATGAAAGCCTCCCAGTTCTTCATTTCTACCCTTAAAGAAGCCCCTGCCGAAGCCGCACTTGCCAGCCACAAGCTGATGATTCGTGCCGGCCTGATCAAAGCCAACGCATCCGGTCTTTACACTTGGATGCCAATGGGTCTGCGTGTATTGCGCAAAGTTGAAAATATCGTGCGTGAAGAAATGGCTCGCGCGGGTAGCGTGGAGCTGCTGATGCCGGTGGTACAACCTGCCGAACTGTGGCAGGAATCCGGTCGCTGGGAATTTTATGGTAAAGAACTGCTGCGCCTGAAAGACCGTCATGACCGCGATTTCTGTATGGGTCCGACTTGCGAAGAAGTCATTGCCGACATCGTGCGCAAAGAAGTCAACAGCTACAAACAACTGCCAAAAAACTTTTACCACATCCAAACCAAATTCCGCGATGAAGTACGTCCGCGCTTCGGTGTGATGCGCGCGCGCGAGTTCGTCATGAAAGATGCTTATTCCTTCCATGCCGACTATGCCTCGCTTCAGACGACCTATCAAGATATGTACGACGCTTATTGCCGTATCTTCACCCGTTTGGGTTTAGAATTCCGTCCTGTTGCCGCGGATACCGGCAGCATCGGCGGTACCGGCTCTCACGAATTCCAAGTATTGGCTGAAAGCGGCGAAGACGTTATTGCATATAGCGACACTTCCGATTACGCCGCCAATATCGAGCTGGCGCCGACTTTGCCGCTTAAAGGCGAACGCGCCGCTGCTCAGGCCGAGTTGACCAAAGTACATACGCCAAACGTCAAAACCATTGAGTCTTTGGTTGAATTCCTCAATATTCCGGTTGAACAAACCCTTAAATCCATCGTGGTCGAAGGCGAAAACGAAGGCGAACTTGTTCTGTTGCTGTTGCGTGGCGACCATGAATTTAACGATATTAAGGCAGAAAAACTGGCCGGCGTGAAATCACCACTGACCATGGCAAGCCCTGCCGCGATTATTGAACAGTTCGGCGCAAACGGTGGCTCTCTCGGCCCTGTCAGCTTCAACGGTAAAGTCTATGCGGATTTCGCTACCGAAAAAGGCGCAGATTGGGTTATCGGCGCGAACGAAGACGACTACCACTATACCGGCTTCAACTTCGGCCGAGATGCTGACGAGCCTGAATTTGTCGATTTGCGTAATGTCATCGAAGGCGATATCAGCCCCGACGAACAAGGCCGTCTGAAACTGGCGCGCGGTATTGAAGTCGGCCATGTCTTCCAATTGCGCGACAAATATACCCAAGCCATGAATGTCAGCTTCTTGGACAATAACGGCAAATCCCAAATCATGGAAATGGGCTGCTACGGTATCGGTATTACCCGCGTTGTGGCCGCCGCCATCGAACAAAACAACGACGAAAAAGGCATTGTTTGGACCAAAGCAATGGCGCCGTTTGAAGTCGTTATCGTGCCGATGAACTACAAAAAATCAGACGCCGTGCGCGAAGCCGCTGACAAAATCTATGCCGAGCTTTTGGCTGCCGGTGCGGATGTATTGTTGGATGACCGCGATGAACGTGCGGGCGTATTGCTGAATGACTCTGAGCTGTTGGGTATTCCTCACCGCATCGTGATCGGCGATCGCGCATTGAAAGAAGGCAATGTCGAATATGCCGAGCGCCGTGACAATCAGGCTCAAGCCGTTGCGGTATCAGAAGTTGTCGCCAAGGTTTTGGCCGCATTGAACGCTTAAGTCTTTTCAATAATGAAAAGGCCGTCTGAAACTGATTATTTCGTTTCAGACGGCCTTTTTCTGTTTTAATAAATAATGTTTTTTCCGTAGCTCTCTAATATTTCTTTGATTTTCAAAATGGTTTCTTTAGGCGGCGGATGTACCCCTTTTAACTTGTATTCATCGCCGCACAAAGCCCATTTATGTGCGCCCAATTCGTGATACGGCAAAAGCTCGACCATTTCGACATTATCCATATCACCGATAAACTCGCCCAATAAATGCGCTGAACGCTCATCATCGGTATAGCCTGGAACAACCACATAACGAATCCGCGTCGGCTGATTGCGTTCGGCAAGATAGCGCGCGAATTTCAGCGTTTTGGTATTAGGGATACCGACAAGCACTTTATGAATTTCAGGATCGATTTGTTTTAAGTCGAGCATGACCAAATTGGTATGATCGAGCAAATCATCCAAAATCGAATCATAGTGCAAAGCATAGCCATTGCTGTCGAGACAGGTATGAATATCGTGTTCCCGACAGGCCGTAAACCAATCGCGTACAAACTCATATTGCAATAACGGCTCGCCGCCTGTTGCCGTTACGCCTCCGCCTGTCGCACGCAGATAATGACGATAGGTCATGACCTGCTTCATCACAGTTGCCACGTCTAATTCCTGCGCCTGCTCGGTATGGAGATCCCATGTGTCGCGATTATGGCAATAAAGACAACGCATCAGGCAACCTTGCAAAAAGAGCACGTAGCGCAAACCCGGACCATCGACAGCGCCGCAAGATTCAATCGAATGAATAATGCCTTTGCCGTTATAGTGACGGTGGCCAAGGTTTTTCAGTTCCGGCTCGGGAGTGATGGCAAAAGTCGTGGACATAATGTTCGGCTCAAAAATAATTTTGCTGATGTGAATTGTACGATAATAAAGGCCGTCTGAACATTTCAGACGGCCTTGGAGCTTTGTTTCAAAACAAACCAAATGCAAATTTAACTTCTGGTTTGTTTCGCCACCCGGATTACATGGTTTCTGTGAACGTACGGGTAATCACGTCAAGCTGTTGTTCGCGGGTCAACGAGTTGAAGCGAACCGCATAACCGGACACACGAATGGTCAACTGCGGATATTTCTCCGGATTGTGCATCGCATCTTCCAAAGTCTCGCGATTCAAAACGTTGACGTTCAAGTGTTGACCACCTTCCAAAATACCGTCTTCATGGTGAAAATAACCGTCCATCAAACCGGCAAGGTTGCGTTCGCGAGAATGCTCGTCTTTACCCAACGCGCCAGGAATAATGGAGAAGGTATAAGAAATACCGTCTTTTGCAAACTCAAATGGCAGTTTGGCTACGGAAGTCAATGAAGCGACTGCACCGTTGACGTCACGGCCGTGCATCGGATTTGCACCCGGACCAAACGGAGCGCCTGCACGGCGGCCGTCCGGAGTATTACCGGTTTTCTTACCGTAAACAACGTTGGAAGTAATGGTCAACACAGACTGAGTCGGAGTAGCGTTGCGGTAAGTTTTGTGGGTTGCCACTTTTTTCATGAAGCGTTCAACCAAATCGCAGGCGATATCATCAACGCGGTCGTCGTTGTTACCGAATTGTGGGTATTCGCCTTCGATTTCGAAGTCGACGGCAATGCCATTTTCATCGCGAATCGGTTTCACTTTGGCGTACTTAATGGCGGACAATGAGTCGGCAGCCACAGACAAACCGGCGATACCACATGCCATCGTACGGATCACATCACGGTCATGCAATGCCATCAACGCGGCTTCGTAGCTGTATTTGTCGTGCATGTAGTGAATAATGTTCAGCGCGGTAACGTATTGGGTTGCCAACCAATCCATGAATTTGTCCATGCGCTCAAAGACAGTGTCGTAGTCCAAAACTTCGTCCATAATCGGCTCGGTTTTCGGACCAACTTGCTCTTTAGATTTCTCGTCCACGCCGCCGTTGATTGCGTACAGCAGAGTTTTAGCCAAGTTAGCACGTGCGCCGAAGAACTGCATTTGTTTGCCGACCACCATCGGGCTGACGCAGCAGGCAATGGCGTAGTCGTCGCTATTGAAGTCAGGGCGCATCAAATCGTCGTTTTCGTATTGGATGGACGAAGTATCGATGGATACTTTGGCGCAGAATTCTTTAAAGCCTTGCGGCAGTTGTTCTGACCACAATACAGTGATGTTTGGCTCAGGAGACGGGCCCATGTTGTACAGGGTATGCAGCACGCGGAAGTTGGTGCGTGTTACCAAGGTACGGCCGTCCAAACCCATACCGCCGATAGATTCGGTTGCCCAAATCGGGTCGCCGGAGAAGAGTTGGTCGTATTCCGGCGTACGCAGGAAACGGACCATACGCAGTTTCATCACCAAGTGGTCAATGAATTCTTGCGCTTGGGTTTCGGTAATCACACCGTTTTTCAGGTCGCGTTCGATGTAAATATCCAAGAATGAAGATACACGGCCGAAGGACATCGCTGCGCCGTTTTGAGATTTAACGGCAGCGAGGTAGGCAAAGTAAGTCCATTGGATGGCTTCTTGTGCATTTTTTGCAGGGCCGGAAATGTCGTAGCCGTAAGAAGCCGCCATTTCTTTCATTTGACCCAAGGCTTTGTATTGTTCGTTGATTTCTTCACGACGGCGGATCACTTCTTCCAAGTCCACACCGTTTTCCAAATCGGCTTGCAGTGAGTTGAACTGGTTGAGTTTGTCTTTCATCAAGAAGTCGATACCGTACAATGCAACACGACGGTAGTCGCCGATAATACGGCCGCGGCCATAAGCATCCGGCAGGCCTGTAATCACACCTGATTTACGGCAGCGGCGGATGTCGGGCGTATAAACGTCAAATACGCCTTGGTTGTGGGTTTTGCGATATTTGGTGAAAATTTCGCTGACTTCAGGATTCAATTCAACGTTGTACACTTTGCACGCATCTTGTACCATTTTCAAACCGCCAAACGGCATGATAGAGCGTTTCAAAGGCTCGTCTGTTTGCAGGCCGACGATGGTTTCCAAATCTTTGTCGATATAGCCTGGAGCATGGCTGGTAATACCGGATACGATTTGCGCGTCGATTTTATACGGCTCATGCGTACGGTTTTCAACCTTGATGCCTTCCATCACTTCCGCCCACAGTTTGGTTGTGGCTTCGGTTGCTGGTGCCAAGAAAGAGGCATCGCCTTCATATGGCATGTAGTTTTTTTGAATAAAATCGCGGACATCTACGTTGGTTTCCCAGTTACCACCGACAAAACCTTCCCAAGCGGCTGGACGTTGCTGAACATCATTTGACATATCAAGCTCCTAATTTTATTGAAAATATAGACTGTAAATTTTCTGAAAGGATAACATCAATACCCATTTATTTACAGGGGTTTTTATGAAATAAAATTACAGATTTGGTTTTTCTTGATTTACGTCAATGAGAATAATTGTTACTTAGCACTACATCTCACTTTCCAAACATTCGTACTTAAAAACAGCGTAAAATACAAAATTCAGCCCTGAAGACAGGTGTTCTTCAGGGCTGAATTTTTATTGCATTTTATATAAAAGGCCGTCTGAAAATTCAGACGGCCTTTTATTCACTTCATCAATTAAGCAAACGGATGGTGCAGAACGATGGTTTCTTCACGATCAGGACCGGTTGAAACAATAGCCACAGGCGCACCGCAAACTTCTTCAATACGTTTCAGATAAGCTTTAGCGTTTTCAGGCAGCTTGTCGTACTCTTTCACACCGAAAGTCGACTCGCTCCAACCCGGCATGGTTTCATAAATCGGTTTGCAGGTTTCTACCGCATCGGAGCCGCAAGGCAGAATGTCAGTTTTGCTGCCATCAGGCAATTCATAACCTACACAGATATTGATGTTTTTAATACCATCCATCACGTCCAGCTTGGTAATGCACATGCCAGAAATGCCGTTAACTTGAATAGAGCGTTTCAGAGCAGCTGCGTCAAACCAGCCACAACGACGCGCACGACCGGTTACAGAACCGAACTCATGGCCGCGCTCTGCCAAACCTGCGCCCACTTCGTCAAACAATTCAGTCGGAAATGGACCGGAACCCACACGGGTGGTATAGGCTTTAACGATACCCAAAACGTAATCCAGCATTTGCGGACCTACGCCTGCACCGGCAGAAGCGGCACCAGCCAAGCAGTTGGAGGAAGTTACAAACGGATAAGTACCGTAGTCGATATCCAGCAACGTACCTTGCGCGCCTTCAAACAACAGGCTTTCGCCTTTGCGGTTTTTCTCGTTCAAAACACGGGAAACATCGGTAATCATCGGCGTAATGCGCGGTGCAACTTTTTCAATGACCGCCATCACGTCTTCAACTTTTACCGGCTCGGCATTGTGCAGGTGTTGCAACTGGACATTGTAATAAGCCAAAACAGCTTCCAGTTTCTCAACCAGTTTTTCAGGGTGCAACAAGTCCACCACGCGAATCGCGCGACGGGCAACTTTATCTTCATAGGCCGGACCGATGCCGCGACCGGTTGTACCAATTTTGCTTTTACCGCGGGAAGCTTCGCGTGCTTGGTCAAGCGCAATGTGGTAAGGCAGAATCAATGGGCAGGTCGGCGCAATTTTCAGACGGCCTTCGACGTTTTTCACACCGGCAGCGTTCAATTCGTCGATTTCACCCAACAATGCTTCAGGAGAAACGACAACACCTGAGCCGATGAAGCAGTCCAAAGTCTCGTGCAAAATGCCGCTTGGAATCAGGCGCAAAATGGTTTTTTTGCCACCGACGACCAAAGTATGGCCGGCATTGTGGCCGCCTTGGAAACGTACTACACCGCTGGTTTCTTCCGCCAGCCAGTCAACAATCTTACCTTTGCCTTCATCACCCCATTGGGCACCGATTACGACAACATTTTTAGCCATAGCCATCTAACCTTATTTCAGATACAAAATTTCAAAATAAAACTCAATCGTTCAAAGCGATTACTTTCCAAACACCGTCTACCTGTTTCAGACGGCCTGTAACCTCTTCCGAACCGTTATAGCCGATACCGTAATCGATAACGACACATTGTCCTTGTTCGCGCAAAGCATCTACCGCTTCTTGAGCCGCAGGCATGTCCTTTACATCGACAGCCACCACGGATTCCCGTCCGATAGCAGGAAGGCGGCCGATGAAGCTGCGCAAATCAAAACTGAATCCGGCCGCAGGACGCGCACGTCCGAAGTATCCGCCCAATCCGTCATACCGTCCGCCGCGTGCCACGGCATCATGACGATTTGAACCATAAGCCGCGTAAAGCAAACCGGTGTGGTAATTATCAACGCGCAATTCCGACAAATCGATATGCACTTTTTGATTTGGGAACGCATCGCATACTGCCTGCAATTCATCCAAGGCCGCACTGACTGCGGACAATTCCGGTAATTTCTCTCTAGCCACAGTCAGCACTTCACGACCGCCATACAATCGGGGCAACAATGAAAACGCTTTTGCCCACATACCGTCAAGTTTCCACTCTTTGACCAACTGGCTGACAGCTTCGGCATCTTTGTCCTGCATCGATGACAGCAGGATTGCCGATTGCTGCTCATCCAAATGCGCGGCATTTGCTAAAGCACGGAATACGCCAATATGGCCCAATGAAAGCAAGACCTCGCCCATGTCGGCGATCTTCATGCTTTTCAGCATCAAATCAATCAATTCGATATCCGCTTCAATGCCTTCCAAGCCGTACATTTCCGCACCCGCCTGCAAAGGTTCGCGCATATTGAGCAATCCGTCAGGACGCGCATGAAGCACCGAACCGGCATAGCATAAACGGTTGATGCCTTGGTTGGCAGAAAGCAAGTGGGCATCAATACGCGCCACCTGCGGCGTAATATCCGCGCGGATACCGAGCTGACGGCCGCTAAGCTGATCAACGACCAAAATGGTTTTCAAAGACAAACCGGCATCGATATGCGTCAATAAGGAATGGCTGTATTCCATCAATGGCGGTTGCACCAATTCATAACCATGCACGCGGAACAAAGCCAACAGCCGCTCACGGGCGCTTTCCAGTTGTCGGGCATTGGTCGGTAACACGTCGGCAACGTGTTCAGGAAGCTGCCAAGACTTCATGAGAATCTACCTCTGTTTTTTTGTAAACATAAAGGGCTGATTAAATTTAAAACCAAATCAGCCTAACGACTGAAATTTTCCTGAATGCATCAATAGCAAATCTGATGCGGCTTCAACAAAACTGATTTTAAATTTAAACAGCCCCTGAGTAACGGCTTCAAACCGTCGAGTTATTAAAATCAGACTTTACCATATTAAAACGAATTTTGCACCCTGTTTACAGAGACCGTAAAAAACATTAAAAACAAAGGCCGTCTGAAAACCAAATGCATAGCTGCATCATTTTCAGACGGCCTTATTCATGCCTGAACAACCCGACGCTTAGCGCCAGTAACGCCACCAAGGCATATCGTCAGATCGCCATTCGTGTTGCAAGAACGGGCTTTGCGGGAAGTTGGTTTCCAAAACGCGACGTGTATCAGCGGCCAGTTGTGGCTTGTCCAGTTTTTTATACGCCAATTCCATCATCGCCAAAGCTTCTTCGACGTAACGGGTATTTTGGTAACGGCTGACAATTTTTTGCGCACGGTTGGCCGCTGCGACATAAGCACCGCGTTTCATGTAATAACGCGCCACAGATATCTCGTTACCACCCAACGCGTCCACCAGCTTGGCCATACGCTCGGTTGCATCGGCAGCGTATTTGCTGTTTGGATAACGTTGCACCAACTCGGCAAACGCCTGATAAGCATCGCGGTTGGCTTTCGGGTCGCGGTCGGACCAGTCTTGGGAAGCCAGCTTATTCAAGAAAGACTGGTCTTCGTTAAACAGGACCAAACCTTTCAAGTACAGCGCGTAGTCCATATTCGGATGTTGCGGATGATGGCGTTGGAAGCGCGCAATGGCAGCCAAAGCTTTTTCCGGCTCATCGTCTTTATAATAGGCATACGCCGTATCCAACTGGGACTGCTGGGCATAGCGGCCGTTTGGAAAACGGGATTCTAAAATTTCGTATAACTTGACAGCTCGCGTATAATTGTTGCTGTTCAATTCGTCTTGCGCTTCGGCATAAAGCTTTTCCACACTCCAATCTTGAGTAATTTGGGCGTCTTTATCGATTGTGCCTTTATTTGCGCAGGCACTCAGTGCCAAACCTAAAGAAACTACTAAAAGAATTTTTTTCATGCAGAATACTTCCTTTGATAACGAAGCCGATTATAGCGATGATTTAGACTTTCCGTCATCCCCTGAAACAGAAAGTTGTGTTAATTTGACCGTTCCGCTCGAAATGGCGGGCGGAAGGCTGGATGCCGTATTGGCCAAACTCATGCCCGACTACTCGCGCAGCCGCCTGAGTTCGTGGATTAAAGAGGGTGCAGTCATTGTAAACGATAAGCCTGCTCAACCCAAAGATAAAATGATAGGCGGTGAATTGATTGCCGTTACGGTACGTCCGAGCGAAGAAAACCTCGCGTTCACGCCCGAACCGATGGATTTGGACATTATTTATGAAGACGATACCGTCATCGTCATCAACAAACCGGCTGGGTTGGTCGTCCATCCTGCCGCAGGCAACTGGAGCGGCACCCTGCTCAACGGCCTATTGGCGCACTGTACGGAATTAAGCCAAGTGCCTCGTGCGGGCATCGTACACCGTTTGGACAAAGAAACCAGCGGTCTGATGGTGGTCGCCAAGACCCTGCC
Organism: Neisseria sp. 27098_8_158; assembly: GCF_041433145.1. NCBI lineage: Bacteria > Pseudomonadati > Pseudomonadota > Betaproteobacteria > Neisseriales > Neisseriaceae > Neisseria > Neisseria sp. 27098_8_158. The sequence continues at coordinate 636,899 of NZ_JAPWAZ010000001.1, forward strand.
GGCGCAAAACTCATTGGTTCAACAGCTTCAAGAGCGCACAGTCAAACGCATTTACCGTGCCGTTGCCAACGGCATCGTTCCTTTTGACGGCAAAATCGAAACCCAAATCGGCCGCGATCCGCACAACCGCCTGAAAATGGCAGTCGTCAAATTCGGCGGCAAACCTGCCATTACCCACGTCAAAGTGTTGGAACGTTATCTGGCGCACAGCTACATCGAATGCTCGCTCGAAACCGGCCGCACCCACCAAATCCGCGTTCATATGCGCGAAGCCAACCATCCGCTGGCCGCCGATCCTGTTTACGGCAACCTGCGCCATCCATGCAGCGATGCGGTTAAAGAAGCCATCAAAGCCCTCGGCGCGCGCCAAGCCCTGCATGCCTACCGCTTGAGCTTTGTACACCCAAAAACCGGCGAAACCGTTTCCTTTGAAGCGCCTATGCCTGACGATATGTACCACCTGCTCTCCGTCCTGCGTCTGGAAGCCGGTTTGGATTCGTCCCTAAGCAACGAGGAAGAATGGCAAGAGAAATTCGGCATGGACGATGATGATGATTGGAATGAAGACGACTACGATGTCGAAGTCGTTTATGTAAGGGATTAAACCCATAGTTTCAGACGGCCTAAAATATTATTTGAGGCCGTCTGAAATCAATCCGTTCCAATATTTCAGCGATTTAAAGATTATGAAAACCATCACAGATACCCTAAACCTCGCCCCGCAAGGCAAGAACTTTTTGACTGCCGACTGGCCTGCCCCTGCCAATGTTAAAACGCTTATTACCACGCGCAACGGCGGTGTCAGCGAAGGTGTGTACCGTAGCCTGAATGTCGGTTCGCACGTCGGCGACAATCTGGAAGCCGTGCTCCGCAACCGCGAAATCGTACAGGAACAAGTCGGCCTGCCCGTTGCCTACCTCAATCAAATCCACAGCACCATTGTTGTGAACGCAGCTGAAGCGTTAGGCAATACGCCCGACGCCGATGCCTCGGTTGATACGACGGGTACGGTCGCCTGCGCTTCAATGACTGCCGATTGCCTGCCTGTCTTGTTTTGCGACAAAGTAGGGACCGTTGTTGCGGCAGCTCATGCAGGTTGGCGCGGTTTGGCTGGCGGCGTTTTGCAAAACACCATTGCGGCAATGAATGTCGAGCCGCTGGAAATCATGGCCTATCTCGCGCCTGCCATCGGCCCTGATGCGTTTGAGGTGGGACAAGATGTATTTGATGCGTTTTGCACACCTATGCCGGAAGCTGTCGATGCGTTTGAAGACATCGGCGGCGGCAAATACCTTGCCGACATTTACGCTTTGGCGCGCATAATTCTGCACCGCGAAGGCGTGAACATGATTTATGGCGGTACCCATTGCACCGTCTTGGAACGCGATACTTTCTTCTCCTACCGCCGCGACGGGCAAACCGGCCGCATGGTCAGCCTGATTTGGTTGGAAAAATAAGATTTTCGCCATCAAAGACAAGGCCGTCTGAAATACTTTCCGTTTACAGTTTCAGACGGCCTAAACATTATTCGTTATAATCCGACGATACCGTAACCGGTTTCAACGAAGGAATATCCAATGAAAAAAATCCTATTGCCTGCACTCGCCCTCTTGCTTGCCTCTTGCGGTTTCCACCTGAAAGGCACTGGTGTGACTTCTCAGCCGCTGCCTTATCAGAACTGGCATGTAGAAGGCGGAGCCGTTATGCAAAAAGCGCTGGAAAATGCCTTACGCCGTGCCGACGGCCATCCGGTTAGCGAAGCCGAATCACAAATCACCCTGCGCGTTGTCGACTTTCAAAAACGCCGTGACATCTACACCATCACCCGCGCCGCCGCAATCAATGAATACCTGCTAGCCATGACTGTCAAAGCCCAAGCCTTCCGCAACGGCGAGCCGGTTGGCGAACCGATGGAAGTCAAGGTTCACCGCACCATGGACTACGCCGACAGCGAAGTTTTGGGCAAACAGGAAGAGGAAGAAACCATTTGGTCTGAAATGCGCATCGATGCTGCAGATCAAATCGTCCGCCGCCTGACTTTCCTGAAGGCGCAATAATGGCTGCCGCGCCCATTGAGAGCCTGCGCCCCGATACGCCGCTCAAACCGTTGTACATCATCCACGGCGAAGAGGATTTGTTGCGCATCGAGGCTTTGGATACGCTGCGCGCAGCCGCAAAAAAACAAGGTTATCTCAACCGCGAAGTCTATACCGCCGAAAACAATTTTGACTGGAACGAGCTGTTGCAAAGTGCCGGCAGCGCAGGTTTGTTTGCCGATTTGAAACTGCTGGAAATCCACATTCCCAACGGCAAACCCGGCAAAAACGGAGGGGATGCCCTGCAAACCTTCGCCGAACGCCTGCCCGAAGATACGGTTACGCTCATCCTACTGCCCAAGCTTGAAAAAGCGCAAATCCAGTCCAAATGGTTTTCCGCATTGGCAGGCAAAGGCATCGTCTTAGAAGCCAAAGCCGTTGCGCCACATGCTTTGCCGCAATGGATACAGGGCCGTCTTAAACAGCAGGGTTTGGATATCGAGCCTGAAGCACTCGCCCTTTTTGCCGAGCGCGTCGAAGGCAATCTTTTGGCCGCCCGTCAGGAAATCGAAAAACTCGCCCTGCTCCATCCTCAAGGCCATTTAATCAATATTGCCGACGCAGAAGCCGCAGTTGCTACCGTCGCCCGCTTCGACGTATTCCAACTGTCAGGCGCATGGATGAAAGGCGATGCCCTACGCGTTTCCCGTTTGCTGGACGGTTTGGAAGAAGAAGGCGAAGAGCCGGTTTTGCTGTTGTGGGCGGTTGCCGAAGACATCCGCACCCTAATCCGCCTCACTGCCGCACTCAAGCAAGGCCAAAACATCCAAAGCCTGCGCAACAGCCTGCGCTTATGGGGCGACAAGCAGACCCTTGCACCGATGGCGGCCAAACGCATTTCCATCAACCGCCTGCTCGACGCGCTCAAAACCTGCGCCAAAATCGACCGCATCATCAAAGGCGCGGAAGAAGGCGATGCATGGACCGAGTTCAAACAACTCGTTACTTCGTTGGCCGCTTGAAACCGTTGCCTCGCGTCAAGAAACTTGCACGCAATACGCCCCAAAAACAGAAAATACTGTAAAATAGCGTAAACTTAAATTCAGGCCGTCTGAACCTCGCATTTCAGACGGCCTCTTCCAGCAAAAAACAAGGAAACACCAACCATATGGATAATAAAACCAAACTTCGCATCGGCGGTCTGGCCCTGCTGACCACTGCCGTATTAAGCCTCATCATCGTTCTGATCGTCGATTCATGGCCGCTGGCCATCCTGTTGTCCGTCATCATCGTAGCCGCTGCTGCAGGCGGTTTCGTTTGGACTTCACGCCGTCAGCAACGCCAATTCCTCGAGCGCCTGAAAAAATTCGACATCGATCCGGAAAAAGGCCGTATCAACGAAGCCAACCTGCGCCGCATGTACCACAGTGGCGGTCAACATCAAAAAGACGCGATTACCTTGGTTTGCCTGTCGCAAAAATGTTCCGTTGACGAAGCGCACGCCATCTTCAAAAAACGTCCGACCCGTCAGGAAATGAACCAAATGGCTGCCCAACAGGCACGCGGTCAAAAACGTCCACATCGCTAATCCCGACAGTAACAGGCCGTCTGAACATCCCACTCCGTTTCAGACGGCCTGTTTTTATTTCCATCAAACCCATTTCCGTTTCCATCGCATTATGACCCGTCTTCCCACTGCCCCTCTCAAACGCCGCCTTGCCGCACTGGTTTACGAACTTCTGCTGACCGGCGCCGTGACCAGCATTGCTGCCCTTGCAGCCGGCATTGTCGCCATCTTTCTCAATCCCGTTTCCACGCGCCTGTCCATGCTGACAACCTGTCTGATTCTGTTCTACGCATGGTGGCTCTACTTCCGCGCCAACTGGCACAAAAAAGGCCAAACCCTCGCCATGCAGACATGGAAAATCGGCTTAGCCGATAAAAACGATACCCAGCCGCCCCTGCCGCAACTGCGCCTGCGCTTTATTTGGGCTAGCATTTTTATTGTCTTCATTCCCCTATTTGCCTACGCCGGATTGCGTCATCTGCTCAATATACCGCCCAAAGGCGCATTCGGCGCCGCGCTTATTTGGCTCATCCTACCATGGGGCTTTGCCCTGTTCCATCCCGACCGCCAGTTCCTCTATGACTTCTTGGCCGGAACAAGGCTGGTGGATTTAAATCAGAAGAAAACAAACGAATAAAATTCGCAAGCATCTCAAGCTCTAAATAAAATAAAGGCCGTCTGAAACTCCAGATAAGTTTCAGACGGCCTTTAATCATAACATCAAGCAATGATTATTCTTGCCAACGTTTGAACACCAGCGAAGTATTGACGCCGCCAAAAGCAAAGTTATTGCTGACCACATAATCGGTTTGAATCTCACGTCCGCCCGTTTGGATGTAATCCACCTTGCCGCAACGCGGATCGATGTTTTCCAAATTGACGGTCGGCGCAAACCAGCCGTTGTTCATCATTTCAATGGTAAACCAGGCTTCCAATGCGCCGCACGCGCCGAGTGTATGGCCGAGATAGCTTTTTTGCGAACTCATCGGCACAAAACCAAACACTGCCTCAGTCGCCAATGTTTCGGCAATATCGCCTTTTTCGGTCGCCGTACCGTGGCCGCTGACATAGCCGACTTTATCAGGCGTAATACCGGCGTCTTTCAGCGCAAGCTCCATACATTTTTGCATAGTTTCTTTTTGCGGCTGGGTAACATGGCTGCCGTCGCTGTTGGCACCATAGCCGACGAGTTCGGCATAGATTTTCGCACCGCGCGCACGGGCGTGTTCCAATTCTTCCAATACGAAAATGCCTGCGCCTTCGCCGATGACCAAGCCGTCTCGAGCGTTGTCGTAAGGGCGCGGCGTCAGCTCAGGCTCGCCGTTACGGCGGCTGGCGGCATAAAGTGAATCGAAAACATAAACTTCGGACGGACAAAATTCTTCGCCGCCGCCGGCCAGCATCATATCAATCAGGCCGTATTTAATCGCTTCGTAGGCATAACCAATGCCTTGGCTGCCGGAAGAACACGCGCTCGAAGTCGGAATAATGCGGCCTTTCAAACCGAAGAAAATGCCGATATTGGCGGCAGTCGTATGCGGCATCATGCGCACATAAGTATTGGCGTTGAAATTGCGCGATGTGCCTGTTATCAAAAGTTCGCCCATATCGCCAATGTCTTTGGTGCTGCCGACAGACGAACCGCACGCCACGCCCATACGACCGTCTGTAATGCTTTCATCACCCAGCAAACCCGCATCCATCAAGGCTTGTTCCGCCGCATCGACACACAAATGCGACACGCGCCCCATGCTTCTAAGCTGCTTGCGCGTCCAGTGCTCTGGAGGGGAATAGCCTTCAATCGGCGCACCCAGTTGCGCTTCCAATTCAGGAAAGCGTCCGCTCCAGTCCATGTGTTTGACTGCGTTTTTTTCGGCTTTAAAGGCCGTCTGAATACTTTGCCAATCACGGCCGAAAGCGGTAATACCGCCGATACCTGTTACAACGACTCTTCTGGTATTCAACACAAACCTCCGTTCACAGCAATCACTTGGCGCGTAATGTACGCCGCTTTTTCATCCATTAAAAAGCGCACCGCATGCGCCACTTCCTCGGGCAATCCCATACGCGCAGCAGGGACGGCCTTTAAGATTTCTTCGACAGGCACGTTCTCATCGATAATATCGGTATCGATAAGGCCCGGTGCCACGCAGTTGACGGTAATTTTACGTTTTGCCAACTCAACCGCCAAGGCTTTTGCCGCGCCAATTAAGCCCGCCTTGGACGCGCTGTAATTGACCTGACCGCGGTTGCCCGTCAAACCGGACACCGACGCCATGCACACAATCCGTCCGGCTTTTCGGCGGCGGATCATCGGCATGGTCAAAGGGTGCAACACATTATAAAAACCGTCCAAATTGGTACGCAGCACCAAGTCCCAATCATCATCAGTAAACGCAGGAAACGCATTGTCGCGCGTCAGGCCGGCATTCAACACCACGCCGTAATACGTGCTGTTTGCCTCAATGTCGGCAGTCAGAATTTCTCGGCAGGCTTCGCGGTCGGACACGTCAAACTGCAACACGCGCGCATTTCTACCCAATGCACGGACTTCATCCGCTACAGCTTCCGCTTCATCACGGCGGCTGCGGCAGTGGACGACAATATCAAAGCCGTCCTGCGCTAAACCAAGCGCGACGGCTTTACCGATACCGCGATTAGACCCTGTAATTAAAATAGTTTCACTCATACGTTTTCTCACTATATCGACAGGCCGTCTGAATCTTTGTCTTTTCAGACGGCCTTGTAAACGGTTTAAATGATTTGACCGTCTTTCGGACTGTACACATTTAAAGAGGCTTTTGCCAGCAAACCGTCCGGCGGCAACAGAGGCTTCACATCTTCCGGCGCATCTGTCCAGCGCAACTCGCAATCAAATACGCCCATACCGCCCAAATCCTGAATGGACACATGCGCCCTAACTTCCAGCTCAGTACCGACAGGCACGGAATCGGCAAACAAATCCAGCTTGCGCGTTCCCAATAAAAAACCCAAACGGACAGGCTCTCCGGCCTTTAAAGCCTCAATGCCTGCAAACGCGCCTATACCCTGCGCCATCAATTCCATATAAGCCATAGACGGCAACACACCGTCCTGCAGCAAAATATGCTTATCGCCAACCGGCGCACGGCAAACCGTGTAGTCATCGCCAAATTCTTTCACACAGTCGATAAGAACCATATGTCCGCTGTGCGGAAGCAGCGAAGCCACATCATAAATCGGGGCACTCGGTATTGAAGGCATAAAATGTCATCCGGGAATAAATTACGTTACAATATGCATTATAACAGAGCCTAGCTTTTACTAACCCATTTCATTACAATGTATGAAAATGTAAAACATTGAAAGACATCATGCCTCAAAACGTTTGCCGTTTCAGCTTCAATATCGCCGCATGGCAGGCCTCCTCCAGCAAAATCAGTACGCCGGAGCAATGGCAGGACTGGGCGCAGGGAAAACTCGATACCGCCTCCCTGCCGGAGTGCAAACCCTCGCTCTCCTTTTTGCCGCCTATGCAACGCCGCCGCTTGGGAAAAGCGGCACGCTTGGTTTGTGATGCCGCATGGAATCTGGCCGACCAATATCCCGAAAGCGTACCGGTTTACGTTTCGCACGACGGCGAAAGCAACCGCAGCTTTGAATTATGGCAAGAGCTTTTGAACACGCATACCGTGTCGCCGACCTCATTCGGCCTATCCGTCCACAACGCAACGATTGGGCAATGGTCGATGTTGCGCAAAGACATGAGCGAACATACCGCGTTGGCCGTTGCCGCCGATTCCTTTGAAACCGCGCTGACCGAGGCATTCGCGCTTTTGCAAGACGGCGCGCCGTCCGTTTTAGTGATTGTCGCCGATGATCCGTTGTCAGAGGACTATCCCGTCTTGGCTACACGTGCGCCGTTTGCCTATGCATTGGCACTGGTCATCACAAAGGGCGAAGACTATACCTTAAGCTTGGAAACCACATCCGAAAGGCCGTCTGAAAACCCTAACGATACAACAGTCGAGCCCTACTGGAGCAGCTTGGAATGGGTACGCTTCCTGCTTTCAGACAGCCGACAACACACGCAACACTATGCCGGTAGAAACTGGCACTGGCAGAAAAACGCATGAAGACTTTAGACTATTTCCGTCGCTTTTTTGCCACACTCTTCGGCTTCATCCTTTTCGGCGTTGCAGGCGTATTGTTCAAAATCGCACTTTTACCCTATACGCTCAAATCGACCAAAGGCGACATCAAACGTCAACTTGAAGCAAGACGCATGATAGGCAAAGTTTGGCGTTTCTTCGTCGGCTACCTGCAATGGTCGGGCGTATTGAGCGTCCGCTTCAACGGCTTGGAAAAACTCGGCAGACCCGGCCAGCTCATTCTTGCCAACCATCCCTCGCTTTTGGATGTCGTCTTGCTGATCAGCCACTATTCCGAGCCAAACGTACTGGTTAAAAAAGACCTGTTGCACAACCCCAGCATGAAAAGCCAGATTATCGCTTCAGGCTACATCCCCAACGATGAAAGTATGGAAATGCTGGAAGAAATCGATGCCGTGTTCAAAAGCGGGCAAAGCCTACTAATTTTTCCCGAAGGCACCCGCACAGGTTGGGACGGACAGGTTAAAATGCACCGCGGCGCCGTATCACTCGGTTTGCGCAGTGCATCAGTCATCACGCCCGTGTGCATCAAGATGACGCCGCCCAATTTTAAAAAGGGGCAGCCGTGGTACAAAATCCCGCCACAAAAAATTCATTATGAAATTACCGTCGGCGACGACATCCTGCCGGAAGAATGGCTGGCAGAAAAACCCCTGCCCATCGCCGCACGCCGTTTAAACGAATACCTGCAAGACTATTTTACAAGGAAAACCACATGAGCAATTTAGAAAACCAAATCAAACAATTAATCATCGACAGCTTGGGCTTGGAAGACATTACTGTTGCCGACATCGGCAGCGAAGATCCGCTTTTCGGCGACGACGGCCTGGGTCTGGATTCGGTTGATGCATTGGAACTTGGTTTGGCCGTACAAAAAACCTTCGGCTTCCAGCTAGACGGTGAAAACGACAACCTGCGCGAAAACTTTGCCAACGTCAAAACTTTGGCCGAGTTCGTCAAGAGCCGCCAAGCATAAGGGAGAGAAAAGATGACCGAACAAGAAGTACGCACCCTGCTGACCGATGCACTGGTTAACCTGTTTGAAATCGAACCGGAACGCATCAAACCCGAAACCAACCTCTACGAAGATTTGGAAATCGACAGCATCGACGCCATCGACCTTATCGACCACATCAAACGCGAAACCGGCCGCAAACTGCAAGCCGAAGACTTCCGCAATGTGCGTACCGTAGAAGACGTGGTTCAAGCGGTTTTGAAAGTACAACAAGATTCCTGATTCCGCTTTGAATCAGCATATTTTCAGACGGCCTTGTCAATCCGCAAGGCTGTCTGAAAATCAATCACGACATCGTCAGCCACAGTTATCGCTTACTCATTAATGTGCAGCTAACACCATGAAAAAACTCATTCCTCTTATTCTCTTACTCCCTGCCTTATCTGCTCACGCTGAAATTTCTCTCATCAAAAAAATGACACATGCCGAGTGTATGCAAGTCATTCATGATTCATTGGATATGTATAACGATATGGAATTTTGTGAAAAAAACACGAACGAGGAAACTCAACGTAACGGGATGCTGGCATGGACTATGGCTGGATTTGTCAACAGTAAATCAGCAATGTCCCCTATCTGCCCAACGGTCAAAAAAATGACCAAACAAGAGCAGACTGAAATGTTTTCCCGCTATCCGAAATCTCATGAACCCGAAGAGGTTGCAAAATTCTGCACCTCGGAAAACCGTAACCGCATCGCCAAGCTTTATCCAACATATTCTAAACTGCACAAAGAATATGACGACTTTAACAAAAGCAAAAATAAGGAAGAAAACGAATAACCCAATATTGCAGAAATGCTCAAAGGTGATCCTCTGAAAACCTCTGCCACCCAAACGCCCTTACACCGACATTTTCAGACGACACCCCTCAACGAAACTCGCCTGAAAAATAACAACACCCATGAAAATACTAGGAAAACTCCTGCTTACCCTCGCCAGCCTCGCCTATCCGCTCTTATGGTATTACGGCAGGGAAAATGGCGCATTTTTCTGGCTTGCCGCGGCCATGTGTGTGTTATGGCTGATACGCGCCGCCATGCCGCAAACTGCAGCCCAACGCATTACGGCAATTATCCTTACCGCTTTTTTTGCGGCGGTACTGGTTTTCAGACGGCCTGACTCGATGTATTGGTATCCCGTTGCCGTCAACGCGCTGATGCTTGCCGTTTTCGGCGGCAGCCTGTTTGCCAAACAAACCGTCATCGAACGCCTCGCCCGATTGCAACACCCCAACCTGCCGCCCGAAGGTGTGCACCACACTCGGCGCGTTACGCAAATCTGGTGCGTGTTCTTTATCTTCAACGGCGCAACCGCCGCCATTTTGGCAGGCTTGCAATATTACGACTGGTGGGCGGCTTATACAGGCATTGTGTCGTATGTGTTAATGGGAATCTTATTTGCCGGAGAGTGGATTTATCGGAAATTGGTTTTGAAGGTTTAATCTATTAAAAATATTTCATCAATTAGACGAATAACCATAATGAAAAAAATTATCCTACTCACCCTGATTTCCTTCACATTTACCGCATGCTCTTCTACATCTAAAACGCCTTTATCTCCTGAAGAAAAGGCAGAAGCCGAATACAAGAAAAATTATACGGAAGTTGCCAGCCACACCATCAAAACGCGCTCGGGAAACCTGACCGTCATTGACCGAATACACAATCGTTATTCTGACGATACTACAACCAGCAGCATGAATTTGATGATTATTCGGAAATCCAATACGGTAAAAGCAAGAGCTGCACAAACAGCCGTATTTACAGCAACTTTTGCATTACTGATTCTTGCCCGCAACAGCAATCATATTGGATATGAAGGCCCTGACCTGCTGGGCAAACACAGTTTAAGCGGGAAGCCCATTAAACCGAATTTTACGAATCCTGTTTTTGAACAATTCTCCCCCAAAGTTCGCAATTGGGCGGCAAAACGGTCATTTAAAGGCAATAGTGCCAATAAAAAACTATTTGTCCAACCGGGCCGTTTCTATTTGGTTTATGAAAAATTTAATAAACGAGACCGATTCTTTCTGAACAATGAAGTCAGCCTTTTTTTAGACGGACAAAACGGCAAAACCGATCGCTTACTCCATTGCTTCAAAAGAAGTGAAAGCCATTCATTGGAAGAGTGGCAGGCAAATGATTACGAATTGGTACGCCAAACGACAAACAAACAATACGATGAATGCTTGGCACAACTCAAAGAAGATACCAAGGCAAATATATCAAAATTATAAAACCTTAGAACCATCATGCACCTAACCCGAATCTTATCCCCCGACCTGCCCCAACACGACCTTATCGCCACGCATCCGAATTGGACGCGTGCTGATTTCAACCGTACGGTTTTTCATCTGTCAGGCCGTCTGAAACAGGCAGGCGCGCAAACGGCCGCGTTGTGGTTTGACGATGCCGCGCTGTTTGCCTGTGCCGTGTTGGCAGTATGGTATTCTGGCGGAAAGGTTTTATTGTTGCCCAATTTGGCACAAGACAATTTGGATTGGGGCAAAACGGCAGACGTGTTTTTAACGGATTCAACAGATAAAAAACTGTCTTCAGACGGCCTGAACATTTGGCACTTGCCTGATGTATTGACTCAAACAGAATCGGAAGCGCTGAGCACCTATCCTGAAAACCATCTGATTCCCGACCATGCCGAAGCATGGCTGAAAACATCAGGCTCCAGCGGCGAAGCGCAGATTATTGTGAAAACCGCCGCGCAAATGCAGGCAGAAGCCCTGACTTTGGCAAATACGCTGCCATTTGGACAACACGGTGAAACCGTGATCGGCAGCGTGATTCCGCAACACCTTTACGGCTTCACGTTCCGCTTCGCACTCGCGCTGACAATGGGTTGGACTATGGAGCGGCAGCAGGCGGTTTATCCGGAAAACCTGCTTTCCAGCACGGCCGCGCATGATAAAGTGGTTTGGATTGCCAGCCCGGCCGTACTCAACCGCTTGGGAGAAAACCGCAACTGGCAAAGTATCGGCCATAAAATTGCAGGCATTGTCTCGGCCGGCGGCGCATTGCCCGCAGCCACGGCGGATTTGCTGCAACAGGCTGCCGTCCGTCCGTTTGAAGTCTATGGCAGTACCGAAACCGGCGTGATTGCTTCACGTTGCGAACACCAAGAATGGCAGCCTTTCGAAGGCGTGGAAATCGGGCAAAACGAAGAAGGCGCACTGTGGGCTTCTTCGCCTTGGTCGCCCGAACGCCGTCAAACAGCCGATTTGATCGAGCCTCAAGATGACTGTTTTCTGTTACTCGGTCGCCAAGACCGTATTATTAAATTTGAGGACAAACGCGTGTCGCTGACCCAAATCGAACACGAACTTTTACAACACCCTTGGATTGCCGACGCCCACTGCGGCCGTCATCCGCAACACCAACGTATTGCCATATGGGCGGCATTGAACGCAGACGGTATCGCTGCCTTGCGCGAGAAAGGCCGCGCTGCGGTTGCCGATACGCTCAAACGCCACCTAGCCGCCACGCAGGACACCATCGCCCTGCCGCGCTACTGGCGTTTTACCGACAGCCTGCCACGCAATGCCCAAGCCAAAATCGCAGCGGCGGATTTTCAGACGGCCTTTACCGTAGCCCAAACTTCGCCTGTTTGGTCGAAAACATCATCTGACGATGAAACCAATACCGAAACCTTCATCGGCCGCGTGCCTTTAGATTTGATTTATTTCAGCGGCCATTTTGCCACCTTCCCGCTGGTTCCCGGCGTTGTCGAGCTGCAGTGGGTGCGCAACCTGATCGCGCCCAAGCCATGGGGCAAACAGCGCATCATCCGCATCGAAAATCTAAAATATCAGCAGTTTATCCGTCCTCACGATGAAGTGTCGGTAGAGCTGAAATACGATGAAGGTAAAAACAAACTGAGCTTTAAAATCAACAACGGAGAGCATCCGTGTGCATCAGGACGGATTGTGTTTGAGGCCGTCTGAATATACCTATTAACTTTTTAGTGGAAAACCAACAATATGCAACTCTTCCCCGCCCTAGAACAACGCTATTCCCACGAACACCAGTCCGCAGGCGAGGCTCAACGTCTGGCTCAAGAAATCGCTTTTGCACCGATTGTGTTCCAAGTTTCCCGCCTGATGGTAAAATTTGGCATTCTGGACCTGCTGAACGACCATCCAGACGGCCTCACTCAAGCCGAAATCGCTGAAAAAGCAAAAATCAGCAACTACGCGGCACAAGTCCTGCTGGAAGCTTCACTGTCTATCGGCACTGTCTTGACTCGCGACAACCGCTATTTCATCAGCAAGGCCGGTTGGTTTGTCCTCAAAGACAAAATGGCCCGCGTCAACATGGATTTCACGCAGGAAATCTGCTACCTAGGCATGTTTGATTTGGAAAAAACCCTGCAAACCGGTAAGCCCGAAGGCCTGAAAGTATTCGGCGACTGGCCGACCATTTACGAAGGCTTGTCTTCATTGCCAAGCATCGCGCAAGAAAAATGGTTTGCATTCGACCATTATTATTCCGACAACTCCTTCGCCGAAGCGCTCAACACCGTGTTCGCCAAACCGGTTAAAAAACTGCTCGATGTCGGCGGCAATACCGGCCGCTGGGCGGAGCAATGCGTCAACCACAATGCCGAAGTCGAAGTAACCATCATGGATCTGCCGCAACAAATCGGCTTGATGCGCGAAGCGACCAAAGGCAAAAACGGCGCAGACCGTATCCACGCCCATCCGGCCAACCTGCTTGATCCTGAAATTCCGTTCCCAACCGGTTTTGACGCAATTTGGATGAGCCAATTCCTGGACTGTTTCACCGAAGAACAAGCCACCAGCATTCTTCAACGCGCCGCCGCATCCATGAGCGAACACACCAGCCTCTACATCATGGAGCCTTTCTGGGACAGACAACGCTACGAAACCGCCGCCTACTGTCTGACCATGACCAGCCTGTATTTCACTGCCATGGCCAACGGCAACAGCAAAATCTTCCACTCTGAAGACCTGATCCGTTGCGTTGAAAAAGCCGGATTGAAAGTAGCGGAAATTTCAGACGGCATCGGCCGCGGACATAGCATCTTGCGCTGCGTTAAGGCCGTCTGAACATCATCTTTTAAACCCTAATAAAGAAACCGACCCCAACAGCCATTGCAGCTATCGGGGTCGGTTTGTTTTTGGGTGTCCGCCTTAAAACATCAGCTGCGCAACATCCATACTGCGCACACTAAAGCAATCGCCACCAACAAAGCGGCAAGCAGTTGTCCCATTCCGGCCAATTTAGGCTGCTTAGCATCAATGGTTTTAAAGCCGCTCATCATCGGCGTAATCAAATCCTGTTTTTTCACAAAGCGATACAGCAAAACAGCCGCAATATGTACGCCCGCCAAAACAGCTAACACATTAAAGAAATTGACATGGATTTTTCGCGCCAGCGTACCGGCGTGTTCGCTGACCAAATGATTCAAAAAACCGGAATTGGTAAACGTATTTTCATCGGCGGCAAATAAGCCTGTGGCCGTCTGAAAAACCAAGGCGGCCAATAAAGCGATGACCATCAGCGCGCCCAAAGGATTGTGGCCGACCAATTCGTTTTCAGACATTTGGCCTTGCGTGTAGCGGCGGATTTCGGAAAACGGACGCACAAATTGGCTGAATTTTGCCGTATCGCTGCCCCATATCCCCCAGCACAAGCGGAAAACCACCAACGCCAGCATCAACAAGCCGCCGCGCAAGTGCCATACCAGCATATCGCCGCCTTGGGTTGCGCTGTACCACATGAATCCCATTAATAACACCAAGAGCCAATGGAACAGGCGCGTAGGTGCGTCCCAAACTTTTATTTTTTGCTTCATTACCTTTTACTTTCTGATTTAAAATTAAATTTCTTATCTTGGAAGGTTACGCCATGCAGCCCATCTACACGCTTCCTGAATCGCTTCAAGCTTTTCAGACGGCCTTAGCATTTCCCGACGTATTCCGCCCCCGCGCCCAAGAATCGCACAAAGGCACATACGGCACACTTGCCATTATCGGCGGCGCAACGGGAATGAGCGGCGCGGTGGTTTTGGCAGCCACAGCCGCGATGTATCAAGGATGCGGCAAGGTTTGGGCAGGCTTCAACCAAGCCATGCTGCCTTTTGCCATTATTCCCGAACGCCCTGAAATTATGCTCGCTACTGCGACCCAATTGATGGAGCGCAACGATGTCAGCGCACGCATAATCGGCTGCGGCTTTGGCTTGGACGGATTATCAGAGCAGCTTCTGCCCCAAATCCTGTCTACACACCACGACCAGCCTTTATTGCTCGATGCAGATGCCTTGACACTGCTGGCCCGTTCTCCCGAATTGGCCGAACGCCTCAAATCGTACAAACATATCATCCTGACACCTCATCCGGCCGAAGCCGCCCGCCTACTCGGTACCGATACCCAATCAGTTCAAACCGACAGACCCAAAGCCGTAACCGAAATCAGCCAAAAATATGGCGCGACTGTCGTATTGAAAGGCCATCATACATTAGTTGCCGCAACTGACGGCATGACCTATACCAACACCAGCGGCAATGCCGGTTTGGCCACCGCCGGCAGCGGCGATGTCTTGAGCGGCATTATCGGCAGCCTGCTGGCACAAGGCATTCCGGCATTCCAAGCCGCCTGCGCCGGCGTATGGCTGCATGGTGCGGCGGCCGATGTCATCAAACACAGCGGCCAAATCGAAACCGGTATGCTCGCCGGAGAAATCGCACCTGCCGCCCGATGGCTGCGCAATATTTTATCAAAAGAGTAATACTGTCTATATCATAAATACAAATTGCAGGCCGTCTGAAAATCAATCCTTATTTTCAGACGGCCTTATTTATTTTAAGCCATTTTGCAAATTAAGGTTAAGGCGTGTATCCTTGGTTTCCCTTAGAAACAACTTCACAACATATCATCATGAATACCCTCAACAAAATCAGCAACTTTATTGGAAAAACATTTTCCCTTTGGGCAGCGCTCTTTGCCGGCATCGCTTTTTCCGCACCTGAAACCTTCAAATGGGTCGGTCCTTACATTCCTTGGCTTCTGGGCATCATCATGTTCGGTATGGGCTTGACGCTCAAACCTTCCGACTTCGACATTTTGTTCAAACGCCCCAAAGCCGTCATCATCGGCGTGATTGCACAATTCGCCATCATGCCAGCAACCGCCTATCTGCTGGCCAAGCTGTTGAACCTGCCTGCCGAAATCGCAGTCGGTGTGATTTTGGTCGGCTGCTGCCCGGGCGGTACGGCTTCCAATGTAATGACTTATCTGGCGCGCGGCAATGTGGCTTTGTCGGTTGCCGTTACATCGGTTTCCACCCTGATTTCCCCATTGCTGACCCCCGCCATCTTCCTGATGCTTGCCGGTGAAATGCTGGAAATACAAGCGGGCAGTATGTTGATGTCCATCGTCAAAATGGTTTTGTTCCCCATCGTTTTGGGCTTGATTGTCCATAAAGTCTTGGGCAACAAAACTGAAAAACTGACCGACGCACTGCCGCTGGTTTCCGTTGCCGCCATCGTGCTGATTATCGGCGCGGTAGTCGGCGCCAGCAAAGGCAAGATTATTGAAAGCGGCCTGCTGATTTTCGCGGTTGTCGTACTCCACAACGGCATCGGTTATCTGCTCGGCTTCTTTGCCGCCAAATGGACCGGCCTGCCTTATGATGCACAAAAAACGCTGGCCATCGAAGTCGGTATGCAAAACTCAGGCTTAGGCGCCGCGCTTGCCGCCGCACACTTTGCCGCCGCGCCGGTTGTTGCCGTTCCCAGCGCATTGTTCAGCGTGTGGCACAATATCTCCGGCTCGCTTCTGGCAACTTATTGGGCAGCCAAAGCCGATAAAAATAAAGAATCCTAAACGTCTTTAATCATAAGGCCGTCTGAACAGGGATAAACGAAATCAACGATTTCTGCCTAAGCTGTTCAGACGGCCTTTATTTTAAAATCAAGCAGGATTATTGTTTGGCTGCTTCGATTTGGATATTGATGTTAACTTTTTTGCTCATACCGGCACTTACCAAATAATCCAAGCCCCATTTGGTACGGTCGATGGTGGTGCTGAAGTCGCCGCCACACACTTCTGCTTTTAACATCGGGCTTTGGTAGCAGTTGAATTTGTCGGCTTTGAGTTTCACCGGCGCAGTTTTGCCGTTCATGGTCAGGTTGCCGTCAACGGAAAGCAGTTTTTTGCCGTTGAAATTGAATTTGGTGGATACAAAACGGATTTCAGGGTATTTGTCTGCATTGAAAATATCGGCAGATTTCAAATGCTGGGTAAAGTGGTCAGAACCGGTTTGCAGTTTGGACAAAGGCAATACGATATCGATAGAGCCTTGGCGTTTGGCACGGTCAAATTCCAAATTACCGGTCAAACCATAAATACCGCCAACGTTGGTGCTGGTGTTGAAATGGTCGATGGCAAAGCGGGCATTAGCATGGAATTCGTCCACTTTATAAACAGCGGCAGACGCAGCAGAAGCCAGCATGGCTGAACACAATGCAAACATGATTTTTTTCATCGTCTTATCCTTAGAAATGTGAGAAGTTCCCTATCATATCACTTTTTGATGCCATCATCTTTTGCAACTAAGAAAGACAGCGTTTCATCTTAAGAAAACTTCAGGCTGTCTGAAAGAATGAGCAACAAATTCAGGTGAAGCAAATACAGTTTAGTTTTATTACAAAATAGCGTGCTTCATCGCTCGTAATTGGTATAAAATACAGAGTTATTTCTACAACGGGCCGCCACAATATTCAGCCTATTTCAGACGGCCTCAGCATAAAACAAAGGAACAAAAATGCCTGAATACCGCTCCAAAACCTCTACCCACGGCCGCAATATGGCAGGCGCGCGCGCATTGTGGCGTGCGACCGGCGTAATGGAAACCGACTTCGGCAAACCGATTATCGCTATTGCCAATTCCTTCACCCAATTCGTCCCAGGCCATGTGCACCTGCACAATATGGGCCAACTGGTTGCCCGTGAAATCGAAAAAGCCGGCGGCATTGCCAAAGAATTCAACACCATCGCCATTGACGACGGTATCGCCATGGGCCACAGCGGCATGCTCTACTCCCTGCCCAGCCGCGACCTGATTGCCGACTCCATCGAATACATGGTCAACGCCCACTGCGCCGACGCGCTGGTGTGCATTTCCAACTGCGACAAAATCACTCCGGGTATGCTGATTGCCGCCATGCGCCTGAACATTCCGACCATCTTCGTTTCCGGCGGCCCGATGGAAGCAGGTAAAGTTATCGGCGTGGCCAATATTCAGCCCGAACGCCGTTTGGACTTGATTGATGCCATGATCGAATCGGCAGACGATAATATCAGCGACAAACAAGTCGAAGAAGTCGAGCAAAACGCCTGTCCGACTTGCGGCTCCTGCTCCGGCATGTTTACTGCCAACTCCATGAACTGTCTGACCGAAGCACTCGGCCTTTCCCTGCCGGGCAACGGTTCTTATCTGGCTACCCACGCAGGCCGCAAAGAATTATTCCTCGAAGCCGGCCGCATGATTGTCGAAATCACCAAACGCTACTACGAGCAAGACGACGAAACCGTGTTGCCACGCAGCATTGCCACCAAAAAAGCATTTGAAAACGCCATGACCATGGACATCGCCATGGGTGGCTCTACCAATACCATTTTGCACCTGTTGGCCGTCGCCAACGAAGCCGGTGTCGATTTCAAAATGGCAGACATCGACCGCCTGAGCCGCGTTGTACCTTGCATCTGCAAAACCGCGCCAAACAACCACGACTACTACATGGAAGACGTGCATCGCGCAGGCGGCATCTTCGCCATCCTGAAAGAATTGGACAAAGCGGGCAAACTGCACACCGACGTATACACCATCCACGCGCCGACGCTGAAAGACGCAATTGAAAAATGGGACGTGACTAATCCTGAAAACACCCACGCTATCGAGCGTTTCAAAGCGGCTCCCGGCGGCGTGCGCACTACTCAGGCGTTCTCGCAAAACCGTATGTGGAAAACCCTCGACCTCGACCGCGAAAAAGGCTGTATCCGCGATGTTGAGCATGCCTACTCGCAAGACGGCGGCTTGGCAGTATTGTTCGGCAATATCGCCGAGCGCGGTTGTGTAGTGAAAACCGCAGGCGTGGACGAGAGCATCCTCAAATTTACCGGCCGCGCCCGCGTGTTTGAAAGCCAAGAAGACGCAGTAGAAGGTATTTTGGGCAACCAAATCGTGGCTGGCGATATCGTCATCATCCGCTATGAAGGCCCTAAAGGCGGCCCGGGCATGCAAGAAATGCTGTACCCGACTTCCTACCTGAAATCCAAAGGTTTGGGCAAAGCCTGCGCCCTGCTGACCGACGGTCGCTTCTCCGGCGGTACTTCCGGCCTGTCCATCGGTCACGCTTCGCCTGAAGCGGCAGAAGGCGGCGCAATCGGTTTGGTACACGAAGGCGACACCATCGAAATCGACATTCCAAACCGCAGCATCCACCTTGTCATTTCCGATGAAGAGCTTGCCGCACGCCGCGCCGAAATGGAAGCACGCGGCAGCAAAGCGTGGAAACCGGAAAACCGCGACCGCTACGTCTCCGCAGCCCTGCGTGCCTACGGCGCAATGGCGACTTCCGCCGACAAAGGCGCAGTACGCGACGTATCGCAAATCGAACGTTAATTAACCTGACTTTAAGGCCGTCTGAACGCTTTCAAGTGTTTCAGACGGCCTTCATTCAAACGGACACATATGGACAAATTCATTTTAGCGATGATCGGCATGGCCATTGCCCTCTTGATTATTATTGGCGGCGGATTTATCGCTGTCGAATATTTCAAATCCCATCCTGAAGCATTCCAAGTCAAGCCGCTATCAAAATAATCATTTAACGGCATGAGTTTCAAGGGGAAAGAGCCGTAGCTCAAGGCCGTCTGAACGCAGTACATATAATGAAACACATTCTTTACTGGCTGGGTGGTTTTGCCATCTCCCTCGGCATATTCCAATACTACGAAACCCATCGCTATTCCGAAGACCAACTCATCTATGCCCAACCGCCGCAAAATCGTACTGCCGTTGCCGATTTTGACGCCTTGGCGTATTTAAACTTCCTCCGCTCCTCAGCCAATCTGCCCGCACTGGCGCACTCAGCCACACTCGAACGCGCCGCGCGTAATCATGCTCGCTATCTGCTGCAAAACCCTGACGATGGCCATGATGAACACAATACGCGCAATCCCTTTTATACAGGCCCACGCCCATCAGACCGCACACGCAAAGCCGGTTATGCCTATAAAGGCGTGCATGAAAACGTCAGTACCGGCCAGCATCCGCCAAACGAAAAAATCAACGACCACCTTCCTGCCCAACATCAACTGGACAATCTGATGACGGCGATTTACCACCGTCTCTCCTTGCTCGATCAAAATATCGACGAGGCCGGTGCGGCATTTGAATCGCAAGGCAAACAAATCGCGTTGAGCATCAATCAAGGCGACAGCAGATTCAACAGCCTCTGCCAAAAAAACCGCCCCCTATCCGACCTCAGCCGTTCGTTTTATCAAGATGCCTGTCATGGTCATGCCATTGTTTATGCGGATGAAATTTCCAACCGCAAACTCCGGCCTTACATTACCTATCCGCAAGGCAACTTTGCTTCGCCGGTTTTCCACGGCGAACGTCCCGACCCTATGCCGCATTATGAAATGACCGGCAATCCGGTCAGCATCGCCTTCTCAGAACAATCGCCTCCGGTCAAAATGCGTTCGTTCAAACTGTATCGGGACACAAAAGAAATCAGAGACGTCAAAATCTTAGATAAAGATAATGACCCAAACCGCCTCCTGAGCGAACGCCAATTTGCGCTATTTCCTTTACAGCCATTGGAATACGACACCGACTACCGTGCCGTGTTCGAATACCGTCAAAACGGAAAAGACCGAACGACCGAATGGACATTCAGCACACAAAAACCCGATTATCCTTACTTCATCGTCAAAGGCGGCGAAACGCTGGCCATCGAGTCCGGACAAAAATATTTTATCCATTGGCAGGATTTTTGGTGCTTAAAACAATGCGAACGCTACAACTACCGCATGAACCGCGACACCCAACTCGACATTATCGAGCGGCAGGCGGGTGGCATCATTATCCGTGTCAACGGAAGCAAAGGCAGCAGCATCCGCTTAATGCCCGAAGGCGAAGACAGGCGCGCCATTACACTTTATTTATGGAAATAAAGCCGTTTTCAGACGGCATGAAGCACCAAAAAGCTGATAAAATACCGCCTCACCACCCTACGGCAAGCTATCCAACATGACCAAACATCCGCAAACAGCAGCCAATACCCGCTATGCCTTTGCCAGCATTGCCGTCATGTTGGCCGCGTTTTTACTGTTCGTTGCCGTGATGTTGCTGCCCTTGGGGTTGACGGCGGGCACACAAGTAAGCCTGATACGGCTTTCACTCTACGCAATCGTGTTGTTTGCCGTACTTGGCGGTATTTTTTCTGTACGCGTTGCCTATTTGCGTAAAAAGAACGGAGCATGACATGACCCAAGCCGATAAAATCCCACAAGAAATCCGCCTCCAGCAAGAGCGGCGCGTACTGACTTTGGTCTATGTTGACGGTGCCAAAAGCCTTCCTGCCGAATACCTGCGCGTGTACTCGCCCAGCGCGGAAGTGCGCGGACACGGTCCAGGTCAGGATGTTTTGCAAACAGGCAAAGCCGAAGTCAGCATTACCGATTTAGACCCCGTCGGCCAATACGCATTGAAAATTACTTTTTCAGACGGCCACGACAGCGGCCTTTACGACTGGGACTATCTCTACCGACTGGCGCACAATCAAGACGCGCTTTGGCAAGACTATCTCGACCGCCTCGAAAAAGCCGGCGCGTCCAGAACGCCAAGTGCAGAAGATTTAAAACCCAAACGCACACATTCCTGCGGTAGCGGCGGTTGCGGCGGAAAGGCCGTCTGAAAAAAGGCAAGACCGTAACATTGGACGACGGCAGAATCATTGACAGCAAAGCATTCCTCTCCCCGCCAAAAAAGGACGGGTAGTGGCCATTTTCGGCGATACCCAAGCCCGTCCGCAAGCAGTACGCGCCGCACAAAACGCAGACGTTTTGGTGCATAAAGCAACCTTTGCCGCAGGCGATGAAGAGACAGCGGAACGAGTGTTCCATTCGACCGCATCCGATGCCGCCAAGCTGGCTTTGCAAGCCAATGTGAAACAACTTTACCTGACCCACATCAGCGCACGTTATACCGAAGAAGAACAACGCCTGATGCTAGAACAACAGGCACAAACAATATTTCCCGCGTCGAAAGTGATTGGCGATTTCGACGTATTCGATATCTGAATCCGTATTATTTTAAGAAGGCAGACACTATGAGCGACCACAAAACCCATTTCGGCTTCTCTACCGTTGACGAAGACGAAAAAGCAGGCAAAGTTGCCGAAGTCTTCCACTCCGTGGCAAAAAACTACGACATTATGAATGACGTAATGTCCGGCGGTCTGCACCGTGTTTGGAAACATTTCACCATCAATACCGCCCGCCTGAAAAAAGGCGACAAAGTATTGGATATCGCCGGTGGTACTGGCGATTTGTCCCGAGGCTGGGCGAAACGTGTGGGCAAAGAAGGCGAAGTTTGGCTGACAGACATCAACTCCTCCATGCTGACGGTCGGCCGCGACCGCCTGCTCAACGAAGGCATGATTCTGCCCGTATCGTTGGCAGACGCTGAAAAATTGCCGTTCCCCGACAACTATTTCAATCTGGTTTCCGTCGCATTCGGCCTGCGCAACATGACGCACAAAGATGCCGCGCTGAAAGAAATGTACCGCGTATTGAAACCGGGCGGCACCCTGCTGGTATTGGAATTTTCCAAAGTGTACAAACCTTTGGAAGGTGTGTACGACCTCTACTCGTTCAAACTATTGCCGATTATGGGCAAACTGATTGCCAAAGATGCCGACAGCTACCAATACCTCGCCGAGTCCATCCGTATGCACCCCGACCAAGAAACCTTGAAGCAAATGATGCTAGATGCAGGCTTCGACAACGTGGATTACCACAACATGAGCGCAGGCATCGTTGCCCTGCATAAAGGCGTGAAATTCTAAGGCCGTCTGAAGCAAACACAAAGGGCGTGATTGATAGACACGCCCTTTGTTTTTAAACCTTACCCAAGCCAATCTGACACAAACCAAAGGCCGTCTGAACAGCCGTAAAACGAAATCAAGGATTTCGGTTACACCATTCAGACGGCCTTAATACGTTTAAATCAGCTTATGTCCCTGCTTTCACGCTTTGCCATTGACGGACCATAAATTTCAATGCCGCCGGCTGGATAGGTACCATGATAAAGCTGTTTTTCAAATCCTCCTCGGTTGGGAAAATCGTATTGTCGTTTCTAAACTCTTCATCCATCAGCTCTTGAGCCGGTTTGCTGGACGGCGCATAAGTAACAAAATTGCCGTTTTTCGCCGCAACTTCAGGATCTAAGAAATCATTGATATACGCATGGGCATTGGCCACATGTTTGGCATCTTTCGGAATCACAAACGAATCTACCCAAATCCCCACGCCTTCTTTCGGCATCATCACACGGATTTTTTCCTTGCCGCCCGCCTCTTCGGCACGACGTTTAGCAATGTTCAAATCGCCGCCAAAACCAATCGTTACGCAAGTATCGCCGCGCGCCAAATCATCGATAAAACCGGACGAGGTAAAGCGCTTGATGTACGGACGGTTTTTCTTCAAGACTTCCGTAGCCGCCTTAATATCAGCCGTTTCGCTACTGTTTGGATTTTTACCCATATAGTTCAACACCATAGGATAAATTTCCGCCGCACTGTCCAAATAGCTGATGCCGCATTGCTTGAGTTTGGACGTGTATTCGGGGTTAAACACCAAATCCCATTGATTGTCCGGCAGCTGATCCGTGCCCAAAGCCTTTTTCACACGCTCGGTATTGATGGCGAAAGTATTAGTCCCCCAATAAAATGGAACGGCGTATTCGTGATTCGGATCAACGCCTTCCATCAGCTTCATCAGTTGTGGATTGAGGTTTTTATAGTTGGGAATCAGGGATTTGTCGATTTTCTGATACGCACCTGCCTTAATCTGCCTACCGACAAACGCATTGGAAGGACCCACAATGTCGTAACCCGACTTGCCGGTCAACACCTTGCTCTCCAGCGTTTCATCGCTGTCATATACATCGTAAGTTACTGCAATACCGTGTTTTTTCTCAAACGCGGCAACCGTCTCGGGATCAACATATTCCGACCAGTTGTAAATGCTCAATACCTTTTGATTATCGGTTTGAGCCGCCTTGTCGGCAGAAGTTTTGTCCGAGCCGCCGCAGCCGGCCAGCGCCAGCGTAGTCAGTACGATGAGGGGCAGATGTTTGGTCATTATCATTCCTTGCGTATCCGGTTGAAAATAGAGAGGCATTATAAAGCAGGCAAGCCCGAGCGGATAGGCTTCATTGTTAAAAGATATTGCCCCGCTTAAGGCCGTCTGAAAGACGGATTGCCGCCAACTTAAAACCTTTCTGCCGATAGCTTGAAATATGGTTTTGCGGTAAGATAACGCCCATTCGTTTTTAATCTCAACGCGCCGTCCGGGCCGTCTGAAATCTTTGTACAAAATTTTATCGAGACATTATGAAAACCACCGAACTACGCCAAAAATTCCTGAAATTTTTCGAATCTAAAGGCCACACCATCGTCCGCTCCTCCTCGCTCGTGCCACACGACGACCCGACCCTGCTGTTTACCAACGCAGGCATGAACCAATTTAAAGACGTATTCCTCGGCTTCGACAAACGCCCCTACAACCGCGCCACTACCGCGCAAAAATGCGTACGCGCAGGCGGCAAACACAACGACTTGGAAAACGTCGGCTACACTGCCCGTCACCACACCTTCTTTGAAATGATGGGTAACTTCTCCTTCGGCGACTACTTCAAACGCGACGCCATCCACTTCGCTTGGGAATTCCTGACTTCCCCCGAATGGTTGAACATCCCTAAAGACAAACTCTTGGCGACCGTTTACGCAGAAGACGACGAAGCCTACAACATCTGGTTGAACGAAATCGGTATGCCTGCCGAACGCATCGTCCGCATCGGCGACAACAAAGGTGCGAAATACGCATCCGACAACTTCTGGCAAATGGGCGACACCGGCCCTTGCGGCCCTTGCTCCGAAATTTTCTACGACCACGGCGAAGAAATCTGGGGCGGCATTCCGGGCAGCCCTGAAGAAGACGGCGACCGCTGGATTGAAATTTGGAACTGCGTATTTATGCAGTTCAACCGCGACGAACAAGGCAATATGAATCCACTGCCTAAGCCTTCCGTCGATACCGGCATGGGCTTGGAGCGCATGGCCGCCGTCATGCAGCATGTTCACAGCAACTACGAAATCGACTTGTTCCAAGACCTGCTCAAAGCCGTTGCCCGCGAAACCGGCGCAGCTTTCAGCATGGAAGAACCCAGCCTGAAAGTCATCGCCGACCACATCCGATCCTGCTCCTTCCTGATTGCAGACGGTGTCTTGCCTTCCAACGAAGGCCGCGGCTACGTATTGCGCCGCATCATCCGCCGCGCCGTGCGCCACGGTTACAAACTAGGCCAGAAACAGGCGTTTTTCTACAAACTCGTGCCCGATTTGGTGAAAGAAATGGGCGCCGCGTATCCTGAGTTGAAAGAGAAACAGACACAGATTATGGAAGCCTTGCGCGCGGAAGAAAGCCGCTTCGGCGAAACGCTGGAAAAAGGCATGGGCTTGTTCAACCAAGTGCTCAACGGCATGAAATTCCTGAAACTGGAAAGCTTGTTGCCGCAAGACGGTGTAGGCAAACCTCTGACATTGAAAACCGCAGATGGTGTGGAATTTACCGCCGCTTCCCGTGTTGCTCCGAGCAAAAAGCAAATCGTTATCCGTCCTCGAGTTTCAGGCAGCCTGAACGAAGGCATGTATATCGATTTGCAGGCTGCTTTGGAAACCGCCCATATTCCCGACGCGAAAAAACCGTTTGCCGAAGCCTTGAATACCTACTTGATGGACAACATCGCCAACAGCAAACTCGTTATCGGCGGCGAACACATCTTCAAACTCTACGACACCTACGGTTTCCCCTACGACCTAACCGCCGACATGGCGCGCGAACTGGGCATCGAACTGGACGAAGCAGGCTTCGAGCGTGAGATGGAAGCCCAACGCACACGCGCACGCGCCGCACAAAGCTTCAAAGCCAACGCTCAACTGCCTTACGAAGGTCAGGACACCGAGTTTAAAGGTTATAGCGAACGCCAAACCGAATCCAAAGTCCTCGCCCTCTACAAAAACGGCGAGCAAGTCAACGAATTGAACGAAGGCGACGAAGGTGCCGTCGTTATCGACTTTACCCCGTTCTATGCAGAATCCGGCGGCCAAGTCGGCGACGTCGGCTATATCTTCGCAGGCGAAAACCGCTTTGAAGTACGCGATACCCAAAAAATCAAAGCGGCCGTATTCGGCCAATTCGGCGTACAGACTTCAGGCCGTCTGAAAGTCGGCGACAGCGTTACCGCCAAAGTGGATGACGAAATCCGCAATGCCAATATGCGCAACCACAGCGCGACCCACTTGATGCACAAAGCCCTGCGCGACGTATTGGGCGAACACGTTGAACAAAAAGGCTCTTTGGTTACCGCCGAATCCACCCGTTTCGACATTTCCCATCCTCAAGCGGTCACTGCCGAAGAAATCGCCGAAGTAGAACGCCGAGTCAACGAAGCCATTTTGGCCAACGTTGCCGTCAACGCAGCCATTATGAGCATGGAAGATGCCCAAAAAACCGGCGCGATGATGCTCTTCGGCGAAAAATACGGCGACGAAGTACGCGTACTGCAAATGGGCGGTTTCTCTACCGAATTGTGCGGCGGTACACACGTTTCACGCACCGGCGACATCGGCCTCTTCAAAATTATCAGCGAAGGCGGTATTGCCGCAGGCGTACGCCGTATCGAAGCCATCACCGGCCTGAACGCACTCAAATGGGCGCAAGAACAAGAGCGTTTGGTGAAAGACATTATTGCCGAAACCAAAGCCCAAACCGAAAAAGACGTACTGGCGAAAATCCAAGCAGGCGCAACACACGCCAAAGCATTGGAAAAAGAATTGGCACGCGCCAAAGCCGAACTCGCCGTCCATGCAGGCGCCAAACTCTTGGACGATGCAAAAGACTTGGGTTCAGCCAAACTCGTTGCCGCACAAATCGAAGCCGATGCCGCCGCCCTGCGCGAAATCGTGACCGACTTGACCGGCAAATCAGAACAAGCCATCGTATTGCTCGCCGCAGTCAACGACGGCAAAGTCTCCCTATGCGCCGGCGTATCCAAACCGTTGACTGCTAAAGTCAAAGCAGGCGATCTGGTTAAATTTGCAGCCGAACAAGTCGGCGGCAAAGGCGGCGGCCGTCCTGACTTGGCGCAAGCCGGCGGCACGGATGTCGCGAAACTGCCCGAAGTGCTGAATAGCGTGAAAGATTGGGTTGGTGCGAAGCTGGCTTGATGTAAGAAAGGCAGCCTGAAAGGGATTCAGGCTGCCTTTTGTGCAAAGAGGCAGTCTGAAAAGCCTCGTTTGCCGTAGCTTGGGTCATGACCCAAGCTACTTATTACCTAAACTTATGGAGAAAACCAAATGTCCGAATCCAAATATTCCGTTCTTCAACAACCTGTAGGAAACCTGTTGGGCTGGATTAAATCCGGAGAAATTGCCATTCCCGAAATTCAACGGCCTTTCGTATGGACAGCCAGCAAAGTGCGCGATCTGATTGATTCGCTCTATAAAGGCTACCCCGTCGGCTACATCATTACATGGCGTAATCCCGATATACGCTTGAAAGACGGTACACTTTCAGCAGGCAAAAAAGTGCTGATTGATGGACAACAACGGATTACTGCACTCACTGCCGCCGTAGTCGGGCAGCAGGTTTTGAACAAAGAGTATAAGAAAGAACGAATCAAAATTGCCTATAACCCGCTGGCAAAGGAAGGGGAGTCATTTTTTGAAGTATGCAATTCGGCCATTGAACGGAATTCGATTTGGATTAACGATATTTCAGAAATTTTGAGTGAAAGCGCCAGCTCCTTCAAAATCAGAAAAGACTATCTGGCCGCCAATCCGCAAGCAGATGAAGAGCAGGTTGAAAAGCGGATTGATGCGTTGAAAGCCATCAAAAACAGCCAAATCGGCATTATTGAGTTAAATCCCGATTTGGACATTGATACCGTTACCGAGATTTTTATCCGTATCAACCAAAAAGGCGTGTCCTTGAGCAATGCCGATTTTGTCATGTCCAAAATTGCTTCAGACCAACGGCACGGCGGTGAAGACCTGCGGAAAATGATCGATTATTTCTGCCATATGCTGCGCGACCGCAGTTTTGCAGACACCCTGCGCACAAATAATACGGAATACGCTCAATCAGACGACTTCAACAAGATTAAATGGATTGCCAATTACGCCGATGATTTATATGTTCCCGATTATGTAGACGCCTTGCGCGTAGCCTATACCTATGCTTTTGGCCGCGGCAAATTCAGTACTCTGGTTGCCTTATTGTCCGGACGCGATTTTGAAAACCGCACCAATGTTGAAAACATTGCCGAACAAAGCTATGCCGATTTACGCAGGGGTTTGGAGAGCTGTTTTGACAAAACCAGCTACGAACGTTTTTGCATGCTGGTTAAATCGGCCGGTTTTATCAATAAAAAACTGATTACTTCACAAACCAGCCTGAATATTGCCTATGCGCTGTATCTGAAACTGCGTAACGACAAACTTCCCGAAGCCGAAATCCAACACTTAATCAAACGCTGGTTTGTGATGTCTGTTCTCACCGGCCGCTATTCCGGCTCTTCGGAAACCGTGATTGAACGGGACTGCAAACTCATAGCAGAACGCGGTTTGGAAAACTATCTGCGGCAGATTGAACAGGGCGAATTGGACGAAGGCTTTTGGACGCACCGTCTTGTAGACGATTTGAATTCATCAAGCAGCACAACGGGGGCATATCTCTGTTATCTCGCTGCACAATGCAAAAACAACGATCACGCCTTTTTATCTGATAGCGTAACCGTGAACAGCCTTTTGCAGCAGCGCGGCGATCAGCACCATATCTTTCCCAAGAATTATTTGTCTGTTAACGGCTATAAGAAAGGTGACTATAACCAAGTCGCAAATTACGTTTTTACCGAGCAGCAAACCAATATCAAATTAAGCGATGATGCGCCTTCTGCCTACATGGAGAAAATCCTGAGCGATATTGACGGACAAAAAATGTCTTTAAGCTCAATAAAATCCAGAGAGGCATTGCAGGCAAATCTTGCAGCCAACTGTATTCCGGACAACATCAGCACATTGACACATGAATCTTACGCACAATTCCTGGAACAAAGGCGCAAACTGATGGCAGAGAAAATCCGCCGCTATTACGAAAGCTTGTAACAACGGTAAGCAAGCCGTAGCCCGCACCCCTGTCAACCGCGTGCGTGGCTACGCCCCACACCCTACCTGCGGGCAACGCAAACCTTAAGATTAAGGTGTAGGGTGTGTGCGGTACGCACGCACGCGGTTTTTGTTGCTACCGAATGATTCCAAACCATGCCGTAATCCAGTCAGCAGCAAACGCAGCTTGGGTCATGTACCAACAAAACTCAATATCAAAGGCCGTCTGAATTTCAGACGGCCTTTCTGTTTTCATTTCAAGCTGATATTTAAGCTTTTTATTCAATCATCTAACAATCAATCTTTCTCAACCGTAAAAAACAGTGCTTCCTGTTTCAAAGCATTACCGTCTGCATCGGTCAATGCTGCTTCTGCTGCGGAAAACTTGATAACGGCAAGGCTTAGGCTGCCTTGCTCTGTGAGTGCAGTATTAAGAATAATGCCTGCTTCTTCCTCGCCGACTTTGACGGCAATACCGGCGGCTTCTAAAGAATCGCCGCTTAATACGGCCAGTCCGCGTTTGACTTGGCCTCGGTATTGTGCGCGGGCGATGATTTCTTGGCCGGGGTAGCAACCTTTACGGAAATGGACTGCGCCGATGACGTGTTGGTTGAGCATTTGGGCAACGGCCGCTTCTTTGGTTGCGGCGCAAATCCACGGATAGCCGCTGCGGATTTCGTGCAGGTTCCACGCGTTTTCGGCTCCTGCTTGATATTCGGCTGCGTTTTCGGCTGCTGAAATTTTCAGACGGCCTGTGTGCGGCAAGGCAATTTCTACGGTGTTTTCTTGAATTTGAGCTGGGAAAGACAGTTGCGGTTCGGCAGCAGGATGAGGTTCTACATTGTCTGCCAACTCGCCGCTGACTGCTAAATCAGGCATCAGCTCGAAGACGACTTTTGCACGCAAGACAAACATTCTCAGGCGTTTGACGATGGCTTCGGTCAAATCTTGCGCCATGATCAACAGTAAATCTTCTCCGCGATTGATGACCAACATATTCGCCAACACACGGCCTTTAGGCGTATTGTATGTGGCATAACATGCCTGACCGGAAGCTAAATTATTAATATCGTTGGATAATTGGCCATGAAGAAATGAAGCTCTGTCTTCACCGCTGACGCGGACAACGCCGAAAAAAGGCAGGCGGGTTTGCATAATCGACTCCTTAAATTGTAGATGCTGAATTATCGCCCAAATTGCCGCTTATTATCAAATAAATAAATTCAGGCCGTCTGAATGTTTCAGACGGCCTGTTGTTTGGGTTCAAACAATCAAAATTATTTGATGCTGACTTTACGGATAATCACGGCTTCGGTTGGAACGTCTTGATGATAGCCGCGTGTCGCTGTTTTCACTTTGCTGATTTTACGGACCACGTCCATGCCGGAAGTGACTTTACCGAAAACGGCATAGCCGTAGCCTTGAGGGGTTTTGCTTTTGAAATTCAAAAAGTCGTTGTCGGCCGTATTGATAAAGAACTGGCTGGTTGCTGAATTCGGATCGCCGGTACGCGCCATGGCGATGGTGCCGACGTTATTTTTCAAGCCGTTGTATGCTTCATTGTTGATGGCTTTATCGGTGGATTTTTGAACCATATTCTCGGTAAATCCGCCGCCTTGAATCATAAAATTGTCGATAACGCGGTGGAAAATCGTGTTGTCGTAAAAACCTTTTTTGGCGTAATTGACAAAGTTTGCCACAGTTTTCGGCGCTTTGACTTCATCCAGCTCCAGTTGGATGTTGCCCATATTGGTTTCAATCACGGCATGGGTAACCGCTTGCGCTTGCACGGAAAGTGAGAGTGCGAGGGCGCACAGGGTCAGTTTGATGGATTTTTTCATATGTCTTCTCGAATAATGTATTGTGAAAATGGAATATTAACCTTGTTTCGCGTGAAATCCATAAAAAACATGTAAGATTTTTCAAGCAAAAAACATAAGGCAATCAAATTAGGCCGTCTGAAAAGGGATAAAAACCAAATTCTTGCTTTTTATCATTTCCTTTCAGACGGCCTGCTATTACGGTCAAACCGAAATCAGATTAGAAATCCAACTCCGCTTTCAGCCAATAAGTGCGCGGCATGCCGACGACGGCGAAGCTGCGGTCATATTGGCCGCGCTGTACCTGCCAGTAGTTTTTGTTGAACAGGTTTTCTACCGAGCTGCTGACGGTCAGGGTATTTTTGCCGAGCTTGGTTTTGTAGCGCGCGCCTACGTCAACCAAGGTATAGGATGGGAAGGCGTATTGTTTTTGCGTGTCTTGGTAAGACTTGCCGAAATACGAAACATTGCCGTTCAGGGTCAAGCCTTTAGCAAACGGGGTGTCCCATTCAACGCCTGCTTTGGCAATCACGCGCGGGTTGGCAACTTGTACGCCGTTAACAAGATTGTCGGCGAAATTCGGATAATCTTTTACAGTCGATTGCAGATACATCAGACCGAAAGTCGGACGCAGGGTTTTATTCAACAAGTTGGCATAGGTATTGAACTCGATACCGCGGCTGCGTTCTATGCCTTGCTCCGAACCGCTATAAACCAAGCCTGCATTTTTGCGCGCTGCGAAATCAGTTCCTGAAGTCGTGTTACCGCGCCAGTAACCCGGACGTTTGATTTGGAATGCGTTCAGCGTCGTTACGAAATCGCCCCAGTTTTTGCGTACGCCGACTTCAAATTGGCGGCTGACGCGCGGATCTGCCATCGTTACATGACCATCATCATCAGTACGGATGTCGGACGGCTCCAAATCTTCCATATAGTTTCCGTAAACCACCAAATCGGGCTGCGGAACCCATGCCGCCATCAACATCGGGCTGAAACGGTTCGCATCTGCTTTGCGGCCGTTTAATTTGTTTTTCTGCTCGACGGCTTGGAAACGCCCGCCTAAAGTGAGGCGGTATTTGTTGTCGGCAAAACCAAGCGTGTCAGATACCGCCAAACTGTTTACTTTGATCACGGTATCCAATGAAGGGGTTGGGTTCCACGCGCTGCCTAAGTTGGAATCCAATTTCGCTAGTTGAGTCGGAATATCAAGGCTCGGATCAATAACGCGGTTTTGAGTCTGGCGTGCGCCTTGATAAGTAGTACGTTTGCGGTCGATTCGGTCAAATGCGGTACTCCAGTTGTGGCTTACCGGACCGGTTTCAAATTCGCCGCGTGCAGTCAGATTCATACTGAGCGTTTTAAAACGCTGGTCGGTC
This sequence comes from Neisseria sp. 27098_8_158, assembly GCF_041433145.1. Lineage (NCBI taxonomy): Bacteria > Pseudomonadati > Pseudomonadota > Betaproteobacteria > Neisseriales > Neisseriaceae > Neisseria > Neisseria sp. 27098_8_158. Next base: position 669,361 of record NZ_JAPWAZ010000001.1, read on the forward strand.
AAACGCGCGCGACCGGAATTGTAGGTTAAACCGCTGCTTGTAACGGTAGGAGAGGCGAAATTGCCATAATAGCGCGCATTGTTGTAGCCGATGCCGCCTGTAATTTGGGCATTTTCAAACGCATCCCATTCAAAAGTCAGCATATTGGTCTGACCGCGCGTGTTTTGAGCCTGCCAGCTCGGCGCCAAATTCACTTTGCCTTCAGGTGCGTCAAACAAGTGGCCGTTGGCGTTTTGAATGTCCTGCATACGCGCGCGGCCGCCGTTGGTTTTGCGTTTGGCGTAGATGGAATCGAACGCCACACGCACTTTTTCGCCGCGATAATCAGCATTCAATGCAAATTCTTTATTGTCTTCGCTGTAACCGTGACGCGGAGTGTCGCCATGGCGCAGTTTGCCGTTGGCGCGCACGCCGAATTCTTTGTTTTCTCCGAAGCGTTGACCTAAATCGAACGTACCTTGGGCACGGTTGTTGCTGAACCAGCCCAAACCGATTTTGCGGTTGCCTTCATCGGCGGCTTTTTTGGTTTCGATATTGACGGAACCGGATACCGCGCCTTCAGGGTCCATGCCGTTTACGGCGGTGGAGGCGCCTTTAATCAGTTGCGCAGAACCGACTTGCACGCTGGCCGTGCCTTGCGTGCCGTACATACCTGCCAAACCGTTGACGCTGAATTGGCGCGCATCAAGCTGATAACCGCGGAAATACAGGCCGGTCAGCGTGTTGCTTTCGCCGCCGAACTGCCATACGGAAGCATCTTTTTTCGCTACGGCATCCACTAAAGTACGCGCTTCGGTGTTGTTGAGGGCTTGTTCGTCGTAGTTGACAACGGTAATCGGCGCGGTAAAGGCGTTGGCTTTGCCCAATACGCCCAAGTTCACGCGGTCGCGCAAGTCGCCGTCGCTGGCGATGGAATAAGAACGGGCGGCTTTGACGCGTTTGGCGTCAGCGCGGACATTGACTTCCTGCAACTGCTGTTGCACGGGGGTTTCGGGTGTCGTTTCATCGGCGGCGTAAGCGAATGCGCTTGCAACCACAAGCGGCATCAGGGCTAATTTGCTGTTCATAAAATACCTTCTGGTTTGAAATATTAATAATTCTTATATCGAGTAAAAAATTACAAAGTAATTTGGTTTTGCGATTATATTTGATAAGATTTCCGCTTTCCACAAAAACAAATAAGAACCGTTTGTAAACACAAAAAATACAACAGTTCAGAAAACTATTATTACAGTTACCATAGTCAAATAAATTTGCCGTCCTTTCAGACGGCCTTTACATCCTTTCAGAGAACACTCCATGCAAAAATGGCAAATCGAGCTTTATTCCACGCCGTCTTGGCTATTGCAGACCTTATTGATGGTCGCCGCAGCCTCGGCGGTCATTCTGTTTTTTGCACGCAACACACGCTTCGGGCGCGAGTTTAGCTATATCCTGCGTCTTTGCCTGACGCCGAAAAGTACCGTCAAAGTTTTGCTGCTGATTACGGCGATGATTACGCTGCTGTTGACCGAAGTACGGCTGAATGTGTTGAGTACCTTTATGTCCAAAGGGCTTTACGACTCGATGCAGGATTTGAACGCCTCCGCGTTTTGGATGTTTGCAGCAATGAATGCAGGCGTGGTGTTGATACGGGCGTTTAACAACGTCGTCAACGACTTTCTCGATCAAGGTTTGGCGATTAAATGGTCGGAGCGGCTCAATGAAGTGCTGACAACGCGCTGGCTTGCCGACAAAAACTACTACCTCCTGCAAATGCGCCGTCATGCGCCGGACAATATCGACCAGCGTATCCAACAAGATGCGCAGGATTTCATCGCCTCGACCATAGAATTTGTGCGCGGCATGGTCAATTCGGTCGTTACCTCGCTGGAATTTGCCGTTGTTTTGTGGGGCTTGGCAGGCATCCTGACCGTGTTCGGCTTCGACATTCCGCACGGCATCGTTTGGTTTGTCTATATGTTTGTGATTTTGGCGACCTTTATCGCCATGTGGATAGGTAACCCGTTGATTCATTACAACTATGAAAACGAAAAGCTCAACGGCGACTATCGTTATTCCCTCATCCGCGTGCGCGACCACGCCGAAAGCGTGGCGTTTTACAGCGGCGAAAAACACGAACACGACCAGCTTTCCGACCGTTTTAAAGCCATTATCCGCAACCGTTGGCGCATTGCGCGACAAAGCGTTTGCCTGAGCGGCTTTAACGATATGTTCACTAACGGCATCAAACTCTTCCCCATTATTTTGCAAGCTCCGCGCCTGTTTGCCGGACAAATCAAAATCGGCGACATCCAGCAGACCGTCCAGGCCTTCGCACGACTGCAAAACGCGCTGTCTTTCTTCCGGATGTTCTACAACAAATTCACCGCATACCGTGCCCGATTGGAACGTCTGTACGGCTTTTTGCTGAGTACGGAAGAAAAACACACTGCACGACAACCCGACCTTACCGAAGTTTCAGACGGCCTGATCTTAGAAAACGTTGCCCTATACCGTCACAACGGCGAAGTTTTATTAGACGGTATCAATATTAACCTCAAAAGCGGCAATTCCCTGCTGATACGCGGCCCGAGCGGTTGCGGCAAAACTTCGTTGCTGCGCACGCTGGCAGGGCTTTGGCCTTTCGGCAGCAGCGGTAAAGTCAGCCATCCGCCGCATCAAGACATCCTCTTCCTGCCGCAACGCCCGTACACAGCGCAAGGCAGCCTGCGCGATGCGATTTGTTATCCCGACATCGACAAACAGCATCCCGAGTTAGCCGAAGCCATGAATACTTGTCGATTAGGTTATCTGGTCGATAAATTAGATAAAACCGATGACTGGCAGCACAAACTCTCCCCAGGCGAACTGCAACGCGTCGCCTTCGTCCGCGCCCTGCTCTCGCAGCCCAAAGTTATCCTGCTTGACGAAGCCACCGCTGCCTTGGACGAACCGACCGAAGCCCTGCTCTACCGCGCCTTAAAGCAAAAACTACCCGACAGCATCATCATCAGCATCGGCCACCGCAGCACGCTCAACGAGTTCCATGATTTTTGCCTCGATGTCGGTCATGTACAATGCTGAATTAATGGCATATAAAAGGCTGTCTGAAACAGTGAAAAACAAAATCAAACGATTTTGTCCTCGCCGTTTCAGACGGCCTTTTCAAACGCCATGGCATGTTTATTTGCTATACTCTGCATTGTGTTAACGTCGTCTAAAAAATATTTATGAAAACCCTGGCCCTCATTCCACATTACAACCATCCGACCACCATCAGCCACGTTGCCCAAACCATGCGTAGCTTTGGTTTAAACGTTTTAATTGTGGACGACGGTTCACGCGAAGAATGCAAACCTGTATTGCAGGCTTTGGTTTCAGACGGCATCGATGTCCTTTACCGCCCCATCAACGGCGGCAAAGGCGCAGCGGTCAAAACCGGCTTAGAATACGCTCAAGAACATGGCTATACCCACGTCTTGCAGGTCGATGCAGACGGCCAACACTGCTTGAGCGACACACCCAAACTCCTCGCCGCAGCAGAGCAAAACCCCGAAGCCGTTGTTTGCGGCTGGCCGCAATACGGCGATGACGCGCCCAAAGCACGGCTTTACGGACGCAAAATTACCGATTTCTGGAATATGCTGCACACTTGGTCATGCGACATCAAAGACGGTATGTGCGGCTTCCGCCTCTATCCGCTTGCACCCGCGCTGTCCGTCGTCCGCGAAGAAACCGTAGGCAACCGCATGGACTTCGACACGGAAATCCTTATCCGCCTGTACTGGCGCAACGTCAAACCGGTTTGGATTAAAACGCCCGTCCAATATGCCGCCGACGGCGTGTCCCACTTCGACGCCTTTGCCGACAATGTCCGCATCAGCAAAATGCACACACGGCTGTTTTTCGGTATGTTGAAACACCGATTGGGTAAAGTTTTCGGAAAGGCCGTCTGAAACCATGACCGACAATAAACAAACCCATTGGGCGGCGCAGCCCGAACGCGGCAGCCGCCTGTTTCTCGCTCTGACCACATTGATGGTGCGCTATCTGCCGGCTTTTTTCATGAGGCCGTGCATTTGGTTTGTGGTGCTGTATTTTTATGCAACCGCGCCCAAACCGCGCCGTCATGTCTTACGCTATCAAACCCGTCTTCAAACGGCCTTTCCCCATACCGTCCTGCCGAAACACAGCGTATTCAAACAATTCATCGCATTTGGCGAAGCAGTTTGCGACCGTTTTGCCGTGTGGCAACGCAAAATCCGTTATGAAGATTTGGTGATTGAAGATCCGGACGACATCTATTCGCAAGTCAAGCGCAACGAACGCGGCCAGATTTTTGCCTGTTCGCACTTGGGCAATACCGAAGTTTGCCGTGCGCTGGTGTCGCACCATAAAGATTTCAGACTCAATGTATTGGTGCACAGCAAACACGCACAGGCATTTAACGAGGCATTGCAAAAAGCCGGCGCAGATCATATCCGTCTGATTCAAGTAACAGATTTGGACACCACCCTGATGATGGAATTGAACAGCCGTATCGAAAACGGCGAATGGATTGCCATCGCGGCCGACCGCGTGCCTGTACGCGGCGAGAAAACCGCCGACATTAATTTCTTAGGCCATACCGCCCCTATGCCGCAAGGCGCATGGCTGTTGGCTTCACTTTTAAAAACACAGGTAAATACACTGTTTTGCGTCAAACAAAACGGCCGCTATCATTTGAAACTGCGTCGCTTTACCGATACTTCCAGCTGGAAACGCGGCAACCGCGAGGCTGCCGTCAAAGACGCAATGCAGGGTTTTGCCGACATTTTGGCGCAAGAATGTGCGCAAAATCCGCTACAATGGTTCAATTTTTATGATTTTTGGGGCGAAGACGCCGTCTGAAACCAATCACACTTACACTTTTAAACCATGAAAAAACACATCTACTGCCAACACAGCTTTGAAACCGAAGTTCCTTTTTTTGACGTAGATGCCATGCACATCGTGTGGCACGGCAACTATGTCAAATACCTTGAAACCGCGCGTTGTGCTTTTCTGTCTTCCATCGGTTATGACTACAACGAAATGGGACGGCAAGGGTACAGCTGGCCGATTGTGCAGATGAACCTCAAATACATCCGCCCTGCCCGTTTCGGCCAAAAAATCCGCGTTGATATGGACATTGTCGAAATCGAAAGCTGCCTGCGTATCGATTACACCATTTACGATGCTGAAACCAATGAAAAACTGACCCGCGCTTCGACTACCCAAGCCGCGGTGTCGCTTTCAGACGGCCTGATGCAGTTTCAAACGCCGGACAGCTGGTTGGAAGCAGTAAAAAGACATCCGACATTTAAGGCCGTCTGAAAAATTTATCGATTAAACAACATATTGCCTGCTTATCAGCATTACCCTTTATAATTTTACGTTTCTGTTTCAGACGGCCTTTATCCTCAATCCACACACACTTATGCTACTGAACCTCAACCGCTTTGCCTTTCCTGTTTTCTTAAAAGAAACCCGCCTGCTTACCGCCCTCGCCCTGCCTATGCTGTTGGCCCAAGTGGCGCAAGTGGGTATTGGTTTTGTCGATACGGTGATGGCCGGTGGCGCAGGTAAGGAAGATTTGGCCGCGGTGGCTTTGGGCAGCAGCGCGTTTTCTACGATTTACATTACTTTTATGGGTGTAATGGCGGCGTTGAACCCGATGATTGCCCAGCTGTACGGTGCAGGTAAAACCGAAGAAGTCGGCAAAACAGGAATGCAGGGCATTTGGTTTGGCTTGTGTTTGGGCGTATTCGGTATGCTGTTGATGTGGACGATGATTACGCCGTTCCGTCATTGGCTGACATTGAACGATTATGTCGAAGACACGATGGCGCAATATATGTTCTTCACCAGCTTGGCAATGCCGGCCGCCATGATACACCGCGCCCTGCACGCCTATGCCTCCAGCTTGAACCGTCCGCGCGTGATTATGTTGGTCAGCTTTGCGGCATTTGTGTTGAATGTGCCGCTGAACTATGTATTTGTTTACGGCAAATTCGGTATGCCTGCTTTGGGCGGCGCAGGTTGCGGTGTGGCAACGGCGGCGGTATTTTGGTTCAGCGCATTGGCTTTGTGGATTTATATCTCCAAAGAAAAATTCTTCCGTCCGTTTGGCTTGACGGCAAAAATCGGCAAACCCGATTTGACGGCTTTCAAACAGATTTGGAAAATCGGCGCCCCCATCGGCTTGTCTTATTTTTTAGAAGCCAGTGCATTTTCGTTTATCGTCTTTTTGGTGGCGCCATTCGGCGAGGATTATGTCGCCGCGCAACAAGTCGTCATCAGCCTGTCGGGCATTTTGTATATGGTTCCGCAAAGCGTCGGCTCGGCAAGCACGGTACGCGTTGGCTTTTCGCTCGGGCGGCGCGATTTTTTGCGGGCGCGTTATATTTCAGGCGTTTCATTGGTGTTGGGCTGGATGCTTGCCGCCTGCACCGCGCTGCTCTTGGTCATCTTTCGCTTTCAGTTGGCCGGTATGTATACCAACGATGCGGCAGTATTAGGCATTGCCGCGACCGTTTTATTTTTCGCCTCCCTATTCCAACTGGCAGACGCTACCCAATGTATCGCTTCATATGCGCTGCGCGGCTATAAAGTGACCAAAATGCCGATGTTCATCCATGCCGTGGCTTTTTGGGGTTGCGGCCTGTTGCCCGGCTACCTGCTCGCCTATCATGTTGATATGGGTATTTACGGCTTCTGGACCGCGCTGACCGTTTCACTGACGATTGCCGCCATCGCATTGGTATGGTGCCTGGAGCTTTGCAGTAAAGAGATGGTCAAATCACATAAGGCCGTCTGAAAAATATAAGTAGCCTTTCTCCAATGATTACGCTATTTAATCAACGAATTCCTCTTTTAAAGTTAAACCCATGCAACCCATCCAATACCAAACCGACCTCATCCCTTACAACACTTTCGGCCTGAAAGCCCAAGCCCAAGCATTTGTTGCACTCAAACATGCCGACGAGTTGCGCGACATCGTCCGGCTACCCGAGTTCAACCGAGATACTGTTTTATGGCTCGGCGGCGGCAGCAATATCCTTTTGATGGAGGACTATGCCGGTCTGGTTGTGCATATGGAAAACAAGGGAATACGCGAAATTGAGCGTTCAGACGGCCTGGTTTATATCGAAGCTCAAGCCGGGGAAATTTGGCATGATTTTGTTTTGCATACGGTTGGACTGGGTTTAAGCGGGTTGGAAAACCTCAGCCTGATTCCGGGCACGGTCGGCGCGTCTCCGGTACAAAACATCGGTGCATATGGTGTTGAAGCGAAAGATGTTATCCATAGCGTACGCTGCTTTGATTTGGATACGGACACCTTTGTCGAGCTTTCCAATGCCGACTGTGACTTTGCCTATCGTGAAAGCCTATTCAAACAGGAAGGCAAAGGCCGTTATGTGATTGTTTCGGTTGTATTCGCGTTAAAAGAGCATTTTGTGCCGAACTTGGGCTATGGCGATTTGGCGGCAGCGGTTGCCGAACTAAGCCAAGACCGCGAGGCAACGGCTAAAGATGTTTCCGATGCAGTGTGTGCAATCCGCAACAGTAAACTGCCTAATCCTAACGTGCTTGGCAATGTCGGAAGTTTCTTTAAAAACCCTGTTGTCAGCGCTGAAAAAGCTGCCGATTTGTTGCAGCAATACCCCAATATGCCACGCTATCCGCAGCCTGACGGTTCGGTCAAACTCGCGGCCGGCTGGCTGATTGACCAATGCCGTCTGAAAGGCCATCAGATCGGCGGTGCGGCTGTGCATGACAGACAGGCTTTGGTTTTGGTAAATAAAAACAATGCATCCGCGCAAGATGTCCACCAGCTGGCACAATATGTTTGTAATACAGTATTTACTCAATTTCAGGTAGAATTACACGCAGAACCCAACTGGCTGCCGACTTCATACAGCCTATAAAACAAAGGAGTGTATCCCATGCCGCGCATTGCTAAAGTCAACACTTACACACGAATCATCAATGCCAGCCTCGCCTTGTTCAACGAAGAAGGCGAGCGCAATATCAGCACCAACCACATTGCCGCCCACTTGGGCATCAGCCCGGGCAACCTCTACTACCACTTCCGCAACAAAGACGAAATCATCGTCCAACTGTTTAAACGTTACAGCGAAGCCCTACTTGTCTACCTTAACGAAGCTGTATTGCCGTCTAATGTGGAAGACTCCATCAACTACATGGCCGGTATTTATGATGTGATGTGGGAATACCGTTTCCTTTTCAGCGATGTGAATACCCTGCTTGCCCGCAGTGCCGAATTATTGGGCGAACACAATACCTTTACCCAAGCCAAAGTTTCCCCACTGCTGGTCAACCTACTGACCCAGCTCAACGGGCTGAACATCATCAGCGCAGACCAAACCGCCATGAACGACCTCGCCGTCAATATGTGGATGGTGACAAAATACTGGTTCGACTTCGACAGCTCCCTGCGCGGCCGCGCCAAGTTGACCGAAGATTCCAAAGTACGAGGCATCAGCCGCACACTCAGCCTATTGCGCCCTTACCTCCTGCCGGAACACCGTGCCGAATTCGACCAAAAAATCGGCAGCAACCATTAATTTTTCCATACAAAGGCCGTCTGAAAACGTGGCTTTAACCAAGTTAAAGCTATTTTCAGGCGGCCTGTTAATTTTCGGATGCTTTATTTATGCACCTTCCCGATATTTCCATTCTCGGCTTAGGCTATCTCGGCCTGCCGCTGGCGCAAAAATGTTATGAGCAAGGCAGTCAGGTAGCCGCCGTCAAACGCAATCTGACTTCCGATGATATCAATCTGCCGATTGAACTCGACATTATCGATTTAAACCAAAACGATATTTTTCACAGTTCGACCTTATGGCAAAACCATATCAACAAACCGACATGGTTTTGCCTGCTTCCGCCTTCGTCATTAAACCATTACGCCGATACCCTGAAAAAATGGATTCAACTTGCCGAGCAATCTAAGGTACAACACATCATCTTTACCAGCAGCACCAGCGTGTATGGCGACCAAGCACGCATATGCAATGAAACCACGCCGCCCGATCCGCAAACCGAATCCGCCCGTCAAATCCTCACAGTCGAGCAAGCCTTGCTTGAAAGTACCGTCCCCCATATCGACATACTGCGACTGGGCGGACTTTATTCTGCCGACCGTCATCCCATTACCAAGCTGGTTCAAAAAACACGCATTCAAGGCGGCAATCAACCCGTCAATATTCTTCATAAGGATCTTGCCGTCCAAGTCCTTTTTCAGACGGCCTGCCAAGCTGACGGCAAGCGTATCCGCAATATTGTCGAACCCCGCCACCCAAGCCGGGCCGAATTTTATACCGCCGAAGCGGCCAAACTCGGCCTGCCGGCTCCTGATTTCATCGTTGATGACAAAAGCAACGGCAAAATTGTAAATACCGTTTGCGCAGACGGGCTAAGCCTGTAAAATTGCGACTCAACCCATTAATCCGTTTCAGACGGCATTTAGAGTAAACCATGTCCGCCCTATTTCCCCTTATCAACCACCTGATACAGCAAAATCCAGAGCAACAGCGCGAGCTGTCTGAATTTGCAGGCAGCATCATCTGCATCAGCCTGACCGGTTTCAGACTGACCGGACGCATCAGCGAACAAGGTTTTCTTGAAACCGCAAACGAAACCGCCGACACCAACATCACATTCCACAACAGCGCCATCCAAAAAATCCTCCAAGGCGGCCAGCCCGGAGTGGGCGACATCAGCCTCGAAGGCGACTTGGTATTGGGCATGTCCGTCCTTCCTATTTTGGGTGGACTGCGCTATTATCCAAGCGACGATTTGGCGCGTGTATTCGGTCATGTGGCCGCAGAAAGTATCAGCTCGCGCGCCGGCGATATCGGCCGCACCATGAAAAAAATCGGCAAAAGCATTGCCGAACAAATCAGCGACTTCTCACGCGAACCCGAATCTCCTGTTATCGACCAAGCCACGCTTGCCGCATGGTTGGAAGAAGTGGACAAACTGCGTGACGACGTTGCTCGCCTAAACGAACGCCTCGACCGGCTCGAGCGCGATATCTGGATAGATTAGACACTTAATTTCAGACGGCCTACTATCATGAAAAGCCCATTTAAAAACATCGGTATCGTTACACGTCCCAATACGCCCGAAATTCAAGATACCGTCCACACATTGGTTTCTTTTCTGCGCGAAAACGGCTTCACCATCTATCTGGATGAATTGAGCGTAGAAGAACACTGCGTCTATATCCAAGATTCCGCCTACTGCGAAACCGTAAACAAAGCCCAGCTGGGCAAATACTGCGACCTCGTCATTGTGCTCGGCGGCGACGGCACCTTCCTCTCCGCCGCCCGCGAAGTTGCCCCGCGCGCCGTCCCCATCATCGGCATCAATCAAGGCCACTTGGGCTTTCTTACCCAAATCTCACGCGACACCATGGTTGAAGGCATCCGCCCCGTACTGGAAGGCAAATATCTGCCCGAAGAACGCATCCTCATCGAAGCCAGCATCATTCGTGACGGCGAAACCATCGAACGCGCCCTCGCCCTCAACGACACCGTACTGTCTCGTGGCGGCGCAGGCCAAATGATTGAATTTGAAGTATTTATCAATCAAGAATTTGTCTATACCCAACGTTCGGACGGCCTGATTATTTCCACGCCGACAGGTTCGACCGCCTACGCGCTTGCCGCCGGCGGCCCCATCATGCAGGCCGGTCTGCACGCCTTCACGCTCGTGCCCATCTGCCCGCAATCCATGACCAACCGCCCGATTGCCATCTCCGACACCAGCGTGATCGAAATCCTCATTACCAAAAGCGGCGACGCACGCGCACATTTTGACGGACAATCCCATATCGACGTGCAAAACTTCGACCGCATCATCATCCGCCGCTATCACAACCCCTTGCGCGTCCTCCATCCCACCGATTACCAATACTTTAAAACCCTGCGCCAAAAGCTGCATTGGGGCGAACAATTGATTTAAATACCACTTCAATAAACAGGCTGATCATGAAAACCATTTCCCAAACCTTAATCATCGCGCTGTGCGCCCTTTCCTCCCTCTCCGTCTCCGCGCACGGCATGCACAAAAGCAAACCTTTATCCTTTGAAGAATTGCCGAAAATCTGCCAGCAATACTTTACCCGAGCGGATGCGTGTTACCAAAAAGCAGGCGATAAAGCATCGTTCCAACGCGACAACACAAAATACCTGCGCCAAATCCTGCCCGCCGCCGACGTAGGCCAACGTGAACGCATGTGCCAAATTGCCATGGATACATTCGCCGAAAAAACAAAAAACTTGAGCTGCGAATAAAGGTCTCAGTCTTAGCTCTAGCAATTTCTGATTCCATAAAAAGGCCGTCTGAAACATTAGATTGTTTCAGACGGCCTTGGATTCGGATTTCAAGTGCAACACTAGTGTATCAGTGGTTGGAACAGATTCAAGAATAAAACACTTGGCGTTTCGTAGCCAAGTGTTTTTCTTGGTCGGTGGTTCAACTCATCTTGAACCCTGCGTATCTCCCGATTACTGATGTTGCGGAAATCGGTTTGTTTGGGGAAGTATTGCCGGATGAGTCCGTTGGTGTTCTCATTCAGCCCTTTCTCCCAAGAATGGTAAGGGCGGCAAAAATAAGTCTCCGCTTTCAATGCTTTGGTTATTTTGGTGTGTTGGTAGAACTCGCAGCTAATATAGGAAAAGGTGCTGCTGAAGCTGCGGGGTTAGGGGGACTAGCCTTAACTAAGTTGCCAAAAGGAGCCAATGCAAACGAAAAATTGCCGATTGTTGGGAAAACAAAAGGATATGAAAACCATAAGATTAAAATTTCTTCTGGTGCGGAGAATAATGCTAAATCTATCCCATTAAAAGAGCAACTATCAAACGAAATGCTTAAAGCACAAGGCACAAAACTTGAGAAGATTGATGTCATTGCGAGAGTGGATGTTAATGGCAGGGTTTATGTTGATACCAATCAGATGGCTAGGGCGGATAAATTTTCAGATCCAAATAAACTGACACTAATTGCAGAAAATGTGGCAGCGAAACCGCCTTTAAAAAACGGCTCGCCTTATCCAAATAGTAATATGGAAAATGCTCATGCAGAAATAGGAGCTATTCAACAGGCTTATGACCGAGGTGTAACTAAAGGTAAAAGTATGGTCATTAATGTTCAAGGTAAGGATGTTTGTGATTATTGTAAAAATGATATAGCTACAGCTGCTGAAAAAGCTGGGTTAAAATCTGTTACTGTTCATGCAATAGATAATAGAACTAAGTTACCTAAAGTGTACGTTTGGTCTAAAGGTCAACGATCAATAAAGGAACCAAAAAAAATGACAAATAATTTATTTTTTACCTGTGGATTTCAAAGAGGAAAGGACTGGATTATAGCATCTAATAGGGAGAGAGTATCTTCTATTGATAAAGATAAAATGATATCTATACTTAATAATATTGAACTAAATGAGGGGGCTGCGGGGTTAGAGTTTATCCCAGAGCCAGAAGTTGGAATCTCAGGATTATCAGTTCAATGTGACGGTGAAAGATATTTATTTACTTTAATTGAGTATGGAAAAGATGGGGAGTTCCTAATTAGAACAAAATCTGACTTTAATGGTACTCCTGGATTGGTTTACTTTGAGGGAGAACCCTATCCAGCTTGTTCGGTGATAGAAGACTTTGATTTTATTAAAAGAGTATTTATTGAGTTACTAGAAACCGGAAATGTTTCTTATGAGTTAATGGATATATAATTTAAAACATCTATATTATGTATGGCATTCATTCGATTGCCTATTCGCAACTGGAAAGCTATTTTTACCTGTTTGCAGTCCGCCGTAGCGGACATTGGCTTTCAAAAGCTGGTTGAGGATTTTCGATTTATCCCTTCTGCCCGACCCTTCTGTCTATGAAGTACAGGCAGTATTTTGGCGGCTCGAACTCTCCTCAGTCGTCGGCGTAGATTATTTTACTGCCCGTTGAATATCGTGTCCCTCATGAGGCAATGTTCGGATATTGGTTCATAATTTGCCTATGGAAAGCGAGCTTGCCCAAACTGCCGTTGCCCACACTACAGCCTGCATAGGCCTAAATCAAAGGTCGTCTGAAACCGCATTTTTGAGTTTCAGACGACCTTATATATTTACTTTTCCCCTTCCCTACCCATGCGACGCCATATTGTCGCGGTGGATGACTTCGTCTTCTCGCCAAAAAGTTCGAGATCGCCCAAATCATCTTTGATTTGCTGCCATCGTTGCAGCAAAGGTTTATCCCAAGGATGCTGGGTAGGCGCAGCATGACTACGGGCATAGAGGCCGTGTGCGGCAAAGCAGTTGTTTTGCCCATCTAATTTTTCGGTTAAAACCAATTTCGGCAGCTCGGCAAAATATGAAAGAAAGCCGCGCGGCATAAAGCGGTCGTCTGAAGTCGTGCCGAGGCTGATGGGCGCGTGCAGGCTGCGGGCGTATTTTTGAGGTTCAGTTGTCGTCATAATATTTTTTCCTTTTTATTCATTTTTTAATTTTCTTTTCAAGTGTTCCCAGCAACCCGTTACATTTTCCCCACCATATTTCCTTGTTTGGAAACCAAAAGTTGGTCGATTTTCAAATTTTCGGTATCGATGATTTCAAACTTATAACCGGCATAAACCAAAAAATCGGTGCGCTTCGGGATTTTGCGCAAGGAATACATCATAAAGCCGGCGATGGTTTCGTAGTTTTCCGAATTGGGAAACTCTTCAATATCCAGTGCGCGCATGACATCAGTAAGCGGCGTGGCACCATCTACCAACCATGTATCTTCGGTACGGCGGATAATTTGCGGCTCTTCTTCGGTATTGACCAGCTCACCCATCACAATGCTCATCACATCTTTCAGCGTTACCACGCCAACCACCAGCGCGTATTCGTTCACCACTACGGCGAAGTCTTCGCCGGAAGTTTTGAAGGTCTCCAATACATCATAAAGCGACAATGTGTCGGGGATAAACAAGGCTTTACGCAACACGCGCTTGTCGGTCAGGCGGACGTCTTTTTCTTTTAAAAACAAGGTCAGCAGCGTATGAGATTCGATATAGCCGATGACGCGTTCCAAGTCGCCGTCACATACGAGGAATTTGTTGTGCGGTTTGTCCGACATCATTTCCAACACGGTATCGCTGTCGTCGTGTTTATCGAAATAGGCGATATATTCGCGCGTGCTCATGGTGGAAGTGACCGTGCGCTCCTGCATATCGAAAATGTTTTCAATCAGATAGTGTTCTTGTTCTTTCAATACACCAGCCTGCGCGCCGGCATCAACGACGGCATAAATATCTTCCGAGGTAAGCTGCTCCTGACGGACGGTTGAGATTTTGAAGAGTTTGAATATTGCGTTTGCCAATCCGTCAAAAACCCAGACAAGGGGCTTTAAGATAAAAATCAAAAACATCATTGGACGGACAATGCGTACCGCCACCGCTTCAGGATGGGTCATTGCCATACGCTTGGGCATCAGGTCGGCAATTAAAATAAAGCTGCCTGTAACCAGCGAGAAAGTCAGCAAAGAGGCAACTGTGCTGCCCCAACTGCCTGCATTCTCCAAAAGTTTGCCAAAATAAGGACGTATTGCCGCCTCGCCAACGATACCGGCAAGAATGGCGACGGCGTTCAATCCGATTTGGACGACAGTAATAAAACTGCCCGGCTGCTGCTGCATATTGATTACGTCAAGCGCGCGCGTATCGCCGCCGTCTTTCGCCATGACCTGCAATTTGATTTTGCGTGCCGAAGCAAGCGCTAGTTCGGAACAGGACACAAACGCGCTAATGACAATCAGCAGGCACAATAATAGTAAGGCTTCAAAAATATTCATGAAAAAGTGTGTGTATGGTATAGGTTAAAAATATTCAAACAACAAAGGCCGTCTGAAAAATTCAATTTGATCTTAGATTTGTATTATGTACATTTATTGTTTTAATCATCCAGCGCATCTTCATCCAAGGATTTCAGCCATTTCAGCTTTTCGCCAATTTTAATTTCCAGCCCGCGCGGGACAGGTTGATAGAAATCCGGTTCGTCCAAGCCGTCGGGCATATAGCTTTCTCCGGCGGCGTAGGCATTTGGTTCGTCATGGGCGTAGCGATATTCGCGTCCATAACCCAATTCTTTCATCAACTTGGTCGGCGCATTGCGCAGGTGGACAGGTACTTCGTCGCTGGCATTTTCTTTGACGAAACGGCGCATGTGGTTGTATGCCTTGTAGCCCGCGTTGGATTTCGCGGCGGCGGCGAGATACAACACGGCTTGAGCCAAAGCAAGCTCCCCTTCGGGCGAGCCTAAACGTTCGAATGTGGCAGCGGCATCATTGGCAATCGTTAAGGCACGCGGATCGGCCAAGCCGATATCTTCCCATGCCATGCGGACAATGCGGCGGGCAAGATAGCGCGGGTCGGTACCGCCGTCGAGCATACGGCAGAACCAATACAAGGCCGCGTTAGGATGCGAACCGCGCACGGATTTGTGCAGCGCAGAAATTTGGTTGTAGAAACTCTCACCGCCCTTATCAAAACGGCGGATTTGCGCCCCCAAGCTGTCGGCGAGAAATTCGGCGGTTAAGGTTTTCAGACGGCGTGTGTCGGCGGCGCGTAAAAGTTGTTCCAATAAATTCAACAATCTTCGCGCATCGCCATCGGCGGTATTCACGAGTAATTCTTGCGCATCCGCTTCAATCGTAAACTCTTGGTATTCGGGTAAAGACAATACTTTGGCAATCAGCTTCTTCAGGTCGTCTGAAGACAAGGATTGCAAGACATAAACTTGCGCCCTGCTAAGTAATGCCGGATTGACTTCAAATGACGGATTTTCCGTGGTAGCGCCGATAAAGGTTAATAAGCCGCTTTCGACATAAGGCAAAAATGCATCTTGCTGCGCTTTGTTGAAGCGGTGTACCTCGTCAACAAACAAAATCGTCGCACGCCCTTGCTGCAAGGCAATTTCAGCTTTCTCGATTGCCTCGCGTATGTCTTTTACGCCGGAAAATACGGCGGAAACCGGCAAAAACTGGGCATTGAAACTCTGCGCCAAAATCCGTGCCAGCGTGGTTTTGCCTACGCCCGGCGGCCCCCACAGCAACATAGAATGCGGCTTTCCTCCCTCAACCGCCACGCGCAAAGGTTTGCCTTCGCCGATCAAATGCTGTTGCCCGATGACATCGTCTAAAGAATGCGGGCGCAGGCGTTCGGCTAAAGGGGCTTCGGGTTGGCGGGTAAAAAGGTCGGACATAGTGGCTTTCGTGCTGGCTGATTGAAAAGAAAACTCGCTAGCATTATACGGCAGTTTCGCAAACTCACATATCGGGCCGCATTACGGTATAATACATGCTATTTTGAGAACTCTTCGGGCGTTTCAGACGGCCTTGCTTACAGGAAACATCATGACTTCAAAAACTCTTTTAGCAGCTGTTACATCAGCTTTCTTATTGGGTGCATGCGCTACCGGTGGCGAATCTTTCGGCGGCTTGGGCAGCGGTACAGGTATCGGCAGCAGCGTAGTGAAAATGGCGGTAGACAGCCAATGCCGTACCGAATTGAACAAACGTAACGAATGGCGTGTGATTACTTTGGCCATGAGTGCGGAAAAACAAGCCGAATGGGAAAATAAAATCTGTGGCTGCGCCAGCGAAGAAGCGCCAAATCAATTGACTGCAACCGAAATGATGCAGGTATTGAGTCCGGCAACCCGCGAGCAGGCCATTGCTTCCGTTACCGCGAAAACGGTTACCGCCTGCTTCAAACGACTCTACAAATAATCGTTCAGACGGCCTTTTTTAATATCGAGGCCGTCTGAATTCGTTTTGACTTTCTATTTGAATTTTAAATATATAGAGAAGAAACCATGAAATACATCAGCACCCGCGGTGCAACCGCACGCAAGCAATTCAGCGAAGTTTTATTGATGGGTTTGGCTCCTGACGGCGGTTTGATGCTGCCTGAGCAATACCCTCAAATCGACCGTGCTACTTTAGACCAATGGCGCACACTCAGCTATCCTGAGCTGGCGTTTGAAGTCATGAGCCTGTTTGCCACCGACATACCTGCTGATGATTTACGCGACATCATCAACCACACCTACACCGAAGAAGTATTCGGCACCAAAGCCATTACTCCGGTGCGTACACTTTCAGACGGAATCAAAATCCAAGCCCTGTCCAACGGCCCGACTTTGGCATTCAAAGACATGGCCATGCAATTCTTGGGCAATGCGTTTGAATATGTATTGAACAAAGAAGGCAAAGAACTCAATATCTTAGGCGCCACCAGTGGCGACACCGGCTCTGCCGCCGAATATGCCCTACGCGGTAAAAAAGGCGTCAATGTCTTCATGCTGTCTCCGGAAGGCAAAATGAGCGCATTCCAACGCGCGCAAATGTTCAGCTTGCAAGATGCCAACATCCACAACATCGCCGTTGAAGGTATGTTTGACGACTGCCAAGACATCGTTAAAGCCGTACAAAACGATGCCGAATTCAAAGCCAAATACCACATCGGTACAGTCAACTCTATTAACTGGGGCCGTATTGTCGCCCAAGTCGTGTACTACTTCGCCGGTTATTTCAATGCCACTTCGAGCAATGACGAAAAAGTCAGCTTCTGCGTACCAAGCGGCAACTTCGGCAATGTCTGCGCCGGTCATATCGCCCGTCAAATGGGCCTACCCATCCACCGGTTGATTGTCGCTACCAATGAAAACGACGTATTGGACGAATTTTTCAAAACCGGCGCATACCGCCCACGCAACAGTGAACACACCCACGTCACTTCCAGCCCATCTATGGATATTTCCAAAGCCTCCAACTTCGAGCGTTTTGTGTTTGACCTGATGGATCGCGATGCAGACGAAATCAAAACCTTATGGGCTGAAGTAGGCTCCGGCAAAGGTTTTAATTTGGAATTTGTCTTAAACAAAGTACATCAACAATATGGCTTTGTTTCCGGCAAATCGACCCATGCCAACCGCCTTGCCACCATCAAACAGGTTTACAAACAAGACCGTGAATTGATTGATCCGCATACAGCCGATGGCATCAAAGTAGCGCGTGAAGTACGCGAAGCCGGCGAAACCATTGTCTGCCTTGAAACCGCATTGGCTGCCAAATTTGAAGCCACCATCCATGAGGCTGTCGGTGAAGTTTCCATCCCTCGTCCGGCCACATTGGAAGGCTTGGAAAACCTGCCGCAACGTGTCCGTGTTGTCCCTAATAATGCAACGGCAGTGAAAGACATCATTAAGGAAGCCCTGGCTTAACCGGCCGTCCTTGACGACTGAAGAGGCCGTCTGAAACTTTTTCAGACGGCCACAACCGATATTTGAGAAGTGGGTAACATTATTGCCAAACCCACCACACCGCAGTCGTTCCTAATATAAAATCAAGGCGTTAAAACAATACCAACTCCTTTTGACTTTCAATTGCAAACATTGTAATGACAGATATTTTCGTTTAGAATTGCATGTTTGCTCTAAATCTGGATTGATATGCAGACAACACAAGCCACATCCAACTGGGAGCTGTACAAGCGTTTGCTTGGATATTTAAAAAGCTATTGGAAGATGTTTATCGTCTCCGTAGTGGCCATGCTGATTGTCGCCGGTACGATGCCGGCTTTCGGTTACTTGCTCAAACCTTTGATTAATGAAGGTTTTGTCGATAAAAACATGAAAAGCATGTCATGGTTGCCGCTGGCAATTGTGGCGCTGTTTTTCGTTCGCGGCCTGTTTAACTTCATCAACGAATATTGCACGACGTATCTGTCCAGCCACTTGGTGCAGCGCTTGCGCGGTGAGATGTTCAACAAAATGATGCATCTGCCGACTTCGTATTTCAGCAGCAATACCGGCGGCCGTTTGATGTCTCGTATCTTGAACGACGTCAATCAAATTACCGATGCAGGGTTTAACGTCATTACCGTGATTGCTAAAGACGGCGTGAGCGTAGTCGGCCTATTGGGCTTGCTGACTTATCTGAACTGGCGTTTGACCCTGATTACTTTTATTATTTTGCCGGTCGTCGCTGTATGTATCCAAACAGTCAGCAAACGCCTGCGCAAACTGTCTGCCAACAACCAAATTTATCTTGGCCAGCTGATGCAGGTCTTGGGCGAAAGCATTAATGGTGAACGCGTTGTAAAAATCTACGGCGGTCAAGATTATGAAAACCGCCGCTTCGACCGTATTGCCAATGATGTTCGCCGCAATCTGCTCAAACAGGTTTCCGCCAGCTCTGCCGGTACCGGCATTACGCAATTAATGGCCTCGGTTGCTCTGGCTGCGATTATTTACGCAGCCGCACGCCAAGCAGGGCTTTCCGGCTTCAGTGCAGGCGATTTTATGTCGTTTTTGTCCAGCATGATCATGATGTTTGACCCCATCAAACGCATGACCGGCGTGATGCAGTCCCTGCAACGCGGTTTAGCGGCGGCAGAAAGTGTCTTCACCTTTTTGGATCAACCTGAAGAAAGTAACGAAGGCAAACAGATTCTCAGCCCAAACCCTGGCGATATCGAATTTTGCGATGTTGTACACCGCTATCCTGAAGCCGAACGCAACAGCTTGAACCACATCAACCTGCTTGTCCCACAAGGCAAAGTGACTGCATTAGTCGGCGCATCGGGTTGCGGTAAAACCACCCTGGCCAATATGTTGCCGCGCTTCCTTAATCCGGATGAAGGCAAGGTTTTGATTGGCGGCGTCAACATCAATGAATATACGCTCGAAAGCCTGCGCAGCCGCATGGCATTCGTCAGCCAAAACGTTGTCCTGTTTAATGGTACGATTGCTGAAAACATTGCCTATGCTCAAGCTGACAAATTCAGTGAAGAAGAAATTATCAATGCTGCAAAAGCCGCGAATGCTTGGGAATTTATCCAAAAAATGCCGCAAGGCTTGCACACTGAAGTTGGCGAAAACGGTTTAAAACTGTCCGGCGGCCAACGTCAACGCCTCGCCATTGCGCGTGCACTTTTGAAAAACGCACCGATTTTAATTTTGGACGAAGCCACCAGCGCATTGGATAATGAATCCGAACGTTTGGTACAAACCGCATTGGAAAACCTGATGCAAAACCGTACCACATTGGTGATTGCCCACCGACTTTCGACCATCGAAAAAGCCGACAACATCGTTGTCATGCATGAAGGCAATGTCGTAGAACAAGGCACTCATCATGAATTGATTAGCGCAGGCGGACGCTATTCCGACCTGCACAGCCTCAGCGAAAAATCAGCCAAACCGGCAAGCAAGTAGCTGAACACAATATTCCATTCTTTTTATTAACCTTGGCCGCCCCGACTTATCCTTTTCAGACGGCCTTATCCGACAGGAAATATCAATGGCAGCATTCAACACCCAGAAAGTCTTGTCCGTACACCACTGGACCGACGCTTACTTCACTTTCACCTGTACCCGTGACGAATCTTTGCGCTTTGAAAACGGCCAGTTCGTCATGGTCGGCCTGATGGTAGACGGCAAACCGCTGATGCGCGCATACAGCGTGGCTTCCGCCAACTGGGAAGAGCATCTGGAATTTTTCAGTATTAAAGTACAAGACGGCCCATTGACCAGCCGCCTGCAACACCTTAAAGTCGGTGATGATGTCCTCATCAGTAAAAAACCAACCGGTACATTGGTTGCCGGCGACCTGAATCCGGGCAAACACCTCTACCTCTTGAGCACCGGTACCGGCATCGCCCCTTTCTTGAGCATTACCAAAGACCCTGAAATTTACGAGCAATTCGAAAAAATCATCTTGGTTCACGGCGTACGCTACAAAAAAGATTTGGCATACTACGACCGCTTCACTAAAGAATTGCCCGAACACGAATACTTGGGCGACTTGGTTAAAGAAAAACTGATTTACTATCCAATCGTTTCACGCGAAGAATATGTACACCAAGGCCGTCTGACCGATTTGATGCGCAGCGGCAAACTCTTCGAAGACATCGGCCTGCCTAAAATCAATCCGCAAGACGACCGCGCCATGCTGTGCGGCAGCCCTGCCATGTTGAAAGACACCTGCAACGTCTTGGACGAATTCGGCCTGACCGTTTCTCCGAAAACCGGCGTTCGCGGCGACTACTTGATTGAGCGCGCATTCGTCGATCAATAACGTATCCCCGGCAACAGGCCGTCTGAAACCCTTCTTTCAGACGGCCTAAACCTTAATAATTTATCCCACATTATGCCTACTCTACTCATTATCCGTCCGTCCAACCGTCCGCAACAAGATATCCAAACCTGCTATGCAGCCGGTTGGCAGGCTCAGGTATTGAGTCCGATTGAAATAGAGGCGGATCGTTCGGCTTTAAAAAAACTTCCCGAACAATTCAAGCAAGCCGATGTCGTGTTTTGGGTCAGCCCCACCGCTATTGAAACCGCAGCGCCGCACTTGAACTTTTCAGACGGCCCCAGAGCACACATTACCGTCGGCCAAACCAGCCAACATACTTTGGCACAATTCTCCCCCTATCCCGTATTCTCTCCCGAAGATGGCAACGACAGCGAAGCCGTCTTGAGAATGCCTATTTGGAAAAACCTGCCACCCAATGCCCGAGTTTTAATCATTCGAGGTCATGGCGGCCGTGATTTTCTAGCAGACAAACTGACCGAACTGGGTTTCCAAATCGACATCGCCGAAATCTATTTCAGACGGCCACACGCCATCGATTGGCAGCACTTTAAAACCGAAGACATCGCCGCCGCCTACGTTACATCCGGCGAACTTGCACGCGAATTTTTCCATCAGATTCCGCCGCAATTTTCCCGATTCTTCGAATCCTTGCTATACTTTACCCATCATCCGCGCATTGCCGATGCGCTTCGCATCGTCGGTGCCAAACATGTAGAAACCGTCACTTCTCTATCCGCTGCACTTTCATCCATGCCACAAAGGAGCCAAGCAGTGAACCCAGTCGAAGACAATAAAGATACCCAACAAGTTGCCAATACGGCAGCTCCGGCGCCTGAACGTTCTGAAAACACCAGGCCGTCTGAACAAATCAAACCTACCCAACCTCAGCGAGTGGAGGCGAGCATGCCCGAGTCCAACAATCTCCCACAAAACAACGCCCCTGTTATCATCAAACAATCTGGCGGCAAAGCCTTGGCCGCAGGTGCAACCGTCTTGGCACTGCTAGGCCTAGGCGCGAGCGGATTCCTGTTTGTACAGGGTCAAAATGTTTTAAAAAACCAAGAGCTCGAATTCAACCAAAAAATCGACAAAGCGGCCTTGGGCGAATCTGAAAACGCCAGCCTTTTAAAAGACAACCTCAACCGCCAAACCGCTATTCAGGCCGAGTTAGACCGCCTGAACAACGGTCAAAAAAGCAATAGCGAGCAAATCCTGCAAATGCAGAAAGCTTATCAAGAGTTACTCAAAGGCCGCATCAACTGGCTGGTCGACGAAGCCGAATCGATGTTGAACACTGCTTCGCAACAATTGATGCTGTCAGGCAACCTTCAAGGCGCGGTCAGCGTATTGGAACACATTGACAGCCGCTTAAGCCGTTTTGAACAGCCTGAGCTTATCCCCATCAAGCAAGCCATCAGCAATGATTTGGCCGCGCTGAAAAACCGTCCTTATGTCGATATTTCCGCCACTGCCTTGCGTATCGACCGTCTGGAAACCGGTATTTCAGGCCTGCCTTTGGTTTTGGACGGCGTATTGAAACCAGGTGCCGCGCCTGTCGAAGCCGCCAATTCAGGAACTTGGTGGGAAAACACATGGGAAAAATCCCTCAATGCCCTCAAAGGCTTGGTTGAAGTCCGTCATCTGGACAGCAACGACGCCATGTTGATTTCACCCGATCAAACCTACTTCATCCGTGAAAACCTGCGCCTGCGCCTTTTGGATGCGCGCATTGCCCTGTTGCAACACAACGGCGAAGTGTATCAAAGCGATTTGAACAACGTTGAAGCAACTGTAAAACAATACTTTGACAGCAAATCCCCTGCTACGCAGTCATGGTTGAAAGAGTTGGCCGAACTCAAAGCCCTTGATGTCCGCATGATTTCAGACGACAGCCTGAAAGCCAGCTTGAGCGCCGTTCGCGCTTATCAAGAAGGTTCGCGTACACAAATGACGACCGAAGAAGCTACGCAAACCCAAGCTGCCGAGAAAACCGCTTCCGCTCCGGCTGCAACTACCGAGCAAGCCACAACTGCCGCACCGGCTGCCGCTTCTGCCCCTCAATCTTTAGAAGCACCTGCATTGCCGTCTGAAAACAAAAAAGAACCGGCCGCCGAAGCTGCCAAACCACAAAACCAAACCAAGCCTGCTGCCAAAATTAAAGGAGAGCAAGCATGAAAACCGTCGTTTGGATTGTCATTCTGTTTGCCGCCGCCGTCGGTTTAGCGTTGGCTTCCGGCATTTATACCGGTAACGTGTACGTCGTGGTTGAGCAAACCATGCTGCGTATCAATCTGCATGCCTTTGTTTTAGGCCTGCTGTTGAGCGTATTCGTCTTGTATTTCCTGATTAAATTCGTGTTCGGCCTCTTGAACATTCCGGCACGTATGCAACGCTTCGGCATTGCCCGCAAAGGCCGTCAAGCTTCTGCCTCTTTGAACAGCGCAGGTCTGGCATATTTTGAAGGTCGTTTTGAAAAAGCCGAACAAGAAGCCGCCAAAGTCTTGCAAAACAAAGAAGCAGGCGACAACCGCACCCTGGCTTTGATGTTGGGCGCGCACGCAGCCGACCAAATGGAAAACTTCGAATTGCGCGACCGCTACCTACACGAAATCGAACACCTGCCACAAAAACAACAGCTTTCCCGTCATCTTTTGCTGGCTGAATCCGCACTGGGCCGCCGCGATTATCCGACTGCCGCACAAAATCTTGAAGCTGCAGCCAAAATCAATAGCAACTTAAGCCGCTTGGTGCGCCTGCAATTGCGTTATGCCTTTGATCACGGCGATGCTTCAGATGTCTTGGCAAAAGCGGAAAAACTGGTCAAAGCCGGCGCTATCAACGATTACGAAGCAGAACAGTATCAGAACTGGGCATATCGCCGCCTCTTGAGCGAAGTAACCGATGCAGGCCGTCTGAAAGCCTGTTTAAAACAGATTCCCGAAAACGTGAAATCTGGCGAATTGTGCGTCGCGATTGCCGAGAAATACGAGCGTTTGGGCTTGTATGCCGAAGCGGTCAAATGGGTAAAAACCCATTATCCGCAAAACCGCCAGCCCGAGCTTTTGGAAGCATTTGTCGAATCCGTTCGTTTCCTAAGCGAGCGCGACCAGCAAAAAGCCATCGATTTGGCAGATTCTTGGTTGCAGGAACAACCGGACAATGCGCTACTGTTGATGTATCTTGGCCAACTGGCTTACAGCCGCAAACTTTGGGGCAAAGCCCAAGGCTACCTCGAAGCCAGCATCGCCCTGCAACCCAGCATATCTGCGCATTTGGTCTTGGCCCGCGTGTTTGATGAAACTGACCAGCCACAAAAAGCGCAAGAACAACGCAATCTGGTTTTGGAAAGCGTAGCCGAAGAAGAACATCCGGCAGCACTCCCTCAACCCAATTGATGTGCTGATTTCGCATTAAGCGATAGTATGAAATCTACAACAGAACCAACCATTTAATCATTTCAGACGGCCTCAATACATATCTAAGGCCGTCTGAACTTTGTCCAACACACCAAATCAGAAAGCCTATTTATCATGACTGCTCTGAAAAACGACACTTTCCTCCGCGCCCTGCTCAAACAGCCTGTCGAATACACGCCCATCTGGATGATGCGCCAAGCCGGACGCTATCTGCCTGAATACAAAGCCACACGCGCACGCGCAGGCAGCTTTCTCGATTTGTGCAAAAACACCGAACTGGCTACCGAAGTTACCATCCAGCCTTTAGAACGTTTTGATCTGGACGCGGCAATTCTGTTTTCCGATATTCTGACCGTTCCAGATGCCATGGGTTTGGGCCTGTACTTTGCCGAAGGCGAAGGCCCGAAATTTGAACGCGCTTTGCAACACGAAGCCGACATTGCCAAATTGCAAGTTCCCGACATGGAAAAACTGCAATACGTCTTTGATGCCGTAACTTCCATCCGTAAAGCACTGGACCGCCGCGTGCCACTCATCGGCTTCTCCGGCAGCCCGTTCACACTCGCCTGCTACATGGTCGAAGGCGGCAGCAGCAAAGAATTCCGCACCATCAAAACTATGATGTATTCGCGCCCTGATTTGCTGCATAAAATCCTCGACACCAATGCTCAAGCTGTTACCGCTTATCTCAACGCCCAAATCGATGCCGGCGCACAAGCCGTACAAATTTTCGACACTTGGGGCGGCGTGTTGAGCGATGCAGCGTTTAAAGAATTCAGCCTGAAGTACATCCGACAAATTGTTGCCGGACTCAAACGTGAAAGCGAAGGCCGCCGCGTGCCTGTTATCGTATTTGCGAAAGGCGGCGGCTTATGGCTGGAAAGCATGGCAGAAATCGGCGCAGATGCATTAGGCTTGGACTGGACCTGCAACATCAGCGAAGCACGCCGTCGCGTCGGCGAACAAGTTGCCCTGCAAGGCAACTTCGACCCATTTGCCCTCTTCGGCACACCGGAATCTATCCGCACCGAAGTCGCGCGCATCCTTGCTGACTACGGACACGGCAGCGGCCATGTATTCAACCTCGGCCACGGCATCAACCAACACGCCGACCCCGAACACGCCAAAATCTTGGTCGATACCGTACACGAATTGTCTCGTCAGTATCACCGTTAAAGAAAAAACGTAAAGGCCGTCTGAAAACAAAAAACACAATTATCGTGTAAATTTGTTTTCAGACGGTTTTTCTATATACTTAATATTTGAAGCTTGTCAGCCCCAACCTTCAAATTTAAAAATTCAACCAATCCCTACCGAATATGAATTTCTTAAAAGACATCACCTGGACCGAGATTTTTATCTTCGCCCACACCTGCGCCGCACTCGCCTGCATGCTGCGCGTGTTGTACAAACAAAAAAACATCGGCTCAACCTTCGCCTGGTTGATTATCCTCTTCCTTTTCCCCGTATTCGGAACCATCGTCTACATCCTTATCGGCGAGCCTCGTCTCGGCACGGCCCGCGCCAAACGTACCGGCGAAATGAACCGCTTCTACCGCAACTTTGCCGCCACCCATCTAGCCGATATCTATCTCGACATTGCCGACCAAGTCAAATCACGTTACCACGGCATCAGTAAAGTTGCCGAAAAAGGAACGGGGCTGGGTGCCACCAAAGGCAACGCCATGAGCCTGCTCTCGACCACCGATACCATCATCGACAGTATGCTTGCCGACATACGCGCCGCAGCCCATTCCTGCCTGTTGGCCTTTTACATTATCGAACCCAAAGGCCGCATTGAAGAAATTCTAAATGAAATTCTTGCCGCCAAAGCCAGAGGCGTAGACTGCTCCATACTGGCTGATGCCGTCGGCAGCAGGAGCTTTCTTGAAAGCGATTGGGTAGAGAAACTGCGCCAAGCAGGCGTTGAAGTACATACCTCCTTACCTGTCGGCATCTGGCGTACATTATTCACGCGCACCGACCTGCGCAACCACCGCAAAATCCTCGTTATCGACAGCAAAATCGGTTACACCGGCAGCTTCAACCTTGTCGACCCGCGCTATTTCAAACAAAACTCTGGCGTCGGAGAATGGGTCGATGCCATGATGCGCTGTACAGGGCCTATGGTTTTGGAACTGTCTGCCGTCTTCTTCGCCGACCTCGCCGTCGAAACCGATGAAAACCTCCAAAACGTACAAACATACCTCAATCAAGCCCAAAGCCTGCTGCCCCAAATCCTTCCTGAAAAAATGCAGCAAGGCGATATTGTTGCCCAAATCATTCCATCCGCCCCCGAGCAAAGCAGCTTCGTCATCTACGAAACCATCATCAGCACCATCTATGCCGCTACCAAACAAATCACAATTACCACCCCCTACTTCGTCCCCGACGAGCCGCTTCTCATGGCGTTAACCGTTGCCGCCAAACGCGGCGTCAAAGTGACCTTGATACTGCCTGCTAAAGTCGATTCACTGATGGTACGCTACGCCTCACGCGCCTACTACCCTATGCTGCTGGAAGCCGGCGTCAAAATCGCCATGTTTGAAGATGGACTTTTACATGCCAAAACCTTGACCATAGACGAAGACTACTCCCTCTTCGGTACGGTCAATATGGACATGCGCAGCTTCTTCCTCAACCTCGAAATCAGCCTCGCCATCTACGATCGCGATACCACCAAACAAATCTGCCACCTGCAACGCAGCTACCTTAAAAACAGCAGCTACATTGCCATCAAATCATGGCAACAACGCTCTAAACTCCGCGGCCTCGTGGAAAATGCCGTCCGCCTGATGAGCCCTTTACTGTAAAACATAAATATTTAGGCCGTCTGAAAAATACTTTTCAGACGGCCTTTTTAAATAAAACACTGATAGACAAAATTCTTTATTGACAGATATTCAAGCTATCTCATTTCTCCCTCTCAGAAAAAGTAAGACTTAACCCCTTTCTTAACCAAAGAATCTTTACTAAATTTAACTAAAATATAAACTAATTGATTTTTATAAAATCCTATTAATTTTAGACTGGAATAAAACAGAATATATTTATTAATATTCATTAAGAATTTGATAATCATTATTATAATAATTAGAATAAGCAGTCAATTTTTTACTTAGGAAAAATCATGAATAAGGTCTCCTCTCCTGTATTCCGCCTTAGTATCATTACACTCGCATTATCAACAAGCTTCGCTCATGCCGAAAATTTGCAACCCGCAGAAACTGCCGAGCTGAATGAAATTAAGGTTACCGGTACTGCCGTACCGACTCGTGTAACCCGCAACCAGCTCGACCGCGAAATTTCGACCGATTTAAAACAAGTCATGAAAGACCAAATCGGTATGGATGTCGGCGGCGGCAACGGCGTGGCGCAGTTTTACAGCATCCGCGGCGTTGGTGAAGATAAAATTAACCTAGAAGTCGACAACACCAGCCAATCCACTAAAATCTTCCACCACCAAAGCCGCTTCCAGCTTGACCCCGCTTTGGTAAAAAGCATCAACGTCGAAAAAGGCACAGGCGCGGCAAGCGCGGGTTTGGGTGCGGTCGGCGGTATCATCCGCGTAACAACGGTTGACGCAAAAGACCTGCTAACCGACGGCAAACCTTTCGGTTTCAAACTGGGCGCAGGCTTGAGCAGCAATAAAGGCTCAACCGGCAGCGCAGCGGTTTACGGCTATCAAAACGGCTTCGATGCCCTGTTTGCAGGCAACTTCCTCAACAACCGCGACTACAAAGATGGCAACGGCAATGTCAACCTCGGCAGTCGTCTGAAACAACACAGCTACCTCACCAAACTCGGCTACGATTTCAACGACGACCACGGCATCCGCCTGACCTACCGTCAGGAATACCAAAAAGGCAACCGCACCGACAAAGCCGAGTTCCAAAACGTTGACAGCTACATCGGCGTGGACGGCACTTATCAAAAAGAGCAGACCTACAATCTGGAATACCGTGGCCGTAACGTCGGCTTTATCGACAAAATCGACGCCAACGTCTTCCAAATCAATACCGATGACACCAAACCGCCTAAAGGCGCTCCTTCTCCAAAAGCCCAAGCTTCCGGCACGGCGCAAGGCGGCGTTCCTATCGGTCAGCTTGAGCTAAGCAAAATCAAAGCGACCGGCGCGAATCTGAACCTCGCCAGCTCCTTCGGCGACGGACACATGGTGAAATACGGCGTCAACTACCGCCACGAAACCTCCGAGCCTTCCGACAAAGGCGCATGGCTGAAGATTCTCGGCCTGTATGACCGCGACAAAGAGAAAAAAGCCGAATACGGCGTGTACGCGGAAGGTATTTGGAACCTGCACCCCGTTACCCTGACCACCGGCCTGCGTTACGACCATTTCAAATACAATGCCGCCAGCAAACAAAGCGCGTCGCACGGACAACTCAACCCCAGCATCAGCGCGATTTGGGACATCAACGACAACTTCTCCCTCTTGGCGAACCTCAATCAGGCAAACCGCGCGCCGCGTCTGAACGAAGCCTTGTTGGCTAACGAACGCGCAGGCGCCGCCGCCGATTTGGACAGCAACCTCAAAGCTGAAACTGCCCGCCGTGCCGAACTCGGCTTCAAATGGCGCAACGACAACTTCAACGTCAGCGGCAGCGTGTTCCACCAACGCATCAAAGACCTCATCGTCTATCGTTGGGCAAAAATCAACAACAACACCGCCTCCATCACCGAACGCGGCAAGATTTACAACGGCGGCACGCTCAAAACCTACGGCTACGAACTTGACGCATCCTACCGCTGGGGCGGCCTGACCGCGCGCGCCGGCGTATCCTACGTCAAACCCCGTCTGAACGGCGAAATGTACTACGGCGAAAGCCCGATTCAAGCGGAAGACCACGAAAGCTCGTTCACCTTCTGGAACACCGGCCGCCAATGGCTGACCGGCCTGTCTTATCAGTTTGAAAACCCCAAACTCGAAATCGGCTGGCGCGGCCGCTACGCCCAAAGCGTGAAATACACCGACGTCGCCCGCGGACAAGGCACGATACACGGCAAGAAATCAGGCTACGGCGTACACGACATCTACGCCAACTGGCAGCCGCTGAAAAAAGACAACCTGAACGTCAACTTCGCCGTCAACAACATCGGCAACAAGCAATACCGTTCACACAGCCAACGCTTCCCCGACGGCAACGGACGCGTGCCCTTCTACGAACGTGGCCGCGAGTTTGCCTTGGGCGTGAACTATCGTTTCTGATAATACGAACGACGTTATGACGTTATAAGAAAATAAAAGGCCGTCTGAAATCCAGTTTTCAGACGGCCTTTTCATTGATTTTAATCTTGCCATATAACCTTGTGTTCAGAACCATATGTAATCTTTTTAATACTGCTTTCAAGAGGAATTTCTTTATCTAATACTCCTGAATATTCCGAACCTGCTAATTTTTGAAATAAAGTAATATTCAGCTCATCGTTGCGGCTAGTTGTTTTAATATCTGAAATACCCATTGCACTATTGCCTAATAAGCCTGTCAAATGAACCTGCCTATTCCCCTTAGCTTCATTGACAGTAATTTTAAAATTCCAAATATCTTCCAACTTAATTTCTTCATTAGAGAAAAAGCAGCCGGATAATATCAAGCCTGCAATACCCAGCATCATTGCCCTTATTTTCATAATAATTCCCTGATCGATTTAACAACTTTAGGTTCGATTCCCGAAGCTGATAGTACTATAAATTCTTAAATGCGTAGATTGGATTGATAAACCTAACGATTTCAATAAATTTAATAGTTCTGTTGGTCCTCAATTCAACCTACACTTATTAAGTAGGAATAGTATAAAAAGGCCGTCTGAAAATTTTCAGACGGCCTTTTTTCCTCCTTCCTTACTTAACCATCACCCTTTCTTTCAAAGTCTTCAATACGTTCTTCACTGTATTAATCCGCACTTCGATATTTTCCATCTCTGCGGTAAATCGCAGCTTATCCGCGCCGGCAAGGCGGTATCTTTTGTCGTTTTGAATCAGCAGGATGATTTCGGTTGGATCGACATTGTTGTTTTTTCCAAAGGTTACCGTTACCGCTTCGCTGGTCGCATCAATGGCATCGATACCCAATTCTTTTGCCATAAGCCGTAAGTGGTGGCTTTCGATGAGGGTTTTGACGGGTTGTTCGGGCAGACCGAAGCGGTCGACCAGTTCTTCATGTATGGCGTTGATTTGCTGCACGGTTTCGCAGACGGCGAGGCGTTTGTAGAGGACGAGGCGCTCGTGAATGTCGGAGCAGTAGTCTTCAGGCAATAATGCCGGGCTGTGCAGTTTGATTTCGGTGGTGATGCCCAGCGGTGCGTCGAGGTCGGGCTGGCGGCCTTTTTTGAGGTCGCGCACGGCTTGTTTGAGCATTTCGGTGTAGAGCGTGAAGCCGACCTGTATCATTTCACCGGATTGTCCTTCGCCAAGGATTTCGCCTGCGCCGCGGATTTCCAAATCCTGCATGGCTAGGGTGAAACCCGCGCCGAGTTCGTCTGCCGCCGCGATGGCATCGAGGCGTTTTTCTGCGTCTTTGGTGATGTATTCGGGCGTGAGCAGGTAGGCGTAGGCTTGGTGGTGGCTGCGGCCGACGCGTCCGCGCAGCTGGTGCAGTTGTGCCAGCCCGAATTTGTCGGCGCGGTTGATGATGATGGTGTTGGCGTTGGGGATGTCAATGCCGGTTTCGATGATGGTAGAACAGAGCAACACGTTGAATCGTTGCTGTAAAAAGTCGCGCATCACTTGTTCCAACTCGCGCTCGCGCAGTTGTCCATGTGCCACGCCGATGCGGGCTTCAGGCAGCAGGGTTTCGAGCCGCTCGCGCATATTTTCAATCGTATCCACTTCATTGTGCAGGAAAAACACTTGTCCGCCGCGTTTGAGTTCGCGCAATACGGCTTCGCGCACGCTGCCTTCGCTGAAGGGTTTGACAAAGGTTTTGACGGCGAGGCGGCGGCTGGGCGCGGTAGTAATCAGCGAGAAGTCGCGCAGACCTTCGAGCGCCATGCTGAGGGTACGCGGAATCGGCGTGGCGGTCATGGTGAGGATATCGACATTGGCGCGCAGGCGTTTGAGTTGCTCTTTTTGGCGCACGCCGAAGCGGTGTTCTTCATCGATAATCACTAAACCTAAATTTTTGAATTTGATTTCGTCCTGCACCAGTTTGTGCGTGCCGATAACGATATCGACCGTGCCGTCCGCCATGCCTTCCAGCGCGGCTTTGGTGGCTTTACTGTTGTTGAAACGCGAAAGGCTGGCGACTTTCACAGGGAAATCGGCGAAGCGGTCGGCGAAGTTTTGCGCGTGCTGCTCCACCAGAAGCGTGGTCGGGGCGAGTACGGCAACTTGTTTGCCACCCATCACCGCCACAAACGCGGCGCGCAGGGCGACTTCGGTTTTGCCGAAGCCGACATCGCCGCACACGAGGCGGTCCATAGGTTTCGCCTGTGTCAAATCTTTAATCACTGCGGCAATGGCGGCGGCCTGGTCTTCGGTTTCTTCATAGCCAAAACCGTCGGCAAACGCCTGATAGTCCATCTCGTTGATTTCAAACTTGTGTCCCGATTGGGCGACGCGTTGGGCGTAGAGGTTGAGCAACTCGGCGGCGGTATCGCGCGCTTTTTCGGCGGCTTTGCGCTTCGCCTTGTTCCACGCGCCACTGCCGAGCTTGTGCAAAGTAACGTTTTCATGCGCCTGACCAGAGTAGCGGCTGATTAAATGCAACTGCGAAACAGGCACATAAAGCTGCGCTTCACCCGCATATTCGAGCAACATCATTTCGTTGGTTTCGTCGCCCAAGTCCATTGTGACCAAGCCCATATATCGGCCGATGCCGTGTTCTTCGTGTACAACAGGATCGCCGATATTGATTTCGGCAAGGTCGCGCAACAAGCCGTCTGAAACGGCGGCGTGTTTCTTACGATGGTGTTTGCGCGAGCGGGCAACATATTGATAAAGATCGGATTCGGTAATAACCGCAATGTTTTGATCTTCTAATTTAAACCCGTAAGCTAACGGCGCCACTGTAATCATCAGCGACTCATGCGCCGACAAGAAGCCTTGCCAATCAGACACACTTTTGGCTTTCAAACCGTTTTGCTGCAAGAAACCGAGCATGGTTTCGCGTCGTCCCAAACTTTCGGCGCACAGCAAAATCCGTCCGTCAAAGGCCGTCTGAAAATCCTTCAATGCCTGCAACGGCTCGTCGGATTGGCGGTTGACGGCCAAGTTTGGCAACGT
The DNA here is from genome assembly GCF_041433145.1 of Neisseria sp. 27098_8_158. Taxonomy (NCBI): domain Bacteria; kingdom Pseudomonadati; phylum Pseudomonadota; class Betaproteobacteria; order Neisseriales; family Neisseriaceae; genus Neisseria; species Neisseria sp. 27098_8_158. Next base: position 702,192 of record NZ_JAPWAZ010000001.1, read on the forward strand.
ATGCTTATCACCAAAAATATCCGGCAATACCTGACCATAATTTTTCAGACGACCTGCAAAGACATCGGCAGAGAGATACAAATGCTGTGGAAGCAAAGGCGGATAGGTTTCATCGCCCTGCGCCATGGCGTAACGCGATTTGACGTCGCTCCAAAAACGGTTTGCCTCGGCATGAACGTCGCCCAAAGAGACAAACAACGCATCTTCGCCGATATAGTCAAACAGCGTTTCCAGCTCGTTTTCAAAAAACAGCGGCAGATAATATTCCACGCCCGCGCCGAAATGGCCGTTGCTGACGGCTTTGTACACAGCCGCATCGTTCGGATTGCCATCGACTTCTTCGCGGAAGCGGCTGCGGAAAATCTTTTGCGCCTCGCTGTCGGTGGGGAACTCGTGCGCCGGCAGCAGGCGGATTTCGGAAACGGGAGAAATGGTGCGTTGCGTTTCGGTATCGAAAGTTTTGATGCTGTCGATTTCATCGTCAAACAAATCGATGCGGTATGGCATTTCGCTGCCCATCGGGAACAAATCGACAATACCGCCGCGCACAGCGAACTCGCCCGCCGCGACAACATGGGAAACATGGTTATAACCTGCATCCACCAAATCGCTTTTCAGACGGCCTATATCCAAAGTCTGCCCTGTTTTCAGCCAAAACGTGCGCCCTGCCAAAAACGGCACGGGCGGCAGCTTCTGCATCGCCGTGGCAACTGGCACGAACAACACATCCGCAGTGCCGCTTTTAATCTGCCACAATGCTGACAAGCGCTCCGACACCAAATCCTGATGCGGTGAAAAACGCTCGTAAGGCAGCGTTTCCCAGTCCGGCAGGAACACCGCCGTATCGTGCGGACGGAAAAACAGCCAGGCCGTCTGAAGGCGTAGCGCCTGTTCCGCATCTTGGGTCAAGACAACCTTAAGCTGCTTATGCGGCAGATAACGCGCCAAAGCCAAGGGCAGCGAGCCTTGAGACAGATTGAGCCAACGGGATTTTTCACGGGGTTTGGGAATCGGATAGGTCATGACAAAACAGTTTGTAATAAGTAAATACAAGCACCATAGGCCGTCTGAAAAATTTTCAGACGGCCTTTAGCGATCAAATAGATTTTCAATTTTACTGGATACAGGTTTAAAAGAATATAAGGCCTTACAATCAGACGGCCACACCCGCCAGTTTTCCAATAAATCCGGTTATCACCAATGCCGCAACGCCCCATAAACACACGCGCAAAACGGCGGGAATGACAGGCGCGCCACCGAGTTTGGCGGAGGCATAGCCCAGTCCTGCCAGTCCGCACAAAGTGGAAACTGCCAAGGTCGGAACAATGGCGGTAGAAGCTGTCAATGCGACCAGTAAAGGCAAAATCGCTCCGGCACAAAATGAAGCAGCAGAAGCCAGCGCGGCCTGCATGGGTTGGGCGGCAGAGGTTTCGGTAATGCCGATTTCGTCACGTGCATGAGCGGCGAGTGCATCGTGTTCCATCAAGGCTTTGGCCACCTCTGTGGCGAGCGGGTCGGACAAACCGCGGCGGCGGTAAATTTCCGTCAGCTCTTCCAACTCCGCATCAGGATTATTTGCCAATTCGTAGCATTCTTTGTGCAAATCGGCTTTTTCCGTATCCGATTGGCTGGACACGGAAACGTACTCCCCCGCCGCCATTGATACCGCGCCCCCGATAAGCGCCGAAACGCCCGTCAACAGCAGGGTTTGGAAATCAGGCGCGGCTGCGGCTACGCCCGTCAACAGCGAGGCAGTAGAAATCAGGCCGTCATTGGCACCCAATACGCTTGCCCGAAGCCAGTTATTGCGGTCGCTGAAATGGCGTTCGCTGTGGTGTGAATACATATATGCTCCGATAAATTGGCGGTTTCCAGATGATAACATTGTATTGTTTTTTGAAATCCATGTCAGTTTATCCCTTCAGATCAAGCATTCTTAAATCTTTCTGCTGCCATTCAAACCATAAAAACCAACACTCTTCTTTGGATTTTTTTCAGACGGCCTGAACGCTTTTACAAGCAAATTTATTGTTCCAAGTCATGGCATTATCACAAGGCAGTTTTGTGCTGCTTGGTTTATCCGCTTAAAGATGCTATCTTTATGAATCTTTCCACTCCTCAATCCATTGAAAGGATGTATCATGGCCGAAGAAAACAAAATCAAAGTAAACGATTTGCCTGAAGATAAAAAAGAGCAAACTGAAGAAACCGAACTGCCCGTTATCAACAACGAAGAAAAACGCGGCGGTCATGGCGAAGGTGGTTGCTGCGGCGCATGCGGCGGCTAAATCTTCCCAACAAAGCCTCCGAGGCCGTCTGAAAAGTCTTACTTTTCAGACGGCCTTTTCCTTTCTAAACAATTACAGGTAAATCAATGAAAGGATGCGGGAGAAGAATTTAAACCCAACCGCGTTTGTGCTACATTCACATCTTTACAAACCACAACAATCTGCACCCGCAGACACACAAGGAAGAAAAAAATGTTTTGGTATATCGTTGGTTTTTTCGCCTTCATCGTTTCCCTGCTTTCCCTTTGGGTCAATGCCAGCGCATTCGGCATGGAAGAGGATGGCACGCCGCAATCCGAATATGAAAAAATGTTGGGCTTGGGCGCGAAATTGAAAGATAAAGAGACAGCCGCAAAAGAGCGCGAAGCGGCACGCTTTCACCCTGACGATTAAGCCTTACCGACTGGACAATCTTGCCAAACTGGGCTAATGTTCCAAACGCATAATGCACACCAACACAACTATACGAGAAGGTAAGAGAAATGACTGTACGAATCGAACACGATTTACTGGGCGACCGCGAGATCCCTGCTGAAGTATATTGGGGCATCCATACTTTGCGCGCCATTGAAAACTTTAAAATTTCCACACAAAAAATTTCCGACGTACCGCAATTTGTCCGCAGCATGGTCATGGTTAAAAAAGCCACCGCGCAAGCCAACGGCGCATTGGGTGCCATCAAGCCGGAAATCGCGGCAGCCATCGAAAAAGCCTGCGATGAAGTATTGGTCAAAGGCCGCTGCCTCGACCAATTTCCGTCCGACGTTTATCAAGGCGGCGCCGGTACTTCGGTCAACATGAATACCAACGAAGTCATTGCCAACCTCGCACTGGAAGTCTTGGGTCACGAAAAAGGCCACTACGACATCGTCAATCCAATGGATCATGTCAACGCCAGCCAATCCACTAACGACGCCTACCCTACCGGCTTCCGCCTTGCCGTGTATTACAGCATCGGCGAATTGCTCGACAAACTGGCTATCCTGAAAAACGCCTTTGCCGCAAAAGCCGAAGAATTTAAAGACGTTTTGAAAATGGGCCGCACCCAGCTTCAAGATGCGGTGCCGATGACTGCCGGTCAAGAATTCCAGTCTTTCCAAGTGTTGTTGGAAGAAGAAATCCTCAACCTCGACCGCACCCGCTCCCTGCTGCTTGAAGTCAACCTCGGCGCCACCGCCATCGGTACAGGCGTGAATACGCCTAAAGGCTATGCGGCTTTGGTCGTTGAGAAACTCTCCGAAGTCAGCGGCCTGCCTTGCAAACTGACTGAAAACCTGATCGAAGCGACCTCCGACTGCGGCGCATATGTGATGGTACACGGTGCATTGAAACGCACAGCCGTCAAACTGTCCAAAATCTGTAACGACTTGCGCCTGCTCTCTTCCGGTCCGCGAGCCGGTTTGAAAGAAATCAACCTGCCTGAATTGCAGGCCGGTTCTTCCATCATGCCTGCCAAAGTCAATCCAGTGATTCCTGAAGTCGTCAACCAAGTCTGCTTCAAAGTCATCGGCAACGACACCACCATCACTTTCGCAGCCGAAGCAGGTCAGTTGCAGCTGAACGTTATGGAGCCGGTCATCGCCCAATGTATGTTTGAAACCATTTCCCTCTTAGGCAATGCCGCGGTCAACCTGTCCGACAAATGCGTCAAAGGCATTACGGTCAACCGCGAAATCTGCGAACACTACGTCTTCAACTCCATCGGTTTGGTCACTTATCTGAATCCATACATCGGCCACCGCAATGGCGACTTGGTCGGCAAAATCTGCGCCCAAACCGGCAAAGGCGTGCGCGAAGTCGTACTGGAGCGCGGCCTGTTGAGCGAAGAAGAACTCAACCGCATCCTCTCCCCAGAAAACCTGATTAATCCTCATCTGTAATCAGAATGTAAAATCAAAGGCCGTCTGAAACTTCAAACGTTTAAAGTTTCAGACAGCCTTTTCGTATTTATATTGATTTTTATCGAATTTTTTTGCGAAATTCAGAATTAAAAGATAGCCTGACCGTTAGGTTTGATTTAACATGGTGTTGCCCCAGCCTGTTTCCTCATTAAGGTTATGCCGGTAATGATGCCTCAAAAGGAACCGGATATTGGAATAACATCTTCATTTATTAGGAAAACCAGATGAATCAAATTACACGCGAACAAATGCTGCAAGTATTCGAAAATCGCTGCTCCACCCGTTATTACGATCCCAACAAAAAAATCAGCCAAGAAGATTTTGCAGCGATTTTAGAATTTGCCCGCCTCTCGCCCAGCTCTGTCGGCTCCGAGCCATGGAAATTCTTGGTGATTCAAAACAAAGCCCTGCGTGAGAAAATCAAGCCTTTCAGCTGGGGGATGCAATCCCAGCTGGACGACTGCAGCCATCTGGTGATTATCCTTGCCAAGAAAAATGCCCGTTACGATACCCCGTTCTTCCGCAGTGTTGCCGAACGCAGGGGCCTGAAAGGAGAGCAACTGGAAAAAGCGTTGGCAAGATACAAAAGCTTCCAAGAAACCGACATTAAAATTGCCGACGACCAACGCGCACTCTTTGACTGGAGCGGCAAGCAGACCTATATTGCTTTGGCGAATATGCTCACAGGCGCAGCCGCCATCGGCATCGATTCCTGCCCAATCGAAGGCTTCAACTACGACAAAATGAATGAAGTATTGGCGGCAGAAGGCCTGTTTGATGCCAACGAATGGGGCGTATCCGTAGCGGCAACATTCGGCTATCGCGCCAAAGAAATTACCAAAAAAGCACGCAAACCAATTGAAGAAATGGTAACTTGGGTTGAATAAGCGGTTTGGATTTTCAGGGCGGCGAATACCGCCCTTTTATTTTTTTCTAAAAGAGAAGCAAATTCCGTAACAACAAAGACTGCTAAAAATCCAAATAAAAGGCCGTCTGAAACCCTGTGTCAGAAATCCTAGATTTCATTTCACAACGTTTCAGACGGCCTTGTTTAATACGCTACTGCTTAAAACGATACTTTCAAACTGCCGTAGAAAGCACGGCCATGTTCGTTGTATGTTTGTGCGCCGGCAGTTGTGCGGTACAGTTTTTTATTGAACAGGTTGCTGACACCGCCACGGACGGCCACGCGTTTGTTCCAGTTGTAGCCGGCATTGATGCCCCAAATGCCGTAAGAGCCGACTTGCGTTTGGTTATGTTCGGAAGTTAAAGGTGTAACCCCTGCACGCAGATTACCGTCTCGTTCCAGTCTATTAATCGCTACGCCGCGCGGTTTAGTACGGCCGTAATGGGTAAAGGTCAGGTTAGCATCAAAACGTTCATTTGGTGTCCAAGACAGCGTGCTGTTAATGGTGTGTTTAGGCACCAAAGACAATGGATTGCCTTGATAATCTTCGGATTTGTGCATGTAAGTGAAATTGTTGCTCCACTTGAGTGTGTCATGCAACGGAATCACCAAGTTGCCTTCGATACCCGAAATAGTCGCTTTCGGCGTATTTTCCCATTGCAGGAGCCAGTTGCCGATATTGCTGGTGGCAATAAGCTGGTCGCCAATCACAATTTTATTGCGGTACGCATTATGGAAATAAGTCGCGGAAGCCTGCCAGCCGTTTTTGTTGAACTCAAGACCAATCTCTTTATTGATGCTGGTTTCAGGTTTCAAATTGCTGTTGCCCATGTAGTAGCAGCGGACACTGTTCGGCGCATTAAGCGGACAACCCTGACCGCGTGTGTACAGGATAAAGTCAGGATTGGTTTGATACAAATTTGGCGCTTTGTACGCACGGGCAACACCGCCTTTGACCAACCAGTTTTCGCCGATTTGATGCGAGAAGTTCAAAGCTGGACTCCAGTTGCTGCCGCTGTCGCTGTTGTGGTCGAAGCGGATGGCCGGAATCAGATGGGTTTTGTCGGTCAACGAAATATTGTCTTCAACGTAGGCAGCCCAGTTGCGTTGCGAAGCCTTACCGCCGCGCGTTGCGGAGATACCGTTAAACGCATCGGTTTTACCTTGGTCTTTAAATCCCTGAGTATTGGAAGCAGGATCATCCAATTTGCTGTCGGTAAATTCCGCACCGACCGTCAATACATTATCAACACCGAGTTTAAACGGAATATTCGCTTCGCTGCTGAAACGTAAGTTTTTCAGACGGCTTTGAACAAAATCCAAGCCTGTATAGCTGCCTTCAGGACCACCGGCCAAACCTTCCGGCAAGTGGCTGTTGACTGTACGCTCATAACTGATCACGTTTTTGGTATCGCCCCATTCCCATGCGCCATCATGAGTAAGCGAGAAAGCAGAACGATATAAGCGGGCGGTTTCGGCTTTGCTGTCGGCCAAAGAATTAACTAAAGCAGAACGCGGATTGCTGTTTTGCGTATCGCCGTTGTAGATATTGCCTTGACGGCTATAACTGCTGTCTAAAATCAGCGTTTGCGCAGGGCTGATTTTCCATTGCAGACGGCCTGCGATGTCTTTATTGCGTACACCTTCAACACCGGCCGCGCTGTCATTGCCGTGTCCGGCATTAATATCGGCAGCATCTGCATCCGTTTTATTCAGGTTGCCATAAATGCGGAAGCCCAAAGTATCTTGGATAATCGGCCCGCTCAAATTGAAGCCGATACGGCGGGTTGCACCCTCTTTGCTGTCTTGCGGTTGATTGGCGTAAAGATTGACTTGGCCTTTAAATTCTTTAGACACTTTTTTGGTAACAATATTGACCACGCCGCCCATCGCACCCGAGCCATAACGTGTTGCCGCCGGACCGCGCAAAACAGTAATGGATTCGATTTCTTCAACCGGTACCCAGTTACTGTCGCCGCGCGTATTGCGTTCACCGCGCATACTGATACGTTCGGACTGGCGCGAATTAACCGGCTTGCCGTCAATCAAAATCAAAGTGTTTTCAGGACCCATCCCGCGCAAGTCGATTTGGCGTTTGTTGCCACGCTGACCTGTTGCCGTATTGCCGGTCAGATTGACACCGGGCATGGTGCGGACAAATTCGGAAATATCATTGGCTGCAGGGCGTTTGTCGATGTCGTCTTTAGAAATACGCGATACACCAAGCGATTGCTGCAATTGCTTCTCGGCAGTAACGTAAACGGTATCGACTTCAGCCTGCTCAACTGCTTTCTCTTCAGCTGCGTGTGAGAATGCACTAATTAACGCCAAAGGCAAAATGGCGAGTGTGAATGTTTTCATTGCATTGTTTCTCTTGGTTTTGTTTGTTTAAAATTAAAATCATTTTGGATTTTAAATAAACTTAACAGAGTTTTCAATGCAATTAAGAGTGATTTACAATTAAAAGTTAAATTACGCCAATAAAAACAACAAATACCAAACAACTAAAAAGGCCGTCTGAACCAGTATGAAACGAAATCCAAGATTCCTATCATACCGTTCAGACGGCCTTATTCAATTTTTAATTATTTGCCTGCTGCTTTTTGCAAAAGGGCATACAATTCGTCTTTGAGTTTGAGTTTGGCTTTTTTCAGCTCTTCAATCTCTTCGGCACCGCTGGTAACAGGGTTGTTAACCAAACCGGTGATTTTATCGTCCAGCTCGTTGTGCTCCTCAAACAAACGGGCAAAGTGTGCATCCTCTTGTTTCAGTTTAGAAATCAGATCGCGATATTCTGGAAACATTTTGTTTTCCTCTCTTGTTAATTAAATAAAAAAGTACTGCTGCCAAAAACTAGGACGAATTAATCTTTAGCTTCATTATAACAAACACGGGCGTTTTATCCAGTCTTTTTTAAGCCGAAACTGTTTTATGTCAAAATTAATAATATCACCATTAGCCATTGTCCCAATGGAAAAAAACAGGTTTCTAGACGGTTTACCAACTTGGGCATACAATCGGGCTTATGCGTTTACATAATGGCCGAACCACCCTATTCCGTCATATCAACGGCATGGACGGACAATTTATCCTGCTTGAAAACCATCCTTCATGGATGCCGGTCAATGATGCCGATTTCAACCATGCTGCCCCCTTACCCGACGGTTTGGCCGTGCACGAAGAATCATTTTATCCATTTGAAAAAATAGATACCGCCGAATCGGCAGACAATATCAAAATCTTCAGCGAAGAAGCCCTACGGCTGGAGAAAGAACGATTAAATGCAGTAGCCTTAGTAGAACTGGCAAAAAATCTTAAAGCCGCCCAAGCCGAAGCCGATTTGGTCGCACTTCTGGAAAAAATGGATTTTCATTTAAAACAAGATGATATTTTCAAATAAACCCTTCAATCTCAGGCCATCTGAAACCAAACGCCCGACACAATTGTTGACAATGCAAGAAAAATAGTTCATCTTGAACCAATTCGCAGCACTCCATCCTATATTTTCAGCCCATCACAAAGGAATCGAGAACATGTTTTCAAAAAGCGTTACCCTCGCACAATATGACCCCGATTTGGCAGCAGCCATCGCCCAAGAAGACAAGCGCCAGCAAGACCACGTCGAGCTGATCGCCTCTGAAAACTACGTCAGCTGTGCCGTTATGGAAGCCCAAGGTTCACAATTGACCAACAAATACGCTGAAGGCTATCCTGGCAAACGCTATTACGGCGGCTGTGAATACGTTGATATTGTCGAACAATTGGCGATTGACCGCGCTAAAGAGTTGTTCGGCGCAGAATATGTCAATGTCCAACCGCACTCCGGCTCCCAAGCCAACCAAGCCGTGTACGCTTCTGTTTTGAAACCGGGCGACACCATTTTGGGCATGTCTCTGGCACACGGCGGCCACTTGACCCACGGTGCAAGCGTTAACATCTCCGGCAAACTCTACAACGCCATTACTTATGGTTTGGATGAAAACGAAGTTCTCGATTATGCCGAAGTAGAACGCTTGGCTCTTGAACATAAACCTAAAATGATTGTGGCCGGTGCATCTGCCTACGCGTTGCAAATCGACTGGGCAAAATTCCGTGAAATCGCCGATAAAGTCGGTGCATACCTCTTTGTCGATATGGCGCACTATGCCGGCCTGATTGCCGGTGGCGAATATCCTAACCCGGTGCCATTCTGCGACTTCGTAACCACCACCACCCACAAAACCCTACGCGGCCCTCGCGGCGGTGTGATTTTGTGCCGTGACAATACCCACGAAAAAGCGTTGAATTCCGCCATCTTCCCAAGCCTGCAAGGCGGTCCGTTGATGCACGTTATCGCCGCCAAAGCCGTAGCGTTTAAAGAAGCGTTGCAACCTGAGTTCAAACAATACGCAAAACAAGTGAAAATCAATGCTGCCGCCATGGCGGAAGAGTTGGTTAAACGCGGTTTGCGCATCGTTTCCGGCCGTACCGAAAGCCACGTTTTCCTCGTTGACCTGCAACCGATGAAAATCACCGGCAAAGCCGCCGAAGCCGCTTTGGGCAAAGCTCACATCACCGTCAACAAAAATGCCATCCCGAACGATCCGGAAAAACCATTTGTTACCTCCGGTATCCGCATCGGCTCCGCCGCCATGACCACACGCGGCTTTAACGAAGCTGACGCACGCGTATTGGCAAACTTGGTTGCTGACGTATTAGCCAATCCTGAAGACGAAGCCAACCTCGCCAAAGTCCGCGAACAAGTGACTGCTTTGTGCAATAAATATCCGGTTTACGGCGCATAAGCATTTCGCCTTGGATAAAATAACAGGCCGTCTGAAACTTCAGACGGCCTTTTTTTATTGCAACTTTTCTTTTAAATTTCAAAACTGTTTGTTTCACTGACTTTGCGTATCATGCCTGCTGCGACAGTATGGTTGGTGGCTTCGTCAATCAAAATAAACGCGCCTTGTGCATGGTTGTCTTCGTATGCGGCAGCGGCAAGAGGCTGTTGGGTTTTGAAACTGACGCTGCCGATATCGTTGAGCTTGAGCGTTTCGGCGGATTCGACGCGGCTGAGGGTGTTCACGTCCCAAACGTAGGCAATTTCGCTGATTTTTACGGGCGTGGTTTGGGTAGTGTGTTTCAGCAAATATTTGCGGCGCAGATTGAGCGGAATATCGTCAAACCAGCAAAGCGCGGCTTGAAATTGTTGTTCGGGAACAATGGCGCTGTCGGCTAAAACAATGCTGTTGCCGCGTGAAATATCGATGTCGGTATCCAAAACGACAGTCAACACTTCCCCTGCCTCGGCAGATTCGGTTTTACCGTTTGCATTATAGATTTCGGCAACTTTGGCAACATGGCCGCTGGGCAAAACTTTAACTTCATCGCCCACTTTCAGACAGCCTGCTTCCAATCTGCCTTGATAGCCGCGGAAGTCGTCACTGCTGCTGCCGTCTTGGCGCGCCACGCGTTGTACGGGAAAGTACGCGGCTTGGTCAGCGGCATTTTGACGGTTGACAGGCAGGCTTTCAAGCAAAGGCAAAAGCGGCAAACCTTGATACCACGGGGTTTGACTGCTTGCATTGACGATATTGTCGCCTTTCAAGGCGCTGATGGGCAGGAAGTGGATTTGTGCTTGGAGGCCGATTTGTTCCGCCAGTTTGCGGTAGGCTTCGGTAATGGCTTGATATTTGGCTTCGTCAAAGTCGAGCAGGTCGAGTTTGTTGACGGCGACGATGATATTGGGGCAGCCCAAGAGCTTCAAAATCGCGCTGTGGCGTTTGGTCTGCGGCAGGAGGACAGGCTCATTACCTGAAAAATCGACACGTGTGGCATCAACCAAAATAATGGCGGCATCGGCAGTCGATGCGCCGGTAACCATATTACGCGTGTATTGCTCATGTCCCGGCGTATCGGCAATGATGAATTTGCGTTTGGGCGTGGCGAAATAACGGTAGGCCACGTCAATGGTAATGCCTTGTTCGCGCTCGGCGGCAAGGCCGTCTGTCAGGCTGGCGAAGTCGGGCGTTTCGCCGTTTTCAGCAGCGCGGTTGAGCTTGTCAAGCTGGTCGGTCAGTAAGGTTTTGCTGTCGTAGAGCAGGCGGCCGATGAGGGTGGATTTGCCGTCATCGACACTGCCGGCGGTAATGAAGCGTAAAAGCGGAGCGGAAGCTGCAGTCATGATTCTTTCCCATTTCTCGTGATTTCTCAAACTGACTGCTACTTTAAACAGGCCGTCTGAAAATGGGAAAGAATGTTTGGTTGTTAAAAAAGCTGTTTTCGTTATATCGCAAAGCTATGGGATGTTGCCTCACACCATCTGTTTTCTCCGGGTTGCCAACCAACACACAATCGATCCTAAACACACCATTCCCGCACCCTGCCAAAACGTCATGGACAAAGGCGCACTAATCAAAAACGATGACACCACTGCAGACAATACCGGAATGAAATAAGATGCGCCCGCCAATACAGTCAGATTGCCGCGCGAAATACCGATATTCCACACTGCATAGCCCAAGCCCATACAAGACGCGGCGGCAACGGCATAGCCGAGCGATACGGAATCAAAACTCAACGTATCCGCGCCGCTGAGAAAATACTCTATCCACAACAGTATCGACACCAACGCAAAGAAAAAACCGACACTGCTGCCTTCCGCTTTCACACGCGCCGTCAGCGTACAATATGCCGCCCAAAACACTGCGTCCGCAAATGCCATGATGTAGCCGCCGGGATTGGTACGGACATTGTGGTAAATGCCGGAAATCGACAAACCGACATCGCCGCCCAGTACAGTGGCAATCCCTAAAAACGACAGCACAAAGCCGATGACTATCCACCATTTTGACGGCTGTTTGTTGAAATATACCGCTCCGACGATGGTAAACGTCGGCCACAAATAATTCACCATGCCGATTTCCACCGCCTGTCTCGCGTTTTGCGCAAAACCGACCGAGAGCGACAAACACAGTTCGCAGCCGACAAAAAACACACTCGCCCAAAACAGATAGCTGCGGTTGTAATTGCGCAAATGCGGTCGGCCGAAAATCAGCCAAATCAATACGGTGGATAGTGTGTACATCATTGCCGCGCCGCCCACTGCCCCCATATGCAGGCTCAAAGAGCGTATCAGAGAAATAACGAAGCTCCACAAAGCAACGGCAAGCAGCCCGATGGCAGTGGCTTGTTTAGATGAAATGTTTTGAGATAAGAAATGAATCATGGCGTATGTGCTGAAGATGGTTTTATTAGGTTTATCGTAGTTTGAAAATATCGTTTCTACATTAATTATTTTAACGGTTTCAAGGCCGTCTGAAAATGATTGTTTCAGACGGCCTTCTATTTGCGATTAGTCCTAAACATGACTATAATCCGCACCCAATTAGTCAATATTGAGACCAATTTATGAATCAGCTCGATCAACTCGGTATGCGCATTAGCCACATAGACAGCGCATTTGACCAATGGATTAAACAGCAAAACACCAACTACAATACCTTCGCCGTTCTCTACACCTTAGCCACCGAAGGCAGCTGCACTCAAAAATACATAGGCGAAGAATGGAGCCTGCCCAAGCAAACCGTTTCCGGCACATGCAAAACGCTGGCGGAACAAGGCTTGCTGACATTTCACGAAAGCGAACAAGACAAACGCGAACGCTTATTGTCGCTGACCGAGCAAGGCAAGGAATCTGCCGCACCATTGGTGCAAAACATGCAGGAATTCAGCAAACGAATTTTTACCGCCTTCGGTGAAAAACGTGCAGCCCGACTGTTTGCCGATTTGGACGCATTGGCCGAATTAATGGCGCAAACCCTCAATACTAAATAAGGAGGGAAACCATGTGGAAAATGTTGAAACACATCGGCAAAACACACCGCCGCAAACTCATCACAACCTTCTCTCTCGTCGGCTTGGATAATCTGCTCTTGCTGGTATATCCCGTATTTGGCGGCTGGGCGATTAATGCCGTTATGGAAGGCAAAGTCTGGCAGGCAATGTTGTATGGTGTGGTGGTTTTATTGATGTGGCTGGTCGGCGCCGCCCGCCGAGCAGCAGATACGCGTACGTTTACCCAAATCTATACCGAAATCTCCGTCCCCGTTGTATTGGAACAGCGCAAACGAGAAGTACCGCATTCCGCCATTACCGCACGCGTCGCCCTATCGCGCGAGTTTGTCAGCTTTTTTGAAGAACACCTGCCCATCGCTGCTACTTCGCTGGTCTCCATCTTCGGTGCATGTATGATGTTGCTGATATTGGAATTTTGGGTAGGCGTATTGGCTGTCGCGATACTTGCCCTGTTTTTATGGTTGCTGCCGCGTTTTGCCGCCATCAGCGAAAACCTATATTTCCGTTTAAACAACCGGCTTGAACGCGACAACCACCTTATCCGCGACGGCAACGAGCATCAGCTCTACCGCCACTATGGCTGGGTTGCCAAACTACGCGTGCTAATTTCCAACCGCGAAGCCTTAGGCTATCTCAGTATCGGCATGGCGATGAGCGTATTGTTTGGCTTCGCCTTTATACACATGACGCTTAAAGGTTATGGCAGCGCCGGCCATATCTATTCCGTCAGCACTTATTTATGGATGTTTGCAATGAGCTTGGACGACGTACCGCGCTTGGTCGAACAATACTCCAATCTAAAAGATATCGGACAACGCGTTGAACTCTCGGAAGAAAACAATCTTTCCAAGGCCGTCTGAAACCTTAACACACTATCAGGACATATTATGAGTTGGTTTTATTTAATCTTAGCCGGTATGTTGGAAATCGGCTGGCCATTGGGCTTGAAGCTGGCACAACAGGAAGGCTACCGCTGGCATGGCTTTGCCGCCGCGCTTGCCTGCATCGTCGGCAGCGGATACTTCCTTTACCTTGCCCAAAAAAGTATTCCGATGGGTACAGCCTACGCCGTCTGGACAGGCATAGGCGCGGCAGGGGCGTTTTTAGTGGGCGTTGTATTTTTCAACGATGCCGCCAACTTCGGCCGCTGGCTCGGCGCATTTCTCATCATCTCCGGCGTCGTAGTGATGAAACTCTCCAGCGGAAACTGAAAATCTTGTTTCTATCCAATCCAAGGCCGTCTGAACAGGTATGCAGGTATGTTTAGACGGCCCAATACCTTCCCGAATATAACGAAATCATCTTAAATTAAAACCAAGCATTCTTTCCTTTTTTCAGACGGCCTGTTTAAAGTGGCGACTGTCCATTATTCAAACAATCGGTTATAGCCGTCCAACAAAGGAATCCAAATGAGCCAAGCCAATCCGCTTCCACCCGAACTCTCCGTCCAACTCTCCACACTATCCCCCACCCAACTTGCCTGGCTCTCCGGCTATTGCTGGGCGCAAAGCCAAGGCGTATCCGGTGTAGTAGCCGAACCATCTGCCCTGCAAACAGCCGCTCCGACAGTCAGCCGCCGCGTATTAGTTCTCTCTGCTTCCCAAACCGGCAATGCCCGCAGCGTTGCCGAATCCCTACACGCCAAACTTCAAGCCGCCGGCGTAGAAGCCCGCCTCAGCAGCGCAGGCGATTTCAAAAGCAAAACCCTGCCCGACGAAGACATCATGCTTTTAGTTACCTCCACCCAAGGCGAAGGCGAACCACCCGAAGAAGCCCTACCCCTGTACAAATTCATCTACGGCAAAAAGAAACCCGACCTCAGCAAACTGACCTTTGCCGTCTTGGGTCTTGGCGATTCCTCCTATCCCAACTTCTGCCAAGCAGGCAAAGACTTTGATGCCAAATTTGCCGAACTGGGCGCAGGCCGTCTGAACGACTTGGGCATTTGTGACTTAGAATTCCAAGCCGATGCCGACGCATGGATTGCCGCCGTCGCACCCAAAGTAGCCGAATTAGCCGCCCAAGCAGCAAGCCCAAGTACAACCGCCGCACCAAACGGATCAGCAACACCAAACAACGACACCATCTACACCAAAGAAAACCCCTACACAGCCACCCTATCCGTGCGCCAAAAAATCACCTCGCGCGACGCAGAAAAAGACGTCGAACACATCGAAATCGACCTCAGCGGCTCAGGTTTGCATTATCAGGCAGGCGATGCGCTCGGCGTATGGCCGCTGAATGCCGCCGACCTCGTTCAAGAAATCCTCGACCTCAACCAACTGAACGGCAACGAAACCGTCCAACTTTCAGACGGCCGCGAAACCGACATCCGCACTGCCCTGACCGAATCCGCAGACATCACCCAAAACACACCGGCATTCGTCCAACAATACGCCGAATTAACAAACAACGAGGAACTCAAAACCATAGTTGCAGATAAAGCCCAACTGGATGCCTACCTCGCCGCCACACCGCCCGTAGGCGTATTTGCCGCCTATCCGCACCCACTGGACGCACAAACCCTATACAGCCTATTCCGCCCACAAACCCCGCGCCTTTACTCCATCGCCTCCGCACAAGATGAAGTCGGCGAAGAAGTCCACCTCACCATCGGCGTCGTCCGTTTCGACCACCATGACCACACCTACACCGGCGCAGCATCCGGCTACTTGGGCGAACGCCTCGAAGAAGGCAGCGAAGTCCGCGTCTTTGTCGAACCCAACCCCAACTTCCGCCTGCCGCAAAACGGCGATACACCCATCATCATGATCGGCGCAGGCACAGGCGTCGCCCCCTTCCGCTCCTTTATGCAACAACGCGCAGCCAATGGTGACAGCGGCAAAAACTGGCTCTTCTTCGGCAACCAACGCCTGGCCGACGACTTCCTCTACCAACTCGAATGGAGCGATTGGCGCAAAGACGGCCTCCTCACCCGCGCCGACCTCGCATGGAGCCGCCAAGGCGAACACAAAGTCTATGTCCAACACAAAATCACCGAACGCGCCGCCGAAGTTTGGAACTGGCTGCAACAAGGCGCACACATCTACGTCTGCGGCGACGCTACACGCATGGCGCGTGATGTCGAAAACGCCCTGATCGAAGTCATCGAAACCCAAGGCAAACTCAGCCGTGACGAAGCCGAAGACTACCTCAACGACCTGCGCGAAGACAAACGCTACCAACGCGACGTTTATTGATTGGATAAACAAAAATAAAGGCCGTCTGAAATTCAGTTTTCAGACGGCCTTTTTAAAGAGCCTGCTCGGATTGTTATCAATTCACCCGGTTTTGCATTATAATTGTGCAAATTTGACTCACTCGAAAGAAAATAAATTGAAAGGATTACAACAACTTGTAGATTTATTGGTGGGTTTTGTCGATTGGATATTGAAATTACTGGCATTCTTGTTTTAAACTACGTTCCATTCTTTTATACATTAAAGACGTATTTTCATCATGCAAACCGCGCAACGCTCTGCTACTTTCTTCTATTGGTACCACACAAACGTGCGGTACTTTTTTGCGCTTGTCTGAAACAGACCAAATTGAAAATACGCAAATTAGAGCCGCCTCATTTGAGCGGCTTTTTTTATACCCACCATGGCCGCTTAAATCCACCCATTTTTAAGAAATAAGGAATACAGCCATGACTGCCTCAACTAAAATCCACAGCCAAACCCAAATGTTACACACCTGCCGCATGGTCGTTGACAGCAACAGCCACCACAGCATGCTCAACATGCACACTTTGCCTGATTCACCTGACAGCCTCATCAGCGAAGCCCTGATTCCGCAAGTGCGCACCATCGCGACTTTAATTGCCGCAGAGCGCCACGACTTCAATCAAAGCAGCCCCAACGTTTTTACTGATGAAGCAGATTTCTTCGCAGCGCGTATTTTGGTTTTGGGTGTACGCCGTTTCCATTTGGATATTACCCTGCTGCCTATGCTCAAAACCGCCAACAAACGCGCCGAAGCTTTCGCCAAACGCCATCACATGCCCTTCTCTCCCGCTGAAATGCAAATGTCCTTGCACACCCGCCGCCCTGCCAACCTGCTGATTATCGAAACCGAACACGAAATGCCTGCACTGGGCAATTTGGCTGCCAACAGCCGTGCATTTGCAGCGCAACTTTCCAATATTATTTTGTAAAACTACTTGAAAAACAGGGAAATGGTTTAATATTAGGCGAACACACACCGCCGAAATCTCGGCAAAGACAAACCTCTCTCAGGAAAAACAATGAAAAAACTGATTGCCTTAGCCGCCCTTTCCACTTTTGTCCTCGCTGCCTGCAAAGACAATACCCAAGCGCAGCTTGAGCAGCAACAAAAACAAATCGAAGCATTGCAACAACAGTTGGCACAACAAAACGGCCAACAAGAAGACAATACGGTTTACCAGCTCACACCTGAAGCCGTGAAAGACACCATTCCTGCCGAGGCACAAGCCAACGGCAACAACGGCCAACCGGTAACCGGTACAGACGGCCAACAATATATCTACGACCAATCCACCGGCAGCTGGCTGCTGCAAAGCTTGGTGGGCGCGGCAGCCGGTGCATTTATCGGCAACGCATTGGCCAACAAATTCACACAGGCAAGCAATCAAAACAGCCCGATTGCACGTCAAGCCCGTGCCAACTATTATCAAACCGCACGTCCAAACAGACGCACCAGCCAACAGCTGAATACGCGCACCCTGCGTGCCCAGCAACAAAACGCTCAACAGCAACAGCGTTACCGCGAAACCGCGCGTCAGCCTTCCAACTACCGCCGCCCAAGTATGGGTCGGGGCTTTGGCCGCCGTCGCTGATTCGGTTTATATTCCATCTTTAATATAAATACGCACAATATAAAAGGCCGTCTGAAAATCTGATTTTCAGACGGCCTTTGGTTTTCTCTATTTTCTTATTGTAGACTTGCGGATCTGGTTGTATGCATTATGCCCAGAAGTCTCGCGGAGCGTCCAATACAGGTTTGACGATGCCGGTACGGATGGCAAAATCGCCAAAACCTTCATCATCTAAACGGTTTCGAGACCAATCTGCCACCCAGCCTTCGACAATTTCAAGGATTTCAGGTTCAGTAATGTTTTCTTTAAACAGGCGCGGAATGCGGGTGCCTTCGCGGTTGCCACCTGCGTAGAGGTTGTAGCGTCCGACGGCTTTACCGACCAAACCGATTTCCGCCAGCATGGCGCGACCGCAACCGTTGGGACAACCGGTTACGCGCAAAACGATGTATTCGTCTTCCAAACCATATTTAGCGAACATTGCGTCGATTTTATCGGAGAATGTCGGTAGGAAACGCTCAGCCTCCGCCATCGCCAGCGGACAAGTCGGCAAGGCAACGCAGGCCATCGAGTTCTCACGCTGGATGGTAATCGATTTGCTGATTAATCCATGTTCTTTGGCGATTTTATCAATCGTATCTTTTAATTCCGGCGGTACATTGGCGACCACCAGATTTTGATTGGCCGTCAGACGGAAGTCACCGGGATGGATTTTGGCAATTTCGCGGATGCCTGTTTTCAATGGTCTACCGGGATAATCGAGCAGGCGGCCGTTTTCAATAAACAAAGTCAAATGCCAGTTGCCTTCATGCCCTTGTACCCAGCCGATATGGTCGCCACGATGGGTAAACTCGTAAGGGCGGATGGGTTCAAACTTAATGCCCATGCGTCTTTCGACTTCTTCTTTGAACACATCCACGCCCACGCGTTGCAGCGTATAGCGTGTACGGGCAGCTTTGCGATCGCTGCGGTTGCCCCAGTCGCGCTGGGTACTAACGACAGCTTCGGCAGCATTGAGGGTGTATTCAAGCGGAACGAAACCAAATTCGTAAGAAGTGTTCGGATAGGTTTTAGTATTGCCGTGTTCACTGGATAAGCCGCCGCCGACCAATACATTGAAGCCCACCAACTTGCCGTTTTCTGCAATCGCCACGAAACCCAAGTCATTGGAATGAATGTCCACATCATTATCGGGCGGAATTACGACGGCAGTTTTGAATTTGCGCGGCAAATAGGTTTTACCCAAAATCGGCTCTACATCGTCGGCAATTTCTTTATTGCGCGGCTCGGTCGGCTCGGTCGAGAACACTTTTTCGCCGTCCAGCCAGACATCGGCATATGCCATGGTACGCGGCAGGAGGTGCATACTGATGCGCGCCGCCCATTCATAGGCTTCTTGATGCAACGTGCTTTGCACAGGATTGCTGGTACACAACACATTGCGGTTGACATCGCTGGCTGTGGCAATGGAATCGAGACCTAGTTTGTGCAATGCCTGATGTGCCTGTTTTAAATCGGTTTTCAGAATGCCGTGGTATTGGAAAGTTTGACGGTTAGTCAGGCGGATAGAGCCGTAAATCGTATTTTCACCGGCAAATTTGTCGATACCCAGCCACTGCTTCGGCGTAATGATGCCGCCGGGCAAACGGCAACGTAACATCATGTTTTTTAAGGGTTCAAGTTTTTGTTCGGTACGCTCGGCACGGATATCGCGGTTGTCTTGTTCGTACATGCCGTGGAAGCGGATAAGCTGAAAGTTGTCGGCAGTAAAGCCGCCGGTAAAATCGTCTTTCAACTCTTCCTTAATCGTACCGTGCAGATAATCGCTGCGCTCTTTTAAGGCTTCGTTGCCGGACAAAGGCGTCTCGGGCAGCTTGGCACGTGGGTCGGTTGTGGTAGCAGTCATTGAAGCACTCCTTATTTTTGATATAGGCATTACTTTAATGAGGCCGTCTGAAAATGAGAAAGAATGGTTTGTTTGTTTTAAAGACGATTTTGTTATATTGGTTTGAAACATAAAAAGGCCGTCTGAACTTTGCTTTCAGACGGCCTTGATATTGGACGGGACAAACCGATTAGGCTTGTTTGTTCCAACGTTCGATAGATTCTTTGATGACTTGTTTCGCTTCTTCTACATCGCCCCAAGATTCAACTTTAGTAGTACCTGCTTTTTTCAGGTCTTTGTAGTGGTTGAAGTGGAACTCGATTTGTTTGATCAGTTGTTGCGGCAAATCGGCCAAAGTTTTGTAGGCGTTGCCGTTGTTGCGGTCGTCGGCCGGAACGCAGACGATTTTGTCGTCCACTTCGCCATCGTCAACGAATTTCATCACGCCGATAACGCGTGCTTCCAGGAAAATACCGGTTGCCAAAGGCTGCTCGGTAACCAGCAATACGTCCAATTCGTCGCCGTCTTCGTCCAAAGTTTGCGGAATGAAGCCGTAGTTGGTCGGTTTGGCGAAAATTGCCGGTTCAACGCGGTCGAGTTGGAAAGCGGCCAGTTTGCGGTTCCATTCGATTTTGTGGTTGCTGCCCGCAGGGATTTCGTTGACAACGTTGATGATGACGCCGTCCACGTCGCCCGGGGTCAGGATTTTGTTGAAGTCTGCCATGATGGTTTCCTTTGATTTTAAAGAGAGTCAAACGGCGAAAGTATAACAAACCCAAGGCCGTCTGAAAATGTGAAACTGTCGTATTCAGACGGCCTTTTTGGCATTCAGCCTTTTGACCAATTCTAAAATTGCGCGTTTATTGGAAGGGGAAAACACTTTTTCCGCTGCTTCTTCCGCACCAAACCAGCCGTAGGCAACGTGTTCGTCCGGTTGCAGGACGATGGGCGTATCGCGCGGAATTTGGGCGGAGAAGATGTGTTCGCGGTTTTCAAACACGCCTTTGGGATAGCGATGGCGCCAGTGATGATAGATTTCATAAACGGTGCTGTCGTGCCAGTTTTCCAGCTGGCCGTCTGCAAGGCGAATACCGGTTTCTTCCCACACTTCGCGCCATGCGGTTTCTTCGATACGCTCGCCCTCTTCCAGGCTGCCGGTAACCGACTGCCAAAAACCTTGCGGCGCCGTGCGTTCAATCAGCAGGATATTGCCGTCTTTATCATGCAAAACGACCAAAGCGGAAACAGGATACTTCAAAGGCTTACCGCTCATGACTTGTCCTTGCCGGTTTGATTGGGTAGGCTGATTTTTTGTAGTAAGTAAGCCAAAAGGTTTTCCATGTATCACTCAAAATGGGAAATTGATATTCAGACGGCCTTTGCCGGAAATCCGCAAAGGCCGTCTGAAATTATACCTGATTTAACTGCGCCAGTTTCCGAGACACCAGCTCTGCCGCTTCTTCCGGCGACTTGGCTTTCAAGCCAACTTCGCCAAAATACGAAATTTTAGGCAAATCACACAAAAACTTATCTACGTCTTGCGCCGTCAAAAAGCGGCCGTGCAAATCGAAGCCGACATTTAAAGCACGCCCTTTAATTGCCGCCACCCTGTCATGCAAATGGCCGTACAAGTGATACCAGCCCAGATAGCAGCCGTCCCATTCCTGAATCGGATAGTGAAAGAGAACCAGCGTATTCTTAATTTCCGGCGATTTGAGTTTCAAATACGGCCGTATGGACGACAGCAGCGGATGGCCGTCATGCTTGGTCTGACTGCGGAAAAAATCGGCATGCTGCCGAATCACATGATCATGATTGCCGTAAATCAAGTGATGTTGCCCGTTCAAATGCGACAAAACGCGCTCTATTTGCTTGTAGTCTTGGGCAAAGGAAAAATCGCCCAAGTTGTACACCGTATCTTCAGGCGTAACGGTTTCATTCCACGTTTGGATTAAAAATTCATCCATCTGCTCCACGTTATCGAACGGTCGAAATTGCGGGCAGAATTTAGCGATGTTTTTATGTGAGAAATGTAGGTCTGATGTGAAGTAGGTTTTGCTCATACCGTGCTTTCTGCGTTGCAGGCTTGAATCGTATCACGCGCGGGCGTATGCTGAGGAATGTTTATTGTGTGCTTCAAGGAGTTTTTATGCGTTTGGTTATTGCCGCGCCGGCCAACGGCGCAATATTGAAAGACGCGCTCAAAGCGCATCTGCAAAACGACCCGCGCGTCAGCAACTTGGTCGATTTATCCTCGCCAGAAGGAAGCTATCCGCAACTCTCGTTTGCCGCAGCCGAAGAAGTCGCGGCAGGACGCGCCGACCGTGCGCTATTGATTTGCGGCACCGGCGTGGGCACGGCAATTGCCGCCAATAAAGTGCGCGGCATACGAGCGGCGACAGCACATGATTTGCTTACTGTCCGCGGCTCGGTGGAAAACTATAACGCGCAAGTTTTATGTATGGGGCAAAACGTGATTGCCGCGCCGGCCGCTTGGGCATTGGTCGATATTTGGTTGGATTTGCGCCACGACACAAGCAGCGGTTATGCGCCTAAGGTTGGCGAAATCGAGGCATTCGAGTGTGGGGCGTAAGCACATTATTATTTTGGTTTTAAACAGACGACCTTGTTATCCTTGCCATCAAGGTCATCTGAAAACGTTTAAACGCTTATTTTCCGCTTTCGCTGCAAAGATGTTGTTCGCTGCTGTCGCAAACGGTAAATTTGCGCAACTGATCCAAAGCGTTGTGTTTTTCTTTCTTGTTCGGCGCGTAGCGGAAGGCATATTGTGTCACATACAGGCTGTCATCGCCTTGTATGGCCTTGAACCAAGTGTATTCGGGTTTGCCGGTTTGCGGGTTGTATTCGCAGGTAAGCTGCCACACTGTGGCGGAATAGCCGTTTGCTTCGCCTTCAGTTATGGGATTGAAGCTGCTTTTCGGACAGGCATTCTGCCATAAGTTTGCCATATTGTTCCGGAATCCCTCTGCACCCAGGTTTGCGCCTGCCATGGATTGCAGGGTGATCATTTTTGTCCAGTTGTCGAGTGTCTGCTTTTGCGGTATGAGCTCGACCATTGCCATGCCGTTTTGTTTGGTTTGATAGCCGATTTTGAAGTCTTTGGGCAGTTCACCGAAGAACGCCATCTCCGCAGCTTGCGCCACCTGTGCCGCCAACAGGAGCATTACGGCGGCAAGCATCAATTTTTTGACGATATTGGTTTTTTTCATCGTTTTTCCTTTTGCAAGAATGAGGGGCGGATGACACAAAGCATCCGCCGCCGTCATATTATCACAAGCGTTCGGCGTTTTTCAGACGACCTTACAGTTGTCTTAAGAATGCTTGAATAAACGCAATCTTATCCAGTTCAGGCATGGCGTTGAACGCTTCGCAATGCTCGTGGATGTAGTCGATTAAAGGATAAAATTCTTCATCAACATGGCGTTTGTCGAGTTTACGGCCGATATTGCCCTCGTTGCTTCGTCCTAAAAACTTAGAAATCAGGTAATACGGCGATTTGAGTTTGAACAACATTTCGCCGTTTTGCGCATCAAATACCATAAAGCCTTCGTGTTCCACATTTTTCAGACGGCCTTTCAGCTCGCCGAACGTGATGTTTTTCAGCATTTCAGGACGGCGAACGCCGTATTGTTTGCCGATTTCGTCCAATTCCGCTTCAGTAAACTGACGGCCTGTCGCTACATCGATGCAGCCGATTAAGGTTTCGCCCAATTCTTCGCGGATGATGTGTACGTCTTTCGCGTCTGTGATTTCAAACAAAAAAGTATGGTTCGGATATGCACGGAACAAGGTTTCGTATTGCGCGCAGTGTGCAGCGGTCATGTCGGCAAACGCGCTATCAAGCGAGCCGGTGGTCGAATACAGCACTTTGCCGTCAAACGCCGCGCCGTGGGACGGATGGTCGTCTGAAAGCGAGACGAAAGTGCAGCAACCAAGGAAGCCGTTTACTTTTACCACCGCATTCACCAATTGCTCGTCGCCGAAGCGGATTGGATAACGGCTGCCTTTGGCAATACGTTCCGAATAATTGAACACTTTTTTAAACGGGCGCACGATGATTCGATTATTCGCGTCGATAATCAAACCGCGCATTTCCAGCAAAGCATCATCAAAGCGGTTGTTATAGAACACGCTGCGTGCGTATTTCAACACGCGCAATTCAGGATAACGCTTGGATGCTTTGGCAGTAAAGTTACGGCTGCCGTGTTGCAGATAATGATCGGTCACAAAGGTTTGCTGCGCCTCATCAAACAGCAGCGGCTTATGCTCGATAGCCTGCATCTGTTCGATTTTTTCCAACTGCTCCGCGCTGGCGGGCTGCACGGCATCGACGTGGATTTCGTTTGCCACGCGGTTTTGGTTCAACTTGATATAAGCCGCCAACACATCATGCTCTTTCACACCGTGTAGGTTGGGATAGAAATTGTGCAGTCGGTAGACCTCTGTTTCAAAACCGCTTTTCTCCGCCTGATCCAATAAATGACGACAACGCGAAGCTTTTTGGTTGGTATTGGAATTAATGATCAGAATATTTCGATTTGGATTTTGGCGTCCAAGTCTCAAGGTTTCAGTCATCAAGGCATTACCGCGCTTCTGCGCCTTATCCACCGCTTCACCCGACCAACGATATTCACCGTATTCATTGGTAATGAACAAATCATTTTCAATACGGACAACTTCCGCATCCGGATACTGCGCTTTAAATTCGGCAGCTTTTTGTTCGGCAAACGTCGATTTTCCCGAACCTTGATGACCACGGATTAAGATAAATTTTTGCATTTTGTTTCCTTATTCTTTTTCTCAGCTTACCCTGAATAAATAGGCCGTCTGAAAAATATTTTCACCCTTTTTTCAGACGGCCTCAGCTTCAGTTCACAGCTGCCAACGGCGTTTTCTCAATCTCTTCTACCCAGAAATCTGTACCCATGCCTCGTTCGGCAAAGGAACCAATCAGCGAGAATACTTGGTCGGAGAAGCCGCCGATGTTCAAGATATCGTGACGGTTTCGTGCTTGAGCCTTGGTGTAGGGCTGGATATCCAGACAAACGAGTTTGGCTTCTGGACAACGTCGTTTCAGAATGTCCCACTCTTTCAGCAGGCTGGTTGTTGCGCCCCATCCTTGGTTGTCATCTGCCCAACTTTCATTGTCTGACACGATGACGACCAAATCCACGTCGGCTTTTTCACGGTTCAACATGGCAAGCGGTGCGCTGCATGCCGTTCCGCCACCGCCGATATTGGCGAGTTTTTCGGCGTTGGTCATGATGCTGTCGCGCGGATTGAGCTTCACGTTTACCGTGATTTGTTCAAACGGTATCACGCGAGCTTGCGGATTCGTACGCAACATGGCGGCGGACACGAGCGCGGCAATGTCGATGCAGCGGGTTTTGCTGGTCGCGCTGCCGCGATAGCCTGTAACCGAGCTGTGCATAGAGCCGGAAACGTCCGGACAAACCACGACTTTGCCTTGGATGGCCGGTACGTTTTGTACGGCGGTTTCCATCGCATCTTGCAGGGCTTCACGGATTTCAG
This sequence comes from Neisseria sp. 27098_8_158, assembly GCF_041433145.1. Classification (NCBI taxonomy): domain Bacteria; kingdom Pseudomonadati; phylum Pseudomonadota; class Betaproteobacteria; order Neisseriales; family Neisseriaceae; genus Neisseria; species Neisseria sp. 27098_8_158. Next base: position 727,363 of record NZ_JAPWAZ010000001.1, read on the forward strand.
ACGGCATTTGATTAGATGTTGCCTGATACGCGGTCAGCAATTGGTAAGGCAGGACTCGGGCGCGGGCAATGGCGGTTTCGTCACGCAGTTTTTCTGCCACCATTTTGATGTTTTTGCTTTTAGCAAACACTTCGTGGCGCAGGAAAGTGTTCAGGTTTTGACGAACCTGCTGCCATGAGCCGTTGTGGGCGATTTGCGCCCAGTCGCCGCTGTTCAATTCCAACGCAGTGAGCATTTGGAAAGGAACGTTGGGCAATGCGCCTTGGTGGCTTTGTTTGTAGTCTTCAAAAGCGCGGGTAATGGGCGGCAATGCTTCGCGGTCGTACGGTTTGCCGATCAGCCAGGCAAACCATGCGGCACGCCATGCTTCACGCGGTTTGGGGTGCACCATTTTGACTACGTCTGCCAGCGACGGCGAATTTCCGACAGCGGCGTTCAACAGTTGTTTTTCGGTGGCAGTCAAAAGCCAAGTCTGCATCAGCTTTTTCGGACGGTTGCCGAAAGATTTTCTACCGACTGCGCCGCTGCGGATGATTTGAGCGAAGTTACGCAACATTTTACCGTTGTCCGCCACTTGGTCGAATACGCGGGCGAGCATGTTCACGTCTTTTTGCGCCAACACGGCAAGTAACAGCGCAGGCATATCTTTCATAAAACCTTTTTGACGGGCATATACGGCAGTTTTGGCGATAAACTCGGCATCCAGGCTTTCTGCCAACTTCAATACTTGGTCAAGCTGACTTTGGGCATCGGCATAGTAGGTATTGTTCAGACAACCGGTAGCGGCAAGCTGGGCAAGCTGTTGTTTAGGTGTCAACGTGTAGGCGATGCCGCCGGCTTCATTATGGGTATCGGTTTTAGTAAAACGGTTTTTAATCGATTGAAACAAGGTAGTATTAGCCATTTTCATTTTCTTTCATATTGTTGGTTTGAGGCCGTCTGAACTTGTTTTAGCTTTGTTTTTCAGACGGCCTTGAATGGGTGGCAGTGTGGCGGCTAAAGATGAAGAGAAGCGTTTTTAACTGAAAGCTAATGTATTCTCTTCCGGGCATCCGCCTACTGCCGTAGGGCGACTAGATTTACTAGGATCATTCGGGTTTGTAGCAAACAAGGAATGTAATCCTAATGGCATTCGCCCATAAGGGGTGGTACATTGGGCAACAAAGAGTGAAGAAATTTTTACGCGCTCTATCCACTGAGCTACTCTGCCATAGTTGGCGGCAGAGACGGGACTCGAACCCGCGACCTCGAGCTTAGCAGGCTGTAATTCCTCCGGCATTTGCCGTTTGCACCAAAAACAGTTTTTATATCAGCCCGCCTGAATATTTCAGACGGCCTCGAATGAGTGGCAGCGTAGTGGATAAACATGAAAAGAAACGGTTTTAACGTGAAAGGTTAATGTTGCCTCTCCGGGCATCCGCCTGCTGCCGTAAAAATAATATGGCACGCAACAAGTTTTTAAGGGAAACATGCCTTTACTCTACCAACTGAGCTACTCTGCTATTTTGGATAACAGAGACAGGACTCGAACCTGCGACACAAGGATATCCATGTTGTAGTTTCCCTAGGCATTTGCCTGCCATATTGAAAAAGGGTGGGCGACTAAATAAACAAGACGTTCAACGTCTATCAGACGAGACAGGATTCGAACCTGTTAATCCAAATGTAGTCTTGTTGGCATTCGCCCTGTAACCACACAGCAGCTAAATTTACGGAAAATTTTTCTCCGGTAACTGTATTTCCCGAAGCATCTGCCGTATCGTTACATTCACAACATAGCCAACAGCGTGCCAAGAATAAAATTTTTATAAAAATAATTTTTAATTTATTGAATATAAAGAAAATATATTTTAAAGTGGCTTTTATTAGCAAGAAGCGTAGAATACTAAAAAATATATTTATAGATAGTTATATAGAAAATAAAATATAAAAGGATATATGATGCGATTCGATGATTGGGACAAACGCCTGCGGTTAAGTAAACGGCAAATTTGTCTTAGAAAAAATAATTTAAAGGCCGTCTGAAACATGAATACCAACCCTAAAAAACAAATCGCCGTCAGCTTTCTCGGTACGGTATTGGATAGCGGTTTCGGTCAGGGCCGTTGGTTGAAATGGCGGCCAAACGTCGCCATGAACCAGCGTCAAGATTTTCATCTCGACCGTATGGAGCTGTTTTATGCGGAGAAATACCGCGAACTGGCGGATCATGTAAAAGCCGATATTCAGCAAGTATCGCCGCACACAGTCGTCAATCTCGTACCTATGGAGCTGGCAAACCCGTGGGATTTCTCCGAGGTTTATACCAAACTGCACGATTGGGCAGCAAGCTATCCATTTGATACAGAAGAAGAAACGTATCTCACCCACATCACCACAGGTACACACGTTGCCCAAATCTGCCTGTTCTTATTGGTGGAATCACGTCAAATCCCCGGCGTTCTGTTACAAACCGCTCCGCCCAAAAATCAAAGACGCAGCATGGAGGACGGCAATGTCGGCAGTTATGAAATCATTGATTTGGACTTGGCTCGTTACGACGTACTGGCCGAACGCCTTGCCGCCGTACGCGACGACGCAGTGCGCTACCTGAAAAGCGGTATTTCCACCCAAAACGCCGCCTTCAACCGCATGATTGCCGAAATCGAACAGGTCGCACTCAACTCCCCTTCCCCCATTCTTCTTTCTGGCCCCACAGGTGCAGGCAAATCTATGCTGGCACGCAGGATTTTTGAATTGAAAAAAGCACGCCATCTGATTAAAGGCACATTTGTCGATGTAAACTGCGCCACCCTTCGCGGCGACGGCGCAGCATCTGCCCTGTTCGGCCACAAAAAAGGCGCCTTTACCGGCGCCGCAGAAAAACGTGAAGGTTATCTGAAAACTGCCGACGGCGGCGTATTGTTTTTAGATGAAATCGGAGAATTGGGCTTAGACGAGCAAGCCATGTTACTCAAAGCCATTGAAGAGAAACACTTTTATCCCGTCGGCAGCGACAGCGAAGTCAAAAGCGACTTCCAACTCATCGCCGGCACCAATCGCGACCTACGCCACGAAATCCGCGCCGGACGCTTCCGCGAAGACCTGTTCGCCCGCATTAATATCTGGAATTACCCACTACCTGCACTCGCCAACCGTCGCGAAGACATCGAGCCCAACGTCGAACACCAGCTCGCCCTAGCCTCGCAAGAACTCGGCCGAACCACCCGCTTCAACAAAGAAGCCCTGGCCACCTACCTCGACTTCGCCCACTCCAACCAAGCACCGTGGCGCGGCAACTTCCGCGATTTAGCAGCCAGTATCATGCGCCTGGCCACACTCGCACCGCAAGGCAGGATACAGGTAGAACAAGTTCAAGCCGAAATCGAACGCCTCAAATGGTTATGGTCGGAAGAACCCTTTTCAGACGGCCTCTTACATAAAAGGCCGTCTGAAAAAACACAAGACTACCCTGATAAAGTCAATTGGGACACATTGGATTTGTTCGATAAACTACAACTGCAACACGTCATCGACGAATGCCGCAAACATCCCAACATGGCCGCCGCCGGCCGTGCATTGTTCAACGTCTCCCGAACAGAAAGGGCAAAAGTCAATGACAGCGACCGATTGAGGAAATATTTACAGCGATTCGGATTGGAATGGGGAGATATTTAAGTAGAGTGAGCAAGAAGATTTTGCAAAATCCTCCTTATGCTGATTCTAGTAAATATATAATTTTAATAGTACTTTTATTACTATTTATAAAAATAAAAGGCATCAATCTGATGCCTTTTTATTTTCGTTAACATAAAAAATTAACATTCATACCAACGTTTGGTCGATTCACGAATCACTTCTTTGGTTTACTTCAAAAACACCGCATGATAGGCAATATGCTCACCAATAAAACTGGCGATGAAGTAATAGCTATGATCGTAGCCTTTGTGGAAGCGCACATCGGCTGGTTGATTTGCCGCACGACAGGTTTCGATAAAATCTTCGGTACGCAATTGTGTTGGCAAAAACTCATCTTCCAAGCCCTGATCAATACGCATACCTTGCACTTTATAGCCTTGTTGGATGAGCGAGTTGGCATCATATTGCTGCCATTTTTCGCGATCTTTTCCTAAATAGGCAGAAAAGGCTTTCTCCCCCCAAGGCACAAGGCTTGGCGACAAAATGGGCGAAAAGGCAGAAACACTTTGATAACGTTCTCGGTTTCGCAATGCCAATACCAATGCGCCATGTCCGCCCATTGAATGTCCCATAATCGAACGTTTGCCGTTGGTAGGAAAATTTTCCTCAATCAGACTAGGCAACTCATTCAAAATATAATCATACATTTGATAATTCGTCGCCCAAGGCTGCTCGGTCGCATTAAGATAAAAACCCGCACCCTGCCCTAAATCGTAAGCAGCATCGTTCGGTACTTGCTCTCCGCGAGGGCTGGTATCAGGTGCAACCACAATTACTTGATGTTCTGCCGCATAACGCTGAAAGCCTGATTTGGTAATGAAATTTTGTTCCGTACAAGTCAAACCGGAAAGCCAATAAATCACACCAAGCGGTCGATTCTCCTGATTATCCGGCAAATAGACGGCAAATTTCATTTCGCACTGAAGCGTTTGGGCATGGTGTGCCCAAACTTGTTGCGAACCACCAAAAATTTGATGTTGTTCAATCAGTTTCATCGCGTACCTTAGTAATGAATAACAGCGCGGATCGATTTACCTTCATGCATTAACTCAAAGGCTTCATTAATTTGATCGAGCGTCATTGTGTGGGTTACAAACGGTTCTAACTCGATGTCGCCTTTCATTGAATCTTCCACCATTTTCGGCAGTTCAGAGCGGCCTTTCACGCCACCAAATGCCGTACCTTTCCAAACACGACCTGTGACCAACTGGAACGGACGAGTTGAAATTTCTTGTCCTGCACCCGCTACGCCGATGATAATGGATTGTCCCCAACCTCGGTGTGCACTTTCTAATGCTTGACGCATTACATTTACGTTGCCGATACATTCAAAGGTATGGTCAATGCCCCATTTATTGATGTCTAACAACACATCTTTGATCGGTTTATCGTAATCGTTCGGGTTCAAACAATCCGTTGCACCGAACTGTTTTGCCAACTCGAATTTTGCAGGATTAGTATCAATGGCAATAATACGACCGGCTTTGGCTTGACGCGCACCTTGCACCACAGCCAAACCAATCGCCCCCAAGCCAAACACGGCCACAGAGTCGCCTTCTTGCACTTTTGCCGTGTTATGTACCGCACCAATACCCGTAGTAACGCCGCAGCCGAGCAAACATACATGTTCATGGTTGGCTTCCGGGTTGATTTTTGCCAGTGAAACTTCGGCAACAACTGAGTATTCACTGAAAGTCGAACAGCCCATATAGTGATAAATCGGCTGACCTTGATAAGAAAAACGCGTTGTGCCGTCCGGCATTAAACCTTTACCTTGTGTATCACGCACTGAGACGCACAAGTTAGTTTTACCTGAACGGCAAAACTCACATTCGCCACATTCAGCGGTGTAAAGAGGAATGACATGATCACCCGGTTTTACGCTTGACACACCTTCGCCCACAGCAACGACCACACCCGCACCTTCATGCCCAAGCACCACAGGGAATACGCCTTCTGGATCGCTTCCTGATAACGTAAACGCATCAGTATGGCACACGCCAGTATGGGTATTACGGATTAACACCTCACCTTTACGCGGCATTTCTACGTCGATTTCTACAATTTGTAAGGGTTGATTTGGAGCGAATGCTACCGCAGCACGAGATTTGATGGTTGAATTGGTTTGTTTCGTTTCCATTATTTTTGCCTTTTAATTCATTAATAAAGTTATCTAGCCTAAGTGAGATAACAACAGGTTATACTTTGACCTCCACTCTAAAGCAAGCATTTTTGCAATTTTGACTACAACGGTAGCATGATCGACTGATGGGCCGCCATGCAATCGTTGATTAAAGGCTTCCGAATATTTCCCTAAGTCATGCAACTTTCCCGTCTGGCAGGCCTGTTCCTGCGCCCCGAATACTCGCGCAAACTCCGCCGCCATTTCGCCCACATTTACCAAATGACTTTGCAAGGTTTGCCAGTGTTCGTAAGGTAAGAGATTACCGAGTTTATCTTGCGCGGAATGGGCGTAGTAAATTAAGGGTTTCATATTGAAATTCTAAAAAATTCAAATTGATACAGATGCAATGATAATATGATATTAAATTTAATATGTAAATAGAAAAAATGCCGTCTGAAACTTTTTCAGACGGCATTGTCATTTATTAACCTTTATAACTTGCTTCTAATATCCTCCACTGCTTTCACTAAAGCCTCGGAAAGCGAAGGATCAAAAGAAGAGTGACCTGCTTGGACGATTCTCAATTCTGCTTCAGGAAAGGCTTGCGAGAGTTCCCACGCGCTTTGCATTGGGGTGCATAGGTCGTAGCGGCCTTGGACTATGATGGTTGGGATATGGCGGATTTTGTCGATGTTTGCCAAGATGGCTTTATCGCCCCGTAACCAGCCTTCGTTCACGAAGTAATGGTTTTCCATTCTTGCGATGGCAAGAGAGGCTTGCGGATCTTCATCTACATCTTTAGGTTCAAACTGAATAAGGTAGCTTTCCCAGTCTGCCCATGATTTAGCCGCTTTGAGGCGCGTGGCTTCATCTTCGCTGAACAGCATTTCATGGTAGGCTTGGATTAGGGCTTGGCGTTTGTTTTCGGCTACGGGAGCAATGAATTTTTGCCATTGAGCCGGATAAATTTGGCTGACGCCGCCTGCTTCGTTCAACCATGCCATTTCAGACGGCCTGCACAGGAAAATACCGCGCAAAACTAAGCCGCTGACGCGCTCGGGATGGGTTTCGGCATAAGTCAGCGACAAGGTGCTGCCCCATGAGCCGCCGAAAACCAGCCATTTTTGAATGCCGAGCATTTCACGTACTTTTTCAATATCGGCAACCAAATCCCATGTGGTGTTGTCTTCAATACAGGCATAGGGTTTGGAGCGTCCGCAACCGCGTTGGTCGATAATAACGATGCGGAAATGTTCTGGATTGAAAAAGCCGCGACAGGCAGGTGACGCCCCTGCTCCGGGGCCGCCATGCAGGAAAATCACGGGGTGGCCATCAGGATTGCCTGATTCTTCCCAGTAGATTTCGTGAATGTCGGATACGCGCAAAAGGCCGCTATTTCGTGGTTCTTGAATCGGATGCATAAGCTTTCTCCTTTGTCTGATGAATATGTTGATTGTAACACTTTGCCTTCTGATTTTTCAGACGGCCTACATAGGTTTATCGCCACAAATGGCGTAAAATAGCACTTTTTTGACAGGATTTTTTATGGCTGACAACAAACAAACACATGCGGCACCCGAAGGACAACTTTTATTGCGTACGGTAGCCATGCCGCGCGATACCAATCCTAATCAGGATATCTTCGGCGGCTGGATTATGTCGCAAATGGATTTGGGCGGCGGTATTTTGGCGGCAGAAATCGCACAGGGACGCATTGTAACCGTGGCCGTTCAAGAAATGAATTTCATCAGACCGGTAAAGGTCGGCAACGTTGTATGCTGCTATGGTCATTGCGTCCGCGTCGGCAATACTTCTTTGCAACTGAAAATCGAAGTGTGGGTGAAGACTTTGATGAACGATATGGTAACGGAAGACCGCCAACTGGTCACCGAAGCCGTGTTCACTTACGTCGCCATCGATTCACAAGGCAATCCGCGCCCTATTCCTCGCGAAGGCAATGCAAAGCTGGCACATTTGTAAGTTTAAAAATTCAAAAAAAGGCCGTCTGAAACCTCAACGTTCAGACGGCCTTTTTTCATACAGAAGCAAAATGTAATAATATTTCTTTTGAGCTAAAGCAAGGTGAAGTATCTGTTTTTTAGGTTTAATTCAGACTGATTGATAAGATAAAGACCGTATACCGGCTCCCTATAACACTGCCTTACCGCGACAGTTTGCGCCACTTTTGAAATGGCGTTTCCTCCTCAATCCACTTTAAGGAACATCATGGCTTCGCGCGATTTATACCCACAGGAAATTTTACAGGTTGTTCTCGACAAAAGCTGCGCCAAAGCACAATCCAGCATCCCCACACTGGTAATCTTGAGCATTTTGGCCGGCGGATACATCGGTTTCGGATATCTTGCCTATTTAAAAGTAGTCAGTGGCATTCCACATGAATGGGGCGGAGTTGCAACTTTACTCGGTGCCGCCGTGTTCCCAATCGCCTTGATTTGTATCCTGCTTGGCGGCGGCGAGCTGGTAACCAGCAACATGATGATCATGTCTTTAGGCAGATTGGCCGGACGGATTTCCTCCAAAATGCTGCTGCGCAACTGGGTTATCGTTTGCATGGGCAATTTGGTGGGCACGCTGGCAATGGCTTTTTTCCTCGGATACTATGTCGGTATGATTGAAGGCAGCGTGGCAGAAAAAACCATTGCTGTGGCGGAAGCAAAAGTCCATATGGATTTCGGCCGCGCTTTTGTATCGGCGGTCGCATGTAACTGGATGGTCTGCATGGGCGCGTGGCTGCACTTTGCCGCTAAAAACACAACCGGACGAATGCTGGCCATTTGGTTCCCCGTCATGATTTTCGTATTAAACGGCTTCCAACACCTTGTCGCCAATATGTTCGTTATCCCAGCGGGTATTCTGGCAGGCGCAAACATCACTTGGGGGCAGTTTTTCTTCAATATGATTCCCGTATTCCTAGGCAATGTCGTCGGTGGCGCATCCTTTGTCGGCGCATCTTATCTTTATACTTATAAAGATACGCTGAAAGATAGTGCCGAATAGCCTGCTTTATAAACAACAAAACCTGCTTTTGAGAAAGCAGGTTTTGTTTCAGACGGCATTGGTATTAAGTTTTAAAATCTATTTGGACACATTATTCAGATAAATCATCCAAACGAAAAAAGAGCCGTTTTTAAAACGGCTCTTTCCAATTCTTTGGTCGGAGTGAAAGGATTCGAACCTTCGACCCCTTGCACCCCATGCAAGTGCGCTACCAGACTGCGCCACACTCCGACTTGATAAGCTGTGAATTTTAGTTTCAAACGCTGATTTTGACAAGTGCTTTTTAGAAAAGGAAATTTACTCGTTTGAAAACATTTAAATTATTTGTAAGCAAAAAAAGGCCGTCTGAAACCGTTCAGACGGCCTTTGATTATCCAGGCAAATATCAAGCTTCAACCGGAATAATACCGATTTTAGCCTGCCATTGTTTTGGCGCAATGGCGTGAACCGATTCGCCGTTACTATCTACCGCAACGGTAACAGGCATGTCTTTGACTTCAAATTCGTAAATCGCTTCCATGCCCAATTCTGGGAACGCCAAGACTTTAGACGCTTTAATGGCTTTGGCAACCAGATATGCCGCGCCGCCGACAGCCATCAAGTAAACGGCTTTGTTATCGGCAATGGCTTGGCAAGTTGCTGCGCCGCGCTCGGATTTACCGATCATACCCAAGAGGCCGGTTTGTTCCAGCATTTGGCGGGTAAATTTATCCATACGGGTGGAAGTAGTCGGACCGGCCGGGCCAACAACTTCGTCACGGACTGGATCAACCGGGCCAACGTAGTAAATCAGTTTGTTGGTGAAATCTACCGGCAATTCTTCGCCTTTGTTGAGCATGTCAACCAAACGTTTGTGCGCGGCATCGCGGCCGGTCAGGATTTTACCGTTCAGCAACAATACGTCACCGGTTTTCCATGTAGCCACTTCTTCTTTGGTCAGATTGTTGACATCGACACGTTTGCCGTTGTCAGGGCTGTAAGTCAGATCCGGCCAGTCTTCCAAAGATGGGGCTTCCAGTTTGGCCGGGCCTGAGCCATCCAATTCAAATTCGATGTGGCGGGTTGCCGCGCAGTTTGGAATCATGGCAATCGGTTTGGAAGCCGCGTGGGTTGGGTAGTCAAGGATTTTGACATCCAGCACGGTGCTCAAACCGCCCAAACCTTGTGCGCCGATACCCAAGGCATTTACTTTTTTGTAGAGTTCCAAACGCAGGGCTTCGGTTGTAGACAATTCTGCACCTGAATCGGCTTTTTCTTTGAGTTCCTGAATATCGATATGGCTCATCAGGCTTTCTTTGGCCATCAGCACTGCTTTTTCAGGCGTACCGCCGATACCGATACCCAAGATGCCCGGAGGACACCAGCCGGCACCCATTTGAGGAACGGTTTTCAATACCCAATCAACGATATTGTCTGAAGGGTTGAGCATGGCAACTTTGGTTTTGTTTTCAGAACCGCCGCCTTTGGCTGCGCAAGTGACTTCGACTTTGTCGCCTTTTACGATTTCCATATGTACAACGGCAGGGGTATTGTCTTTGGTATTTTGACGTTTTCCAGCCGGGTCGGCCAATACAGAGGCGCGCAGTTTGTTGTCAGGATAGGTGTATGCACGGCGTACGCCTTCGTTAACCATTTCCTGTACGCTCATCTCGGCATCCCACTGTACATCCATGCCCACTTTCAAGAATACGGTCGCAATACCAGTATCCTGACAAATCGGACGATGGCCTTCAGCACACATACGGCTATTGACCAAAATCTGCGCCATCGCATCTTTGGCGGCAGGGTTTTCTTCTTTTTGGTAAGCCTTGTATAAAGCCTGAATGTAGTCTTTAGGATGGTAGTAGCTGATGAATTGGAAAGCGTCGAAAATACTTTGGATAAAGTCTTCTTGCTTGATGACGGTCATGATTGTGTTCCTTTTCGGGAGTCATGGTAGGGAGGGTTTGTTTATTTCTTAAGAGACCGATTCTTTCAGACGGCCTTCAATAATGTAATAGTGCTTTCAAATGAATGACCCAGACAATATCATTTTCATACCTTATTGATTTAAATAGAATTTAATATCGCATTAAATCACTTGGTTATTGATAATCTATATCCACTGACCACTCACTTACATAGAAATAAAATTACATTATTTTTAAATGATAATCTTATTCCAAGGCCATCTGAAAATGCTTGCCTTAAGTATCTGAGAAAAAATTTAGTATCCTGTATTTAAAAGGAAACTACCTAAATTTCAGACGGCCTTTCTTATTCTCCAATACAATACACAATTGTAAAATCCGTGTCATTTTCTCCCTCAATCTTCTTGACTGATATCAAACTTGTTTGATTTTCTGAAATTTTATAACAATCTTTTAACTTGCTTATATACCTAAATATTATTCAATATATACAACAATCTATGCAAAATTATCTGATATATAATAATGATTTTTACTAGTAGATAGACGAGTTTTTTAAAATTTATACTAAAAAAGTAATTTTATTTTACCTTTAAAATCAAATGAAAATAATAATTTTGTCTAAATAATAGGCATATTTTGTTTACAATCTTTCCTCTATGAAACCTTAGATTGCTCCTATCTTCAAAACTACTAAATTCTGATACACTTCGACTCATAAAGATAAATATTGATTTTAAAAGAATTTCTGAGTAAATGACTTGGATATTTCCTCACGTACAATATATGTAATAAAAATACAATTAATCAAATAGCCACTATCCCAACTTCCAATTTCACAGGAACAAACCATGAGTGAAAATTTGTTAACCCTGACCATAGACGGCCATGAAGTCAAAGCTTCCGCCGACTCGTCAATCATCCAAGCCTATGCCCGTTCAGGCAATGCGATTACTGCCAATGTCGGCTGTATGGGTCAAGGCGTATGCGGTTCCTGCCGCTGTATGATTCGTAAAGAAGGCGAGCGCGAAGTCACCACTGCACTGGCATGCGAAACCAAAGTTGAAGAAGGCATGCAGGTCAGCTTCTTGGATTACTTTATTCCCGAGCATATCCAATATTACGACGTCGGCGAGATTGGTGATGGCTGGAACTGGTTGGACGATACCGCCAAAGCCTTTCCTGAAGCGCAAAACTGCCGTCATTGCGGCGGCTGTAATCGTGCCTGTCCTAAAGGTTTGCAAGTGGAAAACGGCGTGGCGCAGGTAGTTTCCGGCGATTTCGGCGCGGCTGCGCTGACCTTTGACCAATGTGTGATGTGCAACCTCTGCACCCTCTCCTGCCCCGAACACATCCGTCCAAACCACTTGGGCCTGTTCGCCCGCCGTATGAAAGCGGCGCGTACGTTGCGCCCTGTGGATTTGATGCGCCGCCTGCGCGAAATCGACAGCGGCAAAATGAAAGTCGAATTTGAAGAGGAGTCAGTGTAATGGTTAACAAAATCCAAGGTATAGACTACGAAACTGCCCTTGCCAACCTGCGTGCGTCCTCATTGGAGCTTCGTGGTGATTTACCTGAAAAGAACGAATTACTGAGCCAATTTCACCCTGACTATCAGGCAAATGCCCGTGTGAAACTGCCTATCGGCCCAAACCAAGGCGATTACTGCCATCCTGATTTGGCCAAACTCTTAATCAGTCAGCCTCTGATTGACGACTATAATTTATCAGGCGCAGAACACTTGAACACTGACGTATTGGTCATTGGTGGAGGTGGTGCAGGCGCGGCTGTGGCATTGTCTGCGACTGAAGCAGGCGCACGCGTCATTATGGCGAACAAGCTGCGTATCGGCGACAGCAATACCGTGATGGCCGAAGGCGGCATTCAGGCAGCGGTCGGCGCGGAAGACAGCCTGCAACAACACTTTGACGACACCATCAAAGGCGGCCACAACGCAGGCAAAAAAGAATTGGTGGCGCAAATGGTTACCGACGCGCCGTCCGCCATCCGCTGGCTGATCGGTTTGGGCATGACTTTCGACCTTGCCAAAGGCGCGGACAGCAACGGCATGTTGAGCCGCAAACGCGCAGGCGGTACGACCGTACCGCGTATTTTGAGCTACCGCGACTTTACCGGCCTCGAAATGATGCGCGTACTGCGCGAGGCAGTCGAGCTCGACGAAAACATTACCCAGCTCAACCGCCACCCAGCCATCGAATTATTATCAGACGAACACGGCCGCTGCGTCGGCGCGATTTTGTACGATTTGGAAAAACGCTCTTTGGTATTGGTTCACGCCAAAGCCGTGATCTTGGCAACCGGCGGCAGCGGACGTTTGCACTTGCAAGGTTTCGCTACTTCTAACCACTATGGCGCGACTGCAGACGGCCTGGTAATGGCTTACCGTATCGGCGCCAAACTGCGCGATGTCGATTCTTTCCAATACCACCCAACCGGCGTTGCCCACCCTCCACACTTGGCAGGCGCGCTGATTTCCGAAGCCGTGCGCTCCGCAGGCACCAAACTGGTCAACGGTTTGGGCGAACGTTTCGTTGACGAATTGCAACCGCGCGACGTTGTTGCCGCTGCGATTCTGCGCGAATGCCGCGAAGGCCGCGGCGTGGTACGCGACGGACAAGTCGGCGTATTCCTCGACACACCGCGCCTGATTGCTAACGACCCTGACGTATTGAACCGTTTGGTAACACTCGGCCACGTTGCCCACAAATGCGGCATTGACCCTGCTGTTGAACCGGTCATGATTCATCCGACACTGCACTATCAGAACGGCGGTATCGAAATCAACGGCGACGGCGCAACCTGCGTCGAAGGCCTCTATTGCGCCGGAGAAGTAACCGGCGGCATTCACGGCCGCAACCGCCTGATGGGCAACGCGCTTTTGGACATCATCAGCTTCGGCCGCCGTGCCGGTAAAGCCGCGGCAAATTGCGGCCTGCCGCTGAAAAAAGTACGCGGCGGTGTCGGACACGTCCACGACCTGCAACGCGAAATGACCCGCGCCGGTCTGACCAGCGACATCAAAGCCCCCGTTTTATATCCCGACTACGGCAAATTCGATTTGCGCGAACACGCCGGTTTGCAGGAGCAACAATCATGAATCAAGCTAATCAAAACTTACTGCATCCTTCCCGCCAAGTCGGCGCAGATTTAGCCGCTTGGCGCAAAGTCGGCGGCGGCGAAGGCCTGCTGGCCGCGCTTGCCGATCCTCAAAGCATTGTTTCCAAACTGCAAGATGCCAATCTTTGCGGTATGGGCGGTGCAGGTTTCCCGACTTGGCGCAAATGGGAGGCCGCCGTTGCCGCCCAAAGCAAAAATGGCGACAAATACGTTGTCTGCAATGCCAACGAAGACGAACCGGGTACATTTAAAGACCGCGTACTATTGGCAAATACGCCGCACCAAGTCATCGAAGGCGTCCTGATTGCCGCCGTTGCCTGCCGCGCCAACAAAGCGATTTTGTACATCAACCCGCATCAAACCGAATCCATCGCTTCCATCACACCGGCCATCGAGCAATGGAAAAACAGCGATTTGTTTATCCGCATTGAAAACTACTTGGGTAAATCTTTGGATTTGCAGCTGGTTGAAACTTCAGGCCGCTACATCGGCGGCGAAGAAACTGCCGTGATTTCATGGCTGGAAGGCGGTTTCCCCTTCCCTCGCCGCAAGCCGCCTTTCCCTGCCGAAAGCGGTGTCAACGGTGAGCCGACCCTTATCAACAATACCGAAACCTTCGCCAATATTCCGCAAATCCTTGCCAAAGGCGCGGAATGGTACAAATCTTTGGGTTTGGGCGATGCCGCAGGCACAAAACTCTACTCACTCTCCGGCGACGTATTGAATCCGGGGCTGTACGAACTGCCAATGGGCACGACCCTGCAATCACTGATTTACGATCACGGCGGCGGTATGCTTGAAGGCCGTACGTTTAAAGCCGTATTTACCGGCGGCCCGTCAAATACGCTTTTGACCGTCAAAGATTTGGATGTGCCTTTGGACTTCGTTTCCGTACGCGAACGCAAATCCAGCCTCGGTACCGGCGCGATGATTGTGATTTCCGAAGGCACCAGCGTGGTGCGTAAAGTGGCCGAATATGTGGAATTTTTCGCTTCCAACTCATGCGGTCAATGCCCACCTTGCAAAGGCGGCACATTCCAGCTTTCCCGCCTGCTCAACCGCGTGGACACCGGCATCGGCACTCCCGACGACCTGCGCGCCTTACAAAGCCTGTGCCAACTGCTGCCACGAAGCGGCCGTTGCGGTTTGATTGACGGCGCGGTTACCGTGTTGCAAAGCTCGCTGCGTACCTTCCCCGAAGAATACGGCCTGTCGGCGGAGCAGGATTAATCCGATACAGGGTTTCAGACGGCCTGTTCTGTAAAGGCCGTCTGAAAAACGATACCCGACTCCCTTTCTCTTCTTCCCAAAATTGAAGAGAAACCTAATAAGAAAAATACCTTCCGAACCTACCAAAATACGTTCAGACAGGCTTCAGCAACACTCAGGCCGTCTGAAAACCGATTTCCCAATACTTCAATCCTCAAATTAGGAGATTCAACATGGGCTTCAAGCCAATTCCTGCTGCGGTCGCACTTGTGCTGACGCTGCTTATCTGGTTCGTTATCCCCGTTCCTCAAGGCGTATCACCTGACGCATGGCATCTTTTGGCATTATTTGTCGGCATCATCGCCGGCATCATCGGCAAAGCCATGCCTATCGGCGCAATGGCGATTTTGGGCATTACCTTGGTTGCACTGACCGGTGTGACCAACGAAAAAGCCGCCGACGCAACCAAAGACGCTCTGAGCAGCCTCAACAACTCGCTCATCTGGATGATCGGTATCGCCATCATCATCTCGCGCGGTTTGTTGAAAACCGGCTTAGGGATGCGTATCGGCTACCTGCTGATCTCCCTTTTCGGCAAACGCACGCTGGGCGTAGGTTACAGCTTGGCTTTGGCGGACTTGGTCATCGGTCCAGTAACGCCGAGCAACACCGCGCGCGGCGGTGCCATCGTACATCCGATTATGAAATCCATTGCCCTGAGCTTCGACTCTGACCCTGAAAAAGGTACGGAAGGTAAAATCGGTAAATACCTTTCACTGGTCAACTTCCACTCCAACGTAATTACCTGTCTGATTTTTATCACTGCCACCGCACCCAATCCGCTGGTAGTCGAATTGGTTGCCAAAGCCACCAATTCGCAAATCCAACTCTCTTGGGGTACTTGGTTCTTGGCAATGATCGTACCCGGCCTGCTTGCTATGCTACTGATGCCGCTGGTGCTGTACTTCCTGTATCCGCCTGAAATCAAACAAACCCCTAACGCCACTGCATTGGCAAAAGAGCATTTGGCTGCCATGGGGCCGATGAAGCGTGAAGAAAAAATCATGCTGGGTATTTTCTTGGTTCTGCTGCTGTTGTGGGCTGGTATTCCCGAGATGCTGTTCGGTGTGAAAGTTGATGCTACCGCCACCACCTTCCTCGGCTTGAGCCTGTGTCTTTTAACCGGCGTACTGACTTGGGAAGATGCGCTGAAAGAAAAAAGCGCGTGGGATACCATCGTTTGGTTTGCGGCCTTGGTTATGATGGCAAACTTCCTCAACAAACTGGGCCTCATCAGTTGGTTGTCCGACTCCATGCAAAGCGGTATCGCCCACATGGGTTTGGGTTGGGAAGCCGGTTGTGCCATGTTGATGCTGGCCTACCTCTACGCCCACTACGTTTTCGCCAGCGGTACGGCACACGTTACCGCCATGTTCGGCGCATTCTACGGCGCAGGCTTGGCCTTGGGCGCACCACCGATGCTGTTTGCCCTGATTATGGCAGCCGTTACCGGCATCATGATGTCGCTGACCCACTACGCCACCGGTTCTGCACCTGTCATTTACGGCTCCAACTATGTAACCATGACCGAATGGTGGAAAGCCGGCTTCATCATGAGCGTGGTCGAAATCCTGATTTTCAGCACTGTCGGCATCTTATGGTGGAAAGCCTTGGGCTACTGGTAACTCTTTAGCTGATTAAGAAAGAAAATTCAGGCCGTCTGAAACTCCAATTTCAGACGGCCTTTTGTTACAATTTCATTTTTACCGAACACACTCGATTACCGTGAAAATACTTATTCTCGGCAGCGGCCAAGTCGGCTCGACCGTCGCCCAAAACCTCGCCTCTGTTCCCAGCAACGACGTTACCATCATCGACATCGACGAAAAAGCGCTCAACCGTATCAGCAGTCGCCTCGATGTCCAAACCATCGTCGGCAACGGCGCATCGCCCTTTACCCTCGAACAGGCAGGTGCGGCTGACTCCGACCTCCTGCTTGCCCTGACCCGCAGTGACGAAACCAACATCGTTGCCTCCAAAATCGCCGCCGACCTGTTCAATATCCCCAGTCGCATCGCACGCGTACGCTCAAGTGAATACCTCGAATATCCGGTTGCCGGCAGCGACAAACCCGAAGAAGGCAGCCTCAATATCTTCGGCATTACGGAAACCATCAGCCCCGAACAACTGGTTACCGAACAACTTGTCGGACTGCTCAGCTACACCAGCGCATTGCAAGTACTCAGCTTTGCCAACGACCAAGTCCGCATGGTAATTGTTCAAGCACGCAAAGGCGGTTTGCTGATCGGGCGTGAAATTGCCGATATCAACCAACACCTGCTCGAAGGTGCGGACTGCCAAATCTGCGCCATCTACCGCAACAACCGCCTGATCGTCCCAACGCCGCAAACCGTCATCATCGAAGGCGATGAAGTCCTATTTGCTGCCGACATCAACAGCGTTGAAGCCATCATGCGCGAATTGCGTCCGAAAGAAGCGCGTACCCGCCGCATCATGATTGCCGGCGGCGGTAACATCGGCTACCGCCTCGCCAAACAGCTCGAATCCAAATACGACATCAAAATCATCGAATACAAACCCCACCGCGCCGAATGGCTGGCCGAGAATCTGGACAACACCCTCGTCCTGCAAGGTTCCGCCACCGATGAAACCCTGCTGGACGAAGAATACATCGACGAAATCGACGTCTTCTGCGCGCTGACCAACGACGACGAAAACAACATCATGTCCAGCCTGCTGGCGAAAAACCTTGGTGCCAAACGCGTAATCACCATCGTCAACCGCTCAAGCTACGTCGATTTGCTCGAAGGCAACAAAATCGATATCGTCGTTTCCCCCCACCTGATTACCATCGGCTCCATCCTCGCCCACATCCGCCGTGGCGACGTCGTTGCCGTCCATCCTTTGCGCCGCGGTACAGCCGAAGCTATTGAAGTGGTGGTACACGGCGACAAAAACACTTCCGCCATCGTCGGTCGCCGCATCAGCGGCATCAAATGGCCAAGCGACTGCTACATCGCCGCCATCGTCCGCGGCGCAACCGGCGAGGTCATCATGGGACACCACACCGAAACCATCCTCCAAGACGGCGACCACATTATCTTCTTCGTCTCACGCCGCCGCGTCCTGCCGGAGTTGGAAAAACTCATTCAAGTTAAAATGGGCTTTTTCGGTTAAACCCGAAATCTGTTTGCTTGAAGCGATAAAAAGGCCGTCTGAAAACCTTTTCAGACGGCCTTTATTTATTGTTTTATTTATGCTTTGGCAACGCTGTTTTTACGGCCAAACCAAACAAAACCAATCGCACCCAATACAATCATCGGCACGCTCAACCATTGACCCATAGACAAACCCAAGGTCAACAGTCCGAGATAGTCGTCAGGCTGGCGGGCAAATTCGGCAATAAAGCGGAACAAACCGTAACCGCCCAAGAACAATGCCGCCGTTTGACCGGCCGGACGCGGTTTTTTCGAGAAAATCCAAACGATGACAAACAGGCAAATGCCTTCAAGGGCAAACTGGTAAAGCTGAGACGGGTGGCGCGGCAGCATACCGTATTGTTGCAGCCATTCGGCCCACAAAGGATTGTGCGCTGCAGCTTCCGCATCTTCGTAACGCGCTTGCGGGAAACCCATTGCCCAGAAAGCATTGAGTTCGGTCACGCGTCCCCAAAGTTCGCCGTTGATAAAGTTGCCGATACGGCCGGAAGCCAAGCCCAGCGGTACGAGCGGTGCAACGGTATCCATCAATTTTAAAATACTGATGTTATGCTTGCGGCCAAACAGCCACATGGCAACGACCACGCCCAAGAAGCCGCCGTGAAACGACATACCGCCTTCCCAAACTTTGAAAATATCCAACGGGTTGGCCAGATAGTCGGAAAATTTATAAAACAAAACGTAGCCGATACGGCCGCCCAAGATCACGCCCAAGATACCCCAAGTCAGGAAATCGTCGAGTGTTTCTTTGGTAAACACAGAATTGCCCTGCGCGATACGGCGGCGGCCCAAAATCGTAAACAGGATAAAGCCGATAATATAGCTCAAGGCATACCAACGGATGGCAAGCGGGCCGATGCTGATCAGCACCGGATCAAACTGGGGATGTATCATCATAATGTGTGTTCCTTATCTCAAAGGCCGTCTGAAAGCCTGAACTTTCAGACGGCCTGTATGCGGTGTCGGATGGTTTAACGCAAATCGTCAACCACATTCAAAATAGCAGATAACATTGCCTCGCCCAAGCGCAGCGAGCGTTGGCCGTTCCAGCCGAAATCATCGTCCGGCAGATTGGCATTGTCTTTAAACGGCATTTCCAAAGTATAGGCAAGGCAGTTGAAATGATTGCCGACCCAGTTGGTCGCCAAAGTCATGTTTGACTGACCCGGCGCATCTTTGTCATAGCCGTAATCGTCTTGGAAATCTGGGCTGGCATTGAGCAACGCGAGTTTGAATTGGTCTTCCAAGGCTTCGATGCGCTCGTTGTAGTTCGGCACGCCTTCGGTACCGGCCACAAAGACAAACGGCAGACCTTCATCGCCGTGAATATCCAAGAACAAATCCACGCCGGTTTCCATCATTTTTTCGCGGACGGTAAAGACTTCGGGGCTTCGCTCCAAAGTCGGGTTTTCCCATTCGCGGTTGAGGTTGGCACCGGCGGCATTGGTGCGCAGATTACCCAAAACCGAACCGTCCGGATTCATATTCGGCACAATGTAGAAAGTCGCACGGTCAAGCAGCATGCGCGCGGTCGGATCTTGCGGATCAAGCAGGCGGCCCAGCAAACCTTCGACAAACCATTCCGCCATGGTTTCACCCGGATGCTGACGGGCGATAATCCAGACTTTCATGTCGCTTTCGACTTGGTTGCCGATGGTCAGAAGATTGATGTCTCGGCCTTGAACGGTACTACCCAAATCGTCGATACGGCACAAACCGCTGCCCTGAGCATCGCCCAAAAGGTTCAAATGCTGCTCGTTGGAATAAGGCTCGAAATAAGCGTAGTAAACGCTGTTGGACAAAGGCGTATGGTTGATGGTCAACACGCCGTTTTCGTAGCTGGTCGGCACGCGGAACCAATTTTGGCGGTCGTACGAGGCGCAAGCCTGATAGTCCTCCCAGCCCAAAGGATACGCAGCGTCTGCCGCATTTTCAAAATGCATCACGCAGTTTTGATAGGCCGCACCCTGCAAACGGAAGTAAAACCATTGGGCAAACTCCGAAGCATTGTCGGGACGCAGGACGAGACGGATATCGGCAGGGTTGCTCAAGTCTTTGACAACAACCGAACCGGCATCGAATTGGGTGCTGATTTTCATCATGGGTATCCTTAGTAATCGGCGAAGAGGCCGAAGCAAACCGTCATTTTACCGTTTGCATGAGGCTGGTTTCAACCATTTAACTGATTTAACAGGATTTCAAGCGCTTGGAAATATTGTTTCAGACGGCCTTTGGGATTAAGATAAAGGCCGAAATCATGAAACAAGGTTGAAACCATGACCCAGCAACAATCTGTCTCCCCTGCCATCAAGGCTCACGTCCTTGCCGAATCTTTACCTTATATCCGCCGTTTTTCCGGCTCCATCATCGTCATCAAATACGGCGGCAACGCCATGACCGAGTCGGCCTTAAAAGAGGGCTTCGCACGCGATGTCGTCCTGCTCAAACTGATCGGTCTTCATCCCGTCATCGTTCACGGCGGCGGCCCGCAAATCAATGAGATGTTGGAAAAAGTCGGCAAAAAAGGAAAATTTGTTCAAGGCATGCGCGTGACCGACAGCGAAACCATGGACATTGTGGAAATGGTTTTGGGTGGACACGTCAATAAAGAAATCGTTTCCATGATTACCACCTTCGGCGGTCGCGCCGTCGGCATTACCGGCCGCGACAACCACTTCATCAAAGCGGAAAAACTCCTGATCGACACGCCCGAACAAAAAGGCGTGGACATCGGCCAAGTCGGTACCGTGGCCGATATCGATACCCGTTTGGTGGAAGGTTTGGTCGAACGCGGCTGCATTCCGGTCATCGCACCCATCGGTGTAGGTCAAAACGGCGAAGCGTTCAACATCAATGCCGACTTGGTTGCCGGCAAACTGGCGGAAAAACTTCAAGCCGAAAAACTACTGATGATGACCAATATCCCCGGCGTACTGGATAAAGAAGGAAAATTATTGACCACCCTGACGCCAAGCCGCATTGACGAACTGATTGAAGACGGTACGCTGTACGGCGGTATGCTGCCTAAAATTGCCTCTGCCGTCGAAGCCGCCAAAAGCGGCGTCAAAGCCACGCATATCATAGACGGCCGCGTTCCCAACGCCCTACTCTTGGAAGTGCTGACCGATGACGGTGTAGGCTCGATGATTTTGGGCGAAGGCTAATCTTGTTTTCAGACGGCCTTATGCCTTATTTAATCAGCTTTTCACCCTAAAAAGGGTAAAAAATGTTACACTATACGGCTTATGTTTGTTTGAGCGATATTGACGTGAAACAAACTTACAGTCGGTTTCATACCGACGCCGATGCCATGCCCGGCAAAGACGGTATAATGGCTGCATTCATCAGACTTTGGCAATCATTCTTAAGGCCGTCTGAAACGTAACAAAGCTACTTTTCTTTTACCATCCTATTTGGAGATATTCATGAGCGCAATCGTTGATATTTTTGCACGCGAAATTTTGGACTCCCGCGGCAACCCTACCGTAGAGTGTGACGTATTGTTGGAATCCGGCGTCATGGGACGCGCAGCCGTACCAAGCGGCGCATCAACCGGTCAAAAAGAAGCTTTGGAACTGCGTGACGGCGACAAATCCCGTTACTTGGGCAAAGGCGTATTGAAAGCCGTTGACCACGTCAACAACCAAATCGCGCAAGCCCTCATCGGTATCGATGCCAACGAACAATCTTATATCGACCAAATCATGATCGAATTGGACGGTACGGAAAACAAAGGCAACTTGGGTGCCAATGCTACTTTGGCCGTTTCTATGGCCGTAGCACGCGCGGCCGCTGAAGATGCAGGCCTGCCGCTGTATCGTTACTTGGGCGGCGCTGGCCCAATGGCTCTGCCGGTTCCGATGATGAACGTTATCAACGGCGGCGAACATGCCAACAACAGCCTGAACATCCAAGAATTCATGATCATGCCTGTCGGAGCAAAATCTTTCCGCGAAGCTCTGCGTTGCGGCGCCGAAATCTTCCACGCACTGAAAAAACTGTGTGACGGCAAAGGCTTCCCAACTACCGTTGGCGACGAAGGTGGTTTCGCACCCAACCTGAACAGCCACAAAGAAGCCCTGCAACTGATGGTGGAAGCCACAGAAGCCGCCGGCTACAAAGCAGGTGAAGACGTATTGTTCGCTCTGGACTGCGCATCCAGCGAATTCTACAAAGACGGCAAATACCACTTGGAAGCCGAAGGCCGCTCTTACACCAGCGCAGAATTTGCCGAATACTTGGAAGGCCTGGTTAACGAATTCCCAATCATTTCCATCGAAGACGGCATGGACGAAAACGACTGGGAAGGCTGGAAACTGCTGACCGAAAAATTGGGCAAAAAAGTTCAATTGGTCGGCGACGACTTGTTCGTAACCAATCCAAAAATCTTGGCCGAAGGCATTGAAAAAGGCGTGGCAAACGCATTGCTGGTCAAAGTCAACCAAATCGGTACATTGAGCGAAACCCTGCAAGCCGTCGACTTGGCAAAACGCAACCGCTACGCCAGCGTAATGAGCCACCGTTCCGGCGAAACCGAAGACAGCACCATTGCCGACTTGGCAGTTGCCACCAACTGTATGCAAATCAAAACCGGCTCCCTGTCCCGCTCCGACCGCATGGCGAAATACAACCAATTGTTGCGCATTGAAGAAGAATTGGCCGAATCCGCTTACTACCCTGGCAAAGCCGCATTTTACCAACTGGGCAAATAAGCAGAATATAGGATATTGATTGTATGAAGTGGGTAACTTTTGTTTTAACCTTCGCACTTTTGTGCTGTCAGTACAGCCTTTGGTTTGGTAAAGGCAGCGTCGGACATACGGAAGAATTGCAGGAGCAGCTCGTCCGTCAGGAGGAAAAAAACCAAACGCTCACTTTACGCAACAATTTCCTCAATGCGGAAGTTGAAGACTTAGCACACGGACAAGAGGCCATTGCCGAAATTGCCCGTGTCGAATTGGGCTATGTCCAAGACGGCGAAGTGTATTACCGAATCATCGACCGCCGCTAAACCCTGCAAAACAAAGGTCGTCTGAAAACATATTTTTCAGACGACCTTTTTTATCGCAATCGCTATATAATCACATATCCCAAAATCAAATCACACCCATCATGTATGACGTAAACACCCACGATGTCCGCCGATTCTTTGCCCACGTCTGGCAACACAGGCTCGCGCCGATCCAATTAGACGGCCTGCAACAAAAAGCTTTGCGCATCATCGAAGCCCATCCCGAATACGGACACTATCTCGAAGACATCGAACAATATTTAGATAAAGAATGGCTGCCCGAAGACGGTGAAAGCAACCCATTCCTGCACATGTCGCTACACCTTTCCCTACAAGAGCAAAGCGCCATCGACCAGCCCCCGGGCATCCGTGCCATCCACCAACAACTTTGCGCCCGTTACAACGGCGACTGGGTCAAAGCCGAACACGATATGATGGAAGCCTTAGCAGAAACCATCTGGGAAGCACAACGCTACGGACGGGGCCTTGACGTCAATGCCTACATGACCCGCTTGCGGAAATTGGTCGGCTTAGGCCAAGAAGAAAAAGCCCGCCTCAATCCCCATGAAGTCGGCTTGATGGATACAAAGTAACTTCTTTTCAGACGGCCTCAACCCAGACAAATCCTTACGCTTGCCAAAGCCAACATTTCCATCTTTCATGCTAAATTACTTTTTTGAAATCCGCATTACAAGGAAAACAAAATGCTCCGCCCAACCCTTACCACCCTACTGCTAGCCGCCTCCCTGCCCGTTGCAGCAGAAAGCCTCAACTACAACATCGTTGAATTTTCCGAATCCGCGAATATGGAAGTGCCACGGGATACCATGACCGCGCATTTCAGCGTCAACGCAGAAGGCAAAGACCGTCAAGCCGTCAACCAAGCCTTCATGAAAAAATTCAACCAGTTCAACAAAATCTCCCAAAACAGCAAATTTAAAGCCGAGTTGATGGAGCGCAACGGATCCCCTCGCTATCAATACACCAACGGCAAACGCACCCAAACCGGCTGGGAAGAACACGCCTACTTCAAAGTAGAAAGCAAAGACTTTGAAGCACTCAACCGCCTGATTGCCGATAGCATCAATATTGCCGTTTTGGAAAGCTCCTCGTTTTCCGTATCCAAAGAAAAACGTGAAGAAACCGTCGACCAACTGAGCAAAGCCGTCATCCTGCGCTTCAAAGACCGCGCCCAAAACCTCGCCCAAACGCTCGGCTTCTCCAGCTACAAAATCGTCAAACTCAACCTAGGCCATATCGGCAACCGCCAAGTCGGCGGCGACTTTGCACACGCCAAAATGCTGCGGGCAGCCCCTGTCGCAGAGGTAGCTGCAGGAATAGAAGATGGCATACCAGCCTCCCCAGGCTCAGAAGAAATCAGCCTGACCGTCAGCGGTTCGGTGCAAATGTAGGATTTTCTTTGAAATCATTTTAAAGGCCGTCTGAAAGTATATTTTTCAGACGGCCTTTGTGTTGCTCAACAATTAGAATGGTTGTTTCTATATAAGGAAAGAATGAAAAAATAAAACTCTAATTATTTCAATTTGTTGCAATCAAATATTGATGATTTTCTTAAAAATACGTAAAAATAACCCCGATAACATAGTAATTATATCATTATATTTTACAATATTAACGTAAAATTTTTACACATTGCTTTCAAGAGCCAACCATTTATGTTCTCTGTTTTACTTTTTGAAAATAAAACAGAGGGCTTCTATACTTTGGTGTAAATAATTCTCTTGAATAAATTTCTGTTCTATAGCTATGCTCTATTTTTGAGTTTCAAATGTAGTATGGAGCTATCAAAATTGACAACTCCATAAAGAATATTCTTATTCTTTGTTTAATCTAACAAGAAAATGCTTAAATTGTTCTTCGTTGTCATCCAACTTTCCGAAAAATAACTCATCAATTTGCTCAATTAACGGAACAGCAACTCCGCCAGTCTTTCACCGAATTTCTGCAAAGATTCGTTACTGTTCAAACCGTGAGAACCGCTTGGGAACGGCAATACTGCCAGCAATGTGTCGTTTTGATTGCGCTTCCATTTTAATTTTTTTCCGACGATTTCTTCCTGACGAAAACCTGAAAGGCCGTCTGAAAACGCAACGTTAAACTCCTTATCGTAAGATGTGCCGAATCCGATAATCAGGCGCGGGCGGTATTGTTCCGCCCATTGGTTCATTTGGGCAAAGCGGTATTTGTTGCAGAAATTGACGTATTCCTGCTTGTCGGCAAAACCCGTAATCTCGGAAAACTCCTGCTGCCAAAGGCTGGCATCAGTGTTTTTAAACGCAATCGGATACAGGTTCATTTTGAAATAGCCCGAATCCGCTTTGTGTACAAACGGCTGCACTTCTTCGGCAAAGCTGCGGTAATTCTCGACCTGCCCGCCGTTTAAGGCGCACAACAGTTTGCAGACGCTGATGTTGTAAGGATAGGCAACGCATTCCTGCCAGTCTCCATAACCGAACTCCGTGTCGCCTGTGTACGGCTCTGCCGCAATCTGCCGCAGGTTTTCAACGGTGTGCCCGCCGCCCCATTCGATGCCGCATACCCATACAGACGGTTTCTCAGGAGAACCGATGTCGCCGCCGTCGCAGCCGTGAAAGTCGCGCAGCCAGTCATAGTTTTGTTTGATATTCATTTAATTCCCCTAGTATCAAAATATCTATCCATTTCCACGAGTTACATCATCTGTGCTTTCATAAATCTCAAATTTTATTTTTCCACCTTCTTTCCAAAAATCTACATTCATAGAGCCTGTGGTTTTACGCTTTCCTCTCTGCACTTTCATGCTATATCCGCAATCAATATGGCCACCACTTACAACTTCCCCACCTATTTCATAAATTTTACCTTTATACATTAGCTGACTCTTCCCAATTTTTCCAAGCCAAACCGTAATATTCTTTTGGGAATCAATATATGTCCCGATATTAGGATCAGAGTTAATCAACGCAATTGCTTGATTACTGCAAAATTCCGTTGCCACTTTGTTATTTTTAACAAAGGCACCTGCATTTAAACTCATACAACCCAATACAACCGATAAAATAAATTTCTTCATTTCAAACTCCTTATTAGTATCCAATATACATCCAACGCTCCGTTTCAGGAATCAACCTTAATCTAACAGTATGACTCAAAACATTTCCTTTATCACTTTCAAAATAAACAGTTGCATCAGTTACATATCCTGAATAATTTCCAACTTGGATCTGAGCAACATGGTAACAATCCTGTTGAATATATTCCTCAGAATTGATTTTTCGAGAAAAAACCAGAGCCAAAATTGGAACGGTTGCCTGCTCTCCATAATAATCGTTATCAGCAACCCATTTGAAATCAATATGGGTTTCTTGCTTCAAATCCTGATAACTCGCATTACAGGCAAGAGAACCGATAAGCCGGCTCAATACGGGTTTGATACCCCTCCAATCCGAATAACTCACTTTTTCCGGCCGGGCTTTATCCAACAGTCGGTTTACATCGGCCTGTGTTTTTTCCTGAATAAAATAAGGAGAATTAAGCAGGGATACGGTTTGCTGGGTTGCCGTACCCTGTTGCAGCTTTTGATTCAAATCATCCAAATAAGCATTAACGTAAGGTTGCACAGATTCGCAAGCCGTCAGCGTCAATACCAGACAATAAAGCAATAATTTCTTCATATGATACCCCTTAATCAGTTTGATAAAAATTGAGTACGCTCACCCGTCATCCGCGCATAACACTGATGAAAACGGACAGTCTGTTCATTTTTATCAGCCTCACTCAGCGACTCGGCCTTACATTTGTTTTCGCGTTCTTTAAGCCACGCTCTTTGCAACGGTAAAATTTCCTGCCTTACTTCCTTATCCAAACCATTCCAAACCAAATTCAGTTTGTCATCAGACAGCTTCGCCAATGACTTGGCCTGCGCAACACGTGCTTCGGCTTCCTTTTCCTGTGCCGCAGCCAACTCTGCCTGCCTTTGCCATTCCGCCTCTTGAGCCTCTCTTGCAGCCTGTTCTTCTTCCTGTTGTAGTCTTTGGGCTTCGGCTTCTTCCTCCTGCGCCTGTTTTTTAGACATGGCCAAAGCAAGCAGTTGGGTTGGTGCTTGAATTACATTGTCCTGATTTGCCTCAATTTCGGCAAAAATCACTTTCTTATCATCGCTGGGCTGCAAGTTGTACAACAACGTGCCTTCAAAACCGTTAGCCGACTGCTTAGATTTTTTAAACGCGTACGAATCCAAGAAATTCTCCAAACTGTCTGCATTGCCACGGATTTTCAACACCGTTTCGGCATCTTTCACAGTTTCTACTGATGGTGTGATGCGGAATGTAGCCTGACAAAAAACTTTCGTACTGTTTGGGTCTTCTTTGGAGGTGCGGATTTCCTCAAAACTCATCGGCAAAGCGGCAATTGATGCTCTGATATTGGCCAAATCAAACAACCCTTGATTTTTTAAAGATTTTTCAATTTCTTCCCCAACCAAACTGCGCAGAACCTGAATACCATTTTCATTCGAACAGGCAACTTTACCTCCGCCGATGTCGCACGCATTCAGTGCAAAAACAGAAGCTGCCGCAACGCTGATCAATTTTATTTTTCCCATTTGAAATTAAACCTTTTAACAAAATTTTTCGTATAGTGCAGGAACTCTGTATGATAAACTTCCACCCATGCCGATAACACCAACCCGTAGTATCGGCAATACCAACCAATAAGGAGGCTGGATGAAAGTTCATGAAAAAGTACGTAAGATTCGCGAGTTGAAAAACTTCTCGCAGGAAAACATGGCCGAGCAGTTGCAGATGTCGGTCAACGGCTATGAGAAAATCGAGCGCGGGGAGGTGGGTTTGCAGATGGACAAGCTGGAAAAAATCGCCGATGTGTTGGGCATGGACGTGGTGGATCTGCTCACGGTTGAGAAAAATCTGGTGTTTCTGAATATGGAAAACAGCACCAACTCCGCCAACTATTACGCATCGCAGGAGCGGTATGTGATCGAAATCGAAAAGTTGAAGCAGCAAAACGGCTATTTGCAGGCCATATTGATGGAAAAAGAAAAACTGATCACTTGGCAAAAGCAGCAGCTTGACAGTTTGAACGAACTGATTAGAACAATCGGGCGCGGATAGGAAACCGGCGGTTTTGATGGGCGACGAAGTCGAACCCCGCCACGCCTTCATCGAAAACAACGCCCTGATCGCGCAGAACATTGACGCGTAAAACCGTTTAAAGGAAAACCATGAGCTACCCGCAACAGGCCATAGACAACATCCTCAAAAGCGGAGACAGCCCGTGAACAAACGCAAAACGAAAAACCGCCAAGCCCGCACCGCACGACCTGCCGTGTCGGTGCGGCGGGCGAAGCCTTTGGAAAAGCTGTCGGAAAAACTCTTTGCTATCGGCATGGTCACGGCGTTTGTCGCGCTGGTGCCGCTGTTTTCCCTGATAGCGGAGATTGTGCGCGCCGTCATGGGAAACGGCTTTTCAGACGGCCTGAGACCTTTGCAAAAAAGCCTTCCCTCAACAACCAAAACCCCAAACACAGGTTTTCAGCTGTTTTCGCCACAAATCACTCCTAATTTTACCCAAATACCCCCTTAATTCTCCCCAGATACCTGATAATCAGGCATCCGGGCCACCTTTTAGGCAGCAACAGGCACACTTAGCCTGTTGGCCGCTTTCAACAGGTTCAAACACATCGCCTTCAGATGGCTTTGCGCACTCACTTTGAGCAGACCAAAATAGGCTGCCCGGGCATAGCGGAATTTACGGTGTAACGTACCGAAGCTTTGTTCGACTACATAACGGGTCTTCGACAAATATCGGTTGCGTTTGGTTTGCGCTTCCGACAGCGGATGTTTGCGGTGGGCTTTGCGCATAATGCCGTCCTGTAGCCGATACTCTTCCAGATGTTGCCGGTTTTCCTCACTGTCATAGCCTTTGTCGGCATAGACGGTCGTACCTTTGGGCAGTCCTTCCAACAAAGGCGACAGGTGTTTGCACTCATGGGCATTGGCGGGGGTAATGTGCAGTTTCTCGATATAGCCTTCCTCATCGGTACGGGTATGTTGTTTGTAGCCGAGTTTGTAGAGGCCGTTTTTCTTTGTCCAACGGGCATCTTTGTCCTTACTCGGTGTGGTTTGGCCGCTGACTTGTCCTTCTTCATCGACTTCTATGGCCTGGCGTTGTTTGCTGCCGGCGGTCTGAATAATGGTGGCGTCAACGACGGCGGCGGATGCTTTCTCTACTTTTAAGCCTTTTTCGGTCAATTGTCGGTTAATCAGTTCCAACAGTTCGGACAGGGTGTTGTCTTGCGCCAGCCAGTTGCGGTAGCGGCATAAGGTGCTGTAATCGGGGATGCTCAGTTCGTCAAAACGGCAAAACAGGTTGAAATCAATGCGGGTGATGAGGCTGTGTTCGAGTTCCGGATCGGAGAGGCTGTACCATTGTCCGAGCAGGATGGCTTTGAACATGGACAACAGGGGATAGGCGGGGTGGCCGCGGTGGTCTCGAAGGTAACGGGTTCTTTGACGATTTAGGTATTGTTCGATCGGTTGCCAATCAATCACCTGATCTAATTTCAATAGTGGGAAACGGTCGATGTGTTTGGCAATCATGGCTTGGGCGGTTTGCCGGAAGAAGGTGGTCATGGAAAATCCCCTAAATTTCTCAGGTTTGGGTATAAGTACGTAAAAATAAAGTATAAAAAGGCTAGATTTCAGATTTTATTTTTACACAATGGACTTACTATGAGATATTAAACAGATAATATTTGTTCATAAAGTCATTGCGTTGATTATGCCGTCCTTACATTTCCCCCTTTTTTTCCTCAATATCCTTCAGCTTCGACAGAGGCTTCCACTAATCTTGGTGCATTGTCTAGTCTGATGGATAAGGTTAAAAGATAAGTAATCACCGCATAAATACGCCTTGCGGTTACGCCCTGTTTTAGGAGTAAAATCATGAGTGTTACACTGAATAGTAGGCATATCGCCACGCCTATACACAAAAAAACTTAACGCTTCTCAGTTGGAAATCATGATGCGGAAACCTTCCACAAGGCGATAATGTTTAATCAGTTCGCTGTTTTTGGTAAGTTCCATTCTATCTACTTATTTTTCAAGGAAATTATTGAGTTTGAAATACAAACGATCATTGGCCTTCACATAATTCGACAGTAACATTATTAAATACTCAATAATGATAAGGAAACACCTCTTAGGAAAACAGTGTTTTTTACAAAAATATAAATCAAGTGTCAAATTGACTTGAAATTTATTACTGATAACCCCATATACAGTACGTTATTTTATTTAGAGGTGAAATATGAGCGATTATACAAACAACCTTCATCGTGTCTTTGTAGACCAAAAGATTGGTTTTAAGAAAAAGATTACCCCAACAGAACAGGACTTAAACTTTTTTAATCAGGTTAAAAAAGATGTTAAAAGCCACTTAAAGACCAAAATCAAGGAATTTTTGGAGCAACAAGGAATTGCTAATATTGCCCCAAAATTTCGCATTCAAGGATCGTGGGCGTATGGCACTTGCAATTTGCCGGCCAAACAGGATCAAGAAATGGATTTTGATTATGGGGTATATTTGCCTGTTCGTGCATTTGAAGGCTTTAATCCTGATGCTGGTGCAAGTGAACAAGCCCAAAATTACTTTGAGCAAGTAGAATTGATGATGGAAGATTTATGTTATCAACACAAATGGCAGTTAGATACTTCTGCACCATCATCATGTATTCGCATTAAAATCAGAAGTAATGCCCATATGGACATTCCTCTTTATGCTGTTCCTGATGATATGTTTGACAGTTTAGAAGAACGTAATGAATTACAAGTGTCGTTGGGCACTACGACTGCTATTGATGAAAGTTTAAATTATTCTGAGTGGGCATTTGAAGATTTTAATATCAGATCATTTGCTGAAGAATCTTTAATGGATAAAAATATTCGAATGATTCATATGGCAAGGCGAGATGGTACTTGGCAAGAAAGCGACTGCGAACTGATTCGTAAATGGTTTGCCGATAAATTAAAGTCTTTGGAAAATAACGGTCAGCAATTGCGAGCAATTTGCCGTTATTTAAAGGCGTGGCGTGATTGGCAATTTGCAGATAAATCTTTTCAGCCAAGCTCTATTTTATTGATGATTATCGCCTGCAAGCATTATAAATATTACCAATATCGTGATGACTTAGCACTATTATCAGTTTTAGAAAAATTGCCAAATGCTTTGAATGACAATGTTTATGAAAACATTGAAGAACACGAAAGTGAAGATTTTAACCGTATGGAAGAGTATGAAAGAGTTAAAGCCAGCCAATATGCTGATGCACTCTATCAAAGTTTTATGGCAAGTTTAAATAATTCGGATAAAACCAAAGTCTTAAATTTCATCACAAATGAATGGGGTGATAGAATACCACAAGATGAAAATTTGATTGAAACTTCTCCACAATCCATTTTTGATACACCACCATTAGCGCAATCAAACATCACTCAACAAGTCCCATTAAGACAAGGCTGATGGGTTATACAGAATGGCAAGCAGTTGATGGTGATTTTGTTGTGCGTATAGACAACCACATTATCTCTCAATTAACTGCTTATCGGCAAAAGCTGCAAGGTAGGCAGCCTGAATCTCTAGGTCTGATTGTTGGATTGGTGTGGGAAAATGCTTTTTGGGTTAAAGCGATTACTACGCCTACACCATTTGATAAACTCAGTCGTTTTTTATGTATTCGTACACAAAAATCAGCTGGTTATAATTTTAATTTATTGAAAAAATTAAATAAACAATCCAATTATCAATGGCATTATTTAGGTGAATGGCATACACACCCAGAAATCCATCCAAAACCATCCCAAACCGATTTGGAAAGTTGGGATAAACTGCCCCCAAATAGCTACTATGATAAAAATATTCACTTATTTTGGATTTGTAGTAGTGAAGCCCATTGCAACGATTGGTTAAGCATTCGTATTAATAATGTATTTTTAAAATTAATGTTAAAAAAACGATGAGTCACCGCAATAAAATCATTGAAAAATTATCTTATCACCAATATGAGCCAATTTCATTTCATGATTTAAAACATAGCCAATTAAATCATGAAAGCATTTGTTATAAAAAAGAAATTCTTGTAGGAGATACAAAAATTGAATATTTTTTGATTTTTCCTAATTCAACATTGTTAGAGTTCCCTAAAATCTATATAACAGAAAAGCAACTATTGCTCTTGCAAGAAGCTTTTCCACATATTACCCAACCTATCCCGCATTTACAAAAAAGACAAATCTCTTATTTAGATAATCAGTTGTATTATATTTGCTATTTTATGGAAAACAGTCAAACCATACAAAGAAATGAACTTAGTAAATTTATTTTAACAATTGAGCAATATTTGATAATTTTTTTTGCTAAATTGCTGGATAAAAGCCAATATATTCAAGAATACTCAGAAGATTTCTTGGGAGTGATTATTGTATTGAGTAATTTGACCAATGATAAAAAGCATTCTTGGTACATTATTAAAAATGAAGAGAAATATAATTTTTTAGACGTAAAAAATAAAAATGATATTTTTGTTTTGCAAACCAATGACTCAAACAATCCAAATTTTTCAGAGTTGTTTAAAAATGGTAAAGTTACTGTTCAGTCATTTTTAGATTTTATACAAAAATGGGATAGTTGCGCTTACAAAAAATTAGAAGAACACCTAAATCATATCAATAAAAAACACAAGAAAGAACCAATTAATATTTTGATAAATTGGGAAAATAAGTTAATGGGCTTGTCATTTGAATGGAATGATTACCAACATAAAGTATTAAAAAATTTTCTTGATAAGCAATATTTGACTCAAAAGGTAGTTTTTTATACGGTGAACTTAATTGATTTTAAAGCTAGTATTTTAAGAAATTTGCCATCAAAATCACAAAATGGTTTATTGGGTAAAAAGGTTTTTCAAGTTGGATTAGGGGCTGTTGGTGGATATATTGCAGATTCCTTAATCAAAATCGGTGCTGGTATTGATGATGAATTTACTATCATTGATAATGACATTTTTAGTGTTGATAATGTTGGGCGACATTTATTAGGTATGGAATATATTGGTGAAAGTAAATCTAAAGCATTTAAAGGATATGCACAAAAGCAAGCTTTTAATCAACTAAAACAATTAAATACCAAGTTTGATAATATTGGTAATTATAGCTTTCAATATTTTGTGGATAATCCAGTAGATTTAATTATCGATGCTACAGGCAGTATCGAAGTGCAAGAATATCTCAATGAATTGGTGCAACAAATTCCATTAAAATTTCGCCCCAATTTATTACATTTATGGATTTTTGGTAATGGCGAATGTGTACAAGGCTTTTGGCGTGATGCTAAATTACAAAATCATCAAGGCGGTTGTATTCAATGCTTAGGAACATCTGGTAATGGTCTGTCTGAAAATACTTTACCAATTAGAGATTTAAACAAAGAACAACGATTTGGTGCTTGTTCAGCATTTACACCCTATGCTGTATCTGGTGGAATGATGGCAAGTTCATTAGGTATTAATATGATATTAGAATGGCTAGAAACTGATATGGTCAAAAATAATTACCAAACTCGTTACAACTCTGAATATCAAGATGAAAAAATTAATGATATGGTAATTATGGCAGATGAAAACTGTCCTTATTGTGGAGAAAAACATGCAAAATCAATCTGATTTTAAAATACTGTCATTATCTGGCGGTGGTTATCGTGGTTTATATACAGCCGAAGTTTTAAAAGAATTGGAAAACCATTTAAAATCTCAAAATTCAAGCGATTGCATTGCTAATTATTTTAATTTAATTACAGGCACCTCGATTGGTGGCATTATTGCACTGGCATTGGCTTATGAAATTCCTGCTGAAGAAATTGCCAAAATATTTGATAATAAAGGTCAAGAAATTTTTAAGAAACAATCTTGGATTGGCATATTTAAGGCAAAATATAATTCAGCCATTTTAAAAAATATTTTAGTCGACTGGTTTGATGATGCTTTAATTGGTGATTTAAAACATCCGGTAGTTATTCCTGCTGTGGATTATACAACGGGCTTCCCTGTTACATTTAAAACAGCTCATCACGATAAATTTAAGCAAGATTGGAGACAGAAGATTGTTGATGTGGCATTAGCAACTTCGGCAGCACCAACTTATTTTAAACGCCATCGTATTGGAGAAAATGAATATATTGATGGTGGATTGTTTGCCAATAGCCCAAGTTTGGTTGGATTACACGAAGCTGAAATCTTTTTTAAACACCCTATAAATCAAGTCAGAATCTTGTCTATTGGTACATTATCATCTAAGAAAACCATCAATCCAAAGACCAATAAAAAAGGTGGCTGGACCGACTGGGGGGAAGGAGATATTAGAAAAGCCGCTCCTAACATTATTGATATTACGCTCAGTTCTCAACAATTATTTATGAATCAGTTGGTCAAACACAGAATTAAGGATAATTTTGTTGTTATTGATGAAAACTTAACTCACAGCTCAGCCCCCTATGTTGGATTAGATGATGCCACCAATAAGGCAAAACAAATCCTTAAAGGAAATGCTAGCCGGTCCTCAAAAGTTGCACTTGGAAACTCCGAGGCTTTGGAATTTTTTAATGAAATAGCTATTCCACCTGTATTTTATGAAGGGAAATATAAAAACCAATAGTCGAGTTTATATTCACACTATAGCCACTTTAAACGCACTCTGTCATCGGAATTTTGATGTTAATGAGCATTGTAACTAAAAACTCCGTTTTACTAGTGGAATTCTTCGTGGTTGAACAACGCTAACAAGGACTGACACGCTATCAAGCCTTAATTCAATCAGGCTTGGAACGCGTCTGCTCGATTTTAATGACCACTATTGCGATGGTAGCAAGAATGGCGCTGTGTTTACCTGCGGTGCAGGTGCGGCATTTAGAGCGCCGACAGTAACAACATTCTCTGCGGTTTAATCGCCTCAACTTTGTTGAGCCTAGTGTTCGTGCCCGTGGTTTATTCCTTAATGGACGACCCATTAGAATGGTTAGCCCCGAAATTAACTAAATTGACGTCAGTAACATTGGAGGATAGAATTCCAAGAAGAAAAGGATAATTTTTTGCAAAAAGACCATTTGATTACCGATGCTGTCTATTAACTGCAATAAGTGGCTTATTTAGCTTATCTTCTGTCATACCATGCATATATGCATTATATTGCCATACAATAAATTGCTGTTTATATCGCTCATTAATTTCTTCCAAACGTTGTACTTGAGCTTTTAAATTCTTAACTTGCTTTTGCAGATAATCCATTGTTACATTCGGTTCTGGATTAGCTTTTGCCTTTTCTTTAAGCTTTTGTTTTTGTTTGCTAAATGCTTCCTGTATATCTGGGTAATTAGCTAGCGATTGTCTTTCAATGCTTTTAATATTCAATAATTCTGAAACTTTAGAACAAAGTAAATCCCATGTTAGTTTATCTTCCCAAGTCTTAATCATCATGATGATATCTTCTAAATTTTCTTCTGTAACAAGAATTTTTGGCATACTATAACTCCATTAGTCTATATAAATCATCGTCTAATCTAGCTGTTTCAGGCTTTTGAAGATCTATATCCATTCCCTTTTCCTGTAAAGCTAATTTAACTGGAGAAGGGTCGTACTCATCAGGAATTCTTAATAATGATCCATTTGGGATTTCACTATTTTCTAAGAACTTAATTTTAG
The DNA here is from genome assembly GCF_041433145.1 of Neisseria sp. 27098_8_158. NCBI lineage: Bacteria > Pseudomonadati > Pseudomonadota > Betaproteobacteria > Neisseriales > Neisseriaceae > Neisseria > Neisseria sp. 27098_8_158. The sequence continues at coordinate 763,457 of NZ_JAPWAZ010000001.1, forward strand.
TTTTTATATGTGTTAATCTCCATCCTAGGTTACTTATCCAACGATCTGCTCCAAAAACACCTATTCTATGGTGTTCTTTCGCTTTACTTAATTGCTCTGTTAGTTGAATCTCGCGCTGTTTTAAAATTCCTAAAGAAGACTCTAAACCCTTAATACAAACAAGCTCTTTACATGTTTCACAATCACCGTGACGAGAACATGGAGACATCGCATAATCGTGTTCGCAAATGCCTATTTCTGTTACGGTTGCTATTCCGATTCTGTCTTTTCCTAAGTCTTCATAGGTAACAGGAAGATTTAAATGAATTTTATCTAATATTGAAATATCCTCCGAAATGAGTAAATCTCGAGCCAACTCGCTTTTTTCTTCTTCTGTTCTGTGATCATAAGCTTTGTTATCTGCAACTCTAGCTCTTCCTGCCCAGTTAGCTAAAGTTAACTCATCCATTCCACCTCGTTCAGCTTTTGTGCTTAACCAATGTCTTGCATTGTGTGATGGCAATCTTATAAATTCTCCTTTAGATGTACCTATACAATGTTTTTCCCATAATGATGTTTTAGGACGAGTTTCTGAATAGCAAAATCTATCATTAATTTGGTTCACTGTTGGTAACACAAAAGAAAAACGTTTAGGGGAAAAATCATCATGAAATTCATTTTCTCTGAATAATAACAAAGCCTCAGAAACCTTCACGCTTTTATGTTTATCAACATAAGGCCAATTATTAAATTTTGATGTGTATTTCTTATACAAAAATTTCCCTAGTATCTCATAAGTTATAATTCCATAGTTTTCACTTATTAAATTTTTAAACCATTTAGTATTACAGCTATTTTTGGAATCAATATCTAACACTTCAGCAATTTGACTTTTAGTCAAATGCTTTTTGTATAAAGAATGGGCTGTTGCAAGATCTTTATCAAATAACATCAATATATTAGGATTTTCTTCTGCAAATTTAGCTGCTTCTCTTGCCAAGGAGCTTATATTTGTTAAACGCTTAACCGCTTCAACAACAATATCTTGCATACAGCTAGGAACCCACTTTAATCCCTCTTTACCATTTTTTGCTGGTATCCATCGAATACCTAATTGCTTATTTCCCAAGCTATCATCCTCCCATTCTAAGCAATTGACAGATAAAGACATCAACTCAGAACAACGAGATGGAGCGACCATAAGTAGAGCCATAACAGCTGTATAATATTCAGTTTCTTTGTCTAAATTGGGAGCATCATGAAAGAGTTTAGCAACCAGCATCATTTCTTCATCAGTTGGCATTTTACTTGAACGGTATTCTTTTCCTTTTTCATCTAGCAATATAGTCAAATCTCTAGGACGTTTATATGGATTTTCCCATAAAGGTAGTTGAGGAGTAATTCGATTTTCTCTACAAAAATCAAATAATTTTTGAATTTGATAACCTAATTTATTGACTGATTCCGTACCTTTTTTATATTTTTTTGATACGATATTTTCTACTTCATGAATAACTAAATAATCAAGCTGAAGTATGTCAGCCTTTCCTTTAATATTATAGAGAGCCATTTCAACTATACGTAAAGATTCAATATGTCTGGCTAAATTACGAATGGGATTTAGAGAATAAGTATAACGAATATAGGCTTTGGCAAATTCAATGAATGGTGCAGCTAATGGCTCATATTTATAAGCTGTAGATTTAATTCTTTCTGTGGAAAAACGAACCTGAACTGGATAAATGCTGAATGTTGTTTTCCATTGGTTGTTTTCCCAGCAATCATTTCCAAAGATAGTAAGCTGATTTTTACTGAAATTAATAAATTGCTCTAAATTAGATTTAGGATTATTATCTTTTGGAGTGAAAATTAGATTGTTCATAATCAGTGGCTTCCCATAGTTCTTTTCATATCATTGCAAGCTTGAACAACATATTCAACAGCTAAAATAATACGATCTTTGGATGATGCATAATCTATACTTTTAGTTTGTTTTAAACGTTCTTCCTTTTCTTCATACAACTTATTTAAGATTTGTTGATGAGGGCCATCAATGAGTGGTCTAAACTTAGGACATAAATAACAAGTTTCATAGCCAGTTATACAAAAATCATTTGTTCCACAAGCACCTATCGTATCTATTCCGTTATTGGTTATTAAAGATGTTGGATCGTACCCTCTCTCACTTTCATTTAAGTTAGAAATAATTTTACCTGTAAAGGCTTGAGCGAGTTTTCCCATTTCAGCACCTATAACACGATCAATGTATTGCACTGTATCAGCTGTATTTTCAGTATAGACTTTGACGTTCTGTGTATCTGTGTGATCTAGGAGTTCTGCTATAATCGTTGCTCCAACTCCTTTTCTTCCTAGATTCGTTCCCCTTGTATGACGAAAACGTCTTGCATTAACATGAATGATTTCACCTGTTCGCTCTGAAACAGCTTTTTGATGTATACAGAATTTTCGTAATGTATTTTGCTCCAATGAAGAAGCTGAATAATGAAAAATATCTTTGTTTAATAATGAAAGATCAAAATTCCTATTTTTGATATTCTTCTTCAAACAACTCCAATCAATAAACACTGGTAATTTCATTTTATAACCAGAAATAAAGGTTTCATCAACCAGACTAAGCAATTTCTTATATTGATATTCTATAAAGTTTAGGAGAATTAAATATAAGTCCTCTGTGATAGCAAGTTTTTTAAGCGTTTCTCTAAATAATCCTCCTCTTTTTTTGCACTAGGGATATGTAGAAAATAATTCCATGTTCCTTGAGAGATTTCCTTTCTTAGGTCTTCAAATTTTAAATGGCGTATTTGAATGGGTCTTCTAGCTGTAGCTTGAAGTAAGTGAATATATGCGTATGTTTCAAATGAAATAAGATCTTCTCTCCAAAGTCTAGCTAGTTCAGCCATTAAAGCCAAAATTTCATTTTCGGTAAATGCTCCTGTATAAGGGCATCTCATTATGACCGATTTACCTTTATCATTTCCAGTCAACGTAAAGCTTTCTAGCAACGACACAACAGATTTATCAACTCCATAATAGCCATACTCATGCCATGACAGTAAAAAACCCTTTAATGCTCCTAAATACCATTCATGCTCTTTTCCTAGTTTATTTTTCCAATCCAAGATTATTGACACATTAATTATTTCTAAATTAGTTGAAATTACTAATCGTTGAAACTGTTGATACATGTGAGATACGTGATAACTTGAGTATTTTTCGGCATATATTGCTAATGTTTTTCTAAACCCGTCTAATGTTTTTTTATTTATATTTAATATGGGTTGAGAAAAGTTAATTGTTTTGTCTTTGCCTATACGCCAAAAGTTTTCATTTTCATCAAATGCATACCCATCTCTTGACTGTCTAAAACGTTTATTCTGACTCATAATTATCAACTTTTTTTTGGAACTCAATTTGAAGATCTAATAATATTTTGTTTGCTTTTTCTCTAATATAACGTTGATTATAAACATTCCCGGATTTTTCTGATGTATGTCCCATAAGATGTTGTCTCATCTTTGCTTCTTTTTCGGGAGAAATAAAATCTTTATGAGAAGAATCATGATTTACATTTTGATTATTTTCATCCACCTTTCGTGAAAAATCTAAGTTCCATTCATGACGGAAAATATGTGGGTGAATGATAGAGAACTTAGGATCTACTTTTTTCATTGCTGGTACAATAACATTATCAAAAGAACTTGTACTAATTGGACATCCTTGAGTTTTTCCTTTTCGATGAGTAACAAATAAATATGGATGTGTATTTGCCTGTGGAATTTTAGAACGATAATTCATAATGTAATCATCAATAAGTTGAGCTATTTTCTGCGAAATAGGAAGACGTCTCTCTTTCGTTTTACTTACAGCTTGTTTCTTTCTTGTGTCAAATTTATCATCATGCGTTCGTCTAATTGTGATTGAGGATTTAACTGTTCCTATATCAATAAAAGGGATTTGAATTGATAATAGTTCTCCTCTTCTAATCCCTAATTCCTTTAATAAGATAAACATTAAATGGTTTCTTTTTCTGATTCCAATATCTTGAAATGGATTATTAGGATTAGAAAAGTTCGCAATAGACATAAACTCATCTAACACTCCATCAGGTAGCTCACTTTCTATGGATAATGGTTTATGATTTTTAGGTCTTGACTCTTTAATTAACTTAATTAGTTTCGTCAATTTTTCGATATATTCGTTAGATACATTAATTACTTTAGATAGAAATAATATGTATTCTGAAAGCGTTGTTAGTCTATTATATTGATGACTAAGAGATACTGAAGAATAAATATCAATAAATTGACTCCCGCCTTTCATTAACACACTTTTTTTTGTATTGATTACATTCTTTTGCTTTTTTACATTTATTCTCATATGTCGAATAAGGGATTCTAATTGGCTTTCTGTTAAGAGTACTTTGTTATGAATTAGATTACTAATAACAAGATTATTCCGTTTTTCCCAATTCATTATCCATTGTATAGTTCCCAGTTTATTTCTAATTGTGTTTACTGCGGATTGATTACGTAGTTCTACAGTTACCCATAAGGTAGAATAAAAATCAGGAATACCAGTTTTCTCATTAACCAATAGAGGAAAACGTTCTCCATTTGAAAAAAGGACTGTTTCTAGTCTATACATATCTATTTAATTTACAAAAATTTCATATATAAATACTATCAAATTAAAGATATTGTGTCAAAATTAATGTAAAAAAAGAGAAACCTTGCTATATAAGGTTTCTCTGGGTTTTAATGATTTATTTTTTACAAAATTCAAGTATATAGAATTCAGAAGGGAATATCGTCGTCGATATCATCAACCGGAGCGGTCGGTTGTGCCGGGGCAGGACGACGGGCTGGGGCGGCTGGGGGTTCTTGCGCCGGGGCTGATTGGTATTGCTGCTGTGGCGCTTGTTGGTAACTGCTTTGGCTTGAATGACCGCCTTGGTTGTAGCCGTCATCGTATGGTGCGCCGCCGCTGTTGTCGTTGCGGCCGCCGAGCATTTTCATTTCGTTGGCGATAATGTCGTAAGCGGTGCGCTCGATGCCATCTTTGCCTTGGTATTTGCGGCTTTGGATACGGCCTTCCAGGTACACTTGGCTGCCCTTACGCAGGTATTGACCGGCGATTTCGGCAAGTTTGCGGTACATGGTGATGTTGTGCCATTCGGTACGTTCTACGCGTTGACCGTTGCGATCGTTCCACGTTTCGCTGGTGGCAACGCTGAAGTTACAGACGGCCTCGCCGTTGGGCATATAGCGGACTTCCGGGTCGCGGCCGAGGCGGCCGATGAGGATAACTTTATTCAATGACATTTTACACTCCTGTGATGATTTTTTCGGCGGCCTCTTGGTCGAATCCTTTTTGCAAGGCCTTGATATAAATGGTTTGCTTGTCTGCGCTAAAGCTGATGCTTTCAACGCCTTCAATTTCGGTCAATTTTTGGTAGAGCAAATCCAGATTTTGTTGCCATTCGGCGTTAAGCGGATAGCTGAGGTTTTTGACAGGTTTTGGTGCCGGCGAAATGACTGCCAATACCAGCCACAGCAACATCAATACGCTACAAAAGGCAAATACGCCTACAAAACCGTATTTTTGGAACAATAAACCACCGGTTGCGCCGCCGACAAACAAGCCGACCGACTGCATGGTGTTATACACGCCCATCGCCGTGCCTTTCAAATCGGACGGAGCGATTTTCGATACCATAGACGGCAGGCTGGCTTCCAATACATTGAAACCAATAAAGTAAACAATCAGATAAGCGGTAATAAACCATACCGAGTGCATTCCAAACAGCAAACCGATTTGCGCCGCGGCAATGCAGACGATACCAAGGATAAACACTTGTTTGAGTTTGTTGCGCGTTTCGCCGACGATAATCAGCGGCACCATAATAATCAGGCCGGTAATGGTTGACGGCAGATAGACTTGCCAGTGATGGATTTTTTCCAAACCCAACTGCGTCATGGCAAACGGCAACGCGGTAAATAAAGCCATTTGCGCCGCATGCAAGGCAAAAATACCGAAGTCGAGATTGAGCAGTTGGCGGTTTTTCAATACCTCGCCCATACGCGAAGGCTGCGCCTGCGTGTCTTCGTGCATTTTTGACACTTCAGGATCAGGCGTCATCCAGGCAACTACGCCGATACTGATTACAGTCAAAATACCGGTCAGCGCAAACAGACCGGATACGCCGATAAAGCTGGCAATCATCGGCGCAAGCACCAGGCTGACGGAGAAGGTCAAGCCGATACTCAGGCCGATCATCGCCATCGCACGCGTCCGCACTTCATTACGGGTCAAATCCGCCAGCAAAGCCGTTACCGCCGCACTGACGGCACCCGCGCCTTGAATGGCACGCGCGGCAACCAACATCTGCAGACTGTCGGCAACTGCGGCCAAAAAACTACCCGCCGCAAACACAATCAAGCCGGCATAAATCACTTTTTTACGGCCGAACTTATCAGAAGCCATGCCCAAAGGCAGCTGCAGCAAAGCCTGTGTCAGCCCGTAAATACCCATTGCCATGCCGACCAGCGCTTTATTGTTTTCTGCGCCGGGCAACGAAGCGGCATACATCGCCAAAACAGGCAACACCAAAAACATCCCCAACATACGCAGTGCGTAAACGCCGGAAAGTGTGGTACTGGCACGCCACTCGTGCGGAAACATTTGAATGCGGTTATCTCTTGCCATAAATAATGTTTCAGACGGCCTTAAGTTTACGAAAGGCCGTCTGAAAGTGTGAATTAACAGATTTTCTGATTATACAGGATTCAAAGGAATTGCATGGGGTCAAATCGCAAGCTGTTTATCGCAAACCTACTTCCTCGGTATAAAACGGTTTCAACTGAAAACCAACATCACGCAACATCTACCCTATCCCATTTATCCAGAATCAACCCCACTGCCATCTATTTCGCCACGCGCCTAACACGGCATTTGGATATTTGTTACTGCCCAGGCTGCCGTTAAACCTTGCCAACGCGCGGACAATATTGCCTTTTTCGATATTATTGTAATGGCGAAGAATGGTGCAGCCGTAGCGCAGATTGGTGCGGATGTCGAAAAGATTGTGCGACGGATTGCCGATATAATTTTTCCAAAACGGCATCACTTGCATCAAACCGCGCGCACCCACGCCGCTGATGGCATATTGGCGAAACGCACTTTCCACTTCAATCAAACCCAAAATCACTTGGGTGTTGAGTCCGGCGCGACTGCTTTCATATTGGATATTAATCAACAAACGGCGGCGCTCGCCCTCATCGGGAATAAAGCGTGCCAATCGGGAAGACATCGCCGCCAACCAACGCTCCCCTTCCCTTGAATCGGCAAACACCAGCCGCGCAGGGCTGGCACTATTGATCGAACTGCGCATCACGGAAGCCACATCATCGGCCAGCGTTTCTTCACGTTGCGCCCCCGCCCATGCGGTCGCAGGTGTCAAAAGCATGGCTCCTCCGACTTGCAATAGACGGCGGCGCGATAAAAATAAGGAATCTTGGTTTTCCGATTTCATGTGTTTTCTCTTTTTAGGCCGTCTGAAAAGTTCAGACGGCCTTTGATATATTGGCTTAAAATCAGCATTATAAAATACATCTATGAGCAGAATCAAAGAGCTGTATTCCTTTTATTGTCAAGTGATACCGCCTCAAGTAACATTTAGGTTTTTCTAATCAACCGGTATTTTTTATGACCACCACTCCCGCCAACGTTTTAGCCTCCGTCGACTTGGGTTCCAACAGTTTCCGCCTGCAAATTTGTGAAAACAACAACGGCCAGCTGAAAGTCATCGACTCGTTCAAACAAATGGTTCGCTTTGCCGCCGGCTTGGACGAACAAAAAAACCTGAGCGAAGCCTCTCAAGAACAAGCCTTGGAATGTTTGGCAAAATTCGGCGAACGCCTGCGCGGATTCCAACCTGAAAACGTGCGCGTGGTGGCAACCAATACTTTCCGCGTCGCCAAAAACATTGCCCAATTCCTACCCCGTGCCGAAGCGGCGCTGGGTTTCCCCATCGAAGTCATCGCCGGCCGTGAAGAAGCGCGTCTGATTTACACCGGCGTAGTGCATACCCTGCCGCCCAAAGGCGACAAAATGCTGGTTATCGACATTGGCGGCGGCTCGACCGAATTTGTCATCGGCTCGGATTTGCAACCGCTGACCACAGAAAGCCTGCCTTTAGGCTGCGTAACGTACAGCATGCGCTTCTTCCAAAACAAAGTGACCGCCAAAGATTTCCAAGCCGCCGTTTCCGCCGCGCGTATCGAAATTCAGCGCATCAGCAAAATGATGAAGCGTACCGGCTGGGATTTCGCCATCGGCACGTCCGGTTCGGCAAAATCCATACGCGACGTTTTGGCAGCCGAATTGCCGCAAGAAGCCGACATTACCGCCCAAGGCATGCGTTATCTTGCCGATAGGATTATCGAAGCCGGTTCGGTTAAAAAAGCCAAATTTGAAAACCTCAAACCTGAACGCATCGAAGTTTTTGCAGGCGGATTGGCCGTGATGATGGCCGCTTTTGAAGAACTCTCGCTGACCAAAATGACCGTTACCGAAGCCGCCCTCCGCGACGGCGTGTTCTACGACTTAATCGGCCGCAGCCTCAATGTCGATATGCGCGAACAGACAACGGCAGAGTTCCAAAAACGTTACCACGTCAGCCTCAACCAAGCCAAACGCGTTGCCGATACCGCGCAAGCCTTTATGAACAGCCTGTGCCACGCCAAAAACGTAACCGTTCAAGAGCTTGCCCTGTGGAACCAATACCTCAGCCGCGCAGGCCGTCTGCATGAAATCGGCTTGGATATTGCCCATACCGGTTATCACAAACACTCCGCCTACATTCTCGAAAACGCCGATATGCCGGGCTTCTCACGCAAAGAGCAAACCATTTTGGCGCAACTGGTTATCGGCCATCGCGGCGACCTCAAGAAAATGGCAGACATTATCGGCAACAACGAAATCATGTGGTGTGCCGTATTATCCCTGCGCCTGGCCGCCCTCTTCTGCCGTTCGCGCCTGCCGCTTGATTTGCCGCCGCAAACCCAGCTTCGCATCGATGAAAACAACCACAGCTTCATCTTGCGCATCAACGCCCAATGGCTGGAGCAACACCCCCTCATCGCCGATGCGCTGGACTACGAAAGCGCGCAATGGCAAAAAATCGATATGCCTTTCTCGGTTCAAGCACAATAAACCGCGCTCCGTTATAATAGGCAGCTTTTCAAAATCCAAACCGCAGGCCATCTGAAAACGACAGCCTGCCATACATCAAGGAAAACCATGAGAAAACCCCAACGCGGCTACGCCCGCCAAGACCGTGTCAAAGAACAAATCATGCGCGAGCTTGCCGAACTCGTCCGAACCGGCCTGAAAGATCCGCGCGCAGGCTTCATCACCATCAACGAAGTCGAAGTAACCCGCGATTACAGCCACGCAACCGTGTTCTATACCGTCCTCGACGACAGCACACGTGACATTACCGAAGAAGCTTTGGAACACGCCAAAGGCCATTTGCGCAGCGAATTGGCCAAACGCATCAAACTCTTCAAAACGCCCGAGTTGCACTTCAAATACGACGAATCACTCGAACGTGGCATGAGCATTTCCAGCCTGATCGACCAAGTGGCGGCGGAAAAACCGGTTGAAGACTGATTGATTAAAACACACAGGCCGTCTGAATCCTTTCAGACGGCCTGAACATTAATATTCCCTAATTAATATGACCAATAAACCCACCAAACGCCCGGTCAACGGCGTTCTTCTCCTCGACAAACCTGAAGGCCTTTCCAGCAACACCGCCCTGCAAAAAGCGCGGCGCTTGTTCCGTGCCGAAAAAGCCGGGCATACCGGCGTACTCGATCCTTTGGCCACGGGGCTTTTGCCTGTTTGTTTCGGCGAAGCGACCAAGTTCGCCCAATATCTGATTGATGCCGACAAAGCCTATACAGCCACGCTGAAATTGGGCGAAGCCAGCAGCACGGGCGATGCCGAAGGCGAAATCATCGCCACCGCACGCGCCGATATTTCATTGTCCGAATTTCAGACGGCCTGCCAAGCCTTAACGGGCGATATCCGCCAAGTTCCACCCATGTTTTCCGCCCTCAAACACGAAGGCAAGCCGCTGTACGAATACGCACGCAAAGGCATCGTTATCGAACGCAAAGCGCGCGATATTACGATTTACTCCATTAATATCACTGAATTTGATGCACCCAAAGCCATGATAGACGTACGCTGCAGCAAGGGCACTTATATCCGTACCCTCAGCGAAGACATCGCCAAACACATCGGCACATTCGCACACCTGACCGCCCTGCGCCGTACCGAAACCGCCGGATTTACCATTGCCCAAAGCCACACGCTCGAGGCCTTGGCAGAACTGGACGAAGCCGAACGCGATGCCCTGCTGCTGCCTTGCGATGTCTTGGTGCAACATTTCCCCAAACTGGAGCTAAACGACTACGCCGTTACCATGCTTAAACACGGCCAACGTCCTCAGTTCAGCGACGACATTTCCGCCGAGCAGCCTATCCGTGTGTACAGCCGAGACGGCACATTTATCGGGCTGGTGGAATATCAAAAAGAAATAGGCCGTCTGAAAGCCTTGCGCCTGATGAATACCGCCGACCAATAACTTCCTGCAAAGAGAGCCGATCATGAAAGTCTATACCGCCGCCCAAATGCGCGAACGCGAGCAAGCAGCCGTCGATAAAGGCACGAGCTTCGACCAACTGATGGAAAACGCCGGCAGCTCTGCCGCCCAAGACCTCATGCAGCGTCACCCTCAAGCCGGATGCGCCCTGATCGTTTGCGGCAAAGGCAACAACGGCGGCGACGGCTTAGTCATGGCAAGATATATGCAGGCGCAAGGTTGGCACATCGATATTCTGTTTTCACTCGGAGAAAACCTCTCCCCCTTGGCTCAAACCAATCGAGAACGCCTCAACGGTTTGCCCCATATTGAATTGATATCCGTACAAGAACTGGAAGGCCGTCTAAAAAACGGTTACGACATCATTATCGAAGGCATATTCGGCACAGGCTTCAGCGGCGCACTTCCAACCGAAATCGCCGCCCTCTGCCGCCAACTCAATCATTCAGACGGCCTGAAAGTCGCCCTTGATATCCCCACCGGCCTCAACTGCGACACCGCCGAAGCCGATCCCGATACATTCCGCGCAGACCTGACCTACACCTTTGCCGCCTACAAACCGGCGCATTTAAGCGAGTCCGGCAAAATCTATTGTCAAGAAACCGTCTGTTTGCCTATTGGCATTGATTAAAAAAGCAAATAAGATGTCATATTTAAATCGCTTTATTTTTAGAAACAACACATTCTAAAAGAAATACGCCAATTAATTTACAAGCCAATCATCAACAACACGGAAACAGACAATGAACGAACAAGAATACCGCCAAACTTTTAAAGAAGATCAGGCTGTCGGCTGGGAAGCCATCGATACTGCGCTTAAAGCACTTTATGGTGATGTCAAACCACGCTCCTATGGTCCTATAATCAAATATTGGTTGGGAGGCACCGATCCACTGGACAATAGCGACATTTTTGATTGCGAAGAGCAAACCTTCCATCGCCATATTGTTTCCTACGGCATGAGCGAACTTTACTTTAATCCAGAACTTGCCGGTGCAGATTACAGTAAATGGGGATTTGAATTTACCTTCCGCACTCCCCCTTACGATCAGGATCCAGATTCCGACTACAACACCAAACACGAGCCTTATTGGGCAGTCAATATGATGAATAACCTTGGCCGTTACGTTTTTGAAAGCGGCAACTGGTTTGAAGCCTACCACTTTACTTCAACTAACGGCCCTATCCGAATGGATACAGAAACCGCCATCGTCGGCGTAGCCTTCGCACCAGACCCCAAGCTGCCCGCTATCAAAACGCCAAACGGCGAAGTTCAATTTCTGCAGATAGTCGGCCTTACCCAGCCCGAGCTTGACTGGCTCTGGCAAGATCCAACAACCAAACGTTGCCAAAAGCTGATCGATATGATGCGCAAAGACAATCCGCTGTTGATTACCGATTTAGCGCGTACAAAAAGCTATGTACAACCCTAATTGATAAAGCCAAATGCCGTCTGAAAACAGATTTTCAGACGGCATTTGGCTTTATATTTCAAATAAAAAACAGCAGTTTACTTCCAAATCTGCGCCAATTTAATCCCCAGCGCCGTCAAACCAAACGAACCGAAAATATGCAGACAGGTTGCCATCAAAGCCATACTCCAACGTTGCGCCTGCATCAAACCCACCATCTCCACTGAAAAACCTGAAAATGTGGTCAAGCTGCCGAGAAAGCCGGTAATCCAAAGCAAACGCCATTGCGGATCAGTTAAGAGTTCTGCCAATACGCCGATCAGCAACGCTCCCAGCCAGTTTGCCGCCAATGTACTAATAGAAAAAGGCGCCGAAGACACCAGCACCAAGCCAAACAGCCAACGCAATACAGCCCCGACGGCAGCGCCGCAAACAATGGGAAAAATATAAGCAAACATAACACGTTAAAAATTCAATTCAAAAACAGGCCATCCGGTCATGAGGCCGTCTGAAAACCCCACAAAGATGCCTTCATATCTTATTGCCAAATCTTAGGCGCAGATTTCAAATATCTGCCATCATCAAAAGTACAAATCCATTGCGGCTTGAGCGCGATAAAAATGGCTGTTGAAATACCGCTCAAAAATGCCTCTGCCCAAGCGATTAAGAAGAAAACAGGAAACGCGGTTTTCCACAATACCGCCGTATCAAACACATCCGCCCAGTCCAATAAACCGACCAAAATTACGCCGGTAAACACCATACCGACCGCCGCGGCCCAAAAACCATTCAGAAAAATAAAGATAAAGATATTGGCAGGCAAACGCGACACCCAATGGCGGAAACCCAAGTTTACCAACAAAGGCGGAAGCAATACGGACAAGGCGTTGATGGGGAACATATGCCAATCGCCCCAAAGCCACAAATACGGAAAAAACAGCAAAACGCCAAGGCAGAAAGCGGCAGAGGTGCCCAGCATTAAAGCCGTCAGGTTTAAAGCAAGCAAATGATAGCTCATGCCGGCCAGTTGTCCGCTTTCCGGGGAGGCATTCAAACTCCAAGCCAGCGGCAACATCACGGCAGCCACCAAAAAAGCGGAACGATGCTGCGATACCGACACCCATGCCTGCTTTGCACACAAAGCAAAAATCACCAGCAACACAGGCCATGCCGCCATCACGACACCAACGGGAAACCATCCGTTTTGAAAAATCATCATCTCATCCGCAAAATGTTCAGACGGCCTATTATACGCGTCTCAAGCCATAGCTTTGACAATCCTGTCTGCCTTTGCCGTTAAAGCTTGTTTCGTCTGGTTTTGTTTACCCGAAAAAAGCGTTAGAATAACGGACTTTGCCGTTTAATTAAGGGGATGGACGCATGCTTTGGACAATATTGGCTTTAATTCTGCTGGCTGTCATAGCCGGCTTGTTCTGGTGGCGCCAGAAACAAGAGCAAAAGTGGCGCCAAGAATTGGCTCGACTCAGTGGCGATGAACAAGAAATAAACGAAGAAGACAGCTCGGTCGGTTTTTCCGGCCAACTGGACAGCCTGAAACGTTTGTTCAGCATGAACAAACGCACTGCCGACAACCATAAAATCGCCCGCATCCGCCTGCTTTCCGCGCTCGAACACAATAAAATGCAACGCGCCGAAACAGAAGAAAAGCACGCAGCAGAGCCAGTTGCCGAAGAGTCGGAACACATCGCAACGACCGAAGAAGAAATCAAAATTGCGCCTAAAACCCGCAAACCTGCCAAACCGGAACGTATTCCTAAAATTACGCCGTTTGCACAAATGGAAACGCCCGAATACAGCCCGTCTTTGGTGCAAAACAGCAATTTTGAAGAAATCACATTAGAAGAAGCCACCCGTTCCCTGCATGAAGCAGCGGTTGAAGAATGGAACGAGCATTTGGCTGAGAAAAATGCGCCGATTTACAAAGACGAAGTCGAAACCCCATTGCTGCGTGCTTCATCCCTGCCGATGACAGGTATGGAAATCATCGACTACAACGACCCTATTTTACGCCGCACACGCGAGCGTGCCTTGGCGCGCGCCAATAATGTCCGCGTGGCAGAAGCCAATGCGCCGCATATCGAAACCGTTCAGACGGCCTTAAGAACTGCCGAAAAAGAAGCCATACTCCCCTATACTTCCATGCAGGCTTTTCCTTCTGAAATCCAAGCGGAAGATATTCACGACAACCTTGCCCGCCGTACCGCCGCTCGCCACAAACTGGCCGCGGCCGTCGCCCCATTGCGCGACTACTCTCCGCGCACCATCGAAAATGACGAAATTCTGGCCAACTTGGGACAAATCAGCCGTCCTGCCAGCCTGCGCCGTCAAGTTCGCCATACCGAAGCGGCCGCCGAAAGATGGGCGCGTAAACAAGCTGCTACGGAAGCTGTTGCACCACAACCTGCCGCACCGGCAACGCCGTCCCGTCCGAAAACGGCTGCACCTGTTAAAAAATCCCCTTATATCTCCCGACCTGCCGCACCAAACGCAACCGTAGTCGAGCCGCCTGCCGTACCGGTTGTCCCTATGGCTAAAACCGATATTCCCGAGCCGCCTGTTTTCCAAACCTCGATTGCGCCGATTGATATTCCCGAAGCGCCTGCTTTTGAACATAAAATCCAAGTGCCGATTTTTGATTCGCAAGTCAATGCGCATGTCAGCAACCAACCTGAACGCAGTATCCGCGATTATTTAATCAGTGAATCTGCCGTCGAAGAAACAGAATTCGATGCTGAGCCGGAAGCTCCTGTACAACCGGAAGCAGAAGCTATTCAAGCGGTTGAAACCATTGAACCCGTTGAATCTGTTGAAACAATCGCAAGGCCGTCTGAATATACACAGACAGTCGTTGAAACACCTGTTCAAAGCGTAGAACCAAGCGTTCAAGAGAGTACGCCAAGCATAGCTATTCCAACTTCGGCAACACTGACCGATGCGCTTCTACCGACCACTGCCCTGCTCCTGCCGCCGCAGTTTGACCCAAGCGCCTCGCAAACTGAAGAACAGCTGCTGGAAAACAGCATTACCATCGAAGAAAAACTAGCCGAGTTCAAAGTTAAAGTCAAAGTGATGGACTCCTATTCCGGCCCGGTCATTACGCGCTACGAGATTGAGCCTGATGTCGGCGTGCGCGGCAGTGCTGTTTTGAACCTTGAAAAAGACTTGGCGCGCTCGCTTGGCGTGGCTTCCATCCGCGTGGTGGAAACCATCCCCGGCAAAACCTGCATGGGCTTGGAATTGCCTAATCCGAAACGCCAAATGATCCGCCTGAGCGAAATCTTCAATTCGCCTGCGTTTACCGAATCCAAATCCAAACTGACCCTCGCCCTCGGCCAAGATATTACCGGCCAGCCTGTCGTCACCGACTTGGCCAAAGCGCCGCATCTGCTGGTTGCCGGCACGACCGGTTCGGGTAAATCCGTAGGCGTGAATGCCATGATTCTGTCCATGCTCTTCAAAGCAACGCCGGAAGACGTACGCATGATTATGATTGACCCGAAAATGCTGGAGCTGAGCATTTACGAAGGTATTCCGCACCTGCTCGCCCCTGTCGTGACTGATATGAAACTGGCTGCAAACGCTCTGAACTGGTGCGTCAACGAAATGGAAAAACGCTACCGCCTGATGAGCTTTATGGGCGTGCGCAACCTTGCCGGCTTCAACCAAAAAATTGCCGAAGCCGCCGCTCGTGGCGAAAAAATCGGCAGCCCGTTCAGCCTCACGCCTGAAGACCCTGAGCCATTGGAAAAACTGCCGTTTATCGTAGTCATCGTAGATGAATTTGCCGACCTGATGATGACCGCCGGTAAGAAAATTGAAGAACTGATTGCCCGCCTCGCCCAAAAAGCACGCGCAGCCGGCATCCATTTGATTCTTGCCACCCAACGCCCAAGCGTGGATGTCATTACCGGCCTGATTAAAGCTAATATTCCGACACGCATTGCCTTCCAAGTGTCCAGCAAAATCGACAGCCGCACGATTCTTGACCAAATGGGCGCGGAAAACCTGCTCGGCCAAGGCGATATGCTGTTCCAGCTACCCGGTACCAACTATCCGCAACGTGTACACGGCGCATTCGCCTCCGACAATGAAGTTCACCGTGTAGTGGAATACCTGAAACAATTTGGCGCACCCGACTATATCGACGATATTTTGAGCAACGGTTCCACCGAAGACTTTACCGGCATCAGCCGCAGCAACGACAGCGACCTCGACCCCATGTATGACGAAGCCGTTTCCGTTGTCTTGAAATCGCGTAAGGCCAGCATTTCCAATATCCAACGCCAACTGCGCATCGGCTACAACCGCGCCGCCCGCCTGATTGAACAAATGGAAGCCGATGGTATTGTTTCCCCGGCGGAAAACAACGGCAACCGCACCATCTTGGCGCAAAGCAGCGAGCATTTAGATTAACTTATCTCCATCAATAAAAGGCCGCCTGAAAACTTTTCAGACGGCCTTTTTAAATCAGATAATGGGTTCAGAGATTCCAATTAAATAAATAATCTGTAAATAATATTATCTACAAAACCAAAGGCTTTTCCATTAACGGCATTTGCCTCGCTATTAAATAAACCCAGCCTCAATAAACAAAATTCGACCTGCAAGATATATCCCTATCTATTCGTCACCATTTTCAGACGGCCTTTTGTCAAGACCGGAAAAAACAGGTAAATCCGTTTTTCGATTAGAAGCAATATTATTATGATTCATGCCTTCGGCAACACCCCCACCCTTTACGAGGAAAAACAAATGAAAAAATATTTTGCAGAATTTTTCGGCACATTCTGGCTAGTATTCGGCGGCTGCGGCAGCGCAGTTTTGGCAGCAGCCTACCCTGAGCTTGGCATTGGCTTCACCGGTGTATCGTTGGCATTCGGTTTGACCGTACTGACCATGGCTTACGCCGTCGGCCACATTTCCGGCGGCCACTTCAACCCTGCCGTTTCCGTCGGCCTTTTCATCGGCGGCCGTTTCAACGGTAAAGACCTGTTGCCTTACATCGTATCCCAAGTTATCGGTGCGATTGCCGCTGCGGGCGTTCTGTATCTGATTGCTTCAGGTAAAACCGGTTTTGATGCTGTTGCTTCCGGCTTTGCCAGCAACGGTTTCGGCGAGCACTCTCCTAACGGTTACGACATGATGGCTGCTTTGCTGATCGAATTCGTACTGACCGCATTCTTCCTGATCATCATCATGGGTTCTACCGACAAACTGGCTCCGGCTGGCTTTGCCCCTATCGCCATCGGCCTGGGTCTGACCCTGATTCACTTAATCAGCATTCCTGTAACCAATACTTCCGTCAACCCTGCACGTTCTACCGGCGTTGCCTTGTTCCAAGGCGGCTGGGCTGTTGAACAACTGTGGTTGTTCTGGTTGGCTCCTATTGCCGGCGCAGCAGTTGGCGCGGCTATTTACCGCTTCGTTTTGGCTAACGACGACAAATAATCCTGACGGAATGATATTCACGGTGCGGCCGACACTCTAAACTGACCGCACCCAAGTTGCCGAGACACAAACGCACCGCCTGACTCAGACGGTGCGTTTGTTTTTGCCATGTTACAATACTTTCTTTTCTCACATTCTCAAACCATCATGCAAACCTTACCTTTTCAAACCGATATCGCTGACAGAATGCTGGTCAATACCGAAAATGAAACTATCCATCCCGATGCCGTATTCGTACAAACACAAAACGGCTATTGGATTGCTTGGCACGACCAACAAGCCGCCCTGCTTGCCCCCGACACACCACCCGATATTCCCTGCTTTTGGGTAGAAGGCGCAGAAAGCTTGGAAGAGCTGGTAAGCATGGTAGAAAACGGCGAATTTGACGAAGTTGAAGAATTTGACGGCGATGATGATGCTTGGCAAGAAGCACTCGGATGCGGCCATCATCACGAAGGACACTGCGGATGCAGTCATTGAGATGCACAAAACGCCTGCTTCCGGCACTTGCCCTTTGCCTGACGCTTAACGGCTGCGTTGTAGGTGCAGCTGTTGATTTGGCTGCTACAACCGTCCTGACTGCCGGGAAATTGGTTGTCAAAGGAACAGGGGCTGTGATTGATGCCGCCATTCCTGACAGTAAAAAAGACAAGGACAAAGAAAAAGAAAAGAGCAAAGAAAAGCCAAAATCGGAAGAAATCATCCACAAAGAAGAATCATCCGATGAAGTAACGCAATAATCCTTCAGACGGCCTCAGTAAGGTAACCAATCTTACTGAGGCCGTCTGAACATTCATCCTTACATATAGCCCTGTTCGCGCAAAGAGCAGGTTTCTTTTGCCGTCACGATAAAATGGTCCAACAGCGTAATATCGACCAAACTTAAAGCCTGTTTCAAACGCTCTGTAAACTGCACATCAGATTCAGACGGCCTTACCGAACCGCCCGGATGATTGTGTGCCAAAATCAAACTGTCGGCGTATTCATCCAATGCCAATTTGACGATTTCACGGATATAAACCGTGTTTTCCGCCACCGTACCGCGCGACAATTCCCGTACCGCAATCAATTGATTTTGACGGTTGAGCAGCAAAGCAACGCTGACCTCGATTTTTTCATGCCCAAGATGCAGGCGCAGATAATCCGCAACCGATTGCGGGTTTGACAGAACAATCTGCTCCTGCAAATCTTCACCCAAAATCCGCCGCCCGATTTCTTTGACCACTGCAAATTGAGTATAACTCGCCAAGCCCATGCCCTTATAAGCAGCGAGTGTTTTGGCATCCGCACTCATCAGCTTCCCCAAGCTGCCAAACTCACTCAACAAATAACGCGCTAAATCAACCGCGCTCATACCGCGCGTCCCGACACGCAGCAAAATCGCCAGCAACTCCGCATCACTCAACGCTGCCACACCGTGCGCCAAGAGCTTCTCGCGTGGCCGCTCCCCTTCGGGCCATTCTTTGATACTCATGTTTTCCCTTTTATTTATATAGCGGATTTAGTTTTAATTCCGAGTAAAACCGCCTCGCCCGATATAAAACGCAATCCGCACGATTTTATTAAAATTAATGCAATTTGCGTATTTTATTCTATCTTGAATTATTTTTTAAGACATTTAAATATAAATTAAACCCTTTTGTGCAGAAAAACAACGTTACCCATTTTTGCTATCCTGTTCCCCTGCCTGCCTTTCCTTTCCTATTTGTTTCAAATCAGCCGCTACAAGCATTTTCATATTGCCCCTATGAGGCTTAGGCTAATATAATATTGAGCTTGCCGAGAGCAAAAGCTGAGGCTTAAACTGCTTTCTATCCACGCTGCCCGTGCGCTTTACAAGAGTTTCAGACGGCCTCCGTCCGACTCCCGCCAGCAATCAAACAGCTTTTTATCACCCATTCGAAAATCCGTTTTGCCGGTACTCGTCTTTCTTTTTGGAGTATTGCCATTATGACCGCAACCACTGCGTCTTCAGCCAAACCTTATTTGCAAATCCAAGGCTTGGTGAAAAAGTTTGGTGACAATTACGCTGTCGATAACATCGACTTGGACATCTATCAACACGAAATCTTCGCCCTTTTGGGCAGCTCAGGCAGTGGCAAATCCACACTGCTGCGCATGTTGGCAGGCATGGAAAGCCCAAATCAGGGCAAAATCATTCTCGACGGTCAAGACATTACTAAGCTTGCTCCGTACGAGCGCCCAATCAACATGATGTTCCAAAGCTATGCCCTGTTCCCGCACATGAGCGTTGAGCAAAACATTGCTTTCGGTCTGAAACAAGACAAAATGCCTAAAGGCGAAATCGATGCCCGCGTCGAAGAAATGCTGCGCCTGGTGCAAATGACCAAATACGCCAAACGCAAGCCGCACCAACTTTCCGGCGGCCAGCAACAACGTATCGCTTTGGCGCGCAGCCTGGCAAAACGTCCGAAAATCCTGCTGCTTGACGAACCTTTGGGTGCACTCGATAAAAAACTGCGCCAACAAACCCAACTGGAATTGGTCAACACGCTGGAACAAGTCGGCGTAACCTGTATCATGGTTACCCACGACCAAGAAGAAGCGATGACGATGGCTACCCGTATCGCCATTATGTCCGACGGCCAATTGCGCCAAGTCGGCACACCTAGCGATGTGTACGACTACCCTAACAGTCGCTTTACCGCTGAATTTATCGGTGAAACCAATATTTTTGACGGCGTCGTTATTGACGACCGCGCCGATTTCTCCATCGTCAAATGTGATGGCTTGGAAAACCACGTCCGCATCGACCACGGTTTGGGCGTTCCGAACGACCATGAAATTTGGATCAGCATCCGCCCTGAAGACATTGATTTACACAAAGAAAAACCGGAACACTTAGGCGCGCACAACTGGGCCCAAGGTACAGTCAAAGAGATTGCCTACCTGGGCAGCTTTGCGATTTACCACATCAAACTCGCCAACGGCCGTGTCGTTAAGAGCCAAGTTCCCGCACCTTATTGGTATGTGCGCAACATTACTCCGCCGACTTGGGACGAGACTGTCTATATCAGCTGGCCTGAAAACCAACCTACGCCTCTGTACAGTTAATTTGAGGGAAATGCAATGGACCTTAAAAAACTGAAAAAGAAACTGTTTCGCCGTCCTGGACAGCGTGCAGTGATTGCCGTGCCGTATATCTGGCTCTTGGTGCTGTTTCTGATTCCGTTCGCCATCGTATTGAAAATCAGCTTTGCCGAACAAGAAATCGCCATTCCGCCATTTACGCCGTTGACCACGATTGATGAAGACTTAGGCCGTCTGAACATTGCCATCAGCTATCAGAACTACGCCGACATCTTCCAAAACTTTTGGAATACGCTCAATCCGTTTGGCGACAGTGAAAACAGCAATATCTATTTGATGACCTACTGGTCTTCGATTAAGACTGCGCTGACGACGACCATCATCTGCCTGTTGATTGGTTATCCGACCGCTTATGCCATTTCACGCGCCAATCCGGCTGCGCGCAACGGCCTGCTGTTGGCAATCATGCTGCCTTTCTGGACCTCTTTCCTGTTGCGTGTTTACGCATGGATGGGCTTATTGGGTCACAACGGCATCATCAACAATTTCTTAATCAAATACGGAATCATCAGCGAGCCTTTAGACCTGTTCTACAATGCTTTTTCGCTGAATTTGGTGATGGTTTACGCCTATTTGCCGTTTATGATTTTGCCGCTGTACACACAATTGGTAAAACTGGATAACCGTCTGCTCGAAGCCGCTTCCGACTTGGGCGCAGGTCCGATCAAATCGTTCTTTACCATTACCCTGCCTTTATCCAAAACAGGCATCATCGCAGGCTCTATGCTGGTCTTCGTACCGGCTGTCGGCGAATTTGTGATTCCTGAATTGGTGGGCGGTTCTGAAAACCTGATGATCGGTAAAGTATTGTGGCAGGCATTCTTCGACCAAAACAACTGGCCGCTGGCTTCTGCCGTCGCCGTCGTCATGGTTGCCCTGTTGGTTGTACCGATTGCCCTGTTCCAACACTATGAAAACCGCGAATTGGAAGAAGGAGGCAAATAATGCAGAAAACCAAATTATCCTGGTTCTTGAAACTGATGCTCCTGCTCTCGCTGGCATTCCTCTATATTCCGCTGGTGGTTTTGGTCATCTATTCTTTCAATGAATCCAAACTGGTTACCGTTTGGGGCGGTTTTTCAACCAAATGGTACGGCGCATTGATGGAAAACGACACCATCTTGGAAGCGGCCTGGCTATCATTGCGTATCGCCATCGTTTCGTCGCTTGCCGCCGTAGCACTCGGCACATTAGCTGGTTACGCCATGGCGCGTATCAAACGCTTCCGAGGCAGCACCCTGTTTGCCGGTATGATTTCCGCGCCTATGGTGATGCCTGACGTGATTACCGGTTTGTCCATGCTGCTGTTGATTATTCAGGTGCAAATGTTCCTGCAAGGCAGTGAATTGCTGCAATCGCTCTACTTCGATCGTGGCTTCTTCACCATCTTCCTCGGCCACACCACGCTTTGCATGGCGTACATTACCGTCGTTATCCGTTCGCGCTTGGTGGAATTGGACCAATCCTTGGAAGAAGCCGCTATGGACTTGGGTGCCCGTCCGCTGAAGATTTTCTTCGTGATTACCCTGCCGTTGATTGCCCCTGCGATTGCTTCCGGCTTCCTCTTGGGCATTACCCTGTCTTTGGACGACTTGGTAATTACCTCTTTCCTGTCAGGCCCGGGTTCATCGACATTGCCGCAAGTAATTTTCTCCAAAATCAAACTCGGTCTTGACCCTCAGATGAACGTTTTGGCAACCATCCTGATCGGTATCATCGGTACGCTGGTGATTGTCGTCAACTACTGGATGATGCGTCAGGCAACCAAACGGGAACGCGAGGCTGCCGAAGCCTACCGCCAAGAAAAATTGGCAGCCGAGAAAGCCGCCTAATATGCAGACAGGCTGTCCGATAAAGTGTCGGAACAGCCTGTTTTATTAACTGCATCTTATCCTTTCAGACGGCCTGAATCTAAGCCCACATTTAAGGCCGTCTGAAAACCAATTTCAATGAAGTGAAAACCAACCTAAAGCTCGAATCATGATCAATCCCAGCTTCAAAGAATACCTTCCTTCCTACTATGTCAGCACGGCCAATCCCCATCCGTCTTATCCGACGCTTGAAGGCCATCTGAAAACTGAAACCTGCGTTATCGGCGGCGGTCTGTCCGGCTTATGCACCGCCCTACCGCTTGCCGAAAACGGCCATGAAGTCATCGTACTTGAAGCCGCCCGTATCGGTTTCGGCGCATCAGGTCGCAGCGGCGGACAAGTCATCAGCGACTTTGCCTGCGGCATGGAAGAAATCGAAAAACAAGTCGGCTTGGAACAGGCACAATGGTTCTGGCAGCAATCCCTGCAAGCCGTTGAACTGGTTGACTCGCGCATTCAAAAACACAACATCCAATGCGATTGGCAACGCGGCTACACTACCGTCGCCGTCCGTCCTCAGCATTGGGAAGAATTGCAACAATGGCACGAACACGCCCAAAAACATTATGGCGCAAGCCATTACCAGCTTTGGGATAAAGCCACGCTGAAGCAGCAACTTGCCA
Organism: Neisseria sp. 27098_8_158; assembly: GCF_041433145.1. Taxonomy (NCBI): domain Bacteria; kingdom Pseudomonadati; phylum Pseudomonadota; class Betaproteobacteria; order Neisseriales; family Neisseriaceae; genus Neisseria; species Neisseria sp. 27098_8_158. Next base: position 786,615 of record NZ_JAPWAZ010000001.1, read on the forward strand.
GTGATATGTATCAAGGCGCGCAATTTGATCCTTTATCCGGCCACTTACACCCGCTTAATTACACCTTAGGCATTGCCAAAGTGGCAGCCGATGCAGGCGCACAACTTTTTGAGCAATCCCCGATGACACGTATCGAGCCATGCGATAACGGCTGGCTGGTTCATACGCCCAATGGCAGCGTTGAGTGCAAAAACCTCGTTTATGCCGTCAATACTTATGCCGGTTTACACCCGAAATTCAAAATATTGGAACAAAAAGCCATTGCAGTCAGTACCTTTATCATCGCCACCGAGCCTCTGGGCGAGCGTGCCAAAGACCTGATCCGCAACAATATGGCCATCTGCGACAACCGCCACGTCCTCGACTACTACCGCCTCAGCGCCGACGGTCGCCTGCTCTTTGGCGGAAAGGACAACGAGTTTATCGACGATCCAGACCGCATGACCAAACTCGTCCGCCAAGACATGCTGAAAGTTTTCCCGCAACTTACCGACGTCAGAATCGAGCATTCTTGGGGCGGCGAATGCGACATTACACGCAACCTCGCCCCACATTTCGGCCGCCTCGCCCCTACCGTTTTCTACGCCCAAGGCTATTCCGGACACGGCATGGCGATTACCGGCATCGCCGGTTTGGCGATTGCTGAAGCCATTATGGGAGACGACGGCCGTCTGAAACCTTTTGAGCAACTGCGCCACAGCAACATCATTACCCAGCCTTTCCTACGCAAACTCGGCTCTTTCCTCGGCTCAAAATACTATCAATGGAAAGACAGCCACTAAACCCAAGCAACAAACATATTTCAGACAGCGGCAGATTCAAGTAAAATTCAGGCCATCTGAAAGCTTAGATACGACAAAATTCAATCATTTATCAGCAAGGAAACCATCATGAGCAACCATCATAAACTCATCATCCTCGGCTCCGGCCCTGCCGGCTATACTGCCGCCGTCTATGCCGCCCGTGCCAACCTCAACCCTGTGATCATTACAGGCGTTGAGCAAGGCGGACAATTGATGACCACCACCGAAGTGGACAACTGGCCTGCCGACGCAGAAGGCGTACAAGGTCCGGAACTGATGGCCCGTTTCCAAGCTCATGCCGAACGCTTCGGTACTGAAATGATTTTCGACCAAATTCACACCGTTGATTTGCAAAACCGTCCTTTCACCCTCAAAGGCGATATGGGCGAATACACCTGCGATGCGCTCATCGTTGCCACCGGCGCATCCGCCAAATATTTAGGTTTGCCAAGCGAAGAAACCTTTGCTGGCAAAGGCGTTTCCGCCTGTGCAACTTGCGATGGTTTCTTCTACAAAAAACGAGATGTTGCCGTAGTCGGCGGTGGCAATACCGCTGTAGGAGAAGCACTCTACCTTGCCAATATCGCCAACACCGTTACCCTGATTCACCGCCGCGACAGCTTCCGTGCCGAAAAAATCATGGTGGACAAGCTGATGCAACGGGTCGAAGAAGGCAAAATCATCCTCAAGCTCAACAGCTCGGTTGACGAAATCTTGGGCGACGAAAGCGGCGTTACCGGTGCACGCCTGAAACACAATGACGGCAGCACTGAAGAAATCGCTGTAAAAGGTGTTTTCATCGCCATCGGCCACAAACCCAACACCGATATTTTCAAAGGCCAACTCGATATGGATGAAACCGGCTACCTGAAAACCAAGGGTGGTACCGGCGACAATGTCGGCGCAACCAATATCGAAGGCGTATGGGCAGCAGGCGACGTCAAAGATCATACCTACCGTCAAGCCATCACCAGCGCAGCTTCCGGCTGCCAAGCCGCGCTTGATGCCGAACGTTGGCTCGACCGCCACAGCGTATAAGCATCTAAGCTACGCCCTATTATTTAAAACATAATCAAAAGGCCGTCTGAAATTTCAGACGGCCTATAATCTATCTGCCACACTCAAATATTCATTTTAAAAGCAAATTTATATCAAATAAGTACTTTTGCTTTATAATAACAACAAATACCCAACAAACAGGGAACAAACATGAAAAAAACACTAACGACACTTATCCTTTGCGCACTGACTCCTGCCGCCCTGGCTGCCGATACTTACGGCTACCTGGCCATGTGGCAAAATCCTGCCGACAGCAATGAAGCGCTGCAAATCAAAACCACCAAAGAAAATGCCACTCAATTGGATGCGACAGCCGAACTCGAAACATTCTGCAAAGGCCAAGATGCCTTAGCCGGTATCAGCGCAGGCCAAGCAACAGGCTGTAAAACAGTTGTCCCTCTGCACAACACCTGTATCGCTGTTGCCTACCCTAAAGCCATGGGCAAATTGACTGCTCAAAACGTAGTGGCCATTACCTCCCCACGTTTCAAAACCGTGCATCAAATTGCCTTGAACCAGTGCATCAAAAAATACGGCTCACAAGGACAATGTGCTTTAGAAACAGTCTATTGCACTTCCGAAACCTACTATCAAGGTACGGTCAAAACCCTTTGGGAAAAAATCAAATCCATTTAAGGCCGTCTGAAAATAAAACCGGCTTGCCCGATATTCTCCATATCACGGCAAGCCGGTTTTTTATTCTGGCTTTTATTTGCTGTTTTTTTCCAACAATTTGGCCACAACGCCTTCAGCCTGTTTCACCAAATCAGGGTTGGTTCGGAAGTGATTTTCATCATTTAAAGAGTAGCTGACAGTTGAAACCGCGTACTTGGTGCTTCTCAACACAAATACGCCTTTACGCAAGATTTCATTATTGCCTTTGGTTTTGTAACGCAGGTTATACGGGCAAGAAGAATCATACAGTTTGCCGCGGTTATCCGCTGTCACAATAGTGCTGCCAATGCCACGTTTTGCCAAAGCTTTAGACAAAGCACGATCCAAATCATGCGGCCTTACTTTTGCATTTTGAATGATGCAGACATGTTTGATGCTGGTCAGCTCTTCAGGTTTCAACACTCTTTGTTCTGTAGTGGAACACGCGCCCAGCAACAATACGGCTGAAGCCGCCACTAAAATCATGGTTTTCATCTGTTTTCCTTTTTAAAATTTTCAAACAATAAATATTCAGACGGCCTTTATCAAAAGGCCGTCTGAAAAAATCAACGTACGTTTTTCATCAAACGCTGCTTCTCACGCTTCCAATCCGCTTCTTTCAGGCTTTGGCGTTTGTCATGCTGTTTCTTACCCTTGGCCAAACCGATTTCCACTTTGATTCTACCGCGGGTGTAATGCAGGTTTAAGGGCACAATCGTATAACCGGCGCGTTCGGTTTTGCCGATTAACTTATTAATTTCCGATTGTTTCAACAACAACTTACGCGGACGGACAGGGTCAGGTTTGACGTGTGTCGAGGCAGTGGGCAACGCGGTAATGTGGCAGCCCACCAAATAGAATGCGTCTTTTTTCCAGTAGATATAGCTTTCTTTTAATTGCACGCGTGCAGCGCGGATGGCTTTGACTTCCCATCCCTCCAATACTATACCGGCTTCGATTTGGTCTTCGATAAAGAAATCGTGAAAGGCTTTTTTATTATTGGCAATACTCATTGTGCTGATTCTTTACAAACTTTTCAGACGGCCTATTTTATCAGGCATGCTTAAAAAATAAAACGGCAAACGGTTTTGAAACGTTTATTCGCTTAAAACATGGCGACGGTAAAAGCGGTCTATATCGGCAATGGCTTTTTCATCTTCAGGGCGCAAATCCAGTTTCAAATCGGCAAGGCGGATCAAGATTTGATCTTCACGCTCGGCAACGGCGCAGCTGACTTCGCCTTCGCTGCGAAAATGACGGATAAGCTCGTCTAACTGGTTTAAAGCATTTTGATAAGATGAATTTTGATTCATAATTTTTGACCCGAACGCCCATAAAAAATGGCGGGAAACCCCGCCATGATTTTACGGCTTACGCCGCGCATTTGATTAAGCAGCTTGAATGTTAGCAGCTTGTTTGCCTTTAGGGCCGGTGGTTACGTCGAAAGATACGCGTTGACCTTCTTTCAGGGTTTTGAAACCATCCATGTTGATCGCTGAGAAGTGAGCGAACAAATCTTCGCCACCTTCATCAGGAGTGATGAAACCAAAACCTTTAGCGTCGTTAAACCATTTTACGATACCGGTTGCCATTAGAAACTTCCTATACTTAAAAATTAACAAAATCAGCAAAATAAGGCATACAGCAAACTAAAACGTTCAGCGTTTCTCCCACGTATTGCATACGCGGTCGAGTGCCAACTTCTGCTTAACCGTCTTTTTACATTTGTTAAGACAAAACGTCAAGCTATGTTTTCAAAAAAGTGGGAAAATAGAAAAAAATTGCCGAAATACAACAGAAAACGGTTTGCACTCTAAAACAGGCCGTCTGAAAACTGAAATCTAAGCTTATGAACCATCCGAATACCGACCACCAATCCGATACCCTGCTCAGCGATATCAACACCCAGCCGCCGAAACGTTACGGCGTATTTTTATTGAACGACGATTACACCACCATGGAATTTGTCGTCGAAATCCTGACCGAAGTCTTTATGCTTGCACAGGAACAGGCCGTGGCCGTCATGTTGCTGGTGCACCACGAAGGCAAAGGCCTGTGCGGCACCTACACGCGCGATATTGCCCAGACCAAGCAACATCAGGTCATGGAACGCGCCAAAGCTGAAGGGCATCCGCTCAAATGTATAGTCGAAGAGGTTTAAACCATGCTTTCATCCGAATTGGAACACATCCTGCAACTGCTCTACCGTGAAGCACGCAACGCTCGTTATGAGTTTATCAGCTTGGAACACCTGCTTTTGGTGCTGATAGAAGAAGATGCGGCTGTGCCGAACGTCTTGAAACTGTGTGGTGCGGATTTAAAAGTCCTGTCTGAGCAGCTTGCGGCAAGCGTTGCTGAAAATACGCCGCAAATTCCCGATCATCTTCTGGATACGGTCGAAACCCAGCCGACATTGGGCTTCCAACGCGTCATCCAACGGGCGATGGTGCATACTCAGTCTGCCGGAAAAGCCGCAGTAGAGCCTTTGGATATTTTGGTTGCCATGATGAGCGAATCCGAAAGCCATGCCGTTTATTTCCTCAAATTGCAATCCATTACGCGCTTTGAAGTCTTGCGTTGCATTGCCCATGGCTCGCCCGATGACGAAGACGGCAATGATTCAGACGGCCTGGAACGCGATGGAGAAGAAGCGGAACAGAGAACCGGCTCTCTTTCTGACTACACCGTCAACCTCAACGCCGAAGTCAAAGCCGGCCGTATCGACCCTTTGATTGGTCGCAAACACGAAATGGAAAGGCTGGTGCAAATCCTGTGCCGCCGCCGCAAAAACAATCCGCTTTTGGTCGGCGAAGCTGGCGTAGGCAAAACCGCGCTGGCGGAAGGTTTAGCACACCAAATCGTCAACGGCGACATTCCCGACACGCTGAAAGAAGCCGAAGTGTACGCGCTGGATATGGGTTCGCTGTTGGCGGGCACGAAATACCGCGGCGACTTTGAAGCACGGGTCAAATCCGTCTTGAAACAGCTCGAAAAAATCCCGCACGCTATTTTGTTTATCGACGAAATCCACACCATCATCGGCGCGGGCAGCACCAGCGGAGGCACGATGGACGCGTCCAATCTGCTCAAACCCGCATTAGCGAAAGGCTCATTGCGCTGTATCGGAGCGACTACTTACGACGAATACCGCACCATTTTCGACAAAGACCACGCCTTAAGTCGCCGTTTCCAAAAAATTGACGTGGTCGAACCCACCGTTTCCGAAACCGTTCAAATCCTGCGCGGCTTGAAACCGATGTTTGAAGATTTCCACCAAGTCCGCTATACGCAAGGTGCACTTGAAGCCGCCGCCGAACTCTCCGCACGCTACATCAACGAACGTTTCCTGCCTGACAAAGCCATTGACGTAATGGACGAAGCAGGCGCGGCACAACGGATTCTGCCCAAATCCAAACAGAAAAAAGTCATCGGTAAAGCGCAAATCGAAACCGTCATCGCCAAAGTCGCGCGGATTCCAGAAAAAACTGTGTCGCACGACGACAAACAAGTGTTGCAATTCCTCGGCCGCGATTTGAAAAACATGGTTTACGGTCAGGAAAATGCCATCGATGCGCTGGTTTCCGCCGTCAAAATGTCGCGCTCCGGCCTTGCCCTACCCGACAAACCGATAGGCAGCTTCCTCTTCTCCGGCCCGACCGGCGTCGGCAAAACCGAAGTCGCCAAACAGCTTGCCTACTCGATGGGCGTACCGCTGCAACGCTTTGATATGTCCGAATACATGGAACGCCATGCCGTATCGCGCCTCATCGGCGCGCCGCCGGGCTACGTCGGTTTTGAACAAGGCGGCCTTTTGACCGAAGCCGCTAACAAACATCCGCATTGCGTATTGCTCTTGGACGAAATCGAAAAAGCCCACCCCGACATTTTCAACGTCCTCCTGCAAGTCATGGACGCAGGCAAACTGACCGACAACAACGGTAAGAGTGCCGATTTCCGCAACGTCATCCTGATTATGACCACCAACGCAGGTGCGGAAAGCCTCAGCCGACCCAGCCTCGGCTTTACCGCCAAACGCGAGCGCGGCGACGAAATGCAGGCAATCAACAAACTCTTCACGCCCGAGTTCCGCAACCGCTTGGACGCGATTATCCCGTTTGCGCCCTTGTCCGAACCCATCATTGTCAAAGTCGTGGACAAATTCCTGCTCCAGCTCGAACACCAGCTCCTCGACAAAAAAGTCGAAGCCGAATTCACACCAGCCTTGCGCAAATATCTGGTGGAAAAAGGTTTCGACCCGCAAATGGGCGCACGCCCGATGAACCGCCTGATTCAGGAAAAAATCCGCAAACCGCTCGCCGACGAACTCCTGTTCGGTAAACTCGCCGAAGGTGGCTTCGTGCTGATAGACTGGGATGCGGCAAAAGAAGAAGCCGTGTTGAAATTCAAGAAAAACAAAGCCAAACCTGAAGCAGCAGCGGTTTGACGGATAAAGGCAAAAGGTCGTCTGAAAACGAAATTTCCGTTTTCAGACGACCTTTTTTGTAATTAACATCCAATTCTCATCTATTCTTGTTCGCGGGAGCGGCTTAAGCCCAATTCCAAATCGGCATGGCGCACAGCCAACTGACGTTCAACTAATTCACGGTAGGTCATTCTTTGATACCCATTAAATATTTTATCCGTCTGTACAACTTCTTAACCCACGAAATATTTACAAATGTATAAATCTTTGTTACAACTTCGCCGTCATACTGCGCATTTTCCCGTGCAGCCCGAAATTTTGCCCGGGCTTCTTCAGGGCCGTCCGCCCAAATGCTCAATGACCAGGACTTGCCGTCAAAGCGGTAAGAAAACATGTACTCATTCATAGGAGAAACCTTATGTATTTTGAAATCTATAAAGACGCAAAAGGCGAATACCGTTGGCATTTGAAAGCAGCCAACCATGAAATCATCGCTCAGGGCCAAGGCTACACCAGCAAGCAAAACTGCCAGCACGCAGTCGATTTGGTGAAAAGCACTACCGCCGCTACCCCTGTAAAAGAGGTATAAAATCCGCTTTTACCCTAAGCCCGCGCCCTACGCGGGCTTTTTTGTCAGTCGCCGAATAGTGGTCATAAATAGCAAAATATCTAATAATTTGAGACCTTTGCAAAATTCCCCCAAATCCCCTAAATTCCTTCCAAGACATTTAGGGGATTTCTCATGAGTACTTTCTTTCAGCAAACCGCACAAGCCATGATTGCCAAACACATCGACCATTTCCCGCTATTGAAGTTGGATCAGGTGATTGATTGGCAGCCGATCGAACAATACCTGAATCGTCAAAAAACCCGTTACCTCCGAGACCACCGCGGCCGTCCCGCCTATCTCCTGTTGTCCATGTTCAAAGCCGTCCTGCTCGGACAATGGCACAGCCTCTCCGATCCCGAACTCGAACACAGCCTCATCACCCGCATCGATTTCAACCTGTTTTGCCGTTTTGACGAACTGAGCATCCCCGATTACAGCACCTTATGCCGCTACCGCAACTGGCTGGCGCAAGATGACACGCTGTCCGAACTGCTGGAACTGATCAACCGCCAACTGACCGAAAAAGGCTTAAAAGTAGAGAAAGCATCCACCGCCGTCGTTGACGCCACCATTATCCAGACCGCCGGCAGCAAACAGCGCCAGGCCATAGAAGTCGATGAAGAAGGACAAGTCAGTGGCCAAACCGCACCGAGTAAAGACAGCGATGCCCGTTGGATAAAGAAAAACGGGTTATACAGACTCGGTTACAAACAACATACCCGTACCGATGAGGAAGGCTATATCGAGAAACTGCACATTACCCCCGCCAATACCCATGAGTGCAAACACCTGTCGCCTTTATTGGAAGGATTATCCAAAGGTACGACCGTCTATGCCGACAAAGGCTATGACAGTGAGGAAAACCGGCAACATCTGGAAGAGCATCGACTGCAGGACGGCATTATGCGCAAAGCTCACCGCAAACATCCGCTGTCGGAAGCGCAAACCAAACGCAACCGATATTTGTCGAAGACCCATTATGTGGTCGAACAAAGTTTCGGTACGCTGCACCGTAAATTCCGCTATGCGCGGGCAGCCTATTTCGGACTGATTAAAGTGAGTGCACAAAGCTACCTGAAGGCGATGTGTTTGAACCTGTTGAAAGCGGCTAACAGGCTAAGTGCGCCTGTTGCTGCCTAAAAGGTGGCCGGATACCTGATTAATCAGGTATCCAAGGGGGATTAAGGGGGAATTTGGGTAGAATCAGTGGATATTTGAAACAAAAACAGCCGAAAATCTTTGTTTGGATCTCGGCTGTCGGGAGGAAAGGAATTTTGCAAAGGTCTCAGGCCGTCTGAATTTCAGACGGCCTTTTTATCTCAATCAAAAATCTGATTTACAAAACGGATTTAACAGTGGCAACCACATTGTCTACGGTAAAGCCGAATTCTTTGAACAGCAAGTCAGCAGGTGCAGACTCGCCGAAGCGGTTGATACCGACCACGGCGCCGTTCAAACCGACGTATTTATACCAACCGTCGGCATGTCCGGCTTCTACGGCTACGCGTGGCAAACCTTCCGGCAGAACGGCGGCTTTATAGGCGGCGTCTTGGCGGTCGAATACATTGGTAGACGGCATGGAAACGACACGTACGGCGATACCTTGTTCTGCCAATACTTTTTGTGCTTCCAGAGCCAATTCAACTTCAGAACCGGTAGCAATTACAATAGCTTGCGCATTACCTTGAGCTTCGCTGATTACATAAGCACCGCGTTTGATGTCGTTCAGTTGTTGCTCATCACGCGCTTGGAATTTCAGGTTTTGACGGCTGAAAATCAGGCTGGACGGATGATCGGCCGCTTTAACGGCTTCAGACCACGCTACCAAAGATTCAACGGTATCACATGGACGCCATACATCCATATTTGGAATCAGGCGCAGAGTGGCAGTTTGCTCGATAGGTTGGTGGGTCGGACCGTCTTCACCCAAACCGATGGAATCGTGGGTAAACACAAATACAGGGTTGATTTTCATCAGCGAAGCCATGCGCAAGGCATTACGCTCATATTCGCTGAACATCAGGAAAGTCGCGCCGAATGGTTTAACACCGCCATGCAGGGCAAGGCCATTCATGATTGCGCCCATACCGAACTCGCGCACGCCGTAGTGAATGTAGTTGCCACCGTGTTCTCGGGTAACGGAAACGCTGTTTGACCAGTCAGTCAGATTGGACGGGGTCAAGTCGGCAGAACCGCCCACCAATTCAGGCAGCTCTTTTGCCAAGATTTCGATACTGTTTTGGCTGGCTTTACGAGTGGCGATGGTTTCTGCTTTGGCACACACTTCTTTCAATGCAGCTTGAACGTAAGCATCGAAGTTTTCCGGCAGTTTTTTATCCATGCGGCGCACGAATTCTGCGGCTTCGGCAGGGTATTTGGCTTGATATTGAGCAAAGAGCTCGTTCCATTCGGCCTCAAGTTTCGCGCCTTTTTCTTTTGCATCCCATGCAGCATAGATTTCTTGAGGGATTTCAAACGCAGGATAAGCCCAACCCAAATGTTTGCGCGTGGCTTCGATCTCGTCCGCACCCAAAGGCGCACCGTGGGTTTTATGGCTGCCTTCTTTGTTGGCACTGCCTTTGCCGATTAAGGTTTTGCAGCAAACCAGGGAAGGTTTGCCGGTTTCGGCTTTGGCCGCTTCAATGGCCGTCTGAATGGCATCAGTATCATGACCGTTTACATTTGGAATCACATGCCAGCCGTAGCTTTCAAAGCGTTGCGGAATATTTTCGGTAAACCAACCGTCCACTTTACCGTCGATGGAAATATTGTTGTCATCATATAAAACAATCAGTTTGCCCAAGCCCAAAGTACCGGCAAGCGAACAGGCTTCATGCGATACGCCTTCCATCATACAACCGTCGCCCATGAAGACGTAGGTGTGGTGGTCAACGATGTTCAAACTGTCTTTATTGAATTCAGCAGCCAAGATTTTTTCGGCCAAAGCCATGCCCACAGCGTTGGCAATACCTTGTCCCAATGGGCCGGTCGTTGTTTCCACGCCGTCGGTGTAGCCATATTCAGGATGGCCGGGGGTTTTACTGTGCAGTTGGCGGAAATTTTTCAGATCATCAATAGAAACGTTGTAGCCGGTCAGGTGCAACAGGCTGTAAAGAATCATGGAAGCATGACCATTGGAGAGGACAAAACGGTCGCGGTTGTAGAATTTCGGGTTAGCCGGATTATGATTGAGGAACTTCGTCCACAACACTTCTGCCATTTCCGCCATACCCATAGGCGCACCCGGGTGGCCTGAGTTGGCTTTTTGTACGGCATCGACTGAGAGGAAACGGATTGCGTTTGCCAGTTGAGACATGGTTTGACCTTCCTTGGACAAGATTGGAAATATGAAAAAAGGTGTGCCGATTATCGCCTGAATCAGCCGTGCTTTCAAGGATAGCTTTTGATATTCGCTTTGTCAGACGGCCTGTTTCCACTCGGTTGCCCGAAACGAACAGGATAGATGATATTAACTGTTATTTCGTTTTGAAACAGTGCTTTATATATTTTTATCGTGTAAATAGCAAATCACTATAAGTTTGCATACAGGCTGATTCGTAAACCTTTGAATACTGCCCTTTTCAGACGGCCCTACATCAAACGGCCACAAGGAATCCATCGTTAAGACGAAGTCCCTCTTTTGCTTTGAATAGAGTCAAATGTTATGATTTGTATGCACGCGAAAGGCCGTCTGAAAATATTCACATCAAACTACTACCATGACAACAGGCTTGTGTGCACTTCATCAAGGAACACTGAAATGTCACCAGAAAACCAAGCTGAAAACACCACACCCTCAACAGAAAAAACAGCAAAAGCCACTGCGCCCAAACCTTCCAAACCCAAATCCAGCGTGATTCAAATCCATCCCGAAGGCGAACGCATCCATCCTAAAAAGGCAGAAGGACGCTTTGCCAAACTGCGTATCGCCGCCGTATTGGCGACCCAGTTTGTATTTTACGTTATTCCATGGTTCAACTGGAGCGGCCGTCAGGCGGTTTTATTCAATATCCCTGACCGTCATTTCTTCATTTTCGGACTGTCGCTGGGTATGGGCGATTTGATTTACCTTGCCTTGCTGCTGATGATTTGCGCATTCGGATTGTTTTGGTGGACAACCATTGCCGGTCGTTTGTGGTGCGGCTACTCTTGCCCGCAAACGGTTTACACCGAAATTATGCTGTGGATTGACAACTTAGTCGAAGGCGATAGAAACAAACGCCTAAAACTGGAAAAATCGCCTTGGAACTTTACTAAAATTCGCATTAAGGCCACCAAATACCTGCTGATTTTCCTTGTCTGCGCATGGACAGGTATCACTTTTGCAGGCTGGTTTATCCCGATCCGCCAATTTATTCCCGATTTATTCACCGGAGCAGCAGGCGGCGGCGCAATGTTTGCCGCAGCATTTTACGGATTCATGACTTTCTTCTTCGCCCACATCATGCGCGAAAAAGTGTGTCTGCATATGTGTCCGTATGCACGTTTCCAAAGTGCAATGTTTGACAAAGACACGCTGATTATTTCTTACGATACCGAACGCGGCGAACCGCGCGGCGCACGCAAGAAAACCGCCAACAAAGAAGACAGCGGCTTGGGCGATTGCATCAACTGCACCATGTGCGTGCAAGTCTGCCCCGTCGGTATCGACATCCGAGACGGTTTGCAATACCAATGTATCGGCTGCGCGGCGTGTATCGATGCCTGCGATGAAATCATGGACAAAATGGGCTACGAGCGCGGCTTGATCCGTTATACGACTGAAGGCGCATTGGAACACGAATACCCTGAAAGCGACATCAAAAAACGCTTGAAACGTCCACGCGTAGCTGGTTATGGCGCAGTACTCCTGGTGGTCATCATCGCCTTCCTGGTCGGCATTTCCACCCGAAAAATGGTTGAAGTCGATATCCTGAAAGATCGTGGCGTCATGGTTCGCGAAAACAGCCAAGGCTGGTTGGAAAATGCCTATAACCTGCGCATTATCAACAATAGTGAAAACGAACAACTGATGACCGCAACCGTCAAAGGCTTTGATGAAATCGCGCTGACCGGCCTGCCTGAAAACGGTATTAAAATTGCGCCGCGGGAAACCGTTACCATCCCGGTACAGGTATCTACCATTCCCGAATACGCTGACAAAGGCAGCCATCCGATTGAATTTACCTTTATCTATCGCGAGACCAGCTCTGCCGACTCCAAACCGACTACTTTAGAAGAAAAAGCAACCTTTATCGGAGAATAAACGGTGTCCCCACAACCCAAAATCAAACCTTGGTACAAACATATTTGGCCCTGGGTGCTGATGGCCGGCCCCATCTTCGTCGTTATCGCCAGCGTTTCCATGTTCTTCGTCGCAAAAGAACACACGACAGACTTGGTGTCTGACGATTACTACAAAGACGGCAAACACATCGAAATCCAACTTCAACGCGATGAAGAAGCCGTTAAACGGCAAATTCAGGTGCAGGTCTTAATCAGTCCGGATATGAATGCCGCCAAAGTATTCGTCAGCGGACAATTCGATACCAAACAGCCATTAAACCTATTGTTGATGCACCCAACGCGCAAAGCCGATGACCAAACCGTCAAGCTGCGCGCCGTAACAGCCGAACCACAAAACGGCCGCATGGAATACGAAGCCGTCTTTAAACCTTTACGCCCAACCAATCATTGGTACTTACGCGTTGAAGATGCCTCAGGCGTATGGCGTGTTGAAAACAAATGGATAGTCAGCCAAGGCAATGCAGTCAACTTGACGCCTATGGACAAATTGTTCGACAACGGCAAACAAGCCGCTTCAACAGAACAATAAATCCCGACCCAGGCCGTCTGAAACCTTTCAGACGGCCTGAAATCTTCATACCCTTTTATATTCCCTTCCAAATATGATTTTTTCCGATTGGCGCAGACTGACCGAAAATGAAGTCCGTATGGCAAAACAAGTTTTTGCGGACAGCATAAACTTCCACCGCATCAAAATATATCGCGGCATTCCACTTATACCCAACGCCAATACCGCCATTGCGCCCAATGGAAACATATACTTTCCGCGTAAACACTGCCCCGAAGATTTCACTCAAGCCGGCATAGCCTACAAAATTTGGCTGATTCATGAGCTGACACATGTCTGGCAACACCAGCGCGGTCACAAAGTTTGGCTTTCCGGCCTATTCATCATGCTCAAAGGCGGATACAGAAAACGCAAAGCTTACGCCTACCCCATCCCCTTACCCCACATCAACCAATTAAATATCGAACAGCAGGCAGACCTTATTGCCCACTATTTCGCAGCTACTTTTCTACCCCAAAACATTTACACCCCGCAACAGCCTATTTTTCAGACGGCCTTAGCAGATTTTCTTCACAACCCACACGACAAAAATCTATGCCCAAGATACTTGTCGGCAAAAAAACAACACTTCAAAAAGCAGAGTGAACAAATAAGCTATAATAAACAACCCGACACATCATCCAAAAGATCCCAAACCATGCCTTGGAACATACCTATTTTACTTACCTGGATGCGCGTCCTATTAATCCCCGTGTTCACCATCCTATTCTATTTACCGAACACATGGATTCAACCACAAACCGTCAACTGGACAGCCGCCATCATCTTTGCACTTGCCGCTATTACAGACTGGTTTGACGGCTTTTTAGCACGCCGCTGGAAACAAACCTCCGACTTCGGTGCATTCCTCGACCCCGTTGCCGACAAGCTCATGGTTGCCGTTGCCCTGCTCCTGCTCGTCAGCCTTGGCAGAACATACGCCATCTTCGCCATGATTATTATCGGCCGGGAAATTACCATTTCCGCCTTGCGCGAATGGATGGCACAAATGGGCAAACGCGGCAGCGTTGCAGTGGCCACTATCGGCAAATTCAAAACCACTGCCCAAATGATCGCCATCTTCCTTTTGCTTATCGGCACGGACAAATATAACGACCCTTTCTATCTCATTGGTAACATATTGATGTTTATAGCATCTTTATTGACCATCTGGTCAATGTGCTACTACCTGAAAATGGCATGGAAAGAATTCAAATAAATTTTTTAAAAAATAAAAACAAAACACTTGACGCACGCGATTAAATCCATAATAATTGCGTCTTCTTCGATATACGAAGCAACAAATATCAGAGCGGGAATAGCTCAGTTGGTAGAGCGCAACCTTGCCAAGGTTGAGGTCGCGAGTTCGAGACTCGTTTCCCGCTCCATACTGATTACTTGTTGATTGTTCTTTTTCAATATGCGGGAATAGCTCAGTTGGTAGAGCGCAACCTTGCCAAGGTTGAGGTCGCGAGTTCGAGACTCGTTTCCCGCTCCAGTTTAATTTCAGATGCACTCAAATGCGGGAATAGCTCAGTTGGTAGAGCGCAACCTTGCCAAGGTTGAGGTCGCGAGTTCGAGACTCGTTTCCCGCTCCATTAAATCATGCATCCGAATACGCGGGAATAGCTCAGTTGGTAGAGCGCAACCTTGCCAAGGTTGAGGTCGCGAGTTCGAGACTCGTTTCCCGCTCCAGTTTCATACTACAACACTCAAACGTAGTTTTGGCGAGATAGCAAAGTGGTTATGCAGCGGATTGCAAATCCGTCTACGCCGGTTCGATTCCGACTCTCGCCTCCATCCCTTTCATGGCGGGGTGGCAGAGTGTTTATGCTATAAGGGGTGCAACCCTTATATAGGCCGGTTCAAATCCGCGCCCCCGCCTCCAATTTCTCAATTTACTGTCTACGCCCGGGTGGTGAAATAGGTAGACACAACGGACTTAAAATCCGTCGGCCCTAAACCGGCCGTGCCGGTTCGATTCCGGCTCCGGGCACCAATAAATATCTGAATTCATTGAAAAACCTAATATTCCAAATTTCTAATTGACAGCTTATTTGTAAGGCTGTCTTTTTTGTTTGTGCCTTATTTGTGTCTAACTTGCGCCATTTGTGTCAAATGTGACAAGCTCGTGCAAAGGTCTCAGGCTATGACAATGAGGAAGACCGGTAGCATCTGGTAATCATCGTTTGCTGGACGGCATTATGCGCAAAGCCCACCGTAACCGTCCGCTGATGGAAGCGTAAACCAAACGTAACCGACATCTATCGAAGACCCGTTATGTGGTCGAACAAAGCTTCGGTACGCTGCACCGTAAGTCCCGCTACACTCGGGTAGCCTATTTCGGTCTGATTAAAGTGAGTGCACAAAGCCATCTGAAGGCAATGTGTTTAAACCTGTTGAAAGCGGCTAACAGGCTAAGTGCGCCTGTTATTACCTAAAAGGCGGCCCGGATACCTGATTATCGGGTATCCGGGGAGAATAAAGAGGGAGGGGGGTTGAGTAGAATCAGTGGATACTTGGAGCGAGAACAGCCGAAAATCTATGTTTGGATTTCGGCTGCTGGAAGGAAAAGGAATTTTGCAAAGGTCTCATTTTAAAATTTCCCAAAATGATAAGGCCGTCTGAAAATCCTTTTTCAGACGGCCTTATCATTCAAATCAGAAGGACTTAAACCAAGTTCTCCAGCATCCATTTAACGTAACGGCTGACGCCTTGTTTTACATCCAAAAATTCTTCTTTATACCCGGCTTCGCGCAGCTTGGTAATATCCGCTTGAGTAAAGCTCTGATATTTGCCTTTAAGTGCATCGGGGAATGGGATATAGCGAATAAGCTCTTCTTCAACCAACTCTTTCAAACTCATTTCAGGCTTGCCTTCGGCTGTACGGCAGGCGTTGACGGTGGCGGCGGCAAGTTCGTTAAACTGTTGGCTACGACCTGTACCGAGATTGAAGATGCCTGAAAGCTCGGGATGATCGAAGAAGTAAAGGTTAACTTTGGCAACGTCTTCTACGCTGACAAAGTCGCGTGTTTGCTCGCCATTGCCGTAGCCATCATTGGCACCGAATAGGTTGACATAACCATGCTCGCGGTATTGGTGGAAATGATGGAAGGCGACGGATGCCATACGGCCTTTGTGTTGCTCCTGTTGTCCGTAAACATTGAAGTAGCGGAAGCCGACGACTTGGGCGGTCAGGCCTTCTTTCATGCGGCGGCGCAATACTTGGTCAAACAAGAATTTAGAGTAGCCATATACATTGAGCGGTTTTTCCAGTTCGCGCTCTTCTCGGAAGATTTCGCCCTTGCCATATACGGCAGCGCTGGAAGCATAAAGGAACGGAATACGTTCATCCTGACACCAGTCCAAGAGATCAAGCGTGTATTGGTAGTTATTGTCCATCATGTAAAGGCCGTCATGATTCATGGTATCGGAACATGCGCCTTGATGGAAAACGGCTTCGATATCGTCGTAAGGCAGAAGATGGCCGCGCACTTGGCGGATAAATTCGTGTTTATCGAGATAGTGGGCAATTTCACACTCGGCAAGGTTTTTAAATTTTTCGCCTTTACTCAAATTGTCGACGGCAACAATGTCGGTAATACCGCGCTGGTTAAGTGCTTTGACGATGTTGCTGCCGATAAAGCCGGCCGCGCCTGTTACGATAATGGTCATAATGAATTTCCTTTATTTTGATTTTTCAGACGGCCTTGAAGAAATCATGCCGTCTGAAAATAAAAACTTGTCTGTCTGGATTATATTCCAACTCTATTTTCAGACGACATTTAGAATTTTAAGGCCGTCTGAAACAATCATTATTGCTCTTCCAATGCCTTATTCAACTCTGAAAACGAGCAAACCGCCGTACCAAGTTTCGCCACGACAACGCCCGCTGCCGTATTAGCAAGGTGCATCGCTTCGGGCATGGTATAACCAGCGGCCAACCCTAAGCCCACTCCGGCAATAACGGTATCGCCCGCACCGGATACATCATAGACTTCTTGGGCCCGTGTAGGCTGATAAATCGGCTCACCCTCATTGAACAGGGTCATACCCTCTTCGCTTCGGGTTAGCAAAATAGCGGTCAAGTCGAGATGGCGGCGCAGATTTTGGGCTTTCTCGGTCAAATCGTTTTCGTTTTTCCAGCTGCCCACCACTTCTTTCAACTCTGCACGGTTAGGCGTAATCAGCGTAGCGCCGGCATATTTCTCGTAATCATCGCCTTTAGGATCGATTAAAACGGGTTTACCGGCCTGTTTCGCCCAATCAATCATATCGGAAATATGCGACAAACCGCCCTTGCCGTAATCTGAAAAAATAATGGCATCGTATTCAGGCAACACTTCTCGATATTGATGCTTGATTTGTTCCAACACCTCACGATGAGGAGATTCTTCAAAGTCAAGTCGGATAAGCTGCTGGTTGCGGGCAACAACGCGCAATTTGACAGTAGTCGCAATTTGCTTATCGCGCATCAGATAGGAAGAAACGCCGTCTTGCATCATCAATGCGTCCAACGCATCTGCAGCTTCATCATCGCCGGTCACGGACAACAGCCCTACTTTACCGCCCAATGAGGCGATATTGCGCGCAACGTTCGCCGCCCCACCCGCGCGTTGGTCGATACGGGAAATTTTCGCCACCGGCACAGGGGCCTCAGGAGAAATACGGGACACATCACCAAACCAATAGCGGTCGAGCATCACATCGCCGACGACAAGGACTTTGGCTTGTGCAAAACGTGATTTTAGGGTTTCTTGTTGGAACTTGGTGGACATATTGCCTCCGTTGTGTTTTTTTCAGATGGCCTCAACCTGTAAGGTCGCCTGAAAATCAGTTTGCTTCAAGGTTTACCACGCGGTTCACTTCACGCAATACGGCTACCGGATCGGCAGCTTTGGTTACCGGACGACCCATTACCAAATAGGTTGAACCGGCAGCCAATGCTTCGGCCGGTGTCATAATACGGCGTTGGTCGTCATTATTGCCGGCAACGTCCAAGCGGATGCCCGGTGTTACCAAGACAAAATCCTGTCCCAATTCGCGGCGCAATGGTGCGGCTTCTTGAGCGGAACATACCACGCCGTCCAAGCCTGAACTTTGCGCCAGTTTCGCCAAGCGGATGACTTGTTCTTCAGGGGCGATGTTCAAACCGATTTCTGCCAAGTCGCTTTGTTCCATGCTGGTCAACACGGTTACGCCGATCAAAAGCGGCTTGGTTTGATATCCGGCAACGGCTTCTGCTGCGGCTTCCATCATACGGCGGCCACCGGAGGCGTGCATATCGACCATCCAAACGCCCATATCGGCGGCAACTTTGCACGCTTGAGCGACTGTATGGGGAATATCGTGGTATTTCAAATCGAGGAAAAGTTTGAAACCTTGATTGATTAAGCTTTCTGCCAAATTACGGCCGGTTGCGGTAAACAGCTCTTTGCCGATTTTGATTTGACACAATGCCGGGTCAAGATTGCGGACAAATCCGAGCGTATCTTTTTCGTTGGCAAAATCAAGGGCGACGATGACGGGAGTACGTTGTTGCTGAGTTTGGAAGTCGGAGATCAAGGGATTCATAAGATGCCTGCGGATAAACGGTTATAGCTTCGATTTTAACAGCTTTTGTACACAAAGGCCGTCTGAAAATATTTTTTCAGACGGCTTCATCACAACACACCTTAATTATTCTTATATAAATCTAAAATTTTTACAGAAAATTCATCATCACTGAAAAAAAAGGCTGGTGGAACTTCCAATACTTCAGCAATTTTCTGCAAAGTATTTAAATCAGGCTGATGATTTCCTTTCTCATAGCGATTAATACGCGTACTCGCCACAAACTCATCTAATCCTATCGCCAGTCCCAGCTTCTCCTGCGTCAAATTTTTTGCTTTTCTCGCTTCCTTAAATCGCCTTGTAAAAATTTCTTGTAAACTCATAACTTCTATCCTAAAAATCAAAGTTACGAATTTCGTATATTTTTCTTGATTATTTACTACGAATAACGTAGTATTTAATGATTTTATACTTTACCTATTGTGAGAAAACCATGACACCGGACCAAGAATCAAAATGCCATAAAATTATTCATTCTCATGCAATTGCTGCTGCCGCAGGCAACGCCATACCCGTACCAGGACTTGGTATCGCTACAGATATGGTTACAATGACTACTATGTGCACAAGCCTTTGTGCTGTTTTTGGTGGTAATATGACCGAAGCGGCTGCCAAGGCAATGGCTATAGCTGCAATTAAAAATACCATGTTAAAACAACCCATAAAAACAATAGCAAAAGAATTGTCAAAATTAATTCCAGGCTTAGGCAGCGTTGTTGCACCAACTATTTCTGTTGCATTACTTGAAGCAGCAGGATGGACTCTTGCAAAAGAACTGGAACAAAAATTCAGTTGATCCACATACAATAATATGAAAAGGCCGTCTGAAAGTATTTTTCAGACGGCCTCATGATTTTACTTTGGCAAAACTTATTTGCCCAAACCTTTCAATACTTCGGCTTTCACGGCTTCTACTGCTTGGGTGCCGTCAACTTTGATGTATTTCGGCGCGTGTTCGCCTTCCAGTTTGCTGTAGAAATCAACCAAAACTTCGGTTTGCTCGTGGTAAACGGCAAGGCGTTTTTTCACGGTTTCTTCTTTATCGTCGTCGCGTTGAATCAAATCTTCGCCGGTAACGTCGTCTTTGCCTTCGACTTTAGGCGGATTGTAGGTAACGTGGTAAGTACGGCCGGAAGCCAAATGCACACGGCGGCCGCTCATGCGGTCGACAATCACGCTGTCAGGTACATCGATTTCAACCACGGCATCCAAATCCACACCAGCTTCAACCATGGCTTCGGCTTGTGCCAATGTGCGTGGGAAACCGTCAAACAGGAAACCGTTTTTGCAGTCGTCTTGGGCAATGCGCTCTTTAACCATGCCGATAATGATGTCGTCGCGTACCAAACCGCCTTCATCAATGATTTTTTTTGCTTCCAAACCCAGCGGAGTGCCTGCTTTGATGGCAGCGCGGAGCATGTCGCCGGTAGAGATTTGAGGAATGCCGAATGCAGCAGTGATGAATTGAGCCTGTGTGCCTTTGCCGGCGCCTGGTGCGCCCAACAATAATACTTTCATGATGAGTCCTTTTGGTTGACGGATTTAATGTTCAGATAATTTTACACGGCTTGTGTTTATCGTTCAAAACTTCAGACGGCCTCTTTCGGGCCGAAATGCTTCCATGCATCGTCGCGCATTTCGATAAACCATGAGTCTTCGGGGAATCGCTCTATCGCATCTTTCAAAGTGGAAAGCAAGTTTTGCGATAAGGCTTTCGCCAAATATTCTTCCTCATTGGCTTCGGCCGCTTTGTCAGGCTGCTGCGCCAGACCGATTGCACGGGTTTGATGACCATGAGCCAAATAGTTGAGCGCAATGATTTTTTGTGCCCAAAGCTGCGGAACATCCGGATTGTCTTGCAGCAATACCGACAAAATCGATACGGCAACGGTCAAGCGTCCGCCGTTCATACGCAAGTCCAACGACTGGTTGGGCGGCAAAGTGCTGAGCATTTCTGCCATGCGGAACCAAAACTCGCCGCTGGCCTGCTCCGGCGCTTCTATTTTCAGCATGTCATAGTTGAATTCTTGCTCGTCTTCTCTTACCAGCTTCGCCACGTCGGCAAGCAATTTTTGTTCTTCACGGCTCAAATGGCGGAAATCATTCATGTCTTTTCCTTTCAGACGGCCTTAAGCTTTAAACGCAACACGCACTCTGTCCAAATCTTCCTGCGTATCCACACCTGCAGCAGGCGCTTCTTGGGTGATTTCAACAGCAATCGGATAACCGTGCCACAGGACGCGCAACTGTTCCAGCGATTCGATGGTTTCCAAAGGAGAAACATCCATTTCCGAATAGCGTTGCAAGAAACCTGCACGATAGGCATAAATGCCGATATGGCGCAAAACAGCTGTTTCGGAAGGCAATTCGCGTTTTTCGGCACGCATCACATCGCGCGGATAAGGAATCGGGGCGCGGCTGAAATAGATGGCGTTGCGGTTTTTATCGAGGATGACTTTGACGACGTTAGGATTCATAAACTCGTCAAAATCGTGCAATTCGTGGGCGGCAGTTGCCATTTGTACATTGTTTTCAACCAAAACTTCAGCCGTACGGTTGATGAGTTCGGGATCGATTAAAGGTTCGTCGCCTTGTACGTTCACGACAATCAGATGTTGCGGCAGTTTCAGCGTATTGGCCGCTTCGGCAAGGCGCGTTGTACCGCTTTCGTGTTGATTGGAAGTCATGACCACTTCGACACCATGCGCCTGACAGGCCGTCTGAATATCGGGATGGTCGGTGGCAACGACAACACGCGCAGCCTCACTTTTTGCTGCTTGTTCGGCAACGCGTACAACCATCGGTTTGCCGTGGATGTCCGCCAAGGCTTTTCCGGGCAGGCGCGATGAATCCAGCCGCGCCGGAATCAATACGACAAATTCGGTCATGCTTTCAGTTCCTCTTCGCTCAACGCTCGTGCTTCGTTTTCCAGCATATAAGGGATGCCGTCTTTAATCGGATAAGCCAGCTTCGCCTGACGGCTCCACAATTCCTGTTTGTCCTGATGATATTCCAGCCTGCCTTTGGTAACGGGGCAGACGAGGATGTCTAAGAATTTTTTTTCCATGGGGTTTCTTTCGGGTTTGATGGTTTTAGCGAAGCTCGCTTCGCTCGTTTTGGCGAAACTTGCTTCGCTCGTTTTCAGACGACCTCAAGCGGCATTATTTTTTCCGTGCCGGTTTGTTATGCTGTTTGGCGCAGGCTTGGGCAGGATTTTTGCCTTCGCACATGATTTGGCGGATTTCGCGCCTCAGGTTTGCGCTTTGGTTAGATTGGGTGTATTTGCCGGCAAGGATGTCCATCATAGGTTTCACCGTTGCCTCAAGATAGCGCGGCGTTTTGTCCATTATCGATTGACCTACCGCCGTGCTGTAAAAGCCAATCAATGCGTTGACTTCTTCCTGCGTATAAACCGTCTTCATGCCGTCTAAAGTCGCTTTACGCAATTGGGCGCGCACTTGCGGCGTATTGATTTCGGCAATTGATTGGTTTGCATACTTTTTCAATACCGCCTCCAACTGCGGACGTTTGTCTTCCGGCGCATCTTTCAAAAATTTCTGTGCATTCGGATCGGAAAGCACAATGCTCTCCATGCTTTGGAAAGACTGGTCTAACAGAGTATCCATCTTCTGTACTTGATACAAACGCTCCAGCGACTCATCGCTAGGTGTAGCGGCAAACGCATTGGCACACAAGGCCAAAGCAGCAAAAGGCAACAATAAAGTTTTTAATTTCATTTTTTCTACCTACTTAATAAATATCAATATTTTCAGACGGCCTGAACATTATTTGGCACATTCCGAAGAATGTTTATTGCCCTTACACAAAATCTCACGCGTTTGAGATTTAAAAGCGGGCGTATATTTCTTGCTTGCGTTGATATAGTTGTTGCTCATTGTCTTTTCAACAATCTCATCATTCAATTTGTCGAAACGTTCCATCTTTTCAAATGCAGACTTACCGGCCCCATGCTCAAATACTTTTACTATGCTATCCACGTCTGCTTGGCTCAGCACATTGTTAATATCTCCGCCATGCTGTCTGAGATGATTGATTTTTTTCAAAATACCCTTGCCCCGAGGGGAAGAGAAGAAGCTGTTGAGTACATCGACTTCTTCTTGTGTAAATACTTTCTGTACGGCACGCTTTTCTTCATCCAACCATTGTTTTTTCAACTCAGGGTGGCTCAAATCGTCTTGCATATTTTTCATATAACGGCTGATGACCGCCTTCATCTGCACTTTTTGCGCTTTGGGTGTCATCGTTAACAAGCGCTCATTGTCCTCTTTATTCACCATCTCCAAAGAACGTTGCACTTTCTCGCTATAATTACTACTTATCCCTTGAATCTCCAACCATTTCATTGCAGATTCATCACTTGGTTTAGCAGCCAGGCTTTGGGTGGATACAAATAAAGCTGCGCAAGCAACCAACAAATATTTTAACTTCATGATTTACTCCTATCGCGTAGTTTGAAGATCATCTTTAAAACATCTGTGAAACATCTATAAGCATTTAGATTGAAACATTCGCGGATACGAACGCCGCCAAGTCCGGCTCAATTATCGCATAAACAGGCAAGACCCACACATGATTCAGGCCGTGGCCGTCTGAAAATTTGACCGCATCCTTTTCCGTGATAATCACCACATCTACGTCCGGCAAATCCGCTGCCGTAATATCAGCGTGATCAGGCAAGGCAACGGTTTGTTTTAAAGCAATATTCATGCTTTGCAACGTATTGAAAAAACGCTCCGGCTTGGCGATACCGGCGACGGCGGCGACGGTTTGATTTTCCAAGCCCGCCAAATCCAATTTTTCAGACGGCCTATTCAAATGGTAAATCTGCCCTGTTTCAATATGGCTGGCAAACATATTTTCAGACGGCCTAAATGCCGTATCTGCTCTTCCGCCACTGACGACGACCGCATCAACGGAAGCCAACCGAGACAAAGGTTCGCGCAAGCTGCCGTTGGGCAGTAAATCCAAATTGGTGCGTCCAGTATCTGCCGCCGGGAAGACGGCAATTTCCATATCGCGTTGCAAGGCATAATGTTGCAAGCCGTCGTCGGCTACAATCAATTCAAGCTCCGGATGCACCGCAAGCAATGCCTTGCCTGCTTCTGCACGGCTGCTGCCTACTGCCGTCGGCGCACCAGTTTGACGAAACAGCAATAAAGGCTCGTCGCCTGCATCTGCCGCGCTGCTGGCTGTATTCAATACATGAACCGCCTTACTCTTGCGCCCATAACCTCGGCTGATGATGCCGACCTTAACGCCCTTTTCCTGCAAACCCGATACCAACGCGGCAACAATCGGCGTTTTCCCCGTTCCGCCTGCATGGATATTGCCGACCACCACCACAGGCACTGGCAATTTTCCGCTTTCCAGACGGCCTGAAACAAAATCATCGCGCCGTTTTGCCGTAATTTTGGCAAACAGCTTAGACAATGGTTTTAACAGCAAAGACAAAAACGGATTAGGGGATTGCCAATGGCGTTCGATAATTTGGTGGAGTTTGGGCATACGCACGGCTTTTGAAGCGAAAATCAAACGATAATATAACACAAGCCCGCCCAGGCAAGGCCGTCTGAACATGCGCCTTTGATAATATTAAAACAAAGGGCGCAAGTTTCATAAAAACGAATACAACGAATCGTCCTAAAACCCTTATAATTCAGCTTTCCCAAATTTTTCCTGTTTCGCAATGTCCGAACTTTTCGCGCCCTCCTCCATTTCCGTATCCGAACTCAACGCCCTTGCCAAAGCTTTGCTGGAAGACCATCTTGCAGGCTTGTGGATTGCTGGTGAAGTATCCAACCTGACCCGTGCCGCCAGCGGACATTATTACTTCTCGCTCAAAGACAGCCGCGCTCAGGTGCGTTGCGCGATGTTTAAGGGTGCGGCCATGCGCTTGGCGAAGCCTTTGAAAGAAGGCGACCATATCGAGGTATCAGGAAAAATCAGTATTTATGAAGCGCGGGGCGAATTTCAAATTACCGTAAATGAGGTGTGGCTCAAAGGTTTGGGGCAGCTTTACGAAGCCTATGAACGATTGAAAGCGCAGTTGCAGGCGGAGGGTGCGTTTTCGGCGGAACGCAAAAAACCGTTACCTGCCCGTCCGCAATGTATTGGCATCGTTACCAGTCTGGCGGCGGCGGCATTGCGCGATGTTGTAACCACCTTAAACCGCCGCGCGCCCGAAATCCCCGTTATCGTTTATCCAACGCCCGTTCAAGGCACAGGCAGCGAATTGCAAATTGCCCAAGCGATTAAAACCGCTTCGCAACGCGCCGAGTGTGACGTATTGATTGTCTGTCGCGGCGGCGGCAGCATTGAAGACTTGTGGGCGTTTAACGAAGAACCGGTCGTGCGCGCCATTGAAGCCTGCGCGATTCCGGTCGTCAGCGGCGTAGGACACGAAACCGATTTCACGCTCGCCGACTTTGTTGCCGACGTGCGCGCACCGACACCGACCGGCGCGGCAGAATTGGTCAGCCCCAACCGCCAAGAATCGCTACATCGTCTAGCCCAAGCGCAAGGCCGTCTGAAAACTGTTTTGGAGCAACGATATTTCGATGCCAGCCAAAAACTCGACTGGTTGGCGCGGCAAATCCGTCATCCGCGCCAAAAACTTGACGAGCAACGCGCTTCAATCAGCAAACTGGCTCAAACGCTGTCTTACTCGATGACGCAAAACCTCCGCGCCCACACCGCCCGTTTTGAACGCCAAACCCAAACTCTGAAACATTGCCATCCTGATGTTTCCGTTTACAAACACAACATCGACCGCTTTCAGACGGCCTTGTCGCATTCCTTCCGCCAGCTGCTTGCCCACCGCCGTCAAAGCCTGACCGCCCAAGCCGCATTACTCGAAGCCGTATCGCCACAGCATATTTTGGAGCGAGGTTTCTCCGTCGTCAAAAACACGCGCGGACAAGTCATCCGCAATGTCGATACGTTGAAACAAGGTCAAAAACTGCACATCACTTTTGCCGACGGCGAAACCGATGTACGCGTGACCAAAGAGCAGGCGCAGGGCGAGTTGTTTGACTGACAAAATAAAGGCCGTCTGAAACTTTATGCGATTGAAGTGAAACTACGACTGGCTTTTAAAAATCCTTAACCTGCCAATGCGGTATAATGCCTTATCTGCACCCGCAGCATATACGGAAACATTATGGACAACTCACAAAATACAGAAAATCCGATTCCTCCACGCAACTCCATCCGCAAAAACAGCATTTACCTGCTGCCCAATTCCTTTACCATCGCCGCACTGTTTTGCGCCTTCTTCGCCATTACCCAGTCCATGCACGGACGTTATGAAACGGCGGCGATTGCAGTTTTCCTTTCCATGCTACTCGACGGCATGGACGGACGCGTTGCGCGGCTGACCAACAGCCAAAGCGCGTTCGGCGAACAGCTCGACAGCCTTGCCGATATGGTCAGTTTCGGCGTGGCGCCTGCCCTGATTGCCTACAAATGGCAACTTTGGCAGTTTGGCAAAATCGGCTATTCCGTCGCCTTTATCTACTGCGCCTGCGCCGCCCTGCGTTTGGCACTGTTCAACACACTTATCGGCAAAGTCGATAAACGTTGGTTTATCGGCGTTCCAAGCCCGACCGCCGCTGCGTTGATTGTCGGCCTGATTTGGGTCAACCACAGCGTCGAGCGTTTCCTCAACGTGCATTGGTGGGCATTGGGTATCACCCTGTTTGCCGGCATTTCCATGATTGTGCAGATTCCGTTTTGGAGCTTCAAAGAAATCAATATCCGCCGCCAAGTGCCGTTTATGGGCATGGTGTTAGCCGTATTGATTCTGCTTTTGATCAATTGGGAGCCTTCGCTCGTCCTCTTCCTATTTTTCCTCGGTTACAGCCTGTCCGGTTATGTGATGGCAATCATCCGTTGGTTTAAAAAACGCCATAAAACACACAAACACGACAAGGCCGTCTGAAATGTGGTCTTGGGACATCATCCTTGCCCTGCTCGCCGTTGGCAGTGCAGCGGGCTTTATTGCCGGACTGTTCGGCGTAGGCGGCGGCACGTTGATTGTTCCCGTTGTCTTATGGGCGTTGCAACTGCAAGGCATAGGCGACCACCCCTATGCCCAGCATCTTGCCATCGGCACTTCCTTTGCCGTAATGGTGTTTACCACCTTCTCCAGTATGTACGCCCAACATAAAAAGCACGCCATTGATTGGGCGACCGTCCGCCGGATGACGCCGGGCATGATACTCGGCGTCTTCCTCGGCGCAGTAACGGCAAAATATATGCCGACGCTGGCTTTGCAGGTTTTCTTTATTGCATTTCTTACCCTTATCGCACTCAAAACCCTACGCGACTCCAAACCCACACCTTCACGCACCCTGCCTGCCCTCCCCGGCCTGACAGCCGTCGGCACGCTTTTTGGGGCTGCTTCGAGTTGGGTCGGTATCGGCGGCGGTTCTTTATCCGTCCCATTTCTGCTGTATTGCAACTTTTCGGCGCACCGCGCCATCGGCACATCTTCAGGTCTGGCATGGCCGATTGCAGTTGCCGGCACCATCGGCTATTTTGCCAACGGTTTACATGTTGCCAACCTGCCTGAAGGCGCGGCAGGCTTTATCTATCTTCCGGCCGTGGCCATATTGAGCGTTGCCACCATCCTCTTTGCGCCGCTCGGCGTAAAAACAGCTCACAAGCTGCCCGCCCGAAAACTCAAAATCGCCTTCGGTATTATGTTGCTGCTGATTGCCGCCAAGATGACTTGGAATTTGATACATTAAATCTCTCTTATAAAAAGGCCGTCTGAAAATCTTTCAGACGGCCTTTTTGATTGCAAAGCAACAAACTAAATAAAACCTTTTTACCTTACCCGATTTGCCCTATCGCAAATACAGCCAAGCGCCATATCGCCCATCCTGCCACCAACAGTCCGGCAAACAAACGAACCATGCGTTTTTGCAGAAAGGTTTTCAACTGCGCTGCAAATATGCCCATCGCGAGCAGGTTCGGCAATGTCCCCAATGCAAACGCCAGCATATACAGCCCGCCATGCAAGGCATTGCCGCTGCCCAAGGCATACAAAGACGCGCTGTACACCAAGCCGCAAGGCAGCCAGCCCCAAAGCACGCCCACGCCGAAACAGGCAGGCACCGATTTAATCGGCAGCAATTTGTTCAGCAAAGGATTCAGGCGTTTCCAGATCGGTTTGCCGATGCCTTCGATTTTGGTTGCGGCAGTCGAAATGCCGGCAAGATACAGACCGAGCAAAAGTAGCAAGACATTGGCGGCAATATACAAACCGTTTTGAACCGCGCGCGTATCGTCCAAGGAAATGCCGACCTGTCCGACCAAGCCGACCAGAAGGCCAATGACGACATAGCTGCTGATGCGCCCCAAATTCAACAATACAATCAGCCCGATTCGGTTTAAATGTGGCGGCAGCTGCAAAGCGAATGCGCTGCTCAATCCGCCGCACATACCGACGCAATGCGTTCCGCCAAAAAAACCGAGCAGAAAAAGAGTAAGAAATGTGATTTCTTGATTCATGGTTTTTAATGATTCAAACGAATGGATGAGGCCGTCTGAAACTTTTCAGACGGCCTTGAGAATGCAGGACAGGCTTTTCCACCCACCCCCTCTTCACGCTTTAGAAAAGCAATTAACTGCGTGCGCGTACGTCAAATGCCTGACGCAAACCTTCGCCGATCATGACCAGCAAAAGCAGCATCACTGTCAGCGTAGCAACGGCAGACAGACCGATCCACCACGCGTCCAAGTTGTCTTTGCCTTGCGCCAGCAACTCGCCCAAACTTGCCTGTGAAGCAGGTACGCCCAAGCCCAGGAAGTCCAAACTGGTCAGGGCAAGTACCGCACCGGAAATACGGAAAGGCAGGAAAGCCAATACCGGCGTCAAGCTATTGGGCAGGATATGGCGCCACATGATTTCACGGTTGCCCACGCCCATCGCGCGCGCCGCCAAAACGTAATCGGTCTGACGGTTTTTCAAAAACTCGGCGCGGACATAGTCGGACAAGCCCATCCAGCCGAAAAGCGACAGCAACACCAGCAAAATCAACAACCCCGGATTAAAGAACGAAGACAGGATAATCAAGAGGTACAGCTCCGGCATACCGCCCCAAACCTCGATAAAACGCTGCATCAGAAGGTCGGTTTTACCGCCGAAATAACCCTGCACCGCTCCTGCAATCACGCCAATCACGGTAGTCACCACGGTCAACACCAAGGCAAACAGCAGCGAATCACGGAAACCGTAAACCAAGCGCGCCAACAGGTCGCGGCCGCGGTCGTCCGTTCCCAAGATATGCCGTTCGGACGGTTTGGCCGGATCGGGTGCCGTATCAAAATCGTTTAAGGTATCGGCATCGTAAGGATTGGGCAGGTAAAGGGCAAAATTGCCGTCTGAAGTAATGTTGTGGCGGATAAGCGGATCCAGATAATCCGCAGGCGTATCGAAATCGCCGCCAAATGTGGTTTCGTTGTATTCGTTTACCAAGGGGAAGAAATACTCGCCCTGATAACGTATCCACAAAGGTTTGTCGTTACTCCACAAAGGCGCAAGCAAAGTGACGACAAACAAAACGGCCAAAATCCGCAAAGCCAACCAACCGCGCTTATGCTGCTTAAAGGCTTGCCAAGTAGGGTTTGAAGTAGATTTTTTCTTTTTCATGGTTCGAAACATTCTTTAATAATGGATTGAAGATATTTTCAGACGGCCTTATTTCTGTCCGCCAAAGTGAATGCGCGGATCGACCCATGAATAAGAAATATCCGACACCAATTTAGCCAGCAACCCCATCAGCGTGAACACATACAGCGTACCCATTACAACAGGATAATCACGTTTCATCACTGCCTCGTAAGACAGCAAACCCAAACCATCCAGCGAGAACAGCGTTTCAATCAACAGGCTTCCAGTAAAGAATGCGCCAATAAATGCGGCCGGAAAACCGGTAATCAGAGGAATCATGGCGTTACGGAAAATATGCTTCCACAGAATCTGTTTCTCAGGCAAGCCCTTGGCTCGCGCGGTATAAACATATTGACGGCGGATTTCTTCAAGGAACACGTTTTTCGTCAATACGGTCATCACCGCCAAGTTGCCTGCTACCGAAGCGGTAATCGGCAAAGCCATATGCCACAAATAATCTTTGACTTTACCCGCCCAAGAGAGCGTATCGAAATCATCGCCGACCAAGCCGCCCTGCGGGAACCAGGCAAAAAAGCTGCCGCCGCCAAACAACACCAGCAACACCAAACCCAAGACAAACGGCGGTACGGTATAGCCAACCAAAATGATCATACCCGTAACCGTATCAAATCGGCTGCCATCCCTGACCGCCTTGGCAATACCCAACGGAATACATATCAAATAAGTCAGGAAAAACGTCCACAAACCCAAACTCATCGATACCGGCATTTTCTCTTTCACCAGCTCAAATACAGTTTGATGGTGGAAAAAGCTCTCGCCCAAATCGAAACGGGCGAATTTCCATACCATATCGACAAAACGTGTCACAGGCGGCTTGTCGAAACCGTATAAAGCATTCAGCGCGGCCAAATCTTCCGCACTGATGCGGTTGCCGTTTTTGGCCAGAGTTCCGGGAATACTGCGCCCCGCCGTCTCACCGCCAACCGCACCCTGCGTCAGCTGCTGAACCATCTGCTCCACCGGACCGCCGGGAACAAACTGAATCACGGCGAAAGTAATCGCCAAAATCCCCAACAACGTGGGAATCAAAAGAAGCAAACGATGAAAGATATAACGCCACATGGTTAAGTGTTCCTCTATTTTTTTGATTTGAAGGCCGTCTGAAACTGCTGACTTCAGACGGCATATAGTAATGGATTAATAAGCGTTTGGACGATGATTTACTTCTCCAACGCCTCCTGCAATTTCTTCTCAATCAAATCTGCATCAAACGATTTGGCAATCAGCTCAAAGCGCGAGTCACGGCGCCACGAAACTTGGTTTGCGCCCCATTGACCGTCCACCCAGTTCAGCCATACCCATGTACCGAGCACTTGGAATACGCCTTTGGCGCGCACGAGACCGTCTGTCAATTTAGGCAGGTCGTTGAAGAAATCAGTCAGTTTTTCGCCGTCGAAATCACGCCCGGCAGGGAAAGTGAAACCTTGGGACTGGAAGCCCATGGTGTTATCCGGCAGGGCTTTGAGACGGTAGCGCGATTTTTCGACAACGGGAATATCAAGCCATTGGATGTCGAGTTGCGCATTTTGTACTTCAACCACTTTGGCTTTGGGCGGGAACAGCTTGGATGCTTTATCGTGAAACTCAGCCAGCTGCTCCGGCGTGCACAAGTCGGTTTTGCTGGCAACTAATACGTCGCAAATGCCGATTTGGTCTTTATACAAAGCCTGTTGCGCGTAATCGGGATTAATAAACTGGCGCGGATCGACAACAGTAAAGACGGCGCCGATTTCCAACATACTGTCGAGCGGCTTGGCTTTCAGTTCGTCGATAACGCTGGCGGCGTGCGCCAGGCCGCTGGCTTCAATCATCAAGCGGTCGGGTTGGGCATCGCGCAGCATTTTTTGTACGGTCGTACCCATTTGCGCACCGGCAGTACAGCACAAACAGCCGCCGGCGATTTCTGCCACGGGAATGCCGTTGTCGCTCAAGACGGCGCCGTCAATGCCGATTTCGCCAAATTCGTTGACGATGATGACCCATTTTTCATTCGGGTCTTTTTGCGCCATCAAACTTTTAAGGGCGGTGGTTTTGCCTGTTCCGAGGAAGCCTGAAATCAGGTGGACTTTAGTCTTTTTTACTTCTGACATTTTTTACAAATTCCTGTTAAAACAACATGTTCTTCTTTTAATGAGAAACCGGTTTCGGCCACGCCTGCACGCAATGCCGCCCATTCTTGGCTCAAGGTCTGCTCATCTGCCGTACCGCATTCGGTACAAACCAAAATAAACGCGCTGTGATGCGCTTCGGCTTCTTCGTGGTCATGGCAATGGTCGTTGCACTCGTGCTGCGCATGGCTGCACAGAATATAGCCGTTGACCGCCGCCACTTTGTGCAAAACGCCCTGCTCCGCCCAAAAATCAAGGGCGCGGTAGGCCGTCGGCGGCGCAACCACGCCCTCGCTTTGCTGCTGCATCTGCGACAGAACGTTGTAGGCTTTAATCACGCCGCTTTGTTTCAAAACAATATCAAGCACTTGCTCGCGCAATGCGGTTACCTGCACGCCATCGCGCTGCGCTTGTTCTAAGATTTTTTGTTTGATTGCGTTCATAACTGAAACAGCCTTTCAGACGGCCTTGTTAATAAAAAATTACATTATAACGTGTTTGTTCAATTTCAGATAACAAAGAGGCCGTCTGAAACGTTCAGACGGCCTGATGCCGATTACTTAAACCAAGATTTAATTTTTCCAAACAAAGACATGCTTTGTTTTTCAAACGTTTCTTCCTTCACCGGAGCAGGCTCATCGCGGTAAACTTTCATGCCTGCAAAGGTCTGGGCAACCGGCATGATTTCGATGGAATTGACGTTCATCCGCGCCGGACGCTGATAGAGCCACAACGCGGTATCGGCAATATCTTGCGGCTGGATAAACTCGACATTCTCATAAACCTCGGCCGCACGCTGATCGTCGCCTTTGAAACGGACATTGGAAAACTCGGTATCGCCGCACAAACCCGGTTCGATATTGGTAATGCGGATGTTTTTATCCGCCAATTCGGCGCGCAGGTTCATACTGAATTGGCGCACAAAAGCCTTAGTTGCACCATAGACATTACTGCCGGAATAAGCATAACTGCCGGCAATCGAACCCAAATTGATGATATAGCCCTGTTTGCGCGCTACCATCTGCGGCAAAATCTGGCGGGTTAGAAAAGTCAGACCGATGATATTGGTTTGAATCATGGTTTCCCAATCGCCAAAATCGGCTTTATCGGCAGAATCCAAACCCAAAGCCAAACCTGCATTGTTGATCAGGCAATCGATTTCGGATAAATGCTCGGGCAGGCTGTTCAAAGCGTTTTGAATCGACTCAGTGCGCGAAACATCCATTTCCAAAGGGTAAAACTGCTCGCCCAATTCCTCTGCCAACTGCTGCAATTTGTCTTCGCGCCGTGCCGCGCCAATGACATGATAGCCTGCCGCAACAAAAGTACGGCACATTGCCGCGCCAAATCCTGCCGATGCCCCGGTAATCAAAATTGCCATATCGTTTCCTTTCTATACTCGTTTCAGACTTGGGTTTAAGGTATGATAACGCCTTATCAGACGGCCTGAGCGTTTGGCCGGCTGATTTTAAATTTAACGATAATCATATCATTACAATAGGACACACTCCATATGAAAACCCGTTTTCTCCCTGTTGCTTTGGCAACAGTGGTGCTTACGCTTTCCGCCTGCGGCGGCAGCGGCGCGCCTTCCCAGCCTAAAGGCCCGATTTCCGAAGATCGTACGGCCGCATTCAAATCCATGATGCCCGAGTTTACCCGCATGGGCAAAATGGTCAAAGACGAAGAGCCTTACGACGTAGAAAAATTCAAACAAGCCGCCGCAACCTTCGCCGAAAACAGCAAAAAACCGTTCACCTTGTTTGAATCCGACCCTCAAGGCAACGGCCGCGCCCTGCCTGCCATCTGGACAGACACGGCAACCTTCAAAGCCGAAGAAGAAAAATTTGCCGCTGCAGTTGAGAAACTCAACGCCGCCGCACAAACCGGCAAATTGGAAGAAATCAAAGCCGCTTACGGCGAAACCGGTGCAAGCTGTAAATCCTGCCACGACACATTCCGCGGTCCGGAATAAGGCTTAAAACAATAAAGGCCGTCTGAAATATCATTTTCAGACGGCCTTTTCTTCAACTGACTTCAAATCTTTCTATATTAACTTTATATTTTGCATTTCATGTTTTTTACCGGTTTCATTTGAAACCAACGGCCCAGTTCACATATCGCAATCAAATTTTCTTATTCCGGCTATTTAAATTCAATTAAATCTCCCTTCTTCTCGACCAACCCAATTCAAATTCAGACCTACTTTATCTTTTCAGCCGGATTCATCATATGCGCTTGGATTATCTTATAAAACAAAATTTTACTTTATTTTTTAACAAATAAAAACCATTATCAAAATATTTGTAAAGTTTAATAATATGTTATACAGTAGCAACTTCGTTTCTGAGGTAACTATCATGAATCCGAATTTCAAATTAAATCTACTAACATTATCTTTACTGGCTATAACCAGTATCGCACACGCAGAAGAAGAGGTTTCAACTCAAGAGCTTGATGAAATTCAAGTCAAAGGCAAACACATTGCCAAAGAGAAAAAAGTTTTTACCGAAGGCCAAGCCAAAAGTTCGCGTGAACGCGTTTATCAATCCAGCGAAAACATCGATACCATCGTTCGGAGCATGCCCGGCGTTTTCACCCAACAAGACAAGGGATCGGGGGTATTAGCAGTCAATATCCGTGGCGATAGCGGTTTGGGACGTGTCAATACGATGGTTGACGGCGTCACCCAAACCTTCTATTCCACTTCTGCCGATGCCGGACGCAGCGGCAGCTCCTCGCAATTCGGTACGGCACTGGATCCCAATTTTATTGCCGGCGTCGATGTAACAAAAGGCAGTTTCTCGGGTGCCAACGGCATCAATACCTTATCCGGTACAGCCAATTTCCGTACTTTACGGGTGGACGATGTGGTACACGGAAACAATACCTTCGGCCTCTTGACCAAAGGATTGACCGGTACAAACAGCACCAAAAGCAACTTTATGGCAACCGGAGCAGTACAAAAATGGTTTGACAGTGGCGCACGCCTTGGTGCGTTATATGGTTACAGCCACCGTAATGTCGAGCAAAACTATAAAGTAGGCGGCGGCGGTCAGCGTATCGGCAATTTTGGCGAGGAATATTTGGACCGTAAAAAACAAGAATATTTTGAGAGCAACTTATTGAAATTCGACCACGAACAAAATCTCTGGGTTCGTGACTTTTCCAAACGCAATGCGGTCGGTAAAAGCTATTGGGACTACCCTTTCTCCAAAAAATATAACGATCCTGAAGTTTTGCAAAGAGATTATGTCGATGACTTGGAAAGAAGCTGGAAAGAGAATTTAGCACCGCAATGGGACCTGACTCCAATCGACCCGACCAGCCTGCAACAACGCTCAAACAGCCATTTGGTCAAAGTGGAATACGAAAACGACAACAACAAGCTGGACCTTCAGCTTCGTACCATGAACAACCGTATCGGCAGCCGCAAAGTAGAAAACCGCAACTACCAAGCCAATTACAATTTAAACATTGGCGATTATGTCGATTTAAACGTGTTGGCCGCCCATAATTTGGGAAAACAAAAATATCCGAAAAACTCACGTTTTTCAGGATGGGGGCTGCTTGATTATTTGGAAACCAAAAACACAGCCAATCTTTTGGATATCAACAACAGCTTTTCTTTCAAACTTCCCAAAAAAACAGATTTAAAAGCTACTGTCGGTTTCAATTTCTTTAAAAACCAATACAGTAAAAACCGCTTTCCAGAAGAGCTGAGCCTTTTTTACGACGGCCCCGATCAAGATGCCGGCCTGTACAGCTTTTTAGGCCGCTTCAAAGGCGACAAAGGAATATTTCCTCAGAAATCAACCATATTGCAACCTTCAGGCCAGCAAAAATTCAATACGTTCTATTTTGATACTTCCTTGAAAAAAGGCATTTATCAATTGAATTACAGCGCCAATATGGTCAACTACCGCTACAAAGGCGAATATACCGACTACTTCAATACCCAAGAAGACTTTAAAAAAGCATTTGGAGAAGATTCTGAAATTTATAAACAGCATTGCACGCCAAGCTGCGACCTTTACGAACCGGTTTATACCAAATCCGGTAAAAAGCATGCGGTAAACCATTCGGTGGCATTAAACATCAATGTCAACGACTACTTTATGCCGTTTATCAGCTATTCGCGTACGCATAGAATGCCGAATATTCAAGAAATGTATTTTTCACAAATCGGCGATTCGGGCGTTAATACCGCCCTCAAGCCGGAACAGGCCAATACTTACCAAATAGGCTTCAATACCTTCAAAAAAGGGATTTTCAAGCCGGACGATGTATTGGGTTTCAAACTGGTCGCCTATCGCAGCAGGATCAACAACTATATCCACAATGTTTATGGCAAATGGTGGGATTTGGATAAAGCACCCAGCTGGGTAACCAGTACCGGCCTGCAATACTCCATCCAGCATCGAAACTATGCCAAACCTGTCCATAAAAATGGTTTGGAAGTGGAAATGAACTATGATTTCGGCCGCTTTTTTACAACCCTGTCTTACGCATATCAAAAAACCAACCAGCCGACTAACTATAGCGATGCCAGCGAATCTCCCCGTAATTCTTCTAAAGAAGACCAAATCAAACAAGGCTACGGCTTAAGCAAAATTTCCCGCCTGCCCCGAGATTATGGCCGTTTTGAATTAGGGTCCCGATGGTTGGGCAATAAATTGACCATCGGCGGCATTATGCGCTATTACGGCAAAAGTACACGGGCGACGACTGAGGAGGAATTTGTTGACGGTACAACCGGTGCTAATACCTACTCTTCACATCAAATGGGCAGAAGGGTGATCAAAAAAACAGAAAGCATCAACAGACAGCCGATGATTTTTGATTTCTATGCCAATTATGAACCGAAGAAAAACCTTATCCTTCGTTTTGACATTCAAAATGCGTTCAATAAACGCTATGTCGATCCTTTGGATGCCGCAAATGATGCCGCAACCCAGCGCTATTTCAGCGTATTTGAAAGAAAAGGCGGTTTAGATGATGAGGAAGTCGAATGCGATGCCAACGGTTTATGCAATGGCAAATATGGCGGTACGACACGCTCCGTTTTGAACAACTACGCACGAGGCAGGACTTTGCTGTTTACCATCAGTTATAAGTTCTAAACCTATCTATCAGTATCTTAATATTGCACTGATTAAGCGGTAGTCAATATTGTTGCAGTATTTATGGTGTTAGTTTACGGCACCAAATATGCCTTGAATTTTTATAGCTCAATTTCAACATTAAATGATTAGGTATCGAATATGAAAAAAATAACCCTAAAATTCACCGCACTTTTGCTTGGCTCAGCTTTAGCAAGTAGTGCGTTTGCAACAGAAAATGGTCAAACTTCCTCAAGTTCTGATTATGAATTAGAGAAAGTATTGATTTTCAGCCGACACGGATTGCGTTCACCAGTGGAAAAAGATCCGCAAGAAATGGCGAAATATTCCCCGTATGCGTGGGCAAAATGGGATGTGCCATCTGGTTATCTCACGGCAAAAGGGACAGTGCTAGAAACCTATTTCGGCCAATATTTAGGACAATGGCTTGCGGATAAAGGATTATTAACGACAGATCGTTGTGCATCGGGTGAAGGTATTTTCGCTTATGCGAATGGAGTGCAACGCACCATTGCAACAGGTCAGGCCATTGTGGCGGGAGCTTTTGCAGGCTGTAATGTTCAACTGCAACATCACGGTGAAATTGGTTCAGAAAAAGATCCAATTTTTAACACGCAGGCGCACAATCCAAGCCAAGCTTTGATTGAATCTGCAAAAAATAACGTTGATTTAACCGCTTTACAGCAAAAATTAGCGCCAAATTATGCGCTATTGAGTGAAATCATCGATTATAAAAATTCACCAAACTGCTTGCAAAAAGGCGAATGTGATTTAGGTGGAAAAGTCGGTGAATACAGTATCAAAGACGGCAAGTCGGTCAAGATTACTGGTTCTATCAGCACCGGGAAGAAAATTGTCAGTGCATTATTGCTCGCACATTATGTGGGTAAGCCTGATTCTGAAATTGCAAACGGTCGTGTGGATAGCCAAGAAAAATGGCGCGCAATTAACGAAATTAAAAACGAATATTACCGCACTTTATTTAAAAACAATGAAGCGTTAGCACAAAATGCATCATATCCGTTATTGGCATTTATTCAGCAGCAGCTAAATAGCGAAAATAAAATTAACTTATTGGTTGGACACGATTCTAATATCGTCGCTCTGCTGGCTGCATTAGGTGTTGAGCCTTATGAATTAGATGGTTCATTGGAAAATATCCCAATCGGTGGCAAGCTGCTATTTGAAGTATGGAAGCACAAACCAAGTGGTAAGCTCAAATTTAAGTTGGATTATGTGTATCAATCTACCGAACAGCTGATTAACACCACGCCATTAAGTTTAGCGACACCACCAAACCAAACAGCTTTAACGCTCAAAGGCTGTGAAAAAGATGAAAAGGGCTTTTGTGATTACGAGCGTTTTCAACAGGTGTTGAGTGAGGGTATTAAGAACGGTAAGAAATAGCATTCATGCAACCCTATGAAAAATACTTAAAAGAGAATTCGCAGAAACTGCGAGTGGATCAAACGGAAAAGCCGGCAAACGTAATGTTTACCGGCTTTTCTCAATATATTCTCAAAATTTTCTTCATCTATACACCTGCCCTTTCGGGCAGGTTTTCAATAATGACGGATTACAGGCCGCTCAGACGGGCAGTATCGTGTGCAATCATCAATTCTTCATTGGTAGGAATCACAACGGCAACAGCTTTGCTGTCGGTAGTGGTAATCACACCGGCATTGCCGAAGCGGGCTTTCAGGTTGGCTTCTTGGTCAATGTGCAGACCGAGGAAGCCCAAGTAACCCAATACGCGTTCGCGGATGATGTCGGAGTTTTCACCGATACCGCCGGTGAAGACCAATGCGTCCAAACCGCCTGCCGCTACTGTCATGCTGCCAATGTATTTAGCCAAGCGGTAGATGAAGATTTCTAGAGCCAGTTTGGCACCTGCGTGGCCGTTGGCAGCTTCTTCTTCGATGGTACGGCAGTCATTGGACAAACCTGAAATACCGAGCAGACCTGATTTTTTGTTCAGCATTTCGGTGATTTGGGCGATGGTCATGTTGGCATTTTCAGCCAAGAAGCTGAACACTGCGGGATCGATGTCGCCGCTGCGGGTACCCATTACCAAACCTTCCAGCGGGGTCAGGCCCATGCTGGTATCGCGTGATTCGCCGTTGGCGACGGCGGTAATAGATGCGCCGTTACCCAAGTGGGCAATCACCATGCGCAGGTCTTTTTTGTCTTTGCCGAGGAAACGGGCGGTTTCATCGGAAACGTAGCGGTAGCTGGTACCGTGCGCGCCGTAACGACGCAAGCCGTATTTTTCATACAGTTCATGTGGAATAGCGTAGGTGTAGGCATGTTCCGGCATGGTTTGGTGGAAGGCGGTGTCGAATACGACAACGTTAGGCAGACCTTTGAAGATGCTTTGTGCGGCACGCAGACCCAAGAGGTGCGCAGGGTTGTGCAGGGGAGCGAGCGGGATACATTTTTCGATGCCAGCGATAACTTCGTCGTCAACGAGGATGGATTCGCTGTACAGTTCGCCGCCGCTGACGACGCGGTGACCGATGGCGCCGATGCGGCTGTCGAGACCGTGGGCTTTGAGTTCTTCCATCAGGGCTTCAACTGCGCCGGTGTGGTCAGGCTTGGCAGACAGGTCGACTTTATGTTTTTCGCCGTTGAATTTAAAGGTGATGTAGGCATCAGGCAGATTGAGTTTTTCTGCCAGGCAGCTCAGCAATACTTCGCCGCTGTCGTTATCCAATACGGCACCTTTGAGAGAAGAGCTGCCGCAGTTCAAAACCAAGATTAATTTTTGTGTCATTTTATGCTCCTTGAGGTTTCAGACGGCATTTTTTGTCGGGGCCTTACTGCTGCTCCGGCTGGGTTGCACCCCTTGTGGGACGTAGTGGGTAGCGGTCTGAACAGATTAACAAAGTAAACGTCGTATTCTAACAAAAAATGTAATCGGCTGCTTGACTTAATATTTGATGTAAAATGGACGGAATTTTATTTTAGGCCGTCTGAAAAAATGACGGCGGTTTTGAAGATTTCCCGATATGCATTATTTCAGTATCCACACTCAAGACGGCGAACACGCCGGATTTTTTATTATGTTGGCAGATGATGAATCGCAAAATCCGCCGCAAAGCGGACGCTTCGCAATCAAGCTGCAAAGCGAAGACGCAGCCGAAGCAGCGGTATTGTCGCCTTTTGAGCAAACCGATATCCCACAATACTGGCGCGTGGTCAAAGACCGTATCGAATTGTTTTTTGAAGATAAAAATATCGGTGCGTTGCGCAACGAATACCTGACCATCAGCGGTAAAACCTTTATCCTGACCGATTTGACCGGAGCGATGTAATGGAAAGTATGTTTATCCTTGTCCCCATCAGCATTATTTTGGCCTTTATCATCGGTTGGTTTTTCTGGTGGTCGGGTAAAAACGGACAATTTGACGACCTTGAAGGACCTGCGCACCGCATTTTGATGGATGACGACTCCACTGAAAAACTGATCGAAAAAGACGAAGACAAAGAATCCAAACAATGAGCCTTAAAAAAGACAATCTGAATTTCCACACGACCCGCCGTTTTGCGCCGCTCTTTGGGACGCAGTTTTTGGGCGCGTTGAACGATAATATGTTCAAAACCGCATTATTCGTGATGATCAGTTTTTACGGTTTGGGTAAAAACGACTTTCTGCCGCCCAGCCAAATGCTGAATTTGGGCGCAATGCTGTTTATTCTGCCCTACTTCCTGTTTTCCGCACTGTCAGGACAGCTGAGCAACAAATTCGATAAAGCCGTTTTAGCGCGCTGGATCAAGCTGTTGGAAATCATCATTATGGCAGTGGCAGCATATGGCTTCTATATTCAATCCGCGCCTTTGCTTTTAATCTGCCTGTTTTGCATGGGTACGCAATCGACTTTGTTCGGCCCTCTGAAATATGCCATTTTGCCCGATTACCTCAACGACAAAGAGCTGATTATGGGCAACAGCCTGATTGAATCGGGTACGTTTATCGCCATTTTGCTCGGCCAAATTTTGGGCACCGCAGTCGCAGGTGTTCCGCCGTATATTGTCGGCAGTTTGGTGTTATTGGTCGCCATCGGCGGTACGATGACCAGCCTGTTTATGCCGTCTGTACCCGCTAAAATGCCGGACACAAAAATCGAATGGAACATCATCAAAGGCACGAATTCACTGATTCGTGAAGCGGCGGCCAATCGTCCCGTATTCACGTCCATCATCGGTATTTCATGGTTTTGGTTTATCGGCTCGGTTTATACCACCCAACTACCGACGTTCACGCAAATCCATTTGGGCGGCAACGATAATGTGTTCAACCTGATGTTGGCGCTGTTCTCCATCGGTATCGCCATCGGCTCGGTGTTATGCGCCAAACTCAGCCATGAGCGCCTGATTTTGGGCTTGGTTACCATCGGCACTCTGGGGCTGACGGTCTGTGGATTATTGCTGGTGTGGCTGACCCAAGGCCAACGCTTTACCGAATTAAACGGCATTATTTGGTTTTTATCGCAAGCCAAGGCGTATCCGATTATGCTCGTGATGTCGGCCATCGGCTTTTTCGGCGGCTTCTTCTCCGTACCGCTCTACACTTGGCTGCAAACTGCCAGCAGCGAAACCTTCCGCGCCCATGCTGTTGCCGCCAACAACATCATCAACGGCGTGTTTATGGTGTCGGCTGCCATTTTGAGCGCGGTTTTGCTGATGTTGTTCGACAGCATCACGCTGCTGTATTTGATTGTTGCCGTAGGTAATATTCCGTTGATTGTTTACCTCATCAAACGGGAACCGAAATTTATCGGGGATTTGACCGCTTTGTTGAAAATCAGCAAATAAGGCCGTCTGAAATGTCTCCCCACCATGCACATTTTCACTGTTCAATCGCGTGGACAGTTTGTGCATAAATCAGATTACTGTCTGATTTAACATTAAAAAACACATCTGCCTAAATTTTAAGCACAACTTTACCGCCAAACAAAATGCACATTTCCCCTAAATAAGCATGTGCAAAGGCTGTGAATAAGTAAACTTAACAATTGATATTTCAAAGCAAAAATATATTTGATTAATTTTTAGGCAGTTTATTAAAGGCCGTCTGAAACCTTTTTCAGACGGCCTGAGAGTATAATAACTACCTACCTAATAGTTCCCAAACGATATGATTTATCCATGGCATGAAACCCAATGGCAACAGCTCGCCGCCCATTGGCAAAACCGACCTAACGCTTGGCTGTTTACCGGCAAAGAAAATACCGGCAAAACCGAGTTTGCCCGCTTTGTCGCGCAGGCATTGCTGTGCGAATCGCCCAAGTCCGGCCATGAACCCTGCGGCGAGTGCGCTTCGTGCCATTTGTTCAGCCAAAACACGCATCCCGACTTTTACGAACTCACGCCGGAAATGCCCGAAGGCGAGGCAACGGGACGCAAACTCCTGCAAATCAAAATCGATGCCGTGCGCGATATTGTGGAAAACATTTACCTGACCGCTGTCCGAGGCGGCCTGCGCGTGGTATTGGTACATCCGGCGGAAAGCATGAATACACAGGCGGCAAACGGTTTGTTGAAAGCTTTGGAAGAACCGCCGCAACACGTCGTTTTCCTGCTCGTTACCCATGCGCGCGACAAACTCCTGCCCACCATCAAAAGCCGTTGCCGCCAGATGGTGCTGCCCTCGCCTACCCATGAGCAGGCTGCGGCATACCTGCGTCAACAGGGCGTGGAAAATGCCGAAGCCTTGTTGGCATTCCACAGCGGCGCGCCTTTATTTACACCGACTCCCGAATTGGACGCATTGCGTGAAGAGTTGCTGACGCTGTTAGCTGCACCGCGCCTGTTGGCTATACTCGACTACGCCGCCGCGTTCGACAAACAAAAACAACCGCTGGCCGTTTTCATCGACTGGCTGCAAAAGTGGCTGATGGATGTCGGCTTGGCACAACAAAGCATGACGCCGCTTTATTATCCGCACCATGCCCAAGCCCTGCTTCAGACGGCCTCTAAAACCGATTCACGCAAGCTGTTTGCCCTATTGGGCCGTCTGAACGCGCTCAACCCTTACGGATACCATACCTTGAGTGTTAAAATGCAGCTTGAGTATCTGCTTATCGAATATTTAGATTTTTGGCAAAACAAACCCTAACAGGTAATCAATGATGAATAAAAAAGACATTCCGGCGAAGATGTTGGCTTTGCAACTCAAAGACCCCAATCTGTTGTACAACTGCTATATGCCGTTTTTAGAACACGGCGGACTGTTCGTACCGACCGATGACGTATTCTCCCTAGGCGAAGACATCCTCTTGGCCGTAGAAATCGCCGACTATCCCAAACGTTTCCTGCCAACCAAAGTCGTTTGGATCAATCCGGCGCGCACTTCGGCTCACCGCCCTAAAGGCGTAGGTCTTGCATTCTCCGAACACGAAAGCTGCCTGCAGGCAAAAA
Organism: Neisseria sp. 27098_8_158; assembly: GCF_041433145.1. Taxonomy (NCBI): domain Bacteria; kingdom Pseudomonadati; phylum Pseudomonadota; class Betaproteobacteria; order Neisseriales; family Neisseriaceae; genus Neisseria; species Neisseria sp. 27098_8_158. Next base: position 829,981 of record NZ_JAPWAZ010000001.1, read on the forward strand.
ACCTGATCGAAGCCGAGCTTGGCCCGCGCCTGCGCAGCGACCGCACTACTTTTACCCTGTAATACCATGTATTTAATCGACTCACATTGCCATCTCAACTTTGACGGCTTAAAAGACCGCCTACCCGAAGTCTTTGCCAATATGGAAGCGCAAAGCGTCAAACAGGCGCTTGCCATCAGCGTCAGCAAACAAAGTTTTGCCGAAGTCTTCGACATTGCTCAGGCAAATGACCATATCTACTGCACCATCGGCATACATCCCGACAGCCAAGAAGCGGAAGAATTTACCATTGCCGAAATGGTAGAAGCGGCCAAACATCCGAAAATCGTCGGTATTGGCGAAACCGGTTTGGACTATTACTGGTGCAAAGGCGATTTGTCATGGCAACATCAACGCTTTGCCGACCATATCCAAGCCGCCAACGAAAGCGGCCTGCCCGTTATCGTCCACACGCGTGATGCAGCCGAAGACACATTGCGGATTTTGAAAGAGTGCCACACCAACTCCGGCGTGATTCACTGCTTCTCTGAAGACGTCGCCTTTGCCAAAGTCGCTTTGGATTTGGGCATGTATATCTCCTTCTCCGGCATTGTAACGTTTAAAAATGCACCGCTGATACAGGAAGCCGCCAAATACGTCCCTGCCGACAGAATCTTGGTAGAAACCGATGCGCCCTTCCTCGCGCCGGTTCCCAAGCGCGGCAAACAAAACGAGCCGTCCTACGTCCGCTATACGGCTGAGTTCTTAGCCAATCTGCGCGGCGAGAGCTTGGAAACATTGGCACAAAACACCAGCGACAATTTCTATCGCCTGTTTAAGAAAGTACCCGATGGCCGTCTGAACAACGGTTAAGCCTAGAGCTTCTATCATCTGCTCTGCCTACCCGTCATCCGGGTTCTGCCTCAAACACGGCAGTAAACTCAAAATGGCTTGAGACAGAAACGCAATTGGCTTGCGCTATCTTCCGAACGGCAGACTTTTGAAGAATGCGAATATTCTCATCAACACAATAAATAAGTTTAAATTCAAAATATTGCTTTCCTAAGCCCAGCAAAGCTCAAGGCCGTCTGAAAGTATTTTCAGACGGCCTCTTGCTTATTTTACCGATAGGATGTAAAACCTATCCTTCGAAATAAACGGTTCATCGAAACCGTACATCAATCGACACAATATGGACACAAACTCCGAAATGCACACCCACCCTAATTTTTACGCTATGCTGACTGCAGCCTGCCAAAAAAACGGTAAAGGCACGGTCATTTTCAACGACAAAGAAAAAATCAGCTATTCCTCCCTCAAACGCGAAGTAGAAACCGTCGCCGCCTATCTGCAACACCAAGGCGTACAATATGGCGACAGGGTCGCCCTTGTCGTTTCCAACTCTCCCGAATTTATTGCCGCCTATTTCGCCATTACTTCCATCGGCGCGGTAGCCGTCCCACTCAACGTCTTTTTGAAAAGCGAAGAATTTTCCTATATCCTCAATGACTGCGGCGCACGCTTTATGTTCGCCTCCGCGCCGTTGGCCAAAGAACTCAAAAACATCAAAACCAAAACCAAAGTCAATAAAATCATCTGGATTGGTGAAACCAACGCCGCCAGTGGCGATGACAGCTATTTCGATGCCGCGCGTACATTCCCCGGCAAGCCGAATCTGAGCCGTCAGCCGTCCGTCAACGATTTGGCGCACATTATCTATACATCCGGCACAACTGGCCACCCAAAAGGCGCATTAATCAGTTACAGCAACCTGTTTTCCAACCTTTCGGGCATCGAACAAATTTTCCAAATTTCAAGCAAAGACCGCTTCGTCGTTTTCTTGCCCATGTTCCACAGCTTTACGCTGACCGCCATGGTTTTGCTGCCGATATACAAAGCCTGCTCGATTATTTTGGTCAAATCCGTCTTCCCGTTCTCCAACGTGTTGAAACAGGTTTTGCTCAAACGCGCTACCATTTTCCTCGGCGTACCGGCTATTTACACCGCCATGAGCAAAGCCAAAATTCCTTGGTATTTCAGATGGTTCAACCGCGTCCGCCTGTTTATCAGCGGCGGCGCGCCTCTGGCCGGACAAACCATTGACGACTTCAAAGCCAAATTCCCGCGTGCCAAATTACTGGAAGGCTACGGCTTGAGCGAATGCTCGCCCGTTGTTGCTGTCAATACGCCTGAGCGCCAAAAAACCGCCAGCGTCGGTGTCGCCCTGCCCGGTTTGACCGTGAAAGCCGTCGATGACGAATTGATCGAAGTGCCGCGCGGCGAAGTGGGCGAACTCATCATCAAAGGCGGCTCAGTCATGCAGGGCTACCTCAATATGCCTGACGCCACAGATGAAACCATCGTCAACGGTTGGCTGAAAACCGGCGACTTCGTCACCATAGACGAAGACGGCTTCATCTTCATCGTTGACCGCAAAAAAGACCTGATTATCTCCAAAGGCCAAAACGTCTATCCGCGTGAAATCGAAGAAGCCATCTACAAACTCGAAGCCGTGGAAGCCGCCGCCGTAATCGGCGTGAAAGACCAATACGCCGATGAAGAAATCATTGCCTTTATCCAACTCAAAGAAGGCATGAAACTGGAAGAAGCCGAAGTCCGCAGCCACCTGCGCGGCCTGTTGGCAAACTTTAAAATCCCCAAACAAATCATCTTCCAAGACGAGCTGCCGCGCAATGCGACCGGCAAAGTGTTAAAACGCAAACTCAAAGAACAGTTTCAAGACTAAACCGCTGTTTCAGACGGCCCCTTGATTCATGCAGGCCGTCTGAAAACCTGTCATCAACAAACTTTTCAGACGGCCACAACCATGACGACACCGATACTCGAAATCGAAAACCTAAACGGCTCCTTTCCGAGCAAGCAAGTCCTGCACGATATCAACCTGACCTTGCAACCCGGCCGCAAACTGGCATTGGTCGGCGAGAGTGGCAGCGGCAAAACCGTATTGTCGCAAGGCATTATGCGCCTGAATCCGATGGTTAGCTTTGAAGGCCGTCTGAAATATTGCGGAACCGATCTGCTGACCCAGCCCGAACGCGCCCTGCAAAAACTGCGCGGCCGCGAAATCGGCATGGTGTTTCAAGAACCCATGACCGCCCTCAACCCTGTCATGCGCGTCGGCGAACAAATCGCCGAAGTCCTGTCCCTGCATTTGGGTTTGGATAAAAAACAGGCATGGGCGCGCGCTATCGAACTCCTGGACGAAACCGGCATCCACCAGCCCGAGCAAAAAGCCCAGGCCTATCCTTTCCAACTTTCCGGTGGCCAACGCCAACGCGCCATGATTGCCATGGCCGTATCAGCCCAGCCCAAGCTCCTGATTGCCGACGAACCGACCACTGCTTTAGACGTTGCCGTTCAAGCCCAAATTCTCGACCTGCTCTCACGCCTGCAGGAAGAACACGGCATGACCATGCTCTACATTACGCACGACTTGAACCTTGTGCGCCGTTTTGCCGATGATGTCGCCGTTATGCGTAACGGCCGCATCCTCGAAACCGGCAAAGCAAACGAAGTCTTCGCCAATCCGCAGCACGAATACACCAAAATGTTGCTCAACGCCGGCACAACGCGCCGAGTGGCTCCATTGCCTGAAAACCCTGCCACCGTCCTTAAGGCCGAACAAATCGCCTTTTCCGTCAAAGAATCAGACGGCTGGTTTAAAAAACGCGACAAAATCATTCTCAACCCCGTTTCTTTCGATCTCAAATCGGGGGAAACATTGGGCATTATCGGCGAAAGTGGCTGCGGCAAAACCACGCTGGCAAAAGCCGTTATGCACCTTATCGATTCCGAAGGCAGCCTGAACATCAACGGCGAGCCATGGCGACACGAATTGCGCCGCGAAATCCAAATGGTGTTCCAAGACCCGTTCGGCGCATTCAATCCGCGCATGAACGTCTTTGATACCGTTTCCGAAGCCTTGCGCGTTCACGAACCTGAAATGCCGCGCGAAGAAATGCGCCGCCGCGTTCAAGAAGTCCTCAAACAAGTCGGCCTGCCCGAAGACGCACTCGAACGCTATCCGCACGCATTCTCCGGCGGCCAGCGCCAACGCCTCGCCATCGCCCGCGCCATCATTGTCCGCCCGAAAATCCTCGTTTTGGACGAACCAACCAGCGCGCTTGATGTCCAATGGCAACAACAAATCCTTGAATTGCTCAGCGGCCTGCAAAAAGAATACGGCCTCGCCTTCATCATCATCAGCCACGACCTCGCCGTCATCCGCGCCATTTCCCACCGCGTGATGGTGTTGAAAGACGGTAAAATCGTTGAAGAAGGCGAATGTGAAAACGTGTTTGCCAATCCAAGCAGCGACTACACGCGCCATTTGATTGCACACTCCGGCCACATGGTTCAAGAGGCCGTCTGAATCTTTAAAGATTACGATAGGCGCATTTCAAAAAAACTATTACCTAGTGGCGGCACTTGAAATTTTCCCTGTCTGCCACTATTCTGAACAACATATTCATTAATCCCGATTTAAAAGGAAACAAACATGAGCAGCGAATTGATTATCCACGCCAGCGATGCCAGCTTCGAACAAGACGTTTTGAAATCCGACGTACCTGTATTGCTGGACTTCTGGGCACCATGGTGCGGCCCTTGCAGAATGATCGCCCCAATCTTGGACGACATTGCCTCCGAATTCCAAGGCCGTCTGAAAGTCGTTAAAATCAATATCGACGAAAATGAAGTCACTCCTGCCAAATTCGGCGTTCGCGGCATCCCTACCCTGATGGTGTTCAAAAACGGCAAAAACGTTGCAACCAAAGTCGGCGCATTGGCTAAAGGCCAACTGACTGCATTCGTTGAAGCTTCTATCGCTTAAGGCTTTAAGCATATAAAAAGGCCGTCTGAAAACAATTTTCAGACGGCTTTTTTTGTATTCATTAAGCAGCCAATGGTTTCAAAATCAGGCTGGCATTTTCAGCCTTCACTTTAAACAGCAAATCAATATTCGGATGTTTGCCCGGATTGGCTTCGGCATCGGCAACATGCTCGGCAAACCATGCCAAGCCGCGTTCTGCCGCCGCTGCGTCCAGCTTGCCGTCAAACTCTTGCGCCAAAGCATGGTAAAGCTTGAGCGAGCCTTGTTTGCCGGGTGCATTGGGAATGTGATGAACCACATTGCCCTCTTTATCGAGAATATCCAAGCCGCTCAAATGGTCGATGGCAGGCATGGTGGCCAGATTATCTTGGAAGCTCATGATTGTCCTTTCTGATGTGGGTTTTAAAGCAAACCATATAACAAGGCCGTCTGAAAGTTGATGTTTGACACTTTTCAGACGGCCTTAAACATTTCAATTAACGTGTACCGAAAATCTTATCGCCGGCATCGCCCAAGCCTGGGATGATGTAGCCGTGTTCGTTCAAGTGGCTGTCGAGCGCGGCAGTGTAGATGGTTACATCAGGATGCGCCTCGTTGACGGCTTTCACGCCTTCCGGTGCGGCAACCAATACCAATGCTTTGATGTTACGGCAACCTTTGGCTTTCAAAAGGTCGATGGTGGCAACCATAGAGCCGCCGGTCGCCAACATTGGGTCGATAATCAGCGCGGGACGTTCGTCCATGCTGTCGACAAATTTTTCAAAATAAGAAACCGGTTTTAGCGTTTCTTCATCGCGCTGCAAGCCGACAACGCTGATTTTGGCAGTCGGAATCAGGTCGAGTACGCCGTCTAGCATACCCAAACCGGCACGCAAAATCGGGACGACGGTCAGCGTTTTGCCTTTGATGCGGTCGCCTTCAATAGAGCCGCACCAGCCGTCAATAATGTATTTTTCAATTTCAAAATCACGGCTGGCCTCATATGCCATCAGACGTGCCAACTCGGTGGTAAGCGTGCGGAATTTGTAAGTGCTGCAATCCGCTTCACGCATCAGCGTGAGTTTGTGGCGGACTAAAGGGTGGTTGATAACGGTAACGTTCATGTTGATTTTCCGAATTGCGTTGATGGAGAGGGATTATACTTTTTTTCGCATGGCGCGCAAAGTGCGTATTCACGCGAAAGGCCGTCTGAATCAGGGTTTCAGACGGCCTTTGTCAACAATTTTACATTACGGAATATTGTGGATAATTAAGCTTTCAGCAATTCTTGCAGTTCGCCGGCTTCGTACATTTCCATCAAAATGTCAGAACCGCCGACAAATTCGCCATTAACGTACAGTTGAGGAATGGTCGGCCAATCGCTGTATTCTTTAATGCCTTGGCGTACGGCATCGTTTTCCAATACGTTGACAGTCACATAGTCGGTGCAACCTGCCGCATTCAGGATTTGTACGGCACGGGAAGAGAAGCCGCATTGCGGGAATTGCTTCGTGCCTTTCATGAACAATACGACGCGGTGGGTGGTTACGACTTCTTTGATTTGATCGTGGATAGAGGACATGTGTATTCCTTTTACTAAATCGGTTGTTCGGGGAAAATCAAATTTCCCGCCATTATACGCAAATTGATGGAATTGGGGGGCGTTTCTCAACGTCGGATCTGACCGTTGCCGTTGATGTAGAACTTGGTCGAAGTCAGCGCTTCCAAACCCATCGGGCCGCGGGCGTGCATTTTTTGGGTGGAAATCCCGATTTCCGCGCCCAATCCGAACACAAAGCCATCGGTAAACCGAGTGGACGCATTGACATAAACCGCCGCCGCATCAATGCTTTCTTGGAAAAACTCGGCATGGGCAATGCTTTGGGTCACAATCGCTTCCGAGTGATGCGTCGTGTGGCCGTTAATCCAATCGACGGCTTCTTCCACTGTTTTCACTATTTTGACCGACATAATATAGTCAAGAAACTCGGTACTGTAATCTTCCTCGGTTGCCAAAACAGCATTTTTAAACATACGCAGTGCTTCCTGATCGGCTCTAAATTCGACCGGATGCACTTTGGCAACGGCTTCTTCCAGTTTGGGCAAAAACGCCTCCGCTATCTTTTCATGAACAACCAAAGATTCAGCGGCATTACACACGCTTGGGCGCTGCGTTTTGGCATTCACGACGATATCGACCGCCATCTCCAAATCGGCACTGTCATCTACATAAATATGGCAATTACCGACTCCGGTTTCAATGACGGGAACTTTCGATTTCTCTTTCACCGTCTGAATCAAGCGCGCGCCGCCGCGCGGAATCAGCACATCAATATAATCGACTGCCTGCATCAATTCCTCGGCAGCGGCATGACTGGTATCCTCAACCAGCTGCACCACATCGGCATCCATTCCCGCTTGTACCAAAGTCTGCCTGATGACGGCAATCAATGCGGTATTGGAATGGATGGCATCGCGACCGCCGCGCAAAATAATGGCATTGCCGGTTTTAAAGGCCAGAGAAAACGCATCGACCGAAACATTCGGGCGGCTTTCAAAAATCATGGCAACCACGCCCAAAGGCACACGTTTCTGAACAATCTTCAAACCGTCCAGATTAGTATAGCCGCGGACAACCTGCCCAATCGGGTCCTGCAAATCGGCAACCTGCTCAACGCCTTCCGCAATGCCTTTAATGCGTTCATGATTCAAGCGCAGCCTGTCGAGCATAATGTCCGAAATGCCGTTTTCTTTTGCAGCGGCCAAATCGCGGGTATTTTCCGCCAAAATCATCTCAGCCTGTTCAACCAAAGCCGCCGCAACCTGACGCAGCAGATTGTTTTTTTCCACGCTTCCCAAACTAATTAACGTTTTACTGGCTTTTTGGGCATTCTTGCCCAACTGTTCGATATAGCTCATCAAACCTCCCTATTTCTCTTGTGCAAACCACGTTCCGATAGGCGCGCCATCTAAAACCTGAAGAATATCGCGCGGATTGGCGCTGTTCATCAACACCATCTGCCCGTGATGTTCAAACATCATCTGCGCACTCTTTATCTTACTGAGCATGCCGCCCGTACCAAACTTACTGCCCGAGCCGCCGGCAGAAGCAATAATTTCTTCGGTAATATCGGTAACATGGCTGCGCAGCTTAGCATCGGCGTGAACAGCCGGATTTTTATCAAACAAACCGTTGATATCGGACAACATAATCAGCAAATCGGCTTTAACGATTTTCGCTACAACTGCCGACAAACGGTCGTTATCGCCAAACTTGGTCGCATGGTCCATCTCGTCCACGCTGACCGCGTCGTTCTCATTGACAATAGGGATGACGCCGATGGAAAGCAGGGATTCAAAAGCATTGGTAACGTTTGCCAAACTTTCCGGATATTCGACCACATCACGCGTCAGCAGGATTTGCGATACCGTCATCCGATAATGGGAAAAAATCTGCGAATAAAGGCTCATCATGGCCACTTGGCCGACGCTGGAAACAGCCTGCTGCTGCGCCATTTCCGCCGGACGTTTTTCCATATTGAGGACATTCAGCCCAAAGCCCATCGCGCCGGAAGACACCAGCACAATTTCTTTGCCCTTACTAACTAAGCTGGAAATGACAAAGGCCAGTTGGTCGATTTTTACCAAATTAATTTTGCCGTTTGGCAACACCAAAGAACTGGTTCCAATCTTAATGACAATGCGTTTTACTGCTTCAAAATCTCGTTTCATTATTCTCCTCTGCTTTCTATTTTTATGATTGCACGCGGCATTATTTCAGCCAAGCTAATCCACATCATAACTGCGAAGCAATAGAAAATACAGACAAAATTAAAAATGCTTCCTTTAAAAGCCGTATTTTCAGCTCTTATCCGAATCCGTTAACAATAAAACAAAAGGCCGTCTGAAACCCTATTTCAGGTTTCAGACGGCCTTTTACCGATTGTTGAGAACATGGCCTGCCACGATAAATACAGACTGTTCCCTATAAACGCTTATTGGTGTTCAGAAATAATTTTCAGCATTTGCGCCAATACTTTAGGATTGGCCGCAACGATGTCGCCGCTTTCCAACCAGCCCTCATTACCGGACATATCGGTAACGATACCGCCTGCTTCTTGGACAATCAATGCACCGGCGGCAATATCCCAAGGTTTGAGGTTGAACTCGAAGAAACCGTCCAAACGGCCGGCCGCAACGGCACACAAATCCAAAGAAGCCGCGCCTTCACGACGGCCACCGGCGGTTTTGGCCAAGAAATCTTTCAAAATCGCCAGATACTTGTCCATCATGCTTTGATCGACAACAGGGAAGCCGGTACCGATCAGGCAGCGGTTCAATTCGATGCGGTTGGAAACGCGGATGCGGCGGTCGTTGAGCAACGCGCCTTTGCCGCGGGATGCCATGTACACGTCGTTGCGCTCAGGTGCGTACACCAAAGCTTCTTGCAACACGCCTTTGTGCAGGAGTGCCATAGAGATAGCGTATTGAGGATGGCCGTGGAGAAAGTTGGTTGTGCCGTCGAGCGGGTCGATAATCCATTCGTACTCGGCGGTGGCTTTACCGTGGGAGCCGCCTTCTTCGCAAGTGATTTTGTGATGCGGATAGGCTTCTTTGAGCGCTTCCACCAAAATCATTTCGGAGCTGCGGTCAACATCGGAAACGAAGTCGTTGAATGCTTTACTGTCTACTTTGACGGCATCCAGATTGCCGGCGGCGCGAATCATCATTTGCCCTGCTTTACGGGCGGCTTTGAAAGCGGTATTTAAAAACGGATTCATGGTTTTCTTCCTAATTCAGGTAAAATACGCCCTAATGCGCTGAACATGGCACACAAGAGGCTGTTAATCGTTTCCGATGCTGTTAAAGAACATTTCAGACGGCATGGAAAAAGGCCGTCTGAAAACAAAAAGATGGCGCATTATACCTGATTCCCGTACAAACAGAAAACAAAACATGACTTCCGAAAAACCCGCCCTGCCCGCTTATCTGGACAACATCCGCATCATCCTCACGCGCACCAGCCATCCTGCCAATATCGGCTCCGCCGCGCGCGCCATGAAAACAATGGGCCTGCACAAATTGACCATCGTCGCCCCCAATCTGATGGCAACGCCGATGACGGAAAATCCGCCCGTGTTCGATCCGGAGCATCCGCAATCGTTTACATTACCGGAAGAAAGTTTCATCCTCGCTTCCGGCGCGGCAGACGTTTTGGAAAATGCCACCATTGCCGCCTCTTTGGACGAAGCCCTTGCCGACACCACCATCGCCTGCGCCCTGACCAGCCGCCGCCGCGAAATTACTGCGCCGTTGCAAACGCCGCGCGATTTGGTGCCCGAATTACTGCAGGCCGCCAACCGCGGCGAGAAAGTGGCGCTGGTCTTCGGCAACGAGACTTTCGGCTTGAGCATCGAAGAAGTCCAAGCCTGCAACCGACTGATGACCATCAACGGCAATCCCGACTATTTCTCGCTCAACCTCGCCCAAGCCGTGCAGGTCGTGTGCTACGAAATCTTCAGCCAAACCGATTTGCCCATGACCCACCTGCAACAAGAAGACCACGCCGCGACCCACGAGCAAATCAAAGGCATGGTCGCCCACATGGAAAGCGTGATGAACGACATCGGCTTTTTCAACCGCCGCAACGGCGAGCGCCTGATGCGCCGTATGCAGAGCCTGTTCGGACGCGCCAACACGCAAACCGAAGACATCGACATCCTGCGCGGTTTTTTCAATACCGTCAGCCACCGTATCCATAAAAAAGACTAATTAAGGCCGTCTGAAAACGTTTCCAGCTTTTCAGACGGCATGACTGATATTCGGATAAGCATGAATTACGCCCTAGACGCATTATGGTGGAAACTCACCAGCCAACCTGTCCGCGACCTCGCCTCGCTGCTGACTGCGCCGCCTTTGTGGCAAAGCGGTTGCGAATTGAGCGTGCGCGAACTATTGGGGGAACACGGTTTCCGCTACCTGTTGGCATTGGACGCCGATCCCGCTCCGCTGACGGATTACCTTGCCCAACGCGCCCCGTTCGGCCACCGTCTCGGCATTTATGCCGAAGAGCTGCTGGTTTTCTGGTTTACCAACGCGCCGCACGCCAAACTGCATGCATACAATCTGCCCGTTTTTTCAGACGGCCAAACTTTAGGCGCCGCTGATTTTGTCGTTTCCCTCAACCAACAGCCCTACCATATCGAGCTGGCGTGTAAATACTACGGCGGAGACCAAGTGCAGAACCTGCGCGGCCTCAATCCTAAAGATACGCTGACGGACAAAGCCGCCAAACTGGTGCAGCAATCCCAGCTGCTGCATACGCCGCAAGGCAAAGCGACCTTAGCCACACAAGGCCTGCCGGAAAATCCGCTCCCTGCTTCCATCGTGCGTGGCATCGGCTTTTTTCCACAAGGTTTCCATGCTTTTGAGCCGCCGCTTAATCCATACGGCTGGCGCGGCATCTATATTCAAGATTGGGCGGAATACGGGGTTGAACGCCAAGAAGTCCGCTACCATCTGCTCGACCGCATGGCCTATCTTGCACCTGCGCGTGTTGCCGAAACCGAAACATTAAACGAAACTGAAATCCGCCGTATCGACCAAGGCTTGATTGCCGTTTTGGAATTACGGCCGGACGGCTTTTGGCATGAAATCGAACGCATCATGAAGGCCGTCTGAAACCATTTACTAACTTTAAGAGAAACCCATTACATTATGAACGCCGCACAACTCGACCATACCGCCAAAGTTTTGGCTGAAATGCTGACTTTCAAACAGCCTTCCGATGCCGTCCTCTCCGCCTATTTCCGCGAACACAAAAAGCTCGGCCGCCAAGACCGCCACGAAATCGCCGAAACCGCCTTTGCTGCGTTGCGCCACTATCAAAAAATCAGTACCGCCCTGCGCCGTCCGCACGCGCAGCCGCGCAAAGCCGCTCTCGCCGCACTGGTTCTCGGCAGAAGCACCAACATCAGCCAAATCAAAGACCTGCTTGATGAAGAAGAAACAGAGTTTCTCGGCAATTTGAAAGCCCGTAAAACCGAGTTTTCAGACGGTCTGAATACCGCCGCAGAATTGCCGCAATGGCTGGTGGAACAACTGCAACAGCATTGGAGCGAAGAAGAAATCCTCGCCTTCGGCCGCAGCATCAACCAACCTGCCCCGCTCGACATCCGCGTCAATACCTTGAAAGGCAAACGAGATAAAGTGTTGCCATTATTACAAGCCGAAAGTGCCGATGCAGAGGTAACGCCTTATTCGCCTTGGGGCATCCGCCTGAAAAACAAAATCGCGCTTAACAAACACGAACTGTTTTTGGACGGCACGCTGGAAGTCCAAGACGAAGGCAGCCAGCTGCTTGCCTTATTGGTGGGTGCAAAACGCGGCGAAATCATTGTCGATTTCTGTGCCGGTGCCGGCGGTAAAACCTTGGCTGTCGGCGCGCAAATGGCCAACAAAGGCAGAATCTACGCCTTCGACATCGCCGAAAAACGCCTTGCCAACCTCAAACCGCGCATGACCCGCGCCGGACTGACCAATATCCACCCCGAACGCATCAGCAGCGAACACGATACCCGTATCGCCCGACTGGCAGGCAAAGCCGACCGTGTGTTGGTGGATGCGCCCTGCTCCGGTTTGGGTACTTTACGCCGCAATCCCGACCTAAAATACCGCCAATCCGCCGAGACCGTGGCCAACCTTTTGGAACAGCAACACAGCATCCTCGATGCCGCCTCCAAACTGGTGAAACCGCAAGGCCGCTTGGTGTACGCCACCTGCAGCGTGTTGCCGGAAGAAAACGAGCTGCAAGTCGAACGTTTCCTATCCGAACATCCCGAATTTGAACTCGTCAACTGCGCCGAACTGCTGCAAAGCCTGAAGGTTGATTTGGATACCGGAAAATACCTGCGCCTCAACTCCGAAGAACACCAAACCGACGGCTTCTTTGCCGCTGTATTGCAACGTAAGGATTAAGGTTGAAAAAGGCCGTCTGAAATCCTTTCAGACGGCCTTTTTCATAGATTTTTTTCATTAAAATCATTAGATACGATAGTCGCGCTCTGCAATAATATACTTTAAGGCATGTATCTCGACCTTTCATCAGAATATTGTGAAAAGGTGGAAAAAATGCTTTATGCTTTGTAAATGTATGTGTTCTCGTTCAAAATTCGCCCGGTCATGCCTCAGGCGATACCCGATACAGACAACGATAATATATAAATCATTTGGTTAAAAATCATGTCGCATATTTATTCTTCCCCCACAAAGCCCCGTTTATTGTCATCGGCCGTTGCCGTCGCCTGCTGTCTGCTGCCGTTTCAGACGGCCTCTGCATACAGCCTGCAAGACATCCTCAGGGACGCTTTAATCAGCGACCCGATTGTGCGTGAAGCCAAAGCCACTCAAGAAGCAGCACAAAGCACGACCAAAGCCACGCGCGCACGCCATTATCCTGTCGTTACCCTGACCGGCACGAAAGTGCTGGCGCAACACAATAAATACAACAGCAACGACATGGATGACGGTATCGGCGTGCGCGGCAGCGTGAACATCTACTCATGGGGTGCGATTGAAGCCGCCGTCCGCCGCGACCGCAGCCGCGAAGAATACTATCAACACAAATACACCGAAAGCCAAGAGCAGCTGGGCAGCGATATCGGCCGCCTCTATCTGAGCGCATTGCGTGCAAAAGAAACCCTGATCCTCAACGAGCAGACTTTAGCGCGCCACAACAACCTCTTAAAAGACTTGGAAACCATCGTCAAATATGATGCCGGCCGCCGTTCCGAGCTGATTGAAGCGCGCGCACGCCAACTACAAGTGGCAAACATCATTGCCCAACAACGCCGCACCATGGATTTGGCACTGAGCCGCCTGTCCCGCTATACCTCGCGCCAGCTGACTGCCAACGATTTGGAAGATCCGTTTAAAAACGACACGGCAAAATCCATCAGCGAACGCTTCAACAACCCCAACCGCAACAACAATCCGTCCTATCAGGCGCAATTAGCCGAGCGCGACAGCGTCCGTGCCGATTTGGACGCCTCCAAAGCCGAACGCCTGCCCGCCCTCAATTTGGAAGGCAGTGCAACGCGCAACACCAGACAGCTTTATTTAAACGTTGCATGGAATGTGCTGGATATTGCCGCACGACACAATGTGGAACGCAATGCCAAATCATTGATTGCCGCAGAGGCCAAGTCCGAACAAATCCTGCGCGACATGAACGAACGCGTTCAAACTTCCGCCATCGATATGCAAGAAAGCGAACAGCGTACCGCGCTGACGGCGCAACACATCGCCGCCCAAAAAGAAGTCATCAAAGTGTACGAATTGCAGTTTAAAATCGCCCGACGTACGCTGACCGACGTTTTGAGCGCATACAGCGAGTTATCCTCTATCGAACAGGATTACGTTGCCGCCCGCAACGATTTCCGCGATGCGGCGCTCGACTATTTAAATACCCAGGCCAAAATCTCCGCTTGGGTCGGTTTGGCACAAAAATAAAGCCATATCCGCCGGTTAAACCAAAAACATTACGCGAAAAAATATGAAAGCCATCATTGAACACATCGTTTTAGTGACCCGCCTTTTGGGTGCGCCCGTATCCGAAGCCGCTTTGTCCGCCGAAGTCGTGCGCGACAAAAAGCTCAAGGTCAACTATCACTCACTTGTCGAAGTCCTGCGCAGCCACGGCTTTGAAAACACCTTATCCAAACGCAATCTGGAAGACATTCCCTCGCTCGCCGTGCCGGTCATGATTATCCTGCACAACGAAGAAGCAGCGGTCATCACCCAAATCGAAGGCTCCGGCCAAGAGCGCAAATACCATATCCGCCAAGTCGACGGTTTGGAACAGGAACTCAGCCATGAGCAGCTCTCCGGCCTGTATTTGGGCTACTGCTGGTTTATCAAACCCAAAATGGCTACCGATATGCGCTCGGAGCTGCCTGAATACCATTTGCCCAAAGCATGGTTTTGGAAAGTTATTTGGCGTTTCCGCAGCTACTACTACCAAGTCATCTTGGCCACCATCATCATCAACTTCCTTGCGCTCGTCAGCTCCCTGTATGTGATGAACGTGTACGACCGCGTGATTCCCAACCAAGCCTATGAAACCTTGTGGGTATTGAGCATCGGCGTAGTCTTGGCGATTCTGTTTGAGTTTGCCGCCAAGATGATTCGCGGTCATTTGACCGATATTGCCGGTAAAAAGGCCGACCTGATCATCAGCTCCGCCCTGTTCCGCCGCGTGATGGCATTACGTTTGGCAGACCGTCCTGCATCTTCCGGTTCATACGCCAGCAACCTGCGCGAATTTGAAGCCGTGCGCGAGTTTATGACCAGTGCCAGCTTGTTGACTATTGTCGACTTGCCTTTCCTGTTGCTGTTTATCTTCGTGATTTCCATGGTCGGCGGCAAACTGGCACTCGTTCCCCTAACCATCATTCCAATTGTCGTGATTGTCGGTTTTGTCGTACAACGCCCACTCTCTCGCCACATCAACGAATCAATGAAAGAAGGTTCGCAACGCTCCGGCCTTGCCGTTGAAGCCATCGAAGGCATCGAAACCCTGAAAACCAACAACGCCACATCTTGGGCGCAACAACGTTGGGACGAATACACCGCCAAAACTTCCGCTTCTTCCATCAAAGTCAAAGACACCAGCAACTTCATGGTCAACTTCGCCGTTGCCATGCAGCAGCTCAATACCGTCTTTTTGGTCGTCGTCGGTACCTATCTGATTCATGCCGACAACCATGCGGAACGCATCACCATGGGTGCATTGATTGCCTCCGTAATTCTGTCCGGTCGCGCCTTGGCGCCATTGGCACAAATCGCCGGTTTGGCTACCCGCTTCCAACAGGCCAAACTTGCCCTCAAAGGCGTAAACGACATCGTTACCCGTCCTATCGAGCGCAATCCGGAACGCAAATACATTACTTTGGACAACGTTCAAGGCAATATTACCTTTGAAAACGTATCGTTCAAATATCAAGCCGACAACAACAGCGCCGTCGAAGATTTGCGCCTGACCATCAAACCGGGCGAAAAAGTCGGTATTTTGGGCCGTATCGGCAGCGGTAAAAGCACCATGCTCAAACTGGCCAGCGGTCTGTACGACACTGAAAAAGGCAACGTTACCCTTGACGGCGTCGATATGCGCCAACTTGACCCCAACTTCCTGCGCGATCAAGTCCTGCTGTTGAGCCAATCGCCACGCCTGTTCCTCGGCACATTGCGTGAAAACATGGACTTGGCGCGTACCGGCAGCTACTCTACCGACCAAGACTTACTGACCGCGCTCAACCGCTTCGGCCTCGACAAAATCATCCGCAACCATCCGCGCGGTTTGGATATGCCTTTGGGTGAAGACGGTTTGGGCTTATCCGGCGGTCAAAAACAAATCATTGCCCTAGCGCGTATGACCTTGCGTAACCCGAAAGTCGTCTTGCTGGACGAGCCGACCACCAGCTTGGACCAGGCTACCGAACGCATGGCGCTCAATGCCATCGCCCAATGGGGTCGCAACCGCACCATGCTTTTGGTGACCCACCGTCCGCAAGTGCTGCAAATCGTCAACCGCATCATTGTGATGGACAATGGTAAAGTCGTGATGGACGGCCCGCGTGACCTGGTATTGCAAAAACTCATGCAAAACGAACAGGCCAAAGCAGCCAACGTCAAACAACAACAAGCTGCTGCAGTCAAACAGCAGCAACAACAAGCTGCCACAGCCCCTCAATCGGCAGCACAATAAAGCAAAAGGCCGTCGTCTGAAACCTACTTACCCTTTCAGACGGCCTGCCCTAATGGTTAAAATCCACCAAACACAATAAAGATACACGATTATGAGCCGCGAAAACAACGTCAAATCCAAAGACCTACACCTCATCAACGACCTCAATGCCGCCCTTCAAAAAGAAAAACACAGCGGTCAATTTTGGGTCATCATCCTTTTCTTCATTTTCCTGGTTGTCTTCGTTATTTGGGCCTACAACAGCCCGGTCGAAGAAGTGACCCGCGGCAACGGCAATATCATTCCCAGCAGCCGTGAGCAAGTGATTCAAAGCCTTGACCCCGGCATCGTAACCGAAATCATGGTTAAAGAAGGCGATATGGTCGAGAAAGATCAGATTCTGATGAAACTCGACGACACGCGCAGCTCCGCCGTTTTGCGTGAAAGCGAAGCCAAAGTCGAAAACCTCGAAGCTACTGTTGCCCGCCTTAAAGCAGAAGCCTACGGTACCAAGCTCTCCTTCCCTGACAGCGTGGGTCCCGAGCTTCGCCGTCGCGAAATCGCCGCCTACAAAGCACGCCGTCAAGCCATGACCGACGCCGTCAGCGGCCTCTCCCAAAGCAAGGCCGCGCTTGACCGCGAAATCGCCATTACTGCCCCCATGGTTGCCGAAGGCGTGGTTTCCGAAGTCGAACTCTTAAGAATGCGCCGCGATTCCGCAGACTTAGCCACCCAAATCTCCGAACGCCGCAACCGCTACAAAGCCGATGCCAACAACGAACTCTTGCAAGCCGAATCCGAGCTGGCGCAATCCAAAGAAAACGTTGCCATGCGTGCCGACCCGGTTGAACGCTCGCAAATCCGCGCGCCTATGCGCGGCATCGTCAAAGGCATAAAAGTCACCACCATCGGCGGCGTTGTGAACGCAGGTGAAGACATCATGCAAATCGTCCCGGTTGACGACAAACTGCTGGTCGAAGCCTATATCCGTCCGCAAGACATCGCCTTTATCCGCGCAGGCCAACCTGCATTGGTTAAAGTCAGTGCCTACGACTACTCCATCTACGGCGGTTTGGAAGGCAAAGTTACCCTCGTCGGCGCCGATACCGTCAGCAACTCCATGCAAAACCGCGCCAATGACTTGAAACTCGACCCGAACCAAGTCTATTACCGCGTTCTCGTCCAAACCGAAAACAACTCACTGAAAGACAAAAACGGCAAACCTATGCCGATTATTCCGGGCATGGTTGCAACGGTGGACATCAAAACCGGTGAAAAAACCATCTTCCAATACCTGATCAAACCGATTACGCGTATGAAACAAGCGTTGAGCGAACGCTAATCGATAAAACGATAAAAGGCCGTCTGAAAGTTTTCAGACGGCCTTTAGTTTATGTTTTAAATGCCTACTTACTCCGGCAGATAAATTATTTCTCCTTAAAAATAGCTCCGACAAACGTCCTTTTCGGATTGCCGCGCTCAACTTGATAGAGTTGCGCGTGCTGCTCCTGCGCAAAACTTCCTGCCTGTCCGGCATGATGCTCCGCCAGCTTTTGCGCCAAGAGCATTACCGCCAATTTTTTATTGGCGTGCTGGCTGCGTTCGCTCTCGACGTATTCAACGAAATTTGGCAATCTTCGGCAGGTCGGACCAGATAGCTGTAATCGCCGCGCGAGCCGGGTATCATGATCAAGCCTTTATCGGTGGGCGTTGCGCCTTTTCGGTGCAGCCAACCGGTTGTGCCGTTAATCTCGGTTTGTTCCAAAAAATTATGATGGACATCAAGCAGGCATGTTCCTTTTTATGAAAAAACTGTGAATTTAAATATTTATTTATATGAATTAGTACTTTTTTTATATTTTAACATCGTCGTATTCAGTACTTTTTTCGAATAAAGCAACAACATACGGACACGTTGGGTGAATTTTTAAGTTTTCACCTCTTGCGAAGTCTGCTAATTTGTCCACTAATTGGCGTCCTACTCCTTGTCCGCGTATGCTTGAATCTACAAATGTATGATTCGCTTCAATCACTCCTTCTCCTTTAGAAGCGTATGTGATTTCCGCATCCATTTCTCCAGCTACATTATAATGTCTAAACGCTTTTCCTTCATGAATAAATTCCATTTAAATATCCTCCTTAACGTTTCTATCCATAGTATACGAAGTTTAATAGCAAATATCAAAAATACTGTCTGCGCGCCAACGGTCGAGCATTCTGGCCGCAATCAAACGGCGGTTAAGGCTGGCAAATTCCAGGGCTGCTTGGTGTTCGGCAAGGTAGGCTGCCGCCGCTTCGCCCTCTTCCGCCAAACCTTGATGCCCGAAGGCGGCAATATGGCGTTGCAAAATCTGCTGGCCCAATCCTCGCGAACCGCTATGCACCAACAGTTGCAGATGGTTTTCATCAAAATCGAGCGGAAGCAAATCGGCGCGATAAACGGTATCAACGGTTTGCAACTCGGCAAAATGGTTGCCGCCGCCAATCGTACCTACGGCAAGGCCGTCTGAAAATTGGCGCATATCGACAGCGTCGCCTAATAAATCGACCTGTTCGTCTTTATCCAACGGCGTATCAATATTGCCCAGCTGTTTGGCGAGTTTGGCCGGTTTGAGTTTGGCTGCGCGTAAATTGGTCTGCCAAAACGCCATGCCGCAACCGATGTCATTCCCAATCAGGGCAGGATAAAAATGACGGTCGCTGAAAAATGCCGCGCCAACCGGATAACCGCGCCCTGCGTGTAAATCCGGCATTCCGGCAACGCGTAGCATATGCGGTAATCGGGCGGTGGTTTCGAGCTGTGCGACAGCGTTGCCTTCAATCCATGTATTTGAATCGGCAATAATTTGAATATGATGGGGATAATTGCCCATGTGTTTATGCTTTCTTTAAAACGGATAGAAACCGGCAACTGATGACAATAAATATCCACCGTCTGCGAAATGTTCAGACGGCCTGGTTTCTAGCCGATAATCGTAGGGAAAGCAGCCCGAAGCGGGCGACATGGAATGCGAAAGCGTTATCCGAAAGTCAGACCGACGCTTGGGCTGCAAAGAATGTGATTGAGCGGATTGAAGTATTGCATGTCATGGCTTGCTCCTTTCTTTGCATGAAAATATTAAAAACGTTCGGATTATAGAGTGTTCATTTCCAATCATGCAAACTTACTGACATCAATCTGCCAATGATGTTGCATAAATGGCAATTATTGAGAACATAATTTAGGCCGTCTGAAAACTTTTCAGACGGCCTTCGATGCCTAATAATCCTTACAAAACAACGGTCGGATAAGAACCGACAACTTTCACGAAGGAAGCGCGTTCGCCCAAAAGCTGCAAGGCTTTTTGGACATTTTCATCGCTTTGGTGGCCTTCGATATCGATGAAGAACAGGTATTCCCACAAAACCGATTTGCTTGGGCGGCTTTCAAATTTGGTCATGGAAATGCCCAACTCGGTGAAAGGTTGCAACAACGAAGTAACGGCACCGGCACGGTTGGGGGCGGATACAACCAAAGAAGTTTTGTCATTGCCGCTGCGGCCGGTTTCTTGATGTCCCATCACCAAGAAGCGCGTGGTGTTGTTCGGTTCGTCTTCGATACACTCGGCAGCAAAGCTCAACTGATAAATTTCCGCGGCAATACGTCCGGCAATGGCGGCCACATTCGGGCTGTCAGATTCGGCAACCAGACGCGCTGCTTCGGCATTGCTGGCTACGGCGATACGTTCGGCATTGGGCAGATTGCGGCCGAGCCAGTCGTTGCATTGCGCCAAGGCTTGAGCATGGGCGAAAACTTTGGTAATGCCGCCGATTTCGTGGCTGTCTTTACGCAGCAGATTGTGATGAATGCGGACAACCACTTCGCCACAGGCTTTCAAAGCAGTTACAGCCAGCAAGTCCAAAGTACGGCCTACCGAACCCTCGGTCGAATTTTCTACCGGCGCCACCAAATAATCGGCTTGACGCGTTTCAACTTGTTTAAAGCAGTTGTCGATGGTGGTACACGCCATAGTGTGTGCGGCGTGACCGAAATGTTTGATGGCAGCTTGCTGGGTAAATGTTCCCTTCGGACCTAAATAGGCAATCGTCAGCGGACGCTCCACCGCCAAACATTCGCTCATAATCTCGCGAAACAGCCGAGTAACTGATTCATCAGGCAAAGGGCCGCGGTTCAAATCCTGAATCCGGCGCAAAACGGCTACTTCCCGTTCAGGACGGTACACCGCGCCTGTCCCTTTCAATTCGCCGATAGCATGCGCATGCCCGGCGCGCTCGTTGAGCAAACGGAGGATTTCCGCATCGATGCTGTCGATGGCATTGCGGTGCGGCAATAATTGTTCGTCTATGGATAAAGGCATAAGCTGTCTCGCAATTTTGTGAGGGATATTTTGATTTTAACATTAAAGGCCGTCTGAATTCCGTTTTCAGACGGCCTCAACACTATCTTTATCTAACTTTATCGTCTATCAGGTTTGCAAACGCCGCCAATTCCATCATAATTAAGCCTTTTGAACGACAAGGCCTATTCCATGCACTCAAACGGACTGTACACCCGTTTTCTGCCCGATGAAGAAGCAACCCTGAAACTGGGTGAAGAATGGGGCAAGCAGCTTTCCGCTCCGCTGACCATCTATCTTGAAGGTGGACTGGGTGCAGGCAAAACCACGCTGACACGCGGGATTTTGCGCGGACTGGGACATACGGGCGCAGTCAAAAGCCCGACTTACACCATTGTCGAATCTTATCCGCTGGATACATTCACCCTCCACCATTTCGACCTCTACCGCTTTACCATGCCCGAGGAATGGGAAGATGCCGGTTTGGACGATTTGTTTGCGCCCGACAGCATCTGCCTCATCGAATGGCCGCAGCAAGGTGGAGAATTCACGCCTCCGGCAGACATTACCATTACATTGACGTACACCGATAAGGGCAGAACCTGCACCTTTTCCGCCCACACAAACCAAGGCCGAAAAAGTTTAGAATCATGGTCAAATTAACTAGAAGACACATTCTCCGTCAAGGCACAGGACTATTTCTCACCCTCACACCTGTTGGTGCTGCATTGGCCAAACCGGCCTCTCCTGCGCAATTCCTTGCCGTCCGCATTTGGCCGGCGCACGCCTACACACGCGTTACCCTTGAAAGCAACCACTCGATGAAATACCAACATTTTATGTTGGACAACCCCAGCCGGTTGGTCGTGGATATTCAAGGTGCGGAAATTAACAGCGTCCTGCAAGGTATTTCCAGCAAAGTGCTGTCTAACGACCCTTTTATCCGCAGCATTCGTGCCGGTCAAAATACGCCCAATACCGTGCGTATCGTCATCGACCTCAAACAAAGCACCCATCCGCAAGTCTTTGCACTCGCCCCCGTCGGCAACTTCAGAAACCGCTTGGTTATCGACCTCTATCCGCACGGCGCAGATGCCAACGACCCGATGATGGCCTTGCTCAACGGCAATGTTCCCAAACAACGTCAAAATACCAATATCGCATATGACACCCCTGCCCCTAAAAACAATCGTGGCAGCGGCAGCAACCGCCGTCCCGTGATTATGATCGATCCCGGTCATGGCGGTGAAGACCCCGGCGCAATCGGCCCGAGCGGCCTCAAAGAGAAAAACGTTGTACTCTCCATCGCACGCGAAACCAAAAAACGCCTCGAAGCCTTGGGTTACAACGTATTCATGACGCGCAACGAAGACATCTTTATCCCATTGGGCGTACGCGTTGCCAA
The DNA here is from genome assembly GCF_041433145.1 of Neisseria sp. 27098_8_158. NCBI lineage: Bacteria > Pseudomonadati > Pseudomonadota > Betaproteobacteria > Neisseriales > Neisseriaceae > Neisseria > Neisseria sp. 27098_8_158. The sequence goes on from NZ_JAPWAZ010000001.1 coordinate 852,276, forward strand.
AGGCCGTGCACGCAATGCCGACGTATTCGTGTCCATCCACGCCGATGCCTTTACCAGCCCGTCCGCTCGCGGTACCGGCGTATATATGCTCAATACCAAAGGCGCAACCAGCTCGGCGGCAAAATTCCTTGCCCAAACCCAAAACAACGCCGACGCCATCGGCGGTGTACAATCCAGCGGCAACCGCAACGTCGACAACACGATTTTGGACATGACCCAAACCGCAACCCTGCGCGACAGCCGCAAGCTCGGCCATTCCGTCTTGACCGAATTGGGCAAACTCAACCAACTACACAAAGGTCGCGTTGACGAAGCCAACTTCGCCGTCCTCCGCGCGCCGGATGTTCCGTCCATTTTGGTGGAAACCGCCTTCCTCTCCAACCCTACCGAAGAGCGGCTGCTCGGCAGCGAATCATTCCGCCAGCAATGCGCCCAAGCCATTGCCACCGGTATTCAAAAATACATCAATACCGCCGTTTTACGACGCGGATAATGGCTATAAGAAACAAAGGCCGTCTGAAAATTTTTCAGACGGCCTTATCTTTTCAAGCAATCTATTTAACCGCACTTCCCTACCGCAGCCGGATACACCGACACCTTCGTCTGCGTCAATGCAAACAGGTTTTCCAACTGTGTTTGCGCCTGACGGTTGGCATGTTCCAAAATCTCAGCTTTGCACGCGCTTTGCAATACCTGCCGTTTCGCCTCTTCCTGCACCGTCTTAAATACCGACTTATCCATAGGCAGCAAATTAAACGAGCCGGTCTGAATATCGTACACTTCGATATTTTCCAAATCCACGCTCAAAATTTCCACCGCCGGCAGGCTGATTAAGACCTTGTCGTCCACAATATTGACATTGTCCGCGCCTAACTTGTCCAAATCCAAACCGGCCAACACCTTACCGCGCACAATAAAAATACCGCTTTGCGAATCCTGCCACAGCCTGCGCCAATCCCCTTTTTTCTCCGTACGGATAATCGTATCGATATAAAATGCCGTACTTTCCAAGCGGTTCATCTGCTTAATCTGCATCAAAACCCCCTCGCGGGACAAAACCTGATGTTCTTCGTTCTGACCATGCAGGGCATAAAACCAGCCGCCTGCAGCCGTCAACGCACACAACACCAGCACGACCAATCCGCGCCCAAACATTTTCATTTCAAACACCCCCCGTTAAAATAATCATCAAAACATTCCCCATATTCTCCCAAAACCGTCAATTTCAAGCTATACCCAGGCCGTCTGAAACAATAAATTTCATTACCAAAAAGTAATAAAAAATCTCAACAAACAAAGTTTGCCTTTTGGTAAAGATAAGACTACAATCCATTACACACAATTCAATTTCATCTCATCATGAATACCACCGACCTGCGCCGCCACAACCTGCGGCAATGGATAACACAACACCACAACGGCCAGCAGACCAAGTTTGCCCAAGCCATCTCTATCAACCAAGGCGAGCTGTCCGCCCTGTTGAAAAACAAATCTTTCGGCGAGAAAAAAGCCCGAAAAATCGAGCAAACAGCCAATATGCCTGACATGTGGTTGGATCAAGACCACCAAGACCGCCACGCCCCCACCATCAGCCAAGAAAGAAATACCATGTCCCACATCTCCACCATTCCCGAAATCCTAGCAGACATCAAAGCCGGCAAAATGGTCATCATCACCGATGCCGAAGACCGCGAAAACGAAGGCGACTTGCTGATGGCCGCCCAATTCGTTACCCCCGAAGCCATCAACTTCATGATCAAAAACGCACGCGGCCTGGTCTGCCTGCCGATGGACGGCGAAATGGTCGAAAAACTCGGCCTGCCCATGATGACCCAGAAAAACGGCGCGCAATACGGCACCAACTTTACCGTCTCCATCGAAGCCGCCCACGGCATTACCACCGGTATTTCCGCCGCCGACCGTGCCCTGACCATTCAAACTGCCGTTTCCCCATCCGCCAAACCCGAAGACATCGTCCAACCCGGCCACATCTTCCCACTGCGCGCCCAAAAAGGCGGCGTACTCGTCCGCGCCGGACACACAGAAGCCGGCGTCGATCTGGCACAAATGAACGGCCTGATTCCCGCCGCCGTCATCTGCGAAATCATCAACGACGACGGCACCATGGCGCGTATGCCCGAACTGATGAAGTTCGCCGAAGAACACAATCTCAAAATCGGCACCATTACCGACCTCATCGAATACCGCAGCCGTACCGAAAGCCTGCTTGAAGACATGGGCAACTCACCCGTACAAACCCCATGGGGCGAGTTCCAACAACACGTTTACGTCGACAAACTCTCCGGCGAAACCCACCTCGCCCTCGTCAAAGGCACACCTTCCACCGAAGAAGAAACCCTCGTCCGCGTCCACGAACCCTTCAGCGTCATGGACTTCATCCAAACCAACCCGCGCCACTCATGGTCGCTGCCCAAAGCCCTTGAGCGCATCCAACAAGCCGAAAGTGGCGTAGTCATCCTCCTGCACCGCACTGAAGACGGCGCCACCCTGCTCGACCGCACCCTACCCAAAGGCGCCAACCAAGCCTACAAATGGGACAGCAAAAGCTACGGCATAGGCGCACAAATCCTCGCCGGCCTCAACGTCAAAAAACTGCGCGTCCTCGGCCAGCCGTCATCCTTCACCGGCCTCACCGGCTTCGGCCTCGAAGTCGTCGGCTTTGAAGAAGCTGAAAAATAATCTTGCTTGATTAACTCTCAAAGCAAATGAAACAAAAGGCCGTCTGAAAGTTTTCAGACGGCCTTTTAAGTTTGTTATCCAACTCAAAAACTGCGAATATAAAAAAGCCGATACACCTTTCCGATGTATCGGCTTTCGCTATCTGCTCAACGCTTAATTTTTGCTGGGCAGTTCTTTTTCGCTCAATGGTTTGATGTACCAAATATCGCGGCAGTAGTCGGCGATGGAGCGGTCGGATGAGAAGAAGCCCATGTTGGCGATGTTGATCAAGGCTGATTTGCGCCATGCGGATACGTTGCGGTAGTGTTCGTCCGCTTTGTATTGCGTGTCGATGTAGCTGCGGAAATCGGCCATCAGTTGATAGAAGTCGCCGTATGGTTGCAACACGTCGTTGTAGCGGTTTGGCTCTTCCGGAGAGAAAGTGCCTTGGCTGATTTGGTTGACGACGCGGCGTAGATCGCTGTCTCGCTCGATATAGCTCAACGGGTCGTAACCATTGCGGCGGATTTCTTCGACTTGCTCGACGGTGTTACCAAAGATATAGCAGTTGTCCGCGCCGACTTTTTCCAAAATCTCAACGTTCGCGCCGTCCAGTGTACCCATGCAGAGCGCGCCGTTAAGGGCGAATTTCATGTTGCTGGTACCGGATGCTTCTGTACCCGCCAGTGAGATTTGTTCGTGCAAATCAGCGGCTGGGATGATGATTTGGGCGAGGCTGACGCTGTAGTTCGGGATGAACACAACTTTAATCAAGTCGCGGATACGGGTGTCGTTGTTGATAACTTTGGCGACGTCATTAATCAGTCGGATGATTTTCTTCGCCATGTAATAAGCGGATGCGGCTTTACCGGCAAAGATGAACACGCGCGGCTGCCAATCGAAATCTGGGTTTTCCAGGATTTTGTTGTAGCGGTCGACGATGTGCATCACGTTCAATGCTTGACGTTTGTACTCGTGGATACGTTTGATTTGGATATCGAAAAGTGCATCGGTATTAACTTTGATGCCCAGCTCGGTTTCAATGTATTTGGCAAGGCGCTCTTTGGCGGCTTTTTTCACTTCGCCGAATTCTGCCTGTACGGAGGCATCGTCCACTTTGTCGTTGAGCTTGGTCAAGTTGTCCAAATGCAGACGCCAGTCTTCGTCGCCCAGATGTTTGTCCAAGAATTTGGTCAGGCCCGGGTTGGCGATGTTGATCCAGCGGCGCGGGGTTACGCCGTTGGTTACGTTGGTAAAGCGTTCTGGGAACACTTTGGCAAAGTCGGCGAAGATGGATGTGGTCATCAAATCGGAGTGGATTTTGGCCACGCCGTTGACTTTGTGCGAACCGATCACGGCAAGCCATGCCATGCGGACGCGACGGCCGTGGGTTTCGTCAATAATGGATACGCGGCGGACAAAGTCATCGTCGAAGTTGCCGATGGCGCGTAAGGCATTGAGGAAGTAGGCGTTGATCTCAAAGATGATGTCCAAGTGGCGCGGCAGCAGACGGCCCATCAGGTCAACCTGCCAAGTTTCCAAGGCTTCGCTCATCAATGTGTGGTTGGTGTAAGAGAAAATCTTACAGCACATATTCCATGCTTCAGTCCATGCAATGCCCTCTTCGTCAATCAGGATACGCATCAATTCTGGAATAGCGAGCACCGGATGGGTGTCGTTCAAGTGGATGGCGACTTCGTCTGCCAAAGTGTGGATGCTTGGGAAACGGCATTTGTGGCGGGCGACAATGTCTTGAACGGAAGCGGAAACCAAGAAGTATTCTTGCTTCAGGCGCAATTCGCGGCCGGAGTCGGTAGAGTCGTTCGGATACAGGACGCGTGAGATGTTTTCGTCGCTGTTTTGTGCGCGAACGGCAGAAGCATAGTCGCCTCGGTTGAAGTCGGCAAGGTCAAACAGGTTGCCTGCGTGTGCAGTCCACAAGCGCAATGGGTTGGCACATTCGCCACCGTAGCCCGGAATGATTTCATCGTATGCCCAAGCAGAAATTTCTTCGCTTGGCTGCCATTCTTTTTTGTCACCCAAGTTCAATACTTGACCGCCGAAACGGACGGAATATTGTTTGTTCGGACGGGCAAATTGCCATGCCAAATCTTGGTCGAGCCACAAATCGGGTTTTTCAACTTGTTGGCCATCCACGATTTCTTGTTTGAACATACCGTATTGGTAACGGATACCGTAGCCCATGGCCGGAATGCGCAGGGTTGCCAAAGAGTCGAGGAAGCAGGCGGCCAGACGGCCCAAACCGCCGTTACCCAAACCTGGATCTTCTTCTTGTTCGCAGACATCGGCAAATTCTTTGCCCAGTTGCTTGAATGCTTCTTCAAATTCGGCGTAAACGCCTTCGTTAATCAGCGCGTTGACAAATGAACGGCCGAGCAGGAATTCCATAGACAGGTAATAAACCATGCGTTTGCTGTTGTCGATGTGGGCGCGGCGTGTTTTGAGGAAATCTTCCGCAATCAGGTCACGCGCGGCAAGCATGGCGGCGTTGAGCCATTGGTGTGAAGTTGCCTCCTTCGGATCTACGCCCAAGATGAAAATCAGCTTGTAAACGATGGACTTGCGGATGGTTTCGGCGTCCGGTTTAGGCATTACATAATCGTAACCGGAGATGGGGAGTTTTTTCTTAGCCATGGAAGCCTTTCTCTAGCGTGAGGCACTGGACAACGCGCCTGATGGTTTTATTAAAAACAACGAAACTCGGTTTTCAGACGGCCTGACAACGGCAACAGGCCGTCTGAAAGGAATGGTGCGTAGATTTGTTACAAACCAAGGAGATTATAGCGGAAAGATTCAAAAAAAGGATATATTTTTCTTTATAAAACATTCAATTAACAATTAAACCATTCATCATCTTATTGGCATTTTCAATTTATATTACTAAGCTGCAAATCAGAAAATACTGACAAAATATCAAAGAGTTAATCAACCAATAGTTTAATTCTCATTTAATTTGTTTTATGTAAAATCCAAATTCCCATATGCTCAACAACACATTTTCCTGATTCTTCGTAATTAAATTTCTCAGATGGTACGCAAGAAATTTTCCAATTGCCTTGAGGCAGGTTAAATAACTGACGACTACGTTTGGCATTGACCAACAGCAGCCATTCATCGTCCAAAACAATCTGAATCGCCTTGCTGCCCCTGTTGTGCCAACAATATTCGGTCATCGGGCTGCTATCGGCATTGAGCCATTGCACACGCTCTTTTTCCCACCAACAATCATCTGTCAGCAGCTTGATTTGGCTGCGAACACGTATCAACTCTTGAGTGTAATTTTGCAATACATGGGACTCATTTTGCCAATCCAACCATGTAATCGGATTATCTTGGCAGTAGCTGTTGTTGTTGCCTTGCTGACTGTTGCCGAACTCATCGCCGGCCAACAGCATGGGCGTACCGTTGGATAAAAATAAGGAGGCAAGCAACGCTTTGGAGGTGTATTCGCGGTTGAGCAAAACCTCTTCATCATCGGTTTCGCCTTCTACGCCGTGGTTGTAGCTGATGTTTTCATTATGCCCGTCGCGGTTGTTTTCACCGTTGGCTTCGTTGTGTTTTTCGTTATAGCTGACCAAATCGCGCAGAGTGAAGCCGTCGTGTGCAGTGATGAAGTTGATGCTGGCAGATGGATGGCGGCCGCTGTGGTTGAAAATATCGGACGACCCGGCCAAACGTTCGGCAAATGCGCCCAAATTGCCGCTTTCCCATGACCAAAACGCGCGCATATCATCGCGGAAACGGCCGTTCCATTCGGCAAAAGGTTGCGGGAAATTACCCAAGTGATAGCCGCCCTCGCCGATGTCCCATGCTTCGACAATCAGCTTCAAACCGGCCAAAACCGGGTCTTGATACAGGACTTGGAAAAAACGGCCATACGATTGGAAATCGGGTTCGCGTCCCAATACGGTTCCCAAGTCGAAACGGAAGCCGTCGATATGAAACTCTTCCGCCCAATAGCGCAGGCTGTCTGCCGCCCAACGGGTAACGTCTCTCCGGACAATATTGAGCGTATTGCCGCAACCCGACCAGTTTTCATAGCTGCCGTAAGAGGTGTGCCAATACCATAAGGTGTTGTCGATACCGCGCTGACACAGCATCGGGCCTTTGTCATCCTGCTCTGCCGTGTGGTTGTACACGACATCCAAAATCACTTCCAAACCAGCCTGATGCAGGGCTTTGACCGCTTGTTTAAACTCCGCCGCCGCACGCTCGGGATTGTCGGCATAAGACGGCTCAACGGCAAAATGGGAGTAAGTGTTGTAGCCCCAATAATTGCTCAAGCCCATCTGCTGAAGATGGTATTCGTCCAGATGATAATGAATCGGCAGCAGCTCGACCGTCGTTACCCCCAACTCTTGCAAATAAGCCAAAACCCGTTTATCACTCAAGGCTTTATAAGTAGCTGCATATTTCAAATCGGGGAACTGCTTGGTAAACCCTTTGACATGGGCTTCATAAATAACGGTTTTACCCCATGGTATTTCCGGACGGCAATCTTTAGCCCAATTAAATCGGCTGCGTCCGATCACGACGCTTTTCGGCGCAACGGCGGCATTGTCGCGTTCATCTTCCGGCCTGAACCATGCCATTTCTTCGGCGGTACGGTAGCTTGGTTTGCCGTCAATTTTTTTGGAATACGGGTCAATCAGCAATTTGTTGGGATTAAAACATGAGCCGTATTCTGCGTTTTCACGTCCATACACGCGAAAACCGTATCGCTGCCCTGCCTTAACGTCCGGCACAAATCCGTAAAATACCGAACCGCGCCGCGAAGGCATCTCCAAACGGGTTTCTTTATCCTTATCAAACAGACACAATTCGACCTTTTCGGCATTGATGGAAAACAAGGTGAAATTCGCGCCCTTGCTTGTCAGGGTCGCGCCCATGGGATAAGGCTTGCCTTCCTCGATATGCCATGATTTGGCAGACATAGAATGATTCCTTGGTATGTATTTGGTTTCGTGTCCAATATAAGGCCGTCTGAAAATCTTTCAGACGGCCTTGAGTCATATTGATGTCACTATCTTTTAATTTTCAGCTGATTGGGCAGGCATGATGCCCACCCTCAAAGTTGATTTACGCTTCGTCTTTGACCGCCGCCTGATACAGGTAAACGGTTGCCAACGGCGGTACGGTAACAGACAGGGAATTTGGTTTGCCATGCGACCAAACTTCTTCTGTCTCCACCGTTGCGCCGGCAGAAACGCCACTGCCTTTGTAATGCAGGTCGTCTGAATTGAGGATTTCGCGGTATTCGCCGGCAGAATTCACACCAAAGCGGTAGCCTTCGCGTACTACTGGCGTGAAGTTGCTGATGACGATAACGCGGTTGCCTTCGCGGTCGCGGCGCTCGAAGACGAATACGGAATTGTCGCCGTCATCGGCAACCAGCCACTCAAAGCCTTCAGGCCATTGGTCTAATTGGTAAAGCGGCGCGTTGTCTTTATAGACATGGTTCAATTCGCGCACGAAGTCTTGTACGCCTTTGTGCCAGCCGCCCTCTTGCTCCAGCAGGAACCAATCCAAGCCTTCGTTGTAGTTCCACTCGCGACCTTGTGCAAACTCATTGCCCATAAACAAAAGTTTTTTGCCGGGGAAGCCGTACATAAAGCCGTAGTAGGCGCGTAGGTTGGCGAATTGTTGCCAGCAGTCGCCGGGCATACGTCCGAGCAGCGAGCGTTTGCCATGCACGACTTCATCGTGTGAAAGCGGCAGGACGAAGTTTTCGCTGTACTGGTACATCATGCCGAAAGTCATTTTGTTGTGGTGATATTTACGGTTGATGGGGTCTTCCATCATGTAACGCAAAGTATCGTTCATCCAGCCCATATTCCATTTGAAGCTGAAGTTCAAACCTTCTTGGCGGGTCACATTGGCGAACGAAGTAGATTCTTCGGCGATTTCAGTCGCAGCCGGAACTTCCTCTTTCAACATGGTGTTGGTATCACGCAGGAAAGCGATGGCTTCGAGGTTTTCATGGCCGCCGTATTGGTTCGGAATCCACTCGCCGTCTTTGCGCGAATAGTTGCGGTAAATCATCGAAGCAACCGCATCAACGCGGATACCGTCAAAGCCGAAACGTTCTATCCAATACAAAGCATTGCCTTGCAGGAAGTTTTTCACTTCGTTTCTACCGAAGTTGTAAATCAAGGTGTTCCAGTCTTGGTGGTAGCCTTCGCGCGGATCGGCGTGTTCGTACAGCGCGGTGCCGTCGAATTTGGCCAGGCCGTGGTCGTCGGTTGGGAAATGGCCGACCACCCAGTCAAGGATCACGCTAATACCCTCATCGTGCGCGGCTTTAATCAATGCACGCAATTCTTCCGGCGAACCGAAACGGCTGGTCGGCGCATACAAACCGGTTGCCTGATAGCCCCATGAGCCGTCAAACGGATATTCGGAAACAGGCAAAAACTCGATATGGGTAAAGCCCATGTCTTTGACGTATGCCACCAGCTCTTTGGCCAACTCTTCATAAGTCAGCCAAAAATTGTTTTCCGGATTGCGTTTCCACGAGCCCAAATGCACTTCATAAATGCTGATAGGCGCATCAATGGCGTTGGCACAGGCGCGGAAAGCAGGTTCTTCCACTTCGTCAGGCAAGCCGCGCACGATAGATGCCGTGGTTGGACGCAGTTCCGCACCGAAAGCATACGGGTCGGCTTTTTCACGTACATTACCGTTGGCATCGCGGATTTCAAATTTGTAGAGGGCATTGAGTTTGACTGCAGGAATAAAGATGTCCCAAATGCCGTTGTCGCGATGGAAACGCATCACATGGCGGCGGCCATCCCAGTTATTAAATTCGCCGATGACGGAAACGCGTTGCGCATTGGGCGCCCATACGGCAAAGCGTACGCCCTTCACGCCGTCCAACTCGGCAAAATGTGCGCCTAAAGTCTCATAAGGACGCAGGTGTTTGCCTTCGGCCAACAGCCAGGAATCCATGTCTTGCAACGCAGAGCTGAAATGATAAGGGTCTTCTTCAATCACTGGCTCGGAATCTTCGGTATAACGGATACTCAAAGCGTAATCGGGCGCATCATCAGGCAAAACGGCCACAAAGAAACCGCGTTCATCAATTTTTTCAGACGGCACGATGAGTTCGCCGCTGCGGCGGTTCACGATATCCACGCTTACTGCGCCGGGAATCAAAACGCGTACTACTTCATCGCCCTCTGCAAGGCGGTGTCGTCCCAGATAAGCGAACAAATCGCTGTGGGTGGCAAGAAACAGGCTTTCGACCGTATCGCGCTCGATTTGGTCAAGTTCATGATAAGCCTTGATTTGGCTGTTTGTTTTCATGCGTACCTCGTCAATAATGGCAAGTTGGCCGCCCATGAGGCGGTGTTGTAGGAAATCTTCCAAAGAAACCGGCATTTTTTGCGCCCAGTTCGGATAGCCTTCGGTTACACCCGGGACATTCAGATTGTCGATGACGCCCAGCAGGTTTTCCAGTTGTACGGCGTAAAGTTTGCTGCGGCTCAATGCGCCGTATTTATGCAAAGCCCCCAGCAAGATTTCATCGGCTTTTGCCGGCATTTGTACGTCTGCACCCAGACAGCCGGTTTCTTTCAATTTATCCAGCAAATCGGCTTTATCGTGTTCGCGCTCGTCCAAGGCCGTCTGAAAAGCGGCTACATCAGGCAAAGTACCGAGTTTGAACATCGTATCCAAATCTTTGCCTATCCAATAACCTGCCAAAGGCGCAACATCGTGGGTACTGATGACCGTAATCGCCTGCTCGGGGTATTCTTCAGGTAATTGGAAACCGTTCCAGCCCTTGCTGAAATACATCACTTTGTAGGAGAACACTTGATAGCGATTGAGCAGATAACGCGCTTGATCGGGTACCGTTCCCAAATCCTCGCCGATAATGACGCAACGGTTGCGCTGGCTTTCCAATGCCAAAATGGCGAAAGTCACTTCGGCATCGTAATGCACATATGCGCCGAAATCTGCTGTTTTATCGTTTAAAACCCACCACAAACGACACAATGCCATCACATGGTCAATCCGCAACACGCCATACAGGCGCATGTTTTCGCGCAACAGATGGGCAAACTTTTCATAGCCCGTATGTTTCAACATCGACGGATTAAGCGGCGGCAAATTCCAATTCTGCCCTGTCGGCCCCAAAGGATCGGGCGGCGCACCGACCGATACGTCCATACAATAATCTTGACGGTTTAACCAAGTATCCGCGCTGCCTCGCGCCACGCCGACCGCCAAATCGCCGTAAATACCGAGTTTGACACCGTATTCGGCAGCGGCTTGGTTGACTTCTTGCAACTGCTTCGCACAAAGCCATTGCAGCCACATATAAAAACGGATTTCACGCTCATGACTAAGCGCAAATTTTTCTACTGCTTCGCCATCAGGTTGATGAAATTCAGACGGCCATGACTGCCAACCCACTTGTCCGGGACGGCTGTAATACTGGTCCAAAGCCTCAAACAAACCGAAGCCCTGCAAAGCCTTGCCTTTTTCTAATACAAATGCTTCAAATGCAGCACGTTCATTTACCGCAGCCTCGCAAGTATCTTGTTCAAACGCGTTAAACGCCATCTGCAGCGCATCACGCTTACATGCCCAAACCGCCGTATAAGTCACCGTTTCCGTAACACGCAAAGCGGCGATACGCTGACGGATTTTTGGTTGTGCCAACCAGTTTTTCAGTTGTTCGTTATAAGTAAACGCCCCGACTTTCTCGATATCCAAGTAAATCGGATTGAGCCATTCGCGCGAAGAAGGGCTATACGGGCTGGCAAAGGCAGGCTTGCTGGTAAACAAGGCATGCAAAGGGTTGATACCGACAAAATCCAGCTTTTTCTCTGCAGCATATTTCATCAGGTTCAGCAAATCGGTAAAGTCGCCTATGCCCCAGTTGCGCTCGGAACGCAGGCTGTACAAATGCATGGTCAAACCATTCATCCGTCCGCCATTGGCAAGCAGTTTGGGTTGATAAACCGATTCAGGCGCAACAATCAGACGTACAAGGCAACATTTACCGTCGGTCTCGGCCGATAAAGTGTAATAACCGCAAGTCAGTTGGGGCAGCTTAATCCAAAGCGTATCGTTGTCGCCCGGATACAAAGTCAAGGTCTGGCACTCATCCGCCTCATTAATCAATACGACCGCTTCCGCACCATGAAATTTAGACGGCATCTGTAAAGATTCTTCACCGTTTTCATGCGCGACCATCGTATTCAGATAAAGGCCGTCTGAATCCGGTTTGCTTTTGTCCAAAATAGCAACGATCGATTCCAAAACTTCAGGTTTGGTCGCATGATATGTACCGTTGATGTCGTGGTAGCCTAAATCAATACCGGCCTCTACAGCCTGCTGCTCCAATGTTTCACTCATTGCATTCTGCCTGTTTTACCAATATCTGAATCTTAATACAGATTTTGTTGTACCGTTACATGTAATTCATTGTAGTCTCTAACAAAATCCATATTTCCCTGTTTGATTTGACCTGCGCCAAAATTTCCTATTTATCTGTCTTGTAAAAACTTAAAGGCCGTCTGAAAAGGAGGATTTCATTCCTTTTCAGACGGCCTTCATCATGCTTTAAGCCTGATTAGTGGTGGTGATGACCGTGCGGGCCATGTACGTGACCGTGGGCAATTTCTTCCTCAGTCGCATCGCGCACACCTTCAACGGTCGCTTTGAACAATACTTTCATACCGGCCAAAGGATGGTTGCCGTCTACTACGGCTTTACCGTCGGCAACATCGGTTACACGATAAATCAATACATCGCCTGTTTCAGGATCATCGGCTTCAAACATCATGCCGACTTCAACTTCAACAGGGAACACACTTACATCTTCAATGCGCACCAGCTCAGGATCTTGTTCGCCGAAAGCATCATCAGGCGACAAAGCCACTTCAACGGTATCGCCTACATTTTTGCCGTGCAACGCTTCTTCCACCAAAGGGAAAATACCGTCATAACCCCCATGCAGGTAAGCAATCGGCTCTTCGGTTTTGTCCAACAACTGGTTGTTTGCATCGTACATTTCATAATGCAGGGAAACTACGGAATTTTTAACAATAGACATCATGTCGTCCTTAATCAATATTTATAAAGTCAAGTTCAGGCTATTCTATCACAGCTGTAACTAAACAATCGGTTTACCTTAAACAAATCCTTTTGGCGAATACAACAAAACCGAAAAAGTCCATATAAAAAACAAAATTGAATGATTCCAATCCACAAAAGTTGCTTTTTCACAACACAAAGTTGCTAAATTACAAAAATTTCCCTAAACGCAAAAACATTCCAAACCCTTAAAACCTATAACAAATAAAAATACACAACTCATTGAATACAATGTATTTTTAAAATCTTCATTAATAATGAATATTTTCAGATGATTTTTCGCACGCCAATATGATTTACATTATTTTCACTATTTTCGTATTGATTTTAGCCAACAAACGGTTACGCAACGTTGCATTGACCTATCCCGTGGGGCATAATATTAAAAAATTCAGCAATGAATTTCTACTGTACAGGCCGTTTGACGGCTATTTTTAGTTTAAATCGATTTAAAAAAGGTTCTTAAAAATGAAAAAATCTCTGTTCGCTGCTGCTTTATTGTCTTTAGCTTTGGCCGCTTGTGGCGGTGCTGATAAAGCTGCTGAAACTGCTGCTTCTGCTGCTTCCGAAGCCGCTGCTTCTGCTACTGAAGCTGCTGCATCTGCTACTGAAGCTACCGCTTCTGCTGCTACCGAAGCTACTGAAGCCGCTGCTTCTGCTACTGAAGCTGCTGCATCTGCTACTGAAGCCGCTGCTTCTGCTGCTTCTGAAGCTGCTAAATAATATTCTTTTGAATATAAGAAAAGCAGGATACCATTGCGTATCCTGCTTTTTTACATTCCTCACACTCCCCTTCCCGACTTTTCCTCCTGACTACCATGCACCTTCACGACCGTTTTGCTGAGTTTCTTTCCGCCTCTGAAATCATCGAAGCCACTCCGGCCTTGTTAAACGACCAACGCCGCCGCTTTGTTTCTTCGCCGGATATTGTCTTACAGCCGAACTCTGTTGAGAGCGTGCAGAAAATCATGCGTTTCTGTTTTGAAAACCGCATCCGGGTAACCCCGCAAGGCGGCAATACCGGATTATGCGGCGCAACGGTAACCACCGAGGGCGTACTGCTCAACCTCTCCAAGCTCAACCGCATCCACGATATCAACCTTGCCGACAACAGCATGACGGTTGAAGCTGGCGTGATTTTGCAAAATGCTCAAAAGGCGGCAGCCGAAGCCGGACGACTGTTTCCACTCAGCCTTGCCAGCGAAGGCTCTTGCCAAATCGGCGGCAATATCGCCTGTAATGCCGGCGGTTTAAATGTCTTGCGTTACGGCAGCATGCGTGATTTGGTATTGGGTTTGGAAGTCGTTTTACCAAACGGCGAACTGGTTTCCCACCTTCAGCCCCTGCACAAAAACACAACCGGCTACGACTTGCGCCATCTTTTTATCGGCAGCGAAGGAACATTGGGCATCATTACCGCCGCCACACTCAAACTCTTTGCCCAGCCCAAAACCAAAGCAACCGCATGGGTAGGTTTAGACGATATTGAATCCGCCGTCTCGCTTTTAACTGCGGTACAAGGCCATTTTGCCGAGCGCTTGACCAGCTTCGAGCTGATCAGCCGCTTTGCCCTCGATTTATCTTCGGAATTCAGCCAACTCAAAAAGCCTGCTGATGCGGAATGGCATATTTTGATTGAACTTGCAGATTCCGTTCCCGATGCCGGACTGGATGAAAAGCTTGCCGAATTTCTCTATCAAAACGGATGGGAAAACAGCATCTTGGCGCAATCCGAGCAAGAGCGCTCCGACTTATGGACCTTGCGTGAAAATATTTCCGCTTCCCAACGAAAACTCGGCACCAGCATCAAACACGACATCGCCGTCCCTATCGCCCAAGTAGCCGCCTTTGTCCGCCAATGCGCCCCTGCCCTGGAAACCCGCTTTCCCGGCATACAAATTGTCTGCTTCGGACATTTAGGCGACGGCAGCCTGCATTACAATACATTCCTGCCCAACATATTGAGCAACGAAGCCTACCAATACGAAGATGACGTCAATACCATTGTTTATGAAAACATCCTTGCCTGCCACGGCACGATTGCCGCCGAACACGGCGTAGGCATTATCAAAAAACATTGGCTGCCCCGCGTGCGTACGCAGGCAGAACTCATTCTGATGCATGCCATCAAAAATCAGCTTGACCCTTATGGCATTATGAATCCGGACAAACTCCTGCCTTCTTTGGATTAACCAATACAAAAGGCCGTCTGAAACATTTCAGACGGCCTTTTATCTTATCCAAACTATTTCAATGCCGTTTTCCAATCCAATCCGCCCAAGGACGGTACCTGTATCACTTCATTGGTATCCAAATTGACCGCTGTCAGCTCTCCGCCCCACAACGCGCCAGTATCCAAAGCGATGACCTGATCAGTATTAACATAGCCCAATGACGACCAATGTCCGAACACGGTAATATAATCCAAATTCTGCCTATCGGGTGCTTTAAACCAAGGGCGCAGGTAAAGCGGCATTTTTTTCAAAGTGGATTTATATTCGTAATCCAATTCGCCTTTGTACGTCAGCGCACGCATACGGGTAAAGACGTTGATAATCATGCGTAGGCGCTCATAGCCTGTCAAATCGTCTGTCCACTCGGTCGGCTTGTTGCCGTACATTTTGCTAAAAAATTTCCTGTATTTTTTACCTTGCAATTCAGCCTCAGCTTCACGGGCAAGGCTTTCAGCCTTATCAACCGACCATTGCGGCAAAATACCGGCATGCACCATCACATGTCTATCGCCGCGCACCAAAAGCGGCTGATGACGCAGCCAGTCCAGCATGGCATGACTATCGGTATGGGTTAAAATCGGCTTAACCGTATCACTGCGCTTGAGTGTTCCTTCACCGCAACCGACTGCCAAAAGATGTAAATCATGATTGCCCAAAACCATTTGCACGCTACTGTCATGCTCTTTGGCAAATTTCAGGGTTTCCAAGGACTTCGGGCCGCGATTGACAATATCGCCAACCAGCCAAAGGGTATCCGTACCATGATTAAAGCCGATTTTGGCAAGCAACAAAGTCAGCTCGTCAAAACAGCCTTGAATGTCTCCGATTGCGTAATGTGCCATTATTATTGTTTTCCATTGTTATTATTTTCAGACGGCCTCAAGCCCAGCCCAGGCCGTCTGAAAACATCAATTATGCATTTAAAACCAATACTGCCTCTGCTTCAACCTGAACGCCTTTAGGCAGGCTGGCCACACCAACTGCTGCGCGCGCTGGGAAAGGTTGTTCGATAAATTCAGCCATCACTTCATTGAACACGGCAAAGTTGGCCAAATCGGTCAAATAAGCATTGAGTTTGACGATATCATTCAAAGAACCGCCAGCCGCTTCGGCTACGGCTTGCAGGTTTTTAAATACTTGCACTGCTTCTGCGCGGAAGTCGCCATTGCCGACCACAGTCATCGTAGCCGGATCCAAAGGAATCTGACCGCTCATATAAACCGTATCGCCTGCGCGGACTGCTTGGCTGTATGCGCCAATCGCGGCAGGGGCTTTGTCGGTATAGATAATGGTTTTAGACATAATATTCTCCTCAAGTAGAAATGTCAGAATCAGGTGGAAGCTTCGAATTTTACTTTCAACAGAAATACGTTTCAATAAAAGCATTCAATTAATGCGTTTAGCCCGTCTTGTTCTTCCTCAATTTTAAACCTACAATCCCACACATTATTCATTTCAAAGCCGAAATTATCATGTTTTTTGTCTTATCCCCAGCCAAAAACCTCAACGAAAAAGACCCTTCCCCCGTCAGCAGCTTTACCCAGCCCGACCTTCTGCCCGAAGCAGAAATCCTGATGCAGGAGTTGCGCCAGCTTGCCCCTCAACAAATCGCCGAGCTGATGCATGTTTCCGACAAAATCGCCCTGCTCAATGCCGAACGCAATGCCGTATGGCACACGCCGTTTACGCCTGAAAACGCCAAACAAGCCGTATTTATGTTCAACGGTGACGTCTATGAAGGTATCGCCGCCGATACATTCAAACCGGAACAAATCGACTACCTGCAACAACACGTCCGCCTACTTTCCGGCCTATATGGCGTACTGCGCCCGCTCGACTTGATGCAGCCCTACCGCTTGGAAATGGGCACAGCCTTTGCCAACTCGCACGGCAAAAACCTCTACGAATTTTGGGGCGATAAAATTACCGACCTGCTCAACCAAACGCTGAAGCAGGCAGACAGCGACGTTTTAATCAACCTCGCCTCACAAGAATATTTCAAATCCGTCAACACCCAAAAACTCAACGCACGCCTGATTACACCGATTTTTAAAGATGAGAAAAACGGCAAATACAAAATCATCAGCTTCTACGCCAAACGTGCGCGCGGTTTGATGGTACGCTACGCGGCAGAACACGGCATTACCGAGCCTGAAATGCTCAAAAATTTCGACTACGAGGGCTATTCATTCAATGAGGCAGCTTCAAACGAAGCCGAATGGGTATTCATGCGTGAAGAACAATCCAAATAAAAACAGAATCCTAGATATTTTTTCTAAAATACCTCTTGGCAAAGGCCGTAAGTTCCATTAATATTACGGCTTCAAGAATGGAAGCGTGGCAGAGCGGTTTAATGCAACGGTCTTGAAAACCGTCGAGGGTTGATAGCCCTCCGTGAGTTCGAATCTCACCGCTTCCGCCATTCTTGATATTTTTTTATCTAGTAAAAATGAAATGCGAGACTTGATGATTCAAGTCTTTTTTTATTTTCAAATCCAAAGAATCCCGTAAAGGCCGTCTGAAACTTTCTATAACACAGTTTCAGACGGCCTAATCCCTTTAAAACTCCCCCAAATCCCTAAAGTCCTACCTAGACATTTAGGAATTTTGGGGGGGATTTTTGCAAAGGTCTTCGCTTTTCTAATCTTTGCCATCAATGGTATCAGCCGACCCATTACCAATGCGGAATTTTTGCTCAACCATGCTGGGCTTTTCCTATGCCGACGCGATTGTACATTTTTCCTCAGGTCCGTGTGCTTCCTTATCATTTGCAGTAGGATTTGCTGCATATTCCGAGCTGTTGCCACAGAGTACCGCCGTTGCTTTTATATTGGAGGAGGTTGCGGCAAACGGTGTCGTGATGGAGTGTCATTCGATGATGGTATGGTGGTAGGACAGGTCTCGAATGTGATATCGTTCTTCTTGGGTCAGTTGCGTGTCGCTCAGGGTAATCTTTCTTATAGGAAAGGCTGTATGCTGCTACATACCGAACTTTTCCGTTATGTAAAGTTTGCCCTTCAAATCCTAATCTGCTGGCCTCTATTTATCATTATTTAATCGCTACAAGGATATTTAAATGAAACGGGAAACCATTGCCCTGCATGCAGGCTATCAATCCGAACCGACTACCAAATCCGCTGCTGTCCCCATTTACCAAACCACTTCCTACACTTTCGACAACACGCAACACGGCGCAGACTTGTTCAACCTTGATGTAGCGGGCAATATCTACACCCGTATGATGAATCCGACCACTGCCGTTTTGGAAGAGCGCGTTGCCCGTTTGGAAGGCGGTATCGCCGCATTGGCTGTCGCCAGCGGTATGGCTGCAATTACCTATGCCGTTCAAACCCTGGTTGAAGCAGGCGACAACATCATTGCAACCAAAACCCTCTACGGCGGCACATACAATTTCTTTGCCCACAGCCTGCCGCGCCAAGGCATAGAAGTACGCTTTATTGATCCGGCCAAGCCAGAAGAAATCGCCGCCAATACCGACAGCCGCACCAAACTGGTGTATTGCGAATCTATCGGCAATCCCGCCATCAATGTTGTCGATATTCCAGCATTCGCCCAAGCCGCACACGCTCAAGGTCTGCCTTTAATGGTAGATAATACCGTCGCTACGCCCACATTATTCCGCCCGATCGAACACGGCGCCGACATCGTTATCCAATCCCTGACCAAATACATCGGCGGCCACGGCACAACGATTGGCGGTGCCATTATTGATGGCGGTAAATTCCAATGGGCAGGCAATCCGCGTTTTGAAAAAACCTTCAATCGGCCTGATCCGTCTTACCACGGCGTAAACTACTGCGAACATTTTGGTGCGGCCGCCTACATCGCCCGTGCCCGCGTCGTCCCGCTGCGCAATACCGGTGCCGCCCTGTCTCCGCACAGCGCATTTTTACTGCTGCAAGGTTTAGAAACCCTAGCCCTGCGTATGGAACGTCATTGCGAAAACGCCCTAAAAGTAGCCGAATTCTTAAAGAAACATCCGCAGGTCGAATGGGTGAACTATCCTGCCCTGCCCGACAGTCCGTATAAAGCTCTGATTGACCGCGACTACGGCGGCAAAGCCTCCGGTTTGCTGAGTTTCGGCATTAAAGGCGGACGCGAAGCCGGTGCAAAATTTATCGACGCACTGCAACTCTTCCTGCGCTTGGTAAATATCGGCGATGCCAAATCGCTGGCTACCCATCCTGCCACAACGACCCACCGCCAGCTTGACGATGCAGAACTCGCCGCAGCAGGCGTCAGCCCCGACATGGTACGCCTGAGCGTGGGTATCGAGCATATCGACGATTTGCTTGCCGACTTGGCACAGGCATTGGATGCCGCACAGGCATAGGCAATAGCAGCGCTAATTAGATGAAAAAAGCCTCCGCTTAAAAAGGCCGTCTGAAAACTTCTTTTCAGACGGCCTTTTCCTTTTCTACAAATCAAATGCGGCGTTAATCAAACGTTTGGTGTAATCGTTTTGCGGATGGTGGAAAATCTGATCCGCGCTGCCGTACTCAACCATTTCCCCCTGCTTCATCACAATCACATTGTCGCTGACGGCACGCACAACAGACAAATCATGACTGATGAACATATAAGTCAGGCCGTATTTCTTCTGCAAATCGCGCAAAAGCTCGACCACTTTGGATTGTACGGAGCGGTCAAGCGCAGAGGTCGGCTCGTCCAAAAGAATGAATTTCGGGCGCAGGATAACGGCGCGTGCAATAGCGATACGTTGACGCTGGCCGCCGGAGAATTCATGCGGATAACGGTTGAGCGCGTCAAGCGGCAGGGACACTTCCTTCATGACTTCCAAAACACGCTGGATACGTTCTTTTTTGGTCATTTCAGGATGATGAACCGTCAAACCTTCGCCAATAATTTCGCCAACGGTCAGGCGTGGGGAAAGCGAACCGAACGGATCTTGGAACACAATTTGCCGTTGCGATTTCAGACGGCGTGCTTCTTCGGCGGTATAGTTTTTCAGGTCTTTGCCTTCAAAGGAGATATGGCCGGTATAAGGCAGCATCTGCATGACGGCTTTACCCAGCGTGGATTTGCCGGAACCGGACTCGCCGACGACGCCCAATGTTTCGCCTTCTTTAATTTTGAGGCTGATGCCTTTGACGGCGTCAAAAGTTTTGAGCGGTTTGCCGAAAAAGTTTTGCTTCAATACGAAAGAAACATTGACATTGTCGGCATCGATTAACACACCGGCGCTGGTTTCTTCCGGCTCTTTCATGCCTTTAGGAATGGCATTGATGAGTTCAGCGGTATATTCGTGCTTCGGATAGGCAAATACTTCTTTGATTTTGCCGCGCTCGACAATTTCGCCGTTACGCATGACGCAGACGGTTTTGGAATAGTGTTCCGCCAAACCCAAATCGTGGGTAATGAAGATAATCGCCATGCCCATTTGCTGTTGCAAATCGTGGAGCAAATCGAGAATCTCAGCTTGAATGGTCACATCCAAAGCAGTGGTCGGCTCATCGGCAATCAGCAGGTCAGGTTCATTAATAAGCGCCATGGCAATCATAATACGTTGCAGCTGACCTCCAGAAAACTCATGCGGATACTGCTTCATGCGGCGTTCGGCTTCTTTAATGCCTACACGCTCCAGCAATGCCAATGCCTTCTGCCCTGCTTCTTTTTTGCTGAGCTTTTTATTGTGTACACGCGCCGCTTCAATCAGTTGCGCACCGATACGCATAAACGGATTGAGCGAGGTCATCGGCTCTTGGAAAATCACGCTGATGCGGTTGCCGCGCAAATCACGCAGGGTTTTCTCATCGGCATCCAAGATGGAAATGCCGTCAAAAGTAATGCGCGAATCTTTACCGTAGCGGGCAAATTTCTCAGGCAACAGGCGCATAACGGACATGGAGGTTACGGACTTGCCCGATCCGGACTCGCCGACCAAAGCCAATGTTTCGCCCTCTGCCACTTTAAAGCTGACATTACGCACGGCATGAACGGTTTTCTCATGCAGCTCAAAATCGATGTCCAGATTTTCTACAACCAGTAACTGTTTTGTCATTTTGATTATCCTTTTGGTTGCGGTTTAGCGGTCTTTCGGGTCGAGCGCATCGCGCAGGCCGTCGCCGATAAAGTTGAAACAGAACAAAGTGGTTACCAAGAAGAAACTCGGCACGAGCAGCTGCCATGGTGCAGCTTCCATCGAAATCGCACCTTCTTGCAACATCGAACCCCAACTGGTCATCGGCTCTTGCACGCCCAAGCCCAAGAAGCTCAAGAAGGATTCAAACATAATCATGCCCGGCACCAACAATGAGGCATACACCATCACCACGCCCAAAACATTCGGAATAATGTGGCGCGTTACGATTTTACGTTTTGCCACGCCGCTCACACGCGCCGCTTCGACAAACTCTTTATGCTTCAAGCTCAAGGTTTGACCGCGCACGATACGTGCCACGTCCAACCAAGACACCAAACCCACGGCGGCAAAAATCAAAAGCAGGTTGCGGCCGAAGAACGTGGTCAGCAGAATGACGAAAAACATAAACGGAAACGCGTTCAAAATTTCCAAAAAGCGCATCATCAGCGAATCGAGCTTACCGCCGATAAAGCCGGCAATCGCGCCATAAAGCGTACCGATGACAACGGCCACCAATGCGCCGGCCACACCGACCAGCAAGGAAATACGTCCGCCGGTTGCCGCACGCGACAGCAAATCGCGGCCGAGCAAATCCGTACCCAGATAGTGATGAGTAGAAAAGGACGGCGGAATCTGCATATTGTCCCAGTCGGTGAAGTCGTAGGTGTAGCGGACAATCCATGGTGCCACAATCACAAAAATACTGATCAGCAACAGGATGATAATGCTGTACACCGCCGCTTTGTTCTGTTTAAAACGCCGCCATGCGTCGCTCCACAGGCTTTTGCCGTGTACTTGGGCGTATTCTGCTGCCTCTGCAAGGGCCTGAGTCTGCTTCTTTTTGAATAACATAATGTTCTCTCTCGCTTTTTATTCTTTCTTCAGGCCGTCTGAACGTTTCAGACGGCCTTTGCGCAAATGGGATTAATAACGGATTTTCGGGTCAATAATGGCATACAGAATATCGAGGATGGCGTTGAACAAAATAGTCATAATGCCCACCAAAATCGTCAAACCCAAAATCATGCCGTAGTCGCGGTTGAGCGCGCCGTTGACAAACAATTGTCCGACGCCGGGAATACCGAACACGTTTTCAATCACAATGGAGCCGGTAATGATGCCGACGAATGCCGGACCTAAGAAAGAAACAATCGGCAGCATGGCGGGACGCAGCGCATGGCGCAGGATGATGCGGCTCATGGGCAGGCCTTTGGCGCGTGCTGTGCGGATAAAGGGGCTGTTCAATACTTCGATCATCGCGCCGCGCGTAATCCGCGCAATACTGGACACATAACCGATGGACAAAGTAACAACGGGCAAAATCAGATTCATCAGTGCGCCATCGTTCCAGCCGCCGGCAGGCAGCCATTGCAGTCTGACGGCAAACACCAGCACCAATACCGGCGCCATCACAAAGCTGGGAACGACAATACCGGTCATCGCACCGCTCATCAGCGCATAATCCAGCCAGCTGTTTTGTTTTAAGGCGGCGATAATGCCGATAAACATGCCGAAGATAGCGGCAATCAAAAAGGCGTAGAAGCCAAGTTCTGCCGATACCGGCAGGGATTGGGCAAGCAACTCATTAACGCTGAAATCTTTATATTTGAACGACGGTCCCAAATCCCCCTGCGCCAACTGCTTGAGGTAGTGGAAATATTGGAGGTACATCGGATCATTGAGGTGGTATTTGGCTTCGATGTTGGCCATGACCGCAGGCGGCAGATTGCGTTCGCCTGTGAACGGGCTGCCCGGTGCGAGCCGCATCAGGAAAAACGATACGGTAATCAACACCAGCATGGTCGGGATGGAAGCACATATCCGTTTGATGATGAATTTCAACATAATCAGGCTGTCCTGTCTGAACATACCGGACTCGTGAAAACAAAGCTGACCTGAAGCGGAAATCGGATGAATGGCAGCAGGCGTCTGTAACGTCGCCGCGCCGGTTTCTCTCTCTATTCCGACCGGGTTATTGTTTTTATTCGGAGTCGGGTAAGGTTTTTTAGTTTTTAGATAATTATTGTTATAAGGCCGTCTGAAACTTTGTATCCGCCGTTTCAGACGGCCTTTCACATTAACGCGCCAAAGGTTCGGTGCGTTCGATCAGCCATGCTTTGGCCGCGCCTTCTGTCAAAGGCTCGAGACGGCGGCGCACTTCGGCGTGATATTGGTTCAGCCATTCGATTTCGCTGCCGGTCATCAGTTTGGTATCAATCAGGCGCGTATCGATTGGGCAGAGGGTAACGGTTTCAAAATACAGGAATTTTCCGAACTCGGTTTCCTCTGGGTTTTCAACCGGACGGTTGATTACCAGGCTTTCGATACGGATACCCCACTTGCCCGGACGGTAAAGACCCGGCTCGTTGGAAGTCAGCATGCCTGACTTCATCGCGTGATGCGGTTGCGGCACGGCGGCAACGGCAATGCTTTGCGGGCCTTCATGCACATTGAGGAAATAGCCCACACCATGACCTGTACCGTGACCGTAATCGCATTGCGCCTGCCAGAGCGATTTGCGGCAGATAGCATCAATCATCGGGCCTTTGATGTTTTCAGGGAAAATGGTCTCCGCCAGAGAAATATGCGCTTTCAACACCAAAGTGTAATCGCGTTTCATGGCCGCACTCGGATTGCCGACAGGCACCACGCGCGTGATGTCGGTCGTACCGCCCCAGTATTGGCCGCCGGAGTCAATCAGCAGCATACCGTCGCCTTTGATTTTGCTGTTATTTTCCGGTGTCGCGCTGTAATGAGGCAAGGCGGCATTGGCATTGTAGCCGGCGATGGTGTCGAAACTTGGCGAAATAAAGCTGGGGCGTTGGCTGCGGTGTTTGTAGAGCATGCCATCGATGTCCAGCTCGCTCAATTCGCCGCCGTCTGCCAAGATTTGTTCAAACTCGGCAAAGAAGCCGCACAATGCCGCGCCGTCTTCCGCCATGGTATTGCGGATATGGGCGATGTCGGCATCGGATTTAACCGATTTGAAGAATGTGCTTGGGTGGATGGCTTCAATCAAACGAACGTCTTCAGGCAGGCGGCGCAAAGTGCCGACGGCAGTTTTGTTCGGATCAATCAGCAATGCGCCCTTAACGTCTGCCAAATAGTCCGCTGCTTGTGCATAAGGCAATACTTCAAAACCTGCCGCTTTCAAGGCTTCGGCAGATTCGGCTTTCAGACGGCTTGCATCGGTAAACAATACGGCTTTGTCTTGGCTGATAAACAGATGGGACAAGAACACGGGGTTGAACGGCACATCATCGCCGCGCAGATTGGTAATCCAAGCGATGTCGTCCAAAGATGAAACCAAATGTGCATCTGCGCCCTGCTCTTTCATGGCCGTACGGATACGGGCCAGTTTTTCGGCCGCAGTTTCAGAAACGTAGTCGGGATGGTGAACGTAGATTTCCGGAGTCGGCAATGCAGGACGGTCGTCCCACACTTCGTCCAACAAAGTTTCAGGATATTCGAGGCGGATGTTTTTAGCGGCAAGTGCCTGTTTCAAACCGCGCTCGCCGCTGAGTGCGAACATATCGGCAGGCGCGCCGACGACTGCGCCCTCGGGCAGATTTTGTGCCAACCATTCGGTATAAGGCGCATCAACGCCCATTTTTTGCAGCTCGATGCCGTTTGGCGCAAGCTGTTGGCCTGCCTGTTCCCAATAGCGGCTATCCGTCCACACGCCTGCTTTATCGGCGGTTACCACCAAAGTGCCGGCCGAACCGGTAAAGCCGGAAAAATCACGGCGTGCCTGCCAATGCTCGGGCAGGTATTCGGAAAGGTGCGGATCGGCGGAAGGAATGACAAACGCGTCCACGCCATGTTTTTTCATGGCTTCGCGTAAAGCGGACAAACGTTGTTGTACAGATTTCATGTGTTATGTCTCCTGTTGTTTCAGACGGCCTCTGTCATCAAGGCCGTCTGAAAACTTGTGCTGTCTATAATATCTATTTTTTCGGTGCGAACGACCAGCTCTTGACCGTGTAGTTCCGCAAAGGGTCTTTGTCGGAATAGCCGATAATATCGGGTTTGACCATACGCACTTCAACCTGATGATACAGCGGAATCAGTGCAGCGTCTTCTTGAAGCTGCTTCTCCGCATCGGCATAGAGCTGGCTGCGCGCTTCCTTGCTGACACCATCTTTCAGCGTATTGTTCATAAATGTATCAAACGCCGCGCTT
Organism: Neisseria sp. 27098_8_158; assembly: GCF_041433145.1. Taxonomy (NCBI): domain Bacteria; kingdom Pseudomonadati; phylum Pseudomonadota; class Betaproteobacteria; order Neisseriales; family Neisseriaceae; genus Neisseria; species Neisseria sp. 27098_8_158. The sequence continues at coordinate 877,623 of NZ_JAPWAZ010000001.1, forward strand.
TTGTAGCGGAATGCATTGTTTGAGTTGTTGGATTTCAAGATATTGAGCATGCCCGCCGGATCGTTGAAATCGGAACACCAGCCGCTGAACGAAACCTTGAAATTGCCTTGTGCGCGCGTATCCAAATAAGTTTTCCATTCCTCGTTGGACAAAGTCGGACGGATAAACGGAATGGCGGCCTTCCACACCGACTGCACGGCAGTAATTTGTTTTTTGGATGCTTCGCTGGTGCTGTACAAAATATCGAACTCAAGCGGATGGTCATCGTTGTAGCCTGCTTCGTTCAACAGTTTGCGCGCGGTTTCGATGCGTTTTTCAGGCGTCCACTCTTTCCACTCCGGATAAACAGGAATCACGCCCTGCATTTGCGGCGGCGTCAATTGGAACGCAGGCGTATCGCCACGGCCGCCCACTTTGACGACGATGTCGCGGCGCGTCAGCATATTGAGCGCCTTGCGGACACGCGGATCGTTAAACGGCGCCGCTTCGTGGTTCGGCTCCAAATACCAGCTGCACAAAGAAGTTGTACGTCTTACTTGGCCGGGAAACTCAATATCCGCCACTTTGACCTGATCGCTGGGAATGCCGTAAGTTACGTCAATTTCATTGGCGCGATAACGGTTGTATTCACCGCTACCTGACAAGAAAACCGCCTTCGGAATGGCTACTTTGTCTTTATCGTAATAATTGGGATTGCGTTCCATATTGATGTGGCTGTTGACTTTCCAATCCTTTAACAGATAAGCGCCACTGGAAACATAATGACCGGGCTGCGTCCACTTGTTGCCGTATTTTTCAACAGTGGCGCGGTGAACTGGAAAAGTGAATTGCTGAATCAGCATATCAGGGAAATAAGGTACAGGCGCAATCAACGTAAATTGCAGGGTCTTCGCGTCCAACGCCTTGACGCCCAATGTCTCAGGCTTGGCTTTGCCGTTTAATATATCTTCCGCATTTTCCACTTGGGCATCGACCAAATAGCTGCCGAAAGGTGCGCCGGTGGCCGGATCGGCAAGACGGCGAAAGCTGTATACAAAATCTTCGGCAGTAATCGGATCGCCATTGCTCCATTTGGCATCACGCAGATGGAAGGTCCAAACACGCTCGCCCTCGCTCTCCCATTTTTCCGCCAAAGCAGGAATGGTTTTGCCTTCGGCATCCGTACCGACCAAACCATCCATCAACTGACGGATAATCGCACCGGCCGCCATATCACCGCTCATCTGAGGATCCAGCGTACCCGGCTCGACACCGTTGCTGACCACCACGCGCTCATAATCGGTACGCTTAAACTCAGGAGCAGGCTTAACATCGCGGCTGCACGCTGACAATGCGAATACGGCAGCCAATGATGCAGCCAACAGTGGATAGGTTTTTCCGGCCATATTTCATTCCTTCTTTTGGGTATTCTTCTTTTTCAGACGGCCTGATTATTCAAACTACACTCAACTACATTTATTTAGAAGTTTTCCAGCATAGTTAAATCATCTATTTCAAACCATGAAAATAGTGTTTTAAACCATATATTCCATCGAAATAATAATAGCCGTCTAAGATTGTCGGCAAATTAACACAAAAATACGTAACTGAAAACTATTTTTCAATTTATCCTACGATAAGTTACAAATGTATTGATTTTTTGTGTTTTGTCAAATAAGATTATCCGAACTCTTTCGCCATAAGCAAGAAAAAGACATAAAAAGGAGAATCAAATGAAGAAGTTATCTTACTTTATTGCCACTGCCCTCATCGGCTCTTCCCTAAGTGCCGCCCATGCCGAACCTAAAATGAGCGGCACCATCTACATCATGACCGAGGTCGAACACAACAATAAAACCGGCGTCACCAATACAACCATTTCCGATAAAAGTTCCAGTCTTTATCTCTCCGATGAAGTACGACTCAACAACGACTTATGGCTGAAATGGCAACTTGGCTCCTTTATTTACTTCGATTCCGACCGCTGGGGCGGTTGGGGTACTGCCGACTCATACGTCGCTCTCAACAGCTACAAAAACCTTGGCACCGTCAAAATGGGTTACATCAGTACGCCCATGAACAGCATTTATCTGAACCCGTTCGACACCAACAGCCCGATTTTGGAGTTCGGCAAAATTTCTCGCTTCGGCCAACGCCGTGTTTCCATGGCTTATGAGTCGCCTTGGAAAAACGGTTTCCAATTCAAATTCAACGTTTCCCCCGGTTCCAATGCCGCGCGCAACAACAATGACTGGAATCCGGACAAAAAACGTGACGGCGACTGGGTCTTCGGCTGGGGCGTGGACTACTACCACCCCAACAACGGCTTTAACGCGCACTACGCTGCCGAATACGCACCCAACGACTCTCCAACCGAAACCAAAGACTTCCAAGCCCATGCATTCATGGCCGGATACAGCAAAGACAAAATCTCCGTCGATGCCGCATTCCAATACGCCAAAAATACTTGCGACGGCTTCAGCTGCTGGGGCGTATGGAAAGATGCGGCAGGCAACGTAGCCGGTTCTTACGACAAAGAAATCAACAACACCAAAGAATTTATGGTGTCCGGCTCATACAAAGTAGGAAATTTCAAACCTCAAATCGGCTTTGCCTACGGTAAAAGCTCTGTCGGCGAAGACTACAAACACGTCGCCGTCAGCACCGATTACAGCTTCTCCAAACGGACAACCGCCACACTCGGTGCCGGCTGGTTGAAAGAAAACGTCAATCCGAAATACGAAGAAGATTTGCCGAAAAAATCTTCTTACGCAGTGGGCATGGTATTCAAACACCGCTATTAATGCCTGACAGATTAAAGGCCGTCTGAAACAATTTGTTCAGACGGCCTTTTCTACATCCTATAATTAAACTTGCAGCCCACCTTAAAAATCATTACATTGCCCACACTCAAGCAACAAAAACGTCATCATGAACGCCCACCGCACCCTCATCATCTCCGTTTTTATCGTCGCCAGCTGCGGCCTCGCTTACGAGCTCATCATCGCCGCTCTCGCAAGCTATCTTTTGGGCGACAGTATTTTGCAGTTTTCCTCCGTCATCGGGCTTTATCTGTTTTCAATGGGTATCGGTGCCCACCTGACCCAATACATCAAAGATAAAGACGTGTTGCACCGCTTCATCGAAATCGAACTTCTGGTCGGCATCATCGGCGGCATTTCCGCGCTGGCATTATTTGTGGCCTTCGGTTTATCCGCCGCCCCGTTCCGCACCCTGCTCTACGCTTTTGTACTGATTGTCGGCATGGTTGTCGGCATGGAAATCCCTTTGGTTATGCGCGTGTTAAACCAAAAAGGTGCGGAATTTAAAGAACTCGTTTCCAAAGTATTGACCTTCGACTACTTGGGCGCACTTGCCGTCTCCTTATTATTTCCGCTCCTGCTCGCCCCCAAACTCGGCATGGCGCGTTCCGCCTTGTTGTTTGGCATCTTCAACGCCGCCGTCGCCTATCTGACCGCGCGCGTCTTCAAAGCCGAACTGCCCCGTTACCGCGCCATCCGCCTGCGTGCGCTGATTGTCTTGTCCATCCTCGCCATCATCTTCGTCTACGCCGACCGTATTTCCTTCAAAGCTGAACAAAGCTATTTTGGCGACCCCGTCGTCTATCAAAGCCACTCACCCTACCAGCGGCTGGTCGTTACCCGCTGGAAAAACGACACCCGCCTCTATATCAACGGCAACCTGCAATTCTCCTCACGCGACGAAGCCCGTTACCATGAAGCACTTGTCCTGCCTGCCATGCAGATGGTTCCCAACGCCGAGCGCGTCCTGATTCTCGGTGGCGGCGACGGATTGGCGGCACGCGAAGTCTTAAAATATCCGCAGGTCAAAAATGTTACTTTGGTTGACCTCGACCCCGACATGACCGCCACTTTTAGAACTTCCGCCACCTTAAGCGCCCTCAACCAAGGCTCGCTGTCCCATCCCAAAATGCACGTCGTCAACGACGATGCCGCCAAATGGCTGGAAGGGTCGTCTGAAAAATTCGACGTTATCATCATCGACCTGCCCGACCCGTCCAATTTCTCGCTGGGCAAACTCTACTCCGTCCCTATGTACCGCCTCGTTGCCCGCCATCTTGAGCCGCAGGGCAAGATTGTTGTGCAATCGACTTCGCCTTATTTCGCCCCTAACGCCTACTGGTCGGTCGTTGCCACCCTCGAAGCGGCCAAGTTGAATACCGCACCCTATCATGTCTACGTCCCTTCCTTTGGCGAATGGGGATTTGTGTTGGCAGGGTTTGACCAAAATTTCCCCATTCCGCAAAAATTCGACGTACCCACCCGCTATCTCAATGCCCAGACCGTTGCCGAAATGTTTCGCTTTCCGCCTGATATGGCAAGGCGCAAGGTGGAAGCAAATTATTTGAACAACCAAATCCTCGTCAGTTATTTTGAAAGCGATTGGAACAATGTGATGCGATAGAATATCTAAAAGTCGTCTGAAACATCTGTCTTCTTTTAATCTCCGTTCAGACAGCCTCATCGCCCGTTTACCCTTTTTCACACAGCATTTGCTTGAAAAAATAAGGTTTATCTTTATCTAGATAGAACACAATCGACACTATCCGTTGAATGAAGGAACAAACACTTATGCAGTATTTTGGAATCGGTTTTTTGGTTTTAATCTTTTTGGAAATCATGTCCATCGTCTGGGTTGCCGACTGGATAGGTGGCGGCTGGACGCTGTTTGTGATGGCTCTCAGCTTTATCAGCGGTATCTTTATGCTGCGCCATACCGGCATCTCAGGCCTTTTACTCGCAGGTGCAGCCGTCCGCAGCGGCCAAAACATTTCCCTCTATCAGATGCTGTGGCCGATTCGCTATACTGCTGCCGCGGTTTTCCTGCTCAGTCCCGGCTTTATTTCAACCGCCGTCGCCCTGCTCTTGCTGATTCCGTTTAGAGGCAACGCGACCGCTTCTTCTACGCAGTCTTTCCAAAGCCGTCAGACTTACAGCTCCGCCAAAGAGGATGAAGACATTATCGAAGGCGAATATACGGTTACGCGCACCAGCAAAGCCGACAAGCCGCAAGACTATATCGAACACAAACCCGATTGACGACTTCCTTCATAAAAGGCCGTCTGAAATAAAAATACCTCAAAAGTGTTTCATATTTCAGACGGCCTTAGTCATCTCCAGGCTTTGAAAATGTAAATATCGGTTTGTAATTCGGTTATTCCGCATAAATCATTTAAAATAAGCAGTTATTTTGATTCTAAAAACGACACGGTATCCAATGAACGTTCAACGTCTTTCCCCTCTCTCCCTCAGCTTGATTACCGCCGCTGTTTTATCGGCGTGCGCCACCCAAAACACACCGACTGCTTCGAAAACCGAAACCGTCGTTCAGCCTAAATCTACTTCTATTCCTTCACGCCGCACCGACAGCGAGTCCAAAGTCCTGTCCGATTACAGCCAATACCAAAGCGCCATCGATGCCGCCAAACGCGGCGACGATGCTTGGGTACAACAATTTTTATCCCAAGCCAGCGACAGCGCAATGGCTGAAAATGTCCGCAACGAATGGCTGAAAACCTTGGGCGCGCGCGGCCAATGGGATTTGTTCCGTCAAGAATTTAGCAAATTGAACGCCGCCGGCGTCGCACAAGAAGTGCAATGTTATGCCGATTTGAGCAGCGGCAATTACAGCAAAGCCGCCGAGCTGGTTCGCGTCACCGGCAAACTGCCTGCCGGCTGTACCCGCTTGGTTGAAAGCGCGGCAGCTTCAGGCCGTCTGAACACCAACGACGCATGGCGTCGCGTGCGCGGCTTGTTGAGCAACAGTCAAACCACAGATGCACGCAACCTCGCCGCAGCATTGGGCAGCCCGTTTGAAGGTGGCGCGCAAGGTGCGACCGAATACAGCCTGTTGAGCGTGATCGGCAAAGATGCACGCAAATCCGCTTCTGCCGCCGCTACCCTGTCCGACATGGAATCAGGCCTCAGCCGCGAACAACGCAGCTTCGCATGGGGCGTATTGGGCCACTACCATGCACAAAGCCAAAATATGCCGACCGCTTTGAGCTACTACGGCCGCGTTTCCGACCGCAAGCAACTGACCGACGAACAATTGGAATGGTACGCACGCGCCGCTTTGCGCCTGCAACGTTGGGACGAATTGGCAAGCGTGATTCAGCATATGCCTGAAAAACTGCAAAAAGACCCGACATGGCAATATTGGCTGGGCCGCAGCTTTGTCGCACAAGGCAAAAGTAGCCAAGCCAAAGAAATGTACGAAAAAGCCGCCGCTTCCGGCCGCAATTTCTACGCCGTAATGGCAGGTGAAGAACTGGGCCGCCGCATCAATACGCGCAACAACGTTTCCGATGCCGATGCCAGAGACGTCCGCCGCATGAGCGAAGACGGTGCCATCAAACGCGCATTGGTTCTGTTTAAAAACAGCCAAAGCAACGGCGATTCCAAAATGCGCCGTCAGGCACAGGCGGAATGGCGTTTTGCCACCCGCGACTTCAACGAAGATAACCTGCTGACTGCCGCACAAGTTGCTTTTGACAACCAGTTCTACGACATGGCAATCAACAGCGCAGACCGTACCGACCACAAACTCAACTACAAACTGCGCTACCTCTCTCCGTTTAAAGACCTAACCGTCCACTATGCCGCACAGGCTGGTATTGACCCGGCATGGGTTTACGGTTTGATTCGCCAAGAAAGCCGCTTTGTCATGGGCGCACAATCCAGCGTCGGCGCACAAGGCCTGATGCAGGTCATGCCTGCGACCGCCCGCGAAATCGCCGGCAAAATCGGCATGAGCAGCAGCGAACTCTACACCATGGACGGCAACATCCGCATGGGTACTTGGTACATGGCAGATGCCAAACGCCGCCTGCAAAATAACGAAGTGATGGCCACCGCAGGCTACAATGCCGGCCCCGGCCGCGCCCGCAACTGGCAGGCTTCTTCGCCTTTGGAAGGTGCCATCTACGCCGAGACCATCCCATTCACCGAAACCCGCGACTACGTGAAAAAAGTCATGACCAACGCGACTTATTACGCGTCATTGTTCAATGAGCCGCAAACTTCGTTGAAACAACGTATGGGTACGGTTCCCGGCCGTTATTAATACCCGATAGGCCGTCTGAAAAGTGAGACAGAATCAAACGTTCAGACGGCCTACAACCTTGACAGACTATCGGGTTTATAAGATAATCGTCCGATTGTTTCTGACCGCAAAGGTCACTTGCACGGCAAAAGCCGACTTGTTAGGAGGTGATGTTTACATCACGGCGCGTATCCCGCCCTGCCCTAGGCAAACCAGCGATACAACAACTCCCCCATTATGACAAACCGTCCTCTATTTCTTAAAACGGTTTGATTGAACAAAATTTAAAGGAAATAAAATGCCTGCTATTCGTGTTAAAGAGAATGAACCATTTGAAGTTGCCATGCGTCGTTTCAAACGTGCCGTAGAAAAAACCGGTCTGTTGACCGAACTGCGCGCCCGTGAAGCGTACGAAAAACCAACTACCGAACGCAAACGCAAAAAAGCTGCTGCAGCCAAACGTCTGCAAAAACGTCTGCGCAGCCAACAACTGCCTCCTAAAATGTACTAATTACAGGCCTGCCCTGTGATAAACAACACACCGCAAGGGCAGCTTTGCGGTGTGTTTTGTTTTTCAGACGGCATCTTTTTATATAAAGTGAGAACATTATGAGCCTAAAAACACAATTAACCGAAGACATGAAAACCGCCATGCGTGCCAAAGACCAAGTGTCTTTAAGCACCATCCGCCTGATTAATGCCGCCATCAAACAATTTGAAGTAGATGAGCGCACTGAAGCCGATGACGCAAAAGTCATCTCTATCCTGACCAAAATGGTAAAACAGCGCAAAGACAGCGCCAAAATCTACACCGAAGCCGGTCGTCAAGATTTGGCTGACAAAGAAAATGCGGAAATCGAAATCCTCAACCGCTACCTGCCGCAAATGATGTCCGCAGAAGAAATCAAGACTGTCGTTGAAGCAGCCATTGCAGAAACCGGTGCATCAGGTATGGCAGATATGGGCAAAGTCATGGGCGTATTGAAGACCCGCCTGGCCGGAAAAGCCGACATGGGCGAAGTCAACAAGGTTTTGAAAACCGCATTGACTGCTTAATCCTCAATAATCAAAAAGGCCGTCTGAAATATTATTTTCAGACGGCCTTTCTTATTGTGCCAATCAAGCAGCAGTTACTTTACCTTCATGACGCAACAAAGTAATCAAATCGCTGATACGTTTTTTCATGGAACGGCGATCGACGATTTGGTCGATTGCGCCCTTCTCCAATAAGAATTCTGCACGTTGGAAACCTTCTGGCAGGGTTTCGCGTACAGTCTGCTCAATAACGCGCGGACCGGCAAAACCAATCAGCGCATTCGGTTCTGCCAAAACCACATCACCCAAGAAGGCAAAGCTGGCAGATACGCCGCCCATGGTCGGGTCAGTCAATACGGAAATAAACGGCAGACGTTTTTCAGTCAGCAAATGCAAAGCCGCGCTGGTCTTCGTCATCTGCATCAAAGAGTTAATCCCTTCCTGCATACGCGCACCACCGGAAGCCGCCACGCAAATAAACGAACAATTATCTGCAACGGCACGACGTACCCCCTGAACGAAACGCTCACCCACGACCGAACCCATAGAGCCGCCGATAAAACGGAATTCAAATGCAGCCACCACGACAGGCAGGCCGTTCATGGTGCCTTTCATAACGACTAAAGCATCGTCTTCGCCGGTTGCTTTACGCGCAGCCGCGAGGCGGTCGGGATATTTTTTGCTGTCTTTGAATTTCAGCGGGTCGGTCGGTTTAATATTGGCTGCAATCTCTTCACGGCCTTCTTCATCCAAAAGTAGATTCAAACGTTCGCGCGCAGAAAGCGGATTGTGGTGATTACATTTCGGGCAGACTTCGCTGTTTTGCTTCAACTCGGTTGAATAAACCGTTGCCGAACAAGACGGACATTTGTGCCACAGGCCTTCAGGGACGCTGGACGAACTGCTTCGGTTTTTAATTTTCGGAGGAAGAATTTTATCTAGCCAGCTCATGAATGACTCCTTGGAATTCAGAATTCAGACGGCCTGTTGAACGTAAGGCCGTCTGAAATAATGGAATAAAAAATATTAGCGAATCGCGTCTTTCAACTCTTTAACCAACACGCCTACCGCTTCGGCCTCGCTACCTGCGTGGCTTTCAATCTCTTTGACGATACGGCTGCCGACAATAACGGCATCCGCTACCGCACCAATTTTACGCGCACTCTCCGCATTATTGATGCCGAAGCCGACACCAATCGGAATATCGATGTATTTGCGCAAAAGCTCTATTTTACGCGAAACTTCTTCAGTATCCAAACTTGCAGCACCGGTTACACCTTTGAGCGATACATAATACACAAACCCGCCGGCTACTTTGGCAATCGTTTGAATACGCTCTTCAGTTGTTGTCGGCGCAATAAGGAAAATACAATCAATACCTTGCGCTTTCAAAGAGTCATGCAGCGGGGTAATGGTTTCTACCGGGGAATCTACAGTCAACACGCCATCTACGCCCGCGTCGGCAGCCGCTTGTGCAAACGCTTGATAACCCATTTTATGTACTGGGTTCAAATAGCCCATTAACACAATCGGCGTTTTATCATTGGTTTGGCGGAACAAACGTACTGTTTCCAATACGTCGTGCAAAGAAACATGATTTGCCAACGCCCTTTCGGCCGCACGCTGAATGGTCGGACCATCCGCCATAGGGTCAGAAAACGGCACACCCAGTTCCAAAATATCAGCACCATTAGCCACCAGGCTGTGCATCAATGCCAAGGTTGTCTCAAGGCTGGGATCACCCACCGTAATATAAGGAATCAGTGCTTTTGCGCCATTGAGCGCTGAGAAAGTTTGTTGGATTCTGCTCATTTTCTGCTATCCATTTCATCGATTTGAATGTTGTCCGTCAGCCTGTTTATTCTGCCGTTACATTTGTTTTAAAAACCTCAGTCTGCCATGAAAAGGCGGTATCTATCCGCATTATCTAATGACTGTTTCTTCCCAATCGGCAAACAAGAGGCTAAGTATAACATTTACGGCTATTTCATAGAATCATTTGCAATCAAGATTCTGATATTTTGAAAGCAATATAAAACAATAAAGGCCGTCTGAAAATCATTCAAACAGCCTTTATTAGAATCAATTATGCAAATCTTTGTATGCCTTCGCACTTTTGATCACAATTTTCTTATCGATTACAGCTCGACATGGTGGTTTTGTTGCTCAGAACCAAGATGACGCTCCAAATCAGACAAAATCTGCATCAGACCATGACGGACTTCTTCCGCATTGGCGGCAGGATTGCCGTTTGCATCCAAAGCGCCACGGCTGAACGTATCGATGTACGGTTCAAACGTATCTTTCAGTTTCAATAACTTAACTACATCTGAGCGCGTATATCGATCGCCACCGTATCCAATCACAACATTATTTTCATGTTGCCATTGAGCAAACTGAGCCGGGCTGATTTGCAACAATTGGCACATTTCATCCAACGTAAAATAACGCTTGGCAGGAATAACCGGATTATTGTTGTTTGTCATAGTAATGCTCCACCATGCCTTTGAGTTTTTGGCTGGCATGGAAAGTTACTACACGGCGTGCGGTAATCGGCACTTCTTCACCTGTTTTAGGGTTACGACCCGGGCGTTGAGGTTTGTCGCGCAATTGGAAATTGCCGAAACCGGAAATTTTAATTTCTTCGCCACGCGCCAAAGTGCTGCGAATTTCTTCAAAAAAGAGCTCGACGATTTCTTTGGCATCATTCTTGGTGACGTTGCTGACTTTGTCGACCAAAATATCAGCCAATTCTGCTTTAGTTAGTGTCATGTGTTTACCTTCATTCAAACTGGTGCAATTATTACCAAAATTCTTTTAAAAATCAAGTCTTCACCAAAAAATCAAATATTATTGGTGATTTTTGGCGACAACTTTTATCTTATGTTAAGCGCGAAGCTGTGCGTCTTTTTCGGCTGCCGCTTTAATCATTTTCGCAACCAAAGGCTCGATGACTTCATCTGTCAGCGTGTTTTCCATATCTTGCAAAATGATTTTGACGGCAACGCTCTTCATGCCTTCAGGCACGCCCGTACCGCGGTAAACGTCAAACACGCTGATTTCTTGAACCAGCTTGTTCGCCGCCGCTTTCAGGGCATTTAACAAATCATCATGCGTTACAGCTTCAGGCATTACAAATGCCAAATCTCGGCGCGCAGGTTGGAATTTGGAGACGGACTGATAACGGGTTTTCTCACGACCCAATACCGCATCCATATCGATTTCAAACACCAGCGGCGCTTGTGGCAAATCATATTTTTGCAGCCATTTCGGATGCAACTCGCCAACAAAACCAACTACTTGGCCGTCTGAAACGATATTGGCGGCACGACCAGGATGCAATGCCGGATGTTCGGTCTTCACAAAGGATACTTCCTTGTTTTTCAAAAGACTCTCAACATCAGCTTTCATATCGTAAAAATCTACGTTGCGTGTTTTCTCGCTCCATTGCTCAGGCAACACGGAGCCATACCACAAACCGCCGATACGTTCGTTTTGAACAAATTGATCAGCCGAATCTTTGCTGAACACGCGGGCAATTTCAAACACGCGTACACGGTTTTGCTTACGGTTCAAATTATTTTGTAAAACTTCCACCAAACCGCCGATAAGCGTAGAACGCATGACGGCATACTGCGCCGCCAACGGATTTTGCAGGCGGATAGGATTGGTATTGGCAGCAAAGTCTTGCTCCCATTGCTCATCCACAAACGCATAGCTGACCACTTCGCGGTAACCGCGAGCCGCCATTTCGTTATAAACCGCAAAACGCGGGCGTTTGGTTTCAGGCAATGCCAACATTTTCAGACGGCCTGAAGTATAGTCGTCGGGAATATTTTCATAACCGTAAACGCGGCCGATTTCTTCAATCAAATCGGCTTCGATCTCGATATCGAAACGGAAGCTAGGAGAAGTGACACGGAAGCCTTCTTCGGTTTTCTCAGGCTGCAAACCCAAGTGTTGCAAGATAATTTCAACTTGCTCGGCAGGGATTTCAACGCCCAATACCGTTTTCAGACGGCCTAAACGCAATTCAACCTGTTTTGCCTCAGGCAATTTTCCTTGTGCCTCAACCATTTCACCGGCCGCGCCACCACAAATCTGCAACACCAATTCGGTAGCACGCTCAATGGCATCAGCTTGCAAGCGGTAATCCACTCCACGTTCAAAACGGAAAGAAGAATCCGAACCAAAACCGTATTGACGGGATTTACCGGCAATAATCTCCGGAGCAAACCAAGCAGCTTCCAACACAATATTTTGTGTCTCATCAGAAACCGCGCTTGCTTCGCCGCCCATCAAGCCGGCCAAGCTCAACGCACCTTTTTCATCAGCAACCACCAGTGTATTGTCAGCCAAAGTAACCGTCTTCTCGTTCAGACACGCCAAAGTCTCGCCATTTTGAGCACGGCGGACAATCAAACTGCCTGACAGCTTGTCAGCATCGAAAACATGCATAGGCTGACCGATTTCCAGCATCACATAGTTACCAATGTCCACCAATGCGGAAATGCTGCGGATACCGCTGCGTTCCAAACGTTGTTTCATCCAATCGGGAGTAGCCGCTTTCGCATTGACATTTTCAATAATGCGGCTGATAAAACGGCCGCAGTCGGCCGGTGCATCAATACGGACAGCCTGTTTTTTCTCACTGCCGATAGAGGCCGTCTGAATTTCAACAGGTGTAAACGCACATTGAGTCAAGGCAGAAACCTCACGCGCGATACCCTTAACACTCAAGCAATCAGCGCGGTTAGGCGTAATTTTCAACGTAAACAGCGTATCGTCCAAATCCAAGTATTCGCGGATATTGGTACCGACAGGCGCATCTTCAGGCAGAATGTGCAGACCGTCCACACCATCATCAGGCAAACCCAGTTCATTGGTCGAACACAGCATACCGTTTGATGGTACGCCGCGCATTTTAGTCGGCTTAATTTTGAAATTGCCCGGCAAAACGGCACCCGGCAGCGAACACGGCACTTTAATGCCCGGCTTGACATTCGGCGCACCACAAACAATCTGAACCAACTCGCCCGTACCGGCATCAACTTGGGTAACGTTCAAACGGTCTGCATCAGGATGTTTCTCAACGGATTTTACTTCGGCAACAACCACGCCACTGAAAGCAGGGGCGGCAGTATCGATTTCTTCCACTTCCAAACCGGCCATGGTCAAAAGATGTTCCAGTTTATCGGCAGAAAGATCAGGATTGGCTTGGGTTTTCAGCCATGAATAAGGAAATTGCATATTATTTTCTCTACTATCAGGCCGTCTGAAACAAATTTTTATCAGACGAAATCAGTAATATCTATTCACTTTTTCAGACGGCCTATCAAAAGACCATCTGAAATTTATTTAAACTGCTTCAAGAAGTTCAAATCGTTATCGAAGAACAAGCGCAGGTCATTGACGTTGTAGCGCAACATGGCAAAGCGGTCGAGACCGATACCGAAAGCGAAACCTGTATATTTTTCAGAGTTGATATTGACATTTTTCAATACGTTAGGATGTACCATACCGCAACCGCCGACTTCCAACCATTTGCCGTTTTCGCCCATGATGTCGATTTCGGCAGAAGGCTCGGTGAACGGGAAGAAAGACGGACGGAAACGTACTTGCAAGTCATCGCGTTCAAAGAAGCGACGGATAAAGTCAGTAAACACTGCTTTCAAATCGGCAAAAGTGACACCCTCTTCCACCCACAAACCTTCGGCCTGATGGAACATAGGCGAGTGAGTGGCATCACTGTCCACACGGTAAACGCGGCCGGGAGCAATAATGCGGATAGGCGGCTCTTTTTTGTCGAGCATATAGCGGATTTGAATAGGCGAAGTGTGTGTACGTAAAACGTCGCCGTTTTCAACGTAGAAGGTATCTTGCATTGCACGCGCAGGGTGATTTGCAGGAATATTCAAGGCTTGGAAATTGTGGAAATCGTCTTCAATTTCAGGGCCGTCCGCCACTTCGAAACCCATACCGTGAAACAGCTCAACCACACGTTGCAAAGTTAAAGTAACTGGATGCAAACCACCATGCTCTTGTGCACGGCCCGGCAAAGTAATATCCAAGGCTTCTGCAGCCAATTGGGCTTGCAGCTTGGCTTCATTCAGGGCATCGCGTTTGGCATTAAAGGCCGTCTGAAACTGATTTTTGCATTCGTTGATGTGCGCGCCTATGGTTTTACGCTCTTCAGGAGACATTTGACCCAAAGTTTTCAAAAGTCCGGTCAATTCGCCGGTTTTACCAAGATAGCGTGCTTTAATTTGTTCTAAGGCATTGAAGTCTTGCGCGGCTTCAATAGCGGCAATACCTTCTGTAACGATACGGTTTACATTTTCCATAGTAGTTTATCGTCTGTTTGTTGATGGCAGGCCGTCTGAAACAACAAAGCCGTCTGTTGGGTTTGATTGCAAACCTGTTCAGACGGCCTTTTGTATTAGTGCGGCCAATCCGTTTGATAAGAGGGGCCTATTTTATCGCAAATCAGTATAAAAAAATAGAGTTTAAAGAAAGAAAATCAACTACATAGAGTTTCTTCCAAAAAAGAAAAAAGGAAGCATAAGCTTCCTTTTTAAATAATCTTATCGAATTAAGCAGCCAAAGCAGCTTTAGCTTTTTCAACCAATTGTGCAAATGCAGCTTTGTCGAATACAGCCAAATCAGCCAATACTTTGCGGTCGATTTCGATAGCAGCGCGTTTCAGGCCGTTCATGAATTTGCTGTAAGACAGACCATTTTCACGGGCACCTGCATTGATACGAACGATCCACAGTTGACGGAATTGACGTTTGCGTTGGCGACGGTCACGGTATGCGTATTGACCGGCTTTCATTACCGCTTGTTTGGCAACACGGTAAACGTTTTTACGACGACCGCGGTAGCCTTTGGCTAACGCGAAGACTTTTTGGTGACGAGCACGAGCGGTAACACCGCGTTTTACGCGTGGCATATTCTAAACTCCTTAAGCGTAGGGCAACATTTTAGCAACAGAAGCCAAATCGCGTGAATCCACCATAGCGGTGCCGCGCAATTGACGTTTAGTTTTAGTGGTTTTTTTGGTCAGGATGTGACTTTTGAACGCATGACCGCGTTTTACACCACCGTTACCCAGTACTTTAAAGCGTTTTTTCGCGCTAGACTTGGTTTTCATTTTAGGCATTGGAAAACTCCATTCGTTATTAGATAAGGTATAAGGGGGTTTTGAAATAAATTTCAAACTCTTGAAACCCAAAATACCACGGTTTTTGCCGCTAATTAAACCTTATTTCGAGCGGCAATCGAAATAAGCCTCGGATTATAGCTTTATTTTTTCTTAGGCGCAATCATCATCACCATTTGACGACCTTCCATTTTAGGGAAGGACTCGATTTGCGCTACTTCTGCCAAATCTTCTTTTACGCGCTCAAGCAGTTGGGCACCCAATTGTTGGTGGGCCATTTCACGACCGCGGAAACGCAATGTTACTTTGACTTTGTCACCATCGGCAAGGAAGCGGTTGATGTTGCGCATCTTGATTTGATAGTCGCCTTCATCTGTACCCGGACGGAATTTAATTTCCTTAATTTGTACCTGCTTTTGGTTTTTCTTGGCTTCGTCGCGCTTCTTGGCTTGTTGGTATTTGTATTTACCGTAATCCATCAGTTTGCATACAGGCGGTTTGGCAGTCGGGGAAATTTCTACCAAATCGACATCTTGCTCTTCGGCCATAGCCAGAGCTTCACGAACTGAAACGACACCAAGCTGATCGCCTGACTCACTGATTAATCGCACTTCTTTGGCGGTAATTTCACCATTGATTCGTGCTTCGCGTTCTTGAGCGATGATGAATACTCCTATAAAAATTAATGATTGACGAGGGCGTCAGTGATTTCTTGCTGCAATTGCGCAATAAAATCATCTACATTCAAAGAACCCAAGTCTTCTGCTTTGCGGCGTACCGCAACTTTGTTTTCTTGTTTCTCTTTATCACCGACAACGATTTGATAAGGGAAACGGTATTGGCTGTTGTCGCGGATTTTGTAACCGATTTTTTCGTTACGCAAATCCAATTCGACACGGAAGCCTGCAGCCTGCAATTTGGCAGCCACTTCGCGACAATAATCTGCTTGGTTTTCAGTGATATTCATAATCACCATTTGAACCGGCGCAAGCCACAATGGGAATGAACCTGCATGGTTTTCAATCAGAATACCGATGAAGCGCTCCAACGAACCCAAAATAGCACGGTGCAACATTACAGGACGCGCACGGTCGTTGTTTTCAGTTACATATTCGGCATTTAAACGTTCTGGCAATACGAAGTCCAATTGCAGGGTACCGCACTGCCAAGAGCGACCCAAGGCATCTTTAACATGGTATTCAATCTTAGGACCATAGAATGCGCCTTCGCCAGGCAATTCTTCCCACTCCACGCCGCAAGCGGTCAATGCATCACGCAGACCTTGTTCGGCCTTATCCCAAACTTCGTCAGAACCTGCACGTTGTTCAGGACGGAGGGACAACTTCACAGCAACATCATGGAAGCCGAATTGTTTATAAATGCGAACCAGCAATTCATTGAATGCACGTGCTTCATCAACGATTTGATCTTCGGTACAGAAGATGTGCGCATCATCCTGCACAAAACCGCGAACACGCATCAGACCATGCAATGCACCGCTTGGTTCATTGCGGTGGCAAGAACCGAACTCAGCCAAACGCATTGGCAAATCGCGATATGAGCGCAAGCCGTTATTGAAAATTTGCACATGACCCGGACAGTTCATCGGTTTAACCGCGTATTCGCGTTTTTCGGAACTGGTCACGAACATATTGTCTTTATAGTTTTCCCAGTGGCCGGATTTTTCCCAGAAGGTTTTATCCATAATCTGAGGCGTTTTCACCTCTTTATAACCGGCAGCATTCAACTCTTTGCGCATATGCTGCTCAATCACCTGCCACAAAGCCCAGCCTTTAGGATGCCAGAACACCATACCCGGCGCTTCATCTTGCAGGTGGAACAAATCCAATTGTTTACCCAGCTTACGGTGGTCGCGTTTTTCTGCTTCCTCGATGCGTTGGATATAGGCTTTCAATTCGTCTTTACTTGCCCAAGCCGTACCGTAAATACGTTGCAACATTTCATTATTGCTGTCGCCGCGCCAGTATGCGCCTGCCAGTTTGGTCAGCTTGAAGTTTTTCAAGAAACGGGTATTGGGAACGTGAGGACCGCGGCACATATCGACGTATTCCTGATGATGATACATACCCATTGCTTCCACTTCAGGCATGTCTTCAATCAGACGCAATTTGTACTCTTCGCCGCGATCTTGGAAAATTTTGATGGTTTCTGCACGGGGCGTCATCACTTTAATGACGTCATAGTCTTGTGCAATCAATTCTTTCATGCGCGCCTCGATAGCGGCCACATCATCAGGCGTAAATGGTTTTTCAGTTGCGATATCATAATAGAACCCGTCTTCAATCACCGGGCCGATAACCATTTTTGCATCTGGGTAGAGCTGCTTGACCGCATGACCGACCAAGTGCGCGCAGGAGTGGCGGATAATTTCCACGCCTTCTTTGTCTTTAGGCGTAATGATTTGAACGTGGGCATCTTCGGTAATCGGATCGCAAGCATCCACCAATTTACCGTTAACCTTGCCCGCTACCGTTGCCTTTGCCAGACCTGCACCGATAGACGCTGCAATTTGCGCCACGGTAACGGGTGATTCATATTGGCGGACCGAACCGTCCGGCAAGGTAATGTTCAACATCAGAAAGCTCCAAAACATTAAAAAATAACGGCATAAAGCCGTTATGGAAATTTGGTAGGCACAATTGGACTCGAACCAACGACCCCCACCATGTCAAGGTGGTGCTCTAACCAACTGAGCTATGTGCCTTCATCTAAGTCGCTTATTGTAACGAAGCGTGTTCCCTTTTGCAAGCATCTGTAAATACTTTTCAGACGGCCTGAATATTTTTGTTTGATTTATACCTCATTTTTTATTTCCTCCATTATTCAGGCCGTCTGAAGCATTGCTTTGACAAAGATAAAATCCAGCCGTCAACCAACGAAAAATCCTTTATAATCTGCCCTTTCATTTCGCACACACGCGAACGTCCAATCTATTATTACTATGCTTAAATTTACCTTACACAAGAAAGACGGTCATGCCCGACGCGGCACTTTGGAACTGAACCACGGCAAAATCGAAACGCCGGTATTTATGCCTGTCGGCACTTACGGTTCGGTCAAAGCAATGAACCCGCAAAACCTGCATGACATCAAAGCACAAATCATTTTAGGCAACACTTACCATCTGTGGCTACGCCCCGGTTTGGAAGTCATCGAACAATTCGGCGGCCTGCACGAATTTATCGGCTGGGATAAGCCGATTTTGACCGACTCGGGCGGTTTCCAAGTATTCTCGTTGTCCGACATGCGCAAGCTGACCGAAGAAGGCTGCACATTCCAAAGCCCGATCAACGGCGACAAACTGTTCCTCTCACCCGAAGTGTCGATGAAAATCCAAACCGTGTTGAATTCCGACATCGTGATGCAGTTGGACGAATGCACCCCTGGAGAAGCAACGCACAGCCAAGCGCAAAAATCGCTGCAAATGAGCCTGCGCTGGGCGGAACGAAGCAAAAAGGCTTTTGAAGACCTGAAAAACCCGAATGCGCTGTTTGGCATTGTACAAGGCGCGATGCATGAAGATTTGCGCGAAGAGTCGCTGAAAGGCTTGGAAGAGCTCGATTTCCCCGGCTTGGCCATCGGCGGCTTGTCTGTTGGCGAACCTAAGCCCGAAATGTACCGTATGTTGCGCGCCGTCGGCCCTATCCTGCCGGAACACAAACCTCATTATTTAATGGGCGTCGGTACGCCTGAAGACTTAGTGTACGGCGTGGCACACGGCGTGGATATGTTCGACTGCGTCATGCCTACCCGCAATGCGCGTAACGGCTGGCTGTTTACCCGTTTTGGCGATTTGAAAATCAAAAACGCCAAACACAAACTCGACAAGCGTCCGATTGACGAAAGCTGCACCTGCTACGCCTGTCAGAATTTCAGCCGCTCCTACCTGCACCATCTGCACCGTGTCGGCGAAATCTTGGGCGCACAACTCAACACCATACACAATCTGCACTTCTACCAAGTCATCATGGCCGAAATGCGCGAAGCCATCGAACAAGGCAAATTTGCCGATTGGCAGGCGCAATTCCATGAAAACCGCGCCCGTGGTGTGGATTAATCCTTTTAAAGGCCGTCTGAAATCAGGTTTTAATTCAAACTGCTTTTCAGACGGCCTCAATATTCTTCATTAATAAAGCACAATCATGTCCCGTTTCCATACCGAACCTCCCTTAGCCTACACCGCACAAAACCGTACCGCCGTCCTACTGCTCAACCTCGGCACGCCTGACGCGCCCACTGCTGCCGCAGTCAAGCCTTACTTGAAAGAATTCCTGTCCGATCAACGTGTTGTCGAACTGCCCAAGCTCTTATGGCAACCGATATTGCGCGGCTTGGTATTGACTTTTCGCCCAAAAAAAAGCGCGCATGCCTATGAAAAAGTTTGGTTTAAAGAAGGTTCACCGCTTGAGGTTTACACACGCCGCCAAGCAGAAGCCCTGGCCAAACATTTGCCCGATGTCATCGTCCGTCATGCCATGACTTACGGCAACCCAAGCGTTGCCGATGTTTTGGCGGAACTCAAAGCCCAAGGCGTGGGCAAATTGCTGGTCATTCCGCTCTATCCGCAATATGCCGGTTCTTCTACCGGCGCGGCTTTGGATAAAGTATTTCAAGAGTTATTGCTGCAACGCAACCAAATGAGCGTCCGCACCGTCTCCCGTTATTACGACGATGCCGCCTATATTCAAGCCATGAAGCAGCATATTGAAGCCTATTGGGCCCAAAACGGACGCGGCGAAAAACTAATGTTGAGCTTCCACGGCATTCCGCAAAAGCATCACGACGACGGCGACCCTTATCCTGACGAGTGCCACCACACCGCCAAACTGTTGGCGCAGGCATTGGGCTTGTCCGAACAAGAATACATCGTTTCTTTCCAAAGCCAGTTTGGCAAATCCCAATGGATCAAGCCCAGCACGCAAGCCCTGTTTGATCAGCTGCCGAAACAAGGCACAACCAAACTCGACGTATTCTGCCCCGGCTTCCTGGCCGATTGCCTTGAAACCATGGAAGAAATCGCCATTATGGGACGCGAACAATTCCACGCCGCAGGCGGCAAAGAATACCGTTACATCCCCTGCCTCAACGATTCCGCCGACTGGATTGCCGCACTTGCACAATTAAGTCGGGCCAATCTGCAAGGCTGGATTTGACCTAAACCAAAGGCCGTCTGAAAAATCCACTTTCAGACGGCCTTTAGCGTTATCATCAAGTTATTCAAACGCAAACCAAGCGTGTAGCCATCAAAAATACTACTCAAAAAGGAACACATCATGACTGCACTCCGCCCTATCCTGCTCCTTCTGACCGCACTCAGCATCCCAACCGCTTTTGCCACCGATGCCACGCTGATGAGCAAAGGACAAAAGATTTACGAAACCAACTGCGCCGCCTGCCACGGCAAAAAAGGTGAAGGCCGGGGTGCCATGTTCCCGCCTTTATTCCAGTCCAACTATATCAATAAAAAACCGCAAGTGCTGTTGCAAAGTATGACCAAAGGCATCAACGGCCCAATTAAAGTGAACGGCAAATCCTACAACGGCTTCATGCCTTCTACCGCCATCAACGATGCCGATGTCGCCGCCGTTGCCACTTACATCATGAACGCCTTCAATAATGGCGGCGGTACGATTACTGAAGCAGATGTCAAAAAATCTCACGGGAAAAAATAAAACGTCTCTCCCCTAAGGGCCGTCTGAATATTTCAGACGGCCTTTTCGATATGGAACACATTTTTGTTTCTACATTTATAGTTACGCAATATCAACAAACATACGCAAAAAACCGTCAAATCAAAAAAAGCATATGCGTTTTGTGTTAAAGTAAACATTATTTAGCGGCTGTTTTGCGTCCAGGCCGTCTGAAAGGTTTTATGTTATGAACTTTTTCCGCAAGACTGTTTTATTTCTAGTCGTCCTCTCCATATTTGCCGCCTGCGGCTCCTTTATTTCCCAATACGTTTTGGGCATGAACCCGTGCGTATTGTGCATCCTGCAACGCTTGTGCGTATTGGCTGTCGGGCTGTTGGCCATTGTTACAGCATTCAGTTCTCAATCTTCCAAATTTGCCCGCTCGCTCTCGGCATTGTTGATTGCCGCTCCGGCCGTTTACGGCGCAGGTGTCGCCGCCTATCAAATTTGGCTGCAAAGCCTGCCGCCCGGCACCGCCCCTTCTTGTGGCGCACCTTGGACTTTCCGCCTGCGCGACTGGCCTTTGTTCGATTGGTTTGAACCCATCGTCCGCGGCTTTGGCAACTGCGCCGAGCCGGACTATCTATTCGGCGTCGCCCTGCCGGTTTGGAGTATTTTGTATTTCAGCTTCGTGGTATTGCTGCTACTTTGGGCTTGGTTGAAAACCAGAAAAATCTGATTGGTTTCGATATAAAAAGGCCGTCTGAAATTTCAGACGGCCTTTTGTTCTTTAAACTGTTTAGTCCAGATTCAACACGGCAGAAGTGTAAACGTCTTGTACGTCGTCCAAATCTTCCAATGCGTCAATCAGTTTTTGCATCTTAACCGCATCTTCGCCGCTCAGCTCGGTTTCGTTTTGGGCGCGCATGGTAACGTCACCGTCAACAGATTTGTAGCCTGCGGCTTCCAATGCCGCTTTCACGCCTGCCCAGTCGTTCGGCGCGGTAATCACTTCGATGGAACCGTCGTCGTTGGTGATGACGTCTTCCGCACCGGCTTCCAAAGCCGCTTCCATCAGCGCATCTTCGTCAACACCTGGTTCAAACACCAAATAGCCTTGATGAACGAAGTTGAACGCTACGCAGCCGTCGGTACCCAAGTTACCGCCGTTTTTAGTGAACGCATGGCGCACATCGGCAACGGTACGGGTTTTGTTGTCGGTCAGACAGTCCACCATCAAAGCTGCGCCGCCAATACCGTAGCCTTCGTAACGCAACTCGATGTATTCCACGCCTTCCAGATTGCCCGTACCTTTATCGATGGCACGTTGCACGTTGTCTTTAGGCATATTGTTTTCAGCAGCTTTTTCCAAAGCCAGGCGCAGGCGCGGGTTTGCGCCGGGGTCGCCGCCGCCCATGCGGGCAGCAACGGTAATTTCTTTAATCAGACGGGTAAAGATTTTGCCGCGTTTGGCATCTTGTCGGGCTTTTTTGTGTTGGATATTTGCCCACTTACTATGGCCTGCCATATTGATTCCTTTCGTTTTTTCACGCGTTGAGGCGGAATTTGCTTCATTTGTAAGGCGTGCATTTTATCATAAGTTGCCTTTACCCAAAATATTCAGACGGCCCAAACATTTGCAAAAACAGGCCGTCTAAAACAAAAAAACCTTTTTTAAATAAAGAAGCACATTTGCAGCAACCCTTTGTCAGTTTTTCGTTTTAATTCACGAAGGTTTACGGTATGATGACAAAACCGGTCAAAATTGTTAACAACTTAACCAGTATCGAATGGCAAAACGGCCTGCTCGCCGATGTTGCCAAACGCGAAAAATGAGTGGGAGTAGTTACCCGTATCATTTTATTTTTATTGTTTTTATTAAAGGTTTTATTATGGAAGAAATATTGTCTGCTCTGGTGGGTGCAGTCAATCTGGTTCTTTGGGACTACCTGCTGATTTATGCCTTAATCGGCATCGGCCTGTTTTTTACCCTGTACTTGGGCGCACCGCAAATTACCAAATTAGGGACGGGTTTCAAATCCGTTTTCGGCGGCTTGTTCAGTAAAAAAGACAAAGACCACGAAGGCAAATCCCTGTCTCAATTTCAAGCGCTTGCCGTAGCGATTTCCGCGCAAATCGGTACCGGTAACGTTGCCGGTGTAGCCACTGCAATTACCGCCGGTGGCCCGGGTGCCATTTTTTGGATGTGGTTGTCTGCCATTTTGGGCATGTCTACCATTTTTGCAGAAGCCGTTTTGGCGCAAAAATACCGCGTGGTCAGCCACGGCAAATACATCGGCGGCCCTGCGTTTTACATTACGCACGGCCTGACCCCAAAAATCGGCCGTGGTGCGGCGCGTTTCCTGTCCGGCTTTTTCTCCATCGCCTTGATTATCGCGCTGGGCTTCATCGGTAACGCGACCCAATCCAACTCCATCGCTTCGGCCATGAATTTGGCTTTCAATATTCCGCCGATGGCAGTCGGCATTGCTTTGGCGGTATTCGCCGGCCTGATCATCATCGGCGGCATCAACCGCATTGCCGGTATCGCGCAATTTGTCGTGCCGTTTATGGCGGTAATTTACATCTTGTGTGCCGTGATTATCTTGTTCAAATTCTCCGACCACATCATCCCGATGTTCCACAGTATCTTTGTCGCCGCCTTCAATCCTGAAGCGGTATTGGGTGGTGCGGCCGGTATCGGTATGCGCGAGGCAGTCCGCTTCGGCGTGGCACGCGGCCTGTTTTCCAATGAAGCCGGTATGGGTTCGACCCCGCACGCTCATGCGACCGCCAACGTCAAACACCCTGTGCAACAAGGTATGGCCGCGTTTATCGGTATCTTTATCGATACGCTGATGGTCTGCACGGCAACCGCGTTGATTATCCTGCTGACCGACGCCAACTTGTCCGGCGAAACCGGCGCGGCAGTTACCCAACTGGCTTTTAACAAAGCCTTCCCGGGTTTCGGTTCGCAACTGCTCGCCGTCTGTCTGACCTTCTTCGCCTTTACCACCATCATCGGCTGGTACTACTTCGGTGAATCCAATATCCGCTTCCTGTTCCGCGGCAAACACTTGGGCATCTACCGCGCACTGGTTTTGGTGGCCATCGTATTGGGTACATTGGGCAAAGTGGATTTGGTTTGGAGTATGTCCGATATGTTCAACGGCTTTATGGTCTTGCCGAACTTAATCGCCCTCTTCCTGCTGCGTAAGGAAATCCGTGCGGTTTACGACGATTATCTGGCGCAAACCAAAGCCGGCAAAGAGCTGACCTACAACTATGAATTCCACGAATTCCACGACAAAAACCCAGGTTAACGACAAACAAAAACCTCTCAGTCAAACTGAGAGGTTTTTTATTTCAGGCCGTCTGAAACTACAACACATAAAAATAAATGCTGATAAATTGCGTCAAACTGCCTGCCAAGACAAACAAGTGCCAGATACCGTGGCCGTGGCGGATTTTCGTATCGTTGATAAACCAATAAATCCCCACGCTATACAATACGCCGCCCAACACCAGCCAAAACAACCCGCCGGCCGAAAGCGACTGTATCAGCGGCCACACCGCCACCACAATCAGCCAGCCCATCAACACATAAATCACCATCGACAGCAGCCGCTTCTCGCTTTTGCGCCCAATCGTCAGCTCCTGAACAATGCCCAGCAAAGCCAATCCCCAAGACACGCCGAAAAGTGACCAGCCCCAGCCGCCCTGAAGGGTAATCAGCGTAAACGGCGTATAGCTGCCTGCAATCAAAAGATAAATCATGCAATGATCGACTTTTTGCAAAATCGCCTTGGCTTTCGGCTGCGGAATGCTGTGGTATAAGGTTGAGCCCAAATACAGAAGCAGCAGGCAGACTCCGTAAGTCAGTGCACCGGCAATCCGATAGCCGTCCGCCGATTCCACCGCTTTCACCAGCATCAGCACCAAGGCCGCCACTGCCAATAAGAAACCGGCCAAATGGCTGTACGCATTAAATCTCTCGCCGTGATACATAAACCATTCTCATTTATGAAATGACCAAAGTGTACGCGAAGACAGGCGCTTCGTCAGAGAAATCAGGTTAAAAATAAGTTAAAGCGTAGAGGCCGTCTGAAAAACACGGCCTTGCAATATAACAAAAACATCTTTGCAACAAACAAACCATTCTTTCCCTTTTTCAGACGGCCTCACTAAAGTATCGACTATCGCCAAGATTGCAAAGAGAGAAAAAATGTCCATCCAAAACCACCACCTCGACTGGCTCGAAGCCGAGTCTATCTATATCATCCGCGAAGTGATTGCCAACGCCCAAAACCCGGCCCTGCTGTTTTCCGGCGGTAAAGACTCCGTCGTATTGCTGGCGCTTGCCGTCAAAGCCTTCCAAATCGAAGGCCGCCCGCTGAAACTGCCGTTCAAACTTCTGCACGTCGATACCGGCCACAACTATCCCGAAGTCATCCGGTTCCGCGACGACACGGTCGCACGCACCGGCGTACAACTTGTGGTCGGTAGCGTAGAAGAGTCCATCCGCAAAGGTAGCGTCGTCTTGCGCCGCGAAACCGATTCGCGCAACGCCGCCCAAGCCGTTACACTGGTTGAAACCATCGAAGAACAAGGCTTTGATGCGCTGATGGGCGGCGCGCGCCGCGATGAAGAAAAAGCGCGTGCCAAAGAACGCATCTTCTCTTTCCGCGACGAGTTCGGCCAATGGGATCCTAAAAACCAGCGTCCTGAATTATGGTCGCTCTACAATACGCGCCTGTTCCAAGGCGAAAACATGCGCGTTTTCCCGATTTCCAACTGGACGGAATTGGACATCTGGCAATACATCGCACGCGAAAAACTCGCCCTGCCGCCGATTTATTACACCCATAAGCGCGAAGTTGTCGAACGCAACGGCCTGCTCGTTCCCGTTACCCCGTTAACCCCCAAACGCGAAGGCGAAGTTGCCCAAATCCGCGATGTCCGCTTCCGTACCGTCGGCGATATTTCCTGCACCTGCCCGGTCGCCAGCACCGCCGCCACGCCCGAAGACATCATTGCCGAAACCGCCGCCGCGACCATTTCCGAACGAAGTGCCACACGCATGGACGACCGCGTATCGGAAGCGGCAATGGAAGAGCGCAAAAAACAAGGCTATTTCTAAACCGGTTTTCCAGACGGCCCATATATATTTCAAACCCGAACAACACGGCAAAGCCATCCGCCCCTGCCGTGTTGTTTGCTTTATTATTCTTGCAAATATCATTTAACAACAAAAGCTTAATTAAAAATCCTTACCAAGCGACAAACAATAAAACATAAACAAACATGGTATAATGAACGCTTACAGGCAGAGATTTAGACAAAAGTCTCAGGCCGTCTGAAGGAGGAAAAACATGAATCGACGCGTTTATATCGTACATGGCTTTGAAGGCAATCCGCACGGCAACTGGTTTGACTGGCTTTGCGCCCAAGTCAAAAGCACCGGCGCACAAGCAATCTCCCTCGCCATGCCCAATCCCGACAAACCAAGCACGACCGCGTGGCAGTTTACCCTTGACCAGCACATCGGCAAGCCCGATGCCCATACCTTCCTAGTCGGCCACAGCCTCGGTTGCATTACCCTCCTTCACTTCCTCAGCCGCCAACAGCCGCAAAAAATCGGCGGTCTGCTGCTTGCCGCAGGTTTTGCCGATACGTTGTCTCCCCTGCCCGCACTCGATGCCTACATTAAAGCAGCGTCCCCCGATTTCGACATCCTGCGCAAAATCGACATGCCCAAACACTGTCTGGTTTCCGACAACGACACCCATGTTCCGCCCGAACTGACTTTGGACATGGCGGCCAAACTCAAAAGCCCTGTTACCCATATTCCCGAAGGCGGCCATTTGATGGCTTCGGACGGCTTTACCCAACTGCCGCAGGCTTGGGAAGCGTTGAAACCCATGTTGACCGAATAAACACACAATATAATCCGATTTTCAGACGGCCTAGTGAGCCTCCCTTCCCCATAACAGGCCGTCTGAACGACAATAAAAAACAACCTGTCCTTTCAAGCAGGTTGTTTTTTATTGTCTCCTTGACGGCAAATTTAATATTGCACCGTCCATTCGATCTCGCCGCCGGCCCTCATCGGTACAAGCTCGCCATCGCCGTAAGGTACGCTGGCAGGTACGGTTTGCGTTTGTTTGAGCAATGTGATGGTATCGGAATTTTCAGGCAGACCGTAGAAACGCGGGCCGTTTTTAGAAGCAAAGGCTTCCAGTTTGTCCAACGCGCCAGCTTTCTCAAACACTTCGGCATAAAGCTCGATGGCGGTCATCGCGCTGAACATACCGGCGCAACCGCAAGCATTTTCTTTGGCAGTTTTGGCATGTGGCGCAGAGTCCGTGCCGAGAAAGAATTTGTGCGCCTTATCGCCGGTAACGGCGGCAACCAAAGCCTGACGGTGGGTTTCACGTTTGAGTACAGGCAGGCAGAAATGATGAGGACGCACGCCGCCGACCAAAAGGTCATTGCGGTTGAGCAGCAAGTGTTGCGGCGTCACGGACGCAGCCACATTATCGCCGGCTTCCAATACCAGTCGGGCTGCTTCGGCAGTAGTGATGTGTTCAAACACGACTTTAAGATTCGGCACTTGCGCCAAAACCGGCTTCATCACACGCTCGATAAAGGCGGCCTCGCGGTCGAAAATATCAATTTCAGCATCGGTCACTTCGCCGTGAACCAAGAACAAAATACCCTGTTTCGCCATTTCTTCCAACACGGGAATCAGCTTAAACAAGTCGGTCACGCCGGAATCGGAATTGGTGGTCGCGCCTGCTGGATAGAGTTTGAAAGCCACGATACCGGCAGCCTTGGCTTCGCGCACGAGTTCGGGAGTGGCGTTGTCGGTCAAATAAAGCGTCATCAACGGCTGGAAGGCGCTGCCTTCAGGCAGGGCGGCCATAATGCGCTCTTTATATGCTTGAGCATCGGCAACGCTGACAACGGGCGGCTTCAGGTTGGGCATGATAACCGCACGGCCCATTTGTCGGGCGGTGTACGGGGCAACGGCTTTGAGCGCGTCACCGTCGCGCAGGTGTAAGTGCATATCGTCGGGGCGGATGATGGTCAAGGTTTGCATAGCTTACTTTCGAGTGGTTTGGTTTGATAATGTTTCAGACGGCCTTTATTCGGCGGTAACAGTTTCTATTAATTTGATGTTTCAATCGTCAGCCGGTCTAAGGTAAAACAGCGGCCTTATTGTCGTAAGAATGATGGGTCAAATAAAAAACAGCCTGTACCGGAAAATGCTCGGACGACGTTGTTTTGACGGTCAGCAAGGTTTCTTTCGGACTGCCGGACGCGCGCCATGCGTAGGAAATCTGACGCATAGGCAACGGGGTTTCTGCCAAATTATCGGCACGCAACTCAGCGTTCAAACCTTGCGGCGGATTTTCTGCCAAAGCCAAAAATTGTTTGAAAATCAGATGGTCGTCAGCTTTAGCCGTACGCACGCTACAACTGTCTTCAGTCAGGCTCAAATAATAATCTGCTCCGTTTTCCGTTTTCTTCCAAATGCTTAATGCCTCCAAATCCATCATTCCGGCAGGCAAATCGGCAATATCTTTTTTCGACAATAAAACCAGTTTGTTGGCATTGGCAAACTCGCCGACAAGGGCGGTATCGCCGTCTGCGGCCACGCAGCTTTGGCGGAACAAGTCGGTTACATTTTGGGCATAATCGGCAGCGTTCTGCGGCGAAACGCCTTCATTGCCGCATGCACTGAGGCAGACGGCCAATACAGCGGCAGACAACGCGACGGCTTTAGACATTTCAGACGGCCTTTATTTGTGTTTCAACACCAGCTTGAACACGCCGTCGGCCTCGCTCGATTCCAACAAAACATGTCCGGTCTGACGGCAAAACGCTTCAAAATCGCCGGGCGCGCCGCCATCGGTGGCCAATACGGTCAGCATTTCGCCCTCCTGCATTTGCGCCAAAGCTTTTTTGGCACGCAAAATCGGCAGCGGGCATTTCAAACCGATGACATCCAGAGTTTGTGTATTCATGATGAAACTCGTCATATTAATCAGAATTAACGTCAATTATACCGCACTTACTTGCACCCCACCCTGCAAGCCCATAAAATAAAGCCGTTTTTCACTTTGGAGCTGTCTATGCGCCGTTTTGCCCTTCTCGCTCTCAGCCTTGCCGCGACTCAAGCATTTGCTTTGGGTTTCAGCCAAAAGGATACGCTGACCAACACGCGTTATCAGGAAAGCCCTGAAGAAGTTGCCGCACGCGAGTTTAAAGAACACAAAGCCGAGTTGCCGTCCCTGCCCGATACCCAATCGGGCGATTGGTTCGACCTCTATGTCAACGAAACCTACGGCAAGCAGCCCCAAATCCTGCTCAGCAGCCTGCAAATCATGCCTGCGCCTGACAACAGCATCCGCTACGTCTTGAACGTGCGCTCCGACAAAGGCTACGACAACCTCTCCGTCGAAGGCCTCTATTGCGCCCGAACGTCCTTTACTTACAGCAACGACAAGCGTTCGTCTTACAAAGTATTCGCTTACGGCGACACAGTAAACCACCGCTGGATCGAGCCGCGCAAAGGCGATTGGAAGCTGATCGGCAATGCGTTCAGCCGCAACGATGCCCTGCACACTGCCCTGTATCAGGCATTCTGTATCGACGGTATGCCGACAACGGTCGAAGGCTTGGTACAACGTTTGAAAGAACGCGGCGGCCGTCACGGTACAACGCTGACCAACCACGACAAATAAACCACTTTAATCAACAAAAAGGCCGTCTGAAATTTTCAGACGGCCTTGTCTTTCAAGACGGCTTAGAATTTGTGATACAGGCCCACAGAAGCGGCTTTTTGTTCAATGCCGCCTTTGTTGGCTGCAGTTAGACGGGTTTTGTTGCCGACTTTCAGATACGCCAGTTGGGCATTGATGCCGGTGCGTTTGCTGAAGGTGTATTGGCCGCCGACAACGACTTGGTCGAATTTATCCACCAATTTCTCGCCGCTGTTCACGCCCTTGGCAGGCCAGCCATGTGCGTAAGTAATGCGTGGGGTCACGTTGCCGAATTTGTAGCCGACAGTTACCGCTGCATCAACTACTTTCACGGCTTCAGATTTGCCTGAATCGACAGTAATGTCACTACCCTTGTACTCATTAAAACCATCGGTGAAATAGCCTAAATATTCGTTGCCTGTCTCATGGCCTTTGGCATAGTGTACGCCGCCGCCGACAAAGAGATTGTCTTTATCGTAATAAGTTTCGACTTTGGCGATTTGCGCCGCTTTGACTTTGCCTGATTTGTCGGTGTACGCGCCGTTGTAGTGGCCGTAAGCCGCATTGGCGGTAAAGCCGTTTTTAGAGAAGCTCACTCCGCCGGTGTATTGGTCTTTAGCCGGTTTGGTGTGCGTGTATTTGTCTGAAGGATTGCGGTTATCGCGCGGTGCGTAAGACACGTTGAATTTGAATCCACCGAAATCCGGGCTGTCGTAGCGTACAGCGGCGTTACGGTTGCCGGTACGGGTAAAGATGCCCAAGCCTGCGGCATTGGTTTTGTACATCCATGGATCGATGGTGTCCATTTCGTTCAGCATATTGCTGAGTTTACCGGCGCGAATCTTACCGAAGTTACCTTGCAGGCCGATGAAGGAATCACGAGTGGCAAAACCTTGGGAACCGCCGGTAATGGCCGTTTTTTGTTCAACTTGCCAGATGGCTTTCAAATCGCCGCCCAAGTTCTCGCTGCCTTTGAAACCGATACGGGAGGTATTGTCATTGATGCTGGTTGCGGTAGAGCTGGTTTCAGAACCTGCGTCACCTTTGATTTTGACCTGACCGACGGTCACGCTGCTTTTGATTTGACCATACAGAATCACTTCTGCAGATGCAGCCAGCGGCAAACCGGCAATAACCAAAGCGATAATCGATTTTTTCATTATTCTCTCCAAAACAAAGTTAAAATCTCGTGAAAACACGTTTAGCAATATTAATGTTTTCCAACGTTACAAACAACTATTTTCATCTTGATAGACACTTTTATTCATTAGAGTTTAGACTTTTTACAACATTTTTAAATAAAACAGGCCGTCTGAAAGAAATTTCAGATGGCCTCTCCCATTCAAAGTCACGACAAGGACAACCAACCCTCCTATTGAAATTATTTAATCAAAAATGATTGCTTGATAAATGTTTGCCATATATCAACCCAACATTCCCAAATTGCCACTATCATTAACTTTCTTCTTATGAAGAAGTTTTTTTATATCAATAATTTACTTGGTATAAATTTTTCCTTTTACCTAATGTAAATAAATAGGAGCCTTTATGTTGAACAAACATCTCTTTTTATCTTTGCTAATGGCTGTCTCTACTGCAACGGTATCCGCCGAAACCCATCATGCACATTGGTCTTACACAGGTGAAAACGATGCTGCACACTGGGGTGATTTGAGTGAAGACTTTGCTGTTTGCAAAACAGGCAAACAGCAATCCCCAGTGGACTTCTCCGCAACAAAAGCAGTAAAAGGCAAACAACTGGCATACCGTTACAACGTCGCCGATTACAAAGTAGAAAATAACGGCCATACCCTTCAAGCCACGCCGCAAGGCAAGGCCCAAACCATCGTGATTAACGGTAAAACCTATACCTTCAAACAATTCCACTTCCATACGCCGAGCGAACATACTTTCAAAGGCAAACATTTCCCGATGGAAGCGCATTTCGTCCATCAAGCCGAAGACGGTACTTTGGCGGTCATCGGCTCTGTATTTAAACCGGGCAAAAACAACCCTGCCTTGTCTGCACTCACTGCTAAAAAACTGAAAGCAGGCGAATCCGTAACGTTGAAAAACTTGAATATCCAAGCCCTGCTGCCTAAAGATAGCAAGTCCTTCCAACTGAAAGGCTCCCTGACAACGCCGCCTTGCAGCGAAAACGTGACTTGGGTTGTCTTAAAAACTCCGGTTCAGGCAGATGCGGCGCAGTTTAAAGCCATGCGCGACATTATCGGCGGCGAAAACAACCGTCCCGTACAACCTTTGAACGACCGCGAAGTCAATGAAGACAAATAACTTCTAAGGCCGTCTGAAAACAAAAAAGCACCCGGATAACGGGTGCTTTTTCAATCACATCAATCAGGCTTTTTTGTTACCCAACGCGGCTTTCACAAACGCACTGAACAAAGGATGGCCTTTGCGCGGATTGGAAGTAAATTCCGGATGGAACTGACACGCGAAGAACCAAGGATGATTTGGCAATTCGATGGTTTCAACCAAACGCTCGCGGCCTGAGGATACGCCGCCGATGACCAAACCGGCTTTTTCCAACTGAGGAACATAGTTGTTGTTAACTTCGTAGCGGTGGCGATGGCGTTCGCGGATATGTTCGCTGCCGTAGATTTTTGCGGCAAGGCTGCCCGGTTTGAGGTCAACTTCTTGTGCACCCAGACGCATGGTGCCGCCCAAATCGGCAGATTCGTCACGGGTTTCTACGCTGCCATCGGCAGTTTGCCATTCGTCAATCAGGGCAACGACAGGCGCGGCGCATTTCAAGTCAAACTCGGTAGAGTTCGCACCTTTCAAGCCTGCAACATCGCGGGCGTATTCGATCAGGGCAATTTGCATGCCCAAGCAGATGCCCAAGTATGGTACGTTGTTTTCACGCGCATAGCGTACGGCGGCAATTTTGCCTTCTACGCCGCGTGAACCGAAGCCACCCGGCACCAAAATCGCGTCCATGTCTTTGAGCATGGAAACGTCGCCATTGCCCTTCTCGATGCTTTCGCTGTCGACAAAGGTAATTTGTACGTCGGTTTCAGTGTGAATACCAGCGTGTTTCAGGGCTTCGATCAATGATTTGTAGGACTCGGTCAAATCAACGTATTTACCGACCATCGCAATTTTGACGGTATGTTTCGGATTTTGAATCGCGTGAACGATTTTCTTCCATTCGGTCAAATCGGCTTGTTTGACATTCAGTTGGAGCTGCTCGGTAATGATGCTGTCGATGCCTTGGTTGTGCAGCATTTCTGGGCATTCGTAAATGCTGTCCACATCGTAGCTGCCCACGATGGCACGTTCTTCAACGTTACAGAACAAAGCAATCTTACGGCGCTCGTCCGCAGGCATTTCTCTGTCCATACGGCAGATCAGGATATCCGGTTGCAAACCGATGCTCAACATTTCTTTAACGGTATGCTGGGTCGGTTTGGTTTTGATTTCGCCGGCAGCGGCGATGTAAGGCACATAGCTCAGGTGGGCAAACAATGTATTGTTGCGGCCGAGCTGGCTGCGCATTTGGCGGATAGCTTCCAAGAAAGGCAAAGATTCGATATCGCCGACTGTACCGCCGATTTCGACAATCGCCACATCATAACCGGCCGCGCCTTCATGGATACGGCGTTTGATTTCATCGGTAATGTGCGGAATCACTTGTACAGTACCGCCCAAATAGTCGCCGCGACGCTCTTTGGCAATCACGTTTTCATAGACTTGGCCGGTACTGAAGCTGTTGCGGCGGGTCATGGTGGCGTTGATGAAACGCTCATAGTGACCGAGGTCGAGGTCGGTTTCCGCGCCGTCATCGGTTACGAATACTTCGCCGTGTTGAAACGGGCTCATGGTACCCGGGTCAACGTTGATATACGGGTCAAGCTTAAGCATGGTCACGTTCAAGCCACGCGACTCGAGAATAGTAGCAATAGAAGCGGCGGCGATACCTTTACCCAAAGAAGATACAACGCCGCCGGTTACGAAAATGAATTTAGTCATGATGTGATACCCATGTTGGAATGTGTGATTTTAACTTGAAGCAGCATATTCTGGCAAACGGCAAAAGCTTCAGGCCGTCTGAAAACAGCGTTTTCAGACGGCCTTATCATATTCTATATATCAGCGCAACTCGCGGCGCAGGATTTTGCCAACGTTGGATTTTGGCAACTCGTCGCGGAATTCGATGTCTTTCGGCACTTTATAAGCAGTCAGCTCTTTACGGCAGAAATCGATCAGTTCTTCCTTGGTCAAAGACGGATCTTTGCGTACGACGAAGACCTTAATCGCTTCGCCGGTTTTCTCGCTTGCCACGCCGATACAGGCAACTTCCAAGACTTTGTCGTTGCTGGCCACCACTTCTTCGATTTCGTTCGGATATACATTGAAACCGGATACCACAATCAAATCTTTTTTGCGGTCCACCAGCTTCAGCCAGCCTTTTTCATCCATCACGGCAATGTCACCGGTCTCTAAAAAGCCGCGTGCATCGATTGCTTTGGCGGTTTCTTCAGGACGGTTCCAATAGCCTTTCATCACTTGCGGACCGCGTACCCACAATTCGCCCGGCTGTCCGATAGGCACTTCTTTGCCGTCCGCATCACGTAATTCGACTTCAGTCGAAGGAACCGGCAAACCGATACCGCCGCTGTAAGCCTCGATATTCAAAGGATTGCAACATACGCCTGGGCTGGCTTCGGTCAAACCGTAAGCTTCCACAATCGGCGTACCGGTGATTTTTTTCCATTTTTCCGCTACGGCTTTTTGCGTTGCCATACCGCCGCCCAAAGTCAGCTTCAAACGGGAAAAATCGACTTCGGCGAAATCCGGACGGTTAACCATCGCATTAAACAGGGTATTCACACCGATGAACACGCTAATCGGTTCTTTTTTCAATTCACCGATAAACCCCTTCATATCGCGCGGATTGGTAATCAGGATGATTTTAGAACCGGTATTCGCAAAGATCATCAGGTTTACCGTCAAGGCAAAGATATGATAAAGCGGCAACGCGGCAATAACCGTTTCTTTGCCTTCGTGCAGGCTGTTTTTAATCCATTCTTTTGCCTGCAACATATTGGCGCAGATATTGCCGTGACTGAGGACGGCGCCTTTCGCCAAACCGGTTGTACCGCCTGTATATTGCAGCAAGGCAGTATCGTCGCGCGTCAACTCGACTGGTTTGAACGCATTTGCCGCACCTTGCTTCAAGGCCGTCTGAAAAGTCACGGTATTGGGAATGCGGTATTCCGGCACCATTTTTTTTACTTTGCGGATGACAAAGTTCATCAACGCGCCTTTAATCATGCCGAACATCTCGCCGACCGACGCGACAATCACATGTTTGATTTGCGTACGCGGCAACACCAGCTCCAGCGTATTGGCAAAGTTCTCCAACACGACAATCGTTGTCGCGCCGCTGTCTTTCAACTGATGCTCCAACTCGCGCGGCGTATAAAGCGGATTCGTATTCACTGCCACCAAACCTGCCTGCAAAATACCGAAAAGTGCAATCGGATATTGCAAAACGTTCGGCATCATAATTGCCACACGCTCACCGCGCGGCAGTTTCAATACGTTTTGCAGGTAAGACGCAAAATCAGTCGCCAACTTGCCCACTTCGGCATAAGTCAGCGTTTTGCCCATGTTTTGAAAAGCAGGTTTATCCGAGAATTTCTCAACACTTTGACGGAATACGTCGCTGATGGAGCTGTATTGAGAAATATCGATTTCAGGGTTTACGCCTTGTTCGTAGCTTTTGAG
Source organism: Neisseria sp. 27098_8_158 (assembly GCF_041433145.1). NCBI lineage: Bacteria > Pseudomonadati > Pseudomonadota > Betaproteobacteria > Neisseriales > Neisseriaceae > Neisseria > Neisseria sp. 27098_8_158. Next base: position 913,058 of record NZ_JAPWAZ010000001.1, read on the forward strand.
CCAGAGTTTTTCCATATTGATCAGTCTTTGTTTTAGTCGTTTTTTGAAATCAAGGCCGTCTGAAAGGCTTTATTCAATCTGCCGCTTCGTTTTCAGACGGCCCTTTTATTAAGCAGTAATAATGACAGGCTTGTCGGTGGACATGATGATACCGCCGCCCAAGCACACATCGCCGTCGTACAGTACCGCAGATTGGCCTGGGGTTACTGCCCACTGCGGCTCGTCAAAGACAAGCTCGATGGTTTCATCATCTAAATAACGCAACGTACAAGGCGCGTCAGCCATACGGTAGCGCGTTTTGCAGGTATAGCGGCCTTCTTTCGGGCGTTCGGGCAATGTGAAACTCAAATCGTTCATAATCAGGCTTTGCGTATAAAGCAAAGGATGGTCATGGCCTTGGACGACAATCAGTTCGTTTTTGGTCAAATCCTTGGCCGCAACAAACCATGGTTCGCCTGCGCCGCCGATACCCAAGCCTTTGCGTTGGCCCAACGTGTAAAACATCAAGCCGACGTGTTCGCCGACTACTTTGCCTTCAGGGGTAACCATTTTGCCATTATTGGTCGGCAGGTATTTTTGCAGAAATTCGCGGAACGGGCGTTCGCCGATAAAGCAAATGCCGGTACTGTCTTTTTTGGTTGCGGTCGGTAATTTGAATTCTTCGGCAAGACGGCGGACTTCAGGCTTCTCCAACTCGCCTAATGGAAAAATCGCGCGCTCGAGTTGGAAAGGCTTGAGGCGGTATAGGAAATAGCTTTGGTCTTTGTTTTGATCCAAGCCTTTGAGCAGGTAATGCACGCCGTTGCGAACTTCTTTTCGGGCATAGTGTCCGGTGGCAATGGTATCGGCGCCCTGCTCTATGGCATAGTCCAAAAAGCATTTGAATTTAATTTCGGCATTGCACAAGACATCCGGGTTTGGCGTGCGGCCTGCGCTGTATTCTTTGAGAAAATAGGCAAATACGTTGTCTTTATATTGCGCGGCAAAATTGACGATGTCGATGTCGATGCCGATGATATCGGCAACGGCAATGGCATCAAAGGAATCTTGTTTGATGCTGCAATATTCGTCGTTGTCGTCATCTTCCCAGTTCTGCATGAACACGCCGCTGATTTGATGGCCTTGCTGTTTGAGCAGGGCCGCGGTAACGGATGAATCGACGCCGCCGGAAAGGCCGACGATGATGTTTGCTGGTGTGTTGGTAGTATTCATGAGCGGAATGTGGGTTTCAAATGCATTTTTTAAAGCGTGATTTTAGCACATTTTGATTTGACGACAGAAAAGGCCGTCTGAAAGCCCAATGACTTTCAGACGGCCTTTATATGCAAATTCAAGCAATTAGTGCTGATGCGCGCCACCGTGAGCACCGTGGTCGTGACCGTGATCCATACCGGATTGTGGTGCGGTTTTTACTTCCAGCTCGACAGTTTGAGGTTTGGCGTTTTTGAATTTCAGGGTTACAGGCACTTTTTCGCCTTCTTTCAATTGTTTTTTCAGACCCATGAACATAACGTGGTAGCTGCCTGGTTTCAGCTCGGTTACGCCTTTTGCAGCCAAAGGCACGCCGCCTTTAACTTCGCGCATACGCATAACACCGTTGTCGTTAATATGGGTGTGTACTTCAACGCGTTCTGCAACAGGGCTGCTGCCGCCTACCAAGAAGTCTTGTTTGGCTTCATCGTTTTGGATTTTCATGAATGCGCCACCCATTTTCATACCTTCGACAGTAGCACGGGCCCAACCGTCTTCAATATGGATACCGGCTGCAGATACGGAAGTTGCCAAGCCTGCCAGAATCAGGGTTGCCATTAATTTTTTCATGTTTTGCTCCTTGTGTTTGCCAAATGGCTGGGATATACAGTCTTCATCTTACAACCAAAGGCCGTCTGAAAACTTTGATATAGATTAATTAATACTATCTAATCCTAACGAATTACCATATTACCACATTTTTAAGCAGTTAATGCAATAATCCAAACAATAAATAACATGAACAAAGCCATCAATTGCGCGGCCGAGCCGGCATCTTTGGCACGCTTGGCCAGCTCGTGTTTTTCAGTAGAAGTATGGTCAACGGCTGCTTCGACGGCGGTATTAAACAATTCGGTAATCAATGAAATAAACGATGCGACAACAAGCACCATTTTGGTGACCGGGCCGAAACCAAGGAACAAAGCCAAAAAAATTAAAATCAGGTTCAGCCAAAAAACTTGGCGAAATGCGCTTTCATAACGATACGCGGCAGCCAGTCCGTCTTTGGAATAACCAAACGCATTGATGATGCGCTTAATGCCGTTTTTACCTTTTTTTTCAGATGCGTAGGAAGATGGTTCCATCATATTCTCAACATAAAAAGGCCGTCTGAAAAGAAACGGTCGGGTCAATTTTCAGACGGCCTTTGGGTTTATTGTTTTGCCCAAGATGCTACGGCATCTGCAAACATGGCGGCAACGTCGAAATCTTTTTGCTTCATGATTTCTTGGAAGCCGGTCGGGCTGGTTACATTGACTTCGGTCAGGTTGCTGCCGATGACATCCAAACCGGCAAGCAAAATACCGCGACGCTTCAATTCAGGCGCAAGGGTTTCTGCAATCTCACGGTCGCGCTCGCTCAATTCCTGTGCCACGCCGCGGCCGCCGGCAGCCAAGTTGCCGCGCGTTTCGCCGTTTTGCGGAATACGCGCCAAAGCATACGGAACAACTTCCCCACCGATAATCAGAATGCGCTTGTCGCCATGTACGATTTCAGGAATATAACGTTGCGCCATGATGGTGCGTGAATCAAGCTGCATCAGGGTTTCCAAAATACTGCCGATATTGGGGTCGGATTCGGTTAGGCGGAAAATGCCCATACCGCCCATGCCGTCCAACGGTTTGATGATGATGTCGCCGTGTTCTTTCAAAAAGGCACGGACATCGGCGGAACGTGTGGTAACCAAAGTCGGCGCGGTAAACTGGCTGAAGTTCAAAATCGCCAATTTTTCATTGAAATCGCGCATTGCCTGCCCGCTGTTAAATACTTTTGCCCCCTGCTGCTCTGCCAACGTCAAAAACTGGGTCGCGTACAGATATTGCATATCAAACGGCGGATCAGTGCGCATAATGACCGCATCGAAGTCTTTCAAGGCCGTCTGAACTTTTACCTCTGCTTTAAACCATTCATGATCGTCATCGTTCTTCGCACCGACAAACTCAAATGCCGCTGCCTGAGCCACTACCCAGCCTTCACGGACGGACAATTCTCCACTCAAGGTATGAAAAAGCTGCCAACCGCGCTTTGCCATTTCACGCATCATGGCGTAAGTAGTGTCTTTATAGGTTTTAAAACTTGCCATCGGATCGGCGATAAACAGGACTTTCATCAAAATTTCCTTGTAAACAGACGATATAATCATACCTTGTATTCTGCCTGCCTGAAAAGGTGGCAAAATATAGTAAAGGCCGTCTGAATCCTATTTTCAGACGGCCTTGAGGCTTTTAGGCAGCTGCTAAATGCAAGAGTTCGGCGGCATGGCTGCGTGTGGTATCGGTAATGATTTCGCCACCCAGCATACGCGCGATTTCCTCAATGCGCTGATGATGGTTCAAGACGCTGATTTCGCTGACAGTTTGTTCGCCTTCGCTATGCTTGCGCACCTGCCAATGGTTTTCACCGCAAGAGGCGACTTGAGGAAGATGGGTTACCGCCAAGACTTGATGTTTTTTACCTAAGGCACGCAAAGCTTTACCGACCATTTCAGCAACACCGCCACCAATACCGGTATCCACTTCATCAAAAATCAATGTCGGCACTTGCGTGTATTGGCTGGCAACCACTTGCAAAGCCAAGCTGATACGCGCCAATTCGCCACCGGAAGCCACTTTATTCAAAGGTCGGGACGGATTACCTTTATTCGCCGCCACTTGGAATTGCACCTGTTCCAGACCATGTGCGGTCGGCGAAGACGGCAACAAGACGATGTCAAAACGTGCACCTTTCATGGCCAAATGTTGCATATGCTCGGTGGTCTCTTCGCCCAAACGACCGGCTGCCTGATGACGCATGGCAGAGAGAATATGCGCGGCCTCATGGTATTCGGCAAGATTGCGTGCGACTGTATTTTCCAAGGCTTCCAAATCGGCAGCCGCGTGCAGGTTTTGCAGGCGCTCATCGATTTCTGCCAACTTTTGCGGCAACTCTTCCGGCTCAATACGGTATTTGCGCGCCATGCTCATCAATTCGCCCATGCGACTTTCTTGTGCGGCCAATTCATTAGGATCGATATCGCTGCGACCGGCCACATCGCGCATATTAGCACTGATTTCACCCAATTCTGCTTCAATACTTGCCAACATATTCAGGCTCTCGGCAAAGCGCGGCTCAATGTTTTGCAGATTGCCCAGCAGTTTTTGGCATTGGTAGATTTGACGTTGGATGCCGTTGTCTCCGTCTATGCTGTCGCCCACCTGCTCGGCAGTTTGCAGCAACTCGGCTGAATGTGCCAGACTGTCGTGGCTTTGGCTTAAGGTTTCCCATTCGTTGGGTTTGAGCTCCAATTGGTTTAATTCATTAAACTGCCATTCCAAACGCTCGCGCTCGATGGCCATGGTTTCTGCCTGCTCTTGCGCTTCTTGCAGTGCCTTTTTTGCATTGACCCAATTTTGATAAAGCTGCTTGACTGTGTCTGCCTGCTCTTTGCTGCCGGCGAACGCATCCAACAACTCGCGTTGCGCAGACTCTTGATTCAGCGAATGATGGGCATTTTGTCCGTGAATATCGATTAACTGCTCGCCGATGGCTTTCAGCTGCGCCAATGTTGCTGCCTGATTATTGATATAACTGCGGCTTTTACCCTTGGCATCGATAATACGGCGGATGCTGAGTTCTTCGGCATCTTCTTCCAAAAGGCCTTGCTCCTGCAGCTGCGCTTTCAGCTCAGGCAAACCGCTGATGTCGAACAAAGCCGACAACTGCGCTTCCTTGGCGCCGCTGCGCACTTGGCTGTAATCGGCTTTATCGCCCAACAACAGGCCAATCGCATCCAGAGTAATCGATTTGCCTGCGCCGGTCTCGCCCGTCAATACGGTAAAGCCGTTTTGAAAATCAAGATTCAGGTTTTCAACAATGACAAAATCACGCAAAGAAAGTGCCAACAGCATTGCAGTATTCCTTAGTAAATCACCCGCACCTATGCGGAATAGCTTTAGATAAGCTGATTATAACTAAGATTTTTTATAGTTTAAATCAGATTTTTCTTATAATTTATCTAAAATATTTATTTTAAACAAATTATTTTTTAAGCAGGCAATAAAAAGGCCGTCTGAATATTGCTACATGTTCAGACGGCCTAACTTCACTTTACTCTGCCAGATCTACTTGTTCATGCCCCATCAATTCCTGCCCTACTCCGGCAAGCAGGTTCAGATAACGCTCATACTGCTTGAGCATATCGGCAATCAATTCTTTGTGCGTCATATATTGCACATCGTATCCATCGCGCCCATCCGAGAAATACGTCAATGGTATGAACGTTGCCGCATATTTGAAATGAGGCAGGCTGTCTTCGCGAATCAACTGGTCGGTAATTTCCCGCTTTACAGATTTAATCCCATAGACAAAATCCCTTACCGTCCCTTTATGCACCACCAGCTCCACCGACGGCTCATCCTGCTGCAACAGGCAACGGATTTCTACGTCTATATTGTATTTTTCGGTCAATTCGTTTTTCAATTCCTGCATTGCCGGAAGCGCCGTATTTTTCATAAATTTGATGATATCGGCTTCCTGCGTCTGATTCATCATTTGGCCAAGGCGTTCCCTCCAATGATCGCCCGACCAGAAAATACTGCCCGGATTGACGGCGGTTGCAAAATATTTGGCATCGTTGTTCAGGGCTTTCCACAAAGAAACCATCATAAAAATCATCAACACCGCAAACGGCAGAGACGCAATCAGGGTCATGGTTTGCAAGATGGGCAAACCGCCGGCACCCAGCAACACAATGGCCACAGCAGAAATCAACACGCCCCACATAACCGATTGCCACTTAGGCGAAGCCAGCCCTTTATCGCGCGAAGCAATATTGTTCAGCACATAAATGCCCGAGTCGGCAGAAGTGATAAAAAACAGCGCAATCACCAGCAATGCCACCAAGCTGCTGACGACCGGCCACGGCAGATAATTCAAAAAGGCAAACAACAGTTTTTCAGGCTCGTTGGTCAAGGCAGACAAGGCGCCGTTTGCCACATGCGTGTCCAGCCACAAGGCCGAATTGCCAAATACAGTAAACCACAAAATACTCATCAGGCTAGGCACTGCCAATACGCCAAAAATAAATTCGCGGATGGTTCTGCCTCGTGAAATTCGGGCAATGAACAAACCGACAAAAGGCGACCACGAACACCACCAAGCCCAATACAACACCGTCCAGCCGGTAAACCATTTTGTATGCTCAGGCTCATAGGTATATGACTTAAAGCTGAACGAAACGAAGTTACTCAAATAAGTGCCCAAATTGTCGCTGAATGCGAAAATCAAATACGTCGTCGGCATACTCAACAAGACAAACAACAGCAATGACAGTGCCAATACCAAGTTGGTTTCACTCAAAATTTTGACGCCTTTACCCACGCCCGAAGTTGCAGAAAATATGGCAATCGCCATCACAATAACGATAATGCCGACCTGCAAGACATAGCTGTTGTCCTGCACCCAGCCCATCTTCAACAAACCGGAACCCATTTGTGCCGCGCCAAATCCCAAGGTTGTGATAATACCGAACAAAGTCGCAATCAAAGCCATCACATCGATGACATCGCCCATTTTGCCGTTGATTTTGTCTTTTAAAATCGGATAAAAGCAGGAGCGCAACGCCAGCGGCAATTTATAGCGGAAACCGAAATACGCCAAGGCAAGCGCAATGATTCCGTAGATTGCCCAGGCATGAATCCCCCAGTGGAACACCGTATGCAGAATCGCCTCTTGCGCATTGCCTTTGGCAATCGGGGAAGAGAAATGCGATAAAGGCTCGGCCACCCCGAAAAACATCAAGCCCACGCCCATGCCGGCTGCAAACAGCATAGCCAACCATGATAAAAACGAAAACTCAGGTTCGTCCTCGTTTGTACCCAACCTGATACTGCCGAGGCTGCTGATGGGAAGCGCCAATAAGAAAATAAGGAATACAGAGAAAGTCAGAATGTAAAACCAGCTGACATTTTGAAAGATAAACTGCTTCATTGCATTTAACAAAGCCTCAGTATTTTGAGGCCAAACCAAAGCAGCTGACAAAAGCAAAAGGACGAAGAAAAGCGTAATACTGACCACGCTTGGGTTGAAAGAAGATTTGTTTTGAATGAATTGTTTGAATTTCATATCGGTTCCGTAGTTGATACAGCGCATATTTGAAGAACAAACGGGCTGCCGATTGATAAAGAGGGAAACGTTTCCGTATGCCTTCTCAAACTATTACAGAATAAGAGATATTTATTCTAATAATTTTTAAATTATATCACAAAATCAATAAGTTACAAAATTAAACGAAAATTTTATTTAAAATCATAATGTTACAAAACAATAAAGGCCATCTGAAACACGATTGTTTCAGACGACCTTTACATTCAAATCAGTTAATCAATCTGCTTCCTGATTCAACTTCTTCAGCTTCCTCATCGCCTGTCGGCGGCGTTTCCATCAAATCAGGTAACACCAGCTCGCCCAATTCAGTCAGCGGCGGCAATTCTTCCAAACTTTCCAAACGCAAATCGCTTAAGAATGTTGCCGTTGTCGCCCACAATGCCGGACGGCCGACAGAATCACGGTGGCCGATGACTTCAATCCAGCCCCTATCCTGCAAGGTTTGCATCACATTTTGCGACACCGCCACGCCGCGTATGCCTTCAATATCGCCACGCGTTACCGGTTGCTGATAGGCAATAATCGCCAACGTTTCCATCACGGCGCGGGAATAACGCGGCGCGCGCTGCTCTTGCAGGCTGCCCAGTCGTTCAAAGGCAGCTTGGGCGATTTGGAAACGCCAGCCCTCATGGGTATGCACCAGTTGCAAAGCCCTGCCCTGCCAACGGGCCTTCAGTTGCGCCAACACGTCAATCAGCTTGTCTTGCGACAACGGCGGCACGCACAATTCGCGCATGGCTTTTTCGTTTAAGGGTTCGACTTGCGTCAACAGCGCCGCTTCAATCAGCGCATCGGGAGAAAGTTTTTCAGTCATAATAAAATCAATGTTCAGACGGCATAAACAGCAAAAGGCCGTCTGAAAGATAATATGGTCAGCGGTTTGTTACGCGCTCAAATGCGCTTTCAGTTTTTCTTCGTCCAAAAACCAATGGCAGATTTCGGTATCGCCATCCAGCAAAACAGGCACCAGCTCATTGTACTTTTCTTCTAAAACCGGATCGGCATCGACATCAACAATATCCAGTTCAAATCCAAACTGCTCCTGATAAGGCTTTAATTGTTCGCGCATTTTGTGGCACAGGCTGCAATATTCCCGAAACATCAAGGTCAGTTTCATGGCGGTTACTCTCGGAGGGACAAAAGCGGCCATTGTATAGCAAAATGCCGCCAAACCATACAGGCATGACAAAGGCCGTCTGAACAGGCGCGAGATAACGCCTTCAGACGGCCTTTGTGTGTATTCTGAAATTAAGACTGAACGTTAATACCTGCAGTCACGGTATTTTGGGCACTGCTTGCTGTCAAAAACGATGCAGCCAATTCGCCGCAGCAACCGCAACAAGTCGCCACGCCCAATTGAGCCTGCAAATCGCTCATGGTGGTTGCACCGGCGGCGATGGTCTCTTTGATGTCGTGGTCAGTAATGGCGTTGCAGATGCAGACAAACATGATGTGCTCCAATAATTTTGTTACCCTCTGTAATTGAGAGTAGGATTTATTCTTGAACGTAAATATAAATAAAAACGGTTTGCATTGCAATATTGGCACTGTCCTTTTGTTTTGAAATTTTTCTATGAAATTTTATATTATGATTGATATTTTATAATTTTAAATTTTGATAACCTTTCAGACGGCCTCAATAACAAAAAGCGGCATCTTCGAGATGCCGCCTTTATTTATGAACGGGAATGGTGTTCATCGACCATGTTTTTCAAACGGATATTGGCAACATGGGTATAAATCTGCGTGGTATTGATGTCGGAGTGTCCCAACATCATCTGAACCGAACGCAAATCGACGCCGTGATTGACCAAATGCGTGGCAAAAGCATGGCGCAAACCGTGCGGACTGAGCGAAGCAATACCGGCCGCTTCGGCATATTCTTTGACTATCATCCATGCAAGCTGACGGCTGATGCCGCTGCGTTTCTGGCTGACAAACACTTCGTCGCAAATTTTGTTTTTCAGCAACAACGGACGCGATTCATTGCAATAGCGCTCCACCCAATACGCCGCTTCCTGTCCCAACGGAACCAGACGCAATTTGTCGCCCTTGCCTATGGTACGGATACTGCCGCGATGTAAATCGATATCGCTGAGCGTCAATTTGACGGCTTCGGTTACGCGCAAACCTGTTGCATACATGACTTCAAGCAAGGCTTTGTCGCGCAGTCCGTGCGTCGTTTCCACATCCGGCGCAGCCAGCAGCGCGTCGATTTGGGCTTCGGTAATCAGCGTGGGCAGTTTGCGTTCCGATTTCGGTGCCTTGAGAAAACGGGTGGGATTGTCTGCTCTTTGACCCGTTTCTTCCAACCAGCCGTACATGCGCTTGCAAGCTGACAATGCCCGTGCTTGGGACGTACTTTTTTCCCCTTCCGCATACACGGCATCAGACAGGGCAAATTCATCGGCGCTCAACCAATCCTGCCCGCCCTCGGCCAAACGCGCAGCAACTTTGACCAAATCACGGCGGTAACTTTGCAGCGTATTGTGGCTGAGCCTGTCTTGCAGCCAAAGGGATTCAAGCAGCTTGTCTATTAAATCGTCCATACTCATCAAACTGTATTGAAAGGCCGTCTGAACGGCATGACTTTACATCCGTTCAGACGGCCTTAGGTTTTCAAAGCCCTATTAATAGGCTTGAGAGATTGTATCCAAAACTTCCTGCGCGTGTCCGGTCACTTTGACTTTGCGCCACTCATGGGCGATTTCGCCGTTTTCGTCCAGTACAAACGTGCTGCGCTCAATGCCGAGGGATTCTTTGCCGTAAAGCTTTTTCAGCTTGATCACGTCAAACAGTTTGCAAACAGTTTCTTCTTTATCGCTCAACAATTCAAACTGGAAGCCTTGTTTAGTGCAGAAATTCTGATGCGATTTCACGCCGTCGCGCGAAATACCAACAACAGTATAGCCCAATGCTTTGAATTGCTCCAATCGGGCATTGAAATCCAAGCCTTCGGTGGTACAGCCGGGCGTGTTGTCTTTAGGATAAAAATAGACAACCAACGGCAAATGTTCGGCAGAGTTAAAATCGCTGCCGAAAGAAGATGGGAGTGTGAATTGATATTTTGACATAATTATTCCTTTCAGACGGCCTAAACCTAGCCTACGTTTATTTTTCGCTTAAATTCAAATAACTGCGCGTACCTTGAAAATCTTCCAATGCGCGCAACAAAAGCTGGAAGTGGTCGTCATTGCCGGCCAAATCCAACTCATCGGCATTGACGGTCAGCAAAGGCGCGCTTTGATACAAATGAAAGAAATGGCTGTATTCGTCATGCACCCGTCCCAAATAGCCTTCTGGAAACAAGCTGATAATGCCTTCGTGACGTTTTTGCAGACGTTTGCGGTTGTTTTCGACGGCGGTTTGCAGATAAATCACCACATCGGGTTCCGCGTATTGCGGCAAAATACGTTGCTTCATATCGGCAAAAAGCTGCTGCTCGTCATCATTCAAAACGATGGGCGTAAAAATACGGTCTTTTTCCAATAAAAAGTCAGCCACAACCATTCCGCCTTGCGCGCATTGGTCTTCAATAATATTCACGCTTTCAGCGCGGCGCGTCAGGAAGAAAAGCTCGGCAGCCAAGCCATTATTGGAAACATTGCTGTAAAACTTCATGAGAAACGGATTGTGATCCGGATTCTCCGACAACAGCAACGCGCTGAAATGCTCTGCCAAGCGGCGGCTCAAAGCGGTCTTGCCGCTACCGATAGCGCCTTCGACAACAATATAACGAGGGTTCATAGTAACTCTTTGTAATGTGTTTCCCAACAATATTTTATAGCAAAAAAGGCGTGTCCAACACGCCCTTTCTTGTTTTCGTCCGTTTTTCAGACGGCCTTTATTCTTTCAACAGGCGAATACCCTTCCCGCCCAAAGTCTGAGCCAAATCAGCCGCACGGCCATGCTCGCCCAACTCGAAATCCGGAAGGATTTCGGCCAACGGCAACATGACGAAACTGCGCTCATGCGCGCGCGGATGCGGCAAGGTCAGATGCGGGTTATCGCTGCGGATACCGTCAAAATCGATGATGTCCAAATCCAAAGTGCGCGGCGCATTACGGAAGGTACGTTCGCGCCCAAATTCGGCCTCGATGCGGTTTAACTCTGCCAACAGCGCTACGCCATCCAATGATGTTTTCACGGTACAAACGGCGTTCACAAAATCGGGCTGATCATCATAGCCGACCGGCGCAGTCAGATACAGGGAAGATGTTTTTTCGAGCCGGATATGCGGATGCGCGGCCAATTCGGCCAAAGCGGCGCGAACCTGTTCGGCAGGATTGGCGAGATTGCTGCCCAAAGCGATAACGGCAAAATGCGGATACATTTCAGACGGCCTCTTTTAAAACGGCAGCGTTTTGGTTTTGGCAAGGAAAACAATCGTGGCAACACACGACATGGCCAAAACGTAGACGATATAGAATTTCGGCGAACGCGGACGCGAACGCATCATAATCATGCCCAACACAATATAAACCAGCAACAGCAGGATTTTCATACCGAGCCACGGTGCATTGAACGGCGAAAAATGGGTAATCTTCATCAGCCACAAGCCGGTAAACAGCAACATGGTGTCGTTCAAATGCGGCATGGCTTTCCAAATGCCAGCCAACGGCTTCTCAGGATGACGCCAGAGCAGGAAAAAACGGATGTTGAACAACAGGATGGTAATGGCAACGAAAATCTGATGGCTGTATTTTACAAACAGATATTGCATGGCAGTTTCTTATATTGAGGGTTGAAAAACAAAGCAGCTATTTTACCGCAAACATCTATTTCTGACGCAACTTTTCAATCGCCAGCAGATAGGGAGGCGCATTGCGGCGGTTGACAAAGCCATAACGTAACACGGCAAAGGCTTCCTGCGGCAAAGTTTCCGCCCATTGCACAATCGCTTCAGCCTCTATTCGGCCGGCTTCATGCCCCGGATACAATACCGCTACGGCAAGCCCGCCCTCTTTCAGCAAACCCAAAGTATCCGTCAACGCACGGATACTGCTTACCGCTTCAGTTGTACAATTTTTATCGCCACCCGGCAGCCAACCGAAATTAAATACCGCGGCATCTAAAGGCTCGTCGAGATAAGATAAAAGGTTTTCATGGCCGTCATGTATCAGGGCTACCCGACCATCTACGCCGTTTTCTTTCAGACGGCCTTGAGTCTGCGCCAGTGCTTTAGATTGCACATCAAACGCCCACACCCTACCCGTTTCGCCAACCAATTGCGCCAACAGCAAAGTATCATGCCCGTTTCCGGCCGTTGCATCCAAAGCGCGGCTGCCTGCTTTTAAGGCTTGTCTTAACAGGGAGTGGGCAAAGGGAAGAATGTTTTCAAGCATCATGATAAAGGTCGTCTGAAAATAAAAATACCCTACCGCAAAAGCGGTAAGGTATTGAAAAACAGGAATGCGTTACATCATTTATTCGGCAGGTTGTTGCACAGTCTCAACTTGAACCGGAGCAGCTGCGGCAGCGGCTTGAGGTTGTTTGTTTTCGTGTTGCAGGCTGACTGCGCGTGCAGGAACGATTGTTGAGATAGCGTGTTTGTAAACCATTTGAGTGACGGAAGTATTACGCAGCAGAACAACGTACTGGTCGAACGATTCCACTTGACCTTGCAGCTTGATGCCGTTTACCAAGTAGATCGAAACCGGAACGTGCTCTTTACGCAACGCATTCAAAAAAGGATCTTGTAACATTTGTCCTTTAGCTGTCATATTCTTGAGCTCCATTATTATGATTGTAAAGACGCCAAAATCAGCGTTTGATGGGATTGTAGCCCCGAATAGGATAAATTACCAACTATTTTTTTCTATCACACCGTTTAGGAATCCAGCAATAAGGGAACTTCCCATCAAACCGACTGTTTCATTTCCATATTCACAACAATTCCAAATTCAAATTTGATGTTTTTTAAATTCAGCAAATCTTATCGAAAATATGCCATGAAGCTCTAATGAGCTGTTTTTTATTATAAAAAGGCCGTCTGAAATTGTTCAGACGGCCTTTGTGCTTATTTGCTGAATTGTTTTTTCACGCTGACTTTGGTTTTCTTCTTGAAGCGGTTTTTCTCTTCCTTGCGGCCTTCGCGTTTCTCAATACGGTTGCTCAGGCTGACACGGCGCAGCGGTTTTTTCTTCGGTTTGTCTTCCGCATTTTCATACGGGTTTTCCGAAACATTGTATTGAATTCTGAGCGGCGTACCTTGCAGATTGAAGGCTTTGCGGAACGTTTGGGTCAAATAGCGCGTGTAGCTGTCAGAAATGGCGTGCAGCGAATTGCCGTGTACCACAATTACCGGCGGATTCATGCCGCCCTGGTGGGCATAACGCATTTTCGGACGCACCAAACCAGCACGCGGAGGCTGTTGACGCTCGATCGCGCTTTGCAATACGCGCGTGATTTTTGGTGTCGGCATCTTAATCATTGCCGCGTTGTAGGCAGCCTGAATGCTTTCAAACAAACCGTCTATACCGCGCTCTTTCAATGCAGAAATAAAGTGAAACTTAGCAAAATCAAGGAAATACAGTTTTCGGTTGATATCGCGTTTCACTTGCTCGCGACGCTCTTCGCTGATGCCGTCCCATTTATTGACCGCCACCACCAAAGCACGGCCTGCTTCCAAAGCAAAACCTGCAATCGTCGCATCTTGATCGGCAATATCTTGTTGCGCGTCCAATACCAAAACAGCAACGTTTGCCGCTTCAACCGCCTGCATGGCTTTGATAACGGAGAACTTTTCCACTGCTTCATCCACTTTGCCGCGACGGCGCACACCTGCGGTATCGATGATGGTAAACGGCTTGCCTTCACGTTCAAAATCGATATGAATACTGTCGCGCGTCGTACCTGCCATATCGAAAGCAATCACGCGTTCCTCGCCGAGAATAGCATTTACCAAGGTCGATTTACCGACATTTGGACGGCCGATTACAGCAAAAACAGGATGTTTCGCTTCTTCCTCTTCCTTTTCAGGCTCAGGGAAGGTTTCCAAAATATCTTCAATCAGATAATACACGCCATCGCCGTGCGCACCTGAAATAACATAAGGGTCGCCCAAAGCAAGTTCGTAGAACTCGGCTGCAAGTACAGCCCTATTGCCGCCCTCGCCTTTATTCACGGCCAAATAAATAGGACGCGGGCTTTGGCGCAAACGGTCGGCAATAATTTTATCTTGCGGCGTCAAACCGGTGCGGCCGTCCACCAAAAACACCACTGCATCGGCTTCATCGACAGCCTGCAAGGTTTGTTTTGCCATTTCGTGCAAAATGCCGCTGTCCACAACCGGCTCAAAACCGCCGGTATCGATGACCAAATAAGGTTTGCTGCCGACTTTGCCATGACCATAATGTCGGTCACGCGTCAGGCCGGGCAGGTCATGCACGAGCGCATCTTTGGTACGCGTCAAACGGTTGAATAAAGTAGATTTGCCGACATTGGGGCGGCCGACAAGCGCGATGGTTGGTTTCATGATTGAGTCTTTCTGTGTCAAGTGCCGCCTAAAAACGGGAGCGGAACACAAGCAGGTGTTTTAAAAACACGGTTGATAAGGATAAGTGTAGGCCGTCTGAAAAGTCATTGCAACTTCAGACGGCCTTGATTTCAAACAAACTTATTTCAAGCTGTCGATTTTCATTTGCAGCAATTCGCGGCCTACTGCGGTTTGCGGCATTTTGCTCAAAGCAGCTTCGTAACTTTGTACGGCTTCTTTGGTTTTATTTTGGGCAACGTAAACATCGCCTTTAGTTTCCAGCATCAAAGGCTCGAAATCAGCCTCAACCTGAGTATTCAGGGCATTGATGGCGGCATCGTACTTTTTCTGCTGCAACAGGACAACGCCCAAACGCTGAGCTGCCAAAGCTTGAACCAGCGGTGCGTTTTGGTTTTTCAGTACCCAATTCAAATGACCTTCCGCCACATCATAACGGCCGGCATCAAACTCGGTTGCCGCCACCATCAACGTAGCTTGGGCTGTCGAAATAGAATCAGGATAGTTTTTTTGCAATTCGGCCAAATCGGCGTTGATGGCTTTAGGGTCGGTTTTTTGCTGCGCCTTTTCCACCATTTGCGCCAATACTGCGGCGGCTTCCTGATCTTTTGAAGCTTTTTGGCCTTGGTAAATGGTGTAACCCAAATACCCCAAAGCCGCCACAATCAGCAAGGCAAAGATCCAACGGCCAGTGCGTTTCCAAAAATATTTAAAGTTGTCTAACTCTTGTTGTTCTTCCAAATGGGCTGCCATTTATGCGTTCTTCCATTGTTGTAAAGTGTCTGTCAAATCAGCGGCGGCAACGGTTTGTTGTTCGTGTTTGCCCTGCATATCTTTCAGGGTAACCGTACCGTTTGCCAGCTCATCCTGAGCCACAATCAGAGCAAAGCGTGCGCCACTGTTGTCTGCTTTTTTCATTTGCGCTTTCAGGCTCTGATAGCCGGAATGCTGCATCACATTGAAGCCTTGAGCGCGTAAGGCTTGTGCGTATTTCATCACCTGCAAGTCCGCACCTTCGCCTTGGTGCATTGCATAGACATCAGGCGCAGCGTTCACTTCCAATGAGCCGTATTCGCTCACCAAAAGCAGCAGGCGCTCAATACCCATCGCAAAGCCGATAGACGGCGCAGGTTTGCCGCCAAGCTCTTCAATCAAACCATCGTAACGGCCGCCGCCGCACACAGTCGCCTGCGCGCCGAGTTTGTCGGTCGTCCACTCAAAAACCGTCTGATTGTAGTAATCCAAACCGCGGACCAAGCGCGGATTTTCAATATACTGAATACCCAAACCGTCCAACATCGCCTTGAAGCGTGCATAGTGGTTTTGCGAAGCCTCGCCCAAATAATCCGCCAGACGCGGCGCCGCGTTGCAGATTTCCTGCAAATCAGGGTTTTTCGTATCCAAAACGCGCAAAGGATTGGTTTTCAGACGGCGTTTGCTGTCTTCGTCCAATTTATCTTCATAACGGGTCAGATATTCAACTAATGCCGCACGGTGTGCCGCGCGTTCCTCACGGTTGCCCAAGCTGTTGATTTCCAAAGTCAGGTATTCGCGAATACCCAATTTTTCCCACAAGTCGGCAGACATCGCGATGATTTCCGCATCAATATCCGGCCCTTCAAAACCCAAAGCCTCGATACCAACCTGATGGAACTGACGATAACGGCCTTTTTGAGGACGCTCGCGGCGGAACATTGGCCCCATATACCACAGCTTTTGCGGGCTGTTGTACAGAAGGTTGTGTTCGACCACCGCACGCAAACAAGAAGCCGTACCTTCAGGACGCAGGCTCAAACTCAAAGAATCGTTTGAATCGGAGAAGGTGTACATTTCCTTGCCGACCACATCGGTTTCCTCGCCAATGGAGCGGACAAACAAACCGGTTTGCTCGACAATCGGCGTACGGATTTGCTGATAGCCGTAAGCGCGTGTCCAACGGCCGACCGCATCTTCAAACGCCTGCCAAAACGCAGCCGTCAGTTTGAAATCTTTTTGTTCGACAGGTAAAAGGTCGTTCATACCTTTTACAGATTGAATTTTTTGTGCCATTTCAATATGGGATGAGCGAAAATCAAATAGTTGGGCATTATAGCTGATTTTTAAGGGTTTGTGAGTTTGGGAACAAATCAAAAGGCCGTCTGAAAGTTTCAGACAGCCTTTGATCGATTAACGCTTTTATTTATCCCACCTACTAACCGCGGCCCATCCGCATCACAGGCGCATCAACCTGCCGCGCCTGCTCTTCCGCCAAGCGCGCCATTTCCTGCTCGCGTTCCTGCGTAGCATAAACCTTGTCTACGTTTTGCCGCAAACCGCGTCCGACATTAGAATCCAGCATGCTATCCAAAGCGGCATACCTTTTGTTATCGTCATCTGACAGCAAGGCTGCAAAACCGTATTCGCGGAATTCGTTGGCAGAAGCGTTTTTGACTAAGGGTTTGCTGATGTCGGGTTTGCCTGCGTCGGCATAGGCCTCCTTCCCTGCATCGGGACGTGTGCCGTCGTTCTGCATCATAAACATCCTGTTGTCGAACAGGGATTTCGGCGGCGGTACACTGTTGATGATTTCTTGGATTTTTTCCGCTTGTTCATCTTTTTGCCTATGCGGATGGTTACTGAGGATACGGACTTTTTCTGCCAGCGGTGCAGCGCCGAAAGCGGCAAGCGAAATGGCTGCTTTACTTACCGCTACATCGCCTCGATAATCCTGAATCATGTTTTTATTCGATTCAGCGAGTTGAAGTGCCTGGTTAAAATTGCGTTCGGAGAGGATGGAGTTTTTGCCCACGAAGTTGTCGGAAGAATGAACTTTAATAGAACGGGCCGCTACGCTGACGGCTTTATAGGCTCTGGTATTGCTTTGATTGTTGTAACCGAATTTTTGCAACAGCGCGATGTCGTCTTGTCCAGCCAATACGATGACCTTGCCGTAATGGGCGGAGGCGGCGGAAACCGTATCCGCAGCTTTTACATAGTTGGTTACCGTGCTGCCGCCTTTGGGAACGCCGTGCATTCCGACCGCGCCGTAGCCGTTGAAGGTTGCGCCTTCATGCCCGAAACGGTGGGCTTGGATTTCGACATGTGCGCCGCCGAGGGAATGTCCGACGTGGGTGATTTTTGGGATGGGAATTCGAGGATCGTTTCGATGTATGTCATTAGCTAACTTTATCGCCTCACGGGTCAGCTTTTCCGCATCGGCAGTCTGAAGATTTGCCCAACTGGTTACCATCGCAAGGTCGATGATACCATCCGTAACGCTGGCCGTTCCTCGGTGGGCAACGACAATTTCATTGGTTCGGACATCTTGGTACACTGTTCCTTGATAACCTGTTACAGGGTTGTTGCGGACGGCTAGAACTTTATAATAGTTTCCTCCAATAAGAATAGGTTTGTCATTAGGTTTTGTAACGGGACGAGTATTATAGGCATCTGCGGCAAGATCGGCCTGCTGCTGTCTAGTAATATTACTCATGATTGAATTTCCTCAAGGGTTACAGTTATGGTAAACATTTCTTTATGTTCTTCGGCACTATACAGTTCAGGAGAGGTAATACCGAAATTGACAAAATCCGGAGAAATGGAACCATCTTCCCGTGTAAAATAAGGATATGACCATTTCCAATAATATTTGGTTAATGTTTTTTTCTCTATCAAATCATTGAAAATATTTCCAAAACTAAATCTAGTCTCTGATGGCTCTCCTGTTGCTTTAAAACCCAAGCCGAATCCCTCTATCTGCCAATGGCAGACACCTTCATTAAAGTAATTTTCATCCTGCATTGCATCAGTATAGACAATGGCTTCGTATTCAAACTCCGCTAGCTGGCGAACTTCAATTTCCAAATCTTTTTCCGGATTGGCAGCCACTCCTTCAATGCGATTAATAATATACGAGCAATTTCTTGCTCCATAACCTACACTCATACTCCCCATCAACTTCAACGGTCCGGGTGCATCGTTAATTTTGATTTTAAGGCGGTATGCCTGTTTAGGATGGGGATTTAGCTGGAATCTTGCTTCGGTTTGTTCCTGAATACTCATGCTTTTCTCCGAGCTGCCGCAGGCATTCAGGCTAAGGACTGAAAATACGGCAGCGGTCATTAATGCGTTCATCGGTTTCATCGGTTTCCCCTTCTTGGACTGGCAAAAGGTCGTCTGAAAAACAGGTTTCAGACGGCCTTAATTATAGCAGAAGTGATGTATAAGCGGATTTACTGGCATACAAACGGTAGTTTCCACATTGTACAAGCACTTATGTTCGATAGACCATATAAACATTAGACATAAATGACGATCTGCCGCACTTTCTCAATCCGAAACACCATCTGAAAAAATCCTAAAAACCGAGTACAATCCGCCGCATGAAAAAACGTACCAATCCCCTACCCCTTTTAGACGGTGTCAAACCCAGCTACTTGGTTTTGCCGCATGAAAAGCAGTTTTACGGCTTGCCGCTGCTGCATTTTTTATGCGCTCATTTTCCCTTTGTCGGCGAAGAAAACTGGCGGCGGCGGCTGAACAGTGGTTTTGTGGTGGGCGCGGATGGCGTACCGTTTGATGAGAATACTTTGTTCGAACCCGGCAAGACGATGTTTTATTACCGTGAAACCAGCCGTGAGAGCGAGCCGCGTATTCCGTTTGAAGAAAAGATTTTACATATTGATGAGCATTTGATTGTGGTGGACAAACCGCATTTTCTGCCCGTCATCCCCAGCGGCAGGTTTTTGCGGGAAACCCTGCTCACACGCCTGCGTTTGCGGCCTGAATTGCAGCATTTGAATGTTGAAGACATTACGCCGATTCATCGCTTGGATAAAGATACAGCAGGCGTTATGCTGCTTTCGCTCAACCCTGCCACGCGTCGCGATTATCAGACCATGTTCCAAGAAAAAACCGTCCGAAAAACCTATGAAGCGGTGGCGCCGACGAGGACGGATTTGGACTATCCGCTGCATATTTCGTCACGAATGGAACGCGGCGAAAAATTCTTTCTCACGCGGGAAACGGAAGGCGAACCCAACGCCCACACAACCATCGAGCTTATCGAAAACCGCGGCGCATTCAGCCTCTACCGCCTCACGCCGCATACAGGAAAGAAACACCAGCTCCGCGTGCATATGATGAGTTTGAACATGCCGTTGATGAACGATGCGCTTTACCCTACCCCATTGGCGGCCGGCGAGGAAGACTACGACAAACCTTTAAAACTTTTGGCCAAAAGAATAGAGTTTACTGATCCTGTCAGCAGAGAAATCCGCGTATTTGAAAGCGGCTTTACGCTTTAAGTTATCCAATCCAATAAAAAAGGCCGTCTGAAATTTTTCAGACGGCCTTTTTGTCACAGAATCATTTGATTAGTGATGAATGCAGCTGCACTCTTTATTCATATCAATCACCATACGGCCGGTAATTTTACCTTCGCGCATTTCTTGGAAGATGGCAGGCGCTTCATCCAAAGCACGCAACTCGACTTTAGGCACAACCAAACCTTCTGCGCCGAATTGGAATGCTTCCTCCAAATCTTTGCGGGTACCGACCAAAGAGCCGACCACTTCGATGCCGTCCAATACCAAGCGAGGGATAGACAAATCCATAGACTCAGGTGGCAAGCCAACTGCAACGACACGACCGCCTGCGCGGACGCAGTTAACACCTGAATTGAAGGCAGCAGCGGATACGGCTGTTACAACGGCTGCGTGTGCGCCACCGGTTTTCTCTTGGATGACTTGAGCCGCATCTTCTTTGGCAGCATTGATTACCAAATCCGCACCGGTTTCTTTGGCAAAAGCCAGTTTGTCGTCATTAACATCAATGGCAACAACGTGCGCGCCAAACACTTTTTTCGCGTATTGAACCGCCAAGTTGCCCAAACCGCCTGCGCCGTAAATCGCAATCCATTGGCCCGGACGGACGCCGGAAACTTTAATGGCTTTATAAGTAGTTACGCCGGCACAAGTGATACTGGAAGCTTGCGCAGGATCCAAGCCTTCAGGAACTTTGACCGCATAATCGGCACTCACGATACAGTGGGTCGCCATGCCGCCGTCGGCAGTATAGCCTGCGTTCAATACAGAGCGGCACAAGGTTTCGCGGCCGGTATTACAGTATTCGCAAGAACCGCAGCTTTGGAACAGCCATGCGATGCTGACACGGTCGCCGACTTTCAGATTTTTCACACCGTCGGCAACTTCTTTAACCAAACCGATGCCTTCGTGTCCCAATACGCGACCCGGTTTGTCGCCGTAATCGCCTGCCGCAACGTGCAAGTCGGTGTGGCACACGCCGCAATACTCGACTTCCACCAACGCCTCACCGTATTCCAGCGGACGCAGTTCGCGTTCAACAACTTCTACATCACCTGCTACATCTTTATTTACTACCACAGCATGCATTTTCATGAGAGAGTCTCCTAGGGTGTTGAAAAACTGTTTAGCTATGAATGAGAATACTCCCCATACCCTAAGCCGTCAACCCATAATCTTTTTCAAAACAACGAGTTATGATGTTATACCATAACAAATCCTATTCAGGCCGCCTGAATCTTTAAATATATTAACAAATGCACTTTCATTTCAATCAAATCCTTAATTTTTCAGACGGCCTGCTACATGAAACAACATTGCAAATGTAAATTTTAAGAACATTCTCATTTTTAGTACTTGAACTTAAAAAGAAAAAAGCATAAGCTGCTTTCATGGTGTTGAACCACCTATTCCCATTCATTAAGGAGACAGCATTATGGCAAAAGATTTAAATGTGTTTGATAAAGAATATGGTCTTTTAATCAACGGCGAATGGACGAAAGGTAGCGAAGGCAAACTTTTATCCTCTTACAACCCTGCCAATGGCGATGAGTTGGCCAAGTTCACAGACGCAACCGATGCTGATGTCGATGCTGCCGTAGCCGCTGCACAAGAAGCATTCAAAACATGGCGCAAAACCACGACTGCCGAACGCGCGGCCATTTTGAACAAAATCGCCGATGTGATTGATGAAAACGCCGAATTGTTTGCCCTGCAAGAAACCTTGGACAACGGCAAACCGATCCGCGAAACCCGTGCCGCCGACGTGCCTTTGGCTTCCGACCATTTCCGCTATTTCGCCAGCGTGATCCGCGGCGAAGAAGGCACTGCGACCCAGCTTGACGCCGAAGACCTGTCCATCGTTTTGCGCGAACCGATCGGCGTTGTCGGCCAAATCATTCCTTGGAACTTCCCATTCTTGATGGCCGCATGGAAAATCGCTCCGGCATTGGCCGCAGGTTGTACCATCGTCATCCACCCTTCTTCCAGCACTTCATTGAGCCTGTTGTCCCTCGCTCAAAAAATCAACCACTTGCTGCCTAAAGGCGTGTTGAACGTGATTACCGGCCGCGGTTCCAAATCCGGCGAATACATGCTGCACCACAAAGGCTTCAACAAACTGGCCTTTACCGGCTCAACCGAAGTCGGCCGCCGCGTCGGCATCGCTGCTGCTGAATTACTGATTCCGTCCACTTTGGAATTGGGCGGCAAATCTGCCAACATCTTCTTCGACGATATGCCTTTCGACAAAGCCCTCGAAGGCGCGCAAAAAGGTATTTTGTTCAACCAAGGCCAAGTGTGCTGCGCCGGTTCGCGCATTTTTGTACAAGAAGGCATTTACGACAAATTCGTCAATGCTTTGGCTGAAGAATTCAAAAAAATCAAAGTCGGCCTGCCTTGGGAAGACGACACCCAAATGGGTTCTCAAGTCAATGCCGGTCAACTCGAGACCATTTTGAAATACGTCAAAATCGGCGAACAAGAAGGCTGCCGCATCATTACCGGCGGTAAAAAAATCGAAGGCGAATTGGGCAAAGGCGAATTTGTCGAACCGACTTTGATTGAGGCCAGCAACGAAGCCCGTGTTTCCCAAGAAGAAATCTTCGGCCCGGTTGCCACCGTGATTAAATTCAAAACCGAAGAAGAAGTCATCAAAATGGCCAACGACAGCGAATACGGCTTGGGCGGCGCAGTTTGGAGTACCGACATCAACCGCTGCCTGCGCGTTTCCAACGCATTGGAAACCGGCCGCGTTTGGGTAAACTGCTACAACCGCCTGCCTGCCGGCGCGCCGTTTGGCGGCTACAAAACTTCAGGTATCGGCCGAGAAACCCACAAAATGATGCTCGCCGCCTACACCCAAGTGAAAAACATCTACATCAGCACCCGTGAAGAACGCGAAGGCTTCTATTGATTCGGCGATTCACATTAATCTGATTTAGAAAATATAAAGGCCGTCTGAAACCTGTTTCAGACGGCCTTGCTTTATTCTGTTTCGCAATAAATGCTTTATATCTTTCTCAAAAAAAGCTCCATCACTTTCTCTCCGGCCACAGCCAGCAATGCCCCGGCCACAACCACCATGGCACCCACATAGCTGACGATATTCATATCCGAAGCGGCAAAATAATCGGGGGCGAGATGATGGCCGATGGTGGAAAATATCATGGTGAATACGGGAATCAATGTGGTGACGATACTGACTTTTGAAGCGTCCCAATGGTTGAGAGCTTCGCCGAATGAACCGTAGCCGATCAGCGTGTTCAGGCAGCAATAGATAAAGCAGCCCCATAAAAACGGATTGCCGATATGGGCGATTTGAGACGGTTCGGCAAATGGCAGGAAAACAAAGCTGCTGCAAAAATAAATCATGAGCAGGATTTGTTGCGAATTGAAATGTTTGGACAAAAGTTTTTGCGCCACACCGTAACACACCCAAATCATGCTGCCCGAAGCCGCCATCATCACGCCGACCGCGTAGCTACCCAAGCTGAAAAGTTCGCCGAATTTGTCGTTGAAAAACATGACCAAACCCGTCAGCAAAAGCATCAAGCCAATTTTTTGCCAGTGCGTAAAGGCTTCTTTAAACACGCCAACGCCGACCAAAATCATGGTAAAGGGAGAAAGCTGCCACAACACCTGCGTGGTTGTCGGAGAAATATAGTGCAAACCCATGGCAACGAGAACGAAGTTGGCGGAAATGCCGATAATGCCCAGCAACAATAAAAATAAGGTTTGCTTGGAAAATTCAGACGGCCTCGGCAGCTTGTCGGTCAGCCCCAACAACGCAAACAACACCAGCGACGCCACTAAAAAGCGTATCCACACCAGCGTGGGCGCATCGACGGCTTTTAAGGCCTGTTGTGCGATAACCGGCAGCGAACCCCAAGTCATGGTGGCAAGCAGCGCCAATGAAAAGCCGAGCCAAGGTTTTTGTTTCTTCATTTTTCAGACGGCCTTTACTTACGCGGCTTCCCAGTAGTCGATATAAAGCTGCAATTCGAGATTGTTCCGCCATTCGTTGGCTACGGGGCGGTACACCGTGCGGATGTATTCGGGAATGTCTTCGCTGCAACGCCAAAACATGGCTTCAAATTCGTAGCCGTCTTTTTGTAGCCAGACTTTTTTATGTTTGCCTTCTGCGCCCAAAGGTTGCTGGCGGATGACGTGAAATTCGTCGGTAAAACTCGGTGGCGCGAAGCCCTGCCCCCAAACGTGTTTAGCAAGGTTTTGCGCCTGTTCCAGCGTAATGTCGCGTGCAGGCAGGCTGCCGTCGGTGATGAAGGTTTGCGACAAATCGTCTTCGCACACCATCTCACGCACGGCTTCTTCAAATGCCGTCTGAAACGCGGGAATATTGTGTTCAAGTATGCTCAAACCCGCCGCCATCGCGTGTCCGCCGAATTTCAAAATCAAATCGGGATGGCGTTTGGACACCAAGTCCAAAGCATCGCGCAGGTGCAGATTGGGAATGGAGCGTCCCGAACCGCGCACTTCGCCGTTGTCGGCAGGCGCAAACACGATGGTCGGACGATAAAAACGGTCTTTGAGGCGGCTGGCAACGATGCCGACCACGCCTTGATGGAAGTCGTCGCGATACGCCACCAAAGTCGTCTGCCCTGAAGGCAGGGTTTCAGGAAAATCATTCAGCGCGTCTTGTAGCATGGATTGCTCGATTTCGCGGCGCTCGATATTGAGGTTGTTTAACTGCGCCGCCAGTTCCTGCGCCTCGGCATCATCTCGCGCCAACAGACAGGCAATACCGACCGACATATCGTCCAGCCGTCCGGCCGCATTGATGCGCGGCCCCAACGCAAAGCCCATATCAAACGGCTGAGCCTTGCGCCAATCCCGTCGCGCCACTTCAAACAAGGCGCGGATACCCGGGCGCATTTTGCCCAAACGCATCCGTTTCAAACCTTGAGACACGAGGATACGGTTGTTGTGGTCCAGAGTGACGACATCGGCGACAGTGCCGAGTGCGACCAAATCCAAAAGGTTGCCCAGATTCGGCTCTTTTAGGCCGTCTGAAAAATAATTGCGGCGGCGCAGTTCGGCACGCAAAGCCATCAATACATAAAAAATCACGCCCACGCCCGCCAAGCTTTTGCTTTGGAAACCGCAGCCTTTTTGGTTCGGATTGACGATGATGCAGTCGGGCACGGTCTCGGCAGGCAGATGGTGGTCGGTCACAATCACATCCAAACCCAATTCCTGCGCACGCGCCACGCCTGCAATGCTGGCGATGCCGTTATCGACCGTAATCAGCAAATCCACGCCTTGCGCGGCGGCGATTTCGGCAAGCTCGGGCGTCAAGCCGTAGCCGTGTTCGAAGCGGTTGGGCACGAGAAAATCCACTTTCGCCCCCATCGCCGCCAAACCGCTCATACCGACGGAACACGCCGTCGCACCGTCGGCATCGTAGTCGGCGACAATCAGGATTTTTTCCTGACGCTCAATCGCATCCGCCAAACGTCCGGCGGCGGCTTCGCAGTTTGTCAGCGTTTGATACGGCAAAAGCGCAGCAAGCTTGTCGTCCAACTCGGCCGGACTTTGCACATCACGCGCAGCACACAGCCGCGCAATCAAAGGATCGGTACCGGCAGTGAGCAAGTCGTTAAAAACTGTCGGATTAATGGAACGTGTTTGGATTTTGACGGACATAGTGTGTGGGATTAAATAGAGAGAAAATTAATATTTTTGAAGCGTTTATTTTAAGGGCCAGGCCGTCTGAAACCTGCAATCCGTTTTCAGACGGCCTGGGATATTATTTGCGTGAAGCATCGATAATTTCACTGACTACGACATAGGGGACTGCTATCACTGCGCCGACTGCATCCAAAGCCAATGTGAATGGTGTTTGCAGAATATTCTCCGTCAACTTCTGAACGTCGGTGCTTTTTTTGGTTTCCGTATAATAAATTCTGACAGGAACGGCAGTGTCAAAACGGCGGTCTTCGGCAACATTTTTCGGCGTTGCGTAATAATGACCTTCGGTAGAAATACACCGCGTGTAGACAGTTTTGTCATCGAGTTCGACCGGCTTGAACGCCAGCTGTTTCAACTTGGCAATCTCGGCAGCTTTTTGAGTATCGTAACGCAGACAGAATTTTGAGCGGAAAGTTTGCGATTCAGGGGATTTCAATTCGACCGGCAAAGCCTTATACGCATATCTTGGGTTTTGCTGAACCATTTGAAACTGTTTGTCCAATTTAACATCCAAGACCACCTTCAACTTGGCCGAATCTCTAGGATTAACAACAAACCAATATTTTTTGCCCATCATGACCAAGCTGCCTGTTTCCAATTGCGTATTGTCTTTGGCAACCACGCCAAATGCTTGAATATTGTCTTTGGCAACGGTTTTTTCGGTTGTGGTTTTATGGAACGGGTTGTTCTCTCCCCAAAGAAAGACAGTACAACCATTCAGGGTTAGTGCACTAATTAACAAGGCAGGTACAAAGCGGCGAAATTTCATGGTCATCCTCCTTCGGCATTACGATACAGGCCGTCTGAAAACCGCAATCCGTTTTCAGACGGCCTTAAGGGTTTATTCTTCCCAATCCTGCCCTTCTTCTGAAGCATCGGATTGACCGGCCTCCATCACTGCTTTAATTTCTTGGAACAGCGCGCGGAAGTTTTTCGGCGGTTTGTTTTGTTCCTGCTCTTTTTTGGTGTTGCGGATCAAGGTACGCAATTTGCCGGCATCGGCTTGCGGAAAATCGGCCATAAATTGGGTAATCGCGCCATCGTCTGCCAACAGTCGAGTACGCACCTGCTCGACGCGTTGCAAAAAGGCATTGTGTGCCGTATTGTCGCCGCGCAGTTTGGCCAAATAGGCTTCGATGGGCGCAGGGTCGGTATCGCGCATCAGGCGGCCGATAAATTGGGCTTGGCGTTTGAGTGCGCTGTTGGACGTGATTTTTTTATAGGTAACGATGGCCTCGAACAGCTCTTCGTCCAAGCCGATTTTTTTCAGCGTATCGCTGGAAAGCTTGGTCAATTCCATACCCAAAGCCTGCAAATCGTTCATCTGCTTTTTCATTTGGGTTTTGCTGACCCATTCGTCTTCTTGTTCAAACATTGTGTTTCCCTGATTTTCTGAATCTGCCTATTTTATCAGTTTTCAGACGGCCTTTCCGTGCGATTTTTGCAGAGGCCGTCTGAAACGGTTAAAATGCCGCAAAACCCTGTCAGGAAACCTTTTTATGCTGTTTAACCACACACCGGACGAGCTGTTGCGCTTGTGCGGACACACGCTGGATTTGGCCAAACAATCCGGCGCCACCTCGGCCGAAGCCGATTTCAGCGAGTCGCTCGGCCAAAGCGTCAGCGTGCGCTTGGGCGAAATCGAACAAATCGAGTTCCAACAAGATAAATCTCTAGACATTACGGTCTATGTCGGCCAACGCAAAGGCCGCGCCAGTACGGCCGACTTCTCCGAACGCGCCCTGCAAGATACGGTCAAAGCTGCCATCGATATTGCACGCTATACCGCCGAAGACGATTGCTCTGGCCTTGCCGATGCTGCCTTGATGGCAACCTATATCGGCGACCTCGACCGCTACCACGAATGGGATTTGAGTACCGAATCCGCCATTGATTTGGCCAAGCAATGCGAACAGGCCGCGCTGTCAACGGACAAACGCATTGAAAATTCCGAAGGCGCATCGGTTCATACCGGCCATTACCAATACGTCTACGGCAACACCCACGGCTTTGCCGCACACCAGCAAAGCACGCACCACAGCATTTCTTGCAGCGTGGTCGCCAGCGACGAACACGGCATGCAGCGCGACTATTGGTATGATTCTTCCTGCCGTCACGAAGACATGGACGCGCCCGAACTCATCGGCGAAACCGCAGCCGAACGGACTTTACGCCGTCTGAACAGCCGCAGCGTTCCGACCGGCAGCTATCCCGTACTGTTTGACACCACTGTCGCCGTCGGTTTAATCGGCCACCTTATCGGCGCACTCAGCGGCGGCGCGCTCTACCGTCAAAGCAGCTTCCTGATTGACAGCATCGGCAAACAAGTGCTGCCCGAATTTCTGAGTCTGCGTGAAGAACCGCATATCCTGCGCTCGTTCCGCAGCACTTATTTTGATGCCGAGGGCGTGGCCACGCAGCCGCGTTTCGTGGTGAAAGACGGCATAGTCGAAGGCTATTTCCTCAGCAGTTACAGCGCGAAAAAACTCGGCATGCAGACAACGGGCAACGCCGGCGGCGCGCACAATCTGTATCTGAACCACACACATGCCACGCAGGCTGACCTGTTGAAAGAAATGGGAACAGGTTTGCTGGTTACCGAATTGATGGGACAAGGCGTCAACGGCATTACCGGTGACTACTCGCGCGGCGCGGCCGGTTTTTGGGTGGAAAACGGCGTCATTGCCTATCCGGTTCAGGAAATCACCATTGCCGGACGGTTGCAGGATATGTACCGCGACATCACCGGCGTGGCAGACGACGCATTACGCCGTTCGTCCAACCAAATCGGCTCCATCTTGGTTTCCAAAATGACGGTTGCCGGCAACTGATTGAACTAAATAGACAAAAGGCCGTCTGAAAGATATCTTTTCTTTTCAGACGGCCTCGCCGTTATCTACTTCTATAAAAAACACATCATGCATATTGTCGTTATCCCCTCTTGGTATCCTTCTTCCGAAACCGACGTGGACGGAATCTTTTTCCGCCTCCAAGCCCAAGCCCTGCAACGCGAAGGCATGAAAATCGGCATGGTCGTACCCATGTTCCGCTACTTGAGAAGCCAGCCGAAAACCATCTTCTCGCGCTTCTACGGCCTGCGTCGCCATCAGCAAGGCGGACTCAACACTTACGCCTACGACAGCATGTATTTCTTCCCGCGCTGCCCGGTTGTCGATATCGACCGCATCCGCTGGGTTAATGCAGGCATGAAAGCTTTTGAAGCCTATATCGCCGACAACGGTAAACCCGACGTAATTCACGCCCATTGCGTCAACTATGCCGGCATTTTGGCCTGCGCCATCTTCAAAAAATACGGCATTCCCTATGTGATTACCGAACACAGTAGCGCCATTTCACGCGGCCTTGTCCGCAAAAACCAATGGCCGTCCATGCACGAAGCCGTGCGCCACAGCGCCGCCCGGTTCGCAGTCAGCCGTGATTTCTGCCGCATTCTCGAAAAAACCTACGCCGGTACAGACTGGCAATACCTGCCCAATATGCTGGGCGGCAATTTTGAACAGGATTTCGAGTTCCCCGAAAAAAACAATCAAGACTTCACCTTCTGCAGCGTCTCCCATCTGCGCCACCTCAAAGGCCACGACCTGCTCCTGCCTGCTTTTGCCGAAGCACTCAAAACCTATCCGCAGCTCAAACTCAAAATCGGCGGCGGTGGCGCAGAAGAAGGCCGTCTGAAACAACTGGCAAGCGACTTGGGCATCAATCACGCCGTTACCTTTACCGGCGCATTAACCACCGACCAAACCTTAGATCTCATGCGCCACAGCAACGCATTCGTCCTCGCCAGCCGTACCGAGACCTTCGGCGTCGTCTATATCGAAGCACTGGCACAAGGTTTGCCCGTTATCGCCACACGTTGCGGCGGCCCCGAATCCATCGTCACATCCGACAACGGCCTGCTGGTGCCAATCGAAAACATACCGGAACTGACCAAAGCATTGCTCACCCTCTACGAAAACCATGCACAATACGATCCCGTCCGCTTGCGCCAAGATTGCCTGCAACAATTCGGCAGCCGTGCCATTGCGCAACACCTGATCGACACCTTCCAAAAAGTGCTTAATAAGTAGGCATAAACCATACAGGCCGTCTGAAATCCTTCAGACGGCCTGCCCACTTCCAACAAGACAAATCTAGTGTAAAATTAAGACAATAACTAAACTTTTTGATTTAAAATCAGTCAAAGAAAAAACTGTTACCTATAATAATATCCCTACATACATTATGCGCTATTACGGAACGATTACTCGCTGGAACAACAAGCGCGGCTTCGGAGCCGCTACCATAGAAGATACAGGCCAAGAAATCTTTCTTGCCCTTGCCGCCTTCACCACCCTTACCCGCCTTCCGGCCGAAGGGCAACACATCTCCTTCAACATCACAGAAGGCCGACGCGGCCGCAAAGAAGCCGAAAACGTCTGCTTCGCCCTCGATTGCGCCGACTGCTTCGATGTCCTCGTCCCTCCCCCCGAAAAACCCCTCGCAGGCAAACAGGCCATCATCGGCCTGATTGCCGTTATCTTCGTCTGCAGCATTTTCGCCGCCTTGTGGTACGGCCTCCACTTTTCCGATAACAAACCGGAAGAGCCAGCCGTCAAAAAACAAGAAACTATGGTTCACGAAGTAGCCGCCAAAATCGAAGCCGAACGCAAAGCATGGCGCGATGCCGTCAACGGCAGCAACCAACGCTCGGGGCAGCCTCAACGCACCAAAGATGATGCGTCGAAACAATAATAATATTTATATCAGATTAAAATCCTTTTATATCAAAACCTTTTTATCAAAATTTCAAATATAGCAAGCCAACGTTAAAAAACTGCCTTCTGCATATTTAATGCACGAAGGCAGTTTTTCATTGAAAATAAAAACACTTCAATTTGCCATGTTCAAAATATGCTTCTCTGACGCTATCCATCCAGATAGAAATAAGCACCATGTATAAAACAAATCCAAACTACTCAAATACTCCATATTTTAATCGTCAATAAAATAGATTTATTGATGCAATCAAATATACCCAATTTGAATCTGATTAAAATATAGCCCTTTCAAATTTAACAGAATATTTTCAAAGACTTAATTTATCTCTGAAAAAATATAAACAAACTTGAGGCACACTCTAAACAGTTTGTTAACAGTTTATTAAATAAAAGCATTTGACACGCTATTACGTAAGACTATACATATTACCCTGACTTAATTCCTCTTAATTTTTGATAACATTTTGTTTTATATATTGTATCTTTCCTACAACATCAAAAAAATATTCAAAAATATCAAAATACATAATATCTTGATTTCATAAAAGAAATATTTAAATTTCATTATTACCCTAATAGTTTCCTCCTACACTTTCTATCTTATCTGTTTGTTTATGTATGTATTTGTTGTAGAATTTTTTTTGACCGTAAAAGTCATTAACCAGATTTAACCGATATTCAAATACTTAAGGATTCAAACTTATGAATACAAAAATCAAAACGACAGCTTTGGTTTGCGCCGCTTTGTTCGCGGTAACTGCATGTAGTAGCAATGGTGAGAGCGGTCCAGATATCAACCCTTCTAATACGATTACTCCTTCTAAACCTACAACTCCAGCTAAACCAACTACTCCTGAAACTCCGGCTAAACCGACCACTCCTGAAACTCCGGCTAAACCGACCACTCCTGAAACTCCGGCTAAACCGACCACTCCTGAAACTCCGGCTAAACCGACCACTCCTGTGACTCCGGCTAAACCGACCACTCCTGTGACTCCGGCTAAACCGACCACTCCTGTGACTCCGGCTAAACCGACCACTCCTGTGACTCCGACTAAACCGACTACTCCGACTAAACCAGCTAATCCTGTAACTCCGGCTAAACCGACCACTCCGTCTCAACCAACACCTAGCACAGCTGTTGGCGGTAATGCAATGACTTCAACAAATGCATCCTATAACACTGCAAAATACGTTACTCCTCAAGGCAAGATGAATGCTAGTGTTACCATTGACGGCCGTAAAATTGATTTATCAAAAGCCAATGCAGCATTTATCTTCTATAGAGAAACTGCTCCTACCGAAGATAAAATGTCTACCCGTCAAACTGTCTTGAGCGGACGTAAATACAGCCATGTTCAATTCGGTGCACAAACTGTCGGCATTATTAGCCCTACTTATCAACCAACACTTCATCATGATTCTTTTGCTATTGGTAATATTACGCCAACTAGTGGTGCAGATGCTATGCCAACTTCTGGTAAAGCATCTTATGTCGGTGATGCCATTCTGCTTCAAGGTGCAGCTTATACAACAAGCACATCTAAATTTAATGTTGATTTCGGTCGTAAAACCATCTCAGGCCTGATTGGTTATGTAAATGATATTCCTGTTTCCGGTAAAATTTCCGGCTCATCCTTCAGCGGCGAGCAAGACGGTATCCGTATGAAGGGGAATTTCTTTGGCCCTAAAGCTGCAGAACTAGGCGGTGTCTTTAGTGCTGAGCATGATGGTGGTGTTTACCAAGGCTCTTTCGGCGCGAAAAAACAATAATCTGCCGTTTTCAACCGTCCGGCATCTGCCGGGCGGTTTGTTTTACCAAGAGGCCGTCTGAAAGAATTTTTACCATGTTCAAACGCCCCAAAACGAAATAAAAAATATGCGCTATCCAACTTTGGCTTTAATTTTATGCGCTGCGGTACACTATGCCTCAGCTGCGCCCACACCACACGATGAAATTCAGCCCGATCTAAACCATAATCAAATCCGCCAGGCTGAAAAACAAACTCTGCAAGAAGACAATCAGGTTGAGCAACAACAAATTTCCATGTCATCAGAAGAATTGCTCCAACAACCTGAAATCTTAACCGATGCAATGGATACCGCCCTTGCACGCCAAAATATTGACAACATCCGTTTCCTATTGCCACTCTATCGTCGCATGACCGGACACGACGAAACCATGGCTTCCTATGCAGGTGCGATTCTTTCCCGTGCAGATGGAAAGTACAAAGCAGCAGAACAGGATTTGCGGAATATCCTTGCCAATCATCCTGACTACTCTCCTGTACGCCTACAATTGGCATTAACCCTTTCACAAGACGGAAAAATGCGTGACGCAGCAAAAGAGTTACAGGAAGTCCGCAAAACTCCCGACCTACCTGAACCAACACTGCAATACTTGAATGAATTTGATAAATTTCTGAAGAAAGATAAATCTTGGAATTTTGACGGTAACATTTCCTACGTTCGCGACAATAATATTGCCCGAACACCGCGCGAACGTGTGTACGGAGGTTTTGAGTTTGAAGCACCTCGTACAGCAAACGGTATTGCCTACGATGTTTCTGCACAAAAAAATACTCCGCTCAATGGATATTGGGTCTGGAAAAAAAACCTTTCTGCCGGTGGCAAATTTTATTGGGATGCGCATGATTATGATGATTTAACTGTGCGTGCTGAAACCGGTGCCGGCTGGCGGAATCATACTCAGGAAGTCTCCTTATCGCCATTTTATGAAAAGCGCTGGTATGGTACAGAGCCCTACTCCAATACATCAGGCGGTATTTTGCGCTATTCACGTGTGTTATCGCCCAAATGGCAAGTATTCGGCGCATGGCAGTCCGGCTACCGTAAACATAAAGAAAGAAAATTCTTAAACGGTGCAAACCATATTGCCTCTATATCAACCCTCTATTATCGTAAGAGTGGTGAATATTTCGTATTTGGCGTGGGCAAAGGATACAACAGTGCGCATGACCGTTCTGATGCCTATAAATATGAAAATCTGCGTGCAGGCTGGACAAAAACATGGGGCAAGTCAGGCAAGCTTGTTACTTCACTCAATACCACTGTACAGTACCGCCGCTATCAGGCAGAAGATATTTTCAATATCAAACGAAATGACCGTGAAACCTACGTCCATTTATCAGTGGGTCATAAAAAGTTGTCCTGGAAAGGCTTTACTCCACGCCTGAACTGGGGTTGGACACATGTCCACAGCAATCATTTTTATTACCGTCAAAACCAGCATCGTTTGTTTATCGATATTTCCAAACAGTTTTAGAGTGGAAGTGAATAAAAAGGTCGTCTGAAAACTATACCAAAAGTTTTCAGACGACCTTTTTATTGCTTTAAGGAAAAATTAAAGTTCTCCCCATTCAGGCTCACTTAATTGTGTAACTAGCTATCAGAATTTCTCAATCGTCAGCCTTTGTTCTTACCTCAATTCGGCTCCGCCATTTCCAACGCCTGTTTGATGTCCACGGCGACGATGCGCGATACGCCTTTTTCCTGCATGGTTACGCCTACGAGCTGCTCTGCCATTTCCATGGTCAGGCGGTTGTGGGAGATGTAGAGGAACTGGGTTTGCGCCGACATTTCTTTGACCAGGTTGCAGAAACGCGAGGTGTTGGCGTCGTCCAGCGGGGCGTCGACTTCGTCCAGAAGGCAGAAGGGGGCGGGGTTGAGGCTGAACAGGGCGAACACGAGGCTCATGGCGGTGAGGGCTTTTTCGCCGCCGGAGAGGAGGTGGATGGTGCTGTTTTTCTTGCCGGGCGGACGCGCCATGATGGACACGCCGGCGGTCAGGAGGTCGTCGCCTATCATTTTGAGGGTGGCTTCGCCGCCGCCGAACAGGGTCGGGAAGAAGGTTTGGACTTTGCCGTTGACGGCGTCGAAGGTTTCTTTGAAACGCGCTTTGGTTTTGTCGTCGATTTGGGTGATGGCTTCTTCCAAAAGGGTGATGGCTGCCTGCACGTCTTCGCTCTGGCTGCGGTAGTAGCCGTCGCGTTCGCGCGCTTCTTCGAGTTCTTGCAGGGCGGCGAGGTTGACAGCGCCGAGGGCTTCGATTTGCTGGGTGAGGCTGCCGATGCTGCTGTTCAACACTTTCGGCGATTCTTTCGCCAACGCTTCGAGCGCATCCAAATCGGCGGCGCGTTCGGTCAGGTTTTGATGGTAGCGTTTGGCGTTAATCAGGGCTTCCTGCTGCTGCAACAGGGCGGTTTGGGTGGCGGCCTGAAGCTGCGGCAGCTTGGTTTGCAGGGTTTGTACGCGGGCGTATTGTTCCCTGCCCTGCTCCTGAATCTGCGCGAGTTTTTCCTGTACGGCGATGTATTCTTCGTCCAGCGTGTGTACGGCTTCGGTCAGCTCGTCGAGCTTGATGTGCTGCTCGTCGTTTTGGAACTCGGTTTCATAGGCGAGGGCAAGCTCTTGCTGGCGTTCCTGCCAGTCCAGGGTTTGCTGTTCGAGCCGGGCGATTTGCTGCTGGTAGTTTTGTTTTTGCTGGTTGAGCTTGTGGACGGCGACTTCGGCCAGCCCGTATTGGCGGTTGGCTTCCAACAGGGCAAGCTGCGCCTGTTTCAGACAACCTTGCTGCTCCTGGCGGCTGTGCGCGGTGGTTTGCTGTTGGTGTTCGAGTTCGGCGGCGGCTTCCTGCAAAGTAGCGATGTCGTCTGAAAGCCCGTCGGACGTGTGTTGCAACACGGTCTGCTCTTCCGCCAACTGCGCCAGTTCGCGCTCGATGTGTTCGCGGCGGATTTGCCCTTGGTTGGTACGCGCCAGAAGTTCGGCGGCGCGTTGCTGCGCTTGGCTGTATTGGCGCGTGTGCTGCTGTTGCTGCTGCATCAGGTTTTTGTGCTGCACTTCGGACGAGCGCACGGCGGCCTCCGTCTGTTTGAACGCGGCTTCAGCGGCGGAGAGTTCGGGGGCGAGGTTGTCCAATTCGGACACGATGCCGTCAAGGCGTGCTTTTTGGGCAATCAGGCTTTCCTGCTCAGGTTTAGCATAGAGCAGGACGCTGACTTTATCAATCTGATGACCTTCGGGCGTGAGCCAGATTTGATGCGTGCCCAAATCGCTTTGATTCGCGAGGGCGTAGCTCAAATCGGGCGCGCACAATACGCCGTCGAGCCAGTGGTGCAATGCCGTCTGAAACGGCGGCTGCGCTTGGATTTGGTTCAACAGTGCTTGTACGGGTAGGGATTTTTTGATGCCGCCGGAAAGGTCGTCTGAAAGCCATGCCGCCTGTCCCTGCGGCAAAGGCGTAGGGGGAACGAAGCCGTGCGGCACGGCGCGAGCGTGCAGGCGTTCGGCAAGGATGACGGACAAGGCGTGCTGCCACTCGGCGGGCGCGGTAATGTGTTGCCACAGTTGCGGCGCGGCGGCGTGGTCGGTTGCCTGCCAGAAGTCGGCGGCTTCCTGCTGTTGCGACAGGATTTGCGACAACGCCTGCTGCTGCGCCTGCAAGGTGATGTGTTGCTGCTTCAGGCTTTGGAAGCGGTTTGAGGCCGTCTGAAACGCCTCACGTGCGGCGTGTAAGGCTTCTTCGGCGGCAATGATTTGTTCTTCGTAATGCTCTTGCTGGCTTTGCAACAAGGCGGCGGCTTCCTGCGCGGCGGCGGTTTCCGCTTCGTCGGGCAGGTTCAGGGCTTGGTTTTCCTGTTTCAGACGACCTTTGCGCTCTTCGTGCTTGGCAACGGTTTGTTCGGCATGGGCAAGCTGCTGCTGCTTCAACGCCAACTCGCGACGGATGCGGTTTGCCTCGTCCTGCTGGGTTTGGAAGGCGGCGTTGAGCGTGGCTTGGGCTTCTTCCAATTCGGGCAGACGCTCTTCGTGTTCGGCAACCTGCATCGCCCACTCTGCCAATTCGGTTTGCTTTTCTTCCGCCTGCAACTCGTTTTCTTCAAGCTGCACGCGGATTTGCTGCTGCTCCTGATGGATGCGCTGAATCTGCGCCTGTGCCGCTTGTTTGTCGCGTTCGATGCGTTGATGCAGGTTTTGCTGATGGCGGATTTGTTCTTCCAAACGGGCAATCTGCTCGCGCAACACGCCGCGTTTGTTGCTCAATTCGTGTACCGCCTGCTGCTGCGACTGTTCAGCGGTCTGCAAGGTGTGTACTTCGTCGTTTAATGCCTGAACCTGCGCGGCGGTTTCGTCCTGCTGCGCCTGCAAAGACTGATGCTGCGCGGTCGCTTTGTCGGCAGCGGCAAGCGATTGCTGCCATTGGGCGTAATCGAGCAAATCCTGTTGCTGGTTCAACTGCGCGGTCAGGGATTTGTAGCGTTCGGCGGTTTCCGCCTGTTTCTCGAGCTTTTCCACCTGACGCGCCAACTCGTTCTGCAAATCGCCCAAACGCTGTAAATGCTCGCGTGTGCCTTTCAGACGGCCTTCCGTCTCCTTACGGCGTTCCTTATATTTGGACACGCCCGCCGCCTCCTCGATATAGGCGCGCAACTCCTCCGGCCGCGCTTCGATGATGCGTGAAATCATCCCCTGCTCGATGACAGCATAACCGCGCGCGCCCACGCCCGTACCCAGAAACAAATCAGTAATGTCGCGGCGGCGCACGGTCTGATTGTTGATGAAATAAGTCGATTCTCCCTGACGCGTTAGCTGTCGCTTGATGCTCACCTCGGCATACTGCCCCCACGCCCCCTGCAAACTGTGGTCGCTGTTGTCAAACACCAGTTCCACCGAAGCCCTCGGCGCAGGACGGCGCGTCGCCGCACCGTTAAAAATCACGTCCTGCATACTCTCGCCGCGAAGCTGCTTCGCCGAAGCCTCGCCTAACACCCAGCGCACCGCGTCAATCACATTCGACTTTCCGCAGCCGTTCGGCCCGATGACCGCAACAAGCTGCCCCGGCACATGAATCGTGGTCGGGTCGGTAAAAGATTTGAAGCCGGAGAGTTTGATGTGGGTCAGGCGCATGGCAATGTTTCGAATCGGAAAAGAAGGCGTATTTTAACGGAAATACGCTTATCCGTTGAGAGAAAAGCATCCAGAAAGTCCGACTGCTTTTTTATCTTCAAAAGGCCGTCTGAAAAGTTTGTTAAAAAGAAACAGACTAGCTATCGAACTCACTAAAATATTCAAAATAAATTCATATAAAACAATTAACTAAGAAAATATCCACCCAACCACCTTCCCTTTGATTAATTTTTGTACAGAAATGCAAACAAACTGTTTATTTTTTTATGATTTATGGTTATTATCAGATATTAAAGGTTTAAAAATCAGATAAACGATCTCTCCGACCTTTTCATCAAGCGAATAACTATACAGGGAATCTCATGTCAAATATCCAAACCAAACTTAAAACCATCGTTTTTACAGCCATCAGCGCAGCCATTTTGTCCGCATGCGGTGGTGGCGGAGGCGGCGGTTCATCTGCTTTAAGCACCGGCGCGACTCCTACCAATAATACCGGCAACTCTGCTGGCAACAATGGCAATCCTACCAACAATAACAGCAATGCCAACACTCCGAAAGCTCCGTCTACTACGCTTACTAACAGTGCCGACAACCTCGCCAAACTGACCGATGAAGCTCCAATCGATCCGGCCAATGTTAGCCAGCCTTTGCACACACATTTCATCTCCTCCAAAGGTGCACAGCAATCCAACCCTAACGTACAAATCCGCAAAGATGCCGCAGGCAAAATGTTCCAAACAGACAATCAAGACCGTAACCAAAATGGTCTGATCAGTTCTATTGACTTTAACAGCAATGATGAAGTCAAAATGGACGGCGTTGTGTTATTTAACAAGACCACTGATGGCAACGCAACCCAACCTACATGGACAAGCTACGCTTCTGTTATTGCCAAAGTATATTCAAAAGGCAATACTCAAACTGATGTCAGCGAACAAACGGGCAAAGAGAAAAATACCGAATTCGCATACGGCAAATCAACTTTGGATGAACGTATTGTTGAACTTCATAAAAAGTTAAAAGCTGAAGAAGAAAATCTAAAAAAAGAACAAAACTCAGAGTCTGGTCAAGTTGATCATGACAAAATAAAGGAAATTAAAGCTAAAATCGAAGAATTAGACTCTTTATACAAAAAAAGCCTGCAACATCGCACTAGTCTGGCAACCTTTAATAAAATTGACAGCGATAATTTAGCCTACTTCCGCACCGATAAAAATGGCTTAGTTTTTGATAAACAATTCGACGGTGTTTATGTCATCAATTTTGATGACGGCACCAAAATTGTGTTGCATGATCCTTCCGCAGCCGGCTGGACATATCAAACCTTCGCACATTACACCGACCCTAAAGGACATGTATACCAAGGCTACCAAAGCTTGGGCGATGAAACTGTCTTCACTACCCTGCCTGCAAAAGGTACAGCCACCTACAAAGGTATTTCCACTGCCTATGTGGTTACCGACAAGAACAATCGTCAGTTGACTTCCAATGTCATGGCTATCGTTGATTTCGGCCTCAAAGGTGTCCGTTTTGAAACGTCAAACTCACACTTCCATACTTTGGAAAATGGTAAGCGCGTATCCGAAGCAGATAAAAACTACGATTTCAAAGGTACGGCAAGCTGGAAAGACGGCAACCTCTTCTCCGGTAAAGTCAGCACGGCCGATGACAAGTTAAGCGGCAACCTGAACGGCAAATTCTACGGCCCCAATGCTGCAGAAATTGGCGGCACTTACGGCTTGAAAAATAAAGATGCAACCGAACACTTAATCGGTGGCTATGGCGCGAAACGTCAATAAACCCGCCTAAACAAAAGGCCGTCTGAAGTTTCAGACGGCCTTTTGTTTTTTAACTTGAATTACACCGATACGGCTGCTTTGATATGCGGATGCGGATCGTAGCCTTCCAATTCGAAGTCTTCAAATTTGAAGGCAAACAAATCTTTGACTTCAGGATTGATTTTCATGGTCGGCAGGCTTCGGAAATTGCGGCTTAATTGCAGTTGGGCCTGCTCGATATGGTTGCTGTACAAATGCGCATCGCCAAACGTATGGATAAACTCACCGGCTTCCAAGCCGCATACTTGCGCCATCATCATGGTCAACAATGCGTAGCTGGCGATGTTGAACGGTACGCCAAGGAAGATATCGGCGCTGCGTTGGTAAAGCTGGCAAGACAGCTTGCCGTTGGCAACGTAAAACTGAAACAGCGCGTGGCAAGGCGGTAAGGCCATTTCGTCGACCAAAGCCGGATTCCATGCCGATACAATCAGACGGCGCGAGTCGGGATTTTTCTTGATTTGTTCCACCACATTGGCAATTTGGTCGATATGGCGGCCGTCGGGAGCGGGCCAGCTGCGCCATTGGTAGCCGTAAACCGGGCCTAAATCGCCGTTTTCGTCCGCCCATTCGTCCCAAATGGAAACGTTATTGTCTTTCAGGTATTTGATGTTGGTATCGCCTTTGAGAAACCAAAGCAGCTCATGAATAATCGAACGCAGATGCAGTTTTTTGGTGGTTAACAGCGGAAAACCTTCACTCAAATCAAAACGCATTTGGTAACCGAACACAGACCGCGTGCCGGTGCCGGTACGGTCGGATTTGTCGATACCATTGTCGAGAACATGGCGCATAAGGTCGTGATAGGCTTTCATGTGTTTCCTTAGATGTATGTGTTGTGGGAATTTCTTGTGTATTGTACCGAATTTTCAGACGGCCTGCCTCTCTGTCTTCAATGGGGCAACCTTCCCCATATTCGCGTAGTACACTCATTAACAATGTTGACAATTTAGCGCTAATTTACACAAATTTATGAGCTGAATTAAATTTTTACAAAAAAATTTTCAACATTTTCTAGTTTAATTACTCAGCATTTTATTTTTAATAAAATATATTTAAGAAAATATATTTAAATATTTTTAATTAAATTTGAAATATAATTCCATTTTTACAAATTGGTAAAAAAATAATGTCAACAATCTAGGCAAAATTTTCCTTGGCAAGTAAAATTTTTACAGCTATATTTCAAAACATAAATATTGAAACATCTCACTCAATAGGAGTTGAAAAATGACTGACCTGAACACCCTGTTTACCAATCTTAAACAACGCAACCCCAACCAAG
This sequence comes from Neisseria sp. 27098_8_158, assembly GCF_041433145.1. Classification (NCBI taxonomy): domain Bacteria; kingdom Pseudomonadati; phylum Pseudomonadota; class Betaproteobacteria; order Neisseriales; family Neisseriaceae; genus Neisseria; species Neisseria sp. 27098_8_158. The sequence continues at coordinate 953,794 of NZ_JAPWAZ010000001.1, forward strand.
AACCCTTCCACCAAGCTGTTGAAGAAGTGTTCATGAGCCTCGACCCGTTTTTGGCGAAAAACCCGAAATACACCCAACAAAGCCTGCTTGAGCGTATTGTTGAACCGGAGCGCGTGATTATGTTCCGCGTTACTTGGATGGACGACAAAGGCCAAGTCCAAGTCAACCGTGGTTACCGCATTCAAATGAGTTCCGCCATTGGCCCTTACAAAGGCGGTTTACGTTTCCACCCGACCGTCGATTTGGGCGTGTTGAAATTCCTCGCTTTTGAACAAGTCTTCAAAAACGCGCTGACCACCCTGCCTATGGGCGGTGGCAAAGGCGGTTCCGACTTTGACCCTAAAGGCAAATCCGATGCCGAAGTAATGCGCTTCTGCCAAGCCTTTATGACCGAACTCTACCGCCACATCGGCGCCGACACCGACGTCCCTGCCGGCGACATCGGCGTAGGCGGCCGCGAAATCGGCTATCTGTTCGGCCAATACAAAAAAATCCGCAACGAATTTGCTTCCGTCCTGACCGGCAAAGGCCTCGAATGGGGCGGCAGCCTGATTCGTCCTGAAGCCACCGGCTACGGCTGCGTGTATTTCGCCCAAGCCATGTTGGAAACCCGCAACGACAGCATCGAAGGTAAACGCGTGTTGATTTCCGGCTCCGGCAACGTGGCGCAATACGCAGCCGAAAAAGCCATCCAACTGGGTGCAAAAGTATTGACCGTTTCCGATTCCAACGGTTTTGTCCTCTTCCCTGACAGCGGTATGACCGAAGCGCAACTGGCCGCTTTGATCGAGCTGAAAGAAGTACGCCGCGAACGCGTCGCCACCTACGCCAAAGAACAAGGCCTGCAATACTTTGAAAACCAAAAACCGTGGAACATCGCAGCCGAAGTCGCCCTGCCTTGCGCCACTCAAAACGAATTGGATGCAGATGCCGCCAAAATCCTGCTGGCAAACGGTTGCTATGTGGTTGCCGAAGGTGCGAACATGCCGTCAACTTTGGGCGCGGTCGAACAATTTATCAAAGCCGGCATCCTCTACGCTCCAGGCAAAGCGTCCAACGCCGGCGGCGTAGCGACTTCAGGTTTAGAAATGAGCCAAAACGCCATCCGCCTGTCTTGGACTCGTGAAGAAGTCGACCAACGCCTGTTTGACATCATGCACAACATCCACGAATCCTGCCTGAAATACGGCAAAGTCGGCGACAAAGTGAACTACGTCAATGGTGCGAACATTGCCGGTTTCGTTAAAGTTGCCGATGCCATGTTGGCGCAAGGTTTCTAAACCCCTATCCAGCCAAACTAAAGGCCGTCTGTTTTCAGACGGCCTTTTTCTTTTCATGCAAATTTTATACGCCCAAATAACCTTCCCTACTGGAAAGCCATCTTGCCAAATGCGCTTCGACGATTTCAGGGTTTTGTTCGATCAACAATGGGGCAATTTCGCGCGCTTGTTCTAAAAGGTGTAAGTCTTCTTCAAGGTTGGCAAAACGCAGCATGGGAACGCCGCTTTGACGCGCACCGAGAAATTCGCCCGGGCCGCGGATGTTGAGGTCTTGGCGGGCGATTTCAAAGCCGTCGGTGTGTTCGTAGATGACTTTTAGCCGTGCTTTGGCGAGTTCGCTCAAGGGTTCGGCAAAAAGGAGGACGCACACACTTTCTGCCGCGCCGCGCCCTACCCGCCCGCGTAATTGGTGCAACTGCGCCAAGCCCATGCGCTCGGCGTGTTCAATCACCATCAGGGCGGCGTTGGGCACATCTACGCCGACTTCGATGACGGTGGTGGCGACCAATACGTTCAGACGACCTGCCGCAAATTCCGCCATAACTTCGGCTTTTTCGGCGACCTTCATGCGCCCATGTACTAAGCCGATGCGGAGTTCGGGCAAGGCCGTCTGAAGCTGCTCGAGGGTTTCGGTAGCGGTTTGCAGTTGCAGGGTTTCGCTTTCTTCAATCAGCGGGCAGACCCAGTATGCCTGCTGCCCTTTGCGACAGATGTTGAGGACGAAGCCTTCGACTTCGGCGCGGCGGACGTTGTTGACGAGGCGGGTTTTAATCGGGGTGCGCCCGGGCGGCAATTCGTCGATGACGGACACGTCCAAGTCGGCGAAAAAACTCATAGCGAGCGTGCGCGGGATGGGCGTGGCGGACATCATCAACTGGTGGACGTCGCGCCCTTTGTTTTTGAGGGCGAGGCGTTGGGCGACGCCGAAGCGGTGCTGTTCGTCCACAATCACCAAGCCGAGATTTTGAAACTCGACGTCGTCTGAAAACAGGGCGTGCGTGCCGACGGCGATTTTGACAGAGCCATCAGCCAGTTTGGCTTTGGCTTCGTCTTTGGCTTTTTTGCGCTGGCTGCCGGAGAGCCAAACGACTTCGAGTCCTAAAGGTTCGAGCCATTGTTTGAACTTGATGAAATGCTGTTCGGCAAGGATTTCGGTCGGCGCCATCACAGCCGCCTGCGCGCCGGATTCGATGGCGGTCAGCGCGGACAAGGCGGCGACGATGGTTTTACCGCTGCCGACATCTCCTTGCAGAAGGCGGTGCATGGGATGGGTTTGCGCCATATCGCGGCGGATTTCGGACACGACTCTTTCTTGGGCATCGGTCAGGGCAAACGGCAAGGCGTGGCGCAGGGCTTGGGTCAGCGTGCCGTCGCCGCCCAATGCCGCCGCCGTACCGCTGACATGCTTCTGCCGCGCCAGCCGCATGGAAAGCTGTTGCGCCAAAAGTTCGTCGAATTTGAGCCGCTGCCATGCGGGCAGCGCGCCGTCGGAAAGCTGGTGGATGGTGAAACTCGGCGGCGGCGAATGCAAAAGGCGCAGACTTTCGGCGAGGTGCGGCAGTTTCAGACGGCCTAATAAGGCATCGGGCAGCGTGTCGTGCAGCGGCGTAACGTCTAACGCAGTCTGAATGATGCGGCGCAAAGTGGGCTGGTTCAGGCCGTTTACGGTCGGATAAATCGGCGTGAGGCTTTCCGCCAAACCGCTGCTCTCGGCATCGCGGATTTTGGGATGAATCATCTCGTCGCCGTAAAACCCGTGTTTGATTTCACCCACGGCGCGAATGCGTTTGCCGGCCGCCATCTGCTTCTGATGGCTGGCGTAAAAGTGGATGAAGCGCAGAAAAAGGATGCTGCCGGAACCATCGGCGATTTGAACAATCAGCTGTTTGCGCGGTTTAAATGTCACTTCCTGATGAATGACTTCGCCCTCGACCTGACACGGCACCCCGATCGGTGCATCCTTAATCGGCATAATGTGCGTCTCGTCCTCGTAACGCAGCGGCAGGTGCAACACCAAATCCCATGCAGTATGGAGGTTGAGCTTGTCGAGCTTCTTGGCAGAAACATCAGTAATTTTGAGCTGTTTTTGGGTTTCGGGCGTCATCTTAAAAGGCAGCTGATTTAAAGTTTGCTGTATTTTATCCGAAAACAAAAAGGCCGTCTGAACGCAATGTTTCAGACGGCCTTCAAAGCTGAATACTTGAAACAAATGAATATTTGAAAATACGCCGGCTATCGAATCAACTTCAGCCATTGTTAGGAAACAGCTTTCAAAAAAGAAGGATATTCAACCCATACTTTTATCAGGAATTTAGCCAATAATGTTTACATACCAAATAATGATCCATTCACTCTAAAAATGCCAATCCAATTTCAATTTGACTGTCCGCGGTTCGCCATAGAAATTGTTTTGACCTCGCGTACGGTTGTAGTTGTTTTCAAAATACGTCCTGTCAGCCAGGTTCGTTCCTATCAGGCTGATTCTGCCGTGTTTGTGGAAGTCATATTGAACAAAGCCATCTATAAGTCCGTAGCCCCCTTGGCGAATATTGTAAAGGCTACTTGTGCGACTTTGCGCGGATATTCCGCCACCCAAGGTCAATTTAGTTTGAGGCAAGCGGTAGCTTGTACCGAGGCGGAACATATGTACCGGCGTGAAGTTACTGAAGTTATACGGGTCGGCAGTCGTGTTTTTCTCCAACCTCTCCGCATTGACTTCTGCAGCATTTTTATACTTACTTTTGTTATATGTGTAGCCAACAAAAATACGCCAGTTTTCCGACAATTCGCCAGCCAATTCAAGTTCTGCACCGCTGCTCTTAACCTTACCCACAGGTTTAGCGATGGTTTGGAATGAACCTCCGTTACGACTAGTATCGGGAACAAATCCGAAATCGACAACGGTACGGTTTTTCTGCTGTAAGACAAACAAGGCAAGCGAAGCATTCAGACGGCCTTGCAAGAACGACCCTTTCCAACCTATTTCATAGTTAGTCCCGATGAGTGGTGGAAGAACGGATTTGCTGGTTACATCAACGTTATCCTGTTGTTTAAAAATCTTAGTATAGCTGGCATACAGGCTTTGTTGCGGTGTCAGGTCGTAGGTAATGCCGGCATATGGCGTGAACCTATGACTTTGCATTTTTGAGGTGTAGTGTTCTTTGTCGATTTTGTTACTGCTCTCAGTTTGGAATGCCGTAGCAGGCTGGCCGTAGCGTACAGGCATTTCTTTGGCTTGTGTGGTTTCATAACGCGTATAGTGTATACCGCCCAAGAGATGTAGGCGGTTGGTTGCATTAAAGCGGGTACTGAAAGTCAAAGAATGTGTTTTATTCGTGTTAAGGTATTTCGAATAATTGTATAACGCCGGAACATGATCATCTGCAACCTGAACAGTTTTCCACAGCGGCGTTTTCAGATATTGGTTTGCCCATTTCAAATTTCCCTCTTCATCCCGCTCCTGTATTTTGTTTCCATTTGCATCCAATTCGTAAACAGGATCTTGCACCATTACGCGCTCACCATTGTCGTTGACTGTCCAGACAGGCTTGCCCTCCGCATCCAAACGGGGAGTATATTTGGTAACATGCGCGCCACTGCATTCCGGCACATAGATCTTGTTATTACCTTTTTCGTTATAAATATGCCAATCTGGTTCGACAATGCCTTTTTCTAAAGGATTACGCTCCGGACCATCGGGATGAATGCCGCAACTGCCTGCACCCGCATAACCTTGAGGACGGACAAAATAACGGTTTTGATATATTTCCGTATAGGCAGAACGGATTTTTTCATTGTTATACGTATAACCGACAAAGAAATCATGTTCACGCCCAAGCAGGCGGTAGTTACCTGTCAGATCCAGCTTAAAGCCCCATTGCACATCGTGTTTGGTATAGTGCAACGGCATGAAGTTGTAACGGCGGTTATATGTGTGGCGAAGATTGTATGCTGAGTCGTATAGACGGTTGGGAAACAGGCCTTCTGCATTGTTAATAATGCCTTGCTTTGCAAGCTCCTTATCAACAAACTCTTTTTTATCTACTTCTACACCCGGATCCTGCCAGTCGTTGCACAGGAAATCCAAACCAATGTCCTGCATACATTGATTAAAACCTGCCCGACGTGCTGCCGCCCTTTGGGAGCGATATTGTTCAAAAGCAGATGCATCGAAATGATGGGCAACGTAATCTGCTTTTTTCTCTTCATATGTTTTAGTGACGCCATCACGATATTCTTTTAATTTTGCCAACGCCTTGTCTTTAGGCTCAAAAGGAATAACCTCCCCCTTTTCAGTTAGGAAACCCGTAGCCTCAGATGCTGAAATACCTGCCGCGTGTTCGTTTTTCAGAAAAAATTGTCCGACTTTGGCATCTGAATCATTACGCGTATAAGAAATTTCGGCATTGAGTTGCCATCCATTGTCAAAGACATGTTTGAAACCGGAAAAAATATTGTATTTATCAGCATTCAGGCGTGACCATGAGGTTTCACCCAAATAAGTTTTACGTGGCAATTTCAAAGGATTGTTACAGGCTGGACTGGAGCTAAAGGCCGCAGTTTTTTGATCCTCACAAGGTAAAATTACGCCGGCAAAATCGGGAATGTCTTTATTTTTCTGATAAGTACCCCCCAAAGTCAGCATACTGTTATCACTCAAATCCGTATCGATCACGCCATAAACCATGTCTTTCTTGTTCCATACACCCTCTTTAAAAGAACGGTGATCCTCATGAACACCAACCAGCCTACCGCGTACCGTATGTTCATTATTCAAGCTTCCAGATACATCCAAAGCCAAACGCTTGCTGCCCCTATGGTCAGTACTGATTTCACCTGTATGCTTAAACAGAGCTGTTGGCCGCTTACGGATTAAATTAATGGTTCCACCTGGTTCAGAATTAGACTGAGTAAGACCGGTTGCACCTCTGACAACCTCAATGTGATCATAAACAGCAAGGTCTGTACTGGGTGAGACATCGATTTTTGCCGTATAGCCCGAACGTCCAGACACATTAGTGGTAATACCGTCTTCACCAATCTGATCAACATAGAAACCGCGAGACAAAAAACGAGTTTGTAGGCCCGAATCGCGAACCACGTTGATTCCCGTAGTGTTTTTCATTGCATCTTCTAAAGAATATATTGCTTTATCATCTAGCTGCCGACGCGTCATTACGCTCACCGACTGCGGCGTATCCTTGCCTGAAATACGCAATCCAGTCGCCGTTGCCATCGTTCCGATTGTATAAGACTGACTGCGCTCGGTATTCCTTTGTGCCTGCCGTTTGCCACTGACCTTGACCGTATCCATATCTACATGTTCAACTTCTTGATGTCCTGTATCTGCAAAAACAGTTTGGCAAGGCAGTACTAATAACAAACAAATTGTTTTCATTTGAAAATCAGGTTTCACAACTATTTCCTTAATTAATAGAATCTACTTACCTACTTGATAAAAATTATAATTTATTAATTTTAAATGATATTTAATCTATAAAATTAAAATATAATAGTAATGATAGGCGGAATCATTATATACCTGATGCATTAATATATGAACTTTTTGTTATAGATTTTTTCTTATATCCTGATTTTTAGATAAAAAAAGGCCGTCTGAACGCAATGTTTCAGACGGCCTTAATTTAGGTATAACGCGATTAAGCGTTAGCTTCCTGTTGTTGTTGGTAGATTGCTTCGAAATTGATCGGAGCAAGCAGTACCGGTGGGAAGCCGGCGCGGGTTACACTGTTGGAAATGGCTTCGCGTGCGTAAGGAAACAGGATGTTTGGACAAGCAACGCCCAACAGCAGTTGTACGTCTTCTTCAGGAATGTTTTCCAAACGGAAGATGCCGCTTTGGGTAACTTCGTTCAAGAACATGGTGCGCTCTTCGTTCAGTTTGGCAGTCACGGTCACGGTAACGTCAACGCTGTAGAAGCCGTTTTCCAGTTTGGTGTTGCCGGTAGAAACGCGCATATCGACTTCAGGCTCGCCTTGTTCCAAGAAGATTTGTGGTGCGTGAGGCACTTCCAAAGACAAGTCTTTTACATACAGACGCTCAACGCTGAATACGGGTTGCAATTCTTCGCTCATTTTATTTTCCTAAGTTAAGGGTTAAGGATTCAGTAATTCGTCCAACTTGCCTTCCTGCTGCAAGCGGTACAAATCAGTAAAGCCACCGACATGGGTGTCGCCGATAAAAATCTGCGGCACGCTGCGCTGGCCAGAAAGCTGCTGCATTTCGGCAAAAACTTCCGGATTGCCGTCGATGCGGATTTCGTTGATTTCTTTCACACCCACCGCCTGCAACAGCCTTTTCGCCATGGTACAGTACGGGCAATATGGACCGGTATAAACAGTAACGGTTTGCATGATTTCTTCCAAAATACCAATGTTCATGACTATATGGGCATAGGTGCTATTTTACAAGTATTCCCGCCGTACGGTTGTAAAAAACATTCAGACGGCCTCTTAGCCATAAACATTTGTGCAGATGCGGAAAAACCATAATTAAAGTATGATAAGCGCTTTCGCAGAATGATTTTTGCCATTTGTTTTTTGGAGAAGAACACATCGCAAAAGTTTTTCTATTCAAAATCAGGTATCCCCATGCTTTCAGGAATCCCCATCCCCAAGGACGCCGTTCGTCCGCCCGAAACTGTCCTCGTCAACATCACGCCGCAAGAAACGCGTGTGGCTGTTTTGGAAGAGAACAATATCTGCGAGCTGCACATCGAGCGCAACAGCGGCCATAGCTTGGTCGGCAATATTTATTTAGGCGTCGTCAAACGCGTCCTCCCTGGCATGCAAAGCGCGTTTATCGATATCGGTTTGGAACGCGCCGCGTTTCTGCACATCGTCGACGTCCTCGAACAACGCCGCAACCCGGACGAAACCCAACGCATCGAACACATGCTCTTTGAAGGTCAGTCTGTCTTGGTTCAGGTCATCAAAGACCCCATCAATACCAAAGGCGCGCGCCTTTCTACACAAATCTCACTGGCCGGCCGTTTCCTCGTCCATCTTCCGCAAGAAGACCACATCGGCATTTCCCAACGCATCGAGGACGATGCCGAACGCAGCAGCCTGAGGGAGCGCCTCAACAACCTACTGCCCGAAAACGCCTGCCACGGCTACATCATCCGTACCAACGCCGAAAACGCTTCCGATGACCAACTGCAATCAGACATCAACTATCTGACCAAAGTGTGGGAACACATTCAAAAACAGGCGAAAATTCAGCCGCCCGAAACCCTGCTGTATCAAGATTTGCCTTTGAGCCTGCGCGTTTTGCGCGATATGTTCAGCCTCGATACGCACAAAATCCTGGTCGACTCGACTGAAAACCACCGCCGCATGACCCATTTTGCCGAACAATACGTTCAAGGCGCATTGGGAAGAATCGAATTGTTCAAAGGCGAACGCCCCCTATTTGAAACCCACAACATCGAGCAGGAAATCGCCCGCGCCCTGCAACCGCGCGTCAACCTCAACTTCGGCAGCTACCTCATCATCGAGTCCACCGAAGCCATGACGACCATCGATGTCAACACCGGCGGCTTTGTCGGCGCGCGCAATTTTGATGAAACCATCTTCCGCACCAACCTCGAAGCCTGCCACACCATCGCCCGCGAACTTCGCCTGCGTAATCTCGGCGGCATCATCATCATCGACTTCATCGATATGGCGCAGGAAATCCACCGCGAAGCCGTCCTGCAAGAGCTTGCCAAAGCCCTGAGTTTCGACCGCACCCGCGTCACCCTCAACGGCTTTACCAGTCTGGGCCTTGTCGAACTGACCCGCAAACGTTCGCGTGAAAACTTAAGCCAAATCCTCTGCGAACCCTGCCCTTCCTGCCAAGGCCGGGGCCGTCTGAAAACGCCGCAAACCGTGTGCTACGAAATCCAACGCGAAATCGTCCGAGAAGCGCGCCGCTATGATGTCCAAGCCTTCCGCATTTTGGCCGCTCCGAATGTCATCGACTTGTTCCTAGACGAAGAATCACAATCGCTGGCGATGTTGATAGACTTTATCGGCAAACCGATTTCGCTGGCAGTCGAAACCGCCTACACGCAGGAACAATACGATATTGTGTTGCTCTAAAGATAAAAGGCCGTCTGAAAACTTTTCAGACGGCCTTCTTTCTTGTTTGAGCAAATAAAGATTACGGTTTCACTACTTTACCGTTGATTTTGACGGAAGTCAGTTTCAGATTGTAGGTTTTGCCATCATCGGTATAACTGATTTGCGCAGGGATATTGTCGATATCGGAAGCAAACGAGTAAGTAACGGTATCGTCGCCGCGGCGGACGCGATATTTGCTCACAGGCGTTGTACCGCCGTTCAGTTTATAGCTTTCGTTGCCGATTTTGTTCATGCTGCCGACTGTGTACAGTTTTTTACCGTTGGTAATTTTCAAACCTGACGGCAGGCGTACGTCATTGGCGGCCAGTTGCCATGCCAAAGTGAACAAGTCCATGGCCGGGCCGGATTTTTCGGTTTTCAAATCACCTGCTTTGCCGTAAGTGATGTTGCCGCCGGAGAATTTGGCCTCTGCATAGACTTTGCCGCCGCGTACATCTTTGTAGTAAGACGGATTCAAGGTCGTGCCGTTGATGCTACCGCCGGATTCAAAGCGGATATTGTAAAGCGGTACTTTGATGGTAGAGACGATTTTGTATTGGTTGCCGCTGCGTGTGAAGGTCATGGTCGCAGGAATACCGTAGCTGCCTGAGTATTGCAAAACGGCAGATTGCGGCAATTCGGCGGCTTGCGCGCCGATAGAGGCTGTGAGCAGGGAAAGTGTCAGCAGGGTTGTTTTAATCGGATTCATGATGTTTTCCTTGTGTGTATGGTGTTTCAATCAAGCCAGCAGGCTTTGACCGGCGGCATTGCGTTGTGCATTCAAAACGCGGTTGCCTTCGATTTTCAGACGGCCTGCAACAAAGTCGGCAACGGCTTGCGGAAACAGCTGGTGTTCAACCGTCAGCACGCGTGCGGCAACGTCGTCGGCGGTATCGCCGTCCAAAATAGGCACAATGCCTTGCGAAATAATCGGGCCGCAATCCAGCTCAGGGGTTACGAAATGGATGGTGCAGCCTGCCACTCGGCAACCTGCTTCCAATGCGCGTTCGTGGGTATGCAAACCGGTAAAGGAAGGCAGGATGGACGGATGGATATTGATCAGGCGGTTTTCATAATGGGCGCAGAATTCCGGGGTTAAAATGCGCATGAAGCCCGCCAATACCACCAAATCCGGCTGATAGGCATCGATTTTCTCCATCATGGCCTGATCAAATGCCAGACGCGAGTCGAAGTTTTTATGGTTCAAACTGTCGGTGGCTATACCGCGCTCTGCCGCCCATGCCAATCCGGCTGCGGTCTCGTTGTTACTCAATACGGCTGCAATGTTGGCATCGGGAATATCGGCATTCACAATCGCCTGCATATTGCTGCCGCGTCCGGAAATAAGGATGACGATATTTTTCATCATAATTCCTTGTTGGTTTGGAACAAAGGCCGTCTGAAACGGAATTTTTTCAGACGGCCTTTTATCCGTTGTTTAAGGGCGTAAGCCTTGATTCGGATTATTGAACTTTTTGTACGTCAACTTGTACAGGTTGTTGTGCAGCGGCATCAGGCGCGCCGACTTTAACCAGTTTCACGTCGAATACCAAAGTGGCGTTCGGGCCGATTTTATCGCCGGCACCCACTTCGCGGTAAGCCAATTTAGCCGGGATATAGAATGTTGCTTCGCCGCCTTCTTTCAAGAGTTGGATACCTTCAGTCCAACCTGGAATGACTTGGCTTACAGGGAAGCTGACTGGGCCGCCGTTGGCTTTGCTGCTGTCAAATACGGTACCATCAATCAGACGGCCTTCGTATTCAACGGTAACCATGTCGTCTTTAGTCGGTTTTTTACCTTCGCCTTCTTTGGTGATTTTGTATTGCAGACCGGAAGCGCTGGTTTTCACGCCTTCTTTAGTCGCGTTTTCTTTCAAGAACGCTTCGCCTTTTTCCAAGTTTGCTTTGGCATCTTCAGCACGTTTGGCAGCCGCTTTTTCTTGTTGCTCTTGCAGGAATTTCATCATCACTTCCTGAGCTTGGGCTTCAGTCATTTTGACTTCTTTGCCCTCGAACATGGCTTCCATGGCTTCGGTGAAGACTTTCAAATCGATTTCTGTGCCTTGGTCTTTCATTTGTTTCAATGAACGGCCGATGTCCACACCCATTGCGTAGCTGGCTTGTTGGGCAGTAGAACCGATGGCGGAAGCATCTGCAGTCGCATTTGAAGCTGCGGAAGCAGCAGGAGCATCTTTGGCGGCAGTGTCTTTTTGTTGGTTGCAAGCAGTCATCGCCAACAGAGCAGACAAAGCCAATGCGCTGAATTTGAAAGTTTTGTTCATGATTATGTCTTTTCCGGAAAGGTCAAAAAAGGGGATTATAGCTGAGTTTGATTGAAATGGAATCAAGGTGGATTAAAATTTGTAAAGGCTCTTATCAAAAACATCAAGGCCGTCTGAAAACAGGTTTCAGACGGCCTTGTCTTAACTATCGGTCAACCGATTAATACCAACCGCGCAGTTTCATTGCTTTCTCAACACGACGGATACTCATCATGTAAGAAGCGGTACGCAGGTCAACATCGTATTCTTGAGCCAAGTTCCAAATATCGCGGAATGCACGGCGCAGAACCACGGTTTCTTTCTCTTGAACTTCGTCAAACTCCCAGTAGTAGCCTTGCAGGTTTTGTACCCATTCGAAATAAGATACAACCACACCGCCGCAGTTTGCCAAAATATCAGGAACAACCAATACGCCGTTTTGACGCAGGATAACGTCGGCTTCAGGAGTAGTCGGGCCGTTTGCGCCTTCAACCACGATTTTCGCGCGGACTTTGCCTGCATTTTCGGAAGTCAATTGGTTTTCCAATGCGCAAGGGGCGAGTACGTCCACATCCAAAGCCAAAAGTTCGGCATTGCTGATTTCTTTACCGTAACCGGCTTCGTTGGTGATGAAGCCTTTTTCTTGGTATTCTTTGAACAGCGCTTCCATATCCAAGCCGTTTTCGTTGTAGATGGCAACGTCAACAGTAGATACGGCAACGACTTTCGCACCGGATTTGTGTGCATAGTAACCGGTGTGGTAGCCCACGTTACCAAAACCTTGAATGGCGTAAGTGGCACCTTTCACGTCTTTGCCCAGTTTTTCCAAAGCTTGGACGGCGGCGAAGTTTACGCCGTAACCAGTGGCTTCGGTACGTGCCAAAGAGCCGCCGAACTCAACCGGTTTGCCGGTAAATACGCCCGGTGCGGAATGTTTTACCACGTTTTCATAGGCATCAACCATCCAAGACATGATTTTGCCGTTGGTGTTTACATCGGGGGCGGGAATGTCGATTTTCTCACCGATCAGCGGAGAAATGGCTTCGGAATAAGCGCGGGCGATGCGTTCCAATTCTGCTTCGGAATAATTGCGCGGATCCAAAGTGATGCCGCCTTTGCCGCCGCCGTAAGGAATACCGGCTACGCAGCATTTGATGGTCATCCAAATAGACAGGGCTTTGACTTCGTCCAGATTCACATTGGGATGGAAGCGCACGCCGCCTTTGTAAGGGCCGACGGCGTTATTGTGTTGGGAACGGTAACCGGTGAAATTTTCTACTGTACCGTTGTCGAGTTTGACAGGGAAGTTCACTTCCAAAACACGTTGCGGCTTTTTCAAGATTTCAAATACTGCCGGGTCGGCATTCAGGCGATCGCAGGCAATTTTTACTTGTTTTTGTGCAATTTCAAACGGATTCAGTGTTTCTTTAACAGCAGATGCGGACATGTATTTTTCCTTTTCATACACATGATTAGACGAGAGCCATACTTGTCACTATATACAAAAACGGGAAAAAATGTAATAGCATGTAGTCAATAAAAAGCAAATCCATTCATTTATATATGAATTTAGTTTGAGGCCGTCTGAAAATATAGACGCCTTGACTCAAAATTTTCAGACGGCCCAGCCCCAATATTTCTCAAACCCTTTCCAAAAACGATACAAACCCTTTGTTTTTCAATACCTACCCAAGCTCCCTTTTTGTTGACAAAATCACTTCCACCCTTCCCAACAGACAACCAATCCTACGCCTGCAAAAATTGTTAACAATTTAAACAAGCAGCCATTGAAAAATCGGCAAAACATCGGCAAATCAGGGAAATAATGCTAAAATAACGCCTTAAATGATATGACAGAAAGCTATTTGATGACCGCTGCTACTTTAGAACACGTTCAAGCCGTTGCTTTTGATTTGGACGGCACTTTATGCGATTCCATTCCGGATTTGACCGCCGCCGCCCAAGCCATGTGCGAATACCTGGGTTTGCCTGTTTTACCCACTCAAACGGTTGAAAGTTATGTCGGCGACGGCATCAGCAAGTTGGTTCATCGCGTCATTACCAATGATCGTGAAAAAGAAGCTGATCCTGAAATCTGGGAAAAAGGTTTTGTGTTCTTTATGAAATATTATCGCGAGCACTTGAGCGACTTTACCCGCCCCTACCCTGAAACTGAAGCCGGTCTCGGCCTGCTCAAGTCCTTGGGTATTCCATTGGTTGTCATTACCAACAAAAACGAAATTCTGGCTGCAGAGCTGCTAAAACAGCTCAATCTCGACGACTATTTCAGCCTGGTTCTCGGCGGCGACAGCCTGACTGAGAAAAAACCCAGCCCATTGCCGCTTCAACATGCGGCCGAAGTTTTGGGCATCGACGTTGCCAATATGCTGATGGTGGGCGACTCCAAAAATGACATTATTGCCGCCAAAGCGGCCGGTTGCTTCAGCATCGGCGTAACCTTCGGCTACGGCGACATGACTTTGCTCTCCCAAGACAAAGCAACCAAACCTGATTTGTTGATTCGCACCCTGCCTGAAATCTACGAAAATCTGCAACCGCAAAAAAACAAAGACGAAGAATAATTCGGCTTTATTTTCAGACGGCCTTTTCGGCTATTTTCCCAATCAGGCCGTCTGAAAATGTAATTCAATGTAGTCACCTCACCTCCGCCATATCCCATGAGACCCCCTAAAACCTTACGTGCCCGTGCCTTGGATATTCTTTCTCGTCAAGAAGTCAGCCGCGTCGGTTTGAAACGCAAACTGGCTCCGCACGCTGAAAGCGAAGAAGAATTGGAAAAGGTTTTGGACGAATTCGCCGAGCGAAATTGGCAATCCGACCAACGTTACGCTGAAGCCTATATTCACAGCAAGAGTAACCGTTACGGCACGCTCCGCCTCAAACAAGCCTTGGCTCAACAAGGTATTGATGCGGATGACTGTCGGGAATTACTACCCGACAGAGAGGACGAGTTGCAAACCGCCATTTCCGTTTTGCGTAAAAAATTCAAGCAAGAAGCTGAAGATTTGAAAGAAAAACAAAAACAAGCGCGTTTCCTTGCGTATCGCGGCTTTGGTGCAGACACCATTCAGACGGCCTTAAAAACCGCATGGAATGAAGAAGAAGACTTCTATCAATAATCATTCCTACTTGAATCTTTACGGCTATCGGCGTACCCTTACGCTTTCATTCAATAATCCAATCAGAGCTTCATCATGTCCGACAAACCACACGATACATCCAACTCCCTACTCGAAGACGAACGCAAAAACCCTGTTTACCGCTTGGGTCAGGCAGTGGCCGGATTCATGTTGCTGGTTTGGGCCGGCGTTTTGGTCTTGGTTTTCTTCTTGGTTTTCCGTTTTTGGTTGAGTTAAATCCAACCTGAAGCATTATTTTTCTTCAAAACAAACTAACAGAGTTTGTTTGTACATACTCAAAAGGCCGTCTGAACATACTTTCAGACGGCCTTTTCTTACTTAGCACACTTATCACAGATTATCCTCGGATTACTTTGCGGATATTCGGATTGGCATGCATTTCATGAACAATCTGATTAACCTGATCCAAGTCCTTGACTTTAATTGTAAATTTAAATTCCACAAAGCCTTCCGTTCCTGCTTGCGCTTTGGTCGGCGTATCGACAGATTCGATATCCGCACCCGAGTTGGAAATCGCTTGCGCCATTGAAGCCAACAAGCCATGTGCATCTTCGGATTTGACGTTGAGAATGGTGCGATATGTTTGATTACGCATACTGTCCCAACTTGCATCCAACTGCTCTTCCGGATCGGCTTTAACCAAAGTTTGACAGGTATCACGGTGAATAATCATGCCCTTGTCTTTGACCAATAAGGCGCGAATCGGATCGCCGGGAATCGGATGGCAACACTCCGCAAAATGAATCCGGCCGGTCTCTTGATCGTTGACTTTAATCGGGCTGAGTTTAACCTCACTGCCGAAATGTTGGCCAGCCAACTCGGCAATATGCATGGCAACGTGAATCGGCAAAGTATGCCCCATACCGACTTTGTAGAGAACTTCTTCAAACGAAGTTTGTTTGGTATTCAAATCGGCAAGGTATTTTTCTTTGAGGTCGTCTGAAAGCAAAACATCTTTAGGCAGCAGGCTGGATAAAGCTTTTTGCAGCAGGTTTTCACCCAAAACAACGGCATCGTGACGATTCAGATTTTTAATGTA
The DNA here is from genome assembly GCF_041433145.1 of Neisseria sp. 27098_8_158. Taxonomy (NCBI): domain Bacteria; kingdom Pseudomonadati; phylum Pseudomonadota; class Betaproteobacteria; order Neisseriales; family Neisseriaceae; genus Neisseria; species Neisseria sp. 27098_8_158. Next base: position 969,661 of record NZ_JAPWAZ010000001.1, read on the forward strand.
TTGACGGATGGCGCTGCGCGCACGGCTGGAAACGGTAAAGTTCAGCCATGCCACATTAGGCTTGGCGTGCTCGGAAGTAATGATTTCTACCGTATCGCCGGTTTTCAGTTTGGTACGCAACGGCATCATGACGTTATTGATACGCGCAGCGACGGTTTTATGACCGATATTGGTGTGAACGGCATAGGCAAAGTCAATCGGCGTCGCACCTTTAGGCAAGGTAAGGATATCGCCTTTCGGGGTAACGATATAGACTTCGTTGGGGAACAAATCGACTTTGACATGCTCCAGAAACTCGATGGCATTTGAGCTGCTGGCCTGCAGGTCAAGAATATTTTTCATCCATCGGTTCATATGGAGGACGGCTTGATCCGGAGTATTTTCACCGGATTTGTACATCCAATGGCCGGCAATACCGCCCTCGGCTACGGCATCCATTTCACGCGTACGGATTTGCACTTCGATCGGCAAACCGTAAGGACCGACCAAGGTCGTGTGCAGGCTTTGATAGCCGTTGCTTTTCGGAATGGCGATATAGTCTTTGAAACGGCCGGGCTTGGGTTGGTATAAATTATGCAATGCGCCCAACGCGGCATAACAGGCAGGAATGCTGTTTACAATGACCCGAAAGCCGTAGATATCCATTACTTCGGCAAAACGCAGCTTTTTGTCCAGCATTTTTTGATGGATGCTGTACAAGTTTTTCTCGCGGCCTTTGATTTTGGCTTCAATATTGACACCGACCAAACGCTGACCGAATGCACGCAACACTTTGCCGACGACATCGCGGCGATTTTTGCGGCTGTTGTTCATGGCTTTTTTCAGGGTTTCGTAGCGTCTTGGGTGGAGATTTTGGAACGATAGGTCTTGAAGCTCTTGATACGCATTGTTCAGGCCAATGCGGTTGGCGATTTGAGCATAAATTTCGAGGGTTTCTTTGGCGATGCGGCGGCGTTTTTCCGGACGCATAGAGCCAAGGGTGCGCATATTGTGCAATCGGTCGGCAAGTTTGACGACAATGACGCGCACGTCTTTAGTCATGGCGAGGATAAGTTTGCGGAAACTTTCCGCCTGATGCTCGGCATGATCTTCAAATTTGAGTTTTTCCAGCTTGGAGAGGCCGTCCACCATTTCGGCAATGGTATCGCCGAATTCTGCCGCCATTTCGACTTTGGTTACACCCGTATCTTCCAATACATCGTGCATAACACCCGCGCAGAGGCCTTGAACATCCATGTGCCAAATCGCAAGCTGCGTGGCAACGGCAAGGGGATGGGTGATGTAGGGTTCGCCGCTTTTACGGGTTTGTCCGTCATGGGCGTGAAAAGCGTAGGCAACGGCTCTTTCAAGCTCGGCCTGCTCGTTGGTATTGAGATAGGATGCGGTACGAAACAAAAGCTCGCGCGCTTCTGCTGTCAACGGATCATAAGGGGCGGTAGGCAGTGGGGCTGGCATTTTCAGACGGCCTTTTATGGCTATTTTTAAGCCGTCAGACTGTATCGGTTGTGATATCGCACCGATACAGTCCGCGCGGTGGTTTTATCGGTTTGCCGGTTGGTTTATTTGTTGCGGGTCAGCAGCTCGGTTCCGATTTGTCCAGCAGCGATTTCGCGCAGGGCGGTTACGGTTGGTTTGTTGTTGCGGATGTCGTCAACCAAAGGCGTGTTGCCGTTTTCTAATTGACGTGCACGACGGGCGGCAACGAGGGTAAGGTCGAAGTGGTTAGGGATTTTACCTGTGCAATCTTCAGTAGTAATACGGGCCATGTTTGCTTGCTTTCTTTCTATGTTTCAAATAAAACGGTTATTTTCGCTGTTTTTTACGAATTTTCCAACAGGTTTGAAATAAATCCCTGTTGAGAGGATTTTTTAAGACGGCCTGCTTTAATAATGTGGAACAAATCGGCTTCGGCACGATCCAAATCGTCATTCACGACGACGTAATCGAACAAAACGGATTGCTCAATCTCATGTCGGGCTTTTGAAAGGCGTGTTTGAATAACTTCTTCGCTGTCTGTACCACGGCCGATCAAACGTTGCGCCAATACTTCAAAGGAAGGCGGCAGGATAAAAATACTGCTGGCTTCAGGCAACGATTTACGCACTTGCGCCGCACCTTGCACATCAATTTCCAAAATTACGTCATAGCCCTCTTCACTCAACGAATTCACGCCGGCAATGCTGGTGCCGTAATAATTGCCGAACACATTGGCGTGTTCCAAAAAGGCTCTTTGCTCAATCAGTGATTCAAATTCTTCTTTGGGAACAAAGTGGTAATGCACACCATGTGCCTCACCTTCACGCGGCTGGCGCGTGGTATGAGAAATGGAAACACGGATGTCGTCATGATTTTTCAATAGGCGCGACACCAAGGTCGTTTTACCTGTGCCGGAAGCGGCAGAAATGATGTAAATATTGCCTTTTTTATGATTTTGCATGGTGGTTCAGCCGATGGTATGTATCTGTAAATTATAACACAACACAATGTTTCTCGGAATTTCAGACGGAATGTTGCAAAATTTGGCTATTGTATCGATTAATTTGGCAAGTCCGCATATGACCGCTACAATATCGCGTTAAAAACTTTTTGATTTCGGAATGTCGAGATGTTGATTCATCCTGAAGTAATGGGCGTAGAAGCTTTGGCGGACAAAATCCGTAAAATTGAAAACTGGCCGCAAAAAGGGATTTTGTTTCATGACATTACTCCCGTTTTGCAAAGCGCAGAATATTTCCGCCTGCTGGTCGATTTACTGGTTTACCGCTATATGGGGCAGAAAGTTGATGTCGTGGCAGGCTTGGATGCGCGCGGCTTCATCATTGGTGCGGCTTTGGCCTATCAGCTGAATGTCGGCTTTGTCCCCATCCGCAAAAAAGGCAAACTGCCGTTTGATACGGTTTCTCAAAGTTACGCTTTGGAATATGGCGAAGCAACGGTAGAAATCCATACCGACGCCATCAAGCCGGGCGCACGCGTTTTGTTGGTAGATGATTTGGTGGCAACCGGCGGCACAATGCTGGCAGGTGTCGAGCTGATCCGCAAACTGGGCGGCGAAGTAATCGAAGCGGCTGCCATTTTGGAATTTACCGACTTGGACGGCGGCAAAAAAATCCGTGAAAGCGGCGCGCCGTTATTTACCCTATGCCAAAACAAAGGCTGCATGTAATAAAAAAACCGCAAGCTGATCAGCCTGCGGTTTTTTATGATCAAAATTATTCGAGAACGTATCCGTCCGTATCCCAGAACGTTTTTTTCACCAACTGGTCGTCTTTATAAACCAACTCGGATTTCTTCGCACCATCATCATACCAATCCAAAATAATGCCGCTGCGTTTGCCGTTGCGAATACTCAATTCAGACACAACGCGGCCATTTTCATCCCAACTGATGATCTCCGTCGGTTTGTCATTGCTCATCATCATTTCGGTTTTCGGGCTACCGTCTGAATACCATTGTTTCCAATGACCGTTGGCCTTATCGTGCTTGAATTGGATTTCGCTTTCTTTGACGCCGTTGCGGTAATAACGAGAGCCTACGCCCTCACTCAAGCCGTTTTGATAAGGCATGACCGCAGATTTTTTGCCGTTTGGATACCAGTTAATCCACTCGCCGTGCGGCTTGCCGTTGCGATAGCTGCCAACCATCTTTTTCTGCCCGTTAAAATGCCACAGAGTCAGCGTGCCATTGTCCAGAGCCGGCACAAAAACCTTAATCTGACCAGCAGGTATCTCGTACGGATCAGAATATTTTTTCATTGATGGATAGTAAAAATCCTGAACCTGCGCCTTGCCTGCCGCAATTTTGTATTGGCGGACATAAGCAACCGAAGGCATGGTTGCCGTCAGTTTACCGTTTTGATTGAAATAAACGGTATATTGCTGGGCAAAAGCGACAACGGGCGTACTGAATAAAACAGCAGCCAACAGGCCTGATTTTAAACAATTATTCATAATATTGGGTTTGGCAGTATATGTTCTACAAAAAGTCAGTAATAAAAATCTACCGGCATTTGAATCTATGACAAATATTATAAGCCATAGTTTCAAACCCTGCTTGGATTTCACAACCGACATATCATAGGCGTTTGTATTTTCTTAAAACATTAAAGACATTACAAAATAGAGGCCGTCTGAATTTTTTTCAGACGGCCTCTATTTCAATTACATTAAAACAATTTATTCTTCACCCAACAATTGCTCACGGGTCAACAAGAATACGAACCCGTCGCCACCGCTGGTTTCCAACCAAGTAAACGGCAATTCCGGATAAGCCGCCTCCAATACTTCGCGGTTGTGGCCGATTTCAACCAGCAATACACCTTTCGGATTCAAATATTTCGCAGCCTGCAAAATGATTTGGCGTGTAGCGTCCAAACCATCTTCTCCGCTGCCCAAAGCCAATTCCGGCTCATGCAGGTACTCATCGGGCAATGCTTCCACAGATTCCGCATCAACATAAGGCGGATTGGAAACAATTAAGTCGTAGGTTTCATCCAAACCTTCAAACAAATCGGTATGCACCAAGCTGATGCGGTCTTCCAAGCCATAATCTTCAATATTGATGGCAGCCACTTCCAGCGCATCCAAGCTCAAATCAACGGCATCGATTTGTGCATCAGGATAGTGATGCGCCATTTGAATGGCCAAACAGCCGCTACCGGTACATAAATCCAAAGCTCGATGCACCAACTCATCATGTTCAATCCAAGGACGGATACCGTCGCCAAGCAATTCATAAATAAAAGAACGAGGCACGATGACACGCTCATCGACATAAAAATCAAACTCACCCTGCCATGCCTGATGCGTCAGATACGCAGCAGGAATATGCTCCACTGCGCGGCGTTCGAGAATGGACAATACCTCCTCCTTCTCACTTTGCAACAATTTGGCATCCAAATAAGGCTCCAACGTATCCAACGGCAGATTTAAAGTGTGCAAAATCAGATAGGCTGCCTCGTCATGGGCATTATCGCTTCCGTGTCCGAAAAACAGTCCGGCATCATTAAAACGGCTGACGGCGAAACGCAACAAATCGCGAACAGTGGTCAGCTCTTGAGCAGCTTGCTTAAACATAATGTTTTGTCTTGTCGATTTAAGAATATTGAAATTATAACAGAAAGGCCGTCTGAAAACTTTTCAGACGGCCTTCGATTTAATTCAGCTTAAGATTATTTATCGCGGCTGAATACGATTTTGGTAGCTTGGATAGCAACGCAGACAGCACCACCGATGAAGATCAAGTCAGCAGCGGTACGAACCCAACGCAGGGTATCCAGAATTTCCATTTGCAGGAATTCTTCGCTACGTGCATACCACAGACCGTGAGTGATAGAAGCATAAGCTTGAATCACGCCGACCGGCAACAGGCTGATGGCAATCATACCCACCAGGCCGCCGTTCAACAGCCAGAATGCCCAAGTCATCAGTTTGTCGTCAAATTGAGCATTAGGTTTCAGGTAACGTGCAACCAGCAATACGAAGCCCAGAGCCAAGAAACCGTACACACCGAACAGAGCCGCGTGAGCGTGAACTGCAGTAGTGTTCAGACCTTGAATGTAGAACAGGGAAATCGGCGGGTTAATCAGGAAGCCGAATACGCCGGCACCGATCATGTTCCAGAAGGCAACTGCTACGAAGCACATCAGAGGCCAACGCAGACGTTTCGCCCAGTCGGACAGATGTTGGTAAGACCAGTGTTCGTAAGCTTCACGACCCAGCAGAACCAAAGGTACAACTTCCAAAGCGGAGAAACATGCACCGATTGCCATAGAAGCAGAGGTAGAGCCGGAGAAGTACAAGTGGTGCAATGTACCTGGGATACCACCCAACATGAAGATGGCAGCAGCAGCCAAAGTAGAAGCAGTAGCAGTACTACGGCGGACAAAGCCCATGTTGTAGAAGATGAATGCGAAGGCGGCAGTAGCGAACACTTCGAAGAAACCTTCTACCCACAGGTGAACCACCCACCAACGCCAGTATTCCATCACAGCGATTGGAGATTTTTCACCGTAGAACAGGCCAGGAGCATAGAACACACCCACACCGACCATAGAAGCTACGAAGATAGCCAACAGGTTTTTGTCTGTACCTTTTTCTTTAAAGGCAGAGATAGTACAACGCAGCATCAGGAACAGCCACAACAGCAAGCCGACCATCAGCAACAGTTGCCAGAAGCGACCCAGATCCAAGTATTCGTAACCTTGGTGACCGAACCAGAAGTTCAGCTCAGGCGGAATGATGTGGGTCAAAGCAAAGAAGTTACCTGCATAAGAACCACCGACTACGATGAACAGGGCGATGTACAGGAAGTTCACACCGGCACGTTGGAATTTAGGATCTTTACCGCCGTTCACAATCGGAGCCAAGAACAGACCTGCTGTCAGGAAGCCGGTTGCAATCCAGAAAATAGCGGATTGGATGTGCCAAGTACGGGTCAACGCATATGGGAACCAGTCGGCCATTTCAAAGCCCAAGGCGGTATCGATACCGTAGAAGCCTTGACCTTCGACAGTATAGTGAGCAGTCAAACCACCCAACAGTACTTGTACGACAAACAGCGCAACAGTCAGGAATACATATTTGCCCAACGCTTTTTGAGAAGGAGTCAGTTGTACTTTGGAAATAGGATCCTCAGTAGGTACTTCAACCTCTTCGTGTTTGGTCAAGAAAGAGTAACCCCACATCAGCAAGCCGATACCCATCAGCAACAATACCACGCTGGTGAAGGACCACATGTAGTTTTCAGTAGTCGGTACGTTGTTGATCAAAGGCTCGTGCGGCCAGTTGTTGGTGTAAGTGAAGTTCTCGTCAGGACGGTTGGTCGAAGCAGACCAAGAAGTCCAGAAGAAGAAGTTGAACAGTTTTTCACGCGCTTCTTGGCTTGGCAATGTGTTGTTTTTCATTGCAAAGTGTTCGCGAGTGGTTTGGAACTTAGGATCGTCGCTGTACACACCGTGGTAGTAAGGCAGAATGCTTTCGATCGCTTTCACGCGGGTATCGCTGATAACGACAGAACCGTCTTCCTTAATACGGCTTTGGTTGCGGTATTCGTCAGCCAAACGGGTTTTCAGAACAGCTTGTTCCTCAGGAGAAACTTCGTCAAATTTTTTGCCGTAAGTTTCTTGCGCAGTCTGATCCAACCATGCAACCAGCTCGCGGTGCAGCCAGTCGGCAGTCCAGTCCGGAGCTTGGTATGCACCGTGACCTAATACAGAGCCAACTTCCATACCGCCGGTAGTTTGCCATGCAGATTGACCTGCCAAAATATCGTCTTTGGTCATCAGGACTTTGCCGGATGCAGAAACGACTTGTTCAGGGTATGGCGGAGCCTTTTTATAGACCTCGCTACCCATATAACCAAGAATGGTAAAGCATACTGCCAGTACGGCAAACAGCAAGTACCAAAGCTTCTTGTACTGTCCCATTTTGAGTACTCCTTGATTTTGGTAAAAAGTGGTTGGGTATTAATTCATCAAATATGAATGTTAAAGATTGTATCACGGTTTTAAAAGTAAAGAAATATTTTGTCAATAATATTCCTTTAAAACCATTAACTTACATGATATTGATTCCTATTATCCTGTATAACTCCTCCTTTGTTATATTTTGTGTTAAGCCCACACTAACATTTTCACACAAAAATAAACTTTTCGGTTTAGTTTTTTATACTACTAAAGGAGTATTTAAGGATTAAAAGATTCATATTCATTGAACAATTTGATTTATGTCAAAATACACCCAAACAAGCGCCTACATAATCATACAAAATTTCAAACCATCCTATCAGGATACTTAACTTTTCTTACAATAAGGAAACTTTAAACATGAAACGCCAAACCTTAGCTGCACTTATCGCTTCTGTATTTGCACTGGCCGCATGCGGCGAACAAGCTGCTAAACCAGCTGAAACTCCGGCTGCCACCGCTTCTGCCGAAGCTCCTGCTGCTGCTTCTGACTCACAAGCTGCTGCCGAGACTCCTTCTTCAGAATTGCCTGTAGTCGATGCCATCATGACTCACGCTCCGGAAGTTCCACCTGCAATCGATCGCGATCATCCGGCTAAAGTACGCGTTAAAATGGAAACCGTCGAAAAAACCATGACTATGGAAGACGGTGTTGAATACCACTACTGGACATTCAACGGCGACGTTCCGGGCCAAATGATCCGTGTACGCGAAGGCGATACCGTAGAAGTAGAATTCTCTAACAATCCTTCTTCTACCGTTCCTCACAACGTTGACTTCCACGCTGCTACCGGTCAAGGCGGTGGTGCAGAAGCTTCTTTCACTGCCCCAGGCCACACTTCTACTTTCAGCTTTAAAGCTCTGCAAGCCGGTTTGTACATTTACCACTGTGCCGTTGCTCCTGTCGGTATGCACATCGCCAACGGTATGTACGGTTTGATCTTGGTTGAACCTAAAGAAGGCCTGCCTAAAGTGGACAAAGAGTTCTACATCGTACAAGGCGACTTCTATACTAAAGGTAAAAAAGGTGCTCAAGGCCTGCAACCTTTCGATATGGATAAAGCGATTGCCGAACAACCTGAATACGTTGTATTCAACGGTCACGTAGGCTCTATCGCCGGCGATAACGCCCTGAAAGCCAAAGCTGGTGAAACTGTTCGTATGTACGTTGGTAACGGTGGTCCTAACTTGGTATCTTCTTTCCACGTTATCGGCGAAATCTTCGACAAAGTATATGTTGAAGGTGGTAAACTGATTAACGAAAACGTACAAAGCACTGTGATTCCTGCCGGTGGTGCCGCCATGATCGAATTCAAAGTCGATATTCCAGGCAGCTACACTGTGGTTGACCACTCTATCTTCCGTGCGTTCAACAAAGGTGCTTTGGGTCAATTGAAAGTTGAGGGTGATGAAAACCCTGAAATCATGACCAAAAAACTGAGCGACACCGTTTACCAACCTGCCGGTGCTGCCGCTTCTGCTCCAGCAGCTGCGTCTGCCGCACCTGCTGCTTCTGAAGCCGCTAAATAATCCCTCGGTTTAATACGCCAAGCCACTGCTACTCTTCTCTTAGAGTCGCAGTGGCTTCCATCACAATTAATCTTCCCATTCAATCAGACAGATTGATTTTTCAGACGGCCTTGTTATGATTAGGCTATCTCAAAAATGAATTTTCTGTTTTCAAACGATAATAAGGGCGTACCATGAAACTCATACGACTCCTCCTCTTAGGCAGTGCCTTAATCTGCGGCAATACATTTGCAGCCGAAATGGTAAAAATCGAAGGAGGCAGCTATCGCCCTCTCTATCTCAAAAAAGAAACTTCCCTTATTAAAGTCAAGCCCTTCCAACTTGACAAATATCCTGTAACCAATGCCGAATTCGCCGAATTTTTGAAAACACATCCACAATGGCAAAAAGACAAAATCAGCTCTAAACAAGCTGAAAAAGCTTACCTGAAACATTGGGTAAAAAACGGCAGCAACAGTTATGCGCCTAAAGCCAGCGAACTCAAACATCCAGTAACCAATGTTTCATGGTTTGCCGCCAATGCCTACTGCGTTTCCAAAGGCAAACGCCTGCCGACTATTGACGAGTGGGAATTTGCAGGCTTGGCCTCTGCCACTCAAAAAGACGGCTCTGCCGAACCCGGCTACAACCGTACCATCTTGGATTGGTATGCAGACGGCGGCCGCAACGGCCTGCACGACATTGGTAAAAACAAACCCAACTACTGGGGCGTATACGATATGCACGGCCTGATTTGGGAATGGACTGAAGACTTTAATAGCAGCCAACTCTCAGCCGGCTCATCCAACACACAAATGTTCTGTAGCGGCGCATCCGTAGGCTCAAGCGACCCATCCAACTATGCTGCTTTCTTGCGCTACGGCATCCGTACCAGCCTGCAATCCAAATATGTTTTAAATAACTTAGGCTTCCGCTGCGCAAGCAAATAAAGTTTAGTTTTATCACCAAAGCAGCTTTGGCGGTACTGGAAGGTATCGCCGCTTTTTTTGGCCGTCTGAAAAGATGTGGCACACAAAGACAAATTGTGGCATAATCCGCCCGTCTTTATAAAAAGGCACTTAGGAGTTTGCTTAGGTCGTTTGGCTTGGCAAACTTGTCCGAACCTGAAAAGGTTCTTTTATTTTCGGAGTTATCCATCATGGCATTGACCGTAGAACAAAAAGCACAAATTGTTAAAGATTTCCAACGCAAAGAAGGCGATACCGGTTCTTCTGAAGTACAAGTCGCTCTATTGACTTTCCGTATCAACGACCTGACTCCTCACTTCAAAGCCAACCCTAAAGACCACCACAGCCGTCGCGGCCTGTTGAAAATGGTTAGCCAACGTCGTCGCCTGCTGTCTTACCTGCGCCGTACTCAGCCTGATACTTACCGTACACTGATTACCCGCCTGGGTCTGCGTAAATAATTTATGCTTAAAATCAACACCGCCTTTGGGCGGTGTTTTTATTCATATGCCCATGCCGTCTGAAACATAGGCTCACTCTGTGTTATACTTCCACACGCTTAAGCAGCAAGGCTTAAACTCCCAATCACTCCTTAAAGCTCCCATCAAAGCGAGAATCTGAATTGTCTGTTCATTCCATGTTGCACTCAGGAAAATTTTGGCTGAAAACCCTGGTTTTCAGCATTACCGCGCTTTTATGCCTCGCGGCGGTATTGAGTGCCTTAATGTTCCGCATATTCAACACAGAAAACATCGACGCATTCATACAAAAAAACTTTTCCGCCCATGGCTGCCAAATCAAATACAACGCCACTATCGGCAGAAAATGGCTGCCGCGCCCCACGCTGATTTTAAAAGACCTCAGCCTTTCCTCTTCCGAACCTGACACGCCGACGCTGAACATCGCCGAGTCCAAAATGGGCTTTGGCTGGAGCAGCCTATGGTCGGATGCCCCCATTCTTGAGAAATGGATTCTTTTAAACCCGACACTGACACTGGACTCAAAACACCATCTGCCCGCCTGCCTGCAACAAGACCCATCGTCAAAAGAAAGTTTTCAGCTCAACCGCATCATCATCAATAACGGCAGCATCCGTTATCACACTAAAGAGCAAAATATTGCCTTAAACAATCTGCAATTTTCCCTGCAGCAAGCCGATTCAGACGGCCATCCCTTCGACATCAGCGGCACACTGCAAAACATCGGCAACTCCATCAGTTGGCAAGGCGTCGGTCATCTTGTACAAGATGATGCCGGCTGGAGCGTTCCCGCCCTCAAATTGAACCTGCAAACCGTATTACTCAAAAACAAGCTGGATGCCCAAATCGCAGGCAGCCTTAATTGGCAAAACCAAACCGCCCTACTCCGCGACTTCAATCTGCAAGCCGAAAGCGGCTTTCAAAACTTGCATATCAACGCACGTTCTCCCCTATTGCAATTCAAAAACGGCTATTTACACCTTAATACACTAAACGGCGCATTGACTGCCGGCAGCGAAAACAACCAATGGGACGGCTCATTCAAACTGGACAAAGCCAACCTCTACGCAACCGTTTTAACCGCCGCCAATTTTGAACTCAAAGGCAGCCATAAAAACGACCGCCTCCAAACCAACTTTACCTTTTCCAGCCCGTTGGTTTGGCAAAAAGGCAAAGGCATCGATGCGCCCAAACTGCACCTCAGCACCCTGCAAGACACCATCAACCGCCTTCCCCGTCCACGCTTCATCAGCACACTCGAAGGGCAGGCCAACTTCAGCCTGAACACATGGGAAGGCCGTCTGAAAGGCGCATTTGACAGGCAGGCCCTTGCCTTGGCCTTTAAATACCAACGCGATGCCCAACCGCGTCCGCACCTTGACGCCGGTATCGCCTTACAAAAACTTAATCTGACCCCTTACTTGGAAGATCTGAAAACCCAGCCATCACTGAATCTTCCTTCCCTGCTGGCCAAATCCTGGCTGCCCGACATTGAGGCCAACCTCCAAATCGGCACCATTCAAACTGCCGGCCTGCAACTTGAAAACGTCGAATCCCTGCTTACCGCAGATAAAGAACATATCGCCCTGCACCGTTTCAAAGCCGGGCTTTATGGCGGCAAAACAGAGGGCGGACTGAGTATTACAGCCACCCAACCCGCTTCTTACCACCTTCAGCAAAACGCAAAAGGCATACAAATTCAGCCGCTGCTGCAAGACTTGTTTGGCTTCCACAGCTTTAGCGGCAGCGGCGACGCCGTTATCGACATTCAAACTTCCGGCAACGACCGCGCCCAAATGATACAAGCCCTAAACGGCAGCCTGCTCCTCGATATTACCAACGGCGCATGGCACGGTATCGATATGGACAGCATTCTGAAAAACGGCATCTCTTCGGAAAAAATTGACAACAGCAACCTCAAAACCCCTTTCCATCATTTCATCCTCAATAGCGAAATCGAGAAAGGCATCAGCCATCATATCAATACCGAACTGTTTTCCGACAGCCTGCACGTTGTCAGCAGCGGCTATACCGATTTGAATACCCAAAAGCTGTCCGAAAACCTGCTTATCAGCAACGTACTACAACCCAAAAACAAACCGATTCCCCTCAAAATCGGCGGAACCGTACAAAACCCTTCCATTACCCTTGATTACAGCCGTTTGACCAATGGCATGAACACACCGGCAGAAAAACAAAAAGCCCTGCAAGAAACCATACAAGAACAATGGAAGTGGCTCAAACCACGCTAAATTTTCAAATTAAAGGCCGTCTGAAACCTAAAAAGTTTCAGACGGCCTTTTAACAGATGTGTTGTCAGAATAAGATGTTTACTTAGGAATGACCATATACACAATCAGTGCAACAATGACGGCAGACCATACGGTCAACATTATCAAGCCTTTTTGGGAGAGTTTTCTTTTTCTCCAATCGAGCCTCAATATTTCTACCGTACCCTCAAACATTGCCCCAATCATTTCCATCACGATTTGAAGTATAAATTCCAATAGAAATGACATCTACAAACCCAAACGCTCCCAAATCTCATCGATTTTGGCCGTAACGGCAGTGTCTTTTTTGATCACCCGACCCCATTCGCGGTTGGTTTCACCCGGCCACTTGTTGGTCGCATCCAAACCCATTTTGCCGCCGAGTCCGCTGACAGGGCTGGCGAAATCCAGATAGTCGATAGGCGTATTTTCCATCAAAACAGTGTCGCGTACGGGATCCATGCGCGTGGTGACTGCCCAGATGACTTCTTTCCAGTCGCGCACGTTCACATCGTCATCCACCACGATGATGAATTTGGTGTACATAAACTGGCGCAGGAACGACCAGCAGCCCATCATCACGCGCTTGGCGTGTCCGGCGTACTGTTTTTTCATGCTGACCACCGCCATGCGGTAGGAACAGCCTTCGGGCGGCAGGTAGAAATCGGTGATTTCGGGAAACTGCTTTTGCAAAAGCGGCACGAACACTTCGTTCAATGCCACGCCCAAAACAGCGGGTTCATCGGGCGGTTTGCCCGTGTAGGTGGAGTGGTAAATCGGGTTTTCACGCATGGTGATGCGCTCGACCGTGAATACGGGGAAGTGATCCTGCTCGTTGTAATAGCCCGTGTGGTCGCCGTATGGGCCTTCCAACGCGGTTTCGTTTGGATGAATCACGCCTTCCAATACAATTTCGGCACGGGCAGGCACTTGCAAATCATTGCCGATACATTTCACCAGCTCCGTCCGCGAACCGCGCAGCAGTCCGGCAAACTGGTATTCACTCAAGGTATCGGGAACAGGCGTTACCGCACCCAAAATGGTGGCGGGGTCGCAACCGAGGACAACGGCGACGGGATACGGCGTGTCAGGATTGAGTTTGCGGAATTCCTGATAATCCAGCGCGCCGCCGCGATGCGACAGCCAGCGCATAATCAGCTTGTTTTTGCCGATTAACTGCTGACGGTAAATGCCTAAGTTCTGGCGTTTTTTGTACGGCCCGCGCGTAACGGTCAAGCCCCATGTGACCAGTGGCGCAACGTCTTCCGGCCAGCAATGTTGAATCGGAAGTTGATACAAATCAACGTCGTCACCTTCCCACACAACTTCCTGACACGGCGCATTTTTCACCACGTTCGGCGCCATGCTCCAAATGTCTTTCAGCAGCGGCAGTTTGGAAAACGCATCTTTAATGCCTTTGGGCGGTTCGGGTTCTTTCAAATACGCCAGCGTCTGCCCGATTTCGCGCAGCTTGGACACACTGTCCGCCCCCATGCCCAGCGCCACGCGTTCGGACGTGCCGAATAAATTCGCCAACACGGGATAATCGTAGCGCGTACCGTCAGGCTTAATCGGGTTTTCAAACAGCAACGCCGGCCCCTCGGCGCGCAGCACGCGGTCGGCGATTTCGGTCATTTCCAAATGCGGCGACACCGGATGTTGAATGCGCTTGAGTTTGCCATCGGCTTCCAATCCGGCGATAAATTCTCGCAAATCTCTGTATTTCATGATTTCATTTTCCTGAACAGGCCGTCTGAAAACAGACCGCCATTTCGGGTTTGAAAGATAAACCAGTGGCTATTGTACCTGCCAAATCCGTCCATATCCCAACTTTCCGCGTCCGAATTTCCATATTTTTTGCAAACTACCGTCAAATTTGAACAATATCTGCTTGTGATTGCTTTCAGACGGCCTTATCTTTGGTAGAATTCCAACTTAATCCAGTTATCAATCAATATCTATCGTGGGACGGCGGCCATGTTTGCATTTTTAGAATCTTTTTTCGTTGAATACGGCTATGCGGCCGTGTTTTTCGTTTTGGTTATTTGCGGCTTCGGCGTGCCGATTCCTGAAGATTTGACGCTGGTAACCGGCGGCGTGATTTCCGGCCTGGGTTATACCAACTCACATATTATGTTTGCCGTTGGTATGCTCGGCGTATTGGTAGGTGACGGCTTTATGTTTGCGGCCGGCCGGATTTGGGGGCAAAAAATCCTTAAATTCAAACCGATTGCACGCGTGATGACGCCCAAACGCTATGCCCAAGTACAGGAAAAATTCGACAAATACGGAAACTGGGTTTTATTCGTCGCCCGATTCCTGCCCGGCCTGCGTACCGCTGTTTTCGTGACTGCAGGCATCAGCCGCAAGGTTTCCTACCTGCGCTTTATCCTGATGGACGGCTTGGCCGCGCTGATTTCCGTTCCGGTTTGGATTTATCTAGGCGAATACGGCGCACGCAATACCGACTGGTTGATGGAAAAAATGCACAGCCTGCAATCCGGTATCTTTACCGTACTGGGCATCGGCGCAGTCATCGTCGGCTGGATTTGGTGGAGAAAACACCGCCGCCATACCTTCTTCCGTGAAAAACTGCACGAAAAACGCGCGGCAAAAGCCAAAAAACAAGCCAATCAATAAACCATTCCAGGCCGTCTGAAACACTTCCCCTCTTTCAGACGGCCTCAATCATTCATCAGAAACACCATGAAACAAAAAATCTTTGTCCTCTACACCGGCGGCACCATCGGCATGACCCAAAGCAGCGCCGGCCTGCGCCCCGACACCGCTCTCGTCGATAAAGCCCTTGCCCCCTTTTCAGACGGCCTTGATTTCGAATGGCACGTTTGCCAGCCGCTCATCGATTCTTCCGCGGTAACGCTGAAAAACCAACGCAACTGGCTGGAGCTTATTATCGCCAATCTGCCTGACTATGACGGAATTTTGGTGTTGCACGGCACGGATACCATGGCATACACCGCCAACCTCTTCGCCCTTTCGCTGCAAGGCTTGGACAAACCCGTTATCCTGACCGGCTCACAATGGCCTTACGATGCCGCCAACAGCGATGCGCCGCGCAACCTTGCCACTGCCGTTTCCGCTTTCTCGCTCAAGCTCAAACAAGTGGCCATTGCCTTTGACGGCAAACTCTTCCCCTCCGTCGGCAGCAGCAAGGTCAGCACCGAGACCGCCGCAGGTTTTGACAACCTGCATTTTGGCGCACTCGCCGAATGGGAGGAAAACCAAGGTTGGCACAATATCCGTACCGCCCTGACCCAACATTCAGACGGCCTCAAACCGCGTCTTCCAAATCCTGAAGCCAAAGTTTCCGTCCGCACGCTGATTCCCGGTTATGCCACGCAAGAGCTTTTAGACGGCCTGCCCCACCTTTCCACCCAAGCCCTAATCCTGCAAAGCTACGGCCACGGCAATGCGCCGAGTAATGATGCGTTTGTCCGAGCCGTTCAAGCCTTTACGCAACAAGGCAAGTTGCTGCTCAACATCAGCCAAGTGCCGCAAGGTTGCGCCGCCGCCGTCTATGCCCAAGGCAATGCTTTGCGTCAGGCAGGCATCATCAACGGCGGCAAATGCAATCTTGAAACCGCCACTGCATTGATGACCCTTGCCGTATCGCATGACTGGAATGCGGATAAGGTGCAACAAGAATTGAGACAATTAAATCTGCTGTAAACCGCTATTTAATATGACTTTTACCGACACCCACTGCCATCTTGCCGATCCTAAGCTTGCCGACACGCTGCCTGCCGTGCTTGCCGAAGCGCAAGCCGTCGGCGTAGCTCGTTTTATCGTACCGGCTACATCTCCGAAAGATTGGCAGGCAGTTGCGCAGTTGGAGAGGCCGTCTGAAAATATCCATATCGCTTTAGGCATCCATCCATGGTTTGCAGACGGTCTCAACGAAGCGGCATTCCAAGAGTTAGAGTCCGAATTAATCCGGCATCCGCAAGCATGGGTTGGCGAAATCGGCTTGGATTTTTATGGCAAAGAGCAAACCCAAGCCCAACGCGACACGCAAACCGACGCCTTTATCCGCCAACTCATCCTCGCCCAAAACCTCAACCGCTGCGTCATCATCCACAATCTGAAAGCCACCGCCGCCATTGCCGCCGCCGTCAAAACCGCCGGTTTCACACGAGGCGGTATCGTTCATGCCTTCTCCGGCAGCGTGGAAGAAGCGCGGATTCTGGTGAAACTCGACTTCAAAATCGGCATAGGCTCGCTGTTGCTCAATCCCAATGCCAAAAAAGTCCGTGCCGCCTTACAAGCCTTAGATGACACGGATTTCGTTCTCGAAACCGACAGCCCCTTTATGCTCGGCCATGAAACCAATACACCGGCCAACATCCGCCGTATCGCCGAAATCGCGGCCGAACTGCGCGGCGTACCGCTGGCACAACTGTCTGAAATCACCGAGCAAAACGTGGATTCCCTGCTCCATACTTCCCCTTAATATGTCGACCTCAAGGCATCAAAAAGCCTTGCCCAGCCATTTCGTTTCCAAACCGACACACTCTGCCCTCCCTACCCCATATTCATGAATAAAAAGCGATACAAGGCCGTCTGAAAAAATGTTTTTGGCACAAAATATCGTTCACTCCGTCATCTCGGCTTTTTAACACCGTATTTTCCCTTTGATTGATAAAAAGTATTACGCATATTATTGGGCAAACTTTTTATTTACGTTAAAATATGCCTTTTTTTGATAATAAGGCCGTCTGAAAAAGGCGGAAACTAATTATGGCTGAACAACATACACACGCTTCCACCTGGAAGAGCAAAATCAATGCTCTCGGCCCGGGTATCATGATGGCTTCGGCGGCAGTCGGCGGCTCGCACCTGATTGCCTCCACGCAGGCAGGCGCACTTTACGGCTGGCAGCTTGCGCTGATTATCATTCTGACCAACCTGTTCAAATACCCGTTTTTCCGCTTCAGCGCACATTACACGCTGGATACGGGCAAAAGTCTGATTGAGGGCTATGCCGAAAAAAGCCGCGTTTATTTGTGGGTATTTTTGATTTTATGTATTGCATCGGCAACGATTAATGCCGGCGCGGTCGCCATCGTTACCGCCGCCATCGTCAAAATGGCGATCCCGTCGCTGACTTTCGATGCCGGCATGGTGTCCGTCATGATTATGGTTTCCTGCCTGCTGATTTTGGCAAGCGGCCGCTATAAAGCATTGGACAACGTTTCCAAAATTATCATCGTCAGCCTGACCATCGCCACCGTCGCCGCAGCAGCCGTGGCCATGTCTCGCGGCATGCAGATGAAACCCGACTTTATCGAGCCGACCCCGTGGACACTGGCAGGCTTGGGCTTCCTCATCGCGCTGATGGGCTGGATGCCTGCACCGATTGAAATTTCCGCCATCAACTCTTTGTGGGTTACCGAAAAACAACGCATCAACCCTTCCAGCTACCGCGACGGCATTTTTGACTTCAACGTCGGCTACATTACCAGCGCGATTTTGGCGGTCGTTTTCCTCGCCTTGGGTGCATATGTACAATACGGCAACGGCGAGGAAGTGCAAATGGCGGGCGGCAAATATGTCGGCCAGCTGATTAATATGTACGCTGTGACCATCGGCGACTGGTCTCGTCCATTAGTGGCATTTATTGCTTTCGCCTGCATGTACGGCACCACCATTACCGTAGTGGACGGCTACGCCCGCGCGATTGCCGAACCGGTACGCCTGCTGCGCGGCAAAGACAAAACCGGCAATGCCGAATTGTTTGCTTGGAACGTCTGGGTTGCAGGCTCAGGCTTGGCTGTAATTTTCTGGTTCAACAGCGCGATGGCGGAACTGCTCAAGTTCGCTATGATTACCGCCTTCGTTGCCGCCCCAGTGTTCGCTTGGTTGAACTACCGCCTCGTAAAAGGTGACAAACGCCACAAACTGACCATGGGCATGAACTTCCTCGCCATTATCGGTTTGATTTATTTGACCGGCTTTACCGTTTTGTTCCTGCTGAACCAAACAGGCATTTTGGCTGCGCCTAAATAAGCCCATATAAAAAAGGCCGTCTGAAACTTAAAAACA
The DNA here is from genome assembly GCF_041433145.1 of Neisseria sp. 27098_8_158. Lineage (NCBI taxonomy): Bacteria > Pseudomonadati > Pseudomonadota > Betaproteobacteria > Neisseriales > Neisseriaceae > Neisseria > Neisseria sp. 27098_8_158. Next base: position 988,415 of record NZ_JAPWAZ010000001.1, read on the forward strand.
GGTTTCAGACGGCCTTTCCAATCCATCATATCTTTTTGAATTTTCATTCAAACCCATTATAATGACTCCTTATTTCGCCGTTGCAGACCACTCGACGGCATCCGTATTTTGGAAAATTTATGAAGCCGTCTATCCTAGAAAAACTACAACAACTCAGCGACCGACTGGAAGAAGTCACGCACCTGCTCGGTCAGCCTGAAGCCACGTCCGACATGGACAACTACCGCAAACTCACACGCGAACACGCCGAACTGACCCCCGTCGTCGAAGTCTTCCAAAACTATCAGCTGGCGCAAAGCGACTTGGCTGATGCCGAAGAAATGCTGTCCGACCCCGAAATGAAAGACTTTGCCGCCGAAGAAATCGAAGCGGCGAAAACCAAAATCGACGAACTCGATACCGAATTGCAAAAACTCTTGCTGCCCAAAGATGCCGACGACGATAAAAATATCTTTATCGAAGTACGCGCCGGTACCGGCGGCGACGAAGCCGCGCTGTTTGCAGGCGATTTGCTGCGTATGTACAGCCGCTACGCCGAGCGCAACCGCTGGCAGGTCGAAATCGTTTCCGCCAACGAAAGCGAATTGGGCGGCTATAAAGAAGTCATCGCCCGCATTATCGGCTTAGGCGCGTACAGCCGTCTGAAATTTGAATCCGGCGGCCACCGCGTGCAGCGCGTCCCTGCCACCGAAAGCCAAGGCCGTATCCATACCTCTGCCTGCACCGTTGCCGTCATGCCCGAAGCGGACGAACTCGAAGACATCGAGTTGAACCCCGCCGACCTGCGCATCGATACCTTCCGCGCATCCGGTGCGGGCGGTCAGCACATCAACAAAACCGACTCCGCCGTCCGCATTACCCACTTGCCGACAGGCATGGTGGTCGAATGCCAAGACGGCCGCAGCCAACACGCCAACAAAGCGCAGGCGATGAAAGTCCTCGCCGCCCGCTTAAACGATGCGCAAAAACGCGAAGCACAAGCCAAAGAAGCCGCCGAACGCAAATCCCTGATCGGCAGCGGCGACCGCAGCGAGCGCATCCGTACCTACAACTACCCACAAGGCCGCGTGACCGACCACCGCATCAACCTTACCCTGCACAAACTGGATTTTGTGATGGACGGCGATTTGGAAGAAATCACCAATGCCCTGATTGCCGAGCATCAAGCCGAGCTTTTGGCGGCAATGGGGGATTGATGAATTTAGCCCATTGCGTTTATACTTTTCAGACGGCCTGATGACATATGTCAATATGACCGTGAATATATTAAAGAAACTTCAATCCTGAAGTGTTAAAATGCAGCACCAGCTGCGCCCCAGCAACACCCTTCTACAATTAACGAAAGAGAGGACACAAAATGGCAAAAATCCTGATCGCACCGGTATCTACCGGCCTGAGCGCCGATGCAGCGGCAAAAGCATTTGCAGCGGCATTGAATGCACAAGTTTTCCAGACCGTTGACTCCACTACAGAAGCCCTGTTGGCTCAAGGCAAGAGCGACGACTGGTTTGACGCGCTTGTCGGTAAAGTTGCAGCATTGAATGCAGATAACCTCGTTATCGAAGGCATCACTCCTGATGCAGACAAATTGTTCTTGGCAGGCAAAAACGTCGAATTGGCGTTGTCTTTGGACGCAGGCGTTGTATTGGCGCTGAAATCCGACAATACTGACGCGGCCGCCATCGCCCAACAATTAAACCTCACCAAACAGCTCTACACCAACTCCCCAGGCTTATTGGAAGGCTTTATCATTGACGGCGCAGCCGCTGCTTTAGGCGCACAAGTTGCCGAGCAAACCGGCCTGACTTTCTTCGGCTCCAGCGACAAACTACAAGACGTATCCGCTTTGGCCAAACGCGAAGCCAAACGCCTGTCTCCAGCCCAATTCCGTTACAACCTGATCGATTTCGCACGCAAAGCCGATATGCGCATCGTCCTGCCTGAAGGCGCAGAACCACGCACCGTCGCCGCTGCCGCTATCTGTCACGAAAAAGGCATCGCCCGTTGCGTACTATTGGCGACTCGCGAAGAAGTTGAAGCCGTAGCGAAAGAACGCGGCATTTCCCTGCCCGATTCTTTGGAAATCATCGATCCTGCTTCTTTGGTTGAGCAATACGTTGAGCCAATGTGTGAATTGCGCAAATCCAAAGGCCTGACTCCTGAAGATGCACGTAAACAGCTGCAAGACACCGTCGTACTGGGTACCATGATGATGGCTCAAAACGACGTGGACGGTTTGGTTTCCGGTGCAGTCCACACTACTGCCAACACCATCCGTCCTGCCCTGCAACTGATTAAAACCGCTCCGGGTGCAAGCCTCGTATCCAGCGTATTCTTCATGTTGCTGCCTAACCAAGTTTTAGCTTTCGGCGACTGCGCGGTTAACCCGAACCCAACTCCGGAACAACTGGCCGATATCGCCATCCAATCTGCCGACAGCGCCAAAGCTTTCGGTATCGATCCAAAAGTAGCCATGATTTCCTACTCTACCATCAACTCAGGCAGCGGCCCTGATGTCGATGCAGTAATCGAAGCCACCAAACTGGCTAATGAAAAACGCCCTGATTTGGCCATCGAAGGTCCGTTGCAATACGATGCGGCTACCGTTCCATCTATCGGCCAATCCAAAGCTCCGGGCAGCGCTGTCGCTGGTCAGGCAACTGTCCTGATTTTCCCAGACCTCAATACCGGCAACTGTACTTACAAAGCCGTACAACGCAGCGCCAACGTCCTGAGCGTAGGCCCGTTGTTGCAAGGTTTGCGCAAACCGGTTAACGACTTGTCCCGCGGTGCATTGATTGAAGACATCGTCTTCACCATCGCTCTGACTGCCGTTCAAGCCAAACAAATGCAAGGCTGATTGACAAGCTGATGCTTTAAAATCAAAGGCCGTCTGAAACCGATGTTTCAGACGGCCTTTCGTATCTTTGCGCCAACTATATTATAATTCGCCATTATTTTCCGAAAGACTGCCCCAATGACTGCCTACCAGCAACAACTAGCCGACAAAAAGCAATATCTTCAGCAACTATTCCAAGGGCTGGATTTCCCTGAAATCGAAGTCTTTGAATCTCCGGAACAGCATTACAGGATGCGTGCCGAGTTCCGCATCTGGCATGAAGGCGGCGAAATGTTTTACGCCATGTTTGAGCGCGGGCAAAAGGCAAGCGGGGCAAGCCTGATCCGTTGCGACCAATTTCCTGCCGCGTCCGAATCCATCAATACCTTAATGCCGAAACTGATTGAAGCCGCATCCAATCATCCCGAGCTGAAAAACCGCTGGTACGCCGTCGAATTTTTGTCCACTTTAAGCGGCGAAATGCTGGTTACCATGATTTACCACAAGAAGCTGAACGACGCATGGCAACAAGCCGCGCAAGAGTTGGCGCACAATTTGGGCATCCACATCATCGGCCGCAGCCGCGGACAAAAAATCGTATTAAGCCAAGATTTTGTGACCGAAGCATTGACAGTCAACGGCAAGACCTTCCGCTATCGTCAAATCGAGGGCAGCTTTACCCAACCCAATGCCCAAGTGTGCCAAAAAATGCTGACTTGGGCGTGTGATGCCGCGCAAAACTTAGGCAAAGACCTGCTTGAGCTATATTGCGGCAACGGCAATTTCACCCTGCCGCTTTCGCAACATTTCAATCAAGTGCTGGCAACCGAAGTTTCCAAAACTTCCGTCAACGCCGCCCAATGGAATATTGAAGCTAACCAAATTACCAATCTCAAAATCGCCCGCCTGTCTGCGGAAGAGTTTACCGAGGCCTACACGCAAAACCGTGAATTCCGCCGCCTGCAAGAACAAGGCATCGACTTGAAAAACTATGATTTTTCAACTATTTTTGTCGATCCTCCACGCGCCGGTGTTGATGATGAGACGCTCAAATTAGTTGCCCGATTCGACAACGTCCTCTATATTTCCTGCAACCCTGAGACCCTGCGCGCCAACCTCGACACGCTCTGTCAAACCCATACCATTGAACGCGCCGCCCTATTCGACCAATTCCCATTTACCCACCATATCGAAAGCGGCGTTTGGTTGAAGAAAAAATAAAACATACAAAAAGGCCGTCTGAATGTTCAGACGGCCTTTAATTAACGGCATATTAAGCGATTTTCAAATCAATCCGCTTCCAAAACCACTTTCATGGCTTGGTTTTCAGCAGCGTGTTTGAATACATCGTAAGCTTTTTCCAATTCGCTGAATTTGAAATGGTGGGTCATCATTTTGGTGTAATCCACTGAGCTGCTGGAAATGGCTTTCATCAGCATTTCGGTGGTATTGGCGTTAACCAGACCGGTAGTAATGGCAAGGTTTTTAATCCACAGTTTTTCCAGTTTGAAATCAACGGATTGACCATGCACACCGACCACAGCGATATGGCCGCCGGGTTTCACGATGTCTTGACACATATTCCAAGTCGCAGGGATACCGACCGCTTCAATGGCGCAGTCTACGCCGTCTTCGCCGACGATAGCGGCAACTTGCTTGCTCACATCACCGGAAGCAGGGTTGATGGTATGGGTTGCGCCCAGTTCTTTCGCCAGTTTCAAGCGGTTTTCGTCCATATCGCAAACGATGATGGCGGCAGGGCTATACAGTTGAGCAGTCAGCAACGCAGACATACCGACAGGGCCGGCACCGGCGATGAATACGGTATCACCAGGTTTCACATCGCCATATTGCACGCCGATTTCGTGGGCGGTCGGCAGGGCATCGCTCAACAGCAGGGCAACTTCTTCGTTGACGTTATCAGGCAGCGGAACCAAGCTGTTGTCGGCATAAGGCGTACGGACGTATTCGGCCTGAGTACCGTCAATCATATAGCCCAAGATCCAACCGCCGTTGCGGCAGTGTGAATAAAGTTGGATTTTACAGTTGTCGCAAGTACAGCATTTGCTGACACATGAAATAATGACTTTATCACCGACTTTGATGTTTTTTACAGCATCGCCGACTTCTTCTACAATACCGATGCCCTCATGACCGAGAATACGACCGTCGGCAACTTCAGGGTTTTTACCCTTCCAAATACCCAAGTCAGTACCACAAATCGTGGTTTTAACGATTTTGACGACTGCATCGGTCGGATCGATAATTTGAGGGCGGGGTTTTTCTTCGAAACGGATGTCGTTTGCGCCATGATAAACCATTGCTTTCATGTGAATCTCCTTGAGCAGTTAATAAACTTTAACAATACAGCGTAAATCCACGTTAACTATATTTATATACCCCTCTACCAGATAAGTCAATCCTGATTATTATTTTGTATGTTATAGTGTAACATGCTGTTTTAAAAATAAATAATTAAAAAGTAAATATTAATGAACACACACACATCCTTTGCACAACGACTCATCGATTGGCAACGGCAGCATGGCCGTCACGACTTGCCTTGGCAGATCAAAGACCCCTATTCCGTCTGGCTTTCAGAAATCATGCTCCAACAAACGCAGGTTGCTACCGTATTGGACTACTATCCGCGTTTCTTAGCCAAATTCCCAACCGTGCAATCGCTTGCCGCTGCGCCGCAAGACGAGGTTTTATCCTTGTGGGCAGGTTTGGGCTATTACAGCCGCGCACGCAACCTGCACAAAGCCGCGCAACAAGTCGTCGGACAATTTAGCGGTATCTTTCCGCCCAAACGCAAAGACTTGGAAACACTCTGCGGCGTAGGCAGAAGTACCGCCGCCGCCATTTCTGCCTTTGCTTTCAACCGACGCGAAACCATCTTGGACGGCAACGTTAAACGCGTTCTCTGCCGTGTCTTTGCCCAAGACGGCAATCCGCAAGATAAAAAATTTGAAAACTCGCTCTGGACGCTTGCCGAAAGCCTGCTGCCGTCTGAAAACGCCGATATGCCTGCCTATACACAAGGGCTGATGGATTTGGGCGCAACCGTCTGCAAACGAACAAAACCTTTGTGCCATCAATGCCCTATGGCAGATATCTGCGAAGCAAGAAAACAAAACCGCATTGACGAACTGCCTCGCAAAAAAACTGCTCCAGAAGTGCAAACCCTCCCGCTTTATTGGCTGATTATCCATAACACTGACGGCGCATTATTGCTTGAAAAACGCCCTGCCAAAGGCATTTGGGGCGGTCTGTATTGCGTACCCTGTTTTGAAAAATTAGACAATTTGTATGCTTACGCCGAACGCTTCGGCATTATTTCAGACAGCCTCGAAGAACAAACCACGTTTACCCACCGCCTGACCCACCGCTTATTGATGATTACCCCTTTTCAGACGCAACAAAGGCCGTCTGAACATCTTTCAGACGGCCTTTGGGTATCAGCGGAACAGTTGGCGGATTATGGTTTGCCCAAACCTTTAATCAAATATTTGGCGAAAGGCTAAACCGCCCTATTCCACAATCTCTTTAAATACAACTTCTTTCCCACCGCGAATCAATACGGCAAACCCATCGCCAATCTGCCAACGCGAGCTTGGATTGGCATACTCGACGCCCTGACTCCGCAAGCGGACTTGCACCAGTTTCTCAACCGTATTGCCTTCACGCAGCTCAACCATCATCGGGCTGTGACTGTTGATATAAATTGCAGTAATCGTCCGACCTTGTGCGGATTGATAACGGACAGAATACGTCTGCGCCTGTGCAATAACCGGTAACGGCGCATCAGGGCGCACGGCCTTATACGAGCCGCACGCAGCGCACAAACTCACGCACAAAGCGCAGATGATTTTGTTCAACATAGGCATAGATTAGTAATGGTGATGCGGAATCTCGCCATCAAGCCGGTAATAAGTGCCGCAATACGGGCATTCAATCTCACTGTTGGACTGAATCGGCAAGAACACGCGCGGATGGCCGTTCCATGTTTCATGATTAGGGCCGGAGCAATGCAGTGGCAAATCCTGCGGCTTGATGACTACAACGTTTTTTTCAGACTGTGTACTCATGGTTTGGTTCCTCACTATGTTTTCTTATCTTCCGATATTGTAAAGCAAAACGGCCGCTAGGTTCGACTGAAAACATTATATAATCACTTTTTTCAGACGGCCTTTGATGATGATGACTACACTGCTCCGCCTTCAAGATTTCGATACTTCCGATTCCGCTTCATTTCTTTATACACTCAGTGCAGCCTATTTGGATCACACCGAACAGGCAGGCGACGAGGAAATGTCCGGCCTCAACGACGAACAGCATACATTGACCGCCCTTTGCTATCTCGACAGCCAGGTTCAAGAAGGCGGCTTCGTACAGCTTATCGCTTCAGGATACGGAGAATACATCTTCGGCAATCCGGTTGCTGACAGCCTGCGCCGCTGGCGCATCAAGCCGATACCGAAAATCTTAGACAAAGCCAAGGCCCTGTACGAAAAACACGGTGAAGCCATTGAAAAAATGGCAGAAGAACAAAGGGATTTCGACGAAATCCGCAAAGTTTTTCCCGATTTTGAAGAGCTTGACGGCGATTATTATGACATTGCCGACGAAGACTTGGAAACTGCGGCAGCGTATGTTCAGGCAAATTGGGATAAATTTGCCAAACTGTCAGACTGAAACCATAAAACTTTGCCGGTTTGAATCATCTGTTCAAACCGGCAAAATTATAAGTACATCAAATTAACGTTTGTTTTTCTGATAAATCGGCATCACTTCAGGCAACATCTTGCGGATTGCATTGATACGCGCTTGATTGGTCGGATGGGTCGACAAAATAGCCAATGAGCTGCCGCCCTGTACTTTGTTCATTTTTTCCCACACGCTTACCGCAGCCTCAGGGTTGTAGCCTGCTTCAGCCATCAAACGTACACCGCCGGCATCCGCTTCGCTTTCCTGATGGCGTGAGAACGGTTTGGTTGCCAACAAATCTGCACCCAAGCCGACCAAATCACCATCCACACCGGTTGAGCTGGCCAAAATCGAACCGCCCAAGCCGGTCAATACTTGTCCGCCCAAAGCTTTTTTACTGTGTTCCAACAAAGCATGGGTCATTTCATGGCCGACAACGGCGGCAATTTCATCATCCGTCAGCTTCAATTTTTCTACTATGCCGGTGTACACGGCCATTTTACCGCCCGGCATTGCCCATGCGTTCATTTCATCACTGCGGATAACGTTCATCTGCCAGTTGAAAGGCACGCCGGTTTTGTTGGCGCGCTCAGCATGAGGACGCAGACGTGCAAACACGCGTTGAACGCGTTGCGCGGTTGGAGATGAAACATCCAAAGCTTTTTGACCACGCGCTTTTTGAATGACTTGTGTGTAACTTTTAGCCGCATCTTCATTTAAAGTCGCGGTATCGTAGCCAACCATATCTGCTACGGAAGTACAGCCGGTCAATGCCAAAATAATGCCCATGCCGGCCCAATATTTTTTATTCAGTTTTTTCAACATGTTTTCTATCTGTGTTTTTAAGTTAATGTAACGACATTGTACCCAAATTTAATACACTTTACACAAAAAGCCGTCTGAACGGTTTCAGACGGCCTTTAAGCGTAATATTTTAAGAACGGCGCTGCAACATCCAAGACTCAATCTTACGCGCATCGTTCACGCGGGTTGTAGAAGACGGAGAGTTGAGCAACACAATGGTAATCGGCTGATTCTGTACATTGGCCTTAACCACCATAGAACGTCCTGCTTCACGAATATAGCCTGTTTTCTGCAATTCGATATTCCAGCTGCCCTCACGCACCAAGGCATTGGAGTTTTTGTAGTTTTGACGACCGTTTGCCGTCCAAACCGAACCGTAATTTGAAGTCGAATTTTTACGGATCAGCGGATATTTACTGGCTGCCGCAACCATGCGGTTCAAATCGCGTGCAGTGGAAACGTTTTGGAAATTCAAACCGGTAGGCTCATAGAAACGACTGCTGGTCATACCCAGGCTTTGCGCTTTGGCATTCATAGCCGCAACAAATGCGCTCATACCGCCCGGATACGTACGGCCCAATGCATGAGTAGCACGGTTTTCACTGCTCATCAGGCTCAGGTGCAACAGTTCGCCGCGTGTCAGCGTCGTGCCGATGCTCAAACGGCTGCCCGTACCTTTCAAACGGTCGATTTCAGCCTCGGTAATCGTAATCGGCTCGTTCATATCCAGATGCGCATCCAAAACCACCATCGCGCTCATCAATTTGGAAATAGAGGCAATCGGCATGACACGATCAGGGTTTTTCTGATACAGCACTTCACCGGTTTTATTATTGAAAATCAAAGCAGATTGCGAAGACAGCAGAGGACCTGCCAAAGCGGCTTGAGCTTCGACTTGGTCGGCATGACTCAATGCAAAAGCTTCCAGCGGGTCATTTTGCACTGGGAAATTTTGCTCCAAAAATTGTCCCAATACATCCATATCATTGGCAACGGCAGGCGCAGAAGCAAAGGCCAATGCCACACCTGTCCATACCATTCCTAAAGTTTTATAGATTTTCATATCTGCCAATTCAAAAAAATACATTTAATTCAACATTCTGTTAAATTTTTCGACAATTGTAAAGCGAGTTGAGAAAACTTTGCGTTTGTTAGCAAGATATTCAAATCCCACGCCCTCATCTGTTTCTTAGACGATACGGCGCAATGCCTGCTCTGATTTGAAAAAACACAAGATAGTCATTATACTTAGGCTCCTTTGTCAGAGGCATTCCCTCAATCCGGCAATACGCCCGAAATATCTGTTCCCCCTTTACAACACAGCCTCCATACAACCATACGAAGAAATTATTATGTCTGAAGAAAAACGCACCTGTTCATTCTGCGGGAAGTCTGAAAACGACGTTAAAAACCTGATCGAAGGCGAACACGCCTTCATCTGCAACGAATGTGTAGAAACTTGCGGCATAATGCTGCAAGACAACGAATCCGGCGAAATTGAAAACGAGCTTGTCAAAGCGAAAGAAGAAAACGCCGAGAAAAAACTGCCTACCCCGGCCGAAATCGTTGCCAACCTCAACGACCACGTTATCGGTCAGGAACACGCAAAAAAAGCGTTGGCAGTATCGGTTTACAACCACTACAAACGCCTGCACCACCCGAAAGCAGAGGGCAAAGTCGAATTGTCCAAATCCAACATCCTGCTTATCGGTCCGACCGGCTCAGGTAAAACCCTGTTGGCGCAATCTTTGGCGCGCAAACTGGATGTCCCTTTTGTCATGGCAGATGCCACAACTTTGACCGAAGCCGGTTATGTCGGTGAAGACGTCGAACAAATCATCACCAAACTTTTGGGCAAATGTGATTTTGACGTTGAAAAAGCCCAGCGCGGCATCGTCTATATCGATGAAATCGATAAAATCTCACGCAAAAGCGACAACCCGTCCATCACGCGTGACGTATCCGGCGAAGGTGTGCAACAAGCCTTGCTGAAACTGATTGAAGGCACTGTAGCCAGCGTTCCTCCTCAAGGCGGACGCAAACATCCGAACCAAGAATTCATCAATGTTGATACCACCAACATCCTCTTTATCTGCGGCGGCGCATTTGCCGGTTTGGAAAAAGTCATCCGCCAACGTACTGAAAAAGGAGGTATCGGCTTTGGTGCAGCGGTACACAGCAAAGATGAAAACGCCGATATTTCAGCCCTGTTTGAAACCGTCGAGCCTGAAGACTTGATTAAATTCGGTTTGATTCCTGAGTTGATCGGCCGTCTGCCCGTGATTGCCACATTGGCGGAATTGGACGAAGACGCTTTGGTCAACATTTTGACCGAACCGAAAAACGCCTTGGTCAAACAATATCAAACCTTGTTTGAAATGGAAGATGTCAGCCTTGAGTTTGAAGAAGACGCTTTGCGCAGCATCGCCAAACTGGCAATGGAACGCAAAACCGGTGCGCGCGGCCTGCGCTCTATCGTCGAACGCTGCCTCTTGGACACCATGTATGCCCTGCCAGATTTGAAAGACGTCGCCAAAGTCGTCATCAATAAAGAGGTGGTAGAAAAAGGCGAGCAGCCAAAACTTTTCCGCAAAGACGGCAGCGAATACAAACAGTAAAACTGATTCTTTGAAAAAGACGTGTAACCGTACACGTCTTTTTTTGAATTAAACTATATTGCCGAACAATTCTATATACGAAACAAAGGCCGTCTGAAACATATTCAGACGGCCTTTGTTTTCAAGTTGCTCTAAGTCTGTCTTCATCCGGAGTATTGATGAGAGTGACTTCCTTGAATTTTATGAAGCTTATTTTTTTGCTTTTTTAGCAGCTTTTTTTGCAGGAGCGGCTTTAGCAGGAGCAGCTTTAGCAGCAGGCTCGGATGCGGCAGCTTCAGGAGCAACATCCTCAGGCGCTGCTACCGGTTCAGAGGCAGCGGGCTCGGAAGCAGCTGACTCAGCCGTACGTTGATAGCCTTTGTCTTTCATGCAGGCATCAAACACAGCACGGTCAGCATTTTCACCAGATGCCTGTTGGCATTGGGTCATTGCTTCTTCAACAGTGACGCGTGGTGCTGCCGCTTCTTCAGCGGGTTTGGAAGAAGAACAAGCTGCCAACATCAGGCTACCGGTTGCAAGAGCGATCAATAAAGTTTTCATAATTGTATATTCCTAAATTTTAATTTTATGGTTTACCGTTAAACGGGAGATACAGGCTGTCAAACAGCCCTGCACCTCAATATTGAGTACCCAATTCCAATTTAGTTTCATTTCATCCTGTAAGTTTTTGATAAATTAATCCTATTGACGTTAAGACAAATGCTTAATTCCCAATAAACTCAAAACCTTGCAGGCCAGTAACTTTTTCTGTTTTTGAACTGTAAAAATATCAAAACTTAGACGATTTTAGCTGCAACCATCATTTGGGGAGTCCCTCTTTTTATGGCATAATGGACTACTTACCGGATAGTTCCGTACCCCTTTTTTCAAACCGCAGAATCAAAATCATACTGCGGTTTATCCATTTCAGAATCAGATTTTTCAGACGGCCTCACCATTCAAAAGGCCGTCTGAACAGAAAGCCACCATCATGAATCCTTTCTCTTCACTCGGTTTAGGCAGCGAATTAGTCTCTGCCCTGACCGATCAGGGTTATGAAAACCCGACGCCTATCCAAGCCGCAGCGATTCCTAAAGCCTTGGCAGGACACGACCTTTTGGCCGCAGCACAAACCGGCACAGGTAAAACCGCCGCCTTTATGCTGCCCAGCCTCGAACGCCTGAAACGCTACGCCACATCCAGCACCTCCCCTGCCATGCACCCCGTCCGCATGTTGGTATTGACCCCGACCCGCGAACTGGCTGATCAAATTGACCAAAACGTACAGGCCTATATTAAAAATCTTCCTTTGCGCCATACCGTCCTCTTCGGCGGCGTCAACATGGACAAACAAACTGCCGACTTGCGCGCCGGTTGCGAAATCGTTGTCGCTACGGTTGGCCGACTGCTCGACCACGTTAAACAAAAAAACATCAATTTAAACAAAGTTGAAATCGTTGTACTCGATGAAGCCGACCGTATGCTTGATATGGGTTTCATCGACGATATCCGTAAAATCATGCAGATGCTGCCCAAACAGCGACAAACTCTGCTATTCTCCGCCACTTTCTCACCGCCTATCCGCAAGCTTGCGCAAGATTTTATGCACACGCCTGAAATGGTTGAAGTGGCTGCGCAAAATACCACCAACGCCAATGTCGAGCAACACATCATTGCCGTTGATGCACTCAAAAAGCGCAACCTGCTCGAACGTCTGATTGTTGATTTGCATATGAATCAAGTCATTGTATTCTGCAAAACCAAACAAAGCGTCGATCAAGTTACCCGCGACCTCGTCCGCCGCAACATTGCCGCTCAATCCATCCACGGCGACAAATCCCAACAAAGCCGACTGGAAACCCTCAACGCCTTTAAAGAAGGTACATTACGCGTTTTGGTTGCCACCGACGTTGCCGCACGCGGTTTGGATATTGCCGAGTTGCCTTTTGTCATCAACTACGAGCTGCCAACCCAACCTGAAGACTACGTCCACCGCATCGGACGCACCGGCCGGGCCGGTGCCGACGGCGTTGCCATTTCCTTAATGGATAAAACCGAACAGAAAATGTTTGAATCCATTAAAGAGCTGACCGGCAGCAATTTGAATGTGGAACGCATCGAAGGCTTTGATCCGCATTGGTGGGGCAACGACAATCAAGATGAAGCCGAAGCGCAACCGGTTCAGCATAACGACAGCCGCTCTCGCCGCGAAGATAGAAACAAACGCAACGAATACGCAAATAAATCAGACAAAAACTCGAAAAAAGCAGAAGAGAAAAACGATCCAGGTATTGTCTGCGGCAAAATTGCCGGCAGAACACGCCGCAGCCGTCACGAGCGTCAGCCTTGCGCCCTGCTCCAACCTGGTTTTGGCGTAAAGTAAACAACGCTGATTAATCGGTTTTCTGATTATTTATCCTAACAAAGGCCGTCTGAAACTTATCTTTCAGACGGCCTTTTATTAAACTAAAAATAAAGGACGTGATGAACACGTCCTTTATTTTTCCGTTTCAGACGGCCTTTATTATTTAAGGCCGTCTGAAAATCGGTTTACCTTGTTACATTACACATTCACGGTTTCGGCTACTTCGTTGTAGCTGTCGATTTCGTTGAAGTTCATGTAACGGTAGATTTGGTCGCCCTGCTCGTTGATGATACCGATATTGGCTTGGTATTCTTCAACAGTCGGGATTTTACCCAGTTTGGAGCAGATCGCCGCCAACTCAGCTGAGCCGAGGTAAACGAAGGTGTTTTTACCCAAGCGGTTCGGGAAGTTACGGGTAGAAGTGGACATTACAGTCGCGCCTTCGTGTACTTGTGCTTGGTTACCCATACACAATGAGCAACCCGGCATTTCCATACGCGCGCCTGCACGGCCGAGTACACCGTAGTGACCTTCGTCAGACAACTCTTTCGCATCCATTTTGGTTGGAGGCGCCATCCACAGACGCACCGGGATGTCGGTTTTACCTTCCAAGAGTTTGGAAGCTGCACGGAAGTGACCGATGTTGGTCATACAAGAACCGATGAACACTTCGTCGATTTTGGTGCCGGAGCGTTCAGACATGAAGCACACGTCGTCAGGGTCGTTCGGGCAGGCAATAATTGGCTCTTTAATGTCGTCCATGTTGATTTCAATCACGGCAGCGTATTCGGCATCTTTATCCGCTTCGAGCAATTCAGGATTTGCCAACCATGCTTCCATGGCTTTGATACGGCGTTCCAAAGTGCGCGAATCTTGATAGCCGTTGGCAATCATGTTTTTCATCAACACAATGTTGGATTTCATGTACTCGATAATCGGCTCTTTGTTGAGCTTCACAGTACAACCTGCGGCGGAGCGTTCGGCAGATGCGTCAGTCAATTCAAAGGCTTGTTCCACTTTCAAATCAGGCAGGCCTTCGATTTCTAGGATACGGCCGGAGAAGATGTTTTTCTTACCGGCTTTGGCAACAGTAAGCAGGCCTTGTTTAATCGCGTACAGCGGAATGGCGTTCACCAAATCGCGCAGGGTGACGCCCGGTTGCAGTTTGCCGCTGAAGCGTACCAATACGGACTCAGGCATATCGAGCGGCATTACGCCGGTAGCTGCTGCGAAAGCAACCAAGCCGGAGCCGGCAGGGAAAGAAATACCGATAGGGAAACGGGTGTGGCTATCGCCGCCGGTACCGACCGTGTCAGGCAACAGCAGACGGTTGAGCCATGAGTGAATCACGCCATCACCCGGACGCAGGGATACACCGCCACGGGTAGAGATGAAAGCAGGCAATTCTTTATGAGTTCTCACATCGACAGGTTTTGGATAAGCCGCGGTGTGACAGAAAGACTGCATCACCATATCTGCTGAGAAGCCCAAGCAAGCCAGGTCTTTCAATTCGTCTCGAGTCATCGGACCGGTAGTATCTTGCGAGCCGACAGTAGTCATGCGTGGTTCGCAGTAAGTACCCGGGCGCACGCCTTTGCCTTCCGGCAAACCGCAGGCGCGACCAACCATTTTTTGAGCCAATGTGAAACCGGCTTTGCTTTCGGCAGGCGCTTGAGGCAAACGGAATTCGGTAGAAGCTGGCAGTTTCAATGCTTCACGCGCTTTGGCAGTCAGACCGCGACCAATAATCAAGTTGATACGGCCACCGGCTTGCACTTCGTCCAGCAATACTTGTGATTTCAGGCTGAACTCGGCAACAGTTTCGCCGTTTTTCACGATTTTGCCTTCATAAGGCAGGATATCGACGACATCGCCCATTTTCAGCGCGGAAACATCAACTTCAATCGGCAATGCGCCGGAGTCTTCTTGAGTATTGAAGAAAATAGGAGCAATTTTACCACCCAGGCATACGCCGCCGAAACGTTTGTTCGGTACGAACGGAATATCTTCGCCTGTATGCCAAATCACGGAGTTGGTAGCAGATTTACGTGAAGAACCAGTACCGACCACGTCGCCAACGTAAGCAACCGGATGGCCTTTGGCTTTGAGTTCTTCCAACAATTTAATCGGACCGACTTCGCCCGGTTTGTCAGGCGTGATGCCGTCGCGCGGGTTTTTCAACATCGCCAGCGCGTGCAGAGGGATATCAGGACGGCTCCATGCATCAGGTGCAGGAGAGAGGTCGTCTGTATTGGTTTCACCGTCGACTTTGAAGACGGTAACAGTGATTTTTTCTGGAACTTTGGCGCGTGATGTGAACCATTCGGCATCTGCCCAAGATTGCAATACTTCTTGCGCGTATTTGTTGCCTTTTTCGGCTTTTTCTTGCACATCGTGGAAAGAGTCAAACATCAACAGAGTGTGTTTCAGACCATTTGCAGCGATAGGCGCAAGTTTGTCGTTGTCCAAGAGTTCGATGAGTGCATGAATGTTGTAACCGCCAAGCATGGTACCCAACAGCTCGGTAGCATACTCAGGGGAAATCAGCGGACTGGATGCGCTACCTTCGGCAACGGCTGCCAAAAATGAGGCTTTAACTTTGGCGGCATCGTCCACACCGGGTGGTACGCGGTGAGCCAACAGCTCAACCAAGAATTCGCCTTCACCGGCAGGTGGATTTTTCAGCAGCTCAACCAAATCAGCAGTCTGCTGAGCAGTCAGAGGAAGGGCGGGAATACCAAGGGCGGCGCGCTCGGCGGCGGCTTTACGATAGGCTTCTAACATCTCTTTGTTCCTTTTTCTGTTTTTTCTTCTGGGCAGTTGCAAATGATTTGCAATTAAGGATTGTGAACAATCCTTTTGACCATCATAGACCAGTTTTCAAAAAATGGGAACAGTTATGTTGCTGAATGTAATAAATTTAAACTATTTTGTTTAATGTGTTAATAGTTCAACCTATCTAAAGCCGCCCTCTTCTAGGCTTTTTAGCCAAACAGACGGGAAACTTCGGCTGATTTTTTACGGTACGGCAATATGATTTCAACGCGGAACAGGCCGTCTGATTGGATATATCTGATTTTCGCGTCGGTGTCATACATCAAAGTCAGGCGCTCTTTCAGATTGCGCAAGGCCATAGAATTGCCTTTATGCGGCTTAGTATTTTCGTTAGGTTCTGTTCCGCACGGATTTTCGATACTGATGAAAATAGATGATTTTTCCAATTTTGTTAATACCGTAATTATCCCTGGACGGTGGATAGATTCGACGCCATGAAATACGGCATTTTCTAAAAGCGGTTGCAACAACAGATGTGGCGTTTCGGCATCATCGGGCGCATGGTGTTGCCACATAACCTGTACGCGCATATGTCCCATACGGATTTGCTCGATGGCAATATATTCCTGCGCCCACTCGATTTCCTGCCCCAAGGTGCTGTTTTGACTACCGTCGCGCAGTTGTGCGCGAAACAGGTTGGCCAGATTTTCCAGCAAAGTTTCCGCGTCATACGGACGTAGACGGATTAAGCTGATGGCGGCATTCAGGCTGTTAAACAAGAAATGCGGACGGATACGCGCCGTCAACGCGCTCAGTCTGGCTTCGGAAATGGAAGGCGCAAGGCCGTTGCGACGGGCTGCTTCGATGTACATGAAACTGAAACAAAAAAAGGTCAGCAAAAAGAAGTGTTGAATCAGCGGCCAAATTTCCGTCTTCAAAATCACTAGATCGACAAACAAGAAAATCAGCAGGTTGGAGACGTAGGAAACCACGACGCTGTACTGCGAGCGAAGCAGGGACGGCGCAAATGCCTGTAAGAAATAGACTTTAAGTAAAATTAAGAGGATGACGGGGCAAGCCCATGAAAAATGTTGGAAAATCTGTTCCGGATAAGGCACGCCCGATACCGTCATCAACGGAAAGATAAACAAACTGATTAACAAAACAATGAGCAGGCGCACCAGAGTTGCGGAGTTGCGCAAATCCGGCACTGCGAAATTCTGGTTTATTTGACGTATAATAGACATGATTTCAACCGTTTTCTTTCATAATGTATAGACGGGTCTGCTATATTGAAGACGTAGACCCTGTTTTTTTATTTATATTTTAAGGATGCTGATATGAGCAAGGACAAAACCTGGTCAGGCCGTTTTAACGAACCTGTTTCCGAGCTGGTCAAAAAATATACCGGCTCGATTGATTTTGACAAACGACTGGCAGAATGGGACATCCAAGGCTCGCTGGCACACGCGCAAATGCTGGCACAGTCGGGCGTTTTGAGCGAAGACGACCTCTCCGCCATCCGTCAGGGCATGGCCGAGATTATAGCAGAAATCAAAGAAGGAACGATTTCCTGGTCGCTGGATTTGGAAGATGTCCACATGAACATCGAACGCCGCCTCACCGACAAAATCGGCGATGCCGGCAAACGCCTGCACACCGGTCGCAGCCGCAACGACCAAGTCGCTACCGACATCCGCCTGTGGCTGCGCGATCAAATTACCGTTATTCAAAGCCTGATTCAAAACCTTCAGACGGCCTTGGTTGATTTGGCGGAACAAAATGCCGAAACCGTCATGCCCGGTTTTACCCATCTGCAAGTTGCCCAGCCGGTCAGCTTCGGGCATCACATGCTTGCCTACGTTGAAATGCTCGGCCGCGATTTCGAGCGTATGGCCGACTGCCGCAAACGCGTCAACCGTATGCCGCTCGGCGCTGCCGCACTGGCCGGTACCACCTATCCGATTCAACGCGAAATTACCGCCGAGCTGCTGGGATTTGAGCAAATCTGCCAAAACTCGCTCGATGCCGTATCTGACCGCGATTTTGCCATTGAGTTCACGGCTGCCGCTTCTCTGATTATGGTTCACCTGAGCCGTCTTTCCGAAGAATTGATTTTGTGGATGAGCCCGCGTTTCGGCTTCATCGATATTGCCGACCGTTTCTGCACCGGCTCTTCCATCATGCCGCAAAAGAAAAACCCCGACGTACCCGAACTCGTGCGCGGTAAATCCGGTCGCGTGATTGGCCACCTGATCGGCCTGGTTACCCTGATGAAATCGCAACCTTTAGCATACAACAAAGACAATCAGGAAGACAAAGAGCCTTTGTTTGATACTGCCGACACGCTTATCGACACCCTGCGCATTTACGCCGACATGATGCGCGGCGTGACCGTCAAACCCGACAATATGCGCGCCGCCGTAATGCAGGGTTTTGCAACGGCTACCGATTTGGCGGATTACTTAGTGAAAAAAGGCATGCCTTTCCGCGACAGCCACGAAGTTGTTGCCCAAGCCGTGCGCCATGCCGATGAAGCTGGCGTTGATTTAAGCGAATTGCCGCTTGAAGTCCTGCAAGGTTTCAGCGGTTTGATTGCCGACGACGTTTACAGCGTGCTGACACCCGAAGGCAGCTTAGACGCGCGCAACCACTTGGGTGGCACCGCGCCTGAACAAGTCCGTTTCCAAGTGAAACGCTGGCGTGAATTATTGGCTTAAACCCATCTAAACACATAAGTAAAAGGCCGTCTGAAAGTTTCCAGACGGCCTTTTGATTACCCATGTTACACTCAACCTCACAATAAAAACAGATAAAACCTGACTTACCTTCAAACGAGAAAACACGCCTCCTGACTTTGCCGCCCTATTCAAACAAAAGGAGCAAGGATGAAAAACATTGTCTTAAAATTGATCATGATCTGCCTATGCTGCGGATGCTATGCCGTATTCGTTGCCTGGGAAAATGGCGGATTCAGCCAGCTCCATGATTTTCAAGCAATAGAGAGCAACGGCATGAGCGTATACCTTCATCAAACCTCCGCCGCCACCATGCAGGCTGAAAAAAACGAGCTGTCGATTTTGCAAAACAACCAAAACAGCTTAGCCTCTTGCGTCGGCATTGAATCTTTATGCGAACACGCCAAGCCAAGCATCTGGGTTGAACATGCCAAATTCTTACAACATAAGGACACGGGCAAATTATTGGTACTTTCGCTGGACTATTTGGAAAACAATGACACCGCAAAAACCCTACACAACCGCTATTCTGCATCGCTCCTACCCCAAGCAGACAGAACGGAGGCGTGGTATTACGCCTGGCGTACATTTTTGAGCTCAATAATGTTTCTAATGGTCGCCAATCTGCTGCCAATGATTTTTGACCTATTCGAAAAAAAGACAAGTGCAGCATAAAAACATGCCGTCTGAAAACATTTTCAGACGGCATGTTTCATTATTAAAGCTTAACGCGGATGAACCATATCGGCAGGAACGACCAATTCGTCAAACTCTTCGCCTGTCAACAAGCCCAATTCGATGGCGGTTTCGCGCAACGATTTGTCGTTTTTGTAGGCGGTTTTGGCGACCTTGGCGGCATTTTCGTAGCCGATTTTACGGTTCAACGCAGTAACCAGCATCAGGGAGTGGTGCAGGAAATAGTCGATTTTTTCCGGCACGGGTTCGATGCCGACGGCACAGTGTTCGTTGAAGCTGTTGCACGCGTCACCCAAGAGGCGGATGGATTGCAAGAGATTATAGGCGATAACGGGCATATAGACGTTCAGCTCGAAATTGCCCGATGCGCCTGCCATGCCGATGGTAACGTCGTTGCCGAACACTTGGCAGCACACCATGGTCATCGCTTCGCATTGGGTCGGGTTGACTTTGCCCGGCATGATGGACGAACCCGGCTCGTTTTCAGGGATTTTTATTTCGCCCAAACCGCAACGCGGGCCGCTTGCCAGCCAGCGGATGTCGTTGGCGATTTTGTTCAGGCTTGCCGCCAGCGTTTTCAATGCTCCCGAAGCGGCAACGGCAGCATCGCGTCCGCCCAAGGCTTCAAATTTGTTCGGCGCACTGACAAACGGCAGGCCGGACAGTTCGGCGAGTTTGGCGGCGGCTTTTTCGGCGTATTCGGGATGGCTGTTCAAACCCGTGCCAACTGCTGTGCCGCCCAAAGCGAGTTCATACAAGTCTTTAAGTGCATCGTTCAGACGGCCTAAACCGTGATCGAGCTGGGAAACATAGCCGGAAAACTCTTGACCCAAAGTCAGCGGCGTCGCGTCCTGCAAGTGGGTGCGGCCGATTTTGACGATAGGGGCGAATTCTTTGGCTTTTTTGTCCAATGTATCGCGCAAGGCTTTGACCGCCGGAATAAGGTGACAGTTGATTTCAATTGCAGCGGCAACGTGGATGGCGGTCGGGAACGCGTCGTTGGTCGATTGCGCGTGGTTCACATGGTCGTTGGGATGGACGGGCTGGTACGCTGCCAAACCCGTACCAGCGATTTCGTTGGCGCGGTTCGCCAGCACTTCGTTCATGTTCATATTGGACTGCGTGCCGGAGCCGGTCTGCCACACTACCAATGGGAACTGCCCGTCAAGCTTGCCGTTCAACACATCATCTGCCGCCTGCGTAATCAAATCTGCCTGTTCGGGCTTAATCCTGCCGAGGGAAACATTGGTGGCGGCTGCGGCTTTTTTTACCAGCGCCAAAGCATAAATCAACGGCTGCGGCAGGGTTTCTCCGCCGATTTTGAAATTGTTGCGGCTGCGCTGGGTCTGCGCGCCCCAATAGGCTTCGGACGGGACTTCGACATTGCCCATGGTGTCGTGTTCGGTACGGGTACTCATGCGTTTCTCCTACATTTAAACAGAAATAATAATGATTCGTAAATTTATTATACCCAGCAAAAGGCCGTCTGAAAAGAGAGGGGTTTTCAGACAGCCTTTTGCTTTATTACCCTGAAATATTAATAGTAGACAAAACCCGATTTCGGAGCAAATACAACCTGCACCGCCGCTCCCCTCTTCTAAAAATTCTCCTCCTTACCGATTTGTATTTTGCGCTAGGTGTTTATCGACAATAAATACCTTATCGTTTCTTTACTTTGTTTCTCTCCAAGAGCATAATGAATAAAAATGATTATCAGGAGATAGAGATGAAACGAAAACATTTGGTTTACCTGTTAATGAGCAGTTTTGCCGCTGCAAACGGTTTTGCCGAAACCTTGGCAGACCCTGATGAAATCCAGCCTGTCAAAACCTTCTCCCCTCCCAAACCGATTGCACCGACCGCCGCACAAGGCTATTTCCCCGAAAACCAATTCGACCGCACCGACCGCAGCGATCACTACTTTGTTACCGAAAACATAGACCAAGCCTTCCGTCCGCTGAAAGCGAACAGCGGCTTCTACGGCAAAAGCTTTTACAACTCCATTACCGCGCAAGCGCGTGGGGCAAAAGTGTACGGCGTGGCTAACCTCAATCACACCAAGGCCAACGGCTATAAAGACGGCGACGGCAATCAGACCGATTGGAAATACAGCCGTTTTAATCAAGCTTTGGTACTCGGCTTCGTGCCGTCTGAAAACCAGGAATACCGCCTCACCTACCTACACGACGACATCAACAACGACCGCCAGCCGCAGTTCGTCAACGACGCATTGGATACCGAACGACACATCGCCAAACTCAACGCGCGTTGGGGCAATGCCGATTTGAGCAATACGGTCAGCGCAGAAGCAGGCATCATCAAACTCAAACGCCATGCCGACAATTACTCCCTGCGCCCAAACAACACGCCGCAGCAAGTGTTCGTAGAGCTTGACCGCAAAGTGTACGACTTCTCGCTCAAACACGATGCGGACTTCGGCAAATTCCACAACACCGCCGCCGTCAGCTACCGCAACGACAGCCAAAACGGCGAACGCAACGCCCACACCGCCATGCGCGACTTCC
The DNA here is from genome assembly GCF_041433145.1 of Neisseria sp. 27098_8_158. NCBI lineage: Bacteria > Pseudomonadati > Pseudomonadota > Betaproteobacteria > Neisseriales > Neisseriaceae > Neisseria > Neisseria sp. 27098_8_158. The sequence continues at coordinate 1,010,464 of NZ_JAPWAZ010000001.1, forward strand.
TCAACGGCTACCGTTTCGCCGATGTGCACATCGACCGCTGGCGCATTGCCGATACCTTGTCTTACAAGTTCAACGACCAACACAAACTGGGCTTGGGTTTAAGCTACGAAATCAATGAAGCGGACGTTCGCAAAAATACGGCGCAGCCCGCCCATCCGATAAACCGCAACCTTGCCTTCGCCTCATCACAACAAATCTGGAAAACCCATTACGGCTACGACTTCAACGGCAAAGTGCGCCGTCATGCCTTCTCAGGCGAACTCAAATACGATTTCACGCCGTCTGAAACGCAAAAATACAGCGTTTCCCTCGCGCATTTGGAACGCATCGGCGACAACACCGAACGCTTCAACTCGCTTGCCGCCATCGTGCAAAACCGCATGAACGGCGCGTTGACGAACCAAAACCCGGTCGCCGCCATCGCAGGCAATCCCCTACTGAAAACCGAAAAACACAACCGCATCAAGCTCACCGCCGACAGCCGCAACGACTACTACAACGGCTATATGAACTCGCTCGCAGGCGCGGGCTGGAACGTAGGCGGCACGCTTGTGGCGGACAAAGTCAAAGACCTGATTATTTTTGACCGCGCACACGGACAAAGCGGCACAGCTTCCAAAGGCGGCGGCATCATCACACGCAACGTGGACGCACGATTGTTTACCGCGCAGGCCTACGCGCGTTACAACTTCAATCCGCATTGGGCGGCAGGCATCAAAGCCACCTACAACTACGGACACAACGAAACCGACGGCAGGCCGCTCTATCAAATCCGTCCGTTTGAAGCCGCCGTCCAAGCCGACTACAAAAACTACTTTGCCCACGGCAGCTACAACATTGGCGCAGCAACACGCTTTGTCGCCAAACAAACGCGCGGCGATTTTGACGCGGCAAGCGGTCTGGGCATAGACAAACGCGAAGCCGCCAAAGGCTTTACCGTTGCCGACCTTTACGCAGGCGTAAACATCAAAGACAAATACGGCTTGCGCCTGGGCGTGAACAACGTGTTCAACAAAAAATACGCCGAATACATCAGCGGCGACCACGTCCTCGCCCTATCCCCCAGCGTAGTGTATACACCGGGCAGAACATATTGGTTGAGTTTGCATGCGGCTTTTTAAAATCAGGCCGTCTGAAAGAATGCCTACACTGGCTTATTAAGAATTAGGAGATAAAAATGGACATGAAAAGACGTGATTTCTTAAAAATGACCGCCGCGCTGGCAGCCGCTGGCGTTTCGCCTTCATTGTTGGCAGCAGGTAAAGAACAATTTACCGTGTACGGCGCACCGGCAATGCCCAGCGTTACCATCGCCGTAGCGGCGTTGCAAGGCAAGCTGGCGAAACAGGCGGATGTATCGCTAAAAATTTGGCGTTCGCCCGACCAACTGCGCGCAGGCGTAGCGAGCGGACAATTTAAAGTGATGATGAGTCCGAGCAATGTCGGCGTGAACCTGCGCAACCAAGGGCAGAAAGTCGGCATGGTGAATATTTTGACCAACGGCATCACGCAGCTGATGTGCAAAGGCAGCGCGATTGCCTCGCCGCAGGATTTGGTCGGCAAAAAAATCCTCGTGCCGTTTAAAAACGATATGCCCGACATCGTGCTGCAAGCCTTACTGAAAAAACTGAAAATCGACGCGCATAAAGTCGGTATCACTTACACCGCCACGCCGCCCGAAGCAGTCGGACTGTTTTTGAGCAAGGACTACCACGCCGCCATCCTGCCTGAACCGATGGCAACCGCCAGCCTACTGAAAGGCAAAACCATGGGCGTAAACGTCGTGCGCGGCTTTGATTTGGTGAAAGCATGGGGGCAGGAGTTTGACACCAAACCGCTGATTCCGATGGCGGGCATCATCGCCAACGAAGAATATTTCCACGCACACAAGGCACAGTTCGACATCTTCCATCAGGATTTGAAAAACGCGCTCAACTGGATACTGGCCAACCGCCAAAGCGCGGCGAAAATCGGCAAAAACTACCTCCCCGCCCCCGAACCCGCACTAGTCATGGGCTTGGACGGCGCACGGCTGACGGTAACCAAAGGCAGCGAAGTGAAGAACGAGATTTTGAAGTTTTACGAAATCCTGATGCAGTTCAACCCGAAACTTCTCGGCGGCAAGCTGCCGGATAACGGATTCTTCTTAGCTTAAAATGGGAGAAAGGCCGTCTGAAAATAGTGGCGTAGCCATGAAATCTGCCTTGTCATTTTCAGACGGCCTATCAGGACATTATCAGCAGTGTAGGTCGGATTCTTGAATCCGACATTTCGGCTAAACGAGGGCTGTCGGATACGAGTATCCGACCTACTTTTTTTCAGACAGCCTATCATCTCCAAACCATCACTTATGAACCAACACCCAAACCATGATTAAAACCGACAAAATACGCAAACCGCAGCCTGCGGTGTTTTACATCATCGACTACCTTTGGAGCGGCTTTGCCGGTTTGAGCGTGGCGATGGTGGTGGTGGCGTTGTGGGCGTGGGGCAGTGCCGTGTTCGGCGAGTTTATGCTGCCTGCGCCGGTGGAGGTGTTTCAAAAATCATTGGATTTATTGAAACATTTTCAGGAAAACGAAATTGGCATTTCGCTGTGGCGGTCGGTGGTGGGTATTTCGGTTGCGCTGGTAGCTGGATTGACAGCGGGGCTGGTGGCAGGCAGTTTTAAGACGGCGATGGCGTTGCTTAAGCCTGTGATTACGGTTTTATTGGCGATGCCGCCGATTATTTGGGTGGTAATGGCTCTGTTTTGGTTCGGTTTCGGCAATCCGAGCGTGCTGTTTACCATCATTGTGTTGGTTGCGCCGCTGACGTTTGCGAGTGCGGCAGTTGGGATGGCAAGCGTGAACAGGCAGCATGAGGAATTGTTTGACGCTTATAAGTTAGGCCGTCTGAAAAAAATCCGTTATCTGTATATCCCGCATCTGACGGGCTATGTGATTTCCAGCATCGGCGTGGCGGTGGCGATGGGGGTGAAGGTGGTGATCATGGCGGAACTCTTGGGCGCGAGCGAAGGCGTGGGCGCGCGGATTGCAGACGCGAGGGCGATGCTGGAGACTTCGACGGTGATGGCTTATGTGGTGCTAGTTATCGTGTTTGTGTCGCTATTTGAATACCTGATTACCAAGCCTTTGGAAATTTTGTTTATGCCGTGGAGGAGATGATGCTCTGTCTTGAAAACGTGCGTTTTGAAATTCTACGCGACCCCATCGTGCGCGATTTCAGTTTGAACCTGCAACATGGCGAAGTAAAAGCCTTGTTCGGGCCAAGCGGCTGTGGCAAGACGACGGTTTTGCGGTTGATTGCGGGCTTGGAAACGCCGAAATCGGGCTCGATACGCAATACTTTCCGCAAAACAGGTTTTCTGTTTCAGGAAAACCGCCTGCCGGAAAACTTGACCGCGATGCAGAATATCGCTATTTTTATGGACAAACCCGATGAAGGCGAAATCATCGCGCTGGCGGCGAAAGTCGGGCTGACTGAGGGCGATTTGAACAAATATCCGACCGAATTGTCCGGCGGCATGGCGAAACGGGTAGCATTTTTGCGCCTGCTGCTGTGCGGCTGCGACCTTGCCTTGCTGGACGAGCCGTTCGTCGGTTTGGACCGCGATTTGCGCGATATTTTGGTCGCCATGCTGGTGGAAAAAATCGAGCGGCAGGGCATGGCGTGTATGCTGGTAACGCACGACCGCTTCGAAGCCGCACGCCTGAGCCATGAAATCATGCTGCTTTCCACTAAGGGCATGAACGTGCAAAACGTGATTACCCTGCCTACGCCGCTGTCCGAACGCGATTGGGCTTTTGAAGAAGCCGTGGTGGCAAGAGAGTTTCAGGGGATTCATTATTATGAGTGATAGGAATTTAAATTTCTGACAAACCTTGCGGTTCGTTGCCCTCTCCCTAGCCCTCTCCCACGGGGAAAGGGGATCAGGTTTCTCAAAATCAGAGAGCCGTAGAATTGGGAATCAGATGTCAGGTAAACCTGAAAATATTCAGGCTCGACAGCCCAATTCCCTCTCCCCGTGGGAGAGGGCTAGGGAGAGGGTAAGCAAGCCGCAGGCTTGCCTCTTTAGCGAAAGATACGAATCTGTTATCCGAACGCGATTCGGTTTTTGAAAAAGCCGTGGTGCCAAGGGGGCAGGGGATTCATTATGAGGTGCTTTATGTTTTCGACTGTGATTACTGCTGCTGTTTTATATATTGCTACAGCAGTAGATTTGTTGGTAATACTATTAATATTTTTTGCTAGAGCAAATACTAGAAAAGAATATCGAGATATTTATATCGGACAATATTTAGGTTCTGTAATTTTAATATTAGTTAGTTTATTTCTAGCTTTTGTTTTGCATTATGTTCCGGAAAAATGGGTGTTGGGTTTATTAGGTTTAATACCGATTTACTTAGGTATTAAAGTTGCTATTTACGACGATTGTGAGGGCGAAAAAAGAGCTAAAAAAGAATTGGATGAAAAAGGGTTGTCAAAATTAGTCGGTATTGTTGCTTTGGTTACAGTTGCTAGTTGTGGTGCAGATAATATTGGACTTTTTGTTCCTTACTTTGTGACTTTAGATCTTGTCGACTTATTAGTTACTCTTCTTGTATTTTTAATATTGATTTTTGTTTTAGTATATACAGCACAAAGATTGGCTAATATTTCAGGTGTTGGTGAAATTGTAGAGAAGTTTAGTCGTTGGATAATGGCTGTTATTTATATTGGTTTAGGGTTATTTATTATTATTGAAAATAATACAATTCAAACAATAATATCAATAATATGAATGATACGGGCATTTGAGTATCTGACAAACCTTGCGGTTCGTTGCCCTCTCCCTAACCCTCTCCCACGGGGAGAGGGAATCAAGTTGCTGAAAATCAAAGAGTGCAGGATTGGGAATTAGATGACAGGTAAACCTGAAAATGTTCAGGCTCGACAGCCCAATTCCCTCTCCCCGTGGGAGAGGGCTAGGGAGAGGGCAAGCAAGCCGAAGGTTTGCTTCTTCAATACAAGATACAACCCTGTCCTCCCAATAAATCTATATCCGAAAGCATCTTCATGCAGAATCAAGCCAAACCATGAATAAATTTTTTACCCACCCCATGCGGCCATTTTTCGTCGGCGCGGCGGCACTTGCCATACTCGGCGCGGTGGTATTTTTCATCAGCCCCGGTGCCGTCATTTTGCACCGCCAAATCTTCTTAGAACTCATGCTGCCTGCGGCATACGGTGGTTTCCTGACTGCCGCCATGCTCGAATGGACGGGTTATAAAGGCCGTCTGAAACCTGTCGCTACTTTGATGGTGACATTGTTGCTCGCCGCATCCGCCATACTGCCCTTTTCGCCGCAAACTGCCTCGTTTTTCGTTGCCGCCTATTGGCTGGTATTGCTGCTGTTTTGCACCTGGCTGATTTGGCTCGACCGCAACACTGATAACTTCTCCCTCTTAATGCTGCTTGCCGCGTTTACCGTTTTTCAGACGGCCTATGCTGTCAGCGGCGATTTGAACTTACTGCGCGCGCAAGTACATCTGAACATGGCGGCGGTCATGTTTGTATCCGTCCGCGTCAGCGTCCTTCTAGGTGCGGAAGCCCTTAAAGAATGCCGTCTAAAAGACCCCGTATTCATCCCCAACGTCGTCTATAAAAACATCGCCATTACTTTCCTGCTCTTGCACGCCGCCGCCGAACTTTGGCTGCCCGCGCAAACCGCTGGTTTTACTGCGCTTGCCGTCGGCTTTATCCTGCTCGCCAAGCTGCGTGAGCTTCACCATCACGAACTCCTGCGCAAACACTACGTCCGCACTTATTACCTGCTCCAACTCTTTGCCGCCGCAGGCTATCTGTGGACAGGCGCGGCGAAACTGCAAAATCTGCCCTCCTCCGCTCCATTACACCTGATTACCCTCGGCGGCATGATGAGCGGCGTGATGATGGTGTGGCTGACTGCCGGACTGTGGCACAGCGGCTTTACCAAACTCGACTACCCCAAGCTCTGCCGCATTGCCGTCCCCCTTCTCTTTATGGCTGCCGTCTCACGCGCTTTCTTAATGAACGTGAACCCTATTTTCTTCATCACCGTTCCTGCGATTCTGACCATCGCCGTGTTCGTACTGTATCTTTTCACGTTTGTACCGATATTTCGGGAAAATGCGTTTACGGATGATCCGGAATAACACAAAAGGCCGTCTGAAACTTTCAGACGGCCTTAGCTTTAAATAAATGCTTTATTTGTTGGCGTTCAAATAAAGATTAATCAGGCGTGTAGTGGAGCTGTCGTGTTTTTGCACTTCGGTCTCGCCGGTCAATTCGGCAAGAATGGTTTTGGCCAGTTGTTTGCCGAGTTCTACGCCCCATTGGTCAAAGCTGTTGATGCCCCAAATAATGCCTTGAACGAAGGTTTTGTGTTCGTACATGGCAATCAGGCTGCCCATATTGCGCGGGTTGATTTTGTCCATGAGGATGAGGTTGGTCGGGCGATTGCCTGAGAAGGTTTTGTGCGGAATCAGCTCTTCGATACGCTCTGCTTCCATGCCTTGGGCTTGAAGCTCGGCGCGTACTTCGTCAGGCGTTTTGCCGCGCATAAAGGCTTCGGCTTGGGCAAAGACGTTGGCCAGCAGGATTTCGTGGTGACCTTGCAAATTGCTGCGTTTTTCAAGAGAGGCGATGAGGTCAATCGGTGTGATGTGCGTACCTTGGTGCAGCAGTTGGAAGAAGGCGTGCTGGCCGTTGATACCGGTTTCGCCCCAAATAATCGGGGAAGTTTCGTAACCGACCGGTTTACCGTCAAGGGTAACTTGTTTGCCGTTGCTCTCCATATCGAGCTGCTGGATGAATTTAGGCAGGCGGTGAAGATGTTGGTCGTAAGGCGCGATAACGTGGCTGCCGCCGCCGTAGTAGTTGATGTACCAAACGCCGATAAGGGCAAGGATAACCGGCAGGTTGCGCTCCAGCGGCGTGTTGATGAAGTGTTGGTCCATCAGGTGCGCGCCGTTGAGCATTTCGATGAAGTTTTCTTCGCCGAGATACAGCATAATCGGCAGGCCGATGGCCGACCACAGGCTGTATCGTCCGCCGACCCAGTCCCAAAATTCAAACATATTGGCGGTATCGATACCGAATTCGGCAACGGCTTTTTGGTTGGTCGATACGGCAACGAAGTGTTTGGCCACGGCGCTTTCATCGCCTGCATGATCCAAGAACCATTTACGCGCGGTCAGGGCGTTGGTCAGGGTTTCTTGGGTGGTAAAGGTTTTGGAGGCGATAATGAACAGCGTAGTTTCAGGGTGGACTTTGGACAATACGTCGCGCAGTTGGGAGCCGTCCACATTGGAGACGAAGTGCATGTTCAAACGCGGATGGCCGAAAGGCTTGAGCGCAGTACACATCATCAGAGGGCCGAGGTCGGAGCCGCCGATACCGATGTTGACGACGTCGGTAATGACTTGATTGGTATAGCCCAACCAGCTGCCGCTGCGGACTTCATGCGCGAACTCGCCCATGCGTTGCAGGACATGGTTGACTTTAGGCATCACATCCTCACCATCCACAACAATGGGGGCATTGGTGCGGTTGCGCAGGGCAACGTGGAGTACGGCGCGGTTTTCTGTCGTATTGATTTTTTCGCCGTGGAACATTTGCTGCATCCGTTCCGGCACGCCTGCTTCACGCGCCAGCTCGAACAACAGTGCCATGGTTTCGTCGTTGATACGGTTTTTAGAATAATCCAAAGTCAGGCCGCCAACCTGCAGCCAGTAGCGCTCGGCACGTTCGGGATCTTGCTCGAACATTTCGCGCATGTGTTGTTCTTTGGTTTCGTCAAAATGTATCCATAATTTTGACCAAGCCGGTAAATCGTGAAGGTGTTTCATCGGATGCTCTCCTGGATAGTGGACAGTTTTGTTGAGAAAACGGCCGTGAGGTCGTCTGAAACGGGAACGGGATGGTTTCCGTTTTTTGAGGTTTCAGACGGCCTTGATATGGGTTGGGGCCGTCTGAAGATATCAGTGAAGAATCAATCTTTATCGTATTCGATGTGCTTGTTATGTATGCTTTTTTTACTTTTTTGTAGTTGCGTGCTGGCAGTGTCGCCCAAACGCAAGGCCAAGCCGATGGCAAGAATGTCGATAACGGCCAGCTGCAGAAGACGGGACACCATAGGCGTATAAAGCTCGGCATTTTCCTGAGTAGCAATGCTCAATACACAGTCGGCCATTTGGGCCAACGGCGAATCATTGCGGGTCAGCGCGATAACGGCTGCACCGTTTTCTTTGGCGATACTGGCCGCGTCCAACAATTCGATAGATGAGCCGGTATTGGAAATCGCCACCAACACATCCTGCTCGGTCAATACGGAAGCCGCCATCAGCTGGGTATGTGTATCGACATAGGCAACGGTGGACATACCGAAGCGGAAGAATTTGTGTTGCGCATCTTGGGCAACGATGCCGGAGTTGCCGACACCATAAAACTCAACGCGTCGCGCGTGCATCAGAATGGCAATCGCGTTTTCCAGCTCGGATTCTTTCAGGAAACGGCGCTCACCCAAGAGGGAGGCTGCGGCATTGCCCAATACTTTTTCGACCACGCTGCCCATGTTGTCATCGGCGTTTAATTCTTCATGAACGTAAGGCATGCCTTCGTGGCCGATGCTGGCAGACAAAGCGAGTTTGAACTCAGGCAAGCCTTTGTAACCCAAGCTGCGGCAGAAACGGATTACAGTCGGCTGACTGACGGATGCACGCTCGGCGATTTCCGCCACAGCGGCATGAACGAACCATTTCGGCTCGGCCAGCGCAGATTCGGCAACTTTGCGTTCTGCGCCGGAGAGATTGGACAATGATTCGCTGATTTTGCTTAACATATACTCTACCCTTTGATTCTTTGACGTTCAGGACAAGGTACATTTTTCACACCCTGCCCTGCACCGCCGTTTGTGTGTCTAAAACGTTATTTAAATGATTGTCTAATGCGACCGCTGCGCCGACGATGCCCGGAAACTCGCTCAATACGACATACACGGGAATAGCGGCAAGATAAGCCTCAAAGCGGCCTTTGTTTTCAAAGCGGCTGCGGAATGGAGACGTTTTAAAGTAATCCAACACGCGCGGGATAATCCCGCCGCACAAATACACGCCGCCGCGCGCACCCAATGACAAAGCCAAATTGGAAGCAACCGTACCCAGCATGGCGCAGAAAATATCCAAAGTCTGACGGCAAATCGGCGATGTTCCGCTCAATGTCTTATCGGTGATTTCAGAAGGCTTCAGACGGCATTGTTTGATGTTGTCGCGTTTGGCCAATGCTTCGTAAATCAGGCTCAAACCTGCGCCGCTCAAGAAACGCTCGGCAGAAACATGACCGTATTTGTTTTTAGCGTATTGCCAAATCAACACTTCCATATCGTCAAACGGCGGGAAGCTGGTATGGCCGCCCTCGCCTGCCAATGCCACCCAGCCGGCAGCACTGTGCACCAAACCGCTGACACCCAAACCGGTACCCGGGCCGATGACAGCTTTAGGCGCAAATTCGATGGGCTTTTGCCCGCCGATTTGTATCAAGTCTTTCTTATCGGTTTTTGTTACTGCCAAAGCCTGGGCGGTAAAGTCGTTCAACAGAATCAACGTTTCAAAACCCAAAGCCTGGCGGGTGGTTTCGATGGAGAATGCCCAGTGGTGGTTGGTCATCTGTACCCAGTCGCCCAAAATCGGATTGGCAATCGCAAAGGCGGCGTGCAAAACTTTCGGACTGCCTGCGCGTTCCAAATAAGTTTTGGCGGCATCGACAATGGTGTCGTAATCCTGGCAAGGCAAGACTTCAGCCTTTTCAATGACCTGTGGTGCAGTTTCAAGTGCAAAACGGGCATTCGTACCGCCGATATCGGCAACCAAACGAGGATAAGCTTCAGTGTGCATAGTAGACATGGCAGTTAATTCCTTGATGATTGAGAATCAAGCTGGTCGGATATTCGGTATCGACCCTTGTGGCAGCTTTATCAAATACTGCTTTTTTCTCTGCGCCTTGAATAGCCAAAAACACTTTTGGCGTTTTGGCAATCGCACCCAAAGTCATGCTTACGCGCTCATGCGGCGCGGTAACCGGCGTAGTATGAATCAATGTCGGGTCATTGGCTTCATTGATTGCTGCCTGTAATTGAGGCGCTTGAGGGAACAACGACGCCGTATGCCCGTCTCCGCCCATACCCAACACCAGCACGTCAGGTTGCTTGTAATGTTTCAATGCGTAAGCAACGACAACTTCAGGTTGTAATTCAGTTTCAGACTTTCCGTCTTCAACAACAGGAATCCATGTGGCAACGGCCGCGTTATTTTTGAGCAGATATTCGCGTACCAAGCCTGTATTGCTGTCGGCATGCGTGGTCGGGACAATACGCTCGTCCACCAAAGTAATGCCGACGTTTTGCCAATTTAAATCTTTTTGCGACAAAGCCTCGAAAAACGCGATCGGCGAACGACCGCCGGAAACGGCCAAAACCGCATGGCCTTTCTCATTCAACGCGGCTTGCAATGCAGCGGCAACGGCATCGGCGAGAGCTTGCGCGGCAGTTGCAGCGTTTTCTTGTTCGTACCAAACAAACATATTTCGTCCTTTCATGGTTTCAGACGGCCTTTTGTTGGAAAACAAGGCCGTCTGAAAGAAATATTATTGCTCTTCGTGCCACTTGTTGCCGTCACGCGCCAACAGCGCGCGCGCAGCTTCAGGGCCCCAAGAATGGGCTTCGTAAGCATGTGGAGGCGTTGTATTGTTCGCCCAGTTTTCCAAAATCGGCATCACATATTCCCAAGCGGCTTCGAGTTCATCGCGACGGTTGAACAAAGCGAGTTTGCCGTTAATCACGTCCAGCAGCAGACGCTCATAAGCCTCAGCGCGGCGACCCTCTACGGCTGTGCCCAAGTCCACGCCAATCGGTGTCACTTCGACTTTGTTGCCTGCACCCGGGGTTTTTACTTGAGTGTAAAGGCGGACGGATTCGGTCGGTTGTAGTTCAATAACCAAACGATTCGGCGCGGCTTGGCTGTTGTCGAAAATATGGTTTTGCAGCGGACGGAAGTTCAACACGATTTCCGCCACTTTGCCTGCCATGCGTTTGCCGGTACGCAGGTAGAAAGGTACGCCTTTCCAACGTTCGTTTTCGATTTCGGCTTTGATGGCGACATAGGTTTCAGTGAAACTGTCTTTCGGTACATCGACTTCTTCTAGATAGCCGTTCATGCCTTTTGCTGCAACATATTGGCCGCGAATAACATTTTCGTTGACGGATTCGATGGTCAGGGGTTTCAGCGATTTGATGACTTTCACTTTCTCGTCGCGTACGGCATCAGCATCCAAGCTCGCCGGAGCTTCCATCGCAGTCATACAAAGCATTTGCATCAAGTGGTTTTGCACCATGTCGCGCAACGCGCCGGTAATGTCGTAAAACTCGCCGCGTTCTTCCACGCCCAACTGCTCGGCGATGGTCAGCTGTACGCTCTCAATATATTTGTTGTTCCACAAAGGCTCGAACATCACATTGGCAAAACGCAAGGCCAGCAGGTTTTGCAGGCTTTCTTTGCCCAAATAATGGTCGATGCGGTAGATTTGTTCTTCTTTGAAATAACGGGCCACATCTGTATTGATTTGTTGGGAAGAAGCCAAGTCCGTACCCAACGGTTTTTCCAAAACCACGCGCACGTTATCGGCATTCAAACCGATTTCGGCAAGGTTTTCACAGGCTTGCGCAAAGAATTTCGGCGCAGTTGAGAGGTAGATCACGACATTCTCAGTATTCTTGCGCGCTTTTACCAAGTCGCCCAAAGCAATGAAGTCGTCTTTCTTTGTCACATCGACTTTTAAATACTCGAGACGTTGGATAAACGATGCCCACGCTTCATCAGAGAAGTTTTGTTTGACATGGATTTTAGAATTCGTTTCCACTTTGGCCAAAAAGCCTGCGGTATCCAATTCGCTGCGGCTTACGCCCAAAATACGACCTTCGGGATGAAGCAAACCGGCTACATGCGCCTGATACAGGCAAGGCAAAAGTTTACGCATTGCCAAATCGCCGGTCGCGCCAAACAACACCAAATCAAAATTTGTCTGTGTACTCATTGTTTCATCTCTCGTTGAGGAAGCTTGCTTCAAAACTTTTGGACTGTCGTCATCCATAAAAATCGATTAAAATCAAAAGCCTTTAAGCAATAAGCAGTAAAAAACCAATCGCCTGCACCAAAATTTCAAACAAGCGGGCTAATGAGTAGTAATACTACACATGGCTACACATTTTGTCTATTCTCATTTTTACAAATTGTTTGATTTAACATAAAAGTTTGATGACTTTTGCAGCCTGCCATTTTACGAATTGACCATACCTCGATTTAAATCAAATTTCTTTCACTTAGTAAATTATTTTGTAACAAAATTACAGATTTTGTACTATAATACGCAGACGCTTCGAAGAGAAATCTTCAAATATTCAGACGGCCCATATTATTCATTCCCACAGCTCAAGGCCGTCTGAAACATACCCAATACAAAAATCAGAAACGCGCAAACAAAATCCCTATCATATCGTTTAGCCAGGAGACCGCACATGAACCCCACTCCTATTCACCCGAAACTCGCCGAAATTACCGAGCGCATCATCGAGCGCAGCCGCCCGACGCGTGAAAAGTATCTGGCGAAAATCCGCAGCGCCAAACAGATGGGACGCTTAGAGCGCAACCAACTCGGCTGCAGCAATTTGGCGCACGGCTATGCCTCCATGCCTAAGAGCATCAAAATCGAAATGCTTCAGGAAACCGTCCCCAACTTAGGCATCATCACTGCCTACAACGACATGGTTTCCGCACACCAGCCGTTTAAAGACTTCCCTGACCAAATCAAAGACGAAGCACAAAAAAACGGCGCGACCGCCCAAGTCGCCGGCGGCACGCCCGCCATGTGCGACGGCATCACGCAAGGCTACGCCGGCATGGAATTGTCGCTGTTTTCCCGCGACGTGATTGCCATGAGTACCGCCATCGGTCTGTCGCATCAAATGTTTGACGGCGGCCTGTTTATGGGCGTATGCGACAAAATCGTTCCCGGCCTGATGATCGGCGCTTTGTCTTTCGGCCATATTCCGGGCATCTTCGTTCCGGCAGGCCCGATGTCCAGCGGTATCGGTAATAAAGAAAAAGCCCGTACCCGCCAGCTTTTCGCCGAAGGTAAAGTCGGCCGCGATGCCTTGCTCGAAAGCGAAATGGGTTCCTACCACAGCCCCGGTACCTGCACTTTCTACGGCACGGCAAACTCCAACCAAATGATGATGGAAATGATGGGCGTACACCTGCCCGCCGCCGCTTTCGTTCATCCTTATACCGATTTGCGCGAAGCTCTGACCCGCTACGCAGCCGGACACCTTGCACGCGGCATTAAAAACGGCACCATCAAACCATTGGGCGAAATGTTGACCGAAAAATCCTTCATCAATGCCCTGATTGGTCTGATGGCGACCGGCGGCTCGACCAACCACACCATGCACCTCGTCGCCATGGCGCGCGCCGCAGGCGTGATTTTGAATTGGGACGACTTTGATGAAATTTCTTCCATCATCCCGCTGCTCATCCGCGTATACCCCAACGGCAAAGCCGACGTGAACCACTTTACCGCAGCCGGCGGCCTGCCTTTCGTTATCCGCGAATTGCTGGACGCAGGCCTGTTGCATGACGATGTCGATACCGTCGTCGGACACGGTATGCGCCACTACACTAAAGAACCTTTCCTCATCGACGGCAAACTCGAATGGCGTGAAGCCCCTGAAACCAGCGGCAATGAAGATATCCTGCGCAAAGCCGACAACCCGTTCTCCCCAGACGGCGGTCTGCGCCTAATGAAAGGCAACATCGGTCGCGGCGTAATTAAAGTATCTGCCGTGCGCGAAGGCTGCCGCATCATCGAAGCACCCGCCATCGTGTTCAACGACCAGCGCGAAGTATTGGCCGCATTTGAACGCGGCGAGTTGGAACGCGATTTCGTCTGTGTCGTCCGCTACCAAGGCCCGCGCGCCAACGGTATGCCCGAGTTGCACAAACTGACCCCGCCTTTGGGCATCCTGCAAGACCGCGGCTTCAAAGTGGCGCTGCTGACTGACGGCCGTATGTCCGGTGCATCCGGCAAAGTGCCTGCGTCCATCCACATGACGCCTGAAGCCTTGATGGGCGGCAATATCGCCAAAATCCGTACCGGCGACCTGATCCGCTTCGACTCCGTTACCGGCGAACTCAACGTCCTGATCAACGAAGCCGAATGGAACTCTCGCGAAGTCGAACGTATCGATTTGAGCGCGAACCAACAAGGTTGCGGCCGCGAACTCTTCGCCAACTTCCGCAGCATGACCAGCAGCGCAGAAACCGGTGCCATGAGCTTCGGCGGCGAATTTGCCTAAACCCTTTTCAGACGGCCTCTTAAAACAAACAGGCCGTCTGAAACCATGTTATCGACCCTATTACGATACAGTCCCCAACGGAGACCTAAAATGTCTAAACTGACCCCTCGTGAAATTCTGACTGCCGGCGCAGTTGTACCGGTAATGGCGATTGACGACTTGAGCACTGCCGTCGATTTATCCCATGCCCTTGTCGAAGGCGGCATTCCCACCCTCGAAATCACCCTGCGCACCCCTGTCGGCCTCGACGCCATCCGCCTGATTGCCAAAGAAGTGCCCAATGCCATCGTCGGCGCGGGTACGGTAACCAATCCCGAACAGCTCAAAGCCGTCGAAGACGCAGGTGCGGTTTTCGCCATCAGCCCGGGTTTGCACGAATCCCTCGCCAAAGCCAGCCACAACAGCGGCATTCCCCTGATTCCCGGCGTTGCCACTCCGGGTGAAGTCCAACTGGCTTTGGAACACGGCATCGACACCCTCAAACTCTTCCCTGCTGAAGTCGTTGGCGGCAAAGCCATGCTCAAGGCACTCTACGGCCCTTATGCCGACGTGCGCTTCTGCCCGACCGGCGGCATCAGCCTGGCAACCGCTCCCGAGTACTTGGCGCTGCCTAATGTCTTGTGCGTCGGCGGCTCATGGCTGACTCCAAAAGAAGCCATCAAAAACAAAGACTGGGATACCATCACCCGTCTGGCTCGCGAAGCTGCCGCTTTGAAACCAAAAGCCTAATCAGGTTATAGGTTAAAAAAGAAAAGGCCGTCTGAATATGATTTCAGACGGCCTTTTTTTACTGCAAGCATACGAATCAAGCATTATTCGGCTTAATATTTATCCTAACTGGCGGCATTAACACACAAAGATTCAATCTTACCTGCTCTCGGGAAGCGGATGGTGTAACGTCCTTTTTGATCGATTTCGGCAAAGCTGAAGCGGTTTTCAGGCGCATCACCATCAGCCCCTACTTCCAAAGCAATCCGTTTACCTTTCGGGTCTTTCACAACGACACCGGGACTGACAGGCGCGAATGAAAGCACTAAACCGGCATCTGCCGAACTATTAAAACCATACACTTGGCCACGTTTAACCTGTAAGGGTTGGTCAATGCAGCCTGTTTCGTTCAGAGGCAGCATTTTTTCAGCAGAGGCAAATGCCGCGCTCCCTAATCCTAAGGCAACAATCAGAGAAAAGCTCAAATATTTCATATAGTTTTCTTTTAAAATTGAAATTTGAATGTAAACAGAAATTTAGCCGAATATCCGCCTCATTCTAATTATCCTTTTCCCAACACTTTCCGTGCCGCTTCCACACCCCAATACAAAGCCTCTTCAAATACCGAATAGCTGCTTAAATCACTGTGTGCAAATAACAATCCGGCATTTTGGTTTCTGATTTTTAATAAAGCCTCATCGCTTAAATAGCCGGGTTTCGGCACGCTCATGCCATGCCCGCGAACAGTAATGTCAACATGGGAAACGTGCCGCCAAAAGCCTTCACCGTAAGCGGTAAGCAGATCTTGGGCGGCAAGCTGGAGCAGCTCTTCGTCGCTTGCTTCAAGCAGCTGGCGGCGGACGGCTTGTGGCGTATCGTGGTTGAGTGCGGCGTAGGCGGTAAAAATCGTGCGTTCAGGACGGGCAACCCGGATAAGCTGATTGGTCGCAACAACATAGCCCAGCCCTTGGCTGCCGTAAACCACATTGTCCCACGCAAGTTCGCTGTTGTTTTTTTCTTTCGGGAAACTGTGCAGTTCAAAATTGGAAACCAGCCATGGCGCGTATTCTGGGATGTCCAGACCAAATTGTTCAGGAGATTCAATAACGCGGGCGGCAACCATCAGCGGCATGGCGGAGATAACGTGTTGCGCGGTGACGGCAACGGTTTCCCCTTTTGCATTATCACGCAGCCACACTTCAATCTGGCCGTCTGAAAGCGGTTTGATTTTGACGGCTGAAGCATTAACCGAAGCAGGTTTCTCCAAACGGATACGGTTTTCAGACGGCCATTGCCAGCCTTCCTGCAAATCGGCATGACGGCGCAAGTTTTCAGAAAGATGTGCCAAACCTTCAGGCCAAGTGAGGACGGTTTCTGCATTGTTGCGGGCGGCAAAATAATGCAGTCCGGCAAAGGCAGACACTTGCCCGATGCCTTGTCCGTAATCGTCGCGGCAACAATAATCGAGATACCATAAAAGCTCGGGCGAGTGGTAACCTTCTTGCTCAAGCCATTGTTTGAACGTCAGATTATCGAGTTTGCGCCATGTCTCATCTGCCGATGACAGCGCAATCGGAATGGCAAAAATTTTCTTACCGTCATTGCCGTAAGCCTGTTTCAGACGGCCTATCAAATCAAAAAACTTTTTGGAATCCGCATCTTCTTTCAGCAATAAATGTTCCACCCATTTATCCTGATATAAGAGGCGCGATTCGGGCGCATAAACCAAATCGGTTTCCCTAAAGCTGCCGTCCGATTGCAAGATACCAAAATCCGCCAACATCTCGCGCACATACACGCTTTCTTTCGACGGCAAAGCCAAATAATGCGCACCGCTCGGCGCTTTCAGGCCGTCTGAAGACGTATAGGCGGCATTGTTGCCATTGCGTTCAAACCCTTCTGCCAACAATACATCGCAGTGATTATGCTTCGCCAAATACCACAACGCCCCCAAACCCGCCGCACCGCCGCCGAGTATCAGCGTATTGCATTCATAACGACGAGCCGGTGCTTGCAACAATTCCCCGTCGCGCAACAAATGCCCCAACGGCAAGCCGACACGGTTAATAGAAACCGGCGGTTTGTGGTTGAGGTACTTATAAGTCTGCCAAGAGAAAGCAGAGGCAGCGCCAAGCGCGGCAGTATAACTGAGAAATTGACGGCGGGTTAGCATGTTTTATAAAAAGGTCGTCTGAAAAAAAAAATGAGATAGCGGTTGCTTTAGTTTGAGTGCACCTCGTACTATTTATGTCCACCAGAATAACCACTGTAGCCGCTGCCCGAATAAGACGAATCACCTTCATCTACGCTAACATAGTTGAATAAGGTAGCAATAAAAATCATAAAGAAGAAACCGAAAACCATAACCCCCCTCTCTTCTTCGTAATCGTCGTCATCTTTAAATCTCTCCGCTATCCATATCCACACCAATGCAAACAAACTAACCCCAATGCCTTCAAAGCTCAACAAATCTGGAGACAACCACGCCGGAAGATTGATAACGATGAGAATCAACGTAGCAAAAGCACGGATTCTGTCATCACGATCTTCAGGACGCCTCTCTTCGTTTGTCAGCCATAAGCCAAACGCACCTACCGAATCACGCGGCAGGTCGAATGCCTTTCTCATTTGGCTGTAAGGAATAGGTTTGCTTCTGCTCCAAACCGTTTCATCCTTGCCCTGTTCGGCACACAATCTGGAATTGTCAGAATAATCTGTTGCTGAACGGTATTCGGTATAGTCAATCAAATCCCCGCTTTTGACACACCAATAAAACGCTCCCGCTGCTGTTTCAACCCGCCCGCCGTAACGATCAACCACCTTCTCATCGATAGGGTTGCCGTTGACATCAAACTCCGGCCATGCTTGCAAAGTTTCCGAAAACCGCCAGCTATTTCCCGATTCTACCAACCAAGCAAAGCCCTGCTGCGCATTGTAAAGCAGGTATTCCGTCCACTTCCCAAACCGCTCTTCCTTGACAACATAGTTACGGGTAATACTGCCGAAAGGGATTTCGGCATATTGTACGGCGCCAATCACCCGATATTCCGTATCGTTCAGACGGCCTACTGTGCCAATATTCAGCGTAAACAGGTTTTGCTGTGCCTGCCGTGCTGTATTTTCCTTCATCAATTCGACAGTATCTTTCGTCGTATTCAGACTGCTGCCGCAAGAGGAACAAAGAAGAAAAGAAGTTACGCCACTTGGCCAATGAACCGATGCGCCACAATTAGGGCAGGCTTCGGCGTGAATTTCTCCTTTCAGACGACCTGCACTTGCCTGGATCTCATCATCGCTGCGTAAGTTTTCCAGCTTCAGGCTATTCAAACTGACAACGCGGCCAAGATAAATGGTGAGTGGCGATACTGTAAAATCTATGGTCAGAAACAGCTTGCCACAACGAAAATCACAAACCTTACCTGTCGCCTTTTTTGCGGTCAGGTTAAACGGTAACTCTCCTTGTGCATCAGTGTTGCGGTAATGGATGGTGCGTGCGTCTGAAACGACAAAAGTTTTACCGTCCAACTCGAAAGAGCTCTGCCCAAGGCGAACTGACTCAAAAGTTGTCGGCAACCCTTTTGCCTTGCCTGAAGCCTCACAGGTCATAGCATATAAATCACCAACTTCAGACAGCCAACCGGTCAGATCATCATCGAACAAAGCATACCATTCGTTCCATACGCCGACATCGTAATGCACCTGCAATCTTCCGATCAGCGTAAAATTCCGATGCGCAAAAACACCCCTCGTGCCGATTTGCAATGGACTGAAATCCTCCAAGAGCGCAGAATCCCGCTCCGAATATGAGACAATGCTCCCGCTTTTTTTCTTTCCTTTTCTAACTACCAGCATACTGTGGCAATGGCCACACACCAACGTCACGGCAGTAGCGGAATACGCCTCAACAGGCGCACCACAGCTTGGGCAATCGGTTTTAAAAAAAGGCGTTTTTTCCATATAACGTCAATATTTCAGTTTAAGCAGAACAAGGTTTAAGGCCGTCTGAAAACGGATCGAATATGCTTTCAGACGGCCTGTCTTTTAATAAAGAATACGTTAAATCTTTTTTCTTGATTGTTCTGCCATATGATGACCTTTGTTTTTTTCTTTAACTAAAGCCAAGTTTACTAATCGGCAAAAAATTGTACATCTCTCTCTTTTACCCATCCGGTCGGGCAAACGCCTTTTGCGACAATAAGCAACTGGCCTTCATCATCAACATGAGTAGAAAGACGACATTTTTTGCCTTTGGGTGGTTTGATTTTCCATTCAGTCGGAAAATCGGTAGGTTTGGTGCAGTTGTCAGGTAGGCCCATATCATGACAACTGATTTGGTTTTCTTTGATTGCCAAAGGTACTTTTTTTACTTTTATCCAAGAGTATCCTTCTTCGGTATTTTTGCTGTCATTACCGATAACACAAAGGTATTGCATATGGTGCAATTGAGCGATTGAAGATGCTTTATCGTCCGGTTGGGCTTGCAGGGATGCGCCTTGGTTATTACTGACATAAACTTGATTACGGCAATACTCGGTACGATCATGTGTTAATTTTTTTGCTTCGGCACTTCCCACTCCTAGCAAAAACAAACCTGTAAGCAAAGAAATAACCAACGGTAAGCTTCTATTGCTATTCAAATCTCTTATTTTAAGCATTTTGTTTTAAAACCTTTCTATACAAAATTTGTTATCTAATTTGCTATCAGCCATTTTTTTCAGACGGCCTGACAGATTTTATTGTTCAACCGATGGTTGTATATCGTCCAGTATACCTTCGCCACGTTGCACAACCGTCCAAACAGCTCTTTCAGCCGCCAACTCCCTGCACAAGATTTCCTTCACTTTTTCCAATTTCATACCGCCGCAAATAAATGCGTCAATGGCGGCGAAATGGTGTTCCGGCCAAGTGTGGATACTGATATGAGACTCGGCAAGTAGTAAAACGCCGGTTACGCCGCCTGCGCCGCCGAAGGTGTGGAAGTGTTCGGTCAATATGGTGGCTTCTGCGGCCTGTGCAGCAGCCATCAAAGCGGTTTTCAGACGGCCTTCATCTTTTAAGATGGCTTCATCGCAGCTATATAAGTCCAATAGGCCATGATTACCGGGCATGTGGGTCATTTATGGCCTCCGGAATAACCGCTGCCGCCGTAATAGCCGCCGGAGTGCATACGCGAGCCGTCGGAGTCGGAAGAGCCGTAGCTGATGATCATGGAGATGACGATGATGATGGTGCTGAAAATGATGTAAGTGATTCTCGACATGTTAATCCTCGTCCTCGTCTTTTTTGCCCATGGTCCACAACAACCAGCATCCTATAAAGATGACGGTAAGTGCAGCAGAGCTGTCGCTGGCCAGAAGTGCAGGGAGATTAACAACAACCAAGATAGCAGTCATTATAATTCTTAATGATTTATCAATACCGTCTGCCGCCATGTTTGCAGTGTAATGCGGAGCTTGGCTGGTCAGATTAAACGCGTCTGCAATTTCCCGATAAGCAATTGGGGCACTTCTAGTCCATGCCATTTCGTGACTGTTTAGTTCGGAGCCAATCTTACGGCTTTGCCCGTCTCGGTAATCGCTGTAATAGTTCAAATCACCGCTTCGAACACGCCAATAAAACGCGCCGCTGGCAATCCTGACCCGTCCGCCATAGTCATAAAGTTTGCCATAGCCTTGCGGTTGGCGGTTGCGGTCGAGGCGCGGCCAATCATTCAAGGTTTCAGAAATATTCCAACCTTCATCAGCTTCAACCAGCCATAAGAAACCCTGTGTAGGGTTGTAAAGCAGATACTCTGTCCACTGCCCTTCTGGTGCCAATGTATGCTTGGCACCTTTGAACAAGTTATCAAATGTTTCCTGCGCATCTGTTTCTAAATATCTAATTGCGCCGATAACATGAAACTCTTTATTTTTCAGACGGCCTGTCGAGCCGACAGACAAAGTAAACATCGTATTTTGTGACAAACGCAGATCATTGGCGGTAATAAGCTCCGCCTTATCCTTGCCGACTGCCAATTCGCTGCCGCAGCTTTGACAGTTCAGATGAGAGGTCAGGCCGTTCACCCAATGAATGGACGAGCCGCAGTTAGGACAGTTTTCTGAAGTAATACTGCCTTTCAGACGGCCTGCGCTTTCTTTAATTTCATCTTCGTGGCGCGTGTTTTCCAGCTTCAAATCATCTAGGTTTACCATCCGCCCGAAGAAGGCTTCGGGTGTTTCATTGTTGTAATCGAGCGTGATGAAAAGGTTTTCGCAACGCCAGTCGGAAACCAGATTTTCTGTATCCTCTTTCAAAACAAACGGCAATTCGCCCTGCGCGGCGGCGCGTTTCAAGCTGATTTTGCGGACATCGGAGGCAATATAGTGCTTATCTTGAAAAGTCAGCTCGCTAAATCCGGCTTGCGTGTCTTCAAATTTCGGCGGATTATCGATTTCGACCGGCATGGTCATCACATACAAATCACCCGCCTCAGAAAGCCAACCTGCCCTGCCGTCGTCAAACAGCGCATACCATTCATTCCACGCACCATCGTCGTATTGCACCTGAAGCCGTCCGACCAAGGTAAAGCGTTGAGCGACAAATGTGCCGCTGGTTCCGATTTGAAGCGGACTAAAATCTTCCAGCAATGCGGAATCGCGGCCGGAGTCGACAACGCCGTTATCTTGCCGCACCAGCATGCTGTTGCAATAGCCGCACACCAGCGTCACGGCAGAAGCAGAATGCGCTTCAACAGGTGCGCCGCAGCTTGGACAGTCGGTTTTGAAGAAAGGAGTTTGAGACATAGATTTGCTTTTTCGGAATGGGTTGGAGTATTTCAGACGGCCTTAATGTTTATATCAACTGGTTTTATCAATGATTTCAGATTAGAAACAAACCAAATCGCCGAACGAACTCACTCAAATGACTCGAAAGGCCGTCTGAAACCTTTTCACAGAAGCAGCTCAACGCTTCTTTGAATGATATTTTTCAGACGGCCTTCAATTTGTCAACCAATCAACTGTTTCAACACTTCAGCCTTGGCTTTATCAAAATCTTCTTGCGAAATCAAACCGCCATCCAGCAAAGACTTGAGTTTCACCAATTTCGCCTGCGGATCTTCGGCAGCCGGCTGAACATTTTGCTGAGCCTGTTGCGCATTCGGCTGCATCATGCCAGACATGGCACCCGCCATCGCCTGACCAATGCCGGCACCTACGCCCAAACCTGCACCGATTCCGGCAAGTCCGCCTTCATTTTGTGCCGCAAGCGGGATGGATTCGGCGGTTTGATATTGGGTGTAGCGTCCCAAATCGCCGATAACGCCCATCGAAATTTTCTTATCCAACGCAGCCTGAATAGACGCAGGCAAGGTAATGCTTTCAACAGTGAAGTTTTCTAGCGCCAAACCCAGCTTGGCAAATTCCGCACCGAGCAATTCGCCGATTTTTTGCGACAGCAAAACTTGGTTCGCCGCCATATCCAAGAATGGGATACCGGAGCTGCCAAACGCGGCCGCCAACTGGGTGACTGCAATATTGCGCAGCTGGTTTTCCAAATCTACACCGCTGTATTGCGCCGCCACACCGCTGACTTCTTTGAAGAATTTTGCCGGATCGCTGATGCGGTAAGAATACATACCGAACGAACGCAGTTGCACCGCGCCAAACTCGGCATCACGCACGGTAACAGGTTGGGATGTACCCCATTTTCGTGCGAGCTGTTGTTTGGTATTGAAAAAGTAAACATCCGATTTAAACGGGGATTCAAAAAGCTTGTCCCAGTTTTTCAAGTTAGTCAGCACTGGCAGAGTTTGCGTATTGAGCGTGTAACGCCCCGGACCGAACACGTCGGCGGTTACGCCTTCATCGACAAACATCGCCATCTGCGCCTCGCGCACAGTCAGGCTCGCACCGTTTTGGATCTCCTCATCGGCAATCGGAAAACGCCACATCAGCAGGCTGTCATCGGGATTCGGCCATTGAATGACGTCGATAAACTGTTTCTTGATAAAGTTGAACATCGCAGTTCCTTATTTGAAGAAGAAGGGATAACTTATGGGCAGTCAGGTCAATTTGCCTGGTCGGTAATATCGCTTATTTTATATAAATAGAATGTCATACGATATTAACATTCAAAATGTCTTTATGCATGGGAATAGAGTGGGTGGCCGCATATACTTTTATCGCAAACTAAATAATAACTATATAGATATTAACTTTTGAAAACTTCGAAATTAAACCTCTTACCGACTCAGTTTTACACTATTTCCAGGTTTTTTATCCATACTGTCTCATAAAAAAGACAAATATTTGCGATAAATCATTAAAGAATATAATAGAAGTAAATATATTACCCCATCAGCATTGTTAATATTCATTAAATATTATAAACTTTGCCATGCAATAACACTAAATTATCACACTGTTTTCCCAAACTAAAAGGAATTTACATGAAAAATTCTGCTCATTTCTGTCTTGCTGTGTTAGCACTGTCTGCTGCAGTAGGCGCACAGGCTGCCCGCCCTGTTGAATTTACCGTTGGCAGCGAATATTACAACGAAACCTATCGCGAATATGAACAAGATGGTAGCCGAATAATGCAACAAAAAGGCAACCTGTGGTCTATTAATGCGGGGGTTAAATACCGTTTCAACGATCACCATGCGGCAAAATTGGAAGGCCGTTATTCCCGTGGTAAATCAGATTACACAGGAAGCTTCCAAAATGGATTTGGTGAATCCACAGGTTATGGTTCTGCCACACTCAAAGATGCACCTCGCCGCGCATACGATATCCGTGCCTTATACGAATATACACTCCCGATTAACGATCGCTTTAGCCTGACTGCCGGTGCAGGCTTGGGACACCGTGTTCTGAGAGATTTGAGCCGACGTGTCGATCCTGATGATTATGACCGCAAAAACCGAACCACATATGCGCAAATCAATGCCGGTGTAAATATCGCACTTCCAGCAAACTTTGAGATTGCTCCTCGTATTGCCTACAATCGTGCCGTTAAGGGCCGCCAGTATTCTTACGAGCCAAATCGAGAAGAAACCAGAATGAAACAAGGCGGTGGACAAGGTATTGAGGTTGAAGTACCTGTATCTAAAAAATTCTCTAACGGTTCTAAAATCACCCTGACCCCGTTCTATCGCGGCTGGAAAGTCAAAGATTCAAACTTTACCGTTACAGAAGACTATGGCTTCGTTCAATTGGGCGCGATCGAACCTAAAAACCGCACCCGAGAAACAGGTGTAAGATTGCAATACTCATTCTAATTTAACGAAGTAGTTGAAACGTTTCAGACGGCCTTGTTATATAATAGGCCGTCTGAATTTTTTGATGCCTCCCAAATCTCATCATTCCCTAATACCATCAGGCAATAAGACATCATCCGTCAAAAAAAATCTACCGATAATTTCTCTAGGCAAGAGTTAGGATAAGCACATCTTTTACTATCCAACCGACCATCAACATCAAGTCAAACAAGCAGCGTTCAAAATGCCAATCGAAATGGACACTGCACCAAATAACGCGCCGACGGCAACATTGTTGCCGATGAGCTCTGCGGTAGCGCCTTTAATCATCATTGTCGCAGCGAAATAGACAAAAATCTGAATTACGGCTGCGGCAAGGGCCCACAAGATAAAATCGATGAAGCTGACGCTGTGGGCAATACTTGAAGCCAGTGTCAGACAAAAACCGACCAACGCGCCGCCAAATGATAAGGCGCAGGCAAGGTTGCCGTTTTTAATCAGGCGCAATTCTTCAACGGGTGTAATCCGCAGATATACGGCGGCAAAAACAACGGTCATGGCGATACCTGCCAACATGTATTGCAGGTAGAGCAGATATTGGGACAGAGAAATACTCACGATAAGATTCCTTGGTTTGCAATAAAGTGATTATGCCATATTTTTGAAGATAAACCCTTCGGAAAATATGGCATTTTTAGAAGCGCTTCAGGCCGTCTGAAACGGTCTGTTTTTTAATTCATGTTTTATTGTGATAATTGTTGACGATTTTTGTATGTTTATGTAACTATTGCGCACCGTTATTTATTTAGAGCAAAGAGTAAGAATATGAACATACTTGCCGCTATCCGCCCTAAAGAGCCTTTGCGCCATTTGCGCTGGTTTGACATGCTGATTGTAACCGCCATTCTGTTCGGTCAATTTGCTTACCGCTCCACCCAACTTTATATCGCCAGCCTGATGCCGCAAGTAGAAACAGCCGCCGTTGCCGAAGAGGCGCGCGATACTGCGGTAACCGGCGTGGCTTATTCGGAAAACATGAGCCTGCAGTTGACGCTGCTTGCTATTGCTCTGATCTACCTCATTATCCGCCGTTTCGACTTCAAACAGTTGCCGATTCGCTTTAATTTAGGCGTATTGTTTTGGACGCCTGTGATTTTTATCCTGATGGGTCTGACCGCCGATGCGGTAACTTCATTAAGCGGCGGCTACAATTACTTCACCACTGAAATCTTCCAATACATCAAACCATTATCCATCTTCGATAAATTCGCCGCCCTTGCGCCGATGGCCATCCTCTACGGCCTTTTAAACGGCTTTTATGAGGAATTCTGTTTCCTCGGCCTTTTAACCTGCGTGGAAGACAAATACAAATGGCAGGCATTGGCCTATTCGACCTTGGTGCGCGTCTCCTTCCATACTTATCAAGGCATGCTTTGGGCGACCGTTATCGGCGTTATTTTCGGCTTGATGTACTACTTTTTCTACAAATACAAAGTTAAAAACCTGCTGCCGTTTTTCCTGATTCACGCCTTAGCAGATATCTTCGGCTCCGGCTTCATCTATTTGATTTGCGCTTAATGGCAATGGTTGACTGAATAAACCAGGCCGTCTGAAACATCATTTTTCAGACGGCCTTTTATCCTCTATCGGTTTACTTAATCAAAGTAATTGCTACATCGGCATCTTCGGTTGCAACTGCCTCAATCACTGCATCGCCGCCAAACCGTAACACCGAGCCTGCGCCGACAGTATGTTTTTCAGTCTGATTCAACGTCACATCAAAACTTCCTTTTCCAACGGCAAAAATCAGCGTTTTAAAACCCGGATGATCGTGCGGCTTAATCTGCTCCCCTTTCTTCATGTCTTTCTTAACAACCATGTAATTTTCGCCGCTGAAAATCTTACCGTTTTCTGAAGAAACCTCTCCCAAAGGCGCGGCAGAAACGGCAACGGAAAACAAAGCGGACAGCAATACGGCAGAAATATTGGAAACTTTCATAACAAGCCTTTCTTGAAAACAGAGCTTCCATTCTATAAAAACCCACTTCATTATTCAATAATAATTCTCATTTTCTAACAAAAAGGCCGTCTGAAACCCAACGATATTTTTCAGACGGCCTGATTGACCTGTATAATATTTTATTATTAATAAAATCGCTTTACACACCCATCAAATGGAAACCGTCAGAAAAGATCCACTCGGCTCGGCATGGATGGTTATTGCCGCGCTCGGCTTTACCGTCATGAACCTCTCCATCAAAGCCGCCTCAACGCAATTCGGCTTTTCCAGCGGCGAGCTGGTCTTTTGGCGCATGCTGGTCTCCACCCTGTTCTTAGGCATCATGGCCAAAGCGCAAGGCAACACGTTTTCCACGCCGTATTGGAAAACCCATCTCAACCGCAGCGTCATCGGCACGCTTGCCATGATGTGCACATTTTATTCCGTCATGCATCTGCCGCTGGCAACAGGCGTCACGCTCAACTACACATCCTCCATCTGGCTGGCCATTTTTTCATTTTTCATTTTAAAAGAACGAATTACACTTTATACCCAAGCCATTTTGGTTATGGGCTTTATCGGCGTTATCCTGTTACTCAACCCATCTTTTCAAGGCGGACAGGAGTTTGCCGCGCTGGTCAGTTTGGCAGGTGGCGCCATGTCGGGCTGGGCGTATTTGCAGGTGCGCGAACTCTCGCTTTTGGGCGAGCCAGGCTGGCGCGTGGTGTTTTACCTCTCGCTTACCGGCCTGATTATGGGCGCAGTCTGGAGTACCATCACAGGCTGGCATCCGCTGACCGTGTCTTCCCTGCCCTATCTGGCCGGCATCGGCATCTCCGCCATGATTGCACAATTGGCCATGACCCGCGCCTATAAGGTCGGCAAGAAATTTACCGTTGCCTCGCTTTCCTACCTGACCGTCGTTTTCTCCGCTCTATCCGGCGTATTGCTTTTCGGCGATAAAATCACTTGGCAGGAAGCCGCCGGCATGGTTATCATTGTTGCAGGCGGCGTGTTCAGCAGCTTTACTCCGGCCTCAATCAAAAAATTTCTGATGAAGCAATAATTTAACAAGGAGAACACCATGATTTCCATCCGCGAACAATCTTACGGCTTAAACGTAGCGCTGTACAACGAGTTCACTTTGGACGATTTCCGCCAATTGGAAGAAGCCTTGTTGGCCGCAAAACAAAAAGTCCATCTGCCCGACATCCTGTTGGACTTGTCCATGCTGAAAGACTTCACTATCGATATGGCGGTCGAGCAAATCAAATTCCTCAACCAACATGAAACCGACTTCGGCCGCGTTGCCGTCATTACCGACGACATTTGGATTAAACTCGGCGCGCGCCTTTCCAGCCTCTTGACCAACCAACATCCCAAATATTTCAGCGACGCTGCCGAAGCACAGGCTTGGTTGTTGGCAAGCAATTTGAAATAAAGATAAGGCCGTCTGAACGCATTATTGAGCAAATATAAAACCGCTTAGGCTCAAACAACGGCATCACGACATCTGTCAAAGCATAAAAAAGGCCGTCTGAAACCTTGCAACCTGCAAAGTTTCAGACGGCCTTTCATCGTTTTTATTCAAAAACTTACATGACATCCAACACATCAATACCCAACAACTCCAAGCCTTGTTTCAGCGTATCGCCGGTCAGCTTCGCCAGTTGCAGGCGGCTGTTTCGGGTTGCGCCTTCTGATTTCAGGATTGGGCAGGCTTCGTAGAAGCGGCTGAACAAGGTAGCGATTTGATAGAGGTAGGCGGCGAGGTAGTGCGGATACGCAGTATCTGCCACGCTTTGCAGTACGTCTTCAAATTTCAACAGCTCGGCGGCCAGTTGTTTTTCCAAAGGTTCGGTCAAAACGGTTGGTGCATTTGCGTCCCATTCGCCTGCTTTGCGGAACACGCTTTGTACGCGTGTGTAGGCGTATTGCAGGTAGGGGGCGGTGTTGCCTTCAAACGAAAGCATGGCGTCCCAGTCGAACACATAATCACTGGTGCGGTTTTTGCTCAAATCGGCGTATTTGACCGCGCCGATGCCGACGGTTTTGCCGATTTTACCTGCTTCGTCTGTACCCAATTCAGGATTTTTCTCTTTCACCAAAGCGGTGGCGCGCTCGACTGCTTCGGTCAGCAGGTCAACCAGTTTCACGGTGTCGCCGCTGCGCGTTTTGAACGGTTTGCCGTCTTTGCCCATCATCGTGCCGAAGCCGATAAACTCGGCTTTTACATCTTCCGGCAGATAGCCTGCTTTGCGGGAAGTGGTAAAGAGTTGCTCAAAGTGCAGGGCTTGGCGGTGGTCGACGACGTACAGCAGGCGGTCGGCATGAAGGGTGCCGACGCGGTAGCGCAAACACGCCAAGTCGGTGGAAGCATAAAGGAAGCCGCCGCCTTGTTTTTGCACGATAAATGCGGCAGGTTCTCCCTCTTTGTTTTTGAACTCGTCCAAGAACACGACTTTCGCGCCGTCGTCTTCGACTGCCAGACCTTTTTCGACCAAATCATCGACTACGGGCTGCAAATCGTCGTTGTATTTAGATTCGCCCGCCACGTCTTCAGGGCGCAATTTCAAGCCCAGCGTGTCGTAAACGGCTTGGGCGTGCGAGAGCGAAATATCGACAAACTGTTTCCACAACGCCAACACGGTTTCATCGCCGCCTTGCAGTTTCACAACGTATTCGCGCGCGGTGTCAGCAAAGGCAGGATCTTCGTCAAAGCGCACTTTGGCGGCGCGGTAAAACTGCTCCAAATCCGCCAGCTCAAACGCGGCATTGTCTTTTTGCTGCTCAACCAAATAAGCGACCAACATGCCAAACTGCGTACCCCAGTCGCCGACGTGGTTTTGGCGGACGACAGTGTTGCCCATAAATTCCAATACGCGCGAAATGCTGTCGCCGATGATGCTGGAACGCAGGTGGCCGACGTGCATTTCTTTGGCCAGATTAGGCGAAGAATAGTCGATAACGACAGTTTTCGGTTGGTCAGTTTTCGCTACGCCGAAACGCTCGTCGTTCAAGGCCGTCTGAATGTTTTGCGCAAGGAATTCAGGACGCAGGCGCAGGTTGATAAAGCCCGGGCCGGCGACTTCCGCGCTTTCAATCACGGCATTGTCGGCCAATGCTTCGGCCACTTTTTGCGCCAACTCTCGCGGATTTTGTTTGGCTTTTTTCGCCGCACCCATCACGCCGTTGATTTGGAAATCGCCGAAGTCGGGATTTTTCGCCGCCTGCAATACAACGGGGCTGTCGGGCAAACCGGCAGCGGCAAAGGCTGCTTGGGCTTCACGTTCGACGGTTTGGTATAAATTCATGTTGTCGGTCTCTATCAATTCAAATCAGGCGGTATTTTAAAAGAATTTCGGGCTTTAAAACAGGGCAAGCTGCAATACTTTTCCAGCGGCTTGTTATATGATTGCATTCTGATTCAACGATTTTGCTGTAAAGGCCGTCTGAAAGGAAAAGCCATGAACCCAAAAAATACGCTTTGTCTGATTGTCGATATTCAAGAACGCCTGCTGCCCGCCCTTTCCGGCGCGGACGAAATGTTGGAACGCTGCCGCCTGCTGATTCAAGGCTTGACGGCTTTGGACGTACCCTTTGCCGTAACCGAACAATATCCGAAAGGTTTGGGCAACACCGTATCCGCTGTATCGCTGCTGTTGCCCGAAGGCACGCCTGTTGTCGAAAAAACCCAATTCTCGGCGTTTTTACCTGAAATTCAGGAAATATTACGCAAAAACGACATCAAAAACATTATTTTGGTGGGCGCAGAAGCGCATATCTGTATGCTTCAGACGGCCTTGGATTTGAAGGCGCAAGGTTACGCCGTATCCCTGCCTTTTGAATGCACCGCCTCGCGTACAACGGCCAACCGCGACAATGGTTTGGCGCAAATGAGCCGTCAAGGCATTATCGTTTCCAATGTCGAAAGTATTTTGTTCCAACTGCTCGGCGATGCCAAACATCCGGCCTTTAAGACTATCTCCAAACTGATTCAATAACAGGCCGTCTGAAATGCAATACACCATCCGCCCTGCCCTGCGCCAAGACTTGCCCGCCATCGTCGATATTTACAACAGCACCGTGGCCACGCACCAATCTACGGCCGATTTGTCGCCGACCACGGTTGCCGAACGCGAAATATGGTTTGCCGCGCACACGGACAAACGCCCGATCTACGCCCTTTACGATGCCGACGGCACCATATTGGCCTGGGGCAGTTTCAGCGACTACCATCCGCGCTACGCCTATCACATTAGCGCGGAAGTCAGCATTTATGTCCGCCACGATATGCGCGGCGCAGGCGTGGGCAAAATCCTGTTGCGGCACATGCTCGAACGCGCACCTTCCTTAGGCATCCACAACGTCATCGCGCTTGTGTTTGGCCACAACTATCCGAGCCTGAACCTGTTTCACCGTTTCGGTTTTGAAGAATGGGGGCGGCTGCCGCAAGTCTGCGATTTGGAAACCATGTTGGCAGACGTGGTGATTTTGGGCAAAAGGATTGTGGATTGATTACGACAAAGGCCGTCTGAAAACTGAATTCAGACGGCCTTTTGACGGCAAAACCTTTATTCCGGTTTCTTCGCCAGCATAGTGACGAATTTAAACTGAATCGGATTGCCAAATTCGTCTTTCGCGTGCATCGAACCCAACTCTTCCTTGTATTCTACCAATTCCCAATCCTTATAGTATTCGCGCAACTCGCCCTCGCCGAACTTGAACGGGAACGGCATCGGGCAAGGGAAATCTTCCGTATCCATCGCAGACACGATCAGGTTGTAACCGCCGGGGTTGGTGTGTTCCTTCATATTGGCAATCACGTCAGGAACGTAACGCGGCATCAGGAACATAAACACCACGGTCGCCACCATATAATCGAAGTTTTCCTGAATATTGGCGGCGTTGAGGTCGTATTCAAACGCGCGGACATTCAATTCTTCAATACGCGCCAGCTCTTCCACGTTTTGAACCGCGTTCGGATTATTATCGACAGCGGTAACGTCAAAACCTTTCAAACCCAAATACAGCGCATTGCGGCCCTGACCACAGCCCATATCCAAAACCTTGCCGACGGGCACGATGCCTTCGGCGGCACGGACAGCCGAATGTGTCGCGCTCATGCCGTATTTCTTATTGAAATAGTCCGCCGCCTCGCAGTAAAACGACAGTTGGATTTCCGTATCTTGCGTTTGCGGCGCGATAAAGTGCCATGCTTGCGGATGGATAATCCAATCGCCGCTTTCAGGCGTCAGCTCGTGCGTGGCCGTAACATTGCCCGCCTCGTCCACTTCATTGAAGTTCAGACGGCCTTGGAGGACATTGAGGCAGCCCCAAGTACCGGCAGCAGTATTGTGTTTGAACAACAAAGCTTCGGGAATCTCGTCCGCCGTCCACACCGGCATCTGTTTGTAACAAAACAATTCTTGCTGTTCGCTCATCATGTTTCCTTTCTATTTTGACGGTTTCAACACGGCTTCTGCCAAGGCTTTCTGAATGGCAATAAAGTGCAGGCAATTTTGAGATATTTTAAAACTCTTTGATAATTGACCGTCCTTCCAATCTAGAACTCTAAGTGCTGTATTAAGCCTTCTTCAGGTTCTTGGCTTCGGAAAATCAGCCATAACCTTAACACATCAACCATAATTCCACGAGGCAAAGTGAGATAAAGTGATTCCTCTTCTTGAGCAAAGAGAAAATAAAAATTCACTTGATCGTTCATCACCTCAACACCCCAAGAATTGGAAGAAATATCCGCTTCTTGAATCGTCTCATCTGTTAAGATTGACAATGAATGATCCAAAAAAGAGAAATAATTTGGACCACCCATTGGATCATTCAAATAGCCGGTTAATGGATTTAATTGGTGATTTTCTTCCAAATAGCAAGCCGGAATAATTTGCCCTTTATGTTGAATATACGTAAAAATAAGTTTCATCTTTACTCCTGCTCAGCACTTGGGAAAGCCGTGACGACAGGATAGGTATAACCTTCTACACGTACGTCTGAATTTGAAATGCCAACCCACATACCTTCAGCTTTACGAATAGAATCTAAATCATCTACTTGATTCATATAAGCAGAATTAATTTCCACTTTGATACGATCTGCCGTCCACGTTTGAGGAAACATCAAGGTCTCCCCATTATTGTTAGTTTTAGTCATATATTGATTAGTTTCACTATCAAAAGCGGAAATTTGTGCAAGATATACGCCATTTGGATAAGTATATAATATCCGATCAACACGTATATTGCCTAAGGCGGCATGTCCACCGATCATGACTGTCATTTATAAGCATCCTCTGAGTCGATAACTTCTTGGTAGTTTGAGTCCTTAATCGATTTATTTAAAAAATCAATCCATCGTCTAATAATAAAGATAAATTCTATTTTAGGTAGTTTAATTTGATATTGCTTATTATCTGAATCATATAAAAAGAATATATAAACATCATCTCCTACTACATCCACTCCCCAAGAATTAGAAGATATATCCTCTTCTCTATTACTTATCAAAATATTCAGAATATCCTTAAGAAATTCTTTATATTCAATTTTATCTCCTAAGTCATCATTCAAATAAGATATTAACGGTGTATAATCCCCCTTAAACTCTGAGTCACATGTTGGAATAAATTCTTTTTTTACCTCATTAAAATAATACTCAAATATAATTCTCATATTTTTCTACTTAAAATCAATTGGCGCTGTTACCTTATAAACATTTTTATTTTCTTGCTCGTTGATGTAATGATCTTTTTGGCGATTAGAAATCCTTTCATTCAATCCTTTATTTCGATTTCCTCCTATATTTAGCTATATCTTCTGATTAATTAACCGCATTTTTAGTCTTGGATTTCAACATCCCTCTAGCCTTAACTAACGCCAATCCCGCGCCACTTAACGAGTGATAAAGTGCAGGGTATTTTACACGTGCAAACCGTATTTGCCGATATTTCAGACGGCCTTATGTTATGATACCGCCTTATTCGACAAAGACATGCCCATGGATAAACCCGTTTACCTCTACACAGACGGCGCATGCAAAGGCAACCCCG
This sequence comes from Neisseria sp. 27098_8_158, assembly GCF_041433145.1. Taxonomy (NCBI): domain Bacteria; kingdom Pseudomonadati; phylum Pseudomonadota; class Betaproteobacteria; order Neisseriales; family Neisseriaceae; genus Neisseria; species Neisseria sp. 27098_8_158. Next base: position 1,043,897 of record NZ_JAPWAZ010000001.1, read on the forward strand.
GCGCAGGCGGCTGGGGTGTATTTATGCGCTACGGCACGCACGAAAAAGAACTGTTCGGCGGCGAAGCCGAAACCACCAACAACCGCATGGAGCTGACCGCCGTCATCGAAGGACTGAAATCTCTAAAACGCCGCTGCCAAGTCGTCATCTGCACCGACTCGCAATACGTCAAAAACGGCATGGAAAGCTGGATACACGGTTGGAAAAAAAACGGCTGGAAAACCGCCGCCAAAAAACCGGTTAAAAACGACGATTTATGGAAAGAGCTGGATAGTCTGGTTCAACAGCACGATGTCCGCTGGACGTGGGTCAAAGGCCACGCCGGACACCCTGAAAACGAAAAAGCCGACGAGCTCGCCAACCGCGGTGCAGCAAAATTTGCATAACACTTCGTCCATGACTGCACTCAAACATCTCAAACCATTCTTTTGGATTGCTATCATTGCATTGATTTGTGTGACACCAAAAGCACTTATGTTCGCCTATTCGCCCTTTCATGATGTCAATGATTATTTTAACTTTGGATTGTGCGATCACATTGAGAGTGCCGAAGAATGTGACGACTTAATCACGCCTTCCTATTTATTTTGGTGGTTTATACCCAAACCGTGGCTTTTCGCATTCATCACGCTGACTGCTATTTACCTCGTTCTAAAAATTCTGATTGAAATCATCCGATTCCTATTCAGACTGAGAAAGAAAAACCCATGACCTGCCCCATCTGCACTGCCGACAACGAAGACATTTTGCTGCAAACGCCCAACCTGCACGTTATCGCCGTCCACAACGAAGTCGGCGCACCGGCATTCTGCCGCGTGATTTGGAATGACCATGTTTCCGAGATGACCGACCTTTCCCCTGCCGAACGCAACGAAATCATGGAAATGGTGTATCAAGTTGAAGCCGCAATGCGCCAAGTCTTCCGCCCGGCCAAAATCAATTTGGCCAGCCTCGGCAATGTTGTGCCCCATCTGCATTGGCACGTCATCGCCCGCTTTGAAAACGACGCCAACTTCCCCGCGCCGATTTGGGCCGCGCCCGTACGCGAACACGGTATGGCCTTGCCTGAAAACTGGCCGGAACAAATCAAAAACTTAATCGCTTAAACTTTCAGACGGCCTGTAAGGTCCGACACGCCAAGTTCAGGCCGTCTGAACATATAACGAAAGGAAAACCTCAATGAACTCCACCACGCGCCGCCATTTCCTGCGTACCTGCTCTGCCGCGGCAGGCGCAGGGTTGTTGCAAGCCTGCGGCACAGGCACGACCACCACGCCGCAAACAAAAACCACTTCTACCACCGCGAAAGCCAAAACCGTGCAACCTAAGCAACCCCATCCGCCACGTTCCGGCGACAACCTCCTGCGCGTTGTTGCGCCGTCAGGCTTCGCCGAAGACCCCAACCGCGTAACCACCGGCCTGACCCGCCTCTACAACGCAGGCTTTACCGTGACCAACCAACAGGCAGGCAGCCGCCGTTACCAACGCTTTGCCGGCAGCGACGCCCAACGCGCCGCCGACTTCCAAGAAGTTGCCAGCGGCCGCGTCGAAACGCCTAAAGTCTTGATGGGCCTGCGCGGCGGCTACGGCGCGGCACGCATCCTGCCGCAAATCGACTTTGCCTCACTCGGCGCCAGAATGCGCGAACGCGGCACATTGTTCTTCGGTTTCAGCGACGTGTGCGCCGTCCAACTCGCCCTGTTGGCCAAAGGCAATATGATGAGCTTTGCAGGCCCAATGGTGTACAGCGAATTCGGCAAAGCAGACCCCAGCGTCTTTACCATGGATTCTTTCATCCGCGGCACAACCAACAACGTCAACATCATTGATGTTCCGACCATCCAACGCGCCGATGTCAACGTAGAAGGCACATTGTGGGGCGGCAACCTCAGCGTTCTCGCCTCCCTCGCCGGCACGCCCTACATGCCCGACATTCAAGGCGGCATCCTCTTTATCGAAGACGTCAGCGAGCAACCCTACCGCATCGAGCGCATGCTCAATACGCTTTATCTGTCAGGTGTTTTGCAAAAACAACGCGCTATCATCTTCGGCGATTTCCGCATGGGTACCATCCGCGACGTGTACGACTCCAGCTACGATTTCTCCGCCGTCGTCAACCACATTTCGCGCACCGCCAAAATTCCTGTGTTGACCGGTTTCCCATTCGGCCACATCACCAACAAAACCACTTTCCCGTTGGGCGCGTATGCCAAAATCCGCAGTACCGGCAACGGCGGTTATTCCGTTACCTTCAGCGGCTACCCTACGCTGAACCCTTCCGCGCTGACACTCGACAGCCTGCTGCCGCCTCCTGTTCCGACTTACGACAGCACCATCTACCGCGACAGCATCACTGAAGAAGTCACCGAATAAGGCTTGTTCAAATCAAAAGGCCGTCTGAAACCCAGTTTCAGACGGCCTTTTTATCTTCATCTTAACCGTAACGCCGTTGAAAATCTTTCATAAAGTCGGCCAACGCGTTCACACCTTCAAGCGGCATCGCATTGTAAATGCTGGCACGCATACCGCCGACGGTTTTATAGCCCTTAAGCAGGCACAAGCCCTGCAACTCTGCTTCCAACACAAAGCGGCGGTCCAAGTCTTCGCTTGCGGTTTTGAAGACCACGTTCATTTTGGAGCGCGCATCAGGATGAATATCGTTGATGTAAAAACCGCCGCTGCCATCTATCGTCTCATACAAGGTGTGCGCCTTTATTCGATTGACCGCTTCAATTTTTTTCACACCGCCCTGCGTTTGCAGCCAGCGGAACACCAAACCCGACATATAAATCGCATAGGTAGACGGCGTGTTGTACATACCGTCGCGGTTGATGTGGGAGCGGTAGTTGAACACATCGGGAATATCGTTCGGACAACGCTCCAGCAAATCCTCGCGGATAATGACCACTGTCGCACCGGCAGGGCCGATATTTTTTTGCGCGCCGGCATAAATCAAGCCGTAATCGGACACATTAAACTCACGAGACAAAATCTCGCTCGACATATCACACACCAGCGGTGGCAGGCCATCTGAAAGTTTGGGGACGTTTTGATACTGCAAGCCGTTTACGGTCTCATTAATCGCAAAATGAACAAACGCGGAATTTGGGTTGACATCCCAATCCTCCACCGCAGGCAGGTTTTTATAGGCATATTGCTCGCCACCATGCGCGGCCAAACGGATTTCGGCATTACTCAAACGGCTCATCTGTTCATAGGCAATACGGCTCCAGTTGCCCGTTACCACCGCGTCGGCAGTCGCAAAACCGTGCGCCAAATTCATGGCCGCCATATTAAATTGCGTGGTCGCGCCACCCTGTAAAAACAGGATTTTATAGTTGGACGGAATATTCAAAAGCTGGCGCAAGTCTTGTTCGGCATGATGCAGAATACTCAAAAACATATCCGAACGGTGGCTCATCGCCATCACAGGGAAACCCGTACCGTTGTAGTCGAGCATTTCCTGTTGTGCGGTACGCAATACCGCTTCCGGCAATACGGCAGGACCTGCGGAAAAATTGTAAATCGGGTGTGCGGACATGGCGGCCTTCTTTCTTATTCGGTGGGTATGAAGAAATTGTAGAACCGCCTTGCACATTGTGCAAGCACGAAAAATCCGGAAATACAAGGCCGTCTGAAAACAAAGCAATACCAATTATTTGTTTTCCAAAATAATTTTAGAAACACCATATCAAAACTTGTCAACAATTTCCTTTTCAGGCGGCCTCAACCCTCCCCTTTACATTTAAGCAATCACTTCAAAAAATCCACGCCAAATCAACACTTTTCTTTTATCTTGAAAACAGTTATAATAGGGCCATTTTTCAAATCACACGAAAAATGGCCGCGCGGCCATTTTTTTGTTTATGTACTTCTGGAGAAGCATGGATATTCAAAGCATTCTTGATAAAACCCTGCCCGGCTTGGGCTACGAGCTGGTCGATTTCGAACTGACCGCACAAGGCGATTTGCGCGTTTTCATCGATAAAGAAGGCGGCATCACCGTCGAAGACTGCGCCACCGTCAGCAACCATCTGAGCCGCGTGTTTATGGTTGAAGACATCGACTACAAACGTTTGGAAATCTCCAGCCCGGGCCTTGACCGCCCGCTGAAAAAAGCCGCCGATTTCATGCGCTTTGCCGGCCAGAACGCCAAAATCAAAACACGCCTGCCGATTGATGGTCAGAAAAACTTCATCGGCCGTATCGAATCTTGCGAAAACGACATCGTTACCGTCTCTTTCGACGGCAAAACTGCCCAAATCGAATTGAGCAATATCGACAAAGCCCGTTTGCGCCCCGAATTTAAATTTTAAAAACCGATTACTTGGAGATTCTAGAAAATGAGTCGCGAAATGTTACAGCTGGCCGAAGCGCTGGCAAGTGAAAAAAACGTTGAAACGGAAGTCGTATTCAAAGCCCTTGAATTCGCCCTCTCTACTGCTGCCAAGAAAAAAGCCGACCGCGAGCACATGGACGTGCGCGTCGAAATCGACCGCGATACCGGCGAATACCAAACCTTCCGCCGCTGGCTGATTGTTGCCGATGAAGACTACACCTACCCCGACGTAGAAAAAACCATCGAGGAAATCCAAGAAGAAATTCCCGGCACCACCATCCAAATCGGCGAATACTACGAAGAGCAGCTGCCAAACGAAGGTTTTGGCCGCCAAGCCGCGCAAACTGCCAAACAAATCATCCTGCAACGCATCCGTGATGCGGAGCGCGAGCAAAACCTGAACGAGTTCCTCGCTTCTAAAGAAGACATCGTTTCCGGTACGGTAAAACGCGTCGAGCGCCACGGCATCATCGTTGAAGTCGTCGCAGGCAAACTCGACGCACTGATTCCGCGCGAAGAAATGATTCCGCGCGAGAACTTCCGCAGCGGCGACCGCATCCGCGCCCTCTTCCTGCGTGTGGACGAAATTGGCAATACCGGCCGCAAACAAGTCATTTTGAGCCGTACCAGCGGCGACTTCTTGGCCAAACTCTACGCCAACGAAGTGCCTGAAATTGCAGACGGCCTGTTGGAAATCCGCGAAGTAGCACGCGATCCCGGCCAACGCGCCAAAGTTGCCGTTAAAGCCAACGACCAACGCATCGACCCGCAAGGTACTTGTATCGGCGTGCGCGGTTCCCGTGTTAACGCTGTGAGTAACGAATTGTCCGGCGAACGCATCGACATCGTATTGTGGTCTCCTGAGCCTGCCCAATTCGTGATGAATGCGCTGTCTCCTGCCGAAGTGAGCCGCATCGTGATTGATGAAGACAAACACGCCGTTGACGTGATCGTTGATGAAAACCAACTGGCGCTGGCCATCGGCCGCGGCGGTCAAAACGTCCGCCTGGCTTCCATCCTGACCGGCTGGCAGCTGAACATCATGACCGTTGAAGAAGCAGACGAACGCAATGCCGCTGAAGACGCCGTTATCCGCAACCTCTTCACCACCCACTTGAACATCGACGACGAAACCGCCGATATTTTGGTGGAAGAAGGCTTTGCCACATTGGAAGAAGTTGCTTACGTTCCAGCGGCAGAATTGCTCTCGATTGACGGCTTTGACGAAGAAATCGTTGAAACCCTGCGTAACCGCGCACGCGACGCGATCCTGACCATTACCATCGCCGCAGAAGAAAAACTGGGTGAAGTGTCTGAAGACATGCGCAATTTGGACGGCGTAGATTCCGATATGTTGCGCAAACTGGCCGAAGCCGGAGTTACCCAACGCGATGATCTGGCCGAATTGTCTGTTGACGAATTGGTCGAAATTACCGGTGTTGACGAAGAAGAAGCCAAAAAAGTGATTTTGGCTGCACGCGAACACTGGTTTACTGAAGAAAACAACTAAGGGGGTACTGAATGAGTAATACAACCGTAGCGCAATTTGCCGCCGAACTAAACCGCCCCGTCGATGATTTGCTTAAACAATTGAAAGAAGCCGGGGTCAATAAAAACAGCGGTAATGACAGCATAACCACTGACGACAAACAACTGTTGACTGCTTACCTGCAAAAGAAAAACGGCAGCAACAGCGGCACCATCAGCATCCGCCGCAAAAAAACCGAAGTCAGCACCGTTGACGGCGTAAAAGTGGAAACACGCCGCCGCAGCCGTGCCGTTACCATTCCTTCTTCCGAAGAATTGGCAGCGGAAGCCAAAGCCAAAGTAGCAGCGGAAAACCAAAAAGCCGAAGCAGAAAAAGCAGCCGCTCAAGCTGCCGAAGAAAAAGCCAAAGCTGAAGCAGAAGCTGCCGCAAAGGCCGAAGCCCGTGCCAAAGCAGAGGCCGAAGCAGCCAGACTGAAAGCAGCCAAAGCCGCACCAAAAGCGGAAGGCAAACCTGCCGAAGCCAAAAAAGAAGAAGCCAAACCGGTTGAAGCCGTAGAAGCCAAGGCCGAAGCAAAAGTTGAAGCTAAAGCAGACAACAAGCCGTCTGAAAAATCCGTTGAAGCTGAAAAACCAGCCGAAGCCAAAAAACCTGCCAAAGCCAAACAAGACAAAGGCGGCAAAGGCAAAGAAGCGAAAAAAGCAGCCAAACCTGCCGCTCCTGCCGTACCGCAACCTGTCGTCAGCGTGGAAGAACAGGCTCAACGCGATGAAGAGGCCCGTCGTGCCGCCGCCCTGCGTGCGCACCAAGAAGCCTTGTTGAAAGAAAAACAAGAGCGTCAAGCACGCCGCGAAGCCATGAAACAACAGGCCGATCAAGACTCAAAACCTACTAAAGAAGCCAAATCAGGCGAACGCAACAAACCTGCCGAGAAAGCAAAAGCGGCATCCGGCGAAGGCAAATCCGAACACAACGCGCGCGGTAAAAAAGAAGACCGTCGTGACCGTGACGAAGAAAACCAAGGCCGTAACGCCAAAGGCAAAGGCGGCAAAGGTGGCCGTGACCGCAACAATGCACGCAATGGCGAGGACGAACGCGTACGCGGCGGCAAAAAAGGCAAAAAACTCAAACTTGAGCCAAACCAACACGCCTTCCAAGCGCCGACCGAACCTGTCGTACACGAAGTTTTGGTACCTGAAACCATTACCGTTGCCGACTTGGCACACAAAATGGCCGTTAAAGGCGTCGAAGTGGTGAAAGCCCTGATGAAAATGGGCATGATGGTAACCATCAACCAATCTATCGACCAAGACACTGCCCTGATTGTGGTGGAAGAACTCGGCCATATCGGCAAACCTGCCGCAGCCGACGACCCTGAAGCATTCTTGGATGAAGGCGTTGAAGCAGTAGAAGCCGAAGCATTGCCGCGTCCACCGGTTGTTACCGTGATGGGTCACGTTGACCACGGTAAAACTTCCCTGCTGGACTACATCCGCCGCGCCAAAGTGGTACAAGGCGAAGCGGGCGGCATTACCCAACACATCGGTGCATACCACGTTGAAACCCCTCGCGGCGTGATTACCTTCTTGGATACTCCGGGTCACGAAGCGTTTACCGCCATGCGTGCGCGCGGTGCGAAAGCAACCGATATCGTGATTCTTGTTGTAGCAGCCGACGACGGCGTGATGCCGCAAACCATCGAGGCGATTGCCCACGCCAAAGCCGCGGGCGTACCGATGGTGGTTGCCGTTAACAAAATCGATAAAGAAGCCGCCAACCCAGAGCGTATCCGCCAAGAGCTGACTGCACACGAAGTCGTGCCTGACGAATGGGGCGGCGATGTACAGTTTATCGACGTTTCCGCTAAAAAAGGCCTGAACATCGATGCATTGCTCGAGGCAGTCTTGCTCGAAGCCGAAGTTTTGGAACTGACTGCCCCAGTCGATGCACCTGCAAAAGGCATCATCGTTGAGGCACGTTTGGACAAAGGCCGCGGCGCAGTTGCCACATTACTGGTTCAAAGCGGTACGCTGAAAAAAGGCGATATGCTGCTGGCCGGTACTGCATTCGGTAAAATCCGTGCGATGGTTGACGAAAACGGCAAAGCCATCAATGAAGCCGGCCCTTCTATCCCTGTCGAAATCCTCGGCTTGTCCGACGTACCGAACGCAGGCGAAGACGCAATGGTATTGGCCGACGAGAAAAAAGCGCGCGAAATCGCCCTCTTCCGTCAAGGCAAATACCGCGACGTGCGCTTGGCTAAACAACAGGCTGCGAAACTGGAAAACATGTTCAACAACATGGGCGAAAACCAAGCCCAATCCTTGTCTGTCATCATCAAGGCAGACGTACAAGGTTCTTACGAAGCTTTGGCGGGCAGCCTGAAAAAACTGTCCACCGACGAAGTGAAAGTGAACGTGTTGCACAGCGGCGTTGGCGGCATTACCGAATCTGATGTCAACTTGGCCATTGCTTCCGGCGCATTCATCATCGGCTTTAACGTCCGTGCAGATGCTTCCGCACGCAAACTGGCTGAGAATGAAAACGTGGAAATCCGTTACTACAACATCATTTACGATGCCATCGACGACGTGAAAGCCGCCATGAGCGGTATGCTCTCTCCGGAAGAGAAAGAGCAAGTAACCGGTACGGTCGAAATCCGTCAGGTCATCTCCGTTTCCAAAGTCGGCAATATTGCAGGCTGTATGGTTACCGACGGTGTGGTCAAACGCGATTCCCATGTCCGCCTCATCCGCAACAACGTGGTTATCCATACCGGCGAGCTGTCTTCTTTGAAACGCTACAAAGATGACGTCAAAGAAGTCCGCATGGGCTTCGAGTGTGGTCTGATGCTCAAAGGCTACAACGAGATTATGGAAGGCGACCAACTCGAATGTTTCGACATCGTCGAAGTTGCCCGTACTCTGTAATCAGACAGGCCGTCTGAAAAATCAGAAGCAGGTTTTGCAATGCGAAACCTGCTTCTTTTTTTTCAGACGGCCTTTTTACAACCATTCATAGTTTGAAACTATGGAAATTGATGTGTGGTATATAAGAAACAAAACAGCCGCACAAGGCAAAGCCATTTGGCAAAAGAATAGACGGCAAACTAAGCCTGATAAGGCTCTCTATATATTGTCATATCTTAACGTTTCTGTTGTTTTTATCAAATTTCGGCACTAGTATATACAGCCTAAACACAATACAAATTAAGCAATACCGGCCATATGCCGGATACGTTTACTTCCTTGTTACTCTCATCAATATCTAAAGAAAATATCATGATAATCGAAAAAGCAATGCGCATCCGCAATGCGCAATTTGAATTACGACATTTAGAGCAATTGCAGCCATCTCCCCTTGCACAAGCAACAACAGGTACTTCGAGAGATGACGTTTATTATGTAACCCGCAACGACGATAAAATCATTGAAAACCCAAATGGAGGCGATGATACGGTTTACAGCAACGTCAGCTATACCCTTCCAAACCACGTTGAAAACCTTGTTTTGACCGGTACAGCCAACATCTTCGGCGCAGGCAACAACAGCAACAACATCCTCATCGGCAATGAAGGCCGCAACCGCCTCAACAGCGGCCGCGGTGACGACATCGTTTACAGCGGCGGCGGCAACGATTTCATCAACGGCGGAGAAGGCAACGACCATCTTTTTGGTGAAACAGGCAATGACACCCTCAACGGCGAAGCAGGCAATGATGTGCTTGAAGGTGGCGAAGGCGACGATACCTACCTTTTCTCTGCAAAAAGCGAGCAAGACACCATCATCGACAATCAAGGCCACAACAGCATCCGCTTTCATACCGACCTGAGCCTTAACGATTTAACCGTTGAAGTCCGAAACAATGAAACCGGCGGTCATGACTGGCTGATTGCCGTGAAAAACAGCAACGCCGTTTTAACCATCAAAAACCAATACACTCAAAACGGTACAACACCGGCAGTCTCCCAATTCATCATCGGCACACAAAAACTGGATGTAAACAGCTTTGCCAAATATTTCGATATTTCCCTGACTGAGCATACCGAAAGCGGTCAAACCATCGATGGTAGCGACGGCAATGACCACCTGATCGGCACATCCGGTGATGATATTATCGACGGCAAGGCCGGTTCCGACATTATGGAAGGTGGGGACGGCAATGATACTTACTACATTGATGATGTAAAAGATGTGGTGATTGAAAAAGCCGGCGGCGGCGAAGATACCGTATTCAGCAGCATTTCCCATACTGCCGCTACCCACGTCGAAAATGTTACCTTGACCGGCTCAGCCAATATTTTTGCCGCCGGCAACAATAGCAATAACATTCTGACCGGTAACGAAGGCCGCAACCGCCTCAACAGCGGACGCGGTGATGATACCGTTTACGGCATGGGTGGCAACGACAACCTCAATGGCGGCGACGGCAACGATTATCTGGATGGCGGCGACGGTAACGATGTCATCAACGGTGATGCTGGCGACGACATTTTGCTGGGCGGCAACGGCAAAGACATTCTGAAAGGCGGTGCCGGAAACGATACCTATATCTACGGCGACAACGATACCATTATCGACAACCACGGCATCAATACCCTCAAGTTCTCAGACGGCCTGAACAATGCCAAGCTCAACCTGAAGACCATTCATAACGATGATGGCAGCCAAAGCTGGGAAATTACTTCGGAGCAAGGTTCAGCCTTGATTCAAAACCAAATCGGCGCGGATGGCAGCATCTCCATCGACCGTTTCCAATTCAACGACCAAACTTACACTGCCGCGCAGTTCCAACAAGCCTTCCAAGCACTGAAAGCCGAAGCCATTAAATTTGTCGGCACAAACGGCGACGATACCTTGCATGGCAATGCAGGCAACAATGAAATCGACGGCGGCAACGACGGCCATGACACCCTTTATGGCCACGACGGCGATGACATCTTGCGCGAACACAGCGAAACCTATTACGGCAACGAACCCGCTTCCGACGATAAACTCTACGGCGGCAACGGTAACGACAAACTCTATGCCCATGTCGGCGCCGACTTTCTCGACGGCGGCGCAGGCAATGATTATCTGGAAGGCGGTGAACACAACGATACCTATGTTTTCGGAAAAGGTTACGGCCATGACACCATTTTCGACTACAACTTCGGTTTCGACAACGAGGCTGGCCTGCACACGCTCAACGCCAACATCATAAAATTTACCGGCGGCATTACCCTTGATGACCTTGAAATTACCGTTGAAAAAAGTTACGACAAAACCGGGATTGCCGACATGGCCGACAGCAACCAATTTGTCTCCAATCCCCTGTTGGATGGTGATACTTGGCATATCCGCATTAAAGGCACAGACGATGTTTTAACCATCAAAAACCAAAGCGGTATTTATGGTGCGATTTCCGAGTTTCAGTTTGACGGCAATACCTCATACAGCACCGGCGAGCTAATCAACCACTTCAAACTGTCTATCCCGCACATGATCGGCAACACAAACATCGTCCAATACACCGGCCAACCCGTTGAAGAACTCAACCGCGATGTGTACAACAACTTCAACCACACCATCCACGCCGACAGCGACAACAGCGATTTAGATTTGTCGCGTTACACTTCTGTTGTCGAATACAGGGGCAACCGCAGCGATGAAACCATTACTTTGGGCCGAGGCATCAACATCGTCGATACAGCCGGCGGCAACGATACCATTACCGACCCGGGTGCCGACAACACCGTTATCATGTTTGGCAGAAACAGCGGCAACGACACCTTCAATCCGTATGGTGGCAGCGATACCCAAGTCCTTTTCAAAGAAGGGCTTACGCTGAAAGATTTACAGTTGAAAACCGGAGATGATTGGATCTTAACCATCAAAGATACAGGCGACACCCTGACCATCCATGACATTGCCAACAATAATGTCGACAGCTTTGTATTCGGAAACGGTAAGAGCTACACCGCCGACGAAATTAGCAAAGCACTGATTACTGAAAATACACAAAACAACGGTATCCTGTAAAATCCAAAGGCCGTCTGAAACCTTAATTCAGACGGCCTTAATCCTTTGCTGATTTATTTATCTTTCCGCTATATAATTATTCTCATTCTAGTTCACAAGAAAGACTAAAAATGGATGCCTTAAATCTCCTCACCACGCGTCGCTCTTCCAAAAAACTGACTGCTCCGGCACCCAATGCCGAGCAACTGGAACAAATGCTGCAAGCGGCAACGCAAGTTCCTGATCACGGCAATATGCGCCCTTTCCGCTTTACCGTTATTCAAAGCGAAGCCGGCTTGCAACGTTTCCGCGAGCTTTTGAGCAAGACCGTTACCGAACTCAACTTCGGCGATGATGCCATGAAAAAGGCCGAACGCGTCGGCAACATGGCGCCTATGATTATCGGCGTTACATTCGTGCCGAACCGTGAAGTAGCAAAACCCAAACCCGAATGGGAACAAATGTTGACTGCCGGCTGCGCCGCCTACGCATTGCAACTGGCTGCTTCTGCTCAAGGCTTCGACAACGTTTGGATTACGGGCATGTGGGTCAACAGCCCATTGTTGCGCGAAGCATTTGAGTGTGCCGACAAAGACAAAATCATCGGCCTGATGATGATTGGTTCGCCGACCGAAGAAGGAAGCGGCCCGAAAAATACCAACTTAGAATGTTTTACAACTTATTGGTAAAGCCTGAAAATACTAAGGCCGTCTGAAAAACCTGATTTAATGGTTTTTCAGACGGCCTTTTTATATCTCTTGTCAAAATATCAAGCAGGATTCATGAACGCTTCAACTTCTTCCAAAGAAATATCCGCCGTCGCGCCATGACGTGAAGCCACCAATGCACCCAGCGCACAAGCAAAAGCAATGGCTTCTTGAGGAGGCGCATTATTGAGCAGCTTGTAAGTCAAACCACCAAGAAAGCTGTCGCCGGAGCCAACAGTATCCACTACTTTGACGCGGAAACCGCAATGACGGTACAACTCGCCGTCCTTATACAAAACCGCGCCATGACTACCCAAAGTCACACACAAGATTTTGACGCCGGTCAGCTCAACGAGGTAGCCGATATTTTGCTCGATGCTGTGATAAGGAGAACCGTAAGCCGCAGCCAATTCATACAACTCATCATCATTAAGTTTGACCATATCGGACTGTTTCATGGTCTCAAGCAAGCGGTCAATATCGTAATGAGGCTTACGCAGATTAACGTCAAAAATTTTGAATTTGGCTTCTTTCAGCAAAACCGCCAAGCTTTTACGCGAAACCTCGTCGCGGGTTGCCAAGCTGCCAAAAACGAAGGCATCTGATTCTGCCACACGTTTGATTGCCGCATCATCAACCGCAATCCTGTCCCACGCGCAAGGATAAACAATCTCATAAGACGCGCTGCCAGACTTGTCCAAGTGTACTTTCACCAAACTGGTCGCACATTCGTGACAAACCTGCAAATAATCAGTATTGACGTTTTTACTTTGAATTTGACGTAGCAATTCTTCGCCATCGGCATCATCGCCGCGACGACTGATGATGACAGCATCGATACCCAAAGACTGCAAACGGACAGCAACATTCAAGGGTGCACCACCCAATACCTTCCCGTTTGGAAAATCGTCCCACAGCACTTCGCCGAAACTGGTTACTTTCATTCTTGGCCTTCCTTTTTTGAGGTTGATTGGCAGGGTCTGCACTCCCGACAGATTTTTTGCAAATCATGTACTTGTAGTAAAACTCCAGCATCGGGGGCAAAAGTATTATGTTTTAAAATATTGGGACTGACAAGCAATTAAGGGGATATCAGACAATAAACTTGATTCATCACAAAATTATATTGTTCCTATTTTTTCTTTTTCTTTCACATTTATCCCCTCCTATTTCATTAAAACAAAACATTCTGAAATTTAAATACAAAAGGCCGTCTGAAAACTGATTCAATCAATTTTCAGACAGCCTTTATTGAAGTATTACAGCGATTAAACTACAACTTCTTCTTTTTTCTTCACTTCTTTGGCAATGTTCTCACGGCTCAAGCCAAACATCAGCAAGAGCGGGCTGGCAACCAATACGGAAGAGTAAATACCGAACACGATACCGATGGTCAGCGCCATAGAAAAACCGTGCAAGGCCGCACCGCCGAACACCAGCATAGAAACAACCATTGCCTCGGTCGAACCGTGGGTAATGATGGTACGGCTCATGGTCGCGGTAATTGCGTTGTCGATGACTTCCGGCACAGTGTGGCCGCGCATATGCGGCTTACGGAAGTTTTCACGAATACGGTCAAACACCACCACGGATTCGTTCACAGAATAACCCAAAACAGCCAAGATACCTGCCAAGACAGTCAATGAGAATTCCCATTGGAAGAAGGCGAAACAGCCGAGAATAATCACGATATCGTGCATATTCGCAATAATCGCCGATACTGCAAAACGCCACTCAAAACGCATGGACAGGTAAATAATAATACCTGCCACTACGAAGCCCAATGCCATCAAACCATTGGTAACCAATTCTTCACCGACTTGAGGGCCGATGAATTCGACTTGGCGCAAGGTAACATCAGGATTGTCTTTTTTCAGCAAATCCATTACTTGGTTGGACAGCTGTGCAGACGTTACGCCTTCTTTGTTCGGCAGGCGAATCATGATGTGTTTGTTCGTACCCAATGCCTGAACCTGTACATCACCCATTTTCAGCGTATCGAGGCGTTCGCGCGTTTTATTCACATCCACGCCCTGCTGATATTGGACTTCCATCACCGTACCGCCGGTAAATTCGACAGAGAAATTCAAGCCCTTGGTTACCAAAAAGAACACGGCGGCGATAAACGTAACCAACGAAATAAAGGTCGTCAGTTTGCCGTAGCTCATAAACGGAATATCGCGTTTGATTTTAAATAATTCCATGTTTTACTCCTTGCCTTCTGCCATTTTAGCTTTCGGCTTCCACACCGCACCAATGGAAATATTTTGCAATTTGCGGCGACGGCCGTACCACAAGTTGACCAAAGCACGGAACACGACCACGGATGAATACATCGAAGTCAGAATACCGATACAGTGTACGACCGCAAAACCGCGTACAGGACCGGAACCGAATACCAACAAAGCGATACCGGCAATCAGGGAGGTCAAGTTGGAGTCGACAATAGTTGCCCAAGCATGTTGGAAACCGAGGTTGATGGCCTGCTGCGGTACGACACCGGCACGCAGTTCCTCACGGATACGTTCATTAATCAACACGTTGGAGTCAATCGCCATACCCAAGGTCAAAGCCAAGGCGGCAATACCCGGCAAGGTCAGCGTTGCCTGCATGGCAGACAAAATACCCACCAAAAACAAGATATTGGTACTCAAGGCAATGGTAGAGAAGAAACCCATCAAGCGATAGTAAATCACCATGAATGCAGCAACAGCGGCAAAGCCCCACAAGGTAGAGTGGAAACCTTTTTCAATGTTTTCTTTACCCAAAGACGGGCCGATGGTACGTTCTTCGACAATCTGCATCGGTGCGGCCAGCGAACCGGCACGCAGCAACAATGAAGTATCGTTGGCTTCGGCTGTCGTCATGCTGCCGGAAATCTCCACGCGGCCGCCGGTAATGGCGGCACGGATGACAGGTGCGGTAACGACTTCGGATTTACCTTGGTCGATCAACACCATAGCCATACGTTTACCCACATTGGCCGAAGTCAATTCGCCAAAAATGCTGCCGCCCGCACTATCCAGGCTCAGGCTCACGGCAGGCGCGCCCATTTGGTCAAAGCTAGGTTGCGCGTCGTTGATGTTGTCGCCGGTCAGTTCAACTTGTTTGTTGACCAAGATAGTTTCCGGATGATCGCCACCGCTTGACAGCAACTCATAACCAGCCGGTACATTGCCGTTCAAAGCTTCTTGCAATTTGATCGGATCGTCTTCCACCATACGCACTTCCAAAGTCGCGGTACGGCCGATAATGTCTTTGGCTTTGGCAGTATCTTGCACGCCCGGCAGCTGTACGACAATACGGTCAAGGCCGGATTGTTGGATAACCGGTTCGGCTACGCCCAATTCGTTCACACGGTTGTGCAACGTATTGATGTTTTGTTTAACTGCATCAGAACGTACTTTATTGATTGCCTCTTCAGACAAAGTCAGCACGATATTGTTGCCATCCGGCAGCAGCGTGGCTTCAGGGAACAATTTTTGCAACTGAGGCAAGGCTTTTTGTACATCAGTAGCATCTTGCAAAGGCACGATCAGACCGTTTTCAGTCTGATGCACCGTGCCGGTACGGATTTTTTCGCGGCGCAATTCGCGGCGGATGTCGCCGGAATAACGTTCAAACGTTTTCTGCATCGCGGCTTTCATGTCCACCTGCATGGTGAAATGCACGCCGCCGCGCAAGTCCAGACCCAGGAACATCGGATTGGCTTTGATTTTCGCCATCCACTCAGGGCTGTCTGCCAACAGGTTGAGCGCGGTGATATAGCCCTCGCCCAAAGTATTTTCGATGACGTCGCGCGCTTTCAATTGCGTTTCGGTATCTTTGAAACGCACTTTCAGCGAGTTGTCGACGATGAACATACCATCAGTCTGAATACCTGCCTGTTTCAGCGCAGCATCCACTTTAGACTGGGTTTGATCGTTGATCACGATGGCTTGTCGGTTGGTCGATACCTGTACGGCAGGCGTTTCACCGAAAAGGTTGGGCAGCGAGTAAACAGCCGCAACCACAATCGTGAACGCAATCAGCAGGTATTTCCATAAAGGATAACGGTTCATGGTAAACCTTTGCTTTATTTATAAAGGCAAACAGCCGCGCTCGGAAAATGAGGCGGCTTTTTGCAAAAAAACGGATTATTCGGCTTTCGCGGCAATCGCGTTGCGCTCAACTTCCACTTCGATTTTCGCACCTTGACCGATGTCGACAGTGTAGAATTGCTCGCCGACTTTGGTCACACGGCCTTTGAAACCTGCTGCCAAAACGACTTTATCGCCGACTTTCAAAGCGGCCAACATCGCTTGGTGCGCTTTGAATTTCTTTTGTTGAGGACGCATAATCAGGAAGTAGAACACCACCATGATCAGCACTAAAGGGGCAAATTGAGCCACTGCTTGATTCATAATATATCCGTTCTTTCAAGTTTTAGATTAAGTAAAAAACTGCACACTGCAATCAAACACATTGGTTGGACTGCAAAATTGAGCTATTCTAAAGGCCGTCTGAAAAATTTCCAAGCATTTCCGTATTTATTAACCATATTTAGCAGTCTTTACGACTTGTCCGACACATACTGTTCCATGTTCAAAAAAATCCTTTGGCGCATCAGCACCCGCCTACGCCGTTTGCTTGGCAAAAACGCCCGCACCGTATGGATTTCGCATCCGATATTCCTACAGCACCAGCCGGGGCCCAACCATCCCGACAGGCCCGAACGCATCAGCGCCATTCAAACCGCCTTAAAACAAGAAGGCATTTGGCGTCGCCTGCAAACCGCTGAAGCACCCGAAATCAAAGATGCGCAACTGGCATTGGTCCACTCGCGCAATTATCTGCACGAATTGGAAGCCGCCCAGCCGCTCCCCGGTAAAATCCACCGTATCGACGACGATACCGTCATCTGCCACGACTCCCTCCAAGTCGCCCGTTTTGCGGCCGGAGCCGTTGTCAAGGCAGTCGATATGGTGATGAACAAAAAGGCCTGGCATGCTTTTTGCGCCATCCGCCCTCCCGGCCACCATGCCCACAGCAACAGCGCCGGCGGATTTTGCCTGATCAACAACGTTGCCGCCGGCGTGATGCACGCCATTGCCCAATACCGCTTGCAACGCATCGCCATCATCGATTTCGACGTCCACTTCGGCGATGGTACGGCGGAGATTCTCCAAGACGATCCGCGCGTGATGTTTTTCAACCTGTTTGAAACCGACATCTTTCCCTTCCCTCAGGCGGAACAATACGCCGGCAATAAGAATATGCTGCATACGCCCCTCAAACCGGGCACAGGCAGCCGTATCTTCCGCACGACCATCCGCGAACAATGGCTGCCCAAGCTCACGGCCTTCCGCCCCGAGTTGGTGTTGCTTTCGGCAGGTTTTGACGGGCATAAACAAGACGAAACAGGCCGTCTGAACCTGCATGAAGCCGACTTTGCCTGGCTGACGCACAAAATCGTCCAAGCAACGGCAAGCTGTCAAGGACGTGTCATTTCCGTACTGGAGGGCGGATATACCTTGGAATCCATGTCTAAATCCGCCGCCGCCCACATCCGCGTATTGGCGGGCTTAAGCAAGGCCGACTACGTCATCGCCTACCAAAAGCATCTGAAGCGCGGCAAAAGTAACAATCTTACACCATAACGCATTCAAACTATTGCCACAGGCCGTCTGAAAACAGATTATCCATTTCAGACGGCCTTTTTTTTTCATTTACAAACTTTAATTTGAGCAAAGACAAACCATTTCCATATTATCAGTAGTAAAATAACAAACATAAAACATATCAATAAAAACATTTCACACGCCACACTGCTTCCCTTTCCCCAATTGACCGTCTTTTTCAGACGGCCTCCACTTTAAAAAAGGAGCGTTACAATGAAAGCAGCACGTTTTTATAACAAAGGCGACATCCGCATCGAAGACATTCCCGAGCCAACCGTAGCTCCGGGTACTGTCGGCATCAATGTTGCTTGGTGCGGTATCTGCGGTACCGACCTGCACGAATTCATGGAAGGCCCGATTTTCATTCCGCCTTGTGGCCATCCGCACCCAATCTCCGGCGAGTCTGCGCCAGTTACCATGGGTCACGAATTTTCCGGCGTGGTTTATGCCGTCGGCGAAGGCGTGGACGACATCAAAGTCGGCCAACACGTTGTTGTCGAACCCTACATCATCCGCGATGACGTACCGACCGGCGAAGGCAGCAACTACCACCTCTCCAAAGACATGAACTTCATCGGCTTGGGCGGTTGCGGTGGCGGCTTGTCTGAAAAAATCGCCGTCAAACGCCGTTGGGTACACCCTATTTCCGACAAAATCCCATTAGACCAAGCTGCTTTGATTGAGCCTCTGTCTGTCGGCCACCATGCTTATGTACGCAGTGGCGCGAAAGAAGGCGATGTCGCATTGGTCGGCGGCGCAGGTCCAATCGGTTTGCTGTTGGCTGCCGTACTGAAAGCCAAAGGCATCAAAGTCATCATCACCGAATTGAGCAAAGCACGTAAAGACAAAGCACGCGAAGCCGGCGTGGCCGACTACATCCTCGACCCATCCGAAGTCGATGTCGTTGAAGAAGTGAAAAAACTGACCAACGGCGAAGGCGTAGACGTCGCATTCGAATGCACCAGCGTGAACAAAGTGCTGGACACCATGGTCGAAGCATGCCGTCCGACTGCGAAAGTCGTCATCGTATCCATTTGGAGCCACCCCGCTACCATCAACGTCCACAGCGTTGTGATGAAAGAGCTGGACGTGCGCGGCACCATCGCCTACTGCAACGACCACGCCGAAACCATCAAATTGGTTGAAGAAGGCAAAATCAACCTTGAGCCTTTCATCACCCAACGCATCAAACTGGACGAATTGATTTCCGAAGGCTTCGAGCGCTTGATCCACAACAACGAATCCGCAGTAAAAATCATTGTTAATCCTAATCTTTAATCCTAAGGCTTAAAGAATAAACAGGCCGTCTGAAACTTTTCAGACGGCCTGTGTACTTGATAAATTCCTGAATGGCCCAATCCTCTGCCAACCATTCACTTATCAAGAGCAAAATCTCATGAATCCAAAATACGCCCCACTCTTCCAAACATACACCCTCAATAACGGCGTAACCATCAAAAACCGCCTTGTCGTCGCCCCCATGACCCATTTCGGCTCACAAACCGACGGTTTGATCAGCGACCAAGAGCGTACCTTCCTCAGCAACCGTGCAGGCGATATGGGCATGTTTATCACTGCCGCCACTTTGGTTCAAAAAGACGGCAAAGCCTTTCACGGCCAACCTGAAGCCACAGGCGAACACTGCCTCGACAGCCTGAAAGAAACCGCACAAATCCTGCAACAGCAAGGCGCAAAAGCGATTTTGCAAATCCATCACGGCGGTTCCAAAGCCATTGATGACCTTTTGGACGGTCTCGACAAAATCAGCGCTTCTGCCAGCGAAACCGAACACGCACGCGAAGCAACCGCAGAAGAAGTCGAAGTACTCATCGCCTCTTATGCGCAAGCCGCCGATTTGGCGCTTCGTGCCGGTTTTGACGGCGTGGAAATCCACGGCGCGAACGGCTATTTAATCCAACAGTTTTACTCTGCCCAAAGCAACCGCCGCAACGACCAATGGGGCGGCAGCTTGGAAAACAGAATGCGCTTCCCTCTGGCCGTTATCGATGCCGTAGTTGCCGTCCGTGAAAAACACCAGCGCAACGACTTCATCATCGGCTACCGCTTCTCCCCCGAAGAGCCGGGCGATGACGGCTTAACCATGACCGAAACCGGCGCACTGATTGACGCATTGGTACAAAAACCTCTGCAATATCTGCACGTTTCCCTGTGGGAATTTGATAAAAAAATCCGTCGCGGCGGCGATACCGCCCAAACCCGTATGCAGTTTATCCACGAACGCATCAACGGCAAACTGCCGCTTATCGGCGTGGGCAACCTGTTTACCGCCGACCAAATTTTGGCCGCCTATGAAACCGGCTGGGCAGAATTTATCGCATTGGGCAAAACCGTGATGATTAATCCGCACATCGCCACACAAATCCGTGAAGGCCGCGAAGATGAAATCGAAACGCAACTCGATCCAACGCGCGCCGACCATTACGGCCTCCCCGACACCTTGTGGGGATTTGCCTCCAGCGGTACGCAATCATGGCTGCCGCCGGTAAAAGGTGTGGAATGGAAACCGATGGATATTTAATCATCGATTCATAAACAAAGGTCGTCTGAAACTTTTCAGACGGCCTTTGTTTTGGTACAAACATTGAATTATCAAGCATTTTTTTGTACAATTCCGCATCTTTCAATCTATTGCAGGGCGTGTTACACACGCCCTTATTTTAGCCTGTTTTCCAACACCCATATCCTTCAGGCCGTCTGAAAAAACGGCCTGAACCTTTTTGCAAAGAAAACCATGTCCCAAGAAATCCTCGACCAAGTGCGCCGCCGCCGCACGTTTGCCATCATCTCCCACCCTGACGCGGGTAAAACCACGTTGACCGAAAAACTGCTGCTGTTTTCAGGTGCGATTCAAAGCGCGGGTACGGTGAAAGGTAAGAAAACCGGCAAATTCGCTACCTCCGACTGGATGGACATCGAGAAGCAGCGCGGCATTTCCGTGGCTTCGTCCGTGATGCAGTTCGACTACAAAGACCACACCGTCAACCTCTTGGACACGCCGGGACACCAAGACTTCTCCGAAGATACCTACCGCGTATTGACCGCCGTTGACAGCGCCTTGATGGTCATCGACGCGGCAAAAGGCGTGGAAGCGCAAACCATCAAACTTTTGAACGTCTGCCGCCTGCGCAATACGCCGATTGTTACGTTCATGAACAAATACGACCGCGAAGTGCGCGATTCTCTGGAATTGCTGGACGAAGTGGAAAACATCCTGCAAATCCGCTGCGCGCCCGTCACATGGCCTATCGGCATGGGCAAAAACTTCAAAGGCGTGTACCACATCCTGAACGATGAAATCTATCTCTTCGACGCAGGTGGCGAGCGTCTGCCGCACGAGTTCGACATCATCAAAGGCATCGACAATCCTGAATTGGAACAACGCTTTCCATTGGAAATTCAACAGTTGCGCGACGAAATCGAATTGGTGCAGGCGGCTTCCAACGAGTTTAATCTCGACGAATTCCTCGCCGGCGAACTCACACCCGTGTTTTTCGGCTCGGCGATTAACAACTTCGGTATTCAGGAAATCCTCAATTCATTGATTGAATGGGCGCCCGCGCCGAAACCGCGGGATGCGACCGTACGCATGGTCGAGCCGGACGAGCCGAAGTTTTCCGGATTTATCTTCAAAATCCAAGCCAATATGGACCCGAAACACCGCGACCGTATCGCCTTCTTGCGCGTCTGCTCCGGCAAATTCGAGCGCGGCATGAAGATGAAACACCTGCGTATCAACCGCGAAATCGCCGCCTCCAGCGTAGTAACCTTCATGTCCCACGACCGTGAGCTGGTGGAAGAAGCCTACGCCGGCGACATCATCGGCATCCCGAACCACGGCAACATCCAAATCGGCGACAGCTTCTCCGAAGGCGAGCAACTGGCGTTTACCGGCATCCCATTCTTCGCGCCCGAACTGTTCCGCAGCGTACGCATCAAAAATCCGCTGAAAATCAAGCAACTGCAAAAAGGTTTGCAACAGCTTGGCGAAGAAGGCGCGGTACAGGTTTTCAAACCGATGAGCGGCGCAGATTTGATTTTGGGCGCGGTCGGCGTGTTGCAGTTTGAAGTCGTTACCTCGCGCCTCGCCAACGAATACGGCGTAGAAGCCGTCTTTGACAGTGCATCCATCTGGTCGGCGCGCTGGGTATCGTGCGAAGACAAGAAAAAGCTGGCGGAATTTGAAAAAGCCAATGCAGGCAATCTGTCGATAGACGCAGGCGGCAACCTCGCCTACCTCGCGCCTAACCGCGTCAACCTGAATCTGACGCAAGAACGCTGGCCGGACATCGTATTCCACGAAACACGCGAGCATTCGGTTAAACTGTAAAACGCAAAGGCCGTCTGAAACTTTCAGACGGCCTTTTTTTCATTTGATATCAACCCAATAAATCCCAAGCAAACTTCCCAATGGTCAGACACAGCAGCAACATAAATCCGTAACGCAGCAGTTTGGTTCCGCCGCGCATTGCCAAGCGCGCGCCGACCACGCCGCCGCACAAGTTCGCCGCTGCCAACGGTATCGCCCATGCCCACACAACATGGCCTTGCGGAATAAAAAACTTCAACGCGGCAAGATTGGTGGTCGAATTGATGACCTTTGCCGAGGCGTTCGCCGCCAGAAAATCGTAGCCGTAAAAGCGGACGAACACAAAAGCCAGCAGGCTGCCCGTTCCCGGCCCGAACACGCCGTCGTAAAACCCGATTAACGCGCCGAAAAATAAGCCCCATAAAGTTTCGCGGCGTGTCAGCTTTTCAGTGCGCACCGTCTGCCCCAAGTCTTTTTTCAAAAAAGTGTACAGACACATGGCAATCATGATGACCAACATTGCCGGTTTCATGTATTGCACAGGGAAATACACCACCGTTTTCGCGCCCAAATATGAAGCGGCAAATGCCAACGCCGCGGCAGGCAGCAGCATTTTCCACGGTACGGGGATTCGGCGCAGATATTGCCCCGTCGCGGTCAACGTGCCGCAGCAGGAAGCAAATTTATTGACACCCATCACCGAGGCCACAGGCATAGCATTTGGCAATAGGTTGAACAATCCTGGAATCTGCAACAGTCCGCCTCCGCCAACCGCCGCATCCATCAGCCCGGCGGCAAAGCCAACCAATACCAGATAATAAAAAAACGAATCTGCAAGCATAATGTCCATCTCTAAAAAGCAAAGCGATTTTGCGCGTATTTGCCTATTCCGACAACCTACAAGGCCGTCTGAAAATAAGAAACCATATCCTGTTTTCAGACGGCCTTTCTTTTTCAATTCAGCCGCTCAAATTGCAGCTTAAAAATTTTTCCATTAAAATGCCGCCCCTTATCTTTCCTACACACAACACATTATATGGAACATTCCACCCCGACCAAACGCACAGCCCACGACCGAATGGGCATCTTCGCGCATTTCATTTTCGCCAGCCGCTGGCTGCAACTGCCGATTTATATAGGCCTGATTATCGCCCAAGTCATTTATGCCTGTAAGTTCCTCAAATCCTTGTGGCACTTGGTATCCAATTTCAGCATCATGGATGAAAACACCATCATGATCGCCGTATTGAACCTGATTGATGTCGTGATGATTGCCAACCTGCTGACCATGGTCATTGTCGGAGGCTACGAAACCTTCGTTTCCCGCCTACACGTTGACGAACATCCCGACCAACCCGAATGGCTCAGCCATGTCAATGCTTCGGTTTTGAAGGTTAAGCTGTCGATGTCCATCATCAGCATTTCCTCCATCCATCTGCTGCAAACCTTCCTCAACGCCGCCAATCTGTCGGAAAAACAAATCATGTGGCAATGTATTACCCACATCTGTTTCCTGATTTCCGCCCTCGCCATGGCTTTAACAGACAAAATCGTGTACAGCACGACGCATAAAGCGCATTGATAAAAAGCAATCAAAAGGCCGTCTGAAATATTTCAGACGGCCTTTTGTTATCTGGCAATGTTTACAGCTTATTGCTTACGCTTGTCCCACCAGGCAAACAAATTGCCCAAAACCGTTCCCGATACAGAGTGCCAAACGCAGGCAACGGCGGCGGCAACAGCAGACTCGGCATTACCGGGGAAGAATTTAGCGCTCAAACCAGTGGCAAGTCCGGCATTTTGTACACCGACTTCGATGGCAAGGGTGCGTTTTTTGGCGGTGTTCATGCCGGTCAGCGCGCCACTGTAATAGCCGAGGATGTAGCCGCCGATGTTGTGGGCAGCGATGGCGAGTACCATAACGAAGGCGGACTCGGCGAAACGATGGCCGTGAACGGCAGCAACGCCGCCGACAATACAGGCAAATGCGACAACGGCAACAGCCGGCATAATCGCGCGCACGTCTTCAAACCAGTGTTTTCTATGTAGCAAGATATTGGCGGCAGAACCGATAACGACGGGCAACAGGGTAACGAGCAGCATAAATTTGAACATACCCCAGCCGTCCATTTCGACAGTTTGTCCGACCAAATAAGTCATCCACAGCGGCGTCATCACAGGCGCGAGGACGGTAGAAACAGTGGTCATGCCAACCGAAAAGGCAACATCGCCTTTAGCCAAAAAACTCATGATATTGGACGAAACACCGCCCGGGCAGGTACCGACCAAAACCAAACCCAGCGTCAATCCGGGCGAGAGGTCAAAGGCTCTGGCAATGCCGATGGCGAGCAAGGGCATAATCGTGTATTGGGCGATGGCACCGATAAAAATATCGAGCGGACGTTGCGCCAGAATTTGATAATCTTCTTTGCCCAAAGTCATGCCCATACCGAGCATGATGATGCCGAGTACGACAACTTGCGTATCGCCTTTTACCCATGAAAAAGTGGCAGGCTCAATAAAGGCGATGATGGAGGCAAGGACGATAATCAGGGCGGTGAAGCGGGTCATTTGCCGACTGATTGCGGTTAGAAAGTTCATGTTTTTACTCCTTTGTATGTTCTTATCATGACAATAATTGCCATAATTTAACACATGTTAACTCTTTAGCGCAATAACAGTCACGAAACAAGAAGCCCGCCTCCAATAATGTTTAAAAATAAACTCAACCGGTTCCGTCCCATATCGACACAAAGGCCGTCTGAAACTTTTCAGACGGCCTTGTTTTATCTGTTCGTTATCGATTTATTCGATATTTTGAACCTGTTCGCGCATTTGTTCGATTAAGACTTTCAGTTCAACCGACGCTTGCGTGCATTCGGCGGCGATGGCCTTGCTGCCCAATGTATTGGCCTCGCGGTTGAGTTCCTGCATTAGGAAATCCAAACGTTTGCCTGCGCTGCCCTTGCCTTCGGTAACGATGCGGCGCACTTCGGCGATATGGGTGCGCAAACGGCTGAATTCCTCATCCACATCGGATTTTTGGATGAATAAAGCAAATTCCTGTTGCAAACGGTCGTTGTCGATATTGCCGACGGCTTCTGCCAAACGGGCTTTGACTTTGTCCATATGCGCCTGAAGCAGGCTGGGGAACAATTCGTTCAAAGCGTCCACAATCTCTTCCATGCCGTCCAGGCGTTGCAACAGGTGCTCGCCCAGTTTTTTGCCTTCACGTTTGCGAGCTGCTGCAAACTCTTTCAACGCGCTGGTCAATAAATCTTTAACACCTTTGGCCAAAGCTTCGGCATCTTCGCCCTGACCCGCCAAAACGCCGGGAAAACGCAAAACATCGGCCACGCTCAATTTGGCAAAATCATGCTCCTTGCGCCAAGTTTTGTTCAAATGCGCCAGTTGGGCAACCAAATCCTGATTGACCTCCAAAGTCTGTCCGCCCGAGGATGCGTCCTGCAGCTGGATGCGGCATTCCAATTTACCGCGCGCCACGGCTGCGGCAATCTGCTCGCGCAACGCGCCTTCCAAATAGCGCAACTCTTCCGGCATACGGAATTGGACATCCAAATAACGATGGTTGACCGCGCGGATTTCCAAATTAATCCGCTTGCCGCCGCATTCGCCTGCGGCATTGGCAAAGCCGGTCATGCTGTGGATTTGAATATTTCGTCTTGTAGCCATGGTTTTACTCCGTTTTCAAATACGAGTGAAAGTACGGATACTATAACACACCCGACTGCCGATTTTCAGACGGCCTTTGCCGCCAAATTCCTCTATAATTCAAGGCAACCTGTTTTTTATTTCCCCAAAGGACCATCATGAGCGACTACACACGCACCGGCCGCGCCGCCGACAGCCTGCGCAACATCAAAATTACCCCAAACTTTCTTCCCCACGCCGACGGCTCCTGCCTCATCGAGTGCGGCAACACCAAAGTGATTTGCACCGCCTCCATCGACGAAAATGTCCCACCGTTCCTGCGCGGTAAAGAGCAAGGCTGGGTAACGGCCGAATACGGTATGCTGCCTGCTTCCACTGCCTCCCGTATGCGCCGCGAGGCCGCCGCAGGCAAACAGTCCGGCCGCACACAAGAAATCCAACGCCTGATCGGCCGCTCCCTGCGTGCCGTCGTCGATATGGAAAAACTCGGCGAACGCCAAATCCTGATTGACTGCGACGTCATCCAAGCCGACGGCGGCACGCGTACCGCCTCCATTACCGGCGCCTACGTTGCCCTGCAAATCGCCGTGGACAAACTCCTTTCAGACGGCCTCATCAGCGAAAACCCCATCCGCGAAGCCGTTGCCGCCGTTTCCGCCGGCGTGGTGGGCGGCGTACCGCTTTTGGACTTGGACTATCCCGAAGACTCAGGCTGCGACAGCGACGTCAACATTATCATGACCGCATCCGGCAAAATCATCGAAATCCAAGGTACGGCCGAAGGCGCACCGTTCAGCATCGAAGAATTGGGCAAACTCATTGCCCTCGCGCATAAAGGCATTGCCGAATTGGTCCAACACCAAAAAGCCGCCCTTTTGTCCCGATAAGCAGCAAGGCCGTCTGAAAGATTTCAGACGGCCTTTTTTAACCCCGTCCATTTATGCGCATTTACTCAAAAAAGCGCGTCCCATCCTTGAATTTCATGTAAAAAATAGTAATAATAACCCTTTTTCCAGCAAACCAAGCTGCCCGACAAACCCCACAAGAAAGCACGAAACATGGCGTTAATCGTACATAAATACGGCGGCACATCAGTAGGCTCGCCCGAACGCATCAAAAACGTAGCCAAACGTGTCGCCAAAGCCCGCGCCGAAGGACACGACATCGTAGTCGTCGTATCCGCCATGAGCGGCGAAACCAACCGACTGGTCGCCCTGGCGCACGAAATGCAAGAACATCCCGATCCGCGCGAGCTGGACGTCGTCCTTGCCACCGGCGAACAAGTAACCATCGGCCTGCTGGCCATGGCCCTGAAAGACATCGGCGTTGACGCCAAAAGCTACACCGGCTGGCAGGTTGCCCTCAAAACCGACACTTCCCACACCAAAGCCCGCATCGAAAGCATCGATGACGAAAAAATGCGTGCCGATCTCGCCGAGGGCAAAGTCGTTATCGTAGCCGGTTTCCAAGGCATCAGCAGCGAAGGCAATATCTCAACCCTCGGCCGCGGCGGTTCGGACACCTCTGCCGTTGCCATCGCCGCAGCCCTCAAAGCCGACGAATGCCAAATTTACACCGACGTGGACGGCGTTTACACCACCGACCCGCGCGTCGTACCCGAAGCACGCCGCATGGACACGATCACATTCGAAGAAATGATCGAATTGGCCAGCCTCGGCTCAAAAGTTTTACAAATCCGCTCCGTAGAATTCGCCGGAAAATACAAAGTGCGCCTGCGCGTACTCAGCAGCCTGCAAAATGGTGGCAACGGCACCCTGATTACCTTTGAAGAGGACGACAACATGGAAAGAGCAGCCGTAACCGGTATCGCATTCGACAAAAACCAAGCCCGCATCAACGTACGCGGCGTACCCGACAAACCCGGCGTTGCCTACCAAATCCTCGGCGCAGTTGCCGATGCCAACATCGAAGTCGACATGATCATCCAAAATGTCGGTAGCGAAGGCACAACAGACTTCTCCTTCACCGTTCCACGTGGAGACTACAAACAAACCATCGAACTCCTGCAACAACGCCAAGACAGCATCGGCGCCGCCTGCATCGATGGCGACGACACCGTATGCAAAGTCTCCGCCGTCGGCTTGGGCATGCGTTCACACGTCGGCGTGGCCGCCAAAATCTTCCGCACCCTCGCAGAAGAAGGCATCAACATCCAAATGATTTCAACTTCCGAAATCAAAGTATCCGTCCTGATTGACGAAAAATACATGGAACTGGCCACCCGCGTTCTGCATAAAGCATTCGACTTAGGCAACTAATTCCAACCAGTCAAAAAGGCCGTCTGAAACTTTATTGTTTCAGATGGCTTTTTTTATTTCCATTACATAAATCAACAACATCTTAATAAAAAAAATCTACTTTAGCTCAAAACAGTGTAGCCTAGCTTATTATTACCCTTGTTAATTTCATTATATGTTCAATATTTTACAACCATCCACCTTCGCCGTTTAATTCCAAAAACATACCACTTAACCTAATTTGAGAAAAATAAACAAATCTGTAATAAAATAGAACAAAAGTACAAACAATTATCTATGCTCATCAATAAAAACAAATTTCCCCCAATTTTCTCCTAACTTAAGAAGGAATCCTAATATGAACGTATTAAACAAATTCGGTATGCTAATCTTGACCGCTTCCCTGCTGGCAGCCTGCGGCGACTCCGGTAATAAAGGCAGCAGCGACAAACCGGCAGAACAAGTTGCCCAAAGCGAATCAAGCCCGGCCAACAAATACGAAAAAGCCCTGAGCGAATTCCCTGAAGCAGATCCTAAACTGGCCGAACCTATCGTCATTTCCGATAAAAAATCCCCGGACGGTCTTGCCGAATTACAAAAATTCATTCATTTCACCACTGGTGAAGAAGCACAAAACATCGGCAAAATAGGACAAGAATTGCAACAACTGGCCAGCCAAGGTAAAGAAAAAGAAGCTTTGGAGCAGATGAACAAACTGACAGCCGCACTGGAACAATTCCATCAGAGCGCAGCTGCTCTCGATATCAAAGATCCTGAAATCAAAGCAGTTATGGATCGTACACTGCAAGTCAGCAGTGCTGCCAACAACCTGATGATTTATGCAGGTAAGTATTCTTCTGAGTTGACTATCGATGGCAAAGATAAAGATTCGCTCAAATTTGCCAAAGATTTCCAAGACAAATCTCAAAAATTGCAAGAAACCCTGCGTGCAGCCAATCAAGAAGTAGAAAAGGCTGCCACAGCCTTAGGCAAGAAATATTCCCAATAAGCCTATTGTTTCCAATAAATAGCAGAAAGGGACATCATCAAAATGTCCCTTTGTTTATATTCAGACGGCCTTGAATATCTCCAACGCTCAATCCTTCCCTTCTCTCGAAAAATGCTCAATCTCGAATCCACTCTGACGATACGCTCGGAAACGGTCTCTGGCTTCGGCCAAATCTTCTAAGCTGTTGCCGACAATTTCAAGGATACGGTTTGGAATGACCTGGGCTTGACTCCAGAAATCGGCAGACAGGTTTAAAACCGTGCGATCCTGCGGAATATTCGGCAATGCGTTTCCAAACGCAAGCAATACCGGCGTTTCAGACGGCATGGGGTCGGTAGGAAGCCAGACTTCATGCGGAATAAAACTTTCGGGAATCTGCTGCCACAAATCAACATCTAGTTGCTGCACTGCCGCAGCAGAATCCGACCACACCAAAATCTGCCCGCCATCGCATATGGCGCGCGCAATCAGGCGGCAGGCAAAGGCGGCCGGCTGGGCAACGTGTGTATAAAAAGTGGCTTTAGGCATGGCGTATTCTTTCGTTTGAGCAATGGATTTGCCGTTTTCAGACGGCCTTTTTGGTTTTCAACAATCTCAAGGCATTGCCCAACACCAGCAGCGAGCTGAAACTCATACCGAGTGCGGCGATCCACGGGGTAACGTAACCAAACACGGCCAGCGGAACAGCAACCAGATTGTATGCGCTCGCCCAAGTCAGGTTTTGGCGGATGATTTGATGGGTACGGCGTGCCTGTTCCATCATCACGGGCAAAACGTTCAAATCATCATTGAGCAAAACCACATCGGCCCCGTCTCGCGCCACATCGGCACTCGTGGCCACGGCGGCCGATACGTCGGCTTGGGCAAGGACGGGGGCATCGTTAATCCCGTCGCCAATCATCATGACTTTACGTCCTTGTTTTTGCAGATTTTCCACATAAGCCAGCTTGTCTTCCGGCGTGGCTTCGGCACGATAGGCATCCAATCCCAGCTCTTGCGCGACTTGGGCTACGGCAGCTTGACGGTCGCCGCTTAAAAGGTGCAGACGGATGCCGTGCTGTTTCAGGTTTTGCAACATTTCAGCGGCGCTGTCTTTGATTTGGTCTTCCAATAAAAAGGCCGTCTGAAAACCGCTTTGATTGCCCAAGAAAATAATGCCGCCTGTGTGGTCGATATGGGCAAATGTTTCAGGCAGATTACCGGCAATTTCCGAAACAAACGCCGCTTTGCCCAAAGCCCAAACTTGGGTTTCGCCATCAAATTCAATTTGCGCGCTGACACCGTACCCAATACGGTTGACCCGTTGCTTCACTTTCACATCAAGCGCGGATACAGGGCCGTCTGAAAGCGTATGGTTCAAAATGGCACGGGCGATGGGGTGCTCGGATTGCTGTTCCAATGCCTGGGCGATAGCAAGGGCTTGGACTTCGTCCAGACGGCCTGCTGACAACATACGGCTGACGGAAAGCTGCCCTTTGGTCAGCGTACCGGTTTTATCGAACACGACATCGTCAATTTGGGCAAGCGTTTCCAGGCTTTGTTTGCCGCTGATGAGAATGCCGTCTTTGGCAAGCGCACCGGTAGAAGCGGCCAGCGCGGTCGGCGTGGCAAGCGACAAGGCACACGGACAGGTAATGACCAGCAGGGCAACGGTAATCCATAAGGCGGTGTGTGCATCTGCATACCAAGCCCAGCCGATAAAAACAGGAATCGCAAGCAAGAGTTCGCCAAATACAAAACTGGACGCGTATTTCTCGGCCAACTCGGCGGCACGCGGTTTTTGCGCCAGCGCGCGGTCGAGCAGTTTGACGATATGGGACAGGCGCGTGTTGCCGCCGGTATGGTCGGTGCGGATGATTAAAGGGCTGCTGGTGTTGAGCGTGCCGGCGGTTACTTTTTCAGACGGCCTTTTCACGATGGGCAGGCTTTCGCCGGTCAACATGGCTTCGTTAACTTCGCTCTCACCGGATAAAACCGTACCGTCCACCGGAATGACTTCGCCGGGTTTCACAACAATCGTATCACCGATATTGAGGCGGACGACCGCGGCTTCCTCGATGGCTTCGCTTTCCGGATAAGCCGGCAAACGGTGGCAGAATGCCGGAACCAGTTTGACCAACCGCTCCGCAGCATCGCCTGCTTTGCGTCGGGCAATCTGTTCCATAAAACGCCCACCCAATAGGAAAAACAGCAGCATGGCGATGGATTCAAAATACATGCCCTGCCCTGCGTTGGTGGCCAAGCTGTAAATACCCGCAATAAAGGTCATCACAATGGCAATGGCAATCGGCGTATCCATGCCGACACGGCGGTTTTTCCAGTCGCGCCATGCGCCGCGGTAAAACGGCAACGCGCTGTAAAACACAACGGGCAACACCATCAAAAAGCCGCCCCAATGCAGGATTTCCAAATAAAGCGGCTCGATGTCGCCGCCGTAAAAATAAGTCGGCAGGGCAAACATCATCGTCTGCATCATACCCAAGCCGGCTACGGCCAATCTGACGATAAACTGCTTGCGCTCTTTCTGCGCCTGCACTTCGATTTTTTGCGCATCATAAGGCGCGGCGGTATAACCGGTTTGGCGGATTTTCAGCAAAATATCCGACAATTCGATATGGGCGCTGTCCCACACCACGCGGCAGCGGTGGGTACTGTAATTCAAATCCACGCGCACTACGCCCTTCATGCGCAACAACTGCTGCTCAATCAGCCACACACACGCGGCGCAGGTAATGCCGCCCAGCATCAATACCGCCTCGCGCTCATCCCCTGCGCCGACCTCGACAAAATCCGCCTGTACTTCGGGCAAATCGTACAGCTTTAATTGCGACAACACTTCCGGCGGCGGCAATTCGGATTTTTCCGCGTCGGCAGTACGCTGTTTGTAATAATTGCCCAAACCGGCATCAATAATACTCTGCGCCACTGCTTGGCAGCCGGCGCAGCAGGTTTCGTGTTCTTCGTCTTCAAAACGAACCGTCAGATGCAGATGCTCGGGGACTTCAAGTCCGCAATGGAAACAGTTTTTTTTAGGATGTGTGGGAGATGTCATCATGTGTTCGATTTATTTTTCAGACGGCCTGAAACAATCGTTTCAGGGTGTTACATTTTAGCAAAAAGCGTTTTTCCGCCTCTTTTCATTCAATTTTGAATTAACAGGCTGTCGGACTTTGTAAAAAATATGGAAAACAAAGTATTGACCGTTTATCAAACGATGAACGGTAACATATAAATACCGTTTATCTTTAAAAACTTCCAATTATTTTAATGTAAAAATGGAACTTTTTTAAAAATCCTAATACATTTTTTATTGACCTCAATCCATTTAAGCAGCATACTTTAGGCATTCCGCGAAGACGGAAATCAAAAAACACACATTTACTTATAAAACTAACTTATTGGGAAACCTCACCATGATTGATCGCCTTATGCCTATCTTCGCCGTTATCGGCATTTTGTCCAGCACCGTATACCTGAGCCTCGCCGCTTGGATGCTTTACGAAAGCGTGTTCAAAAAGAAAAGCCCTCTGTCGGCATAATCCTCAGATTTAGAATTTTACGGTAAGGCCGTCTGAACATTCAGACGGCCTTGTTTCATTCCATACTATCAAGCACTTGGCTGTACGGCCAATTCAATCATCGCTTCACGCAAACCGTCCATGCCCAAACTTTCGACAACGGAAATATTCACGCCGACCGCCTGTCCGGAATTATCGCGCAAAATGCCGGCTTCACGCATACCCGACGGCAGTAAATCAATTTTGTTGTACACCACTAATTGCGGAATCTCATGCGCGCCAATTTCTTCCAAGACTTCGTTGACATCGTCCATCTGCCGTTCAAAATCGGGATTGGACGCATCAACGACGTGCAGTAGCACATCCGCCATCGCCGTCTCTTCCAAAGTAGCGGAAAACGCCGACACCAGCTTGTGCGGCAAATCGCGGACGAAGCCGACGGTATCGGTCAAAATCACACTCGCCTCGTGCGACAGGAAAAGCCGGCGCGCAGTGGTATCTAAAGTGGCGAACAACTGGTCTTTCGCCAATACGTCTGCTTTGGTCAGGCGGTTGAACAGGCTAGATTTTCCGGCATTGGTATAGCCGACAATGGCAAAGGTTTTCAGACGGCCGCTCATGCGCGATTTGCGGCGCGTGGCGCGTTGTTTGCGGACATCGGCAAGCTGTTTTTTCAATGCCGTGATTTTTTGCCCGATTAAACGGCGGTCGGTTTCCAGCTGGGTTTCGCCCGGCCCTTTCAAGCCGATGCCACCCTTCTGGCTTTGCAAATGTCCATAACCGCGTACCAGCCGTCCGCTCAAATGGTTCAACTGGGCCAATTCCACCTGCAACTTACCTTCCTGCGATTGGGCGCGTTTGGCAAAAATCGCCAAAATCAAACCCACTCTGTCGAGGACGCGGCATTGAAGCTCTTTTTCCAGATTACGCTCTTGTGTCGGCGTGAGTTCGTGGTTGAACACGACCAGCCCGACATCATGCTGCTTGACCACTGCCGCCAACTCTTCCGCCTTGCCCGTACCGACAAACAAAGCCGGATGCGGTTTGTCGCGGCGTGAAGTTTCGATAGAAACCAAATCACCGCCGGCCGCGCTCACCAATTCTGCCGCTTCGGTCAAAGCCGTCTGAAAGCCGCGTTCGCGCGTTTCGTTCGCGCCGGAATAGTCCGCCGTCAGCATCACGCCGACCAAGAGGACGCGTTCGGGCTTTTCCAAAGATTTATCGACGGAAAACAGATTGCGCTTGCTCAAAAAATTTCCTTTCAGACGGCCTGACGGCGGGATCTAAGTGCTGATTAACGGTTTTTCAAAATATCGGCGAAATATTCGGTCACTTCTGCCAAACGTCCGCCCTGCGCGGCATAAGGCTGCATTACGGCCACCAGCTGCTCCAATACTTCGCGCGTTTCGGTTTGCGCGTATTCGCGGTAGAGCCACATATTTTGCATGGTCACCGTGGTCAATGCCTCGCGTACATTCAGCAAGAGCAAGTGTCGGCAAGACTCATAGCCTTGGCGCAAATCGCCGGCCGCATAAGCGGTAACCGACAATTCATAGTCGATGTCCAACTGATAAACATTGTTTTGGACAAAAAGAATATCGTCTTGCGGGAACGGAATGCGTTTCGCCATCAGGCCGATTGCATGGGAAATACGGTATTTCCCTTCCTGACGCAGCATGGTTTGCGCAAGGTAGAGACACTCGGCACGGCGCGGGTTGTAATCGTAGCCTGCCAACCAAGTCGCCAAGGCTTCATCGCGTTTGCCCATTAATTTGTAGCACTCGCCCAGCTGTTGGTAAGAAACCGTCACTTCCTCGATCCAACCGCCCAACTCGATGCGTTTTTTAAACCATTCGCTCGCACGCTCGGGCATATCAGAATCCCAATAAGAACGCGCCGCGTAAAAGGCGTAACGCGGTTTCAGGTCTTCATCTTCAGGACTGTAAAACGCTTTTTCCAACGAAACCGCATCAAGCAGGTATTTGTTCGCCATATTGCTGCGTGCGCCGAAACGGCCGCTGAGAACCGTATAGTCGCCATGAAGTGTGGCTTCGCTGGTATCTTGTTTGTCGGTTTCGATAAACTCGTGCAACACGCCGCGCCAGTAGAATGTGCCGTCATTGCGCAACAACAGCGGACGGTAATAAACCACGCTGCCCATGGCATTTCTCATGCGGAGGCGGTAACGGTCGGCGGTCAGCTCGGGCAATTCCAATTTACCTTCAAAGCGGTCGTCCGCATCAAAAATCAACACGTAATCGGTTTTGCCTTTTGCATGTTTCAATGCCTGATTGCGGTTGTATGCAAAATTTTGCCAACCATCATGATGAATCTCACCCGCGATACCCTTTGCATCGAAAAAGCGGCGGATCACGCCGACGGTATCATCGGTCGAACCGGTGTCGCTGATGACGTAGTAGTCAAGTTTGATGTGGTCGGTGATGTTGGCCAGTGTTTCTTCGATGATTGCCGCTTCGTTTTTGACAATCATATTCAAGCAGATGGTTTGGGACATTTTCAATAGCCGCATTGGTTTGGAAAGGTATTATTTTACTTTAGCATTTTGTTTTTTGCACACAAAATACTCAGGCCGTCTGAAGATTGCCTTTCAGACGGCCTAAAGTTTATTTTGCTTATCTTTTTTCCTGACGACGTATCAGATACACCGCCAACAGTGCAAACAAAACCGTCGGCAATGCACCGGCCAAAAACGGCGGCACGCCGTACAACTGGCTGGTAAAACCGAAGAGCCGTCCGGCAAAGTGGAACAGCAACCCGAGGCAGATACCGCCGAAAAGTTTCAAACCCATATTGCCGTGGCGCGTGGTTTGCGGCGTAAAGGCGAAGGCAACAAGCGCCATCACCCATGCGGCTACGGGATACACCAGCTTGCGCCACCATGCGATGGCATAGACTTGGGTATTTTGGTTGTTTTTTTCCAGATGGTCGATGTAGGTAGTCAATTCGCCGACAGACATTTGATCGGGCTTGACGAGCAATACATCCATCAGGTTGCGCTTGACGGAAATCGGCCAGTTTTCTTCGGCAGCAGTAGAAACCTCGACTTTATCTTCGCCCAATATGCTGCGGCGGATATTTTTCAGCTGCCAGCTGCCGTCAGGATTCAAAACGGCTGATTCGGCTTCTGCCGCTTGGATCAGTTCGTTTTTATCATTACGCTGCCAAATTTTAATGCCCAAAAGCGTATGGTCGGGCAGCATTTCGCGCACGTTGATAATGCTGTTTTTTTCTTTCAGCCAAAGGCCGGTATTGCCGGTACTGATTTTGCCGTTGATGGCGGCAGCTTTGATGTTTTCAGCTTTTTGGCTCAGCGTGGGTGCAACCCATTCGCCAAGCGCAACGGTGGCAATGGCGAAAATCAAACCGAACTGCGACAGAATCAACAGCAGCTTTTTGGTACTCATGCCGCTGGCTTTGATAACGGTCAGCTCGCTGCCCGAAGCCAGTTGGCTGAGAGAAATTAGGCCGCCGATCAAAACGGCAAGCGGCATCAGTTCATATGCGCGCGCAGGCATCTGCATTAAAACATACTGCCCCAATTTTGCGCCGTTATAGCTGCCTTTTCCAAGATCGCCGACTTCGTTGATGATTTCAAAAAAGCTGTACAAAGCAAGGAAGGCAAGGAGGGCGTAAACCGCCATAACCGCCATTTGACGGATGATGTAACGTGAAATCAGGTTCATTTTCCGCCTTTCAATGTCAGACTTTTGGCAACCGCCTGCCAGAAGGGTTGGCTAGGCATACTGCGCACGCGCAGCAGGACGACGGCAATCACAAACATGATGATGTGCATAGGCAGCAGTCCGAGCCAAAAATGGATTTTGCCATCTTCCACGGCGTTACGCAGGAAGGTCAGCCCGTTTTGGTAAACCAAAAACAAACCGATGGCAATCAAGATATTGTAGGTGTGGCCGCTGCGCGGATTGAAATAGGAAAGCGGCACGGCGAGCAGGCACAGCAACAAAACGCTGACGGTCAAGGAAATACGCCACATCAATTCCGCTTGGTGCTGGGGATTGCTGCTGCCAATCAGTTGGGCTGTCGGAATGGTACGGCGGTGTGATACAGGGTCGATGAGTTTCGGCGTAGTGCTGATAATCAGGCTGAGGTGTTGGAAAGAAACGCGGTTGTAATCGGCTTTGCCGGGCGTACCGCTGTAACGGTAGCCGTCGCGCAATTCAAGCGTACGTTTGTTGTCGGTCAGCGAAAAATTGCCCTCTTTGGCAAAAACGATGTTGTCGTTGCCGTTTTTGTCCTGCTCGCGCAGGAACAGGTTTTTCATGATGCCGGATTCGGTATCGAAGGTTTCGACAAAATAAACCCTGCCGTTACGCTTACCCAAGCTATTAAACTCGCCGGCTTCCACCAAAGACAATTCCTGCTTCTGCTTCAAGATTTCGGCATATTCGCGGCTGCGCAACTCTGCCCACGGCATCACCCAAAGCTGCATGACGGCAATCAAAATGGCAAACGGCACGGCAAACTGCATGACCGGGCGTATCCATTGTTTCAATGCCAATCCGCAGGAAAGC
Organism: Neisseria sp. 27098_8_158; assembly: GCF_041433145.1. Classification (NCBI taxonomy): domain Bacteria; kingdom Pseudomonadati; phylum Pseudomonadota; class Betaproteobacteria; order Neisseriales; family Neisseriaceae; genus Neisseria; species Neisseria sp. 27098_8_158. Next base: position 1,081,425 of record NZ_JAPWAZ010000001.1, read on the forward strand.
CAAACCGACATCTCACTGTCGCGCCAGTAGCGGGTCAATACGGTCAACGTACTGATAAATGCGGTCAACACCAGCAAAAGCGGTGTCATGCCGATTACCCAGAAGCCGACTAAGGCCAACACGGCATCGATGGCGACACGCCCGTCGGCTGCGCGGCCAAGCAGGTTGATGGCCTGCGTGGACACCAATACCGCCAAGAGGACGACAAAGATGCCGACGGCGGTAAAGGAAAGTTCTTTAATAAAGTTTCTTTGGTAAATCATAAGATTGAGCGTGGTATACGGTTTATGGGAAACCTATATTTATTAATAAGGCTTCAGACGGCATGACACAAATGGAGTACAATGATTTTCATCTGTTCGGACGGTTGGTCACAGGCCGTCTGAACAACCGACAACCGTTCCAATCAGGAGAATAAACGTGAAATTTAGCACAAAAGCCGAAACTTTGCAGGCTCAACAGGCAGGTGCGCAATTATTTGTCTGCGCCGACGCATCGCAACTGAGCAACCCGACTGCCCTCGCCCTCTTCGCTTCCCTTGAAGAAGGTCAAAATTTCGCCGACACCAAAATCCCGACGGACAACGGTTTGCAAGCCATTGCCGTTGCCCGCCTCGAAAAAACCGACCGCGCCACATTGAACAAAGCCGCAGCCGAAGCCGCCAAATGGGCGCAAAACCAAGAAACGGTCAATGTGGACGTTCACGCCTTTGAAGAAGCGCAAGCAGCAGCCATTGCCGAAGCGTTTGCGATTGCTTTCGGCAATGCCGCCTACCGTTTCGACCGCTACAAAAAAGAAGCCAAACCGGCCAAATTTGCAGAAGCCGTGTTCCACAGCGCGCACGAAGCCGCCGTCAAAGAAGCCCTGCGCATTGCCGAAGCGCAAGTTTACGGACAAAGCCTCTGCCGCGACTTGGGCAATGCCGCACCAAACGAATGCACGCCTGAATTCCTCGCGCGTACCGCCAAAGCCGAAGCCGAAAAATTGGGCGCACACGCTAAAATCATTGAAAAAGACTACATCAAAGAAAACATGGGTTCGTTCTGGTCTGTCGCCAAAGGCAGTGTCGAAGATCCATATTTGGTCGAACTGAGCTATTTTGGTGCGGCCGACAAAGAAGCCGCACCTGTGGTATTGGTCGGCAAAGGCATTACCTTCGACACCGGCGGCATTTCCCTCAAACCCAGCCTGAACATGGACGAAATGAAGTTCGACATGTGCGGCGCGGCAACCGTCATCAGCACCTTCTGCGCCGCTGTCAAACTACAACTGCCGATCAACCTCATCGCCGTCGTCGCCACCTGCGAAAACATGCCTTCCGGCGCGGCAAACAAACCGGGCGACGTCGTGAAAAGCATGAAAGGCTTGACCATCGAAGTGTTGAACACCGATGCCGAAGGCCGTCTGATTTTGTGCGACGCGCTCACTTACGCCGAACAATTCAAACCCAAAGCCGTTATCGACGTCGCCACCCTGACCGGCGCGTGCATTATCGCCTTGGGTCATGACGTCAGCGGCGTGATGGGCAACAATCAAGATTTGGTCGACAGCCTGCTGGCCGCTTCCCGCAATGTGGACGACAAAGCATGGCAACTGCCGCTCTTTGAAACCTACAAAGACCAACTCAAATCCAACTTTGCCGACATTCCAAACATCGGCACACCGGGTGCAGGCACGATTACTGCCGCAACATTCCTGTCTTACTTCACCGAAGACTATCCATGGGCACACCTCGACATCGCAGGTACCGCATGGAAATCCGGCGGTGAAAAAGGCGCTACCGGCCGTCCTGTTCCTTTATTGTTGAACTATTTGCGCAATGTGAAATAAATCTTGGGGGGAAGCCTGCGGGGTTACACATTTCAACCCCGCAGGCCGTCTGAAAACGGAATCCGCATTATCTGACTCAACCTGACAAACGGAGAACCACCATGAAACCACTATTTGCCGCATTATCTGTTACCCTTCTGCTCGGCACATCCATAAGCGCGCAAGCTGCCGAACAAACCACCCCCACCGACCGCAGCATCCAAGTGTATAAAAAAGCCGACTTAGCCGAATGGAACCGCGAAAATGCAGCCGGAGGTCAAGGCCCGCTACTCGGCAGCTTTGCCTTCACGCGCCATCAAACCGCAGAACAAGATGCATTCAAAGAAATCGGCTGGCTCACATTACCGCCGGGCGCCTCCATTGGGCAACACAAACATACCGGCAATGAAGACGTTTACATCATCGTATCCGGCAAAGGCCTGTTTACCGATAGCGAAGGCAAACAAACCGAAGTCGGCGCCGGCGACATTACCATCGCCCGCCCCGGCCAGTCCCACGCACTCAAAAATATCGGCAAAAAGCCGTTGGTATTCTTAGATTTGATTGCAGAGACTGCTGGCGCTAAAGCTGCCGAAACCAAGTAATGCTTTCAATGAAAGCAAACAATCTGCCATGACTTTCTGCCTTACCCAAACCAGGCAGCAGAGAGATTGTTCCGTTTTCATTTAAACCTACATACAAGCTAAAGGCCGTCTGAAAACCACGCTTCGTTTTCAGACGGCCTTTTTTCTCAAAAATCTTATCATATAAACAATGAAATGTTATATAATAACAGCCTTTCGAAATATGATGAGAAACTAAAATGACACAAACCACACTCAAACCCATTGTTTTATATATTCTTTTAATCAGCACCCCCATCCTCTCCCAAGCGCATGAAACCGAGCAGTCGGTTGACTTGGACGAGGTTACCGTCGTCGGCAAAAGCCGTCCGCGCGCTACTTCGGGGCTGCTGCACACTTCGACCGCCTCCGACAAAATCATCTCCGGCGATACCTTGCGCCAAAAAGCCGTCAACTTGGGCGATGCTTTAGACGGCGTACCGGGCATTCATGCCTCGCAATACGGCGGCGGCGCGTCCGCTCCCGTTATTCGCGGTCAAACAGGCAGACGGATTAAAGTGCTGAACCATCACGGCGAAACGGGCGACATGGCGGACTTCTCTCCCGACCATGCCTTGATGGTGGACAGTGCCTTGTCGCAACAGGTCGAAATCCTGCGCGGCCCGGTTACGCTCTTGTACAGCTCGGGCAATGTAGCCGGTTTGGTCGATGTTGCCGATGGAAAAATCCCCGAAAAAATGCCTGAAAACGGCGTATCGGGCGAAGCCGGATTGCGTTTGAGCAGCGGCAATTTGGAAAAACTGACATCCGCAGGCATCAATATCGGACTGGGCAACAACTTCGTGCTGCATACCGAAGGCTTGTACCGCAAATCGGGCGATTACGCCGTACCGCGCTATCAAAAAGAAGAAGGCCGTCTGAAACGACTGCCCGACAGCCATGCCGATTCAAAAACCGGCAGCATCGGGCTGTCTTGGGTTGGGGATAAAGGTTTTCTCGGCGTAGCGTACAGCGACCGTCGCGACCGCTACGGCCTGCCTGCCCACAGCCATCTCTACGACGACTGCCACGCCGACATCATCTGGCAAAAGAGCTTGATTAACAAGCGCTATTTGCAGCTTTATCCGCACCTATTGACCGAAGAAGATGTCGATTACGACAATCCGGGCTTAAGCTGCGGCTTCCACGACGACGATGATGCACACGCCCATGCCCACAACGGCAAACCGTGGATAGACCTGCGCAACAAACACTACGAACTCCGCGCCGAATGGAAGCAGCCATTCCCCGGTTTTGAAGCCCTGCGCGTACACCTGAACCGCAACGACTACCACCACGACGAAAAAGCAGGTGATGCAGTAGAAAACTTCTTCAACAACAAAACACACAACGCCCGTATCGAGTTGCGCCACCAACCCATAGGCCGTCTGAAAGGCAGCTGGGGCGTGCAATATTTGGGACAAAAATCCAGCGCGCTTTCCGCCATTCCCGAGACCGTCCAACAACCGATGCTGATTGACAACAATGTGCGCCATTACAGCTTTTTCGGTGTAGAACAGGCAAACTGGGACAACTTCACGCTTGAAGGCGGCGTACGCGTGGAAAAACAAAAAGCCTCCATCCAGTACGACAAAGCATTGATTGATCGGGAAAACTACTACAACCAACCCCTGCCCGACCTCGGCGCGCACCGCCAAACCGCCCGTTCGTTCGCACTTTCGGGCAACTGGTATTTCACGCCCCAACACAAACTCAGCCTGACCGCATCCCATCAGGAACGCCTGCCGTCAACGCAAGAGCTGTACGCACACGGCAAGCACGTCGCTACCAACACCTTTGAAGTCGGCAACAAACACCTCAACAAAGAGCGTTCCAACAATATCGAACTCGCGCTGGGCTACGAAGGCGACCGCTGGCAATACAATCTGGCACTCTACCGCAACCGCTTCGGCAACTACATTTACGCCCAAACCTTAAACGACGGACGCGGCCCCAAATCCATCGAAGACGACAGCGAAATGAAGCTCGTGCGCTACAACCAATCCGGCGCGGACTTCTACGGCGCGGAAGGCGAAATCTACTTCAAACCGACACCGCGCTACCGCATCGGCGTTTCCGGCGACTACGTCAGAGGCCGTCTGAAAAACCTGCCTTCCCTGCCCGGCAGAGAAGATGCCTACGGCAACCGTCCTTTCATCGCACAGGACGACCAAAACGCGCCTCGCGTTCCGGCTGCGCGCCTCGGCGTCCATCTGAAAGCCGCACTGACCGACCGCATCGATGCCAATTTGGACTACTACCGTGTGTTCGCCCAAAACAAACTCGCCCGCTACGAAACGCGCACGCCCGGACACCATATGCTCAACCTTGGTGCAAACTACCGCCGCAATACGCGCTATGGCGAGTGGAATTGGTACGTCAAAGCCGACAACCTGCTCAACCAATCCGTTTACGCCCACAGCAGCTTCCTCTCTGATACGCCGCAAATGGGTCGCAGCTTTACCGGCGGCGTGAACGTGAAGTTTTAAAATCGGACAGGCAAACAAAAAAGGTTTTCAGACGGCCGTCTGAAAACCTTTTTCTTGTTTTAACCAATCATTTAAAACTGACTATTAATCTTTCAATACATCTTGCACAGCCGCTTGAATTTTAGCCGCCGCTGCTTCGATTTGCTGCTGTTCGGTAGATTGGCTTGCCACTGTTTCAGCCGGAGTCGCTTGTGAAACTGGCGCGGCTTGTGGAGCTGCGGCTTTAGGCTCAGATTCAGTTTGCGGCGCAGTCAGCGGCAAACGTGCCAATACCGTGCTGACGCCGGTGACTTTATCGCCAATCGCCACTTGCGCCTGCGCATCGACAGGCAGATACATATCCACGCGCGAGCCAAAGCGGATAAAACCATAGCGTTCGCCGCGAGACAGTTTCGCACCTGCTTGGGTGTAACACAAAATACGGCGCGCCACCAAACCGGCCACTTGAACAAAAGTAATTTCACGACCAGAAGCCGTAGTCGCCAAAACCGCATTACGTTCATTTTCCGTGCTGGCCTTATCCAAATCCGCATTCACGAATTTGCCTTTGTTATAGACCACTTTCGTTACCGTACAATCGGCAGGCGATTTTTGCGAATGCACGTTGAACACGTTCATAAAAATACTGATTTTCAAAGCATCGACATCACGATACGGATCGCGTGCGCGCTCGACCACCACGATACGGCCGTCAACCGGGCTCAACACCGCTTCAGGATTTTGCGGAATTTCACGCGCAGGGTCACGGAAAAACTGCAAAGCAAATACAGTAAACACCCAAAACGGCAAAGACCACCAGCCGCAACACATCGACACCAGCAGGCTCAAAGCCAAACCGCCGCCGATAATCGGCCAGCCCTCACGGGCGATAATCGGGTGGGGATACAAACGGTTCATCCACTTATCCTTCATTTAATAATTTCAAAATTGCCGCCATTATATCTGAAACTCCAAACATTGAGGCCGTCTGAAATATTCAGACGGCCGGTATCTTTTGTAAAAAATACTCAAAATAGATAAAGTTTCAGTTTTAGCAACACAATGACGCAGCGTCCTCAACCAGCGGCTCACACGCTCCAACAACTCGCCGCAAATATCATTTTGACCAAACCTCTGCCCTCGATTATCTCGATAAGCCCAGTATGACCGCCAATACCAGCCAAATCCAATGCCGACGGCGCGATGTAGAAAACAAAGCGCGTTGAGACAGCAAACGCGTTTGGCTCAACTGATACGCCACATCGGCCAACATTACCAAGCGATTAGTCTGCCGAGCATTACCTTCTTCCGCTTTACGCAGTTTCAAATTTTCCGCTTCAATCCGCAGCCGCACCAGCTTAGCTTCCAAAAGCAGCAGCTCGCGCGCTTCTTCATACTCCTGTTGCTTCATCGTCCGCATCCTTATCTATCTCACCGCGCAAATACGCAATGTCCGATCGAATATCCTGCAAGGTTTCAGCCACACGACTGCCCTGCTCCCGATAATCTGCCGATACTTTGCGGAACAATACAGCAATAATCAACAGGCTTACAAAGAAAATGCCGAAAAATACCCACAAAGCGGCCATATCCGACAGCACGCGGTTCAAGCCGAACAGCAAACCGACCAAGCCCACCATCAACAGCGCGCCGGACAACACCAGCCAAATCGCCAAACGAAACACATTCTCCGCCTGACGCGTCAAATCCAAGCTCAATACCTGCAAACGCAGCAGCAGCAAATCCGCGCCCTGATTCAACAAAGCCTTGCCATGTTCAAAACGCTGGCGAATTCCCATCTTAACTATCCTTTTTCTCAGGAAACATAAGGCAGAGGCCGTCTGCACGGTGCAATGAAATCCATGATTTCATTGCACGCCTGTTCAGACGGCCTTAACATATTCGCATTAACGGCGGTTCAACAACACACCCACAACCAAACCGGCCAATGCGGCAAAACCCATCGCATAATATGGTTTTTCATGCACCACTTCATCAGCGTGTTTGGCACCGCGTTTCAAACGCTCGCCCGCATCAGCTTCAAATTCGGCAAAGCGCTCTTTGCCTTCTTTAAAACGCTCCTGAGCCGCTTCTTCAAACTGCTCGTATTTCTCACGCGCACGCTCGGCATGATGGCGCAAACGTTCGCCGGCCTCTTCTTCAAAACGGCTCAAACGCTCTTTGGCCACAGCCAATTTTTCTTCCAATTTGGCTCGGGCTTTACTGCCCTCTTCCGAACCGGCTTCAACACCATTGCGGTACAACTCTTCCACATCATCCATCACTTCTCGGATGTCTTTCAGCAAAGCCTCGCGACGTGCTTCAAAATCGTGTTTTTTCATGCTTTTCTCCTTGATATAGGTTGATATGGTTACAGAATATTTATCTGTTAATAAATTATAACCGTTTATTCTAAAATAAATGTTAATTTAAATAAAATTAAGTGCTTATTATGAAAACAAGCAAATGAAATTTAAAAAAGGCCGTCTGAAAACTTCAGACGGCCTTTTCCATTCAGCTTAAAGACTTAGGTCTTATGCCAAACCTTTTGCTTTCAACACTTCCAGCATGGTAGTACCCAACTCGGCAGGGCTGCGGGTGTAAGCGATACCGGCTTTTTCGAAAGCAGCGAATTTTTCTTCGGCAGTACCTTTACCACCGGAGATAATCGCACCGGCGTGGCCCATACGTTTGCCTTTAGGAGCAGTAACACCGGCAATGTAGCCGACAACAGGTTTGGTTACGTTAGATTGGATGTATTCGGCTGCTTCTTCTTCCGCAGTACCGCCGATTTCACCAATCATGATAATGGCGTCAGTATCTGGGTCTTCTTGGAAGAGTTTCAGTGCGTCGATTTGGTTCATACCAGGAATCGGGTCGCCGCCGATACCGATACAGGTTGATTGACCCAAGCCCAGTTTGGTGGTTTGTGCCACGGCTTCGTAAGTCAATGTACCGGAACGGGAAATAATACCGATGCGGCCCGGAGTGTGGATGTGGCCCGGCATAATACCGATTTTGCACTCACCCGGAGTAATCACACCCGGGCAGTTAGGGCCGACCAAGCGGGTACCGTTGCCGTTGGTTTCCAAGTAACGTTTGGCTTTGAGCATGTCCAAAGTAGGCACGCCTTCGGTAATCACAACGACCAAGCCTACGCCTGAATCAACGGCTTCAACGATAGAATCCAAAACAAACGGAGCTGGAACGTAAATTACAGATGCGTCCGCGCCGGTTTCTTTAACGGCTTCTTTCATGGTGTTGAATACAGGCAGGTTCAGGTGGGTTTGACCGCCTTTGCCTGGGGTAACGCCGCCGACAACTTTAGTGCCGTAAGCCAGAGCTTGTTCGGAGTGGAAAGTACCGTTTTTACCGGTGAAACCTTGAACCAATACTTTGGTGTCTTTATTAATCAATACGCTCATTCTTTTCTCCTTAGGCGTTTACGGCTGCAACAATTTTTTCGGCTGCGTCATTCAGGCCGTCTGCAGAAGTCAGTTTCAGACCTGATTCGTTCAGGATTTTCGCGCCGAGTTCGGCGTTGTTACCTTCCAAACGAACAACGACAGGAACGTTGACGTTGATTTCTTTAACGGCTGCCACGATGGCTTCCGCAATCATGTCGCAACGTACGATACCGCCGAAGATGTTGATCAATACGCCTTTAACGGATTTGTCTTCCAGAATCAGTTTGAACGCTTCAACCACGCGGTCTTTGGTTGCGCCGCCACCAACGTCCAAGAAGTTGGCAGGTTGGCCGCCTTTGAGTTTGATGATGTCCATAGTGGCCATCGCCAAACCGGCACCGTTAACCATACAGCCGATGTTGCCTTCCAGGGCAACATAGTTCAGGTCGAATTCAGAAGCTTTCAGCTCACGTTCGTTTTCTTGAGATTTGTCGCGCAATTCAGCGATTTTTGGCAGGCGGTAGAGCGCATTGCTGTCGATACCGATTTTGCCGTCCACGCAAGCCAGTGCACCGTTTTCGCGAACTGCCAATGGGTTTACTTCAAACAGGGCGAAGTCGTTTTCGATAAACGCTTTGTACGCGCCAGTCATCAGTTTGACGAACTCGTTGATTTGTTTGTCTTTCAAGCCCAGTTGGAAGGCAACTTCGCGAGCTTGGCAAGGTTGCAGGCCGACCAGCGGATCAACGGTTACTTTGAAGATTTTTTCTGGAGTTTCGGCAGCAACTTTTTCAATTTCCACGCCGCCTTCGGTAGAAGCCATGAATGTAACGCGGCGGGTAGAACGGTCAACCACTGCGCCCAAGTACAGCTCGGTTTGAACAGGATACATATCTTCGCAAACCAAAACGCTGTTGACAGGTTGGCCGTTGGCATCGGTTTGGTAAGTTACCAAGTTGGTGCCAATCAGGCTTTCAGCCACTTCTTTAGCTTCTTCGCGGCTTTTAACGACTTTTACGCCTCCCGCTTTACCGCGGCCGCCGGCGTGTACTTGTGCTTTGACAACAGCGAATTTGCCGCCCAATTTGTCGTAAGCTGCAGCGGCTTCTTCGCCGTCGTGTGCCAAAATACCGCCTTGTACGGGCAAACCGTAGCTAGCCAGCAGTTCTTTAGCCTGATACTCGTGTAAATTCATGGATTTCTCCTTAAGGTGAGTGGGTTTTAGGAATCGCCCTGCGGCCAATCCCATATTTTCAGACGGCCTTACTATTTACTGAAGGGCAACCACATCCGCGCCAGCAGATACATGGTTGCGCCGCCTCCCCCGAGAATAAAAAAGACGATGCCTTTTTTACGCGAATTCGGGCAGAGCAGATAAACGGCAAGGCTGAAACTGATAAACAACAATGCCACGCGCCAAACCAATTCTTTATCTTTGAAACGGTTGAGCGTATAAGTTTCGGTCATCATCACATACATTTGCCACAATGCGGCCATACACATGCTGATGATGCCCATCGGTATAAAGAAAATACCGACTATTTCTTTGTTCATAATGAATGTAAATGCTGTTTGTTTGCCTGACGAAATTATAAATCAGAAAACGAAGCTCTCGGAACATTCAATTTGTCGGAGGCCTTAAGGCCGTCTGAAAAGTTTCAGACGGCCTTAATGTCTATCAACCGTGCAAAGCGCGTTTGTCGGCTGCCAATGCAGCTTCGTGAACCACTTCGGACAAGGTTGGGTGGGCATGGATAATGCGGGCGATGTCTTCGCTGCTGGCGAAGAATTCGAGCGCAGTCACGCCTTCAGTAACCAATTCGCTGACAACCGGGCCGATCATGTGTACGCCCAAGATGCGGTCGGTTTTGGCATCTGCCAATACTTTGACCGTACCTTTGGCTTTGCCCATGGCCAATGCGCGACCGTTTGCGCCGAAACCTGAAGTACCTTTTTTGTACTCCACGCCTTCGGCTTTGAGTTGCTCTTCGGTTTTACCCACCCAAGCGATTTCAGGGTCGGTGTAAATCACGAACGGTACGTTGTTGAAGTCGATATGCGGTTTTTGACCGGCAATGCGCTCTGCAACGGCAACGCCTTCATCGCTGGCTTTGTGTGCCAACATCGGGCCGCGAACCACGTCACCGATTGCCCATACGTTAGGCAGATTGGTACGGCATTCGCCATCTACTTTGATAAAGCCACGTTCGTCTTTTTCCAAGCCTACGGCTTCGGCGTTCAGGCCTTTGGTGTTTGGAATACGGCCGATGGCAACGATCAGTTTGTCGAATACTTCGGTTTTGGCTTCGCCGGCAGCAGTTTCGTAAGCAACGGAAACGCCTTTGCCTTCAGATTTGATGTCGCCGATTTTCACGCCCAATTCGATGCTCAAACCTTGCTCTTTAGTGAAGTATTTGAAGGCTTCTTTGGCGATTTGTTGGTCTGCGGCAGCCAAGAAGGTCGGCGCAGCTTCAAGAATGGTAACTTCCGCACCCACGCGGTTCCATACGGAACCCATTTCCAAACCAATCACGCCAGAACCGATCACGCCGAGTTTGGCAGGTACTTCGGTCAGGTTCAATGCGCCTTCGTTGTCCAATACGTTCACATTATCGATAGCGACTTGTGGCAGCGGACGCGGTACGGAACCGGTGGCTACGATTACGTGTTTGGCTTCAATAACGGTTTTCTCGCCTTTGTTATCGACTTCGATTTGGTAAGCATCGCCATTTTTACCGGCAAAAGAAGCAGTACCAAACAGGCTGGTTACTTTGTTTTTTTGGAACAGGAATTTCACGCCGCCGGTCAGTTTGGTCACGATGGCATCTTTGCGCTCAATCATTTTGGCCGCGTCGAATTTTACGTCGCCGACAGTGATACCATGTTCGGCAAAATCGTGTTGCGCAGCGTGGAAATGTTCGCTGGATTGCAACAGGGCTTTAGAAGGGATACAACCTACGTTCAAGCAAGTACCACCCAATGCAGGGGCATTGCCTGCTTTGTTAACGCCTGCATCGACGCAAGCGGTTTTGAAACCCAGTTGCGCGGCACGGATGGCGGCAACGTATCCGCCCGGGCCTGCACCAATCACTACTACATCATATTGAGACATCGTGTCATCCTTTGCTTTTGGCAGTATCTCAAAATAAAAACGATACTTTTTGTTTCTTTTTTATTTTGAATGACTGCGTTTTGATGGTTTTAAGAAAAGGCCGTCTGAAAGTCCATATCTGTCGATTCATTCGAATCAAATGTTTCAGACGGCCTCAATCGTTCGTTGAGCCTATTGTAGCACGATACTACATTACGCTACATCTAAATAAAAATTCAGACGGCCTTTTCATTAATAAATAAAAGGCCGTCTGAAACGATTACAGATCCAACAACAGGCGAGCTGGGTCTTCCAACGCGTCTTTAATGGCTACCAAGGTCAATACAGCTTCACGGCCGTCGATGATACGGTGGTCGTAAGACAGAGCCAGATACATCATTGGACGGACAACAACTTGACCGTTTTCAACCACAGCGCGCTCTTTAGTGGCGTGCATACCCAAAATCGCAGATTGAGGCGGGTTGATGATCGGGGTAGACATCATAGAGCCGAAAGTACCGCCGTTAGTAATACTGAATGTACCACCGGTCAGATCTTCGATGGCGATTTTGCCATCTTTAGCTTTTTTCGCGTAATCAACAATTGCTTGTTCGATGTCGGCAATGCTCATTTGGTCGGCATCGCGCAGGATTGGTACAACCAAACCGCGTGGGCTGCCAATTGCGATACCGATGTCGAAGTAGCCGTGGTACACGATGTCTTTGCCGTCAACAGAAGCATTCACAACCGGGTATTTTTTCAGGGCGGCAACAGCGGCTTTAACGAAGAAGGACATAAAGCCCAGTTTTACGCCGTGTTCTTTCTCGAATTTTTCTTTGTACTTCGCACGCAAGTCCATGATTGGTTTCATGTTGACTTCGTTGAATGTAGTCAGAATGGCGTTTTCTTGTTGAGAAGCCAAGAGGCGTTCTGCAACACGGGCACGCAGGCGGCTCATTGGTACGCGTTCTTCAGGACGTGCGCCTGCAGGAAGTGCAACAGCAGGGGCAACGGCTGCGGCAGGTTTGGCAGCGGCATTTTGTACGTCTTCTTTCAATACGCGACCGTCACGGCCGGAACCTTGCAATGCGTTCACGTCAACACCGGTCTCGGCAGCCAGTTTGGCGGCGGCAGGCATAGCGGCGTTGTTTTGTGCAGCAGCAGGAGCGGCAGCTGGGGCTGCTTCGGCAGGAGCGGCTGCAGGTGCTTCAGCAGCGGCAGTAGCAGCTGTATCGATACGGGCCAAAACTTGGTCGGCAACAACGGTTTCACCGTCTTGCGCTACGATTTCAACCAATACGCCGGCTTGTGGAGAAGGTACTTCCAAAACCACTTTGTCAGTTTCGATATCGATCAGGATTTCGTCACGGGCAACTGCTTCGCCAACTTTTTTCTTCCATTCCAAGAGCGTGCCTTCAGATACGCTTTCAGACAGCATAGGTACTTTTACATCAATAATCATTTTGTGTCTCCAATGGCCCTTTCAGACGGCCTGTTGTGTGTTTTTAATTCTGCATATGGGCATTCCGCCTGAGCAGACTCAGACGGAATGCTACTTGGTTTACAATGCCAAAGCGTCTTCAACCAATTGTTTCAATTGAGCAATGTGTTTGCTTGAGTAGCCCACTGCAGGCGATGCGCTGCTTGGACGACCGGCATAAGACAGTTTTTGCTCTTCGCTGATAACGTCTTCGATGCGGTGGCGGATTTGGTAGAACGCGCCTTGGTTTTTCGGCTCTTCTTGTGCCCAAACCACAGATTTTGCGTTCGGATATTTCGCCAGTTCAGCTTTAACCTCTTCGTATGGGAACGGATACAGCTGCTCAACGCGGACGATAGCAACATCATCTTCCAGTTTACGCTCGGCACGGCCAGCTTCCAAGTCATAGTAAACCTGACCGGCACACAATACCACGCGTTTCACGCTGTCGTTGCTTGCGCGTTCGGCGGTATCGCCGATAACCGGACGGAAAGTCGAACCTTCGGTGAAGTTTTCCAGCGGGCTCATTGCACCTTTGAAGCGCAACAGGCGTTTGGACATGAAAATCACCAGCGGTTTGCGGTATGAACCCAAGACTTGGCGTTGCAAGAGGTGGAACATTTGCGACGCTTCAGACGGCATGATGACTTGCATATTGTTCTCAGAACACAGTTGCAACCAACGTTCCACGCGTGCAGAAGAGTGCTCAGGGCCTTGACCGTCGTAGCCGTGCGGCAGGATGGTGGTCAGGCCGCACAAACGACCCCACTTGGTTTCGCCTGAAGACAGGAATTGGTCAATAGTCACTTGCGCGCCGTTGGCGAAGTCACCGAATTGAGCTTCCCAAATGGTCAGCTTGTCAGGTGCTGAGCAGGCAAAGCCGTACTCGAACGCCATCACGGCTTCTTCGTTCAAGATAGAGTCGATAACCAGGAACTCGCCCAAGCCTTCGCCCATGTTGCGCAGAGGAACATAAGTACCGTCGTCCCATTTTTCGCGTTTTTGATCGTGCAGAACGGCATGACGGTGTGAGAATGTACCGCGGCCGGAGTCCTCACCGGAGATACGCACGCCATGACCTTTGGTCAACAGGCTTGCGTATGCGAGGGTTTCGGCCATACCCCAGTCGATGGCTTGTTTGCCGGATGCCATTGCTTTACGCGCTTCAATCACACGTTTTGCAGTCGGATGCAGGGCAAAGCCTTCTGGTACGGCGGTAAACTTCTCGGTAAGGCGCTCAATATCCGCGGCAGGCAAACCGGTTTCGATGTGTTCGCGCCAATCTTTACCTTGATATTTACTCCAGTCGATTTGTGTGCGTTGGAAGTTGCTCAAAGTTGTTTGTTCAACATGTTCGCCTTTGTCCAAAGCATCACGGTAGGCTTGGATGTAACCGTCAGCCTCAGCTTGAGTTACCACGCCTTCGGCAATCAGTTGCTCGGTGTACAAAGCACGCGCACCTGGGTGTTGCGATACTTTTTTGTACATCATCGGTTGGGTCAAGGTCGGATCATCGCCCTCGTTGTGGCCCCATTTACGGTAGCAGACAACGTCGACCACGATGTCTTTATGGAATTTTTTGCGGTAATCCAAAGCGGCTTGAATGGCAAAGCAAACGCGTTCAGGATCATCGCCATTCACATGGATAACCGGAGCGGAAACCATTTTCGCAATATCGGTACAGTATACGGTTGAACGGGTATCGCGGGTATCGGAAGTCGTAAAGCCGATTTGGTTGTTGATCACGATGTGAACAGTACCGCCGGTGGTATAACCGCGTGTTTTAGACAGGTTGAATGTCGCTTGGTTAACACCCAAACCGATAAATGCAGAGTCACCGTGAATCAATACCGGCAAAACTTTATCGCGACCGTTTTCGCCCAAACGTTTTTGTTTGGCGCGCGCAGAACCTTCCACTACTGGGTTAACAATTTCCAAGTGTGACGGGTTGAATGCCAAAGAAACGTGCATTGGGCCGTGTGGAGTAGCAATGTCGGAGCTGAAGCCCATGTGGTATTTCACGTCGCCGCTAGGCAATTTGATTTCGGCACGGCCTTCAAATTCAGCAAACAGATCAGCCGGTTTTTTACCCAAAATGTTAACCAAAACATTCAGACGGCCACGGTGTGCCATACCAATGATGACTTCTTCCACGCCGTCTTTACCGGCATTTTGAATCAGGTAGTTCAAACCGGCAATCGCGCTTTCGCCGCCTTCTACACCAAAGCGTTTTTGACCGACATATTTGGTATGCAGGTAGCGTTCCAGAGTTTCGGCAGCAGTCATTTCTTTCAAGATACGGCGTTTTTGTTCAACGTTGTAGCTTGGCGTAGACAGTACGCTTTCAAAATAATTGCGAACCCAGCGGCGCTCTTCGGTATTTGGAATGTAGATGTACTCTACCGCAATATGGCCGCAGTAGGTTTGTTTGAGGTTGCTGATGATTTGGGACAGAGGCAGTTTGCTCTGACCGGAAAAATCGCCCTCGCCCATATTGAACTGAAGCGCCATATCGGCATCTGACAGACCGTGGAATTTAGGATCGAGAGCTTCGATATTTTGAGGAGGGATACGTTTGAGCGGATCAAGTTGGGCTGCACCCACGCCTTGGATACGATAGGCAGAAATCAGTCGCAAAACGCTGACTTGCTTTTTCATCATTGCCTCATCCACACCGCCTGCGACGGCTGCGGCACTTTTCTTTTTAGCCAAAGTGGCAAATGATTCACGAATCGGTGTATGGGCAACATCGACAGCGACTGCGCCCGGCTGTTTACTCAAATCGGTAAAGTACTGTTTCCATTTTTCATCGACAGATTCCGGATTATCCAGAAACTTTTCATACAACTCCTCGATGTATGGCGCATTAGAACCAAACAGATAAGAGAAATTGAGTTTTTCGTCCATCATGGCGTGAGCTCTTTTCTTTAAAATATAAACAAAGGGTAGAATCCCGTGTTCTCCGAACGGAATTCAGGCCGTCTGAAATGACACTTTATTCTACCCTATTTCAAATCAAATTACCTGCTATCAACTTAATTAATTACGACCAACCTCATTGAAAACGGCAATTCGATTTTTTCAAACGACTTTTCAACAATATATTAATGTATTGTCTATTAGCGTTTATCTACCGGAACGTAATCGCGACGTTCTGCACCGGTATACAGTTGACGTGGGCGACCGATTTTCAGTGCCGGATCGCTAATCATTTCATGCCAATGAGAAATCCAACCTACACTGCGCGACAATGCGAAGATAACGGTAAACATTTCAGTTGGAATGCCCAATGCGGACAAGACGATACCGGAGTAGAAATCGACGTTTGGATACAGCTTGCGCTCAACAAAGAATGGATCTTTCAGTGCAATTTGTTCCAATTCCATCGCCAGCTTGAATTTAGGACTGTCTTCCAAGCCCAATTCTTTCAAGACTTCATAACAGGTTTCGCGCATGATGTTGGCTCGTGGGTCCATATTGCGGTATACGCGGTGACCGAAGCCCATCAGACGGTATTTGCGTTGTTTCACACCTTCCATGTATGCAGCAACATTAGACACATCGCCGATTTCGTCCAGCATCTTCAACACAGCTTCATTTGCACCGCCGTGTGAAGCACCCCACAGACAGGCGATACCGGCAGCGATACAGGCAAATGGATTCGCACCAGAAGAGCCGGCCAAACGTACAGTCGAAGTAGAGGCGTTTTGCTCGTGGTCGGCATGCAAAATAAAGATGCGGTCGAGCGCGCGGGCCAATACTGGATTAGGTTTGTATTCTTCACACGGTGTGGCAAACATCATGTGCAAGAAGTTTTCAGCATAGGAAAGGTTATTTTTTGGATAATTGAACGGCAAACCGTTGGAATAACGGTAACACATTGCCGCAATGGTCGGAATTTTGGAGATTAAGCGGTAAATCGCAATTTTGCGGTGTTCAGGATTAGCAATATCCAAGCTGTCTTGGTAGAAAGCAGACAAAGCGCCAACCACGCCAACCATCATCGCCATCGGATGCGCATCGCGACGGAAACCGCGGAAGAACCAAGTCAGCTGTTCATGCAGCATAGTATGGCGACTGACTGTAGCATCAAATTCTTTTTTCTGTTCGGGCGTAGGCAGCTCGCCGTAGATCAACAGGTAGCAAACTTCCAAGTAATCAGATTTTTCGGCCAGCTGCTCGATAGGATAACCACGGTAATACAACAGACCTTCATCGCCATCAATATAAGTGATTTTGGATTCGCAACTTGCGGTTGACACGAATCCGGGGTCGAAGGAAAACAGACCTGTATTTTTAGTCAAAGTACGAATATCAACCACATCATGGCCGATACTTGCTTCCAATACTGGCAGTTCCAAGGTCTCTTGATTTGGGGTGGTGAGCTTGACTGATTTAGACATTCTTAAACTCCTTTGTAAGTTGGGGCTTTCGTTGCCGCTCAAGCGGCACGGTCCTTTTTTTCAGACGGTCTCAGTATGGAAAGAGCTTGTTCGGATTGGCATCGCAAACAAGCTCTATAACACGTCATGCCTGTCTGATTTTTTCAAGCATGGGAATCAGGTGTTTCTTGTCCGTTGCCGAATGTCCGTTAATCAAGGCAAGCAACTCTTGGTCTTGAAATTCGAGGATTTCGGAAAATTCGGACAACTCCTGATCACTCAGGTGCTCGAATTCTTTTTCCATAAACCTACCGAAGATTAAGTCTAATTCCAACAATCCCCGGCGGGTTTGAAAACGGATTTTCCGTTTGGCAATATCGTCAAAAACCATCATTTCTTAAACGGCTCGTTTCAACATAATCTCTTTAATCTTACCGATGGCTCGGGTCGGATTCAAGTGTTTAGGACATACGTCTACGCAGTTCATAATGGTGTGGCAACGGAACAAACGGTATGGGTCGTTCAGATTATCCAAACGCTCATTAGTGATGGTATCACGGCTATCCGCAATGAAACGGTAAGCATTCAGCAAGCCAGACGGACCAACGAATTTATCAGGATTCCACCAGAATGACGGGCAGGCAGTCGAACAGCAGGCGCACAAAATACACTCGTACAAACCGTCCAACTCTTTACGCTCTTCCTGAGTTTGCAGACGCTCTTTGTCCGCATCGATAGGGTTGTCGTTTACAACGTAAGGTTTGATTGAGTGATATTGTTTGAAGAACTGGGTCATATCCACAATCAGGTCGCGGATAACAGGCAGACCTGGCAGAGGGCGGATTTTAACCGGCTGTTTCAGGCTACGCAGATCGGTCAGACATGCCAAGCCGTTTTTACCGTTGATGTTCATACCGTCAGAACCGCAAATACCTTCGCGGCAAGAACGGCGGAACGACAATGTATCGTCTTGTGCTTTCAGGCGCACTAAAGCATCCAAAAGTTTAACGTCGGTTGGTTCCAATTCCAACTCGTAACGTTGCATATAAGGTTTGGCATCAACGTCCGGGTTGTAACGGTAAATTTCAAAACTCATTTTTTCCATGAGAAGTGTTCCTTTTCTCATAAACTGCCCAATGATTTTGTATTATGAATTCAAGCAGTTCAATGTGGGTATGGTTAGGTTTCAGACGGCCTTTAAGATAAAGGCCGTCTGAAAACTCATCAATAAACGCGTTTAGCCGGTTTGATGTATTCCACGCTCAAAGGCTTGGTATGTACCGGTTTGTAAGACAAAGTATTGGTATCTGAATGATACAGGGTATGTTTCATCCAGTTTTCGTCATCGCGCTCAGGATGGTCGTCTGAAGCGTGTGCACCACGCGATTCTTTACGTGCTTCGGCAGACACCAAAGTCGCTTTCGCTACTTCAATCAGATTATCCAATTCCAAAGCTTCGATACGCGCGGTATTCCATACTTTGCTCTTATCTTTGATTTCAGTACGTTTCACACGCTCGGCAATCGCCATGATTTCTCGAACGCCTTTGCTCAGAATCTCATCGGTACGGAACACGCCGGCATGCAGTTGTACAGAGCGTTGCAGTTCGCGACGCAATGCATCAACGTTTTCGCCACCGGTTTGGTTGTCCAAACGCTCGATACGTTGGCGGGTCAATTCACCGGCATTAGCAGGCAGAGGTTTCCAGTCGCTTTGCTCTTTGATGAATTTAATCATGCTGTCGCCGGCAGCTTTACCGAATACCACCAAGTCCAACAGGGAGTTGGTACCTAAGCGGTTCGCACCGTGTACGGAAGCACAGGCGCACTCACCTGCGGCATACAGGCCTTTTACAGGCACTTCGTATTCGTCGCCTTGAGGAACGACAACTTCGCCATGATAATTGGTCGGAATACCGCCCATCATGTAGTGGGTTGTCGGCACGACAGGAATCGGGTCTTTAATTGGGTCGATACCAGCAAACTGAATGGAAATCTCGCGGATACCCGGCAGTTTTTCCATAATTTTTTCTGCACCGATATGGTCGATTTTCAGCAATACGTGGTCTTTGTTTTTACCACAACCGCGACCTTCGTAAATTTCCATCGCCATCGCACGGGAAACCACGTCACGGGAAGCCAAGTCTTTTACGGTTGGAGCGTAACGTTCCATAAAGCGTTCGCCATCGGCATTCAACAGAATACCACCCTCACCACGTACACCCTCAGTAATCAATACACCGGCACCGGCTACGCCGGTCGGGTGGAATTGCCAGAATTCCATATCTTCCAACGGAATACCTGCACGGGCACAAATACCCAAACCATCACCGGTATTCATATAGGCATTGGTAGAAGAAGCATAAATACGGCCGCCACCACCGGTAGCAAACATCACAGCTTTAGCGTGGAAAATATAAACTTCGCCGGTTTCCATTTCCATGGCAGTTACACCGACTACGTCACCATTTTCATCACGAATCAAATCTTGCGCCGTCCATTCCACAAAGAATTGTGTATTGGCACGGACGTTTTGTTGGTACAAAGTATGCAACATCGCATGGCCGGTACGGTCGGCAACTGCACATGCACGTTCTACCGCACGTTTACCGTGTTCGGCAGTATGGCCACCGAAAGGACGTTGGTAGATTTTGCCACTTTCCACACGGTCAAAAGGCATACCCATGTGTTCCAACTCAATTACGGCTTCAGGCGCTGCGCGACACATAAACTCAATCGCATCTTGGTCGCCCAACCAGTCAGAACCTTTCACGGTATCGTACATATGCCAATCCCAACGGTCTTCTTGCACATTACCCAATGAAGCAGAAATACCACCTTGAGCCGCCACAGTATGAGAACGGGTTGGGAACACTTTAGACAAAACAGCACAATTCAAACCAGATTTAGACAATTGGAGGGCTGCGCGTAAACCTGCACCACCACCGCCAACAATCACGGCATCAAACTTGCGAACAGGAAAACCCATATTTACCCCCAAATTACTTTAACTGAATACACCAAGCAGCCTACCAACCAAACGATGGTGGCAACTTGTAAAAACAAACGCAGGCCGAAAGGCTTAATGTAGTCCATCCACAAATCGCGGATACCTACCCATGCATGCAGGAATACGGCCAAGAAGCTCACTTGAGTAAATACTTTCACCCAAGTTTGATCAAAAAATGCCTGCCATGCCGAATACTCTTTAGGCAACGTAAACAAAACAACCAAAAGAACCACGGTGTACACCAACATGATGACCGCAGTTGCACGTTGCATTGCCCAATCGCGCAAACCGTAATGCGCACCTGTCAATTTACGTT
This sequence comes from Neisseria sp. 27098_8_158, assembly GCF_041433145.1. Taxonomy (NCBI): domain Bacteria; kingdom Pseudomonadati; phylum Pseudomonadota; class Betaproteobacteria; order Neisseriales; family Neisseriaceae; genus Neisseria; species Neisseria sp. 27098_8_158. Next base: position 1,102,010 of record NZ_JAPWAZ010000001.1, read on the forward strand.
CTACCATAACAAAGCTCCCAAAACGACGGTCAGAATCAAAGCAGAAGCAAATACAACTTTAGCAGTAGCACGGGCAGTATTTAATTCCAAGCCTTTGTGTACATCCAAAAACAGAAAGCGGATACCGGCGAAAAAGTGGTGCAGATATGCCCACAACAGACCGATAAGGATCAGCTTCACAAACGGATTGGAGATAGCAGAACGATATGCTTCAAACGACGCTTCGCGATCCAGCGTTCCGGAGAAGAAATACAAGAGAACAGGCAGCATCACAAACAAGCCGACGCCGCTGATACGGTGAAGAATAGATACAATCCCCGGTATGGGCAATCGGATATTCGGAATTTCCAAAAATACCGGGCGTGATTTGGCGGACATGGTCAGTTCCTCTAGATTTATTATCAGCTCAAAACCTATAGCTCAGCACTACAATAAGCTACATAAACCATAATTTACCTGTTTTATCTCATTTTGAACAGTGCAATTTATGAATGCTCTAATGATTTTTACCAAAAGACTAATAAAATCAAACAATCATTCTTAGATTTTTTTTTGTGTGGCTAGCCTTTTTTGTTACTTTCCTGCAATTAAGCCATCTCCCCATCAAAGCACTTACGATAACATCATTATTGTTTGAGAATTGTATCTATTGTGAGATAAATTCTCACTCTTGATACCTAATCTTTACAAAGGCATAAGCCATTCTTAACTTATTACCATTGCATTATCATCACTACTCTTACATAGTTATACATTCAAAGACATTTCATCCGCCCCAAATAGACTAAAATACGACGTAACACCAACCATGTTTCCATACCTTATAAGGAAGCTGCATCATGACACACTCCCCTCATCAAAACACACCCGATCCGGAAGACTACATCCCCTCCTTCCGCCGTCGAAACTTAGACACATCCGGCTTCATGAAAAAACTCGGACGCTTTGCCGGTCGCTTGGGTAAACCTGTCGTCCGCCAGCTTTATGCGCTTTATTATCTCTGGGAATCCGAACATACACCCAAACGTGCAAAAATGATTATTGTCGGCGCACTGGTTTACTTCCTCAGTCCTATTGACAGCATTCCCGACCTTCTGATTCCATTTGGCTTCAGCGATGACATTGCCGTCATTGCGCTGGTTTATTCTCAGATGAAAAACTATCTGACCGAAGATATTCAAGAAAAAGCCCGTCAAGCGGCTGACAAGCTGTTTGGTTCTTAATTGGATAAAGTCCGACTACACATATATAAATACAAAAAGAAGGCCGTCTGAATATTCAGACGGCCTTCTCAGTTTATGACTTTTTATTTCAAAGGCTGCATACCCATAACTTCCATCAGGAAGTTGGTAAACGCAGGATTGCTTGGTTTGGTATCCATGTTTTTCCAACGCTGTTGCCAACCGCGCAAAGCACCTTGGATGTACTGTTTGGATTGCTCGGTAGTAATTTCACCACGTTGGCTGTCAACGGCAGAACGCAGATAAACTTCGTACATACTGTCATCGACAGAGTTGCGTCCCACTTGTTGGATACGGAAGCGGTTCAAATATTGTGCAGCCTGAACTTTGGTCAGACTACCTTGGCTCACTTGGGTACTCAAGCGACGTGCTTCATCATGAATCTTGGAAACATCTGCCCAATGCGAAGGAGCTAAATGATAACCGGTAGCTGAAACTTGTGAATCAGCCTTAGGTTTCTTAACGTTGGTTGGTCGAACTGGCACTTCTTTCAATGTTGGAACATAAATCGATTCACAACCGGCAAGTGCCGCCACAGCAAAGATAGGAAGAATGTATTTTTTCATAATGCGCATTATAAGCATGATTCGTTGAAGAAACCAACTTTTGAATAATGGTATTCAAAGCTCATTAACTGAATTACAACAGATTTCATACGATATCTCAAGCCCATACGCAAAAAAGGCCGTCTGAAAACGGCCTTTTAACAACAATCCTATATTATGCCAAATCGGCAAACAGAGGCGTAGAAAGATAGCGTTCGCCATATGATGGCAACAAGACAACGATCAACTTACCTTCGTTTTCAGGTTTTTTAGCCAGTTGCAATGCGCTCCATACTGCGGCACCTGAAGAAATACCTACCAAAATGCCTTCTTTTTCAGCCATAGCGCGCGCAGTTTCAAACGCTGCCTCGTTAGGTACTTTGGAAATGCTGTCGTAAACAGTCGTATTCAAAACGCTGGGGATAAAGCCTGCACCCAAACCTTGAATCGGATGCGGACCTTTCTCGCCACCGCTCAATACTGGGGAAGCTTCAGGCTCGACAGCCACGATTTGAACTTCGGGTTTGTATTTTTTCAATACTTCGCCCACACCGGTAATCGTACCGCCTGTACCTACACCGGCCACGAAAATATCTACTTTACCGTCTGTATCGCGCCAAATTTCTTCGGCAGTGGTTTTGCGGTGAACTTCAGGATTAGCCTCGTTATCAAATTGGCGCGGCATAAAGTAAGTATCTGGATGTTCGTCCACCAAAGACTGGGCTTTAGCAATAGCGCCCGCCATACCTTCGGCAGCAGGTGTCAAAATTAGCTCTGCACCGAATGCACGCAGCAGCATTTTGCGTTCTTTACTCATGCTTTCAGGCATAGTAATCGCCAATTTATAACCGCGGGCCGCACACACCATGGCCAAACCGATACCGGTATTGCCACTGGTTGCCTCGACGATAACGGTATCTTTATTGATTTTACCGGCTTGCTCGGCCGCTTCAATCATAGATTCGGCAATACGGTCTTTCACGCTGCTGCCCGGATTGAAAAATTCAAGTTTAACGGCGATTTGCGCTTTTAAACCTTCGGTCAGGCGGTTCAGTTTCACCAGAGGTGTGTTGCCGATCAGCTCGGTAATATTATTTGCAATTTTCATTTCCTGCTCCTGATTTAGATGTAATACAGCCTGCATATTAAACTCAGGCCGTCTGAAAAACCAATATCGAAAATTTCTTTCTTTATAACTTTTGGTTCAAGCGCGGTCAATATCCACTGCGCTCAAAAATCAATGTAACGGCAACTACAGCCTGCATCACGACGGCAACCATCCAACCTGCCCACATCTGCCGCATACTGAAAAGAGAGGCAGACTGCTTGCAAACAACCACACGGTGCAGATAAAACACCAGCATCAGGACGCCCTGCAATGCAAACCAATAAATGGGTTTCAAAGCATAAATTTTCAGTAAGGCCGCCCATGCAAAAACCGCGCCAGCCAGCGGCAAGATGAAATAAACCACGCCTGCCAAGAAAACAAAAGCCAAAGTCATGACGACATTGGAAACCGCAAATAAGGTTAAACCGGCATATTCGCCTGCCGACCAAAACTTTTTGTCTTCCGTTTTACTACAGTCATCGATAAAGAAGAAAATACTGGCGATTGTCAGATAAAAATGAGGGATGAACAAAGGGCCTGTATGCGTAAAGCCCCACATTCCGGGCAACAAGCGTGCACCCAATGCCGAAACCCCCAGCCACAACAACACCGTAGCCCAAAGCCATTGAAACCGCTGTGCGCGAAAAATAAATGCCAACGATACCGCAGCATACGCGACGGCAAACCAAAAATCCAAAGAAACCATCATGAATACTGCAACTCGCCTTCAAAAACGGTTTCAGCAGGGCCGGTCATTTGCACATCGCCACCTTCTTCCCAACTGATAAACAATTCGCCGCCAGGCAGAGTAACACGCACAGGCGCACCCGCTTTCAGCAAGCCATTGCGCACGCCTGCCACCACTGCCGCACACGCTCCAGTGCCGCAAGCCTGAGTTTCCCCCACCCCGCGTTCAAACACGCGCAGGCGGACTGACAATTCATCTTCAACCTGCAAAAAGCCGACATTGACCCGTTCAGGAAACTGCCCGTGCGATTCAATAGCGCCGCCCCAATGCTCCACCGGTGCGGTTTCAACATTATCAACCAAAATCACCGCATGCGGATTACCCATATTCACGCAGCTTACCGGTACAGACTCCAAACCGACTAAGACAATATGTGTCAACGCATCTTCCGTTTCACCATGCGCAGGCACAAACGGAATTTCAGACGGCATGAAACGCGGTTTACCCATGTTGACAGTAACCAAACCGTTATCCAACAGCTTCGGCACAATAATCCCTTTGGCCGTTTCGACTAAAATTTCCGTTTTATCCGTCAAACCCTTATCCGCGACAAAACGCGCAAAACAACGCGCTCCATTGCCACACTGCTCTACTTCCTGACCATCGGCATTGAAAATGCGGTACCGAAAATCGACCGCATCAGAAGAAGGCTTCTCCACTACCAAAAACTGATCAAAACCCACGCCGCGATAGCGGTCTGCCCATTGGGTAAGCGGCGCAGCCAACGGATCAAAGTCCTGCTCGATGGCATTGACCACCATAAAATCATTGCCCAAGCCGTGCATCTTCGTAAATTTCAAAGTTTTCATTATTCATTCACATTCTTATTAAATCATTATTTCGGCACATTCTACACCAGAATGATATATTCGTTTCTATCTTGTTCTTCAGACGGCATTGCGCCCTTTTACCAATACTAACACCAGCCACCCCGCAAAAATACTATACTTCTCACATTACAAACATTTCTTATTACAAGGATACACATTATGAAAAAAGTTCTCTTACCTGCCCTTTTGGCCGCTTCACTCAGCGCATGTACAGTCGGCACGCCAGGTGTTTCCGTCGGTTTAGGCGTCGGCACCAGCATCGGCCGCCATGTCGGCTTGGGTACATCCATCAACATCCCTGTCGGCTTGGATAAAACCAAAACCACCAAAGGCACGGATTCAGACGGCATCCGTATCTCAGAAGAACAAATCGTGACCTATTTCGATGCACACGGCACACCCAGCAACAGCGCAGTCAAAGGCGGCTTCCATCGCCAACTGATCAGCAAACGCAACAACGAATACGTTGTCCAAGACTTTTACAGCGACAACAGCCAAAAACGCACGGACCCCTACGTCCTCAGCCGCAACCAACTGATGCAGTTCCTCGCCACGCCAAGCAACGGCTCGCTGACCACTTACGCCTACAACGGTACAGTGATGCAGCAGCAAGTATTCCAAAACGGCAAATTGGTTACCGCCAAATACTAAAGGCCGTCTGAAACGGCTGGGAAGCATGTGAAACTTGATTACAAAATATTTTTAACATTCAAACATTTGAAATATTTTGCACCATTTTCTTGAAAATACTGATTGACACATTTTTTCCAGCCATTATAATACGCCCCATTCCCCGATAGCTCAGTCGGTAGAGCGACGGACTGTTAATCCGCAGGTCCCTGGTTCGAGCCCAGGTCGGGGAGCCAAATTTCAAAAGCCTGAACTGCTGTTCAGGCTTTTTTACATCAATAAGGAACGATTGTTCTTTCCCAAAGAAAGCCCATGAATCCTCATGAGACCTTTGCCAAGGTCTCTATCCGCCAAACTGGCAACCTTACGCCCTACCCGCTTCGTCTGGCGAACAAGTGCAAACAGCCCGAAACCTTTTTTCAGTCAGGTTTCGGGCTGTTTCGTTTTTTGAATGAACGGCATCTTTTCAGACGGCCTTGTCCATCAAATTTGGCACATCATTTCACACACGGATTATCTAAAACGACCGAGACATTGCGTTCGGCTTTGTTTATATACGTCATGTGGACTTTCTTGCCTTTGAACTCTGCCTCGACGGCGGATTCCAGCGTGGCAACATCTTGGGGGAAGCCGAATTTTTTGTCGTTTGCAGCAATGAATTTGACCGGTTTTTCATGGAACAGCGAGTAGAAAGACACGCCTTTATTATCTGCGGTCACGGCGCATTGTGTTTTGCTGTCGGTGGCGATGACGGAGGAAAGCGTATGGGGCTTGTGGGTACGGTCGGCGAAGGTGGTGTAGGAATCATACGACCCGAAGCTGGTTCTTAATGCAAAGGTATTGCCAAGCCATTTATGGCTTGTCCTGTCTTCGGGAAGATTTTTTTCGATGGCTTTTTTGCCTGCAAAGAAAGAGCATTCTTGGGTTTTGTGGTTGCAGACTTTTTTAATGCTGAACTGCTTATCCGGAGAAGTAAGGATGGTTTCGGCGGCAAAGCTGTTTGCGCTTGCTGCGGCGAGCATACAGCTTAGAAGAAGTGAGCGGATGGGAAGGGACGGTTTCATTTTGTTTGGTGTGTCGGTTGGTTTTTATAGTGGATTAAATTTAAATCAGGACAAGGCGACGAAGCCGCAGACAGTACAGATAGTACGGAACCGATTCACTTGGTGCTTCAGCACCTTAGAGAATCGTTCTCTTTGAGCTAAGGCGAGGCAACGCCGTACTGGTTTAAAGTTAATCCACTATAATATTGATTGAGTGGGTTTGAATGCAATAAACACTCAATATACCTTCGGCGGAATGACCGTAGATATGTTGATTTTAATCTGCAAAACAGATAGTACAAAGGCCGTCTGAAACTGATTTTTGGCGTTTCAGACGGCCTTTGTTTGCTTTGCAGCGGGGGTTAGCGGAAGAAATCGCCCATGCCTGCCGGCAGGCCTTGGGTAAATGCACCCATGGTTTTGTTGGTTGTTTCCTCGGCTTTTTCAGAAGCGGCATTGATGGCGGCCAATACCAAATCTTCCAGCATTTCTTTGTCGTCAGCGGCTTCTTGAATTAAATCAGGGCTGATTTCAAGTTTGCGAACAACGTGCGAACACGTCATCACAACTTTCACTAAACCATTGCCTGCTTCACCTTCAACTTCGGTTTCAGCCAGCTTGGCCTGTGCCTTTTTCATGTTTTCCTGCATTTGTTGAGCCTGCTTCATCAGGCCGCCTAATCCGGCTTTTCCGAACATGTTTTACTCCTATGGGTTTGAATAAATGGGTTTCACTCATGCCGTCTGAAAAACGCTATTGCCTGTCAGACGGCCTTGTATGTCAGTATTTTAAGAATGCCCTGCCAACTCTAAAGAATCCGGCAGCCATTGCGCTTCAAAGGTTTGCAAGATTGTCTGCGCCGTTGTATCCGCTTCCAGCAAATCTTGCGCCTGCTGCCGCCCTTCTTCTTGAATACGGTTGCGGCGCATCACCGGCGTTTCCCAGCCTTTATCATCCTGCCAAGGCTCGGTTTGCAGCCTTAAATTGCCAAGATGGTATGCCTCGCTCAACGTCTGGCAGATTTTGTCCAAGCGCTCTTTATTGGCAGTGGCTTTGGCTTCATCCGTCAACGACAGCATGATTAAACCTGCTTCCGCATCATAACTCGTCCATGCCGCATTTTGCGCCAACATCTGCGCCGCGCCTAATTTACGGGCGAAGCGTTCGATAATGCTGTGCCAATTCTCTGTTTTAAACTCAGGCAAAGGAGCGAATTGAAGCTCTTCTTCATCTCCTTCCTCTTCTTCAGGCTCAGCAGACGCAACCGGCTGAGGCACTTCCATCACATCAGAACGGTGTGAATCTTCATATGTATATGCTTCATCAAAAAACGGGGGCGGAATTTCCTCATCCATATGCGGATATGCTTCCGGTTCAGGGGCCGTCTGAACTTTTGCAACAGGCAATGGCTCCGCTGCTTCTTGTATCTGTACCGTTTGAGTTTGAGGCGGCTCAGCCGACACTAGGCTCGGCATGTCTTCCCAAGGCGGTACATCCGCCTCTTGTTGCTGAATAGGCTGAACGGTTTCTTCAGACGGCCTTTCAACGATATCCTGTTTGCTCGGAACAGCCCCTTTCTCAACCGCCGGTGCTGCTATCGGCTCAGATTTCGGCAGCTGAAAAGGCTTTTTTTCGGCCTCAGCTTTCTGATGGTCGGAATGCAAATCCGTGTGTTCAATCTGACTTTGCGTATCGCAACCCGAAGCGGCCAACGGCGCAAATGCAAGCATGCGCAAAAGCGTCATGACAAAACCGGCATACTCGTCCGGAGCCAGCGGCAAATCCTGTTTACCATGAATAGCACATTGATAATAAAGCTGAATCTGCTCGCCACTCAAAGCCTGACTTAATCGCAGCAAAGTTTCACGTTCAGGGTCGTCATTCGCCAAGGCGGAAGGAATGGTTTGAATCAAAGCCAAACGTTGCAACAGCATGGCCAATTCTGCCAATGCGCTGTCAAAACCAATCGCTCTGGCAGACATTTCCTGAGCCTTTTCCAGCAAGGCTTCCCCGTTTTGATTGATGATTCCTTCAAGCAATTCAAACAAGTATTGTTTATCGACCGCTCCGATCATCTGACGGACATCTTGTTCGGCCACTTTACCCGAACCCATGGCAATCGCCTGATCCAAAAGGCTCAACGCATCGCGCATCGAACCGGCGGCGGCACGTCCTAAAAGCTGCAAAGCCTGCGGCTGATAAGGGACGTTTTCACAGTCCAATACATGCGCCAAATGCTCGGCAACCTGCTGCGTTGTCATGTTGCGCAAAACAAACTGCAGACAGCGGCTCAATACGGTAATGGGGACTTTGTGCGGATCGGTGGTCGCCAAAATAAATTTAACGTGCTCAGGCGGCTCTTCCAAAGTCTTCAGCATGGCATTGAACGCGCTTTTGGAAAGCATATGCACTTCGTCGATGATATAGACTTTGTATTTACCCGCTGTCGGCGCGTATTGGGCGTTTTCCAACACTTCGCGGATATTATCGATACCGGTATTCGATGCCGCGTCGATTTCCAATAAATCCACATAACGGCCGCTGTCAATTTGCGTACAGCTTTCACACTGACCGCATGGCTCGCCATGCACGGCATTTTCGCAGTTCAAGCTCTTGGCCAAAATCCTGGCAATCGTGGTCTTACCCACACCGCGCGTCCCTGTCAGCAGATAGGCATGGTGCAGACGGCCTTCGTCCAGCGCGTTGCGCAGGGCTTTGACGACGTGTTCCTGACCGACCAAATCGGCAAAGGTTTTCGGACGCCATTTTCGTGCAAGAACTTGATAAGCCATGTTGTTTCTCTACGGGAAATAAATCGGAAGGCCGTCTGAAAAGAATGATCCGCTCTTCAGACGACCTCAGAAAATGGCATATATTCTAGCATTTTTTTGATTTTTATTAAGGATTTTCTATCAAGCCCACAGCGACAGCATGTCATCTCAATGTTAGAATGCTACATAAATGATAAACAATTTAAAGCTTAAATCATTATGTCTGAAATCATACTACGCAACCAATCAGCCACTATGAAAGTTAATACAATGGGCGGATATATTGATTCTCTGATTCTGAAAGGACGGGAAGTCTTATTTCCGAAAACCAGCGTCCAAGTCGCCAATGACACAAAATTACGCGGTGGCATGCACGTTTGCTTACCCCAATTCGGACCGGACAGCAAAAATCATCTGGCCCAACATGGTTTCGGCAGAACTTCAGACTGGGAAATCCGCCATCAAAATGAATCGGATATCGGCTTAAAATTAATCAGCACAGAAAAAGGCTATGAACACGTCGAATGGTTGCTTGATTACAGCCTGCCTAACGAAAATGAAGCCATCGCCATCCTAACTGTCTGCAATTACGGCGAATCGCCCGTCCGCACTTCCCCGGGATTCCACCCCTACTTTACCGCCGCCGGCACACAATTTGATTTCAACGGCGCGCCATACGATGCCGACTATATCTCCCATACCGAATTTGTTTCCTCCGACCAGGATGCACACGTTGCATTTGACGGTTTGAAACTGGATATCCGCACCCACAATCTGCCTGTGTATGCTCTTTGGAGCGATCGAAACGGCCAATATACTTGTACAGAGCCAACCGCAGAAGGCAATGCGTTTTTATCTCCTGCAAGAGGCGGACAATTTGTTTCAGGGCACAGCAAAAAACGTTACGCCATGAAAATCAGACTGATGGCTTAACCCCCTTACAAATCCTCAATATTTAAAAACCACCCCGAAGGGTGGTTTTCTTATGGCTTACAGGCCATTGTTATTGATTGCATTCGCAATATCGCGTACCGCTGTTACATACATGCGACTGTGGTTGTATTGCCATACGGTGTAGAAGTTATTCAGACCCAAATAGTATTCAAATACGCCCGGGCTGGTTTCCAAAGCATACAATACAGCCTTTTCATTATCGGCAACAGCAGCTTGAGGCATGACACCCAAGGCTTTGAAATCTGCGACAGTACGCGTCAAGGCAGTTTTCTCATCAATAATCGCCTGCAAGTGCGGAGTAATCGTCAGACTTACCGGCACAACCATCTTACCGCCGGGCTGCCAGCCATGCTGTTTCATATAATTGGCGACAGAAGCCGCGACATCGCCGACATTATTCCAAATATCGCGATGACCATCACCATCATAGTCTACCGCCCATTTACGGTAGCTTGAAGGCATAAATTGCGGCATACCCATCGCACCGGCATAGCTGCCTTTGAAGTCAAAGATATTTTCTTTTTCTTCTTTTGCCATCTGCAAAAGTTCGCTCAACTCGTTTTGGAAGAACTCAGCACGGCGTGGATAATCAAAGGCCAATGTACTCAAGGCATCGGCAACACGGAAGCTGCCCGTATTTTTGCCATAATTGGTTTCGATACCGAGAATCGCCACAATCAATTCGGCAGGTACGCCGTATTTGCGTGCCACATCATCGATTACGGCACGGTTTGCCTCATAGAATTGTCTGCCGCCGTTAAATTTGGCTGCACCAGAGTTACCAATGCGGAATTCATACCAAGGACGCGAAGTGCTTGGGCGGTACATAATGGTAATAATGTTGCCTTTATACACCACGCCATTAAAGAAATTACGCAATTCTTCCGCACTGAAACGGCGGTTTTTCACTTCATATTGGATAAACTGCTGAACATTGACGTTCTCATTAAAACCGCTGCTGGCAACAGATTCAGCCGCAGCATCAAATACAGGACGCTTTACAGAGGAAACAGGCTCAACCGGTTTTGCCGTATCAACAGCAGGCTTTTTCGGTGTACTACATGAAGCCAGAGCCAAAGCAGCCAGACCCATCCCAAAGATTTTGATTTTATTCATAAATAATCTCTTTATTAAATACTATGATAAATCCGAATACGAAAGAATATTCGTCCAACACATCATCTCTCTATGCCAACTGCCATACTTTTTAATCAGTCAAAAAATATAGACAACTCGACACCTATTTGCTTCGGCTCAAGCACATAGACAAGGCCGTCTGAAATCCAAGGAATCCCTTGATTTTCAGACGGCCTTGAATGAATCAATTACTCAGCGGCTGCAACAACAGCAACGGTAATTTTAGCAACAGCGTCAGTGTGCAGAGCCACTTCAACTTCGTATTCGCCAACAGCTTTCAATGGGCCATTAGGCAGACGTACGTTTGCTTTAGCAGCTTGGATACCAGCAGCAACAATCGCTTCAGCGATGTCAGCATTAGTAACAGAACCGAACAGACGACCATCAACACCGGCTTTTTGAGCAACAGTAATGGTTTGGCCTTCCAGTTTTTCTTGACGTGCTTTAGCATCAGCCAAGATTTCAGCTTGTTTTGCTTCCAATTCAACGCGGCGTGCTTCGAATTCTTTCATGTTGGCTTCGGTTGCACGTTTTGCTTTACCGGCAGGGATCAGGAAGTTGCGGGCGTAACCGTTTTTAACGGTAACGATGTCACCCAAGTTACCCAAACCGCCGATTTTTTCTAACAGAATAATTTGCATGATTTAAACTCCAAAATTATTTGTGTTGATCGGTGTAAGGCAACAGAGCCAGGAAACGGGCACGTTTCACAGCAGTAGCCAACTGACGTTGGTAGTGTGCTTTAGTACCAGTAATGCGGGCAGGGATGATTTTGCCGTTTTCAGAGATGAAGTCTTTCAACAAATCAACTTGTTTGTAATCAACTTCTTGGATTTTTTCAGCCGTAAAGCGGCAGAATTTTCTACGTTTGAATGATTGACGAGCCATTGTCGTTTAACCTTTATATTCTTTAATGTTCTGTATGCGTAGTACCGGCTTTGGGAAGCGTTGGCTGCGTTGCGCCAAAAAACCTTCCGACTCGATGACGGCATCTTGCCGATACTGCCATTCCTCAGCCTGCTTACCTAAAATCCGCGCGGGAATTTCAAATTTGACCAGACATTTTTGTCCGTTTTCTTCCTGCCAAGACTCATGTTGTAACACAACATCTAAAACAGGGATTCCTGCCGGCGTATATCTCAAAGGCTGAACCTGCAAGATACGGGCGGTAAGCTTAATCAGATTGTTCAATCTTATTCAGCTGCTGCAACTTCTTCAGCTGCACCGTTCAGCAAGTTTTTTGCTTTTTCGCCGCCCAGCATTGGGGAAGCTTCAGTTACAGCGTGTTTTGTTTTGATGGTCAGGTGACGCAGTACGGCATCATTGAAGCGGAAAGCAGTTTCCAGCTCTTCAACCACTTCAGGAGTAGTTTCGATATTCATCAAAACATAGTGTGCTTTGTGGATTTTATTGATTGGGTAAGCCAATTGACGACGGCCCCAGTCTTCCAAACGGTGGATTTTACCGCTGGCTTCAGTAATCATGGTTTTGTAACGCTCAACCATAGCAGGCACTTGCTCGCTTTGATCAGGATGAACGATAAACACGATCTCGTAATGACGCATGTTATCTCCTTATGGATGATTAAAAACAGCCTTTCACCATGCGAAGTAAAAGGCAAGGCAAAGAGGCTGAATTTTATCCGCATTTCTTAAAAAATACAAGTCTGAATTCAAAATCCACTTTCTTTTCAATTAAAAAACAACATTAGGCCTTATGGTTATTTCCTAGCAAACCACTCAACTATCTGCCAAAAATCTGCTAAAATCTGCCCCATCCTAATAAATACAGCATTAGAAGGCACACAATCATGGCTCTTTTGCAGATTTCAGAACCCGGCATGTCCGCCGCCCCCCATCAACACCGCCTCGCCGTAGGCATTGATTTAGGTACAACCAACAGCTTGGTTGCCACCGTCCGCAGCGGCAGCGCAGTCTGCCTGCCCGATTCAGACGGCCGCACCACCCTGCCTTCAGTTGTCCGTTATTTGGATGGCGAAGTCGAAGTCGGCAAAAACGCCCTTTCTGCCCAAAAAACCGATCCGCTAAATACAGTCAGCTCTGCCAAACGCCTGATCGGCCGCACCCTTACCGACCTCGCACAAGAGGCGCAATACCTGCCCTATCGATTTACACCCAATGAGCGCGTGGTCGAGTTAAACACCCGTCAAGGTGCCAAAACGCCTATCGAAGTATCGGCAGAAATTCTCAAAGCCCTCAAATCGCGTGCAGAAGAATCATTAGGCGGAGATTTGGTTGGTGCCGTCATTACCGTACCCGCTTATTTTGACGATGCCCAACGTCAAGCCACCAAAGATGCCGCGCGTTTGGCAGGCTTGAATGTATTGCGCCTCCTCAACGAGCCGACCGCCGCCGCAATCGCCTACGGACTGGACAACGCCTCAGAAGGCACGTTTGTCGTTTATGACTTGGGCGGCGGCACATTCGACGTATCCGTATTGCAACTGACCAAAGGCCTGTTTGAAGTCAAAGCCACCGGTGGCAACAGCGCATTGGGCGGCGATGACTTCGACCATCGTTTGTTCTGCTACCTGCTCGAACAAAACGACCTTTCCAAACTCAACGAACAAGACAGCCAACTTCTGCTTTCCTTTGTCCGTACCGCCAAAGAAAAACTGACCACTCAAACCGAAGCTGTCATCGAAACCACACTTTCAGACGGCCATAAAGTCCATACCGTCATTACCCGTCAAGAGTTTCACAACCTAACCCAAAATCTGGTACAAAAAACCATAGAGCCGGTCAAACAGGCTTTGAAAGATGCCGGCGTAACCAAGGCCGATGTCAAGGGTGTGATTATGGTTGGCGGCTCTACTCGCATGTTGCACGTTCAACAAGCAGTTGCCACATTCTTTGGCCAAACCCCGCTGAATAACCTCAATCCTGACGAAGTCGTCGCACTCGGCGCCGCCATACAGGCAAACGTCCTTGCCGGCAACAAAACCGATGGCGAATGGCTGCTGCTGGACGTGACACCCTTATCGCTTGGTCTGGAGACCTACGGTGGTCTTGCCGAGAAAATCATTCCTCGCAACTCCACCATTCCTACTGCACGCGCGCAGGACTTCACCACCTTCAAAGACGGTCAAACCGCTATGACGATACACGTCGTGCAAGGCGAGCGCGAACTCGTTTCCGACTGCCGCAGCCTTGCCAAATTTACCCTGCGCGGCATTCCGCCCATGGCTGCAGGCGCAGCGCGTATCCGCGTGACCTTCCAAGTTGACGCTGACGGTTTGCTGTCTGTTTCCGCACAAGAACAAAGCACCGGCGTACAGGCGCAAATCGAAGTCAAACCTTCCTACGGTTTGGACGACAGTACCATCACCCAAATGCTCAAAGACAGCATGAGCAACGCTGCCGAAGACATGGCAGCCCGTGCCCGCGCCGAAGCCGTAGTCGAAGCCGAAAGCCTGACTGACGCCGTTAATGCTGCCCTTGAGTTGGATAGCGACTTGTTGGAAGCTGAAGAGTTGCAACAGATTCAACAAGATATCGCCGCTTTGCAAGGCCGCCTGAAAGACGGCAAAGCCGAAGACATCCGTGCCGCCGTCGCCAAACTCAGCCACAGCACCGACAACTTCGCTGCCAAGCGTATGAACCGCAATATCCAACGTGCGCTGACAGGTCAAAGCGTTGATAATATTTGATGCCTAAACAGTTTCAGACGGCCTCGAAAGATACAAAGGTCGTCTATCTAAATCTCCAAAAACTGAAACGATTTCTTTTATGCGACTCTGGCATCAAACCCTTATCCCCCTGCTCCCTCGCACCCAGCTTTTGGGGCAACACCGCGAATGCGCAGCACTGCGCGGAGCAGGCTGGGGCAGGCCGCATGCGACGGTTAATTACGTTTTTACCCATTCGCCCTACAAACTCTATCTATATCACGCGTTGATTATGGAAGAGATGGAAAAGCGCGGTTACAAACCCGATGCTTTATGGAAAGACCCGCTATATCGCGGCAAAGTCGCTGCCCCATACCATTCACACGCGGCTGAAACAGCTACTTCGCCGATTTATGCCGAACATGATGACGCCTACTTGGACGAATGCCTGGAAAATTTAAAAAGTAAAGGCATCATGTTATAAACCCATTTTTCAGACGGCCTGAATATTGAATACCCAAGGCCGTCTGAAACTACTTTAACCACAACCACTCTTAAACAACTGAGACAATAAAAATGCCAAAAATTACCGTACTCCCACACGCGACATTATGCCCCGAAGGCGCGGTTATCGAAGACGCACCGGAAGGCCAAACCGTCCTTGACGTGCTGCTCGACCATGACATCGAAGTTGATCACGCCTGCGAAAAATCCTGCGCCTGCACCACCTGCCACGTGATTATCCGCAAAGGTTTTGACAGCCTGGAAGAACCGACCGAATTGGAAGAAGACTTGCTCGACCAAGCATGGGGCTTGGAAGCCGATTCACGCTTGAGCTGTCAGGCAGTCGTTGCCGATGAAGATTTGGTCGTAGAAATTCCTAAATATACGATCAACCACGCGCGTGAAGACCATTAAAACAAGGTTTAATGAAAAGGCCGTCTGAAACCATAAATTCATGGTTTTCAGACGGCCTTTTGGTTATGTAGCAAATTATTTGATATGAGGGAAAATAAAACGCATACGCGAAATCTGCATGGAGGCCACTTTCTGCGTAGCGGAGTAATTTTCAATTTTTTCTTGCATTCTGATTTGATGCATATTGCCGTTATAACGGGGAGCAGCATTCTGAGATTTATTTACTGTCGGCAGTTCAGCCTCTGTCTTTAACACTTCCTCTGCCTCGATAGCTGAAAGCGCAGCCTCATCCCTTACCAAACCGAAACGCTCGATAATGGCATTGGCTTCATCTATATAATGAGATTTGCCCGTGCCATTTTCCAACACTGCATCTTCAAGTACAACCGACAGATGTTTGCCGCAATTTTCGATACGCTCTGCGATACGCGAATAAACCATCCAACGTTTCAACCTCAACGCGCCTGCATCGTCATTGGGTGAAGCAGCATCCAGTTTAATTAAGCCATAGTGCTTGCCGTAATACAGACGGAACACCAGCTGCTTCAAACCCTCTGTTTCGTCCAGCATCCGATAAAATTCGCGAACCAACAACAGCAAACGGTCAAATGCGCCTGCTTTAGACAGATACTCCGGATCATCGGAAGCAAGCGCGTAAATCAGTTTGGACAGCTTGGCGTTGAGTGCGTTATTCATCTTTTTTTCCTTTTATTTTTAAGCGATGGATTTTCTTAAGAGCCATTCCAAAAAATTTGGTTGCATAACAAAGTGTAAATTTTGTATGAAAACCAAATCATACAAAGCGGAATAGAAAGTATAAAACGGCAGATTGCCGTGAATTTTAAGTGTCTTGCCGTATTTTAACGCAACTATGCTATTTTGTTAAAAAATAGCGCCATCATTTATCTGCCAATCTTCCGTAAAACAATCTGGCAGTCTGACTTCTTCTTGATTAAAATAATTACTAATAGCCCAAACCCAATAAAGGAACACCTCATGAAATGGACAGATACCCAACGCATCGCCGAAGAACTCTACGACTTACACGGCGACAGCATCGATCCGAAAACCGTACGCTTTACCCAACTGCGTGATTTAATTATGGCTTTGCCTGAATTTGACGATGATCCGGCGCGTTGCGGCGAGCGTATTCTCGAAGCCGTGCAACAAGCGTGGATAGATGAAGCAGAATAATCTTTCCTCCCTTCCCTACCAAACAAGACCTCAGGCAGTTTTTCAGACGGCCTGAGGTCTTTATTAAATCTATTCATACAATTTCGGAAAATTTCGAAATTGACTCATACCAACCTCAAATTTATTATGCAGTCTGACAACAAATAAAAGATATGCAGAAGGTGCATAACCATGAATCACGCTCGAGAAATCGCTGCTTTAAACAACAGCCTTTCTGATTTGAAAGGCGACATCAATGTTTCGTTCGAATTTTTCCCGCCGAAAAACGAACAAATGGAAACCATGCTGTGGGATTCCATCCATCGCCTGCAAACCTTGCATCCGAAATTCGTTTCCGTAACCTACGGTGCAAACTCCGGCGAACGCGACCGCACACACAGTATCGTTAAACGCATCAAACAAGAAACCGGCCTTGACGCCGCCCCCCACCTGACCGGTATCGACGCCAGCCCTGACGAGTTGCGCCAAATCGCCAAAGATTATTGGGACAGCGGTATCCGCCGCATTGTCGCCCTGCGCGGTGACGAGCCGCCCGGCTACGAGAAAAAACCTTTCTATGCCGAAGATTTGGTCAAGCTGTTGCGCTCCGTTGCCGACTTTGATATTTCCGTAGCGGCCTATCCAGAGGTGCACCCGGAAGCCAAATCCGCACAAGCCGACTTGATTAATCTGAAACGCAAAATCGATGCGGGTGCAAACAACGTTATTACCCAATTCTTCTTCGACGTGGAAAGCTATCTGCGCTTTCGCGACCGTTGCGTGATGATGGGCATCGACGTTGAAATCGTTCCCGGCATCCTGCCCGTAACCAATTTCAAACAATTGACCAAAATGGCCCAAGTGACCAACGTCAAAATCCCAAGCTGGCTGTCTAAAATGTACGAAGGTTTGGATGACGACCAAGGCACGCGCAACCTTGTTGCCGCCAGCATCGCCATCGATATGGTCAAAGTCCTCTCGCGCGAAGGTGTCAAAGACTTCCATTTCTACACCCTCAACCGCAGCGAACTGACTTACGCCATCTGCCATATTTTGGGCGTGCGTCCGCGTTAATAAAACAGACGGCCTCCCCATTCTGATTTACAATATCGAACATTCAGGCCATACCGGCCTGATTCAAAATTCCAACTAGGAGAGTTAACATGACAACATTGCATTTTTCAGGCTTCCCGCGCGTCGGTGCCTTCCGCGAATTGAAATTCGCACAAGAAAAATACTGGCGCAAAGAAATCAGCGAGCAAGAATTGCTGGCTGTTGCTAAAGACTTGCGCGAGAAAAACTGGAAACACCAAGCTGCTGCCAACGCTGATTACGTTGCCGTAGGCGATTTCACTTTCTACGATCACATCCTCGACCTGCAAGTTGCCACCGGTGCCATCCCTGCCCGCTTCGGCTTCGACAGCCAAAACCTGTCTTTGGAACAATTCTTCCAACTGGCCCGCGGTAACAAAGACCAATTCGCTATCGAAATGACCAAATGGTTCGACACCAACTACCACTACTTGGTGCCTGAATTCCACGCCGATACCGAATTCAAAGCCAACGCCAAACACTACGTTCAACAGCTGCAAGAAGCCCAAGCTTTGGGCCTGAAAGCCAAACCGACCATCGTCGGCCCATTGACTTTCCTGTGGGTAGGTAAAGAAAAAGGCGCTGTCGAATTCGACCGTCTGAGCCTGTTGCCTAAACTGTTGCCTGTTTACGTTGAAATCCTGACTGCTTTGATTGAAGCAGGTGCCGAGTGGATTCAAATCGACGAGCCTGCTTTGACTGTTGACCTGCCTAAAGAATGGGTAGAAGCATACAAAGACGTTTACGCTACTTTGAGCAAAGTAAGCGCCAAAATCCTGTTGAGCACTTACTTCGGTTCTGTTGCCGAACACGCTACTTTGCTGAAATCCCTGCCTGTTGACGGCCTGCACATCGACTTGGTACGCGCTCCTGAGCAACTGGACGCATTTGCCGACTACGACAAAGTTCTGTCTGCCGGCGTTATCGACGGCCGCAACATTTGGCGCGCCAACCTGAACAAAGTTTTGGAAACTGTTGAGCCTCTGCAAGCCAAACTGGGTGACCGTTTGTGGATCTCCAGCTCTTGCTCTCTGCTGCACACTCCATTTGACTTGTCAGTTGAAGAAAAACTGAAAGCCAACAAACCTGACCTGTACTCTTGGTTGGCATTCACCCTGCAAAAAACCCAAGAATTGCGCGTTCTGAAAGCCGCATTGAACAAAGGCCGTGATTCTGTTGCCGAAGAACTGGCCGCCAGCCAAGCTGCCGCCGACTCACGCGCCAACAGCAGCGAAATCCACCGTGCAGACGTTGCCAAACGCCTGGCCGATTTGCCTGCCAACGCAGACCAACGCAAATCTCCATTTGCCGACCGTATCAAAGCGCAACAAGCATGGTTGAACCTGCCTCTGCTGCCAACTACCAACATCGGTTCTTTCCCTCAAACTACCGAAATCCGCCAAGCACGTGCAGCCTTCAAAAAAGGCGAACTGCCTGCCGCTGATTACGAAGCCGCGATGAAAAAAGAAATCGCCTTGGTGGTTGAAGAGCAAGAAAAACTGGACTTGGACGTACTGGTACACGGCGAAGCCGAGCGTAACGACATGGTCGAATACTTCGGCGAATTGTTGAGCGGTTTTGCATTCACTCAATACGGCTGGGTACAAAGCTACGGCTCACGCTGCGTTAAACCACCTATCATCTTCGGTGACGTAAGCCGTCCTGAAGCCATGACCGTGGCTTGGTCTACTTACGCTCAAAGCCTGACCAAACGTCCGATGAAAGGTATGTTGACCGGCCCTGTAACCATTCTGCAATGGTCTTTCGTCCGCAACGATATTCCTCGCTCTACCGTGTGCAAACAAATCGCACTAGCCCTGAACGACGAAGTATTAGATCTGGAAAAAGCCGGCATCAAAGTCATCCAAATTGACGAGCCTGCCATCCGCGAAGGTCTGCCTTTGAAACGTGCCGATTGGGATGCCTACCTGAACTGGGCCGGCGAATCTTTCCGCCTGTCCTCTACCGGTTGCGAAGACAGCACTCAAATCCACACTCATATGTGCTACTCTGAGTTCAACGACATCCTGCCAGCCATCGCCGCTATGGACGCTGACGTCATCACCATCGAAACTTCACGTTCCGACATGGAGCTCTTGACTGCCTTCGGCGAGTTCAAATACCCGAACGACATCGGCCCAGGTGTTTACGACATCCACAGCCCACGCGTACCGACTGAAGCTGAAGTTGAGCACCTGTTGCGCAAAGCCATCGAGGTTGTACCGGTTGAACGTCTGTGGGTTAACCCAGACTGCGGCCTGAAAACACGTGGCTGGAAAGAAACTCTGGAACAACTCCAAGTGATGATGAATGTAACCCACAAACTGCGTGCCGAACTGGCTAAATAATGTGAGTTAGATGAAAAGGCCGTCTGAAAATTTTCAGACGGCCTTTTTTTATTTATCGATATTTAAAACATAAAGATTACGACTTCAACAGCTTACAAAATCCCTGTCGTTGTATGATGTTCTTCCACTCCTGATGTATACACGTTCTGAGTATGGTGATACACAGTCTCTTTAGTCGTTTCGACAATATGGTTGGCTTCCGACAGAACATCGCTCAATGTCACTTTACTGCCGGTCGTATTCACTTTTTTCAGTGCCGCGCCATTATGGCTATTGCCTTCAGAATACGTGTTGATGTCATTTTCAAAGCGTAGCCATGAATCATACAACTTGCCTTTAATGTCCGTCAGAATTTTGTTGTTGGCCACATTTAAAGATGCCTTACCCTTAGGGTTGGTACTGTGTACGTCTATCAAGGCATCATTCAAATCACCACCAAGTTTCAATGTATTATTGGTAATGTTGTACTCTTTGGCATTGCTCTTTAAATAAGCAAATTCGACATAGCCGGCAGATTCTTCACGCACGGAAATTTTGTTGTTGTGAATTGTCACCGCACCATGCATAGCGACATTACCATGGTGTTCTTCCACATAAACCGGTACCGCGCCTTTCATAATCTTGCCGATATCGGCATCATTGCCGCTGATGGTAATGGTACTGCTGCCCATGCCGTTTTTAGATAAAACACGGTCGTAGGTATCGTTGATGACGGCAATCAGATATTTGGTGGATTCGCCGCTGATCTTGTTGTTTGCCATATTGAGCGTGTAATCCATTTTGCTTTCATGGTTACGGAACTCAATCGCGTAGGTCTGAATATTGTTTTGATAAACCGTCAGATTTTTAATGATATTATCGCTAATATCGAAATAGCCTTTATCAGCCGAGTGCAAATCTTTGTATTGGGTGTTGGTTTGCACCTGAATCCCTGAATACATGTGGTAGTACTTGCCCAAGTCATCATCAACATTCAAACGGAAGCTCGGGTCTTGGATAATGGTATTGCCGGTAATTTTGACTTTATCCATAGAAAACTGGCGGTTGTAGGCAACAATACCATATAGCCGGTCACCCGTTAACACATTGTTTTCAATGACAATGCCTGTACCATCATGCACATCCAAACCCTTGCGGTAGTTGTGGTCGGTCGTGTTTTTACGGTATGTGATGCCGTAATTGTAGCTGCCGGCAGCCACAGCCATACCGTAGCCTGTCCCGCCATCCGCTTCGTGGCCGTTCCAATCCAAACGGTTGCCCTCGCCGATAAAGTTTTGTTGGAAACCGATCAGCGCACCGGCAACGCGGTTGTGGTGTAGATACGAATCAACAATACGGTTGTTTTCACCCAAAGGCAGCGCTTCGTATGTTTCATCAATTTCGCCGCTTTGCACGCGCTCTTTAAAGGTCAGCTTTTGACCTTTTTCCGTTTCCAAAGAAGCAGTCGAGGTAAACATCACACCAGCACGATTGGCACCGGAAACCTCAACTTTGCTGATTAAAGTATTGTCCGCATCGTTGACCAAAATGCCGTTTACCTTGCCAAAATAGCTTAAGCCTTTGCGGTAAAAATCAGGGTTGGTATATTGAACTGACAAATCGGCAATGGTTTTATTGTTTTGCCCATCGATCAAGATACCGGCAAATTCGCGGATATCGTCATGGTTGGTGTCCGGATTGAATTCGCCTGTTTGCGCCTTATCAAACGTTACTTTGGTTTTGCCCATGCCCGAACCAAACAAGCCGCGCGCGCCGGAGACGGTTTTATCCATCACAATCTGATTGGAAATATAGTAAGTGCCATCCAAGAAAACCATGGCTTTTTCTTTGTGCGCCGCTTCTAAAGCTGCTTTAAATGCCTGAAGGCTGTCTTTTTTACCCTGCGCATCGGCACCAAAATCATTCACACGAACGTAATTGCCATACTCTTTAGATTGATACACGCGGTATTTTCCAGATACACCGGCCCTGCTTTCGGCATGATCGTCAATTTTGTTTTCTTTGCCTGAGCTGATGTGTCCATCGTGACTATTGATTGCTTTTTTGCCGGAAGAAACGCCCGCTATTTTGTCATGGCTGTCTGAATCCTTCAGATTCTTTTTATGCGCAATTTCAACTGTTTCTTTTCCTTCGGCAATTCTGTCTTCAACCTCTTTCTCTTTGCGGGCGGCTTCTTGTTTGACTTTACGCTCTGCAATTGCTTTTTCGACTGCCGCTTTATGCGCTTCTTTTGCGCGCTCGACAGCCTTTGCTTTGGCTGCGGCAGCCTCCGCTATTTTTTTTGCTTTGGCTTCTTCGTAAACTTTTTGCCTTTCAGCCAGGACTTTTTCCATCGATTGATTAACCGACTTGTTTGCCGGTTCTTTTGAAACAACGTGTTTGCTCGCCACTTTAGGCTCAATGATATGTTTACTGGAAACGCTGCTTACAGAAGCAACGCTGGCCCGTGCAACATGCATTTTTGTCACAAGGCCGTCTGAAGATGATGAAGTGCTGTCAAATCTTGCTACCTCCGCCACATGCACTACTTCTCTCGTTACCGTATTTTTACCACTTAATTGCTTAAGCTCAGGAGAAATCGACGGCATATCCCCCCAATTGTGGGTATGCATCCATTCTTTTAGAGGAGAAGATGATTTGGAATTTGCTTCAGGTGTGGATGAGCCGTGACGAATGTGGGTGCTGCCAAGAGGAGCAAGTTTATATGACATAATCAGCGTATTTCCTTGTATCGAATATCGCCTTTCCCACCGCACAAGCATGCAACAAAAAAGCCGATTGATTAAAGAGGTAAGACGGATTCTGTCGTAACAACAATTGCCTGTATAAAGGCCAAACTGAAGTTGGCCGCTTTGAGAAACTCGGCAGCGTTTCCCCTTCTGCCGGTTTTCTGATTGGATACGGTCATGGTGTCAGACAGAACCATTGGATGACTTTATATAGGCGATCTGTCCGCGTACCATGTGTCCGGTTATTTTTGACGGAAATGTATCAGAGTCACTTTTTAATTGATTAGTTCATCCAAAATTAAGTTATTTTTGATTTTTATAGCAAAATAAAAATGGTTTTATCTTGCATCGTTTTCCTTTTTAACTTGACAGAGTGAATCCCGCGAAGCAAAAAAGGAGGGAAATCCTAACACGATATATTTTTAGCGTTCCCCATTTAACTAAATTTACAAAATATACAGAACAAATATCTATAACTATTTTTAACTTCTTTTAAAAATCAATAAAATTCGATATTTCCAATATGTATTTTTACAACATGACTGCGCATTATATACCGATTATCTTAAAATACTACCGTTTATTTGAAAAATTTAGTATTTTATTATTGCTTTCACCATCTAAAAACCAATAAAAAAGGCCGTCTGAAAAAATATTTCAGACGGCCTTTTTTATTAAATGCGTTCTATTCAACAAACTTCGACCAACCAGCCGTGTTTGTCTTCTGTCAAACCGTATTGAATGTCGGTAATCGCCTTACGGATTGCGTAACCGCGCTCTTGGCTCTTCACTTCGATTTCTTTATCATCAATCACGAAAGAAGTTACCGGAGAAATGACCGCAGCCGTACCAGTCAGAATCGCTTCCGCACCATTCTCAATCGCGGCTTTCAGCTCATCAACGGTAAAGTTGCGTTCGGTAACGGTGTAGCCCAAATCTTTGGCAACAGTCAGTACGGAATCGCGGGTAACGCCGTGCAAGAATTCGTCGGTCAACGGTTTGGTAATGATTTCATCGCCATTAATCAGGATAAAGTTAGACGCGCCGGTTTCCTGAACATCGCCATTCGGACAGAACAGCACTTGGTTTGCACCGTGCTCTGCTTTGGCTTTCAATACCCAAGGCATGGCGGAAGCGTAGTTGCCGCCGCATTTCACGCGGCCCATGTGCGGGGCGCAACGGATGTGTTCGGTTTCCACCAAGATTTTAACGGGCGAACCGGCTTTGAAATAGTCGCCGACAGGAGAAGCCAGAATGTACAGCAAAGCAGTTTCGGAAGGAGAACCGGCCTTACCGATCACAGGGTCGGTACCGATCAAAGTCGGACGCAGGTACAAAGCGGCTGGCGCATCAGGGATTTCCTCGGCGGAACGTTTGACCAATTCGATCAAAGCATTCAAATAAGCTTCCGTTTCAGGACGCGGCAGGTGCAGAATATCTGCGCTTTGCTGCATACGCGCAATGTTGGCGGTCGGGCGGAACATCACGATTTTGCCGTTTGCCTGACGGAATGCCTTCAAACCTTCAAAACATTCGCTGCCGTAATGCAAAGCATGTGCGCCGGGGGCGAGTGTCAGGTCTTTGGAAGATTGCCATTCTACCGGTTGCCATTTACCTTCACGATAAGCGATAACGGGCATTTCAGCGTGGAAAACGCTGCCGAATACGGCTGGGACTGGTCTGCTCATGATGATTGCCTTTCTTATTCTGATTTGTAAGATAATAACTAAAGACTGAACAATACGCCTTTCAATATGGGTTTGACAAGTACCCGTCAGCATTAAAGATACCCTTCCCATGCCGTCTGAAACATGCCGTCCTATCCGAAATCCGGCAAATCGTTTAAACTGATACCATTTTTCAGACGGCCTGCCCCAACCGCGGCCCACCCGGAGCAACCCATGAAACTCATCTATACCATCATCAAAATCCTGATTCTTCTTGTTTTCCTCCTGCTGGCCATCACCAATACCCACACCGTATCCTTCTTCTACCTGCCCGGCCAAAACGTCAATCTGCCACTGATTGTCGTGCTTTTCGGTGCATTTATTATCGGCATCGTGTTCGGTATGTTTGCCCTCTTCGGCCGTCTGCTGTACCTACGCAGCGAAAACAACCGCCTGCGCGCCGAAGTAAAAAAACACGCCCACCTTTCCGAAAAAGACCTGACTCCGGTCAAAACCGAAACACCAGCAACGGCTTCAGAAACCACTCCCAAAGCGTAACGCCACCAATCAATAAAGGAATACCATGGACAACGAATTGTGGGTCATCTTACTGCCCATCGTCCTCCTCCCCGTTTTCTTCGCTATGGGCTGGTTTGCCGCGCGCGTCGATATGAAGACCGTCCTGAAACAGGCCAAAAGCATACCGGCAGGCTTTTACAAAAGCCTTGATGCCCTCGTTGACCGCAACAGCGGCCGCGCCGCGCGCGAATTGGCGGAAGTCATCGACCAGCAGCCGCAGTCATACGACCTGAACCTGACATTGGGCAAGCTCTACCGCCAACGCGGCGAAAACGACAAAGCCATCAATATGCACCGCGCCCTGCTCGATTCGCCCGACACCGTCAACGAAAAACGCGCGCGCGTGCTTTTTGAATTGGCGCAAAACTACCAAAGCGCAGGCTTGGTGGACCGTGCCGAACAAATCTTCCTCGGTTTGCAGGAAGGCGATATGGCACGCGAAGCCCGCCAACACCTTTTGAGTATCTACCAGCAAGACCGCGACTGGGAAAAAGCCATCGAAATGGCGCAGCTCTTGAGCCATGACGAACAGACCTACCAGTTTGAAATCGCCCAGTTCTATTGCGAAATCGCCCAAGCCGCGCTGTTCAAATCCAACTTCGACGCCGCCCGCTACAATATCGGCAAAGCACTCGAAGCCAACAAAAAATGTACACGCGCCAACATCATCCTCGGCGACATTGAATACCGTCAGGGCAATTTCCCTGCCGCAGTAGAAGCGTATTCCGCCATCGAGCAGCAAAACCATGCCTATTTGAGCATGGTCGGCGAGAAACTCTATGAAGCCTATGCCGCACAAGGCAAACAGGAAGAAGGCCTCAATCGCCTCATCGGCTATATGCAAACCTTTCCCGATCTTGACCTGATCAACGTCATCTACGAAAAGGCCCTGCTGCTCAAAGGCGAAACCGAAGCGGCGCAAATCGCTGTCGAACTCGTCCGCCAAAAACCCGACCTCAACGGCGTGTACCGCCTGCTTGGATTGAAACTCAGCAGTATGAATCCGGAGTGGAAAGCCGATACCGATATGATTCGTTCCATTATCGGCCGCCAGCTGCAAAAAAGCGTTATGTACCGCTGCCGCAACTGCCACTTCAAATCCCAAGTCTTCTTCTGGCACTGCCCAGCCTGCAATAAATGGCAAACCTTTACGCCGAATAAAATCGAGATTTGATAAAGCGTTAAGCATTAAAAAAAGGCCGTCTGAAATCTTTTCAGACGGCCTTTTTATTACGAAACAAAATATCAAAACGGTTCAAAACATGGCTGTACACACCAGCAATATCTGCTCAACACCACTGCTCTGCCCATGCCAACGCCGCTACAATCTGCGCCTCAATATCGGCATTAAATTCGCCGGCACGGTATGCATCGCGCAATTCTGTGCGACGGGTTTCATCTGCCGCAATTTGGTTTAACACCACTTGCGGAAACTCGTTAAACACAGGCCCTTCCTCTTCATGACCCATCAAAAACAGCGCAGGAATTTTTTGATTGGCGCGGATAATTTCCTGTTGGCGCGGATTATTAAAACGGCTGCTGTCGTCAAAATCTTTGCGGGCAATATAGTTGACGCGGATATTGGGGTTCAACTCCGCTATTTTTTGAATAAACGGTACAAACACGCGGCAATCTGGGCAATATGGCGCAGCGGCAAGCAGCCAGTTTTGCAGACGGCTGATCTTTTTGACCGCCGCTACCGTTTGCGCCGACAGCTCGGTCGCCTGATAGAGCTGCTGCTGTTTCAATTTGTCTTCTTCGGTATCAAAATCCAAATATTCTGTATAAGTGGCCATGCTTTACTCCTGTTCTGTTGCATTGGTTTTCCCTGCTACGCCGGTCAAAAGTGGAACAAGTAGATTGACGACGAGGTTTTCAAATAGTGGCTCATCAAGCGGCGATTCTTCCGAATGACCAAACACCAGCTTCACTTCGGTATATTCTTTCTGCCCTTTGCTCATTTTATTGCCATTAAAAACATCATGGGCTTTTCTCAAGGCAGCATCCCAATCCTCTTTCTTGCTGTACTCCTCCGCAGCGGCAAGGCTGGTTTTGGCAAAAAACGGCAAGGGGGTATTTTGTCCGATTCGGAAATATACCAACCATTCTTTCAAAAGTGCCCTCGCCGCCTCTTTCCCGATGGCGGCATAGGTTTCGGTCTGCCCCAAGCTGACAATATAGGTTTGTCGGCTTTCAACGGATTTAGGGGCGACGGCGCAAAAAATCAAATGCTCCAATAAACGAGCAATGCGGTTGGGCGCATTGTCTTTTTGGTTTTGGAACACAATGCGGCCGCATTCGTAAAGATTGCTGATGGTGCCTTGTAAAACCAAGTCGTCAAAGGATTCTTCATAAGGTTCAGACGGCCTTTTGTTACTGCGTATCAACTCGGCATCCACGTTTTTCGCAGATATCTGATACTGCTTCTGCCACAAACCGCCCAACTCGCCTACCGGCATCAGACTTTCTGCATTCAGCCGAATGGCCGTATCTTCAAAATCTTCACCTTTGCGCCGCGCATCCAAATAGGCATCGGCAATCCGACCTTCATGTTGCGGTTCAAACGGTTCAGCAGACTCCCATGCGCCGTCCAGATACGGCTGATCCCAGCTTAAATTTTTCTTTAGCCAAACTTTGACAGGATTGCGCCAAAAACTGACGAGCTCGCCCTGATGAATGGTTTTGCCAGGTTCTTCCTGACTTAAGGCCTCACAGAAAAACGGCTGCGCTTCCGCTGACGGTTGGTTCAATGCATCGGCGTAATCTTGGCGCGTACTGAAGAGGCCGTCTGAAAGCGCATCCTTTTGGAAATAACGGCGTGAAAACGCCTGCAACGGATGATGTTTCACCCATTTCTCCGACAACTCGCGCCCACTTTTCCCCGTCATGGCGGCAATGGTATCCAGCAGCTCGCTGATTAACGAAGACGGCGCAAACTCGGCATCATTGCGTATATCGCGGCCGATATAAGACAAATACAGCATTTCACGTGCGCTGATTAAGGCTTCAAGGAAAAGATAACGGTCGTCGTCGCGGCGGGCGCGGTCGCCTTTTTTCGGATGTTTGGCAATCAGGTCGAACACTGCCGCTTTGGTATTGCGCGGAAAATCGCCGTCATTCAGACCCAACAGGCAAACCATTTTAAACGGCAGGCTGCGCATCGGCACCATACTGCAAAAAGTAATGCCACCGCTCAAAAATCCGGCTTGGCTTTCGCTGTCCAAAAAGCGGCGGATATGGCGGATAACGGTTTTACACGGCAACAATCCGTCAAATTCGGCCAACTGGGCCTCTTC
Organism: Neisseria sp. 27098_8_158; assembly: GCF_041433145.1. NCBI lineage: Bacteria > Pseudomonadati > Pseudomonadota > Betaproteobacteria > Neisseriales > Neisseriaceae > Neisseria > Neisseria sp. 27098_8_158. The sequence continues at coordinate 1,130,447 of NZ_JAPWAZ010000001.1, forward strand.
CTGCCATTTCGCCAAAGATTGCTCAAACTGTTGCTTGGCGTATTGGTCGTCCGTATCCGGAGCAAACATTTTCTCCAGCAAATCTCGACAACGCTGCACCCAGCTTTCCACATTGGCAGGCTCTTGCCATTGCGCCGCCATATCGGCCAAAGTACGGACAAATTCGGCAAAACCGCTGAACACGTCCAACTGGTTGACATTGCTATGCCACGCGCTCACTCCCTGCCACATACCGTTGCCGCCTTCAGGCAGCATCCAGCCCAAGGCCAAACGCTCTACCGCCTGCTGCCAAGTAAAGAGGTTGTCTTTACCCTCGCGCATGGTTTGGTCCAAACCCCAATGCACATTTAATCCGGCAACAGTCTCATGCAGCAGTGGCACATCTTCCTCGCTCAAACCGAAGCGTTGCAGCACCAACCGGCTTTCCAGCAAAGGCAAAACCTTGTCTACTTCAAACCGGCTTTCCAGCAAGTCCAAAGTTTGCGCCAAAGCATACAGCAACGGCTGACGACGGCTGAGCTTCACATCCGAAATCGAATACGGCAAAGCCTGGCTGCCTGCCTGCTCCTGTCCGAAAACAGCTTCGATAAACGGGCTGTACGGCTCAATGTTCGGTGTCAACACGGCAATATCGTGCGGCTGCCAGTCGGGATTTTTTTGCAACACCAGCGACAGCTCTTCTTTCAAAATCTGCAATTCGCGCAAAGGGCTGTGGGCCGCGACGATTTTAATGGAGCCGTCATTCAACAATTTGTCCGGCTCGACACTCACTGGATTGCCATCCGCATCGTGAACCTGAACCAAAGCCGACTGCGCGCCTACTTCGCTTTCTTCCTGTTGATACAAGCGTTCAGACGGCATGATTAAGTTTTGGATATCGTTTTGCAGGCAATGCAACAAGGTATCGTCTTTTCCCTCTTCATAAACCTGAATATCCTGCTCGGTTTCCACTTCCGACAGAAAATCAAAGAAATCGCGTCCCTGCTTGCCCAAAGAAGCCAACAGCGGATGCCCTGCCTGCGACAAGTCCGCCTCATCACCCCTTTTCAAAATCTGCGCCTCGTCGATAACCTCGCCCCAATATTGGCTGCTCGGATTGAGTGCAAACACAAACACATCGCAATGCTTGGAAATTTGGTGCAGCAGTTGTAAATACATCGGCGCCATTGTCGAAATGCCGAATACAAAAAACCTTTGCGGCAAGACCGATTTATCCAACTGCGCCAACAGCTTTTCCCACAAGGCCACGCGGTGCGGCGCAGATTGGCTGCCATCGTCCAAATAACGCCACAGCCGCGCCTGCCAATCCTCATCATCGCCCAAACCCAGCAGCTTCCCAGCCTGCCACGCATCAATCCAATCCGGGCGGTACACCAAATATTGGTCGAAAATATCCGCCATCTGTCCGGCAAGCTGATAATCCGCCGATGCCGAACTATGCAAATAACTTTCCAGCTTCAAGCGCACGTTTTCGTATTCCGGGGCCGTCTGAAACGCCTCGCTGCGGAACAAATCCAGCAAACGCCAACGCATGACCTCAGGCGAAAACGGGCTGAGCGGCGGCACATCGGGAACCAATTTACGCATCAGCTGCCACGCCAAACCGGCAGGCAGGCTGAACTTCAAATTCGCCGCCACGCCGAGTTTGCGCGCAAAAAACACATTCAGATAACGCCGCATCCCCTGGCTCTGCACCACCACTTCTTCCTGCGCCAATACAGAATCCAAGGGCAAGGCCTGATGAATATGCGCGCACATTTCGGCAAGCGCTTCCAAACGGTCGGACTGATAAAGATAAAACATAACAGACAATCTAAAAAACAATTGCCCACATTATAATGCCATTAGGACAAATGCTTCAGCAGAAGCGGCAAACAAAAACACAGGCCGTCTGAAACACATCGCTTCAGACGGCCTAAAACAAACCCATCGGCAGCCAATTATTAATTATTTATCGACCCCTGTACAAACCGGCTTCTCCTATCCTATAATTTCCCACATTCGGAATGTAGCGCAGCCCGGTAGCGCACTTCGTTCGGGACGAAGGGATCGGAGGTTCGAATCCTCTCATTCCGACCAAATACAAAACCTGCTTGAGTCCAAGCAGGTTTTTTACATTCGGCAAGCCTATATTTCCGGCGGGAAAGGCGCGCCTTCGGGATGTTTGTAGCGATTGTACATAAACAAATATTGTTCCGGAAAACGGCGTATCCAATATTCGGTATTTTCATTGATCACGCGCGCGTCGTTCTCCTTATCGCCGTTCAATTCGCCGCGCAAAGGCTCGATGTGCAGGACAAAGCCTTTGCCGTCGGGCAAACGCTCGCCGCAGAAAAACAAAGCCTTTACGCCTTTGACTTGCGCCAGCTTGCCCGCCAACGTCATGGTGTAGGCAGGTTTGCCGAAAAAGTCTACCCACACGCCGTCGCCGCCTTCTTCCGGAGACGGCACATGATCCGGCAACACAATGGTCGCTTCGCCGCCGCGCAGCGCTTTGATGATTTGTTTGACGCCCTGAATACTGGTCGGCGCAGTCTTGCCTTTGCCGCGCACGCGCCCTGCCTGCATCACCGCATCAAAAGCCTTGATTTTAGGCGGTTTGTACATCGCCGTCAGCGGAAACGGCAGTTGCTGGCTGATGTAGCGGCCCGCCAAATCATAGCTGCCGATGTGCGGCGTGATAAACAGCAAACCTTCACCCGCGCTCAAGGCCGTCTGAACATGTTCCCAACCATTGACGCTGACAAACAGGTTTTCAATTTCCTCAGGTCGTCTGAAAAACGCCACCGGCAATTCCAAGCCACCTTTTGCCGTTTCACGAAAAACTTTTTTTACCGCCTCGTCCGTCGGGTTCAATCCGGCAAGTTTCATGTTTTCGAATACCCGCCGGCGATCTTTCGACAGCACGCGGAAACCCAAACTGCCGAGTAGGTTGCCTAATTTGTGCAACCAAGCCAAAGGCAGCGCGGCCAAAAATTTAAAAACAAAGGTAACAAGCGTTTGCATAAGGTTTTACCAAAATGAAGTGGACAGATTGTAAACGAAACAGGCCGTCTGAACAAAACAGACTTCGGGCAAATATATTGCGGCACACCTGCTTTTCTGCTACTATCCGCGCTGCATTAAGAGTTGGGAATTCCATGCCAACCTGCTTTTCAAACGGAAAGGTAAGGTGGACGGTTGAAAAACCGATGTGGCTCGCCAGAGCAATCCAAACCCGCTTAATGCGGGAATTTTTTTGCCTGTAAGAAACGTGCAACAGGATTCCGAAACAGCAGGCAAGTGCGAATATTTCTCACTTGTATAGAGAAAAAGCGGAGTTTTTGTTATGATTTCCGCTGTCCGAAATAAAAGGCCGTCTGAAAACACAGCAGCCTGTTTTTAATGAAAGAATAGCAATGAGCGAATATCTGTTTACTTCCGAATCGGTATCCGAAGGCCATCCGGATAAAGTTGCCGACCAAGTATCCGATGCGATTTTGGATGCCATCTTGGCGCAAGACCCCAAAGCGCGTGTCGCCGCCGAAACCTTGGTCAACACAGGCTTGTGCGTATTGGCAGGCGAAATTACTACTACTGCCCAAGTGGACTACATCAAAGTCGCACGCGAAACCATCAAACGCATCGGCTACAACTCCTCCGAGCTGGGCTTTGACGCTAACGGCTGCGCAGTCGGCGTGTACTACGACCAACAATCTCCGGACATCGCCCAAGGCGTGAACGAAGGCGAAGGCATCGACCTGAACCAAGGCGCGGGTGACCAAGGTTTGATGTTCGGCTACGCCTGCGACGAAACCCCTACCCTGATGCCGTTTGCCATCTATTACAGCCACCGCCTGATGCAACGCCAAAGCGAATTGCGCAAAGACGGCCGCCTGCCTTGGCTGCGCCCTGATGCCAAAGCCCAACTGACCGTGGTTTACGACAGCGAAACCGGCAAAGTAAAACGCATCGACACCGTCGTCCTGTCTACCCAGCACGATCCGTCTATCAGTTACGAAGAGCTGAAAAACGCCGTGATCGAACACATCATCAAACCGGTTCTGCCGTCTGAACTGCTGACCGACGAAACCAAATACCTGATCAACCCGACCGGCCGCTTCGTTATTGGCGGCCCGCAAGGCGACTGCGGTTTGACCGGCCGTAAAATCATCGTCGATACCTACGGCGGCGCAGCTCCGCACGGCGGCGGCGCATTCTCCGGCAAAGACCCGTCCAAAGTGGACCGTTCCGCCGCTTACGCCTGCCGTTATGTTGCAAAAAACATCGTAGCCGCCGGTTTGGCGACCCAATGTCAAATCCAAGTTTCCTACGCCATCGGCGTTGCCGAACCGACTTCGATTTCCATCGATACTTTCGGCACCGGCAAAATCAGCGAAGAAAAACTGATTGCCCTGGTTCGCGAACATTTCGACCTGCGCCCTAAAGGCATCGTCCAAATGCTCGACCTGCTGCGCCCGATTTACAGCAAATCCGCCGCCTACGGCCACTTCGGCCGCGAGGAGCCTGAATTTACTTGGGAGCGCACCGACAAAGCAGCCGCATTGAAAGCAGCCGCAGGCGTGTAGAAAAACAATAAAGGTCGTCTGAACGGGAGTTTCAGACGGCCTTTTTACATCTAAATATTCAAAACCTTTTTACGAACGACACATCGTATTTTCACAAAAACAGTGCAATGAAATTTTGGATTGCTATGCTTTCCTTGTGAATCTACATAAATAAAACTGAAAGCATACATCATGAAAAAATGGCTGCTGGCTGTTTTGCCTGCCACCGCACTGGCTGCTCCGCCTCAAGGCTTTTATCAAAATTACAAAGACTGGGACATTGCTTGCGACAATACCGGCACCTGCCGTCTTGCCGGATATCAGGCAGATGAAACAGAACCGCCGGTTTCTATCCTGTTTACCCGACAAGCAGGGGCGAATGCCGCCGTAATTGGCGAAGTTTCCTTGCTGTCATTTAATGACGATGACACACAACTCGCCAGCATTGCAACCCGCAACGAATTAGTATTGAACGGTAAATCACTGGGCAAATTGGCGTTGAACAAAAAAGGCCAAGGCAAATTGAGCAGCGCGCAAACCAGTGCCTTACTCGAAGCATTGAAAAAAGAGAGCAAAATCAGCATCCGATCTGGAAAATATGAATGGCATTTGTCCGACAAAGGCGCAGCGGCGGCAATGTTGAAAGCGGATGAATTCCAAGGCCGTCTGAACACACCTTCCGCGCTGATACGCAAAGGCAACAGCAATCAGGCAGTCCTCAATCCTCAACCCAAACCCGTTATCCGTGCCGTTGCCGTACTACAAAAAGCAAGCGATACGCTGGAGCAAAACACGTCGCGCCACAATGCCGTCATGAAACTGCTGCGAGACAGCAACAACTATGCTCCCACTGACGATGACAATTACTGCCCCGCCCTGCATGATAAAGAGCACATGGATTGGAATCGCAGCCTAAGTATTTATCCGCTCAACAAACAACAAGTATTGGTAGAGGCCATCTGTATCGGCGGAGCCTATCAAACCGGCGGCTACTATGCCATTGCCAACAAAGAATTAACCAAAATCGAACAAGTGCTGCCGCCAATGACATACGGCGGTCACGGCGGATTCGATGAGAAAACAGCCACCCTTAGCGGCAGCTTCAAAGGCCGAGGGATCGGCGACTGCTGGTCTGGCAATGCAGCGGTGTGGGACGGTAAAACGTTTGTCCGCAGTGAGGAACACACCACCGGCTCATGCAAAGGCTTCACAGGCGGCGCTTGGCTGATGTCTATTTTTGAAGCCCGTGTTGAACGTTAAAATACACGGAATATTTACGATAGAAAGCAAAGGCCGTCTCAAAATTCCCGTTTTCAGACGGCCTTTTTCCTTATACAATAGCCACTTGAATTTCTATATACATTCTGAATAAAGGATACGGATTATGTTCGGCAAACAACTTTTTGAAGAAGTCAGCTCCAAAATCAGCGAAACCATCGCCAACAGCCCTGCCAAAGACATGGAAAAAAACGTTAAAGCCATGCTCGGCAGCGCATTCAACCGCATGGATTTGGTGACCCGCGAAGAATTCGACATCCAACAACAGGTTTTGATTAAAACCCGTACCAAACTGGCTGAATTGGAAGCCCGTTTGGCCAAACTCGAAGCCGCTCAAGAGCCTGAAGAAGCTGCTTTGAAAGCGGCCGAAGCTGCTGCAGAAGAAGCTGTTGCCGAAATCAAACAACAAACTGAAGCTGCCGAATAAGGCCGTCTGAAACATGTCGCTTGCTTTGGTTTACAGCCGCGCCTTAAGCGGCATGAATGCGCCGTTGGTCGAAGTGGAAGCCCACCTTGCCAACGGCTTGCCACATTTCAATATCGTCGGTTTGCCCGATACTGAAGTTAAAGAAAGCCGCGACCGTGTGCGTGCCGCCATTATCCAAAGCGGCTTCGACTTTCCCGCCAAGAAAATTACCGTCAACCTCGCACCGGCCGACCTCCCAAAAGAATCCGGCCGTTTCGATTTGCCGATTGCCTTAGGCATTCTTGCCGCATCGGGACAAATCAATCCTGAAAAGCTCTCCCAATATGAGTTTGCCGGAGAATTGGCGCTATCCGGCCTGCTGCGTCCCGTGCGCGGTGCACTGGCCATGGCATGGCAGGGAATGCAGGCAGGCCGTTCGTTTGTATTGCCGCAAGAAAATGCCGAACAGGCTGCCGTTATGCGCGGTATCGCGGTTTATGGAGCGCGTTCTTTGGGTGAAGTGGCCGCCCATTTAAACGGCATCGAACCGTTGACACAAACCGAATGCAAACTGCCACAAAGGCCGTCTGAACAAAGTAAAATTCCTGATTTAGCTGATGTTAAAGGCCAGCATACCGCCCGCCTTGCTTTGGAAATCGCAGCGGCAGGCGGACACAGCCTGCTGATGATGGGTCCGCCGGGTACGGGCAAATCCATGCTTTCGCAACGTTTGCCCGGCATCCTTCCGCCTTTGACCGAAGACGAATTAGTCGAAGTATGGGCATTGCGTTCGCTCCTGCCCAACCATCAACAGCAACTCGACAGTAACCGCCCTTTCCGCAGCCCTCATCACAGCGCCAGCTCGGCTGCCATGGTAGGTGGTGGTTCAGACCCGCGTCCGGGCGAAATTTCATTGGCACATCACGGTGTGTTGTTTTTAGACGAATTGCCCGAGTTTGACCGTAAAGTATTAGAAGTGTTGCGCGAACCTTTGGAAAACGGCGAAATCCATATTTCCCGCGCCGCACGCCAAGCAGTTTATCCAGCCAAGTTCCAACTTGTCGCCGCCATGAACCCCTGCCCTTGCGGCTATCTTGGTCATCCATCCAAACCTTGCCGCTGCACGCCTGAAAGCGTTGCCCGCTACCGCAACAAAATTTCAGGGCCATTGCTCGACCGTATTGATTTAACCATCGAAGTACCCAGCCTTTCCGCTGCCGAGTTGATGCAACAGGAAGCAGGCGAATCCAGTGCTACCGTATTGGAACGCGTTACCGCCGCACGCAAAATCCAATACAACCGACAAGGCAAAGTCAATGCAGAACTGAGTGTCGGCGAGCTCGATGGCAAAGCTCGTATTCAAAAAGAAGCGCAAGAAGCCTTGGGAACTATGCTCGAAAAACTGTCCCTTTCCGCCCGAAGTTTCCACCGCATCATGCGCGTCGCCCGTACGCTGGCCGATTTGGCGGGTGATGAAGAAGTCAGCAAAACCCATGTGATGAAAGCCATCGGCTTCCGTCGCGCCCTTTAACTTGTCAGACGGCCTGAATCTTTATGTTTAAGTAAAACTAGAGTAAACAAAGCATCAGGATTTTGCCGTCCATAACGGTTATTGATAAAATATCGAATCCAAACTCAGACAGTCTCCCTTCAGACCGTCTGAACACATTATTACAAGGTAAGTCATGAAAAAATCTACACAATATGGCAAAGGCTTGGCCGGTTTCTTTTTCGGCCTGATACTGGCAACAGGTATTATTGCCGGTATTTTGTTCTTCTTGAACCAAGGCAACCAAAACGTTTTCAAAGAGCTGACTCAGCCTAAACAAAGCGAAGAACCTGAAATCCTGAAACCTCAGGACAAAGCAGAGAAACGCCCAGCTACCGACAACTCGTCCAGCCAAGCAGATGAAGAAAAAGCCAAAGCTGAAAAAGAAGCGGCGGAGAAAGAAGCCAAAGCAAAAGAAGCGGCTGAAAAGGCTGCCAAAGAAGCTGAAGAGAAAGCTCAAGCAGAAAAAGAGGCTCAGGAAAAAGCCGATCGCGAGGCCAAAGAAAAAGCGGATAAAGCTGAAACAGAAAAAGCCGAACGCGAAGCTAAAGAAAAAGCTGAAAAAGCCGCCGCCGACAAAGCCGAACGCGAAGCCAAAGAAAGAGCAGACAAAACTGCCGTCGACAAAGCCGAACGTGAAGCCAAAGAAAAAGCCGCAAAAACGGAAGCAGAAAAAGAAGCCACCAAGAAAAAACTGGCCGAGAAAAAAGCCGAATTAGAGAAAAAACGCGCAGAAAAAGCCAAAGCTGAAAAAGAAGCTACTGATAAAACTGCAAAAGATAAAAAAGCAGCCGACCAACTGACCGACAAACAAAAAGAGCGTGCCGAGCGCAAATTGGCTGAGAAAAAAGCAGCCGAAGTCAAAAAACAAAACAAGCCGACACCTGAGCAAATCCTCAACAGCGGCAGCATCGAAAAAGCACGTAAAGCAGCAAATGCCTCTACAACAAAAGAAAGCAGCAACACTGCAAGTAAACAGTCAGCAGAAAAAGCCGAAGCAGCTGTGAACAGCGGTAAAAAAGCCTTCCTGCAACTTGGTTCATATGCAGACCGCTCCAGCGCAGACTCACAACGTGCAAAACTAGCTATTTTAGGTGTTTCTTCCAAAGTGGTTGAATCGCAAAACGGCGACAAAACCATTTACCGAGTTCAAAGTAATACCATGCCGCAGGAAGCCGCTGTAAAACTGCAAAAAAACCTGCAAGGCCATAATATCAACAGCTTGATTCGTTCTAGCAAATAATGGAATCACTGATGAAGCAGCATATAAAACAAACCATTTCCGCACTCAGCCTGAGCCTGCTCAGTCTGAGTGCGCAGGCTGCTACCGAGGGCGTGGACTATACTGTCCTCAGTCGCCCTATTCCGCAGCAACAAGCCGGAAAAATTGAAGTGCTAGAATTTTTCGGCTACTTCTGCGTCCATTGTTACCATCTCGATCCCGTTTTGTTGCAACACAGCAAAACCTTTGCCAAAGATGTTTCCTTACGGACAGAACACGTCGTTTGGATGCCTGAAATGTTAGGCTTGGCCAAAGTAGCCGCTGCCGTCAATCTTTCAGGTTTAAAATATCAGGCCAATCCAGTCATCTTCAAAGCAGTTTACGAACAAAAAATCAACCTGGCTGATGCAAATGTATTCCGATCATGGGTTGGTAAACAGACAAGTTTTGACAGTCAAAAACTGCTTCAAGCCTACAATAGCCCTGCTGCCGCGTCGGCTGCTGCAAAAATGCAGCAATTGACGGAAACTTATCGAATTGAAAACACACCAACTGTCATTGTCGGTGGTAAATACAAAGTCAATTTCAATGGTGGCGACTGGAAAGTCGGTATGAAAACCATAGATGACCTCATCGTCAAAGCCCGTCGCGAACAATCCTCAAAACCACTTTAACTATTCAACAAAAGAAAGACGGCCTCAAGGCCGTCTGAAAACTTATGGACATTCTGATTTTATTTAAAGCACTTATTCTCGGTATTATCGAAGGTTTAACCGAGTTCCTCCCTATTTCAAGTACCGGTCACTTGATTGTATTCGGCGACTTAATGAATTTCCAAAGTAACGGTAAAGTATTCGAAATTGCCATCCAGCTCGGTGCCGTATTAGCCGTCGTATTCGAATATCGCCAACGATTTATCCATATCATAAAAGGACTAGGCAAAGAGCGAACAGCCAATCGCTTTGTGCTGAATTTATTTATCGCATTCATCCCCGCTGCGATTGTTGGCCTCTTATTCAGTAAACAAATTAAATTGTATCTTTTCAACCCGATTACCGTTGCTACCATGCTGGCACTGGGAGGCTTCTTCATTTTATGGGTTGAAAAACGCCAAGCAACAGCAAAACCTAAAGTCAACCATGTCGATGATATGCGCCCAATTGACGCATTTGTTGTAGGATGCGCCCAAATTTGTGCCCTTATCCCTGGGACATCACGTTCAGGCAGTACCATCATGGGCGGTATGCTATGGGGACTGGAACGTAAAACGGCTACCGAATTTTCATTCTTCCTTGCTGTACCAATGATGATTGCGGCCACAGGTTACGACATTTTAAAAAACTACAAACTTTTTACCTTGCAAGATGTCGGACAAATTGCCATCGGTTTTATCGCAGCATTTATTGCCGGTTTATTGGCAGTAAAAGCTTTGCTGAAATTTGTCTCCAGTAAAAACTATGTGCCTTTTGCCTACTACCGTATTGTATTTGGTGGTCTGATTCTCCTTACTTGGATGCTAGGCATAGTCAGCTGGAGCGAATAATCGCTCCCTTCATTCTCCTCAAAGGGCGTGTACCCCACGTCCTTTTTACTCTCTTATCTCCTTTCCACTCTATTGTCACCCCATAAAAGGCTTACACTCCGCATCATTGCCCCTAAATATCTCCTCACCGTCCGTACAGCTGCCCTTCCCCTTCATCTTCCCGCATACCACCGCCGTCAGCGACTCGTTCAAACGCAGCACCCTCGGCTCCGCTTCCCTATCCAGCGCCACCGCCTTCAAGGTAAACTTACCCTCCAGGATGCCCTTAGCCTGACCGCTCATCCTGATACAGAAACCGCCCGCCTCCTTCACCGGCAGTTCCGGCCACTTCGTCGACGTCAGCTTAAAGCTGCCCTTTTTCGCGTAGAACTGCTCCATAAAGCGCGCATTTTCCAGCAGCGCAGCATGCGCCGCACGCAAGTTGGCCGAGCGGACCGA